>NZ_JALBWP010000001.1:0-1110 GCF_050026795.1 Rhodanobacter aciditrophus
CACAAGGGCCTTTATTTCATGGTTGCCCTGGCCTTGGGCGGCGTGGGCGCCGTTCACGCGCAGGACAACACGGCGGCAACCACGGGCAGCAGCGATAGCGCCGCCGCTCCGGCGTGGCCGAAGGGTTTCGATGACCGCTGGTACATCGCGCCGACCATCGGCGGCTACTACAACGACACGGATCGCAACACCAACAGCCGCCAGTTCTACTACGGCCTGGGCGTGGGCAAGTTCCTTTCGTCCAACACCTCGGTGGACGTGTTCTTCGACCGCACCAAGCGCAAGATCGACCATAACGCGGGCAAATGGGCCAGCAACAACCTCGGTGTTGCCGTGCGCTATTACCTGGGCAGCACTGCGTGGCACCCCTACCTGCTGGCGGGTGTGATGGGCAGCCACCACAAGAACCCGGTGGACAGTGGCTGGGCGCCTGCGGCCGAACTGGGTCTGGGTCTGTCCAAGTCGGTGACCGACAGCTCCGACGTGCGCGTGGAAGGTGGCTACCGCTACGACTGGGACGACAAGAGCCAGCCAAGCAAGAGCGGCTACGGCGACTGGTTCCTGGGCCTGAGCATCGTGTCGCGCTTCGGCGCGGTGCCGGCAGCTCCGGCTCCGGTGGCCCCGCCGCCGCCGCCGGCTCCGGCCCCGGTGGAAGCCCCGGCGCCGCAGAAGGTGGTGATCGACCTGCGTGGCGTGAACTTCAAGTTCGACTATCCGAAGAAGGGCCATGTGCACGCATCGGAAATCGACAAGGCGCTGGCGGTGCCGACGTCGGACTCGATCGCGATCCTGGACCAGGCGGTGGATACGCTGAAGCGCTATCCCGACGTGCACGTGACGGTGGCGGGCTACACGGACAGCGTGGGCAAGCCGGCGTACAACCAGGCACTGTCGGAGCGTCGCGCACAGATCGTGTACGACTACCTGACCAGCCACGGGATCGACGCGAGCCGTCTGGAAGGACCGATCGGTCACGGTGCGGACAACCCGATCGGCGACAACGCCACCGACGCGGGCCGTGCGCAGAACCGTCGCGTGGAACTGCAGGTCCAGCAGTAAGCGGACTTGCGGCAGTGTCACGAAAAAGCCCGGCGCATGCCGGGCTTTTTC
>NZ_JALBWP010000002.1:0-1191 GCF_050026795.1 Rhodanobacter aciditrophus
TTACTTGATGACCTTGGCCACCACGCCGGCGCCGACGGTGCGGCCGCCCTCGCGGATCGCGAAACGCAGGCCCTCGTCCATCGCGATCGGGTGGATCAGGCTCACCACCATCTTCACGTTGTCGCCCGGCATCACCATCTCCACGCCTTCCGGCAGCTGCACCGCGCCGGTCACGTCCGTGGTGCGGAAGTAGAACTGCGGACGGTAGCCCTTGAAGAACGGGGTGTGACGGCCGCCCTCCTCCTTCGACAGCACGTACACCTCGGCCTCGAAGTCCGTGTGCGGCGTGATCGTGCCCGGCTTCGCCAGCACCTGCCCGCGCTCCACGTCGTCGCGCTTCAGGCCGCGCAGCAGCAGACCCACGTTGTCGCCCGCCTGGCCCTGGTCCAGCAGCTTGCGGAACATCTCCACGCCGGTCACCGTGGTCTTCTGCGTCGGGCGGATGCCCACCACCTCGATTTCCTCGCCGACCTTGATGATGCCGCGCTCCACGCGACCGGTCACCACCGTGCCGCGACCCGAGATCGAGAACACGTCCTCGACCGGCATCAGGAACGGCTTGTCGATCTCGCGCACCGGCTCCGGAATGTAGCTGTCCAGCGCGTCCACCAGCTTGATGATCGCCGGCACGCCGATTTCGCTCTGGTCACCTTCCAGCGCCTTCAGCGCCGAACCCTTGATGATCGGCGTGTCGTCGCCAGGGAAGTCGTACTTCGACAGCAGCTCGCGCACTTCCATCTCGACGAGCTCCAGCAGCTCGGCGTCGTCCACCATGTCCGCCTTGTTCAGGAATACCACGATGTACGGCACGCCCACCTGGCGCGACAGCAGGATGTGCTCGCGCGTCTGCGGCATCGGGCCGTCCGCCGCCGAGCACACCAGGATCGCGCCGTCCATCTGCGCCGCACCCGTGATCATGTTCTTCACGTAGTCCGCATGGCCCGGGCAGTCCACGTGCGCGTAGTGGCGCACCGGCGACTCGTATTCCACATGCGCCGTCGAGATCGTGATACCGCGCGCCTTCTCTTCCGGCGCCGCGTCGATCGCGTCGTAGGCCTTGAATTCGCCGCCGAAACGCTCCGCACCAACCTTCGTCAGCGCCGCCGTCAGCGTCGTCTTGCCGTGGTCCACGTGACCGATCGTACCCACGTTCACGTGGGGCTTGGTGCGCTCGAACTTGCCCTTTGCCAT
>NZ_JALBWP010000003.1:0-5373 GCF_050026795.1 Rhodanobacter aciditrophus
GGAAGGGTTCGTGGCGAGATTGATCTTTGACAGTGTGCACAGGTGAATTGTGTGGACGCCTTGCGCTGGCGGGTTGTTGACCTGTCCAAGCAATGCAAAGCGTCCCACCCAAAGAAAGTCAGTAATGAGTTTCAATGGTTGGGGTCACGCTTCAGAAAGATAGACGGCCTTCGGGTTGTCGAAAACTTAAGTGAAGAGTTTGATCCTGGCTCAGATTGAACGCTGGCGGCATGCCTAACACATGCAAGTCGAACGGCAGCGCGGGTAGCAATACCTGGCGGCGAGTGGCGGACGGGTGAGTAATGCATCGGGATCTACCCAGACGTGGGGGATAACCTCGGGAAACCGGGACTAATACCGCATACGTCCTACGGGAGAAAGCGGGGGACCTTCGGGCCTCGCGCGGCTGGACGAACCGATGTGCGATTAGCTAGTTGGCGGGGTAAAGGCCCACCAAGGCGACGATCGCTAGCTGGTCTGAGAGGATGATCAGCCACACTGGGACTGAGACACGGCCCAGACTCCTACGGGAGGCAGCAGTGGGGAATATTGGACAATGGGCGCAAGCCTGATCCAGCAATGCCGCGTGTGTGAAGAAGGCCTTCGGGTTGTAAAGCACTTTTATCAGGAGCGAAATACTACCGGCCAATACCCGGTGGGGCTGACGGTACCTGAGGAATAAGCACCGGCTAACTTCGTGCCAGCAGCCGCGGTAATACGAAGGGTGCAAGCGTTAATCGGAATTACTGGGCGTAAAGGGTGCGTAGGCGGTTGTTTAAGTCTGCCGTGAAATCCCCGGGCTCAACCTGGGAATGGCGGTGGATACTGGACAGCTAGAGTGTGTCAGAGGATGGTGGAATTCCCGGTGTAGCGGTGAAATGCGTAGAGATCGGGAGGAACATCAGTGGCGAAGGCGGCCATCTGGGACAACACTGACGCTGAAGCACGAAAGCGTGGGGAGCAAACAGGATTAGATACCCTGGTAGTCCACGCCCTAAACGATGCGAACTGGATGTTGGTCTCAACTCGGAGATCAGTGTCGAAGCAAACGCGTTAAGTTCGCCGCCTGGGGAGTACGGTCGCAAGACTGAAACTCAAAGGAATTGACGGGGGCCCGCACAAGCGGTGGAGTATGTGGTTTAATTCGATGCAACGCGAAGAACCTTACCTGGCCTTGACATGTCCGGAATCCTGCAGAGATGCGGGAGTGCCTTCGGGAATCGGAACACAGGTGCTGCATGGCTGTCGTCAGCTCGTGTCGTGAGATGTTGGGTTAAGTCCCGCAACGAGCGCAACCCTTGTCCTTAGTTGCCAGCACGTAATGGTGGGAACTCTAAGGAGACTGCCGGTGACAAACCGGAGGAAGGTGGGGATGACGTCAAGTCCTCATGGCCCTTACGGCCAGGGCTACACACGTACTACAATGGTCGGTACAGAGGGTTGCAATACCGCGAGGTGGAGCCAATCCCAGAAAGCCGATCCCAGTCCGGATTGGAGTCTGCAACTCGACTCCATGAAGTCGGAATCGCTAGTAATCGCAGATCAGCTATGCTGCGGTGAATACGTTCCCGGGCCTTGTACACACCGCCCGTCACACCATGGGAGTGAGTTGCTCCAGAAGCCGTTAGTCTAACCGCAAGGGGGACGACGACCACGGAGTGGTTCATGACTGGGGTGAAGTCGTAACAAGGTAGCCGTATCGGAAGGTGCGGCTGGATCACCTCCTTTCGAGAGCGACAGCACAAGCCGTCGCGCAAGACGTCCACACAAGACACCTGTATTTCACGTAGCGTCCCAGGAAAGCTTTCCGGGTCTGTAGCTCAGGTGGTTAGAGCGCACCCCTGATAAGGGTGAGGCCGGTGGTTCGAGTCCTCCCAGACCCACCAACCACGGGGCCATAGCTCAGCTGGGAGAGCACCTGCTTTGCAAGCAGGGGGTCGTCGGTTCGATCCCGACTGGCTCCACCACGGCGCGGCGTGAAAACAAGCACACGAAAGATTTGAAGCGGGACGGCGCTGAGGCCGTTCTTGCGTTCTTTGAAAACTGGCAAACGAGTGACAAGCGTCTTGGTTCGAACCGAACCGAGACACGTGTCGAGGCACGAACAGGTGGTTTGAAGCGTGTAATCCCGAGGCGACTTGGGGTTATATGGTCAAGCGACCAAGCGTATACGGTGGATGCCTTGGCAGTCAGAGGCGATGAAGGACGTGGCAGCCTGCGAAAAGTGTCGGGGAGCTGGCAACAAGCTTTGATCCGGCAATGTCCGAATGGGGAAACCCACCGCGCAAGCGGTATCGTTGAGTGAATCCATAGCTCAACGAAGCGAACCCGGGGAACTGAAATATCTAAGTACCCGGAGGAAAAGAAATCAACCGAGATTCCGTCAGTAGCGACGAGCGAACGCGGACTAGCCCAAAAGTGCACAGTGTTTTAGTCGAAGGGTCTGGAAAGGCCCGCCGCAGACGGTGATAGCCCGGTAGGCGAAAGGGCACCGTGCATGAAATTGAGTAGGGCGGGGCACGAGAAACCCTGTCTGAACATGGGGGGACCATCCTCCAAGGCTAAATACTCCTGACTGACCGATAGCGAACAAGTACCGTGAGGGAAAGGCGAAAAGAACCCCGGAGAGGGGAGTGAAATAGACCCTGAAACCGTATACGTACAAGCAGTGGAAGCCCGCAAGGGTGACTGCGTACCTTTTGTATAATGGGTCAGCGACTTACTGTCAGTGGCAAGCTTAACCGTCTAGGGGAGGCGAAGGGAAACCGAGTCTGAATAGGGCGCATAGTCTCTGGCAGTAGACCCGAAACCGAGTGATCTATCCATGGCCAGGTTGAAGGTGCGGTAACACGCACTGGAGGACCGAACCCACATCTGTTGCAATAGATGGGGATGAGCTGTGGATAGGAGTGAAAGGCTAAACAAACTCGGAGATAGCTGGTTCTCCTCGAAAGCTATTTAGGTAGCGCCTCGGACGAATCTTCCTGGGGGTAGAGCACTGTTATGGCTAGCGGGTCATCGCGACTTAGCAAACCATGGCAAACTCCGAATACCAGGACAGACTATCCGGGAGACACACGGCGGGTGCTAACGTCCGTCGTGAAAAGGGAAACAACCCAGACCCGCAGCTAAGGTCCCCAAGTTCTAGCTAAGTGGAAAACGATGTGGAAAGGCATAGACAGCCAGGAGGTTGGCTTAGAAGCAGCCATCCTTTAAAGAAAGCGTAATAGCTCACTGGTCGAGTCGGTCTGCGCGGAAGATTTAACGGGGCTAAGCTAGACACCGAAGCTCGGGGTGCACAGCAATGTGCGCGGTAGAGGAGCGTTCCGTAAGCCTGCGAAGGTGGATCGTAAGGTCTGCTGGAGGTATCGGAAGTGCGAATGCTGACATGAGTAACGATAATGCGGGTGAAAAGCCCGCACGCCGAAAGCCCAAGGTTTCCTCGCGCAACGTTCATCGGCGCAGGGTGAGTCGGCCCCTAAGGCGAGGCAGAAATGCGTAGTCGATGGGAAGCTGGTTAATATTCCAGCACTTGACTGTAGTGCGATGTGGGGACGGAGAAGGTTAGGTCTACCGGGCGTTGGTTGTCCCGGGGAAAGGCGGTAGGCATGAGGGTTAGGCAAATCCGGCCCTCTTTATGCCGAGCACCGAGACGAGCCCTTTGGGGCGAAGTGACTGATACCACGCTTCCAGGAAAAGCCACTAAGCTTCAGCTACAGCAAACCGTACCGTAAACCGACACTGGTAGGCAGGGTGAGAATCCCAAGGCGCTTGAGAGAACTCGGGTGAAGGAACTAGGCAAAATGGCACCGTAACTTCGGGAGAAGGTGCGCCCGCCGGTGTGGTCACGTGCGTGACTGAGCACTGGCGGGTCGCAGTAACCTGGCCGCTGCGACTGTTTATCAAAAACACAGCACTCTGCAAACACGAAAGTGGACGTATAGGGTGTGACGCCTGCCCGGTGCTGGAAGGTTAATTGATGGGGTCAGCCGCAAGGCGAAGCTCTTGATCGAAGCCCCAGTAAACGGCGGCCGTAACTATAACGGTCCTAAGGTAGCGAAATTCCTTGTCGGGTAAGTTCCGACCTGCACGAATGGCGTAACGACAGCGGCGCTGTCTCCACCCGAGACTCAGTGAAATTGAAATCGCTGTGAAGATGCAGCGTTCCCGCGGCAAGACGGAAAGACCCCGTGAACCTTTACTATAGCTTTACACTGAACGTTGAGTTCTTCTGTGTAGGATAGGTGGGAGGCTACGAAACCGAGACGCCAGTTTCGGTGGAGCCATCCTTGAAATACCACCCTGAAGTGCTTGACGTTCTAACCTCGGCCCGTAATCCGGGTCAGGGACCGTGTATGGTGGGTAGTTTGACTGGGGCGGTCTCCTCCCAAAGCGTAACGGAGGAGCACGAAGGTACGCTCAGCGCGGTCGGACATCGCGCACTGTGTGCAAAGGCATAAGCGTGCTTGACTGCAAGATCGACGGATCAAGCAGGTACGAAAGTAGGTCTTAGTGATCCGGTGGTTCTGTATGGAAGGGCCATCGCTCAACGGATAAAAGGTACTCCGGGGATAACAGGCTGATACCGCCCAAGAGTTCATATCGACGGCGGTGTTTGGCACCTCGATGTCGGCTCATCACATCCTGGGGCTGTAGCCGGTCCCAAGGGTATGGCTGTTCGCCATTTAAAGTGGTACGCGAGCTGGGTTCAGAACGTCGTGAGACAGTTCGGTCCCTATCTGTCGTGGGCGTTGGAGATTTGAGGGGGGCTGCTCCTAGTACGAGAGGACCGGAGTGGACGTTCCGCTGGTGTTCGGGTTGTCATGCCCATGGCATTGCCCGGTAGCTATGAACGGAAGCGATAACCGCTGAAAGCATCTAAGCGGGAAGCGCGCCCCAAGATGAGATCTCCCGAGAGTTCAACTCTCCTGTAGGCACCATCTAGACTAGGTGGTTGATAGGCGCGGTGTGGAAGTGCAGCAATGCATTGAGCTTACGCGTACTAATGAGCCGTGCGGCTTGACCATATAACCCCAAGTGGCCTTCGCCACGTGCCGGTTCCAACGAATCCGGACGCTTGTCACTCGTTTGCCCATCGCTTCACGTGAGGTCCTTCTCACGGAGAGTCAAATACCGGCCATCCATGCCCGGACTCTTCAAGGAAAACCTCGCTTCGCTCATAGGCTGGCGCTTCAGCGCTGCCTATACCCCTTCCCTGGCGGCCATAGCGCTGTGGTCCCACCCGATCCCATCCCGAACTCGGAAGTGAAACGCAGCCGCGCCGATGGTAGTGTGCATCTCGCATGCAAGAGTAGGTCACCGCCAGGGGCTTTATCCCTCGAACGCCCCCACCGATCCCGGTGGGGGCGTTTC
>NZ_JALBWP010000004.1:0-633 GCF_050026795.1 Rhodanobacter aciditrophus
GCGCTGAAGTTCACCGAGCGCGGCAGCGTGACGCTGCGGGCCGCGCGCAGCGGCGACAGCCTGCTGTTCAGCGTGAGCGACACCGGTCCGGGCATCCCCGAGGGGAGCCAGGCGCGGCTGTTCCAGCGCTTCGAGCAGGAAGAGAGCCCGCAGCGCCGGGCGGGGAGCGGCCTGGGCCTGGCGATCTGCCGCGAGCTGGTGGAGATGATGGGCGGCAGCATCGAGCTGCAGTCGCGGCTGGGCCACGGCAGCACGTTCCTGGTGCGGCTGCCGCTGATCGAGGTGGGCCATGCGCCGCACGGGCACGCATCGCCGTCGCCGGCGGGCGGGCAGCCGCTGCGGCTGCTGCTGGTGGAGGACGATGCGATCGTGGCGGCGGTGATCACGGGGCTGCTGCAGCAGCAGGGCCATGCGGCGTGCCACGTGGCGAACGGGCTGCTGGCGCTGGCCGAGCTGGACCGCGTGGCCTACGACGCGGTGCTGCTGGACCTGGACCTGCCGGGCGTGGACGGCTTCCAGGTGGCGCGGCTGATCCGCCAGCGGGAGGCGGGGAAGCGCGTGCCGATCGTGGCGGTGACGGCGCGCTCGGGGGAGGCGGACGAGGCGCGGGCGCGCGAGGCGGGCATGGACGGC
>NZ_JALBWP010000005.1:0-29677 GCF_050026795.1 Rhodanobacter aciditrophus
CCGCGTGGCCGTGGTGGGGGCGGGGGGGTGGGCGGCCGGCGCGCCGATCAGCAACTGGCCGCCGACCGCTAGCAAATTGTTTTGTTAACCATTTAAGGGTGTTCTTTAATCGGGCACAAAACGAAGGGTAGCCGGCGCCTGGCGCGGGAGCCGCGGGAACCGGGATCGGCCGGGTGGATCAGCCGCCCGGGCGGCCGACGTGGGTCGGGTGATCCGGGATCTGCGGGCGCTCCGGCAAGTTGGGCTTGCCGGCGAAGTCCGGCCTGCCCCCGACATCCGGCTTGCCCGCGAAATCGGGCTTGTTCGCGAAGTCGGGGCGGCCGCCATGGCTGTCCGCGTCCGGATGGCTGTCCATGTGGTCCTTGCCGAATTCCACCTTCGCGACCGAGACGTGCGCATGCGCCCCGGCGGCGGCGTGGCCGGCAGCGTTCGGCGAGCGCATCACCTCGCCCAGCTTGAAGCCCATGCCGTTGGCGATCTGGCCCCAGCCCTCGCCCGCGGCACGCGCGGCGAGCACGCCCTTGAGGTCCACCGTGGTGCCGTCGGCCAGCACCATGGTGCCGCCGTTCAACGCGGCCTCGAGTTCGGCCGCGGTGGGATCGGTGATGCCCGACTTGGCCAGGCTGGCCTCGGCCAGCGACAGGGCGATCTTCACGTTGCCGTAGCCCAGCTTGCCGGTGTCCGGCGTGAACGTGGTGGTGGTCGTGGTGTCCGGCGCACCGTTGGTGCCGGCAACGGTCTCGGTCAGCGTGATCGAGCTGCCGTTGCGCAGGCCGTCCACCAGTGCCTGTGCGTTGGCGTCGGAGCCGGCGAATGTGGTGAACTCGGTGGTGAGCCGGGTCGACTCGTGGCTCGTGGTGGTGGAAGTGGCAGTGGTGCTGGCGGTCTGCGCCAGCGCCGGCGTGATGGCCAGGGCCGCAACGACGCTGGCGGCCAGCAGCGCAAGCGTGAATTGACGCGTCTTCATGGATCTCTCCCGGAACAATTTGGTTGGCGTTTCCCCCTGATTTCCCTTCGTGCGGGCCGCGAGCAGCCTCCCTTGCCTGTCGCTGGATCCGCTCCCCGTGCATGCGGGAGGGCGAGTCGTCGGTTGGCAGCGGGCGACAGCATTTCGCAGCCACCCCATCGCTGCAAGTACCGTTCGTCGGCGAATTCAGCACGGATTCCAGGAAAAATGTGCCGTGCGTTCAGGATGCGGAAAACTGCATGCAGCGGATCACATTTTCTGCACGCGATTCACCGCGCGCTCACACCTGGCGATGACGAAAACAACCGACCAGGTGATCGTTGATCATGCCGGTGGCCTGCATCAGCGAATAGCAGATGGTGGTGCCGACGAAGCGGAAGCCGCGCTTCTTCAGCGCCTTGCTCATGCGGTCGGAGAGCGGCGTGCTGGCGGGCACCTCGCCCTTGTCCTTCCAGCGGTTGCGCAACGGCTTGCCGTCGACGAAGGACCACAGATAGCCGTCCAGACTACCGTACTCGTCGATGACCTCCAGCGCGGCGACGGCGTTGTCGCGTGCCGCGGTCACCTTGAGCCGGTTGCGGATGAGGCCGGGGTCGAGCAGCAGCTTCTCCAGCTCGCGGTCCTTCATCGCCGCCACGCGCGCGATGTCGAAGCCGTGGAAGGCCTTGCGATAGTTGTCGCGCTTGGCCAGCACGGTGCGCCACGACAACCCCGCCTGCGCGCCTTCCAGGCACAGGAATTCGAACAGCGCATCGTCGTCGTGCAGCGGCACGCCCCATTCGGTGTCGTGGTAGGCGCACATCAGCGCGTCGTCGGCGCTGGCCCAGTGGCAACGTTGCATGGAGCGGTTCCGGCTTGGCGCGCTCGGCGCGGGACGAGGTAGTGAACCCTTCCCGGCCGCCGTCCGCAAGCAGCCGCTACACTCGCGCCTTTCCCGACGCCTGTCGCCCATGCCTTCCTCACCTGCCCCACGCGGCGCCGTGCTGGCGCTGCTCGCCACGATCGGTCTGTGGGCCTACAGCTGGGTGGTGATGAAGCAGGTGCTGGCCTACGCGGGGCCGTTCGATTTCGCGGCGCTGCGCTACCTGCTCGGCGCGGCGGTGCTGTTCGCGGCGATGCTGCTGGCGCGGCAGTCGCCGCCGCTGGTGCCCACGATCCTGATCGGCCTGTGCCAGACCGCGGCGTTCCAGGGACTGGAACAGTGGGCGCTGGTGAGCGGCGGCGCGGGCCACGTGGCGCTGCTCGCCTACACCATGCCATTCTGGGCAGTATTGCTGGCCTGGCTGATCCTGCACGAGCGACCCGCGGAACGGCACTGGCTGGGCCTCGCGCTCGCCGGCATCGGCCTCGTCTGCATCATCGAGCCGTGGCGCGGGCTGGGCAACGCAACCAGCACCGCGCTGGCGATCGCGGGCGGCATGGCCTGGGCCGGCGGCACCGTGCTGAGCAAGCGGCTGTTCCGCCGGCACGCCGTCTCCGCGCTCAACCTCACCGCGTGGCAGATGCTGGCCGGCGGCGTGGCGCTGGGCCTCGTGGCACTGGCGGTGCCGCAACGGAGCATCGCATGGAGCGGCGCCTTCGTCGCGGGCCTCGCCTACAGCGTGCTGATGGCCTCAAGTCTCGCTTGGTGGCTATGGTCGATCGTGCTGCGCCGGCTGCCCACCACGGTCGCCAGCGTCGGCAGCCTGGGCGTGCCCATCGCGGGCGTGCTGCTGGCCTGGGCGATCCTCGATGAAGTCCCGCGGCCGATGGAGTGGCTGGGCATCGCCTTCGTGCTGCTGGGACTGTGCGCGGTGAGCGGGGTGCGCCTGCGGCGCCGGTAGGAGCACACCCTGCGCGCGTCGATTCCGGCGCCTCGGGCGGAGCCGGAAGCACTCGCACACGGCGTGCGCCCCTGCGTCGCAAGTTCGCACGTCACGCGTTCAGCGCGATGGCGCGGCCGCGGCGATATCATTCCGGCGTCGTCCCCCGCCGATATGCCGATGCCTTCCCTGTCTCAACTGTGGTCCCACCTCGTCGACTGGCTGAGCAGCCATGCCGTGGCGCCCGCGCTCGACCTGCTGCACCTGGGCAAGCTGTCTGGCGACCCGCGCGACATCGCCGCCTCGCTGCTGATCGCGGCGCTGCAGATCGGCATCATCGGCCTGCTCTTCCGCCCGCTGGAGACCTTCTTCCCCGCGGAAAGATGGAGCGACCGCAAGCTCACCCTGGTGGACCGCAACTACACGGTGATGATGCTGATGGGCATCTTCCCGCTGTTCACCTACCTGATCCTGATGCCGTTCAGCCACCTGTTCGGCGGCGCCGATACCGCCACCTCCAGCACCGGTTCGCCGCTGGCGATCACGCACTGGGCACCGTGGTTCAACGGTCATCCCTACGTACTGTTCGGCGTGTATTACGTGCTGTACGACTTCACGTACTACTGGATGCACCGCACCCAGCACGCACTGCCGTGGTGGTGGGCGCTGCACAGCATGCACCACAGCACGCGACAGATGAGCTGCTGGACGAACGACCGCGGCAACCTGATCGACGGTTTCATCCAGTCGATGATCCTCGCCGTGGTGGGCCTGGCGATGGGCGTGGACCCCGACGAATTCGCCTGGCTGATGCTGCTGGGCGAACTGGTGCAGAACCTGTCGCACACCAACACGCGACTCGGCTTTGGCCGGCTGTTCGAGCACGTGTTCGTCGACCCGAAATTCCACCGCCTGCACCACATGCTGGTGGACCCGGAGCGGCCGAAGCTGCACAACTGCAACTTCGGCCAGGTGCTGTCGATCTGGGACGTGCTGTTCGGCACCGCGTTGTACGGCGAACCGCCGCGCCCCACCGGCGTGGGCGACCCGGTGGTGGACGCGGACAACAACCACGGCCTGCTCGGCCTGCACTGGGCTTCGACGAAGCGCTTCCTGTGCACGGTATTCCGGCTGGAGGGCTGGAAACCGGGCGAGGTGGCATTCGACCCGGTGAGCCTGCGCCCGGTTCCGGTCGACCAGCTCGACCTGCATGCGCTGGCGCACCACCGGCCGGGCAGAGCCGCCGCCGCCACCGCGGATGCGGCGGCGGACGTCACCGCGGTCGAGGAATCCGCGGCCGCCTGAGCCGCCCTCACCAGGGCAACGCGTCGAGGTCGACGTTGCCGCCGGTGAGCACCAGGCCCACGCGCCTGCCGGCGAAGCGCTGCGGCTGCCCGAGGATCGCGGCCAGTACGGTGGCGCTGGACACTTCCACCACCTGCTTCAATTCGCTCCACAGCAGGCGCATCGCGGCGACGGTTTCCGCGTCGCTTACCGCGATCACTTCCACGCGATGCGCACGCAGGGCGTCGAAATTCGGCGTGCCTATCAACGCACGCAGGCCATCGCACACCGTGTCCGGCGACAGGTTCGCGACGCGCGCGCCCGCGGCCAGCGAACGCGCCGCGTCGTCGGCGCCGGCCGGCTCGGCGCCGAACAGCGCGAGCTCCGGCCTGAGCGCGTGCGCGGCGATCGCCACACCCGCGGCCAGCCCGCCGCCGCCCACGGGCGTGATCAGCACGTCGAGTTGCGGCACCTGCCGCAGCAGCTCCAGCGCGATGGTGCCCTGCCCCGCCATCACCCGCGCATCGGCGTAGGGATGCACCAGCGCGGCGCCGGTCCGTGCCTGCACTTCCGCGCACATTGCCTCGCGCGCGGCCTGCGTGGGCGCACAGCGATGCAGCGTGCCGCCCGCGCGGGCGATCGCGTCGAGCTTGGCCTGCACCGCGCCTTCGGGTACCACCACGTGCGCCTGGATGCCGCGCGTGGCGGCGGCCAGCGCCAGTGCGTTGCCGTGGTTGCCGGAGGAGTGCGTGACCACACCGCACGCAGCTTCCGCATCCGCCAGCGACCACACCGCGTTGCAGGCGCCGCGGAACTTGAACGCACCGCCGCGCTGCAGGTTCTCGCACTTGAAATGCAGCTCCGCGCCGGCGAGCGCGTCCAGCGCCGCGCTGCGCAGCACCGGCGTCACCGTGGCATGTGGCGCGATGCGCGCGGCGGCATCGCGGACGGCATCGAGGTCGGGCAACGCGTTCATGCCGTGACGACCTCCACGCCGCAGCGGTAGCGTCGTTCCGCGCCTGGTTCCAGCCGGATCGCGGCGACGCATTCGGGCCGGTTGAACGCGTTCGCCATGCACTCCATCGGCTCCAGCGCCATCGCGCGGCGACGGTCGCGGCCGACCGTGTCGGCGGTGAACGCGTGCATCAGGCCGCGGCCCTGCCACACCATCAGGGCGCGGCCGCTGGCCGGGTCGCGCAGGTGCGTGCGTATGCGGCCGTCGGCATCGGCCTGCAGGTCGGTGTAGCCCTGGTCGATGATGCGGTCGCCGATCATGCGCGGCTCGCGGAAATCCAGTGCGGGCGCGTCGTCCAGCGCCACGTACGCCGCGTCGCCCGGCAGCGCGATCAGGTCGGCACCGGTGCGCACCAGGGTCTCGGCGGGAACCGCCAGCTGCCAGCCGTCCACGGTGCCGTCGGCCAGCCGGAAATACGGATGCCAGCCGAAGAAGCACGGCGCCACGCTGTCGCCCACGTTGCGCATCACCGCCTCCAGCGCGAGGCCGGCGGCGTCCAGCGTGAACGTCACCGCGAGATCGATCGCATGCGGGTAACCCGGCTGCGGGCGGATCGCCGCGGTGGCCAGCGTGACCCGCGCGCCACGCGCGTCCGCCTCCAGCGCCTGCAGCTCGAACATGGCGCCACGCACGAAGCCGTGGCGACTGGCGCGCGCGTCACCGGACGCGCCGGGCTGCAGGTCCTGCGCCACGCCGTCGAAGCTGTAGCGCGCGTCGGCGATGCGGCCGGCGAACGGCACCATGATCGCGAAGCGCGAGCCGGAGTGTGCAGCGATCTCGGCATCGTCGCGGTAGCCGTCGGCGTAGTCGTGCCACGCGCCGCCTTCGTTCGCCTCGAAGTTCAGCAGCGCGGCACCGAGCCGCGCGATGCGCACGCGGCGGCCGCCTGCGGCATCCTCCAGCTGCACCACGGGCTGCGTGCCCAGCATGGCTTCGGCGGCGTGGAAGCGCGTCATCGCAAGCTCCGGTTGAAGGCGGGTGGGAGACCCCGCATGTTAGCCTGATCCATCCCCGCACCCGACATTTCCCGCGATGAACGCACGTCCCGAAGCCGCCAGCCAGCCGATCCGCCTAGCCGACTATCGGGCGCCCGCGTGGCGGGTGGAACGCGTGGAGCTGGACTTCGAACTGGGCATCGACGCCGCCGAAGTAGCCGCGAGGCTGCTGCTGCGCCGTGATCCCGCGCAAGACGAACCGCTGCGCCTGGACGGCGAGAACCTCGAACTGCTGTCCATCGCGCTCGACGGCCGGCCGTTGCCCGTCGACGCGTACCGCCTGATCGACGGCGGCCTCGAAGTGGACGGCGCCCGCGACGGCAGCGTGCTGGAAACGCGGGTGCGCGTGCATCCCGCCGCGAACACCGCGCTGGAGGGCCTGTACCTGTCCGGCCCGCGCGACACGGGTTTCCTGCTCACCCAGTGCGAGGCGCAGGGCTTCCGCCACATCACGTATTTCCTCGACCGTCCCGACGTGCAGTCCAGCTACTCCGTCACCCTGCGCGCCGACCGCGCGCGCTTTCCGGTGCTGCTGGCCGGCGGCAACCCCGACGGCGCAGGCGAACTCGACGGCGGCCGCCACTGGGCGCGCTTCGTCGACCCGCATCCCAAGCCCAGCTACCTGTTCGCGCTGGTCGCCGGCCGGCTGGAAAGGATCGAGCGCGGCTACCGCACCGCCGACGGCCGCGACGTGCAGCTGAAGATCTGGGCCGAAGCCGACGCCATCGGCCGCTGCCAGTACGCCATGGACGCGCTGGAACGCTCGATGCGCTGGGACGAGCGGGTCTACGGCCGCAACTACGATCTCGACGTGTTCCACGTGGTCGCCACCCACGACTTCAACATGGGTGCGATGGAGAACAAGGGCCTCAACATCTTCAACGCGAAATGCCTGCTGGCCGACCCGGACGCCAGCACCGACGACGAATACCGCCGCGTGGAGGCGGTGATCGCGCACGAGTACTTCCACAACTGGAGCGGCAACCGCGTCACCTGCCGCGACTGGTTCCAGCTCTCGCTGAAGGAAGGCTTCACCGTGTTCCGCGAGCAGAGCTTCTCGGCGGACATGAACTCGGCGCCGCTGAAGCGCATCGAGGACGTCTCGCTGCTGCGCCGCGCGCAGTTTCCCGAGGACGCCGGCCCGCTGGCCCACCCGGTGCGCCCCGCCGAATACCGCGAGATCAACAACTTCTACACCGCCACCGTGTACGAGAAGGGCGCCGAACTGGTGCGCATGCTGGCCGGCCGGCTGGGCGAGGAAGGCTTCCGCCGCGGCACCGACCTGTACTTCGCGCGCAACGACGGCCGCGCCGCCACCATCGAGGACTTCCTCGCCGCGCTGGGCGATGCCAACGGCGTCGACCTTACGCCCTACCTGGCCTGGTACGGCCAGGCCGGCACGCCGCGCGTCAGGGCGCAGGGCGCGTACGACGCCGCGCAGCGCACCTACACGCTCACCCTGTCGCAGCACCACGCGCCCAGCGCCAGGCAGCCGCACAAGCACAACCTGCCGATCCCGGTGAAGCTGGCGCTGTTCGGCGCGGATGGCCGGATGCTTCCCATGCAGATGGACGGCCAGACGCCCGCCAGCGAGACCGTGGTGGTGCTTGCCGATGCCGAGCAGCACTACGTGTTCCGAGACTTGGGCGAGCGCCCGGTGCCTTCGCTGCTGCGCGGCTTCTCCGCGCCGGTGATCCTGGAATGCGATTACACGCCGGCCGAGCTCGCCCTCCTGCTCGCCCACGACCCCGACGGCTTCAACCGCTGGGAAGCCGGCCAGCAGCTCGCCCTGCGCGCGCACGATGCGCTGCGCGACGGCGCCGGCCCGCACGGCGTCACCGCCTGGTGCGACGCGCTGGCCACCCTGTTCGACGACCCACGGCTGGACGCCGCCCTGCTCGCCGACCTGCTCACCCCGCCCGGCGAGGTCGAGCTGGCCGAACGCGAGCCGCTGGTCGATCCGGAACACATCCATGCCTTGCGCCGACAACTGCAGCTGCGCCTGGCCACCCGCATCGGCCGCGACCGTCTCGACGCGCGCTACCGCCGGCTCGCCGCGCAGGCGACCGCCGCGCTCGATGCCGGCAGCCAGGCGAACCGCCGCCTGAAGCAGCGCGTGCTGCAACTGCTCGCGCTGCTCGATCCGGCGCTCGCCTGCGCACACGCTGCCGCGCAGTACCGCGATGCACCCGGCATGACCGACCGCCTCGGCGCGCTCGCCGTGCTGGCCCGCCATGACGTCGCGCGCGGCGCGGAACCGCTGGCGCACTACCGCGCCCGCTACGCGGATGATCCGCTGGCGCTGGACAAGTGGTTCGCCCTGCAGGCGCAGTTGCCGGGCGAGAGCACGCTGGCGCGCGTGCAGGCGCTGGAAGCCGACCCCGCCTTCACCCTGAAGAACCCGAACCGCGCCCGCGCCCTGCTGGGCACGTTCGCCAGCGGCAATCCCACCGGCTTCCACCGCGTGGACGGTGCAGGCTACCGGCTGTACGCCGAACGCCTGCTTGCGCTGGACGCCTTGAACCCGCAGATCGCGGCGCGCCTCGCCACCGCGTTCAACGGCTGGCAGCGGCTGGAACCGCAGCGCCGCGAGGCGGCCCGCGCCGCACTCGCCTCGCTGGCCGCCTGCGACAAGCTCTCGCGCAACCTTGCCGAGATCGTGGGCAACATGCTCAAGGCCTGATCGCCTCCGCCGGAATGGAGCCGCAGGAGGCGCGGCTCAGCGGTATCGCTCAGACCGGCAGGCTGCTCAGCGCGGTGCGCAGCCGCACCATGCGCGATTCCAGCCGCGGCTGCAGCATCGCGCGTTCGGTCTCGGCGCGCTCCTGCAGGGTTTCCATCGCCATCTCGATCCGGCCGATCTCGATCAGCAGGTCGTGATGCGGAAAGAACTTCTCGAAATCGATGTTCATGCCCATGGCGTCGTCTCGCAACTTCCCGTTTGCCCAGGGAGATGCATCGGTCGTGCCAAAGTGTGATTTGCATCACACTGCCTGCCAGGCCTGTTTTCCGGAACTGACGCCGGGCGTCAGCAATTGCCCATTGGCCGGCAAAAACTCCCATTTCAGTCACCGCGTGTTCACGTGCTTGCGGTGAATATCGACCCACGGTCTGGCGGCAAAGACGGCCAGGCATCCTCGAGTTTCACGGTTTCTGGCGCCCGGCAATACGGTCATCCTGGATTCCCCCTGTTCCTGAGACCGCCGGGCGCCAGATCTCAACGACGAAACCCCGCCTTAGCGCGGGGTTTCGTGTTTCCGGGAGCCGGATTCCCGCCCCACAAAAAACGACGGCGCCCCGAAGGGCGCCGTCCTGCTTCCTTCCATGGCACGCGATCAGGCCCCTGTCCTCCCGATCGCGGCGTGCGTGTCCGCACAGCCGCTGCCCATGAAAGTGCGGGACAGGCAAAGCAGATTGCATGCCAAGCCCCTTGCCGGAACCGCGCGGTACCATAGCCGCCCCGGTTTCCAGCCAGCTCCCGACGATGCTCCACCCCATCCACTGCGACGTGATCGTGATCGGCGGCGGGCGAGCCGCGATGGCCGCAGGCCAGGCGGGCTGCCGGTGGCAGGCCGCCAGCGGCGAGCGCCCGAGGCAGGAAGCCGCGGGCCGGGCGACTTGGCGAGGCCAGGAAGGCCGAGCCTGGTCGCCGTCGTGGCCCCCAAGTTCATACCGAGTCCCTGACCATGCTTCACCCCATCCACTATGACGTGATCGTGATCGGCGGCGGCCACGCCGGCACCGAAGCCGCGCTTGCGGCCGCCCGTTGCGGTGCGCGCACCCTGCTGCTCACCCACAGCATCGAGACGGTGGGCGCAATGAGCTGCAACCCGGCCATCGGCGGCATCGGCAAGGGCCATCTGGTGAAGGAGATCGATGCGCTGGGCGGCGCGATGGCCCATGCAGCGGACCTTGCCGGCATCCAGTGGCGCACGCTCAACGCCTCCAAGGGCCCCGCCGTGCGCGCCACCCGCTGCCAGGCCGACCGCGCGCTGTACCGCGCCGCGATCCGTCGCATCGTGGAACGCCAGCCGAACCTGGAGCTGTTCCAGCAGGCGGTGGACGACCTGATCCTGGAGGGCGGCCGCGCCGTGGGCGTGGTGACGCAAATGGGCGTTTCCTTCCGCGCCAGGTCCATCGTGCTCACGGCGGGCACCTTCCTCGCCGGCAAGATCCACGTCGGCCCGGCGCAGTACGCCGGTGGCCGCGCGGGCGACCCGCCGGCCAGCAGGCTGGCAGCGCGGCTGCGCGAGCTGCCGCTGGCGGCCGATCGGCTCAAGACCGGCACGCCGCCGCGCATCGACCGGCGCAGCATTGACTTCAGCGGCCTGGAACAGCAGCCCGGCGACGATCCGGCGCCGGTGTTCTCCTACCTGGGCACGCGCGACCAGCACCCGCGCCAGGTCAGCTGCTGGATCACCCACACCACCGAGCGCACGCACGAGCTGATCCGCGGCGCGCTGGACCGCTCACCGCTGTACACGGGCCAGATCGAGGGCGTGGGTCCGCGCTACTGCCCGTCGATCGAGGACAAGGTGGTGCGTTTCGCGGAGAAGTCCTCGCACCAGATCTTCATCGAGCCGGAGGGACTGGACAGCTTGGAGATCTACCCGAACGGTATCTCCACCTCGCTGCCGTTCGACGTGCAGCTCGACCTGGTGCACTCGATCAAGGGCTTCGAGCGGGCCCACGTCACCCGGCCCGGCTACGCCATCGAGTACGACTACTTCGATCCGCGCGGCCTGCAGCCGTGGCTGGAAACCAGGGCGATCCCGGGCCTGTACTTCGCCGGCCAGATCAACGGCACCACCGGCTACGAGGAGGCCGGCGCGCAGGGCCTGATCGCCGGGCTGAACGCCGCGCTCGGCGCACAAGGCAAGGCACCGTGGTACCCGCGCCGCGACGAGGCCTACATCGGCGTGCTGATCGACGACCTCACCAGCAACGGCACCATCGAGCCGTACCGCATGTTCACCTCGCGTGCCGAATACCGGCTGCACCTGCGCGAGGACAACGCCGACCTGCGCCTCACCGGGCAGGGGCACGCGCTGGGCGTGGTGCCGCAGGCGCGCTTCGATGCGCTGCGCGAAAAGCGCGACGCGGTGGAGCGCGAAGCGCAGCGCCTCGGCGCGCTGTGGGCGGCGCCAAACAACGCGCTGGGCGCGGCGATCGAGCGCCAGCTCGGCGTCGCGGTGAGCCGCGAAACGAATGTGCTGGATCTGCTGCGCCGCCCGGAACTGGACTACGCGAAGCTCACCGCCGTCGCCGAACTCGGCCCGGGCGTGGAGCGCGAGGACGTGGCCGCCCAGGTCGAGGTACAGACCAAGTACGCCGGCTACCTGGAACGGCAGCGCGAGGAGATCGAGCGCCAGCGCCGTCACGAGCAGACCGCGATTCCGTCCGGCTTCGATTACGACAGGGTGCGCGGCCTCTCCGCCGAAGTACTGCTGAAACTCAAGCGCTCGCAGCCGGCCACCCTCGGCCAGGCCGCGCGCATCAGCGGCGTCACCCCGGCCGCGATCTCGCTGCTGCTGGTGCACCTTAAGCGCCACGCCGCCTGAGCCGCGTGCGGCGCGCTCCACCGCCGCGGCCCGTGGCATGATGCCCGCATTCACCAGCGCGAGGAGTGTGCACGATGGAAATCTGGATCGGACGGGACGGCGAGCGCCACGGCCCCTACAAGGAAGAGGATGTGCGGCAATGGCTGCGCAGCGGCCAGGTGAGCGGCAGCGATCTCGCCTGGCGCGAGGGCCTCGCCGACTGGCAACCGCTGTCGACCCTGTTCCCCGATGCGGCGCGCGACGGCGTCCCCGCGTCCGACAATCCCTACTCGGCGCCCGTCGCGCCGATGCAGAACCTGCCGCAGACCACCGCCGCGGCGCTGGAGGATCACGCCGGCTTCTGGAAGCGCGTGGCCGCCTACATCCTTGATGCGATCCTGCTGTACATCGTGTTCCGGGTGATCGGTACGTTCTTCGGCGTCTCGGCCGCCCAGGAAGCGATGAAACAGGAGATGCTCGGCGGCACGCCCTTCATGCAGGCGTACGAGCATTTCTACAGCGGCATGTGGCTCTACACATTGCTGACCACGGTGCTGACCTGGCTCTATTTCGCGTTCTGCGAAAGCTCGGCCTGGCAGGCCACCGTGGGCAAGCTGGCGCTCGGCATCCGGGTCACTGACATGCAGGGCGCGCGTATCAGCTTCCCGCGAGCGCTCGGCCGCTACCTCGCGAAATACCTCAGCGCGATCATCCTCTGCATCGGCTTCATCATGGTGGCCTTCACCCGCCGCAAGCAGGGCCTGCACGACCTGATCGCGGGCACGCTGGTGCTGAACGGCCGCGCCAGCGAATTCAGGGACGCGCCCACGAAGTCGACGAGCGGCTCGTTCAGCGCCTGATCTGCCGTTCCGGACCCGCGGCGCCGGAGGCGACTCCGGCGCCGTTTTCGTTCCCGACGGCCCCGCACCCGCTTGCTATCATCGCCGGCCCGGCCGCAGGCGCCGGCCCGTTCCGCCGCAAGGAATCCGATCCACCCATGCCCAGCATCGAACAACGCATTGCCCAGGACATCGCCGCCAGGACCGAACAGGTGCGCGCGGCGGTCGAGCTGCTCGACGGCGGCGCCACCGTGCCGTTCATCGCGCGCTACCGCAAGGAAGTCACCGGCGGCCTCGACGACACCCAGCTGCGCCTGCTGGAAGAACGCCTGCGCTACCTGCGCGAGCTGGAGGAGCGGCGCGCGGCGATCCTCGCCAGCGTCGAGGAACAGGGCAAGCTTTCCGACGAGCTGCGGAACGAACTCCTCGCCGCCGACACCAAGGCGCGGCTGGAAGACCTCTACCTGCCCTACAAGCCCAAGCGCCGCACCAAGGCGCAGATCGCCCGCGAGGCCGGGCTGGAGCCGCTGGCCACCGGCCTGCGCGAGGACCCAACGCGCTCGCCGGAAGCGTTCGCCGAAGCGTTCGTCGACGCGGACAAGGGTGTGGCCGACGTGCGCGCCGCGCTGGACGGCGCCCGCGCGATCCTGATGGAAACCATCGCCGAGGACGCCCACCTCGTCGGCGAGCTGCGCGACTGGCTGTGGGAGAAAGGCCAGATCCGCGCGAAAGTCGTCGAAGGCAAGGAGCACGAAGGCGCGAAGTTCCGCGACTACTTCGACCACGTCGAGCCGATCGGCAAGATTCCATCGCACCGGCTGCTGGCGCTGATGCGCGCGCGCAACGAGGGCATCATCGAGCTCGACCTGCAGCCGGCGCTGGACGCCGAGCAGGGTCACGCCGAGGGCGAAGGCCGCGTGGCCGCGCATGCCGGCATCCACGACCGCGGCCGCGCCGCCGACACCTGGCTGCGCGAGACGGTGCGCCTGACCTGGCGCGTGAAGCTGCACCTGCACCTCACGCTGGACCTGTTCGGCCGCGTGCGCGAAGGTGCCGAGGACGAGGCGATCCGCGTGTTCGGCGACAACCTCAAGGACCTGATGCTGGCCGCGCCCGCCGGCGCGAAGACCGTGATGGGCCTGGACCCCGGCATCCGCACCGGCTGCAAGGTGGCGGTGGTCGATCCCACCGGCAAGCTGCTGGCCACCGACACCATCTACCCGCACGAGCCGCGCCGGCAGTGGAACGAATCGCTGGCCGCACTGGCCCGCCTGTGCCAGAAGCACGGCGTCGACCTGATCGCGATCGGCAACGGCACCGCCTCGCGCGAGACCGACAAGCTGGCCGGCGAGCTGATCAAGGGGCTGGCGAAGAGCCACCCGGAGCACAAGCTCTCGAAGATCGTGGTGAGCGAGGCCGGCGCCTCGGTGTATTCGGCGTCCGAACTGGCGGCCAAGGAATTCCCCGAGTTGGACGTGAGCCTGCGCGGCGCCGTCTCGATCGCGCGCCGCCTGCAGGATCCGCTCGCGGAACTCGTGAAGATCGAGCCGAAGGCGATCGGCGTGGGCCAGTACCAGCACGACGTGAACCAGGTGAAGCTGGCCCGCGCGCTGGACGCCAAGGTCGAGGACTGCGTGAACGCCGTGGGCGTCGACGTGAACACCGCCTCGGCCGCGCTGCTCTCGCGCGTGGCCGGCCTCTCGGCCAGCGTCGCCGAGAACGTGGTGAAGCATCGCGACGCCAACGGCCCGTTCCCCAACCGCAAGGCGCTGCTCAAGGTGCCGCGCCTCGGCGACAAGGCGTTCGAACAGTGCGCGGGCTTCCTGCGCGTGACGGGCGGCGACAACCCGCTGGACGCCAGCGCGGTGCACCCGGAGGCGTACCCGGTGGTCGAGCGGATCATCGCCCAGTGCGGCCGCGAGGTGCGCAACATCATCGGCGACACTGGCTTCCTGCGCGGCCTGAAGCCCGAGCAGTTCACCGACGAGCAGTTCGGCGTGCCCACCGTGCGCGACATCCTCAAGGAGCTGGAAAAGCCCGGCCGCGACCCGCGCCCCGAGTTCGTGGCGCCCAGCTTCGCCGAGGGCGTGGAGGACGTGAAGGACCTCAGGCCCGGCATGATCCTGGAAGGCCGCGTCACCAACGTCGCCGCGTTCGGCGCCTTCGTCGACATCGGCGTGCACCAGGACGGCCTGGTCCACGTGTCGGCGCTGTCGCACACCTTCGTCAAGGACCCGCGCGACGCGGTGAAGGCCGGCGACATCGTCAAGGTCAAGGTGATGGAAGTCGACCTACCGCGCCAGCGCATCGGCCTGTCCATGCGCCTCGACGACGAGCCGGGCCAGAGCCGCGGCCGCGCAAATGGCCAGCCCGGCGATGCGCGCCGCGACGGCCGCGCGCCCCGGCCTGGCGCCGGCCAGCCGAAGCAGGCGCCGCCGCCTATCAACAACGCCTTTGCCGAGGCGCTGCTGCGCGCCAGGCAGCGCTGAGCGGCGGTGAACGCTGAGCCCCCCGGCCCGGCCACGGATGGCCGGTCACGAACCGGCCATCGCAGGCGGCTGATCCGCGGAGGCGCATACGGAGATGCACCGGGCGCGCCGGCAGCAAATGCCACGGGATGCGGCAATCCTCACAAGCGCCGGCACCCGCCCGCACCGCCGAGGCAGGCCTGATAGACTGCCGCGACGCGGGCCACCCCGCGCAAGGGAATGCACGGACGATGCGAACGATCCTGACTTGGTTGGGTTTCCGCGGGCGCCTGCGCCGCGCGCGTTTTTTCTGGATGGCGCTGGTGAGCGCAATCGCCTTCGCGACGCTTTACCTGGCGATCGACCGTTTCAGCCACAGCGCCACCCTGGTGCTGTATCCACCGGCCTTTGCGGTGTGGCTGTCGCTCGCGGTACGGCGCCTGCACGACCAGTCGCGGCGCGGATGGTGGCTGCTATGGCTGGTCGTGCCGCTGGCCGGCCCGCTGCTGGTGGCGGTCCTGCTGTTGTTGGTCCGCGGCACACCGGGCGACAACCCGTTCGGCGAGGACCCGCGTAGCGAGGGCCAGGACTACCTGTCGGTCAGCATCCACGAGGCCGCCTGATGCGCGCGCCCGAGCCTGCCGGCCTCGTCGTCAACGACGTCACGCGACTGAATCCGATATCGGTCTGGGCGGTGGCGGCACCGACCAGCGTGGAGGAAGTCCGCGACGCGGTGCTGCGCGCCGAGGGACCGATTTCCATCGGCGGTGGGCATTTCAGCATGGGCGGGCAGACCGCCAGCCCGGGCAGCCTGCACCTGGACATGCGGCGGCTCAACCGCGTCCTTGCGTTCCATCCGGAGCAACAGCGGCTGCGCGTGCAGGCAGGCATACGCTGGTGCGACATCCAGCGCTTCATCGATCCGCACGACCTGGCCGTGCAGGTCATGCAGACCTACGCCAACTTCACCGTCGGCGGATCGCTCAGCGTCAACGCGCATGGCCGCTACGTCGGGCTCGGGCCGCTGATCCTCTCGGTGCGGCGGATCGCGGTGGTGCTCGCCGATGGCTCGCTGGCGGAGGCGTCGCCGGAGCAGAACGGCGAACTGTTCTTCGGCTGCATCGGCGGCTATGGCGGGCTGGGTGTCATCGTGGAAGCGGAGCTGGCGCTGGCCCGCAACACCCGCGTGCAGCGGGAGCATGCCTGCATGCCCACCCGCGACTACGCCCGCTGGTTCCGCGAGACGGTGCGCCACGCGTCCGACGCGGTGTTCCACAACGCCGACCTCTATCCGCCGCATTACACGCACGCGCGTGCCGTCACCTGGCGCACCACGACACAGGCCGCCACCGTGCGCGACCGCCTGCAGAGGCCGCGACGACACTACCCGTTGCAGCGCTACTTCTTCTGGGCGTTCACCGAAACGCGCTCCGGCAAGTGGCGGCGCCAGCGGCTGCTCGATCCGTTGATCTACCTCGGGCGGCCGGTGCACTGGCGCAACTACGAGGCCGGCTACGACGCCGGCGAGCTGGAACCGGGGTCGCGCCGGCATGCCACCTACGTGCTGCAGGAGTACTTCGTGCCGGTGGCGCGGCTGGACGACTTCGTCGCGCGCATGGCCGAGATCCTCAAGCGGCACCGGGTCAACGCGGTCAACGTCTCGGTCCGCCATGCCCTCGCCGACCCAGACTCGCTGCTGGCCTGGGCGCCGGAGGAAGTATTTGCCTTCGTGCTCTACTATAAGCAACGCACGCGCGAGAACGCGAAGGCGCGCGTGGCGGTATGGACGCGCGAGCTGATCGACGCGGCGCTCACCTGCGGCGGCCGCTACTACCTGCCCTACCAGCCGCACGCCACCCGCGAGCAGTTCCACCGCGCCTATCCGCGCGCCCGCGAGCTGTTCGCGCTCAAGCGCCGGCTCGATCCGGACTACCGCTGGCGCAACGTGCTGTGGGACACCTATTACGCGCCGGAGCTGGAGTCGCCGATGGATGCTGCCCCGACGACCCCGCCCGCCGGCGATTTCCAGACCGTCTACGGGACGGTGCAGGGAAGCGACGGTTTCTACCGCTTCCTGCAGAACGTCTACCGGCTCTACCCGGAAGACCGCTTCCACACCCTGATCGCCGAACTGGTACGCCAGCACCCCGGCAACGACGAAGACATCTATCGCGCGCTGCAGGTCCGGCTGCCCGCCATCAAGCCGTTCCTCGCCGACCTGGGCTACGCCCTGCCGTCGCTGGCCCGGCAGAAGCGCGAGATGACTAGGCAGACGCTGGAGCTGCTCGGCGAGCGGCGCCGCTTCGACGGCTATCTGGAAATCGGCAGTACCGGACGCTACCTAGGCCACCTGCGCCGGACGCTGGAACTGCGCGGCGACCGCGTGCTGGTCAACGACATCGCCCCCGGCTACTCGCCGGTGGACATCGTCGAGCGCGGAGGGCTGCGCCAGCACGCCCGCCACGTGCCTCTGGACGACTATGCGCCCTTGCCTGCCAGGGCGCTTGCGGACGCTTCGATCGAGCTGGCGACCTGCTACATCGGGCTGCACCACGCGCCGCTGGGCCGGCTGGACGACTTCATCGCCTCGATCGTCCGCGTTCTGCGCCCCGGCGGCCTGTTCATCCTGCGCGACCATGACGTTGCCGACGAGGGCATGCGTGCCATGGCGTCGCTGGCGCACGCGGTGTTCAATGCCGGCCTCGGCACGCCGTGGGAGGACAACGCGCGCGAGCTCCGGCATTTCCGCAGCATCGACGCCTGGATCGAACTGCTCGACCGGCATGGTCTGGTGCCCACCGGCCAGCGACTGCTGCAGGCCAACGACCCCACGCTCAACACCCTGCTCTGTTTCCGGCGCGCATGAACACCCGGCTGCGTGCGCTGCTGCTGGCTGGAGCGACGGCGCTGTCGATCGGCGTCGCCAATGCAGCGGCCCCCGCCCGCCTGCATGTGCCGGCCGCCGACCGGCGCGCGCCGGCGCAGACGTATCTCACCTTCCCGGAATGGTTCCTGGTGTTCAGTCCGGCCGAATACGCCGACCTGCTGCGCCACGGGAGCCCCGACGCGTTTCCCTGGTTCGCCCACATCGGGCAGTTCTGGAGCGCCTACGGGCGGGTGACCGATGCCACGCGCGGCTATCCGTTCAACGGCGAGTACCACACGATGATCATGGTCATCGGCACCAGCACCACCGTCGAATACGGCCTGCGCGGCACCTACGAAACGCTGGTCGGGCGCCTGACTGCCCTGACCGCCCCGCCCGGCGCCACGGCCGAAGACCGGCTGGCCGCGCGCGAAGCGCAGGACTACGTGGACTTCATCCGCGTGCGGCCGTGGTACGAATTCGACTTCGCCGCGCGGCTGAAGACCCTGTGGACCCGGACGCCGCTGACCGGGCCGCACCTGCTGCGCAAATGGGAGCGGCGTTACCTGCTCACCTCCGAATGGGGTGCCAAGGCGGTTTACGGCTGGCTCATCGGCAAGGCCACGCATGCTGCCTACGACACGCCCCGCGACACCACGCTTGCCGTCGTCCGTGGACTACCCCCCGGCCTCGCCGTCGCGGGCATGCGCCGCGTCCGCACGCAGGGCGGTGCCGTGCTGGTGGCGCTGCCGCGCTACCAGGCCTTTACCGCGGCCGCGACGGACATCGCCCGGCATGGTGCGCGGTTCACGGAGATCGCGGGCAACCGTGGATCGATCCTGGTCAGCCGGGTCGTGCCGGTATCGACTCCCCCGCCGCCGACGGCCCGCGTGCTCATCCACCAGCCCATCCTGACCCAGCCTGGCTGGCAGCGGCAGGTGCTGGAGGTTCCGATCGCCGACCTGTCGGATGTCCTGACTGGCGATAATGTGCCGGTCGAGCACGTCTTCGACTATTGATGGCGGCTTCCCGGGGCTTGGCGGGATGCCTTCCTCCGGCGCCGGGTGTGCCCGCGCGGAATCCGGCAGAGATGGCCGTAGCCAGACCGTGGAGACCGCGCCTCCGATCCGGGTGCTGCGACGCGACGCAGCATGCGCAGACGTATGGACATGCGTTACCGTAACCCCGCCATAACAAAAAACCCATCCTGCAAGGAGTTTTGCCGCCATGCTTCGTACCCGTCACCTGGTGGGCGCCATCACTGCCGCCCTGCTGTTCAGCACGGCCGCCAGTGCCACCGATTTCAGCAAGGTCGTCGTGTTCGGCGACAGCCTCAGCGACGCCGGCAACCTGTCGCTTTCGCAGGGTTCACCGACGCCGCTGCGTTTCACCACCAACCCGGGCCAGACCGCGGCGGAACTGGTTGCCGCCGGACTGGGCAGCCCGATCCAGGCCTCGCTGCTGGGCGGCACCGACTACGCGTTCGGCGGCGCCGGCGTGGTGCAGGGCGTGGCCCCCGTGCCGACGCTGCCGCAGCAGCTCCAGATGTACCTGGCCGCCAACGGCGGGCATGCCGATTCGAACGCGCTGTACCAAGTCTGGGGCGGCGCCAACGACATCTTCTACCTGACCGGCACCACCACCGACCCGAATGCACTCGCCGCCGGCACGATCAACGCGGCGAAGACCGAGCTCGGCCTGCTGGGCCAGATGCAGGCAAACGGCGCCCGCTACGTGGTGGTCTACAACCTGCCGAACATCGGCAGGACCCCCGAGGCCCTGGCTGGCGGCGCGGCGGCCTCGGCCGGCGCCACCCAGCTGTCGGTACTGTTCAACGGCACCTTGAACACGGGCCTCGCGCAGCTCAGCGGCCAGGGCCTCAACGTGATTCCGGTGAACACCTACGCCCTGATCAACGAGGTGACCGCCAATCCGGCGGCCTACGGTTTCAGCAACGTCACCACGCCGGCCTGCAACGGCAGCTCGGTGCAATGCGGCCCGCAGGGTTCGGGCCTGCCGTTCTCCTATGCTCCCGGCACCGACCAGAGCTACCTGTTCGCCGACGGAGTGCATCCCACCACGGCGGCGCATGCGATGCTGGCGCAGATCGTGTTGTCGGAACTCGCCGCCCCCGGCCAGATCTCGCTGCTGGGCGAGGCGCCGCTGGCCGCGAGCACCGCGCAGACCCGTGCGATCCGCAACGAGATGCTGGCCGACGGCAACGGCAGCGACACCCGCGCGTTCGTCAACGTGGACTATGCGCATCAGCGCTTCGACGGGCAGGCGAACTCGCCGAAGACCACCAGCAACAACGTCAACCTCACGCTGGGCGTGGACGTGCGCGCCAGCGACAACATCTCGGCCGGCATCGCGCTGGGCGTGGGCCAGCACAACGCCGACTTCACCGGCGGCGGCGGCTACAAGCTGCAGGACGTGAGCGGACTGGGCTACGTCACCTGGCACCAGGGCGGCGGCTACGTGGGCGGCTACGCCGACTTCGGCCAGTCCAACTTCAGCGACATCGACCGCCGCATCGCGATCGGCACCGCATCGCGCAGCGAGAGCGGCAAGGCCGATGGCTCGCACCTGGGCGGCGGCCTCACCGGCGGGTGGTGGTTCGACCTCGGCAGCCTGCGTACCGGCCCGTTCGCGAACGCCGAGTGGCAGACGGTCAAGGTGAACGGCTACAACGAGAACGGCAACGACAGCACCGCGATGTGGTTCGGTCGCCAGCAGCGCAACGCGCTGATCGGCACCCTGGGCTGGCGCGTGCAGGGTCACTGGCAGGCCGGCGGCACCATGCTGGCGCCCTACGCCGAGATCGCCTGGAACCACGACAGCAAGGCGGATGCGCGCGCCGTCACCGCAGGCCTCAACAGCATGAACGGCAGCTTCGCCCTGCCCGGCTACATGCCGGACAAGACCTGGGGCACCGCCGACTTGGGCCTGTCCGCGCAATTCACCCCGCAGTTCAGCAGCTGGGTGGGCTACAGCGGCCGTTTCAGCGACAACAGCCAGAAGTACAACAGCGTCAACCTTGGCGTGAAGTACGCCTTCTGACGCTCCACGGCCGGCAGCCCGCGTGGGCCGGCCGGCTACCTGGAAGCGCGGCCATGGATGGCCTTCCGCCCGCTCTGGCGCCCGGGGATGACCGCAACGAAAAAGCCGCCCGCGCTGCGGACGGCTTTATCATGCCTGGCCGGTCCCGGCCGGGGCGCTTCTTACTTCTTCCGGTTGCCGCCGGCGAGGTTATAGATGCTCAGCGCCTGCTGGCGCAGGCTGGAGGTGTCGTCGGCACCCAGCTCGCCGGTCTTGTCGCCGGTCTGCTCCTCGTGCAGCACCACCATGCCGTTCTCGGTCCAGCTGGCGCGCTCGATCAAGCTGGGCTTGGCGTCCTTGCTCGCCTTCTTCTGCTGCACGGCCACCCACGGCGAGCCGTTCCTGTAGGCAAAGTCGGTGCTGGTAAAGCCCTTGTCACCGTAATCCACCAGCTCGCGGATCACCTTCACCTCGCCGTTCTGGCGAAACACCTGCCAGCCGCGCGAGGCATTCGGCTCCAGCTTGGTGCCGCTGGACACCTTCATCCCGCCGATCTGCTTGATCAGCGCGTTGAAGTCGGCCAGGTCCTTCTCGGCCGGCGTCTGCTCGGCCACCAGCTCGATCGAGGCTTGGTTCTTGTTGCCCTTGGTCAGCACCGGGGCCTGGATGGGCATGGCGTAGTGGCGGGCGCCGTCGGTGAGGATGGCCTTCACCACGTACAGGTCGGCTGGGTTGATCTCGCCCGGCTTGAAGTTCAGTTCGAACGAATAGGGGAAGGTGGCGCCCGAGGTCACCGTCTTGCTCGCCACAGGGGCCGCGCCGGCCTGGGAGGACGACACGTCGACCAGATTGATCACCAGTTGCGCATTCGGCGACGGCTGGATCGGGCCGCGCACCGTAATCGTGCCGCTCACGGAACCGGCGGTGGCGACCGCTGTCGAACTGGCGCTGGCGGCGCCGTTCTCCGTCTGCGACGACGCCGAGGAGCCGCAGCCGGTCAAGGCCAGCACGGCCATCGACATCACCGACAAAACCATCTTGCGCATGGGGGGTAAACCTCGTTGCTGAATTGGATCGGGCACGGAAACCGGCAGCGGGGGAAACGCCTTGGGTTTCATCGCGGGGGAAATTCCGAGCATAGCCCAAAAGGCATGGCTACGGGAAAGTCAAGCCGGTCTACCCGCAATTTTGCGTGAACGCATACAAAACGGCCATATCGCGCCTGTCAACGAAATTTCTTGGCGACGCTTACGGTTTTCCATGGGAGACTCTGTCCCACCCACCAAGGGCCGCGGAACTTGGAACAAGGATGCAGGGGCTGGGCCGCAACCACAAGAACATCCCTTGCCAAGACGGTTTCTTTACGCCGCAAGCACATTCTTTCGGCGTCACAACGCGCAGACTTGCGCCCAATTCCTGTCAATCTACGGCCATCCCCCATGAGCACGCAGAAACTTCCGCACGACCCCCTCCAGTCGACCTTCGCCGACCGCATCAAATTGCTTATCCAGCGCGTGGGCAGCGCTACCGAGATCGCCCGCATGTGCGGCTTTTCCGAAGGCGTGGTACGCAGCTGGCGTGACGGTCATACCGACCCTTCGCGCGCACGCTGCGTCACCCTGGCCCGCACGCTGGGCATCTCGCTGGTCTGGCTGGTAGCCGGCGAGGGCGCCCTGCAGATGGACCCGAACACGACAGGCGGCGACGACCCGCAGTTCAGCTCCGAAACCATCGCGCCGCACCGCGCGCGCAGCCGTCTCGGCCCTATCCAGCGCATGACGGCCCAGCGTGCGGATATCGCAGTCGATCCGCAACGCCTGAATACCGCCATGCAGATCCTGCAGTCGGAGCTGGAATTGGCGAACAGCCCGCTGACGCTGGCCGACAACACCGACTTGCTCACCAGCCTCTACGAGATGCTGGGCAGCGACGGCTCCAGCGTGGACGCCGCCGCCATGCTGAAATTCAACCGTCAACTGGCCGAGCGCATCCGCGCGACCAAGGTGCGCGAAACCGCCTGAGCCCGCGCGACGCGCATTGCAGGCAAGGCGCGGCGCTTGGAAGGCGCCGCGCCTTGGTTTGGGGAATGCGGCCATGCATGGCCACGCGTTTGTTCCCGCGGGCTGAGATGAGCGCAGAAATCAATCGCGCAGCAACGCGATGTCGGCCACCGCGCCGAAGCCGGCCTTGAGCCGGCCCAGCAAGGCAAGGCGATTGCGCCGCACCGCCGGGTTCTCGGCATTCACCAGCACCTGTTCGAAAAACGCGTCCACCGGCGCCTGCAACTGTGCGAGTCGCTTCAGTACGCTGGTGTAGTCGCCGCGCCCCAGCGCTTCGCTGGTTTCCCGGTCTGCCGCTTCGAGCGCTTCGGCCAAGGCGCGTTCGGCATCGTTCTCGAAATGGGCCGGGTCCACCTCGCGCGCGGGCACCGCTTCGCCGGTTTCCTCGGCCTGCTTGCGCAGGATGTTCGCCACGCGCTTGTTCGCCGCCGCCAGGCTGGCCGCCTCGGGCAAGCCGCCGAACTCGACCACGGCACGCAGGCGGCGATCGAAGTCGGGCAAGGTGTCCGGCCGCACCGCGAGCACGGCCTCGTAGGCTTCGGCCGGGCAGTCCTGCTCCGCGTAATAGCCGCGCAGGCGGTCCAGCACGAAATCGATCAATTCGCCGACCAGGGCCATCCGCCGCTGGCCGACGTCGATCGCCGGCGGCTTGCCGTCCTTGCCAGGTTTCACGCCGGCCAGGAATGCCGCCTCGGGCAGCAGCTCCAGCGCCTCGATGAACACGGCACGCAGGTCCAGCTCCAGCTTGCCCTCGATCAGGGTGCGCGCCAGGCCCAGCGCAGCGCGGCGCAGCGCGAACGGGTCCTTGTTGCCGCCGGGCTTCAAGCCCACCGCGAAGATGCCGGCCAGCGTATCGAGGCGCTCGGCCACGGCCAGCACCTGGCCCAACCTGTCCGCGGCGATGCCGTCGCGCGCGAAGCGCGGCTGATAATAGCTGTCCAGCGCCACGGCCACCTCGGGCTGCTCGCCGTCATGGCTTGCGTAATAGCGGCCCATCACGCCCTGCAGCTCGGGGAACTCGCCCACCATGCGAGTGAGCAGGTCGCATTTGCTCAGGGACGCCGCGTGCGTGGCGGCGCCGGCATCGACGCCGACCCGGTTGGCGACGACGCGCGCCAATTCGGCCACGCGCACGCTCTTGTCCCACAGGCTGCCCAGCGCCTGCTGGTAGGTGACGCTCTTGAGCTGCTCCTGATGGCTCGCCAGCGGCGTCTTGAGGTCTTCGTCCCAGAAGAACTTCGCGTCGGCGAAACGCGGCCGGATCACCCGCTCGTAGCCCTTGCGGATCTCGCCAGGCTGTTTCGACTCGATGTTGGCGACGCCGATGAAATGCTCGGTGAGCCGGCCGGACGCGTCGAACACCGGCACGAACTTCTGGTTGGTCTCCATGGTGGTGACCAGCGCCTCCTGCGGCACGGCGAGGAAATCGCGCTCGAAGCCGCAAGCGATCGCCACCGGCCACTCGGTGAGGTTCGCGATCTCTTCCAGCAGCGCATCGCCGAGTCGCGGCAAGCCGCCGGTTTCCCTGGCGACGCGCGCGACTTCATCGCGCACCCGCTGGCGACGCTCGGCGGGGTCGGCCAGCACCTTTGCGCCACGCATGGCATCGAGCCAGCCGTCGGCGTCGGCCACGTGCACCGGCTGCGGATGCATGAAGCGGTGACCGCGCGACTTGCGGCCGCTCCTGAGGCCCAGCACCTCGCCGTCGACGATGTCGGCACCGTGCAGCATCACCAGCCAGTGCGCGGGACGCACGAAGGCGTAGTCGTGGTCGGCCCAGCGCATGGGGCGCGGGATCGGCAGGTTCTTGAGCGCCTCGTCCACGATCTCCGGCAGCAACGCCGCCAGCGTCTGGCCGGGCTTCACCGCGCGGAACACGAACCACGCGCCCTTGTCGGTTTCGAGCTTGTCCAGTTGCGCGACATCCACGCCGCAGGACAGCGCGAAACCCGTGAGCGCCTTCGACGGCTGCCCCTGGGCATCCAGCGCGGCGCTGACCGCCGGGCCGCGGCGCTCGACCGACTGCTCCGGCTGCATCGCGGCGACGCGCGGCACATGGACGGCCAGGCGTCGCGGCGAGCACCAGGCCTTTGCCTCGTCCAGCGCGGCCTCGATGCCGCGCTTGGCCAGCCCGTCGCAGATACCGCGCAGGAAGGCGGCGGACAATTCGTCGAGTGCCCTGGGCGGCAGCTCCTCGGTACCCAGTTCGACCAGCAGCGACTTGGCGGCGCTCATGCGGCCTGCTCCTTGATGTTCTTCCTCAGGCCCGGGAAGCCAAGCTTCTCGCGCTGCGCCACGTAGGTTTCGGCCACGGCACGCGCCAGCGTGCGCACGCGCAGGATGTAACGCTGACGTTCGGTGACGCTGATCGCGCGGCGGGCGTCGAGCAGGTTGAAGGTGTGGCTGGCCTTCATCACCTGTTCGTAGGCGGGCAACGGCAGATTGGCCGCGACCAGCTGGTTCGCGGTCGCTTCGCACACGTCGAACCAGTGCAGCAGTTCCGGCACGTTGGCGTGCTCGAAGTTGTAGGTGCTCTGCTCGACCTCGTTCTGGTGGAATACGTCGCCGTAGGTGACCGTGCCATGCGGGCCTTCGGTCCATACCAGGTCGTAGACGTTGTCCACGTTCTGGAGGTACATCGCCAGGCGCTCGAGGCCGTAGGTGATCTCGCCGGTCACCGGCTTGCACTCCAGGCCACCCGCCTGCTGGAAGTAGGTGAACTGGGTGACTTCCATGCCGTTGAGCCAGACCTCCCAGCCCAGTCCCCAGGCACCCAGCGTGGGCGATTCCCAGTTGTCCTCGACGAAGCGCAGGTCGTGAACCAGCGGGTCGAGGCCCAGTTCCCTGAGCGAGCCGATGTACAGCTCGAGGATGTTGTCGGGGTTGGGCTTCATCACCACCTGATACTGGTAGTAATGCTGCAGGCGGTTGGGGTTCTCGCCGTAGCGGCCGTCGGTCGGGCGGCGGGACGGCTGCACGTAGGCGGCGGACCAGGGCTCCGGCCCCAGCGAACGCAGGAAGGTGGCCGGATGGAAGGTGCCGGCGCCGACCTCGGTGTCGAGCGGCTGCAACAGCACGCAACCCTGCCCCCCCCAATAGCGGTTGAGGGTCTGGATCACATCCTGGAACGTACGTGCGGACATGGCTTTCCGTGACCGTGAACAAAGCGCGTTAGTATAGCTGCAGCACGCTTGCGCACCGGTTTTCCGCCGTTGCACCGCGCCGCGGGGAGTTGTCCGGATGGCCGCATCGCCACAAATCGCAAGCCTACTCGGCCGCCGCGGCCGGCTGGAGCTGGACGAGCTGCTCGCGGCACTGGTGGTCGACGGCTACCTGACCGCCGAAGACGCCAGACAGGTACGCATGGGCTCGCGTTCCGGGCGCAGTGCGGTGGAACTGCACCCGCTGGTGCTGATCGCGAACGCCAAGCTGCCGAGCCAGCGCGAGCCTGGCCGTCCACTGAGCCTGGAAGGCCTGGTCGAATGGCTGGCCGGCCACGCCGGCCTGCCATACCTCAAGATCGACCCGATGAAGGTCAACGTGGCCACGGTCACCCAGGTGGTGAGCCACGCCTACGCGCAGCGGCACCGCATCCTGCCGGTGGCGGCGACGCCCGGCGAGGTGACCTTCGCCACCGCCGAGCCGTTCGACGCCGCCTGGGCCACCGACCTCTCGCACATGCTGCGGCGTGACGTGCACCGCGTGGTGTCGAGCCCGCTGGACATCAACCGCTACCTGCAGGAGTTCTACGGCGTCCAGCGCTCGATCCAGCTGGCGCAGGACGCCAAGGCCAACGGCGGCTACGACACCTCGGCGATCCTCAACTTCGAGCAGCTGGTGGAGCTCGGCAAGAGCGGCGAGGTGGGCGCCGACGACCGTCACGTGGTGCACATCGTCGACTGGCTCCTGCAATATGCCTTCGAGCAGCGCGCCTCCGACATCCACCTCGAGCCGCGCCGCGAGGCCGGGCAGATGCGTTTCCGTATCGACGGCGTGATGCACAAGGTATTCGAGCTGCCGCCACCGGTGATGAGCGCGGTGACTGCGCGCATCAAGATCCTCGCGCGCATGGACGTGGCCGAGAAGCGCCGTCCCCAGGACGGCCGCATCAAGACCCGCTCCAGCACCGGCCGCGAGGTGGAGTTGCGTGTCTCCAGCATGCCCACGGCCTTCGGCGAGAAGATGGTCATGCGCATCTTCGATCCCGACCTGGTGGTGAAGGACTTCGCCCAGCTCGGCTTCTCCGAACGTGAGACGGCGCAATGGCGGCACATGGTGGAGCGTCCGCACGGCATCGTGCTGGTCACCGGCCCCACGGGCTCGGGCAAGACCACCACGCTGTATTCCACGCTCAAGCACCTCGCCACGCCGGCGATGAACGTGTGCACGGTGGAAGACCCGATCGAAATGGTCAGCCCCGAGTTCAACCAGATGCAGGTGCAGCCCTCAATCGACCTCGACTTCGCCGCCGGCGTGCGCACGCTGCTGCGGCAAGACCCCGATATCATCATGGTCGGCGAGATCCGCGACCTGGAGACCGCGCAGATGGCGGTGCAGGCCTCACTCACTGGCCATCTGGTGCTCTCCACCCTTCATACCAACGACGCGCCCAGCGCGGTGACCCGCCTGCTCGATCTCGGCGTGCCGCACTACCTGATCCAGTCCACGCTTGCCGGCGTGGTGGCGCAGCGACTGGTGCGCACCCTGTGCCCCTATTGCAAGTGCGAAGCCGCGCAGGATCCGCACGAGTGGGCCGCGCTCACCCACGGCTGGCCGCTGCCTGTGCCCGAAAAGGTGTGTGCGCCGGTCGGCTGCCTGGAATGCCGCAACACCGGCTTCATGGGCCGCACCGGCATCTACGAGATGATGCCGATCTCGCCGCGGTTGCGTGGGCTGATCGCGGCGCAGCTGGAGCTTGGCGGTTTCGGCGAAACCGCACTGTCCGAGGGCATGCGGCCGCTGCGCATCTCCGCCGCCGAGCAGGTGGGGCGCGGCCTTACCACCGTGCAGGAAGTGCTGGCCGTGCTGCCGCCCATCGAGCACCCCGACGAACACGCACAGACTCCGTCCCATCACGCATGAAGCCCGTCCTGATCATCCGCACCGGCCGCGCCCCGGATGCCATCCGTGCCCGCCACGGTGATTTCCCGCACTGGTTCCGGCTTGGCGCGCAACTGCCGCCACGGCGGCTGCAGGTGGTTGATGTCGCAGCAGGCGAGGCGCTTCCGTCACCCGGCGCGGTAGCCGGTGCCATCATCACCGGCTCGGCAGCGATGGTCACCGAGCGCGCCGCATGGAGTGAGCATGCCGCCGGCTGGATCCGCGCCGCGATGGACGCGGAACTGCCGTTGTTCGGTGTCTGCTTCGGCCACCAGCTGATGGCGCATGCGCTGGGCGGCCGCATCGATTATCTGCCGGGCGGTCGCGAGATCGGCACACAAGCCATTGCGCGGCTGGATGCGGGTGGCGGCGATCCTCTCGTCAATCGACTCCCGGGGAGTTTTCGCGCTCATACCACGCACGAGCAGAGCGTGCTGGAGGCGCCGCCCGGCGCCATAGTGCTGGCCCGTTCGGCGCGCGACCCGCATCAGTTGCTGCGCTATGGTCCGCATGCACTCAGCACCCAGTTCCATCCGGAGTTCAGCGCCGACGTGATGCGCGCCTATATCCGCCGCAAGCACGCCGACATGCAGCGCGAAGGCTTCGACCCGCAACGCAGCCTGCGAGAGGTGGCGGCCACGCCCGTGGCGCGCCGATTGCTGCAGCGCTTCGCACGCCATCACGGCCTGTCGCACGGCGGCCGCCACTGGTGAGCTGCGCGTCAGTGCCGCAGGCGCCGCGCGATCGCATCGCGTGAGAACAGGGCGAACACCACGCCAAAAACGAACCCACCGATGTGTGCCCACCATACGTAGGCACCGTAGCTTGGGCCGGCATAGCTGAAGAGCAGTTGCAGCAGCACCCAGATACCGATCAGCAGGAAGGCCGGCACCCGTACGAACTCAAGATACAGGCCCAGCGGCAGCACCAGTCCGAGCCGCGCGCGCGGGAAGAGTGCGACGTAGGTACCGACCACCGCGGACACCGCACCGCTGCAGCCGATGATCGGCAGGCGCACGCCGACCAGCGACAGCGCGCCGATCAGGTTCGCCACGACGCCGCCAAGCACGAACAGCAGCACGAAGCGCAGCGAGCCCAGCGTGCGTTCGCCCGGCAGCCCGAAGATCACCAGAAACAGCAGGTTGCTCAGCAGGTGCAGCCAGGTGACGTGGATGAACAGCGCGGTGAACAGGCGCAACAGCGAGGGATCGGTCAGCTGCGGCCACAGCGGCTCATGCGCATCGAAGATATTCGCCGGTACCGTGCCCCATTCCTGCAACACGGCGAGCCGTTGCGACAGCGGCAGCAAGGCCAGCCACACGAAACACAGTACGCACACACTGACGATGAGCAACGTGGCCCACTGCCATTGCCGGCGTCGGCGTGTCTCGACATGTACGAACAAGGTCGCGCTCCGCTGCCGCCGTCATCGGTTGCTTGAGCATGATAGGCGATTGCATGGTTGTTCCAGGGATGCTTCTGGCGTGATGTCCCGGATATTGAAAAGACGTCACGTTTTCGCGCGGTGGGCGTGTTGGCGGTGGCGGTCGCGAGTGAGCATGGGCGGCGCACAAAGAAACGCCCCCACCGGGATCGGTGGGGGCGTTCGAGGGATAAAGCCCCTGGCGGTGACCTACTCTTGCATGCGAGATGCACACTACCATCGGCGCGGCTGCGTTTCACTTCCGAGTTCGGGATGGGA
>NZ_JALBWP010000006.1:0-107238 GCF_050026795.1 Rhodanobacter aciditrophus
GGGGGCACGCCGTTGGTGGGGGGCTGGCCGGACGCCGCCGGCACCCCAACCGGGCGGGAGCGCCCGCATAGCCCGGACCACCCGCCCCCCGGCGGCCGCCGGGGCGGCTGATCCACCCGGCCGCCCCCGGTCCCCGCGGAGCCGGCGCCTGGCGCCGGATCCGCTTCGTTGTGTCCCCTCTTAAGGAAGACCTTTCATGCGTAACCAACACTATTGGATGGCGGTCGGCGGCCTGTTGCTGATCGGCGCGCCGGCGGCCCACGCCGCCGCCACCGACAACGGCCAGTTCAGCCTCTCCGCCGGCGCCGACTACAGCAGCGGCAAGTACGGCACCACCAGCACCACCGACATCTGGTCGGTGCCGTTCACCGCCGAGTACCAGTCCAGCAACTGGACCTTCAAGCTGGTCGTGCCGTACATCAACGTCAGCGGCCCCGGCAACGTGATCCCCGGCGTGGGCAAGACCAACAACGGCAACCCGCACGGTCGCGGCCTGGGTCATCTGGTGGGCGGCATCGTGAGCCCCGGCGGCACGGGTACCGGCACCACGACCACCAGCGGCTCGGCCTCGGGCCTGGGCGACGTGGTGGCCTCGGCTGGCTACCAGGTGTTCACCAGCAGCGACCAGACTTTCGGCGTCGACCTCACCGGCAAGGTGAAGTTCGGCACCGCCGACGAGAACAAGGGCCTGGGCACCGGCAAGAACGACTACGGCCTCTCGCTGGACACCTACAAGGTGATCGGCAACACCACCGTGTTCGGCGGCGTGGGCTGGATGAAGTACGGCAGCTCGCAGTACATCAAGCTCAAGAACGGCTTCAACGCGAACGTCGGCGCCCAGTACAAGCTGAGCGCCAGCGACAGCATCGGCGCGTACTACTACTACCGCGAGCGCATCGCCGAGGGCGGTGCGCCGCAGAGCGAGCTCTCCGGCTACTGGAACCACAAGCTGGGCGACAGCTGGCGGCTGCAGGCCTACGTGATGGGTGGCTTCGCCGACGGCAGCCCGGACTACGGCGCGGGTGCCACGCTGAAATACACGTTCTGAGCAAGCCCGCGGCGCCGCGCATGGCGCCGGCGCGCGGAGCAGGCGGCCGGTTCGTCCGGCCGTTTGCGTTTGTGGCTTGCCGGCAGGGCGGTACCTCGTGGCGCCGCAGGCACGTTCGCTGCCGCGCCAGCCGCATCTGCGCGGACGCGCTGAATGCCGTTGGCCGGCGCCGACACCACTGCCCGGGCGGTCGCTGCGCGGCGGCGGCCTGCATACGTATTCAAGGGGACGGCGCGACGGCGGGGCGGCAAGAATCGGAGGCTTGCAGGCGGGCACGCCGAGGGGAGAACGCGATGAGCGCAGTGGGCAGCGTGGAAGGGATGGGCGGGCAGCGCGCGACGGCGCGGGTGGTGTTGATCGCGGCGGCCGCGGCGCTGGGCGGGTTCCTGTTCGGCATGGACACGGCGGTGATCAACGGCGCCGTGGACGCGGTGCGCGCGGGCTTCGGCCTGGGTGCGGGGCAGATCGGTTTCGCGGTGTCCTGCGCGCTGCTGGGTTCGGCGCTGGGCGCCTGGTACGCGGGCCCGCTGGCGGACCGCTGGGGCCGCGTGCGCACCATGCAGGTGGCGGCGGCGCTGCTGGCGGTGAGTGCGCTGGGCTCGGGCCTGGTGCATGGCGTATGGGACCTGGTGCTGTGGCGCCTGATCGGCGGCACCGGCGTGGGCGTGGCTTCGGTGATCGCGCCCGCCTACATCGCCGAGGTGTCGCCGGCGGCGATCCGCGGCCGGCTGGGTTCGATGCAGCAGCTGGCGATCGTGCTGGGCATCTTCGCGGCGCTGCTCAGCGATGCCTGGCTGGCCGGCACCGCGGGCGGCGCGGAGAAAACCTTGTGGCTGGGACTGGAAGCCTGGCGCTGGATGTTCCTTGCCGCGGTGGTGCCGGCGCTGGTCTACGGCACGGTGGTGCTGGGCGTGCCGGAGTCGCCGCGCTACCTGGTGGCGCGCGGCCGGCTCGCCGAGGCGAAGGTGGTGTTGCGCGAGGTGCTCGGCCTGGCCGACGAGGCCGCGCTGGACGGCAAGCTCCACGACATCGGGCACAGCCTGCGCATGGAATACCGCCCCCGCCTCGCCGACCTGCGCGGCAAGTGCGCGGGCCTGCTGCCGGTGGTGTGGATCGGCATCGCGCTGTCGGTGTTCCAGCAGTTCGTGGGCATCAACGTGATCTTCTACTACTCGTCGACCCTCTGGCATTCGGTGGGCTTCAGCGAGGCGGACTCCTTCAGCATCACCGTGGCCACCTCGGTGGTGAACGTGCTGGTGACCCTGGTGGCGATCGCCCTGGTGGACCGGATCGGCCGCAAGCCGCTGCTGGTGATCGGCTCGGCGGGCATGACGGTGACGCTGGCGCTGATGGCGTGGTGCTTCTCGCAGGCCACCGGCAGCGGCGCCACGCTTGCCTTGCCGCACGGCACGGGCATGCTGGCGCTGGTGGCGGCGAACGCCTATGTGGTGTTCTTCGGGGTGAGCTGGGGTCCGGTGGTGTGGGTGTTGCTGGGCGAGATGTTCCCGAACGGCATCCGCGCGATCGCGCTGGCGGTGGCGGCGGCGGCGCAATGGCTGGCCAACTTCGCGATCACCAGCAGCTTCCCTGCGCTGGCCGAGCTGGGCCTGCCGTTCGCCTACGGCCTGTACGCGGCGTTCGCGCTGCTGTCGTTCCTGTTCGTGCTGGGCGCGGTGCGCGAGACGCGCGGGATGGAGCTGGAGGAAATGCGCGCGTAAGGTCTTGCGCGTCGCGACACGGTAGGATGGGGTGCTGGGCGGCGAGTCGCCGCCCGCGCCACGCATCGGGTCGCGGATGAAGGGAAAGGCCACATCGTTCGACATCGCCCATCTTGCCGGGGTCTCGCAGTCCACGGTGTCGCGCGCGCTGCGCGGCAGCCCGCTGGTCAGCGAGGAGACCCGGCGGCGCATCCAGTCCGCCGCCGACCAGCTCAACTACAAGGTGGACAAGAACGCCTCCAACCTGCGCCGCCAGCACACCGGCACGCTGGCGCTGCTGCTGTTCGAGGACCCCACCGCCGACGACTCGCACATCAACCCGTTCTTCCTGTCGATGCTGGGTTCGATCACCCGCGCCAGCGCGCAGCAGGGCTACGACCTGCTGATCTCGTTCCAGCAGTTCTCGCGCGACTGGCACGCCGACTTCGCCGGCTGCCAGAAGGCCGACGGCCTGATCCTGCTTGGCTACGGCGACTACCAGTCGCACCGCGACAAGCTGGAGAAGCTGGTGGCGCAGGGCACGCGCTTCGTGCGCTGGGGCGCAGTGCTGCCCGGCCAGCCCGGCGTGTCGATCGGCTGCGACAACCACGAGGGCGGCCGGCTCGCCACCAGGCACCTGCTTGAACAAGGCTGCCGGCGCATCGCCTTCCTCGGCGACGCCACGCCGCACTACCCGGAATTCCACGAGCGCTACCGCGGCTACGCGGTGGCGCTGCGCGAGGCGGGCCTGGCGGTGGACGGGGCGCTGCAGGCCGACGCCGAAACGACCGAGCGCGCCGGCTACGAGGCGGCGGAATGGCTGCTGGAGCGCGGCATCGCGTTCGACGGCATCTTCGCCGCCAGCGATCTGATCGCCATTGGCGCCCTGCGCGCGCTGGCCGAGCGCGGCATCGCGGTGCCTGACCAGGTGGCACTGGTCGGCTTTGACGACATCCCGATGGCCAGCTTCGTCAACCCCGCGCTCACCACGGTGCGCCAGGACACCGGCAAGGCCGGCGAGGTGCTGGTCGAACAGCTGCTGCGGCTGATCCGCCGCGAGGGCGCCGAGAGCGCGATGCTGCCGGCGGAGCTGAAGGTGCGGCGGTCGAGCCAGCGCCGCTAGCGCTTCACGTTGCCGTGCTCCTGGCGCTGGCATAACCTGCCACCAGCGCAGCCACGCGACGAGTCGGCGTGTCCCATGGAGCGTAGCCAGTCCCAATCGGCGGCCGAACGCGCCTTCGAGCGCATCGCCGAGGCGTACGTGGCACTGGGCGCGGACTGGCGCTGCACCTACGCCAACGCGGCGGCCTGCGCCTTCCTCGGGCGCCGTGCCGGGGAACTGCTCGGCAGGCACATCTGGACGGAATTGCCGGAAGACGCCAGCCGTCCGCTCCGCGAGGCCTGCGAGCGGGCGATGGCCGCGCAGCGGCCGCGCACGGTCGAGATCCGGCTCCAGCCGCTGGGCCGCTGGTTCGAGAGCCGCGTGCATCCCGCGCCCGACGGTCTCACGATCTCATTCCAGGACATCGACGAGCGCAGGCGTGGGGAGGAGCGCCTGCGCGCGCAGCAGCGCCTGATGGAGCAGGCCCAGCGGCTGGCCCGGGTGGGCAGCTGGAGCTGGGAAGTCGCGGCCAACCGGGTCGCCTGGTCGGACGAGCTGTACCGTATCTACGGCGTGGACCCGGCGCGGCACACGGCCACCTTCGAGGCCTACCTGGAGCGCGTGCACCCGGATGACCGCGCGCGCGTGCGCGACACCATCGAACGGGCGCTGCGCGAGGGCGGCACGTTCGAGTTCGAGGAGCGCATCCGCCGCCCCGATGGCGACGAGCGCGCGCTGTACAGCCGGGGCATGGTGGAAACCGATGCGGAAGGCCGCGCTGTGCGCATGCAGGGCATCTGCCAGGACGTCACCGAGCGCAAGCGCGAGGAGCGGATGGCCGCCGGCGTGCATGAGATCCTCTGCGGCATCGCCGCGCAGCGGCCGCTGGCCGAGAGCCTGGCGCGCATCGCCCGACTGCACGAGGAGCAGAACCCCGGCGCGCTGTGTTCGCTGCTGCTGCTCGACGCCGACGGCCGCCACGTGCTGCACGGCGCCGCGCCCAGCCTGCCGGAAACCTACAGCCGCGCCATCCATGGCATGGAGATCGGCGAAGGCCACGGTTCCTGCGGCACGGCGGCGTGGCGCATCGAGCGGGTGGTGGTGGGCGACATCGCCAGCCACCCGTACTGGGCGGACTATCGCGAGCTGGCGCTGGCACACGGGTTGCGCGCCTGCTGGTCGACGCCGGTACTCGGCAGCCACGGCGAAGTGCTGGGCACCTTTGCGGTGTATTACCGCGAGCCGCGCGAGCCGCGGCCGGCCGAGCTGGCCGACATCGACCGCATGCTGCCGGTTGCCAGCATCGCGATCGAGAGCGAACGCCTGCTGGGCCGACTGCGCGAACGCAACCGCTTCTTCGAGATGGCGCAGGAGGTGTTCTGCATCCTCGACCCGCGCCGCGGGCGGCTGGTGCAGTTCAACGCCTTCCTGCAGCACCTCACCGGATGCAGCGCCGACGAGCTGCGCGAGCGCAACTACCGCGAATTCCTGCTGCCGCTGCCCGGCAAGGAGTCGGCCAGTTCGATCCTGGGGCCCACTGGCTTCGGCGCGTCGGCGCGCGAGTCGATCACCCGCTGCGTGGCCAGGGACGGCAGCGAATCCCTGCTGGAATGGACCGCGTTCGCCACGCCCGATGGCTTGCTCTACGCCGTGGCGCACGACATCACCGCGCGTCGCATTGCCGAGCAGAAGCTGCAGCACGCGGCCAGCCACGACGCGATCACCGATCTGCCGCGCCGCCAGCAACTGGAACAGGCGCTCGCCGAACTGCTGCGGGACGGCGGCGCGCCGGTGTGGCTGCTGGTGGTGGGCCTGGACCGTTTCCAGGTGGTCAACGAGTCGGTGGGGCACCTGATCGGCGACGACGTGCTGCGGCGCGTGGCCGGTCGGCTGCGCGCGGCGCTGGGCGTGCAGTGGCAGATCGCCCGCATCTCCGGCGACCGCTTCGCGATGGCGGCCGGCGGCCTCGGCCGGCAGGCGGCGCTGGAGCTGGCCGAACGCCTGCGCAGCGTGGTGGCGCGACCGATCGAGGGACAGGATTACCGCCTGCTGCTCACCGCCAGCGTGGGCATCAGCCACTCGCCCGAACACGGCGACACGCCGGCGACGCTGCTGCGCAGCGGCGTGGCGGCGATGCTGCAGGCCAAGCGCGACGGCCGCGACCGCGTCGGCGAGTTCAGCGCGGCGGAGAAGCGTGCGCTGGAGGAGCGCGTGCTGCTGGGCAGCCGCCTGCGCGACGCCGTGCGCCGCGACGAGCTGGAGCTGTACTACCAGCCGCAGTACAGCGCGCTCGACCACGCGCTGACCGGGTTCGAGGCGCTGCTGCGCTGGAACTGCGGCGAGCTGGGACGGGTGATGCCGGCCCGCTTCATCCCGGTGGCCGAGGCGCTGGGCCTGATGCCAGAGATCGGCGGCTGGGTATTCGCGCAGGCGGCGCGGCAGCTGCGCGAGTGGCTGGATCGCGGCCACCGCGGGTTCACGCTGGCAGTGAACGCCTCGGCACAGCAACTGCAGCACCCGCGCCTGGTCGAGCAGGTGACCGCCGCGTTGCAGCGCCACGGGGTGCCGCCGGCGATGCTGGAGATCGAGATGACCGAGAGCGCGCTGATGGAGAACGTGTCGCGCGTCCGTTCCACGCTGACCGGCCTGAAGACGCTGGGCGTGCACCTGGCGCTGGACGATTTCGGCACGGGCTATTCCAGCCTCGCCTACCTGAAGCAGTTCCCGATCGACAAGCTGAAGATCGATCAGAGTTTCGTGCGCGAATTGCCGGACAACGTCAGCGACGGCGCCATCGCGCAGATCATCATCGAGCTGGCCCACCAGTTGCACATGCTGGTGGCGGCAGAGGGCGTGGAGACTCCGGCGCAGGCCGCCTTCCTCGCCGGCCTGGGTTGCGACGAGCTGCAGGGCAACGGCCTGGGCGCGGCGGTGCCGGCCATCGAGGCGGTGAGGTCCTTCGTCGCGGCGCGCGGCGCCTCCTCGGCGTGAGCGCCGTGTTGGCTGGCGCGGGTGGTCGGCCGGCGCGGCGTCAGGCCGCCTCGCCCGCGCCGGCGGGCGTCTCGCACGGCTCCTGCACGCGCAGCGTGCACAGTCCCGCCACCAGCAGGCTGGCGCCGCCCAGCCCCAGCGCCCAGATCGGCTGGTCGCCGAAGAACAGCTTCAACAGCACGCCCAGCACGCTGGCCGCCATCAGCTGCGGAATCACCACGAAGAAATTGAAGATGCCCATGTAGATGCCCATCTTCGCCGCAGGCAGGTTGTCCGACAGCATCGCGTAGGGCAGCGTGAGGATCGAGGCCCAGGCGAAACCCACGCCGACCATCGAGGCGATCAGCCAGTGTGGGTCGCGGATGAACAGGAACGACAGCAGGCCCAGCCCGCCCAGCCACAGATTGACCAGGTGACTCCAGCGCAGGCCGCAGGCGCGCACCAGCAGCGGGATCGCGATCGCCGCCAGCACGCCCACGCCGTTGTAGGTGCCCATCAGCACGCCGGCCCAGTTCGCGCCTTCGTTGTAGGCGGCGGAGGTGGTGTCGCTGCTGCCGTAGAAATGGCTGGCGACGGCGGGAGTGGTGTTGATCCACATCGCGAACATCGCGAACCACGAGAAGAACTGCACCCAGTTCAGCCGGCGCATCGCGCGCGGCATGCCGTACAGGTCGCCCATGATCTGGCGCAGCGCGCCCCGGCGGCGCGTGCGCGCCAGCCACACGAACAGCGCGCCGGCGCCGGCGAGGCCGCCGGCCAGCAGGTAGAGCTCCTCGCGCAGCGCGTAGTGCCGGATCAGCACCAGCAGCGCGACGCCCAGCAGCAGGAACAGCGCGCCGGGCTTCCACGCGTCCGCCACGGTCGCCGGTTCCTCCGCCACGTGGCTGTCGGCGAAGGACTCCAGCTGCTCCGGCGGATATTCGCGCGTGCTGAGGATGGTCCACAGCATCGCGCCGAGCAGCACCACCGCGCCTGCGTAGAAGGAATACATCACCGAGTGCGGCACCTCGCCGGCCGGCGCGGTGTTGGCCACGCCGAAGCGGGTGAGCACGTAGGGCAGGAACGACGCGACCACCGCGCCGACGCCGATGAACACGCTCTGCATCGCGTAGCCCAGCGGCCGCTGCTTCGGCGGCAACTGGTCGCCCACGAAGGCGCGGAACGGTTCCATCGACACGTTGAACGAGGCATCCATGATCCACAGCAGGCCGGCCGCTACCCACAGCGCGGGCGAGTTCGGCATCGCCAGCAGGGTCAGCGTGGCCAGCACGGCGCCGGCGAAGAAGTATGGCCGGCGGCGGCCGAAGCGGCCCCAGGTGCGGTCGGAGCAGTAACCGATCAGCGGCTGCACGATCAGGCCGGTGAGCGGTGCGGCGACAAACAGCACCGGGATCTGGTCCACGTTCGCGCCCAGCGTCTGGAAGATGCGGCTGACGTTGGCGTTCTGCAGCGCGAAGCCGAACTGGATGCCGAGGAAGCCGAAGCACATGTTCCAGATCTGCCAGAAGGACAGCTCGGGCTTGCGCGTCATGGAGCGCTCCCCGCGGCCGGCAGCGGCACGATGCGCAGCGCGCCCACGTCGGCGTCGTTCAGCGGGCCGCCGCTGCCGCCCGCGCCGCCGGTGTAGTGCGCGTTGTGCGCGAGGTAGCTCATGTTGAAGCCCCGTTCGAGTGCGAAGCGGCAATGCGCGCCCGCGTTGGCGCTGAATTGCGCGGTGGTGGACAGCTGCTCGCCGATGCTGTGCGGCATCACCATCGGCACGGTCTGCACCGGGCTGCCCTCGCAGCGGATCACGAGTTGCTTCACCGCGGCGGTGATGCCGGTGTTGATCGGGCCGTGGTCGTTGCGGTAGCGCAGCGCCACCTGGTAGCGGCCGGCGGCGGGCGCGATCCATGTGCGCGGCCAGTGGCCGTCGACGCTCGCGAACGGGCCTTCGCACCGCGACGGACTCTGCAGCGATTCGAGGTGGTCGGCGCCGGTCTGCGTGACGCTGAAGCACTGCAGTGCCTCCGCGGCGGGCACCGCGAGCGTACCGGCTATCGTGCCCACGCGTCGTCCGTTGAGGTAGAGCACGCCGGGTGCGGCGGCGTGCACCTGCCAGTTCGCGCCGTCGCGCGTCACCTCCGGTGCGGCCGGGGCGGGCGGCGCGAACGGCGGCACCTTGCCGCGCAGCGGGAGTTCGGCCACCTTGACCGCCTTCAGCCAGACCACGCTGTCGTCGCCGTGCCGCTCGACGCGGTCGGCCACCAGCAGGTTGCCGGCGAGCTTCTGCGGGCGTTGCAGCGTGATGCGGCCGCCCGGCAACTGCAGGCTGATCGTGTCCTTGTCGCCGAACAGCATCGGCACCAGCGCAACCGGCAGCTTCGGCTCGATGCGGCCGTCGGATTCGAGCCCGAACACACCCTCGCCCACCATTGCCAGGTAGCCGGCCACCGACCACAGCTGGCGCGGCGAATCCACCACCGGACCGCTGAGCTTGCCGTCGTCGACGTGGGTGGCCTCGGTGGTGAGTTCGTAGTTCTCCATGTTGGAGCCGGCCAGCGCGGCGCCACGCATGATCGAGGCGATCTCGAACGCGATGTGCGCGGGGTCGTCGAGCTTGCGCGCGGCGCGCAACGCGTAGGCGCTCACGAACGGCCAGATCGCGCGGTTGTGGTAGATCGGCTGGTCGGCGCGCTCGGGCCAGACCACCGGGCTGCCGGCCGGCCACACCGGGTAGTTCGCCAGCGCCTGGCGGGCACGGTCGCCGTCGGCCACGCCGCTGTCGATGGCGAACGCGATGCCGAGCAGGTCGTAGGTGTCGTACGGCGCGCCGTCGCCGCCGATGTAGCTCATGTACATGCCGCGGTCGTCGCGCCAGAAGTGCGCGTTGATCGCCGCCTTCAGCGCGTCGGCTTGCGCCTGGTAGTCCGCCGCACGCGCGTCGTGGCGTTCGCCCGCCAGGCGCGCGGCGAGCAGCAATGCCTGGTAGTGCAGCACGTTGGTGGACAGCGAGAACGACTGCGCGATCGGCACCACGTCGTTCTGCGTCCACGCGGGATAGGTCTGCTCGCGCCAGTCGAGGAAGGAGGTCTCGCCGCGATACAGGCCCATGCGCGCGTCGAACGCGTACTCACGATCCTGCGCCAGCGTGTTGGCGAGCGCCTGCCAGGTGTCGCCGGCGAACGCGGCGTCATCGAGCAGGTGGCGCGCGCCGAGGAACCACGCCACGCGGTCGGTGCTCACCGGCCAGCTGCCGCCCGAGCCGGTGTCCTGCATCGCGAAGGGTCCCTTCGGCTCGCCGGGCACGCGGGTATCGGAAAGCTTGAACAGCAGGCCGTTGCGCGAGCGAGCGGCGTCGTAGCGCCACAGGCCGAGGTCGATCGAGAACGACAGGTCGCGCGTCCACACGTACGGCCACTTCTCCCCGGTGGCGAAGCAGTGGCAGGGAATCGGCTGGTTGTGGTCGTAGGCGCCGTCGCGGATCGCGTCCACGGAGTCCTGCCGCAGGTCGTCCTGCGCCATCGCGTAGAGGCCGTCGAACAGCGGGCTGGCGGTCTGCGCCGCATACCGCGGCGCGGGGATCGTGCGCTTGCCGTGCGCGGCCCGCAGCAGGAAGCCGCCGCCGGGCTGGACCTGCACGCTGGCGCCCTGGCCGCGCCAGTGCAGGCTGTCGTGCCACAGCGGGCCATGCGCGGCGGCGGTCAGCGCCAGCATCAGGTTGCCGAAGATGCTCATGCGGCGGTCCTCCGCCGGGCGTGGCGCGCGATGGCGTGCGTGACGGTCTTGCTCATGTCGGTCTTCCCTCGATCCGGCCGACGGGCCGCGGCCTCATGCGCTGGCCCGTCGTCTGCGTATCAGCGGCCCCCCGTGGCCGGACGGCCGCAGGCACGTGCCTGCGGCCAGGTCCGGGGCCAGTGTACGCAGATATAGCCGTGCTTGTGTCGGAAACCCTTCCGCCGCGGGAAGGAAGGGGGCGGCTCATTGCGCCAGGATCACGCCGTAATGGCCCTCCACGTTTACCGTGACGTTGCCGCCGCTGACCGTGTACTTGTTGCCGGTGATCAGGTCGGTGACCTGGCTGCCGTTGGTCATGCTGAGCTCGTACACCGGCACCGTCACCGTCTCGGTGTTGCTGGTGCCGTTCAGGGCCACCGCGATGCGGTTGGTCTTGTCCATGCGGCCGAACGCGTAGATGTCGTGCGTATCGTCGGTGAGCAGGGTCATGAACGAGCCGGTGCGCAGCGCGGGGTACTGGTTGCGGATGCGGATCAGCTGCTGGGTCAGCGCCACCGCGGCGTTGCCGGTGGTGGCCTGGCTCCAGTCGAAGGTGCGGCGATTGTCCGGGTCGGCACCGCCCTGCATGCCGTACTCGTCGCCGTAGTAGATGGTGGGCGTACCGACGTAGGTCATCTGGAAGATCAGGCCCAGGTAGGTTTTCCAGATGTCGCCGCCGCAGCGCGTGGCGAAGCGCGAGGTGTCGTGGCTGCCCAGGAAGTTGGTCATGGTCTGCTGCACGTCGACGGGCAGGTCGGCGCGCGTGCCGTGCAGCCAGCTGTCGAGCTGGCTGGGCGTGAGCGAGGCGCTGTTGCCGCTTTCGTCCACGCCGCAGATCCACTCCGACACCGGCTGGGTGAAGCCGTTGTAGTTCATCGCGCCGTCCCACTCGGCACCGTCGTCGAGCCAGGACGAGGCGTCGCCCCAGTACTCGCCGATGATCGTGGCGTTCGAGTTCGCCGATTTCACCGCCGTGCGCATTTCCCGCATGATCTGGTGGTTGGTGGCGTCGCTGCCGTTGTTGCCGCCGGCATCGAGGTATTGCGCCGCGTCCAGGCGCCAGCCGTCGATGCCGTAGGGCGGCGCCAGCCAGGTCTGCACCACCGAGCCGGAGTTGCCGTAGATCTGGTTGCGCGTGGCCGAGCCGCTGGCGCCGTAGTCCAGCTTGGGCATGCTGGGGATGCCGAAGAACGTGGAGTAGCTGCCGGGCCAGCTCTGGAACGTGTAGTAGCTGTAGTACGGGCTGGACTGCGACTGGTAGGCGCCCTGCTGCGGGCAGGAGATCGAGCCGTAGCTTGCCTTGCCGAACCAGCAGCTGCTGTCGCCGCTGTGGTTGAACACGCCGTCGAGGACGAGGTAGCCGCGCGGCCCGTTGCTGCTGCTGTGCACGTCGCCGATCAGCTGCTGCAGCGTGCTGTTGCTGCCGAAGGCGGGATCGACCGTGTAGTAGTCCTGGGTGTCGTACTTGTGGTTGGTGGGCGAGGAGAAGATCGGGTTCAGGTAGATGATGTCCGCGCCCAGCGTGTTCTTGATGTAGCCCAGCTTCTGGTCGACGCCGGCGAGGTCGCCGCCGAAGAACACCTCGCTGTTGCAGCCGCTGACGTTGGCGGTGACGCCGGTGCCCCAGGCGTGTTGTTCGGTGGCGCAGCCGGCGTAGGTGTACTGGCCGTTGGTGACGTCGTTGGCCGTGTTGCCGTCGTAGAAGCGGTCGGGAAAGACCTGGTACATCACGCCGTTCTTTATCCAGGATGGCGTCGTGAAGCCCGGGACGACGAAGAAGTCGCCGGACGACGGCTCGCTGCCGGTGATGCCGGCCGCGTTGTACCAGGCGACCGCGCTGCCGTCGTTGATCTGGAAGCGATAGTACTTCTCCGACGAGCTGGCCGGGATGGTGCCCTGCCAGAGGTCGTAGGTGCCGGTGGCGTCGTTGGCCACCCAATGCATCGCCACCCAGTGGAACTGGCCGTCGGCGCTGTCGTAGTACTTGATGTTGGCGCTGGTGATGTCGCCCTTGTAGGTGCGGAAGGTGAGCGCCACCGGCGTGCTGGCGGTGGGTTCGGGGGCGCTGTCGTACAGCGGGCCCTGGTCGTGGAACAGGCCGGCCCATTCCACGTTGTTGTCGTTGCTGGCGGCGTGTGCGGCGGTGCTCCACAGCGATGCGCCGGGCAAGGCCAGCGTCAGGCACAGTGCGAGCGGCAGCCTGCGCAGGCCGTGGCGAGCGCGCTTCATCGGATGCTTCATCGAAACCCCTCCCGGATCGGACTGGGCGAATGCCGCCACGCTGGCCGGGGCCCAGGGCCGGCGTCTCCTCGCGTGGCGGCGATGGTGGCCTTGTCCGGCCGCGAAGCTCCCGTGCGCCGCGTGCTCATGCACGCGGCGCAGTCCCCCTCAATGCGTGGCGCCGGCGTGCAGCGTCAGCGCGCGTGCCGTGCCCGCGTCGAGCTTGAGCACGGTGAGCGGACCGTAGCGGTCGTTGCCGGCGACCCAGCCTTCGCCGTCGGCGGCGGCCAGTTCGGCCGGCGTCGCGTACCGACGCAGCGTCGCACCGCCGGCGTCGACGCTGCCGGCCGCGATGCCGTGCACGCGCACCAGCCAGCGGCTCAGCGCGGGGCGGTAGCTGCCTTGCGGCGCCGCGGCGCTGAAGCTCACGGTGTCGCCACTGCGCTGCGTGGCGAGGCGCTGCAGGTAATAGACGCCGCGCTGGTAGGCGTAGGTTTCGCCGTCGTCGTCGTAGTAGTCGAAGTGGCTGGTTGTGGCGGCGGGGAACACGTCCACCGCGACGACGGCAACCGGATGCTGGCCGACATGGTCCATCACCGGCTGGGTGGGGATGATCGCGCCGGCGCGGACGAACAGCGGGATGTCGCGCCAGGTCTTCGCGTCCGTCGCCACGGTGATGGTCTGGCCGCCCGGGTAGACCTTGCCGCTGGCCCAGTCGGTCCAGGTGCCCGCGGGCAGGTAGATGCGTTTGGAGGTCTGGCCCTGCTCGACCACCGGCGACACCAGCATCCAGTCGCCGAACAGCCAGGCGTCCACGTCGTTGCGCGCGGTCGCGTCGTGCGGCCAGGCGAAGCTGAGCGGCTGCACCAGGCCCACGCCCTGCGTGCTGGCGCGGTGCTGGTAGCTGTAGATGTAGGGCATGAGCGCGTAGCGCAGGCGGATCGCGCGCGTGGCCGCCGCCTCGGCCACCGGGCCGTAGCGCCACGGCTGGCGCTTCTCGTCGAGCTCGCCGTGCACGCGGAAGATCGGCGTGAACGCGCCGAACTCGATCCAGCGCGCGTAGTTCTCGTCCGAGGGATGGCCGTGGAAGCCGCCGCCGTCCATGCCCCACTGCATCTCGCCCACGTCGATCGCGCTGAGCATGCGCGCGCGCTGGCCGGCCATGCTGGCCCAGCCGGTGGGGATGTCGCCCGACCACAGGCCATAGGCGTAACGCTGCGCGCCCAGCCAGAAGTCGCGGTTGATCGACCACACGCGCTGGCCGGAATGCGCGCGCTGGCCATCGAACGTGGCGCGCTGCATGTTGAGGAACTGCGTGTTGCTCCGGGTGGTGTCGGCCTCGTCGTTCCACCAGCCCACGATGCCGGTATCGAAGCTGTGCGCGAGCTGCGGGCTGAACCACCACGCGCGCGCGGCCGGCTTGTCGAAGTCGATGTCCTTCACCGGCAGGTGCGAGAAGTAGTCCGGGCTGGCCTTCTCGCCGGGCAGCCACAGGTCGTGCGCGGTGGCGTAGCGGCCCTCCACCGTGTTCACGTGCACGCGCGGCTTCATGATGCCGGTCATGTGCACGCCGAGCGCGTCCATGTCGGCCTTCAGCTTGCCGCTGGCGCCGTCGGGGAACTTCACCGGGTTCCAGCTGAACTCGCCCCAGTCCTTGCCCCAGTCCTTCCAGTCGAAGTCGAAGGTGAAGGCGTCGAGCGGGATGTGCTTGGCACGGTAGGTGGCGACGATCCGGCGGAACTCGTTCTCGTCGATACCCCACTGGCTGTTGATGAAACCGTTGGCCCACTTCGGGAACAGTGGCGCGTGGCCGCTGAGGTCGGCCAGTTCGCCGAACAGCTCGGCGGGCGTGCCGGCGAGGAGGTAGTAGTCGGCGTCGGGGCGTGCGTACCCGCCGATGCTGATGCGCCCGCCGGCAAGGTCGAAGTCGGCGCCGTCGCAGTCCACCAGCACGCCGTAGCCCGCGCTGCTCCACACGAACGGCGCGCCGGCATGGCCCTGCTCGCCGGCCTTCGCCACCTGCCTGCCCTTGCGCAGCAGGCCGGCACCCGCGTTCTCGGTGGCGTTGTAGCCGCCGATGCCGTACAGCGCGTCGCCGGGCGCGTGTTCGAGCACGATGCGGCCCTGCGCCAGCGCGGCGAAGTCGGCCTGGCGCAGCAGCGGATGGCCCTGCGCATCGCTCACGTCGAGCTTGCCGCTGGCGCGGTGCCAGGTGGCGACGAGACGGTCGGAGCGCAGCGTCACCGTATCGCCGCTGCGCTGCACCTGCGGCTGGAACCGCGTCGCGCTGGCCGCGTGCGGGTCCATCACCAGGCTGGCGGGCGTGGCGCCGCCTTTCGGCAGGTAGTGCACGTGCAGCACGCCGGGCGCCGGCATCTGCAGCGCGAGCGTGCCGCTGCCCAGGGGCAGTTGCAGGCCGTCGCTGCCGGCGCGTTGCGCCGGCGCGGTGGCGGCGTCCGGCGCTGCGAGTGCGAGCGGGGCGAGGCCGAGGCCCAGCAGGACGGCCAGGGCGAACGCGTGCAGTTTCGGTGTCGTCATCGTGCGGTTCCGGGTTGGCTGGTCTGGTTTTCCCCCGCGCGCAGGCGGAGATCGGCGGTGGCGGTGCGGGCGCCGGGTGGCGCCCTGTCCGGCCCGCCGCTGCAGGCAGCGGCGGGCGCGTCGTCTATTGCAGGATCGCGCTGCCGTAGGCGGGCAGCAGCAGACGATCGCCGGCGATGCGGGTGCCTGGCAAGCTGTGCTTCAGCAGGCTGCGGAAGCGCGGCGCGGGCAGTGTCACCGTCTGCGGCTGGCCGGAGAGGTTGTGCAGCACCAGCACGTCGCCGTGCGCGTCGTGCAGCTCCCACGCGGCCACCTGCAGGTTGGCGTCGCGCCAATCGCGCAGCGCGCCGTCGCGCAGCGCAGGGACGTCGCGCCGCCACTGGATCAGCATGCGGTACCAGTTGAGCAGCGAATGCGGATCGGCCTGCTCGGTCTGCACCGACACGGCGCTGCCGTCGCCCGCGCTCCAGCCTTCCCACGTCGTCTCGCCCGCGCCCTTGCCGGCGCGGTACCAGCGCATCGGCTCGCGCAGGTGCGGGTCGGGCTTCTCGCCGCGCATGCCCAGCTCCTCGCCGTAGTAGACGAAGGGATGGCCGGGCAGGGTGAGCAGCATCGCGGCGGCGGTGCGCATGTGCTCTGGATTGCCGTCGAGCTGGCTCATCACGCGTTCCTGGTCGTGGTTCGACAGGAACGGCGCGTCGTCGAAGCGGCCGTTCGCGGCCTTCCGGTAGGCGTCGCTCATGCGCTGCAGCGTGGCGCCGAGGTCGCGGTCGCGCTCCTGCTGCGCGCTGTCGATCAGCCGCGTCGCCAGCGGGAAGTTGAACACCGCGTCCAGCGAGGCCATCCACGGCACCAGGTTGTCGGGGTTGTGCCGCGCCACCTCGCCGACCACCCAGGCATGCGGGTTCGACGCGTCGATGCCCTGGTGGAATTCGCGCCACCACGCGAGGTTCTTCTTCAGCGCGACCGGGTTGTCGCCGTCGGTCTCGCGGTCGTCGTAGACGTGCTGCGCGGCGTCGAGGCGGAAGCCGTCCACGCCCTTGTCCAGCCAGAACCGGCCCACCTTGATCATCTCGGCGCGCACGGCGGGGTTGTCGTAGTTCAGGTCGGGCATCTGCGCGGTGAACACGCCAAGGTAATGTGGCCTTGAAGCCGCCTGCCCGCCGCCTGCCGCATGCCAGAGCGGGCCGCCGGTGGCGCTGATCTGCTTGAGGTCGGTGGCCGGCGTGGCCCAGCTGTACCAGCCGTGGTAGGGGTTGTGCGGGTCCTGCGCGGCCTTGAACCAGGGCGACTGGTCGCTGGTGTGGTTGATCACCAGGTCGAGCACCACCTTGATGCCGCGCTGGTGCGCCTCGCGCACGAGCCGCTCGAAGTCGGCCATGGTGCCGTACTGCGGGTTGATCGCCTCGTAGTCGGTGATGTCGTAGCCGTGGTAGCTGGGCGAGGGGTTGATCGGCATCAGCCAGATGCCGTCCACGCCCAGCGACTTCAGGTAATCGAGCTTCGCGGTGACGCCGTTGAGATCGCCGATGCCGTCGCCGTTGGTGTCGTACCAGCTGCGCACGAAGATTTCGTAGTAGGTGTCGGAGGGTGCCTGCGCCGTGGCGGTGGCGGTGGCGGGTGCGGCGGCCAGTGCCGGCGTGGCCGGCAGCAGCAGCGTGGCGGACAGCAGGAGCAGACGGCGTAGCAAGGTTTTCAAGGGGTTTTCTGCCATGGTCAGGCCTCGGCGGGCGTGGGCGTGCCGCAGTGGCGCGCCACGAACTCCTGGTGCGGCGGCAACGTGCTTGCTGCGCGGCCGACCAGGGTGCGGATGTCGGCGAGGAACTGGTCGAGCTGCTGGTCGCCCAGCTCGTCGGCCAGCGGGTGGTGGCGCGCCGGCTCGATGCGCTGGCCCAGCAGCACCTGCAGCCAACCGGTCTCGGTGAACAGCTCGTCGGCCTCGCGGAAGATCATGCCGGCGCGGCGGAACAGCTCGATGCGGCGCGCCAGTTCCGGTGGTATCTCCATCGCACCACACTGCCGCCAGAATGGTGTGTCGGTGCGTTCGGTGGCCTTGTAGTGCAGGATCAGGAAGTCGCGCACCCGCTCGTATTCGAAGCGGGTCTGGCGGTTGTACTCGTCCGCCAGTGCCGGGTCGCAATGGCGGTCGGGGAACATCGCCAGCAGGCGGTTCACGCCCGACTGCACCAGGTGGATGCTGGTCGATTCCAGCGGCTCCATGAAGCCGGCGGCGAGGCCCAGCGCGAGGCAGTTGCGGTTCCACGCCAGCCTTCGCATGCCGGTGACGAAGCGCAGCGGGCGCGGATCGCCCAGCGGCTCGGTCTCCAGGTTGGCCAGCAGCTGCGCGGTGGCCTCGTCGTCGCTGATGAAGCCGCTGCAGTACACGTGGCCGTTGCCGGTGCGGTGCTGCAGCGGAATGCGCCACTGCCAGCCCGCGGTGCGCGCGCTGGCCTGGGTGTACGGGCGCATCGGCCCGCCCGGCGCGCTGCCCACCGCCAGTGCGCGGTCGCAGGGCAGCCAGTGCTGCCAGTTCTCGTAGCCGGTCCTCAGTACGCCCTCGATCAGCAGACCGCGGAAGCCGGAGCAGTCGATGAAGAAGTCGCCCTCGACCGTCGCGCCGCCGTCCAGCAGCAGCGACTCGATGTGGCCGTCGTCGGCGCGCAGGCGCACGTCGACCACCTTGCCCTCGATGCGCTCCACCACGCCGGGCTGGATGCGCCCGCGCAGGTACTGGCCGTACAGCGAGGCGTCGAAATGGTAGGCGTAGCGGATGCCGCCCAGCGGGCTGTTCGGCACCGTGTCCATCCGCGCGAAGCGGTTCCGGGCGGCAGCGGCCGCATTCAGCGAATGTGCCCACAGGCTCTGCGCGCCGGGCCGGCCGCGGCTGCGCAGCCAGTAGTGGTGGAACGGCGTCAGGCCCAGCGGCAGGCCCAGGTCGCCGAACGCGTGGATGTAGGAATCGCCCAGCCGGCCGAAGTCGTTGAGCTGCACACCCAGCTTGAAGGTGCCGTGCACGGCACGCAGCATGTCGTCCTCGTCGATGCCGAGGAAGCGGTTGATGTGCAGGATCTGCGGGATCGTCGCCTCGCCCACGCCGACGGTGCCGATCTCGGCGGATTCCACCAGCTTGATCTGCAGTTGCGAGCCCAGCGCGCGCGCCAGCAGGGCGGCGGTCAGCCAGCCGGCGGTGCCGCCGCCCACGATGACGAGCTGGCGGATGCGCGTGTCGCCGGTGTCGCCCATGCGCTGGCTCCTGTGCTGCCCGCCGCACGCGGCGGGGATGGAGAGAAAAATGCCCCGCCGGAATCCGCACGGCGGGGCATACGGGGAGTCAAGCTTGTCAGAACATCACTGGAACTTGTACGACACGCCCAGCGAGTAGGTGCGGCCGTAGCGTTCCCACATCAACACCTGACGCGGATCCTTGTTCTGGAACGTGGTGAAGAGCTTGTTCGACAGGTTCGAGCCCTGCGCGATCAGGGTCAGGCCCTTGAAGCGGCCGCTGTCGAACGTGTAGCTCACCTGGGCGTCGTAGGTGCTGCCGCCCTTCAGCGTCTGCTCGATGCGCGTGGCGCTGATGCCCGCCACCTCGCCCAGGAAGTCCGAGCGGTAGCTGTCGCTGATGCGCGCCTCGAAGCCGTCGTGCTGGTAGTACAGCGTGCCGTTGGCGACCCACTTCGACAGGCCCGGCACGGTGATCGGCGTGGCATTGCCGGAGTAGACCAGCGAGCTCTTGTTGCGGTTGGCGGTGAGGATCATGCCGAAGCCGTCCAGCGGCTGGGCGATCAGGTTGAACGGCAGGTTCAGGGTGCCCTGGATGCCCTTCACGTAGCCGTGGCCGTCGTTGGTGGGTCCGGAGACGATGCCGTAGGGGGTGCCCAGCTGGCTCAGCTGTGCCGGGCTGAGGGTGAACGGCAGGAAGGCGCTGAAGTCGTACAGGAAGGACGCGCTCGGGTTGATGTAGTCGTGCAGCCCGATGAAGTAGCCCGACACCGAGAAGTAGCCGCCACCGCCGCCGCTGCGGCACAGGTCCGAGTTCTTCTGGTCGGTGGAGTTGCACTGGTAGCCCGAGGCCGGCGCCGAGAAATAGTGCTCGTAGCTGACGTTGAAGTTGTCGGCCATGATGGGTGTCAGCTTCGGGTTGCCGCCCGAGGCGCTGAAGAACGCCTGGTTCGGGTCGGTGCTGGACAGGTGCGTGACGTTGCCGCTCACCCCGAGGCTGGCATTCATCTGGTCCATGCGCGGGCGGGCCAGCGTACGCGCGGCGCTGACGCGCAGATCGTCGTTGTCGGTGAAGCCGAAGATCAGGTTCGCGCTGGGCAGGTAGCGGGTGTAGCTGGTGCTGCCGGTCACCGGGATCAGCGTGATCGCGTTGCCGGTGATGGCGCTGCCTGGCGCCACGCGCTCGCCGGTGGCGCGCTGGGCGGTGTGCTGCATCTGCATGCCGAAGTTGCCGCGCAGGCTGATGCCGCCCAGGTAGGTGTCGATGTTGAACTGGAAGTACGGGGTGAAGACGTTCTCGTGCGTCTTCCAGTTCGGCGGCATGCCGGTGTTGGAACCGAACGTCGGCACGTTGACCAGGGTGCCGTTGTCGATCAGGGCGAACGGGTTGTAGCAGAGCTGCGGGCCGATGCCCATCCACGACAGCGGATCGCAGCTGCTGCCGCCCTGGATCGGCGCGCTCGTGACTGCGCTGCCGCCACTGATGGTGCCGCCGCCCAGGGTCAGGAAGGCCTGGTCGATGTGGTAGGTCTTGTTGCGGTTGCTGTTGCTCACGCCGAAGTCGACGCTGGAGAACGGACCGCTGGCGAAGCTGCGTTCCACCGCGATGCGCAGGTTGGCGAGGTAGTCGACGGTGCGCGGCGCGTTGATGAAGCCGGCCTGCACCACGTCGTTGCCGCCACCCCAGCCCTGCGGGTCGGTCAGCACCACGCCCTGGGTGTTGTCCAGCGACGGGTCGACGTACAGCAGGCCGTTGCCGAGCTCGCTGAAGCCGATGGTGTCGGTGGGGCCGCTCTTGTTGAAGCCGAAGCCCGAGTAGCTTTCCAGGTTCACGTCATGGCGCGTGGCGCGCGAGTAGTTCCCGTCGACGTCCACCGACCAGTTCTCGTTGATCGTGAACTTGTTGTCCCAGTTGAAGTTGTAGACCCGGGCGCTGGTGCTGTTGTAGTCGTTGCGGATCACGGGCGACACCCCGGTGTAGGTGCCGCTGGTGTCGAATCCGTTGGATGCCGTGGCCGAGGCGAGCGGGGCGCCGCCCCACCAGAGCGGCAGCTCCATGCCCTTGGCCTGCTGGACTTCCTTGAAGTTGTCGTAGGTGAGGTCGATGGTGCCGGTGTAGAACTCGTTCGGCTGCCACTGCACGGTGGCGAGCACGCCGTTGCGCTTCATGGTGTCGGTGATGCCGTAGTTCTTCGAGCCGCCCACCACGAGGTTGCCGTTGTTGTCGTTGGGATAGCCCCACGGCGCCTGGTGCTGGATCTGCGAGGGGTTGTCCTCGAGGTCCACGCCCAGGGTCACGCCGATCGTGTGGTCGGCGAACTGGTTCACCCACACGCCGTTGAGGTCGTGGCCCTTGTTGCTGACGCCCTTGCCTGGCGCCAGCTCGGACATGTCGTTCCAGATGTACTTGGCATTCACCGCCGCCTCGGGGCCGCTCTTCTCCAGCGGGCGGATCGTGTGCATGTCCACCGTTCCGGTGAGGCCCTGGCCGATCAGGTCGGCCTCGGGGCTGAGGTGCACCACCACGTTGTCGAACCAGCTCGACGGGTACTGGTCGAACTGCACGTCGCGGTTGTTCGAGGTGGACACCTGCTGGCCGCCGTTGATCAGCGCGGTGGAGAAGTCGGGGCCGAGGCCGTGGATCGTCAGCACCTGCGGGCGACCATTCAAGGTCTGCACCGCGAGGCCGGGCAGGCGGCCCAGCGTGTCGGCGATGGAGGTGCCGGGCAGCTTGCCGACCTGCTCGGCCGAGACCGCCTCGACGATGGTGCTGGCGTTCTTCTTCAGCGCCGTGGAGTTCTCGATGCTGCTGATGAAGCCGTTCACCTGCACGGCCTGCATCTGCTTCGCCTGCTGCTTCTCCTTGCGGCTGCTCTTGTCGGCCTTGGAGTTCGCGTCGGCGGTCTGGCCGCTGCTGGTGTTCTGCTGGCTGTCCTGCTGCTGCGCGGCGGAAGCCGGCGCGTTGGCGGCGCTGGCCACGGCGCACGTGCCGAAGCAGGCCGACGCGATCGCCATGGCCAGCAGCTTGTGTTTCATCAACATGTCTCGTCTCCCCACGAAATGGTCGGTGTCTGTCGTTGTCGCGGCGTGAACCGTCCGGCGATTCCATCGGCGGCAGTTGTCGGCAGCCGGCTTGCGCCTGCGCACCTCGTCGCGTGATTGCATGGTAGGCCGGCGTTTTCGGCGCGAACGATTCGTGCATACGTATTCATGGCACGGCAGGAACGCATTCGCTGCAGCGCAACATTTCGCTTCCGCGATGGTTCCCGCAGAGCGGCGCGGGGCGTGCGAAGCCGCGGCGCGCCTGCATCGGCGCGCCTCTCCGTCATCGAAATGAAATCGTTTGGACGTCCATCTGCAAAAGACGCATGACGCGGATGCAGCATCCATGAATACGTATGCAGCACTGTGCGGAACCGGCATGCCCTGCCACTAAGCTGGGCGCCGTTCGACGGCAGACGGCCCGGATGGCCGCCTGTCTCACGTCATGGGGTCCAGCAATGACCGACACACCGTGGTGGCGCGGAGCCGTCATCTACCAGATCTACCCGCGCAGCTTCCTCGACACCGACGGCGACGGCGTGGGCGATCTTCCCGGCATCATCGAGCGGCTCGACTACGTGGCCGGGCTGGGCGTGGACGCGATCTGGATCGCGCCGTTCTTCCGTTCGCCGATGGCCGACTTCGGCTACGACATCGCCGATCCCTGCGACGTCGATCCGCTGTTCGGCACGCTTGCCGACTTCGACCGCCTGCTCGCCGCGGCGCATGCGCGCGGGCTCAAGGTGATGATCGACCAGGTGCTCAGCCACACCTCGGAGGAGCATGCCTGGTTCAAGGAGAGCCGGCAGAGCCGCGACAACCCGAAGGCCGACTGGTACGTGTGGGCCGACGCGAAGGAGGACGGTACGCCGCCGAACAACTGGCTGTCCATCTTCGGCGGACCGGCCTGGCGCTGGGAGCCGCGGCGCGGCCAGTACTACCTGCACAACTTCCTCGCCGCGCAGCCCGACCTCAACTTCCACCATCCGGAAGTGCGCGCGGCCGTGCTGGACAACCTGCGCTTCTGGCTGGACCGCGGCGTGGACGGCTTCCGGCTGGATTCGATCAACTTCTGTTTCCACGACGCACAGCTGCGCGACAACCCGGCGAAGCCGAAGGAGCAGCGCACCGGGCGCGGCTTCAGCGCCGACAACCCCTACGCGTTCCAGTACCACTACTACAACAACACGCGGCCGGAGAACCTCGCCTTTCTCGAGGAGCTCCGCGCGCTGATGGACCGCTACCCCGGCAGCGCCACGCTGGGCGAAATCTCCTCGGAGGATTCGCTGGCGACGATGGCCGAGTACACCAGCGGCCGCCGCCTGCACATGGGCTACAGCTTCGAGCTGCTCACCGACGACTTCAGCGCCGCCTATATCCGCGACACCGTGCGCGCGCAGGAGGCGAAGATGAGCGAGGGGTGGCCGTGCTGGGCGATCTCCAACCACGACGTGGAGCGCGTGCTGAGCCGCTGGGGCAACGGCCACGCCTCGGCCGCGATGGCGAACCAGCTCACCGCACTGGTCTGCTCGCTGCGCGGCTCGGTCTGCGTGTACCAGGGCGAGGAACTCGGCCTCACCGAGGCGGAGTTGCCCTACGAGGCGCTGCGCGATCCCTACGGCATCGCGTTCTGGCCCGAGTTCAAGGGCCGCGACGGCTGCCGCACGCCGATGCCGTGGAGCGACGACGAGCACGCCGGCTTCAGCAGCGCCACGCCGTGGCTGCCGGTGCCGCCCGAGCATCGCACGCTGGACGTGGCACGCCAGCAGGCCAACCCTGCCTCCGCGCTCAACGGCTACCGCCGCTTCATGCAATGGCGGCGCGCCCAGCCCGCGCTGCGCCACGGCGCGATCCGCTTCCTCGACACTCCCGAGCCGGTGCTGGCCTTCGTGCGCGAGCTGGGCGACGAGCGCGTGCTGGCGGTGTTCAACCTGTCCGCCGCGCCGGTGGAGTTCGCGCTGCCGTTGCCCGGCGACCTGCAGCCGCTGGATGGCCACGGCCTGGTCGCCGGCACGCTCGACGGCGAGCGCCTGCGCCTGCCGGCCAACGGCAGCCTGTACGCACGGATCCTCTAGCACCGCGGCGCAACCCTGCTGCCAGCCTCTGTCAGCAGCATCGGACCGGCGGGATGGGCTTTGCGCACGGGCGCAGGCATCATGGCGACCCCTCTTCGCCGGTCATCGCCCGTGTCTGCGCACACCTCCCGCGCTTCCGTGCTGTTCGCGGTCGGCATGCTGCTGGTCAGCATGGCCTCGTACCAGCTGGGTGCCGCGCTGGCCAAGCAACTGTTTCCCGCGATCGGCGCACAGGGCGCCACGGCCTGCCGGCTGGGCCTGGGCGCACTGATCCTGCTGCTGGTGCGGCGGCCGTGGCGCTCGTGGCAGCGGGGCCGCGACCTGCGCGCGCTGTGGGGCTACGGCCTTTCGATCGGCGTGATGAACCTGGTGTTCTACCTTTCGCTGCGCACGATTCCGCTGGGCATCGCGGTGGCGCTGGAATTCACCGGGCCGCTGGCACTGGCACTGTTCGGCTCGCGCCGCCTGCTGGATTTCATCTGGATCGCGCTGGTGGTGGCGGGCCTGCTCCTGCTGCTGCCGTTGCGGGGGCAGGCGCACGCGCTCGACCCGGTCGGGGTGCTGTACGCGCTGGCCGCGGGCGTGGGCTGGGTCTGCTACATCGTGCTGGGTCAACGCGCCGGCAGCGCGCATGGCGGCGACGCGGTGACGTGGGGCACCTCGATCGCGGCGCTGCTGGCGATCCCGGTGGGCGTGGCGCACGCCGGCAGCGCGCTGTTCGATCCCGTATTGCTGCCGTTCGCGCTGGGCGTCGCCCTGCTCAGCTCGGCCTTGCCGTATTCGCTGGAGATGATGGCGCTGACCCGCCTGCCGACACGCAGCTTCGGCACCCTGCTGAGCCTGGAACCGGCCTTCGCCGTGCTGGCCGGCGTGGCGCTGCTCGGCGAACATCTCAGCCTGCTGCAGTGGCTGGCGATCGCGGCGATCATCGTGGCGGCGGCGGGCACGGCGCTCAGCGTGCGCCGGCCGGTGGCGGAGCCGCTGGTGAATTGAGGGCGGGGCTTGTGTGCGCTAGCGCTCGCCCTCGGTTTTCTGGCTTGGGCGTTTGCTGACGCAAGTAACGAAGCAGTTTCGAGCGCCTGCCGGCGCCCGGGTGACTTTTCTCTTGCGTGGCCAAGGGAAAAGTAACCACGAGAGAAGGCCACCCCGGTTGGTGCTTGCCGTCCATCCATGCCGCTGCGCGGCACGCCGGCGAAGCGTTGACGCGCGTGCCTTTCTCCCTCTCCCTTTTTGGGGGGGGCGGGGCGGGGTGAGGGGGGGACTCTTGCTCGTGCGTCTTCGCCAGCGACAAAGCGGTTTCGTCCACCTGCCGGTGGCCGAGTGACTTTCTCTTTGCGTGGCCAAAGAGAAAGTCACCAAAGAGAAAGGCCACCCCGGTTGGCGCTTTCCGTCCATCCATGGACGGAAAGTCCGTGAGGCGGGCCCGGGCTTTTCGAGCGGGCTCCTGCCCGCGCGAAAAGGCGAGCCCATCCGTGGGCTCGTCCGCTGCGCGGCCTCTTCGTCCCCGCCTCACCGCCGCCCAGGGGCCCCGGAGTAGCAGTGCGCTCCCAGCGCGCAGAAGCAACCTCAACAGCAACAGCCAGGGCGAGACGAACGCAAAGCCAAAGCGGCGCACCGCGCCGCGAGGCTTTGCCCCCTCACCTCAGTTCCCAGATACGTTGCGGCGTGGCCGCCCCGTCTATCGCGTAGGCGGGGCTGGTTCCAATCCCCTCGACACGTCGCGCTTGTGGTTCCGGCGGATCGAACCAGAACATTTCTCTTGGTTCCTTCTCTTGACCCCAGGCATCCTGCCCTCCGCCCTTGCGGGCCGGCTTCGCCGTTCGCCACCGCTCCTGCGGTGGCGTGGGCCAGCAAAGAGAAGGAACTCGGGCGCCGGCAGGCGCTCGAAACAGCTGTGTTCCTTGCGGCAGGCGTCCAAAACCGCTTTGTCGCTGGCGCCAGGCGTCCGAACCCGCCGTATCCCCTGCGACCAATGCAACGTCAGTGGGAAGGCATGTCAGCGTCCGCGGGCATGACGCCCTGCGCTGCCTCAGCGCCGCCGCGACCCCTTCAGGCTGCTGAGCGAGAAACTCGCCACCTCGCCGCCACCCGGCAAGCGCCGCGACTGTCCCGGCGGCGGACCCCAGGCATGGGCGGTCACCACTTCCCACGTGGCGGGAATGCGGCCGTCGACGCGCATCGCCTCGTAGGCGGCGAGCATGGCGCGGTAGTGCGATTTGCCGGTGAGGTGGCGTTCGCGTGCGGCGTCGGCGTGGGTGGCGCCCAGCCCGCGCAGTTCCTCCAGCAGCTTGCGCGGTTCGCTGTAGGTGAGCGTGTAGCGCGTCACGTCCAGCACCGGGTCGCGCAGGCCGGCGTTGATCATCGCGTCGCCGATGTCGTGCATGTCGAGGAAGCGGCTGACGTGCGAATGGCCGTCCACGGCGGCCCAGGCCGCACGCAGTTCCTTCAGCGTGTCGGGGCCGAAGGTGGAGAACGCGAGCAGGCCGCCGGGTTTCAGCACGCGGCAGCATTCGCCGAACAGTGCGGTGAGGTTGTCGACCCACTGGAAGCACAGGTTGGAGTGCAGCACGTCCATGCTGTGGTCGGGGAAGGGCAGGGCGGTGGCCTCGGCGCAGACGCGGCGGAACGGCTTGAGCCAGCCGCTGTGCGTTTTCGCCTCGCGCAGCATCGGCAGTGCGAGGTCGACCGCGATCACCTCGGCCTTGGCGTAGCGCTGCTTCAGCAGCGCCGTGCCGCGGCCGGTGCCGGCACCCACGTCGAGCACGCGTGCCGGCGTTTCCAGGTAGAAGCCCAGCCGGTCCAGCAGCGACTGCTGCACTTCGCGCTGCAGCGCGTCGTGCCGTTCGTAGCTGCGCGCGGCGCGGCCGAAGTTGCGGCGCACCTGGGCGCGGTCGAGATGGAATTCGCTCATGAAAAGCTGTCCAGCAAGGGTTGCAGCGCCCGCGCGACTTCATCGGCGTGCGCGACGAACGGCGCGTGGCCGGCGTGTTCGATCTGCGTGTAGTAGCCGTGCGACTGTCGCGCCGACCACTCCATCGCCTGCGGATGCACCAGGCGGTCGCGGCGGCCCGCGATCCACGCGCTGGGCTGGCGCAGTGCGGGCAGCCGGGAGCGCAGGTCGTGCGTCTCGAGGATGCGGATGCCTTCCTGCAGCACGCGCAGGTCGGGTTCGCCGTGGGCGAAGGCCAGTTCGCGCAGGCGCCGCAACTCGGCACGCGGGTCGGCACTGCCCATCGCCTCCAGTGCGAGGAAGCGGTCGATGGTGCCGTGGTAGTCCGTTTCCAGGTCCAGCGCGAGCTGGTGCACCAGCGGGCGGTCGCTGCCCCAGGGCCAGTCGTCGTCGCGCGCGAACTTTGGCGTGGCGCACAGCATCGCGAGGCCCTGCACCTGCTGCGGCCGTTCCAGTGCGCCGGCAAGCGCGACCAGTCCGCCCAGCGACCAGCCCAGCCAGATCGCCGGCGGCGTGGCGGCGGCGATCGCCGCGGCGCAGGCGGAGGGTTCCAGCGGCAACCCGCAATCGCGCGAGCGGCCATGGCCGGGCAGGTCCACCACGTGCATCGTGCAACGCGTGGCCAGCGCCTCCACCAGCGGCGCCAGCACGCCGCCGTGCATCGCCCAGCCGTGCAGCAGCACCAGCGGGATGGGACCGTGGCCTGCTTGTTCGATGAAGAGCTTCACGCCGCGCCCCAATCGGACCACGCGCTTCCTGCGATCGCTTCCTCTCCGCTTTGGGGAGAAGACCGAGGTGAGGGGCGGGTGCTCGCGGTGTTGCTGTTCAGAGCCAGCTTTGATGTGAGGTCATCGCAAGAGCCGCCCCACACCCCATCCCTCTCCCCGGAGGTTGGAGGTGGCCGATGTGCTGGCCTGAGGCCTGCATCCACCGCGCCGCGCCCGTCGAACACGAAGCAGTCTCCCTGCCAGTGCGCACCGTCGGTCAGTTCCAGGTACTTCAGGATGCCGCCCTCGAGCTGGTGCACGCGTTCGATGCCGAGGTCCTGCATGTGCAGCGCGGCCTTCTCGCAGCGGATGCCGCCGGTGCAGTACGACACCACGGTCTTGCCCGCGAAACGCGCGCGATCGGCGGCCACGGCGGCGGGGAAGGCGGTGAAGCTGGCAATGCGGTAGTCCACCGCATGCGCGAACTTGCCCACGTCGCACTCGTAGTCGTTGCGCGTGTCCAGCATCACGAGTTCGCGGCCGTCGTCGTCGTGGCCCTGGTCCAGCCAGCGCTTCAGCGTGGGCGCATCCACCGCCGGCGCGCGACCGCGTTCGGGGCGGGACGCCGGCACGCGCATGGTGATGATCTCCTTCTTCAGGCGCACGCGCAGGCGGCCGAACGGCACGCCGACGGAGACCGACTCCTTTGCTTCCATCCCGGCGAAGCGCGGCTCGCAGCGCAGCCAGGCCATGAACGCATCCACCGCCTCGCGCGGGCCGGCGAGGAACAGGTTGATGCCCTCGGGCGCCAGCAGCACGGTGCCCTTCAGCGCCAGCGCATGGGCGTGCCCGAGCACACGCTCGCGCAGCGCCGGCAGGTCGTCGAGGCTGACGAAGCGGTAGGCGGCGATGTTGACGATGGACATGGCGGGGAGGGAGACGGCGAGCGCGCCATTATACGGGCCGGCCCGCGGAGCCGCCCCGCGGCAGCGCGGCGAGCGCGTCCAGCAGGCGATCCACGTGCTCGTCCTCGTGCGCCGCGGAGAGCGTGATGCGCAGCCGCGCCTGGCCCTGCGGCACCGTGGGCGGGCGGATCGCGGTGACCAGCAGGCCACGCTCTTCCAGCCTCCGCGCGGCGTCCAGCGCGGCCTGCGCGTCGCCCAGCAGCAGCGGCTGGATCGCGCTGTGCGACGCCATCAGCGGCAGGCCGAGCTGTGCCGCGCCGCTGCGGAAGCGGGCGATCAGCGCCTGCAGCCTGTCGCGGCGCCAATCTTCGTCGCGCGCGATGGCCACCGCGGCGCAGGCGGCCGCGGCCAGTGCCGGCGGCATCGCGGTGGTGTAGACGTAGGGCCGCGCGAATTGCACGAGCCCATCGATCAAGGCGGCGGGGCCGGCCACGAACGCGCCGCTGCAGCCCAGCGCCTTGCCCAGCGTGGCCATCAGCACCGGCACCTCGCGCTGGCCGAGGCCGGCGGCCTGTACGCTGCCGGCGCCTTCCATGCCCAGCACGCCCAGGCCGTGCGCGTCGTCCACCATCAGCGTGGCGTGTTCGCGTGCGCACAGCGCGGCGAGTCCGGCCAGCGGCGCCGCGTCGCCGTCCATGCTGAACACACCGTCGGTGGCGAGCAGCGCGGCGGCCTCCGGACGGCTCTGCAGCTGGCGTGTGGCGGCTTCGACGTCGGCATGCGGATAACGCTTCAGCTCGGCGCCGGCCAGTTGCGCGCCGTCGAGCAGGCAGGCGTGGTTGAGCTTGTCCTGCACGCACACGTCGCCGCGCGCGAGCAGCGCCTGCATCGCGCCGAGGTTGGCCATGTAGCCGGTGGAAAACAGCAGCGCGCGCTCGCGCCCCGTCCACTCGGCCAGCATCTCCTCGAGTTGCGCATGTTCGCGGCGGTGGCCGCAGATCAGGTGCGCCGAAGCGCTGCCCGCGCCCTCATCGTCGGCCGCGCGCTTCAACGCGGCGATCAACTGCGGGTGCTGCGCGAGGCCCAGGTAATCGTTGCTGCAGAAGCCGAGCAGGCGGCGCCCTTCGCTTTCCAGCCAGGGGCCTTCCACGTGCTCGACGGTGCGCAACCGGCGACGCAGGTTCGCGCGTTCGCGTTCAGACGTCTGGACGGCCAGGCGCTCGAGCAGATCAGCGCGAGTCATGGGCATTCATGGTTGAAGAGCGACCCCGCCCCAACCTTCCCCTGCTTGCAGGGGAGGGGTGATTCACGCCGCCGCACTGCAGCCGCACCCGTGCCCGCAACCCGCCGGGGCGGCTTCCATGATGTCCGCATGCACGGTGCCTGTCTCCTCGACCACTTCCATTGCATGCAGGTCGAGCCGACGGAACAGCGTGCGGTCGTGCTCGGTGTCCGGGTTGCCGGTGGTGAGCAGCTTCTCGCCGTAGAAGATCGAGCCGGCGCCGGCGTGGAAGCACAGCGCCTGCACCGCGTCGTCCATCTGCTGGCGGCCGGCGGAGAGGCGCACGATGGACAGCGGCATCAGGATGCGCGCCACCGCGATGGTGCGCACGAACTCGAACGGGTCGAGCTTCTCCGCGTTGCCCAGCGGCGTGCCCGGCACCGGCACCAGCTGGTTGATCGGCACCGAGTGGGGATGCTCCGGCAGGTTGGCCAGCGCCTGCAGCAGGCCGGCGCGCTGCTCGCGCGTCTCGCCCATGCCCACGATGCCGCCGCAGCAGGTCTTGAGGCCGGCGTCGCGCACCTGTTCCAGCGTGGCGAGGCGGTCCTGGTACTCGCGGGTGTGGATGATCTCGCCGTAGAACTCCGGCGCGGTGTCGATGTTGTGGTTGTAGTAGTCGAGGCCGGCGTCCTTGAGCTGCTGCGCGTGGCCGTCGCCGAGCAGGCCCAGGGTGGCGCAGGTCTCCAGGCCGAGGTCCTTCACCGCGCGCACGATCGCGGCCACCTTGGGGATGTCGCGGTCCTTCGGCCCGCGCCACGCCGCGCCCATGCAGAAGCGGCTGGCACCGGCGGCCTTGGCGGCCTTGGCGCGCGCCAGCACGGCTTCGACCTCCATCAGCTTCTGCGCCGCGACGCCGGTGTCGTAGCGCGCCGCCTGCGGGCAGTAGGCGCAGTCCTCGGGGCAGCCGCCAGTCTTGATCGACAGCAGTGTGGAGACCTGCACCGCGTTCTCGTCGTGGTGCGTGCGGTGCACGGTGTGCGCGCGGTGCAGCAGCTCGTTGAACGGCAGCGCGAACAGCGCGACGACTTCCTCGCGGCTCCAGTCGTGGCGGACGATGGCTTCGGGCATGGGGTGGCTCCGTGGCTGAGGCCGCGAAGTGTGGGCGGCACACGTGCCGTCGTCAACTTCGAAGGCAGGCCATCAGGTTGACGAAAGCTGCCAAACGCCGGCCCGAAGCCGTCTCGCGGGAAGGGGCGGCACGAAGGCGCGCCCCGTCCCCTGCCTCACTTGCCCCTGGCCGCCTTCACCTGGTCAGCGGTGATCAGCCTGGCCTGGTTGCCCCACGAGGTGCGCTCGTGGTTCGCGATGTCGGCGATGTCTGCGTCGCTCAGCGCGGCGGCAAACGGCGGCATCACGCTGGGGTAGGTCGTGCCGTTGATGGCTACGCCGTGCAGGCCGTTGAGGATCGTGGCGATCTGCCTGGCGGGGTCTCCGCTCAGCACGGCCGGGTCGTTCTTGAGCGGCGGAAACGCGCCAGGCAGGCCCATGCCGGTGGCCTGGTGGCAGGCCGCGCAGTTCGTGGCGTAGAGCTGCGCGCCGCGCGCGGCGTCGAAGTTGTACGGGCCAGTGGCGGCGGCCGGCGGCGGGGTGGGCGCGGCAACGGCCGCCTTGCTGATATCCGGCTTGGCGACCGGCACACCAGCTGGCGCCTGCACGCTCAACACGCCGATCGCACCCAGCACGGCGTGCGCCATCGCGTGATCGACAAAGGGATACTTGCCGGGCTCATCCAGCTTGAGATCGAACACCGCGCCTTCGCCCGGGCCCACCGACCAGGTGGAAACGCCGTCGATCGCCTGCGCCGGGTTGCCGCCGGGGTAGACCTTGTCGAAGATCGCGCCGATCACGTGGAACGCGCTCCACAGGCTGGGGCCGGCGTTGACCATGTAGATGCGCACGAGCTCGCCAGGCCTGGCGGTCAGCGGATGGTCGCGGTACTGGAACGCGGCACCGTTGAACACCACTTCGTCCGGGCGCATCTCCTGCATCTTCTCGTAGTTGCCGGCCATCAGCTTGCCGGCCACCTGCTGGGTGTACCACTCGCCCTGCACCAGCACATAGCTTTCGGCAGCCGGCGGCAGCGGCGTGGCCGGATCCACGATGATCGCGCCGTACATGCCGTTGGCGATGTGCAGCAGCACCGGCGGCGTGCCGCAGTGGTAGAGGAAGGCGCCCGGCACCTTCGCCACGAACGAGAACTTGATCGACTCGCCCGGCATGATGTCCACGTAATGCAGGCTGGGCGGCGTGATCGCGGCGTGGAAGTCGATCGAGTGCTGCATGGTGCCGTGGTTGGTGAGCACCACGTTCACCGTCTGCCCCTGGCGCACGTGGATCACCGGCCCGGGCACGCTCTTGCCGAACGTCCAGGCCTGGTACTGCACGCCGCTGGCGATCTCCACGGTCTGGTCGGAAACCACGATGTTCACATCCGTGCTGGCGCCGGGAGCCAGCGGCGGCAGGCGGGCGTCACGGGCCGCGCCGAGCGGCCGGCTGGATGCCAGCGACAGCGGCGTCACCGCGGCGGCAGCCGTCGCGGGGCTCGCCGACTTCACGTGCATCGCGCTGTGCAGGCCGGCCAGCAGCAGCGCCACCAGCAGCAGCACGCCCGCCAGCGCCGGCGCCTGCACGCGCCAGGACAGATGCCGTACCTGGTCCAGCGGCAGGCTGTCGTTCCAGTCGGCGAACCTGCGCCAGCCCGGGTAGCGGCTTTCGATCAGGTAGTCCAGGCTGTACGGGCTGGGGCCGGAGCGCAGGTTGATGACGATCAGTGCGGCGAAGATCAGCACATAACTGATCGCCGCGCCGATGTTGTTCGCGCCCACCGAGTAGGGGCCACCGAAGCCTTCGGCCGTGCTCCAGATCAGCAGGCTGAACAGGATGCCGACGACGTAGGTGATCTTGCGCGCGAACCCCAGCAGCAGGGCCAGCGCCAGCGCGGTCTCGGCGATGCGCGTGGCCCACACGAAGAAGCCCGCGTGCGGCGTGACCAGGCCGATCCACAGCTGGAACCACCACGCCGACCATGCCGGCTGCCCGGTGGCGGCGTTGTGCAGGTAGCCCACGTAGTGGCTGGCGAAGTCGGACGTCCACGTCAGCGCCGCGCTCACGGCCCAGATGATGCCGAAGGCCACGCGCAGCGCGGTGCCGGCGACGGCCGGCCAGGTCGAAGGGGTGGAATTGCCGTCGTCGGGCGCGGCCATGCGAAGCCTCCGGGAATGGTTGGGTGGTTGGGTGCAGACGGGTGCGGTGTCGATGCATCTGTCCTCGACAGCGTCGGAGTGTACGGCGGTGGCGCCGGCGCCGGGAGACATGCCCCGGCGGGCTTGCCGTTACCATCGGCCGCAGGAACGGGAGGACGCATGGACAAGGCCGGCCTGCTGCAACCCTGGCACGCGCTGTCGCGCTGGCTGCTGCCGTTGCGCTGCCTGCTGTGCGGCGCTCCCGGCGAACAGGGCGTGGACCTGTGCGCGGCCTGCGCCACCGAGCTGCCGCGCAACCGCAGCTGCTGCGCACGCTGCGCCCTGCCGCTGCCCGCGCCGGCCGCACTGTGCGGCGAGTGCCAGCGTCACGCGCCGCCGTGGCAGGCGGCGTGGGCGCCGTTCCGCTACGGCTGGCCGCTGGACCGGCTGGAGTCGCGCTTCAAGTTCGGCGGCGACCTCGCCGCCGGCCGCACGCTGGCCATGCTGTGGCGGCGTGAGCCGATGCCCTTGCCGAAACCCGACCTGCTGCTGCCGGTGCCGCTGCACCGCGCCCGCCTGCGCCAGCGCGGCTACAACCAGGCCCTGGAACTGGCGAGGCCGATGGCGCGCCACTGCGGCCTGCCACTGCGCCACGACGCGTTGCTGCGGCGGCGCGGCACCGCCGCGCAGACCGAACTGGATGCCGTCGGCCGCCGCCGCAACGTGCGCGGCGCGTTCGTCGTGCGCGCGGGTGTTGCGCTGCCCGCGCACGTGGCGATCGTCGACGATGTGATGACCACCGGCGCCACCCTCGCCGAATGCGCCCGCGTGCTGAAGCGCGCCGGCGTGGCGCGGGTGGATGTGTGGGCGCTGGCGAGGGCGCCGTCGCCACGCGGCTGATGCCGGGTTCCTTCGCTGGCCAAGTCGCGCCGACCGCCGCTAGTATGGGACTCGGCCGATACAGCCTGCCGCCTGCACCCGCTTCGGGAACGGTGAATGTATCTGCGGCACACCGCAACTCCTTCGTCATGGCGAACGGATCGGCAACGCAGGCACCGATGCATCCACTTCGTTCGCCACGAAACGGAGGAGTCAGCATGCGCAACTATCTCGACGCCAAACTCATGGCGAAGCAGCTGCGTGAGCGGTTGGCAGAGAAATCGATAGAACTTGGTCACGGCGAATGCCTGGAACTGGTTGCGAGCCAGTTTGGTTATGCCGACTGGAACATGCTGGCGGCACGCATCGCGCTGACAAAACGACGCGACGCCGATGGCGAGACCGGCATCCGGTTCAAGGCGGCTGCACCGATTTTGCGCATTTTCTCGCGCGACAAGGCTCGCGAATTTTACCTGGATTATCTCGGTTTCCACCTGGACTGGGCCGATGCGCCGCTCACGGCCAATGCCGGCCCCGCGCCGCAGTACACGCAGATCTCGCGAGACAAGCTGGTGATCCACCTGTCCGAGCATCACGGTGATGGCAGTCCCGGTGCTGCCTGCTGGATCACCATGAAGGGAATCGACGCGTTCCATGCCGAACTTGCCGCAAAGGAGTATCCCAACATGCGTCCGGGAATCGAGCCGATGCCACCGCGGTTACGCGTGATGGAAGTGATCGATCCGTTCGGAAACCGCCTGCGTTTTGGCGAATTCACCAGCCGGCGAATCAGGGAGGACGGTAGCCCGGTCTGAGGTATCGCGCGAGTGCCGCAGGCAGGGTGCTCGCGCCGCTCAGCGTACTGCCAGCGCCAGCACGATGCCGATCCATACCGCCAGGCCCCACCAGTTGTTGTGGCGGAACGCCGCGAGGCAGGGGCCGCGCTCGCGCTTGCGGATCAGCCACAGCTGGTAGGCGAACAGGCCGGCGGCCACGAGCAGGCCCAGCCAGTACGGCCAGCCGAGGTGCGCACGCTGGCCCACGAACAGCATTGCCAGCAGCAGCGTCGCCATCAGGATGCCGATGATCGGCAGGTCGGCGTCGCCGAACAGGATCGCGGTGGACTTCGCGCCGGCCCGGAGGTCGTCCTCGCGGTCCACCATCGCGTACTCGGTGTCGTACACCACCGACCACAGGATGTTGGCGATGAACAGCAGCCAGCCCAGCGGCGGCACCGTGCCCTGCACCGCGGCGAACGCCATCGGGATCGACCAGCCGAACGCCGCGCCCAGCACCACCTGCGGCAGGTAGGTCCAGCGCTTGGTGAACGGATAGATCACGGCCAGCGCGGCACCGGCGAACGCCAGCCGGATCGTCAGCGCGTTGGTGAACAGCACCAGCACGAAGGCGAACGCGAGCAGCGCGGCGAACACGAGCAGCGCCTCGCGCGGCGTCACCCGCCCGCTGGCGATGGGGCGGCCCGCGGTGCGTTCCACCTGAGGGTCCAGCGTGCGGTCGGCGTAGTCGTTGATCGCGCAGCCCGCCGCGCGCATCGCGAACACGCCCAGGGTGAAGATCGCCAGCGGCTTCAGCGGCGGCCAGTCGCCTGCCGCCAGCCACAGCGCCCACCACGTCGGCCACAGCAGCAGCAGCGCGCCGATCGGCCGGTCCATGCGGGTGAGCACCAGGTAGTCGCGCGCCTTGCCGCGCCAGCGCGGCGGCAGGCGGCCCAGCAGCCAGTCCAGCACGCTGGTGGCGCGCGCCGAGCTGTCGGCCGGACGTGCGGCGGCCACGGCGGGCGCCTTCGCGATGCGCGGCGAAGCCGGGGGAGCTGATTTGCGCCGCTGGCGCTTGCGCGATGGGGAAGCCATCGGCGCAGTTTAGCGTGCGTGGGCGAGGGGCATGGCGTGATGCAGTACGGCGGAATGACAATGGAGTATCCCCGGCGTGCGGGCAGTGGTGTTCGCTTGCGCGCAGCCCACACATGTCGCTGCCGTGCGCGGCGAAACCCGCGGCCAGGCAGGACGCGGCGGCCCGTTTCGCGGGATGGGCAGGGAAGGCTGGAACCTGCTGTCTGGAGGCGGACCATGTTGGCGACAATCTCCGAAATCGTGGTGGTGCTGGTTGCGCTGCTGCATGGCTGTTTCCTGGTGCTGGAAATGTTCCTGTGGGACAAGCCGGCCGGGTTGAAGGCGTTCGGCCAGTCGAAGGAGCGCGCGGCGGCCACCGGGGTGCTGGCGGCGAACCAGGGCCTGTACAACGGCTTCATCGCCGCGGGGTTGCTGTTGGGCGTGTTCCACGGCGCGGCGGGCTACGGGTTCAAGGTGTACTTCCTGTCGTGCGTCGTCGTGGCAGGCATCTATGGCGCCGCCACGGCGAGCCGCGGGATTCTCTACGTGCAGGCGTTGCCCGGCCTGCTGGGCCTGTTGCTGGTGCTTCTCGCGCGCTGAACGCCGCGCCCCCCGCGCATCGCGTTTTCATCTGGCTGTAGGCGAATTTTCACAAAGCGGATTCACCATGCCGCAGGCCGTCGTCGACGGTCGTCGAATCCCCTGTCGCCACATGCGGCGTCCTCGCGAGGCGCGCCGCGAAGGATGCCTGCGCATGTTCAGCCGCCGTACCTCGATCCAACTGTCGGGCCTCGCCCTGGCCATCCTCGCGACCCTGCACGGCAACGTCGCCGCGGCAGCCGACGATGCCGCCGCCGCGCCGGCGGCCGCACCTTCCAAGGCCAATGCCACCGCATTGACCGCGGTGTCCGTGGTGGCGACCGGCGAGACGCGCCAGATCCAGACCATCGGTCGCAAGGACATCGAGGCGGCCGCGCCTGGCACCAGCGCGCTGAAGGTGCTCAACGAACTGCCCGGCGTGAACTTCCAGTCGTCCGACCCGTGGGGCGCCTACGAATGGTCCACGGCGATCAGCCTGCACGGCTTCGACCAGAGCCGCCTCGGCTTCACCCTGGACGGCATCCCGCTGGGCAACATGTCCTACGGCGTGAGCAACGGCCTGCAGGTGACCCGTGCGATCAGCTCGGACAACATCGCCTCGGTGCAGCTGGCGCAGGGTGCCGGCGCGCTGGGTACGCCGTCCAACACCAACCTCGGCGGCACCGTGCAGTTCTACTCCGCCGATCCGGACATGGAGCCGGGCGCGCGCTTCAACCAGACGATCGGTTCGGACAGCACGCTGCGCAGCTATGCGCGGCTGGATACCGGCGACTTCCACGGCTTCTCGATGTACGTGTCGTTCGACCACGCCAACACCGACAAGTGGAAGGGCTACGGTTCGCAGGAGTCCAACCAGGCCAACCTGAAGGCGGTCTACCAGTGGGGCGACGGCGACCGCATCAGCCTGTTCGTGGACAACTCGCGGCGCAAGGAATACGACTACCAGGACCTGTCGCTGACCAGCCAGCGCGTGCTGGGCTGGAACTTCGACTACTGGCAGCCGGACTGGAACACCGCGCTGCAGGCGGCCAACGCCTACCACACCAGCGGGCAATACAGCGGCGTTGCCAACGGCTACCCGGCCTCGCTGGCCGGCCTGCCGGCCGACTACGACTGGCTGGACGCGGATTACTACGCCGGCGGCGGCATCCGCAAGGACAACCTGGTCGGGCTCAGCGGCAGCTTCAACTTCGGCGAGAACCTGACCTGGAACGTGGGCAGCTACTACCACGGCGACCGCGGCGAAGGGCAGTGGGTGACGCCGTACACGTCGTCGCCGGCATCCGGCCTGCCGCTGGCCATGCGCACCACCGACTACGGCCTGGACCGCTACGGCGTGACCAGCTCGCTGCAGTACACCCTCGGCAACAACGACATCGAAGTGGGCGTCTGGGGCGAGAACTCCAGCAACCACGTCGAGCGCAACTACTTCAACCTCGCCGGCCAGTACACCGGCCTGTGGACGTTCTACGACGGCGAGACGCCGTTCCTGCGCGGCTTCCTGCAGCACTACACCTACGACACGCGCATGGCGTATGCGGAAGACACCCTGCATTTCATGGACGACCGCCTGACGGTCAACGTCGGCGCCAAGTCGCTGCGCTCCACCAGCACCGCGGATTCGCTGGTGGCCACCAGCGCGTTCGCGCAGGGCAGCATCAAGGCCAGCAAGGGCTTCCTGCCGCAGGCCGGCGTGGACTACAAGCTGGACGCGCGCCAGGACATCTACGCCTCGTACAGCAAGAACATCGACGCCTACGGCGCGCTGCCCTTCGCCACCTCGCAGGCGACGTTCGACGCCAGCAAGAGCACGCTCAAGCCGGAAGGCTCGCAGACGCTGGAGGCCGGCTACCGCGTGCACGGCGAAACCTTCGAGGCGGCGGCCGACCTGTACTACACGCGCTTCAGCAACCGCCTGCTGCAGACCACGCCGTGCTCGGCGGTGCAGACCTGCGCCAGCCAGCTCGACAACGTCGGCAGCGTGGACAGCAAGGGCGCCGACCTGTCGCTGATCTGGCGCCCCGTCGAGGGCCTGCGCTGGCTCAACACGCTGTCCTGGGACAGCTCCAAGTACCAGGACGACTACCTCAACGGCGGCGTGGTCGCCACCCGGGGCAAGTACGTGGTGGGCATCCCGAGCTGGATGGCCACCTCCAGCGTGAACTACCACGTCGGCGCCTGGGACTTCACGCTCGACGGCAAGTACACCGGCCGGCGCTACATCACCTACACCAACGATTCGCAGGTGCCGTCGTACTGGCTGTTCAATGCCGGCGCGAGCTACGACCTCGGCGCGCTGGCGGGCTTCAAGGACATCCGCCTGGCGCTCAACGTGACCAACCTCGCCGGCAAGCATTACTTCGCCACCACCGGCACCAACGGTTACGTCGCCGCCGACCCGAACGGCTACAACCAGACCCTGCAGGCCGGCGCGCCGCGGCAGGTGTTCTTCAACATCAACGCGCGGCTCTGACGCAAGCATGCGCGTGCCGGCCGATCCGCGCCGGCACGCGCGAGACGTGCGGCCCGCGCGCTGAAGCGGCGCCACGTCCACCGCACGCAAACCTGTTCGCGTCCTTCCATTTTCAGGGATCGCCATGAAACGTCGCCTGTTGCCCCTGGTCCTGCTGTTCGCGCTGGGCGGTTGCGCGCGCGATGCCGCGGTGTCGCATCTCGCCGTCAGCGGGGTGGTCGGCGGCGCGCTGCCGGTGGCGGGTGTGCCGGTCACGGCCACCGACCACGCGGGCCATCGCACGGTGTCCGGCGTGACGGACGCGCAGGGCCGCTACGCGCTGGTGCTCGACGGGCCCGGCCCCTTCGTGCTGACGGCACCGTTCAACGACGACGACGGCACCCCGGCCACCTTGTCCGCCGCCGTGGCGCCCGCGTCGGGCCAGGCATCGGCGGTGGCGAACCTCGACCCGCTCACCACCTTGCAGGCGCAGCGCGCGCTGGGCACGGTGCTGGATGGCGCACCGGACGCGGCGAAGATGGCCGGCCTCGACACCGCGCGCATCGCCGCGGCGGGGCGCGACGTCGCCACCGCGTTCGCGCCGCTGTACGCGGCGTTCCACGTGCCTGCCGACGCGGCGAAGGATCCCGCGGCCGATGCGTCGTTCCACGCCGATGCCGGGAATCCGCTGGGCGCGCTGTTCTCGGTGGTGCACTTCGACGTGCGCCGGGGCAGCGCCAGCATCGGCAGCGATGCCGACCGCGCGGTGGTCTCGGTGCCCGCGCAGGGCGCGCCTTCCGCCGCGGTGCCTGCGCGCGCGGTGGCGTCGGCGCAGGCGCTGGCGCACGGGCCGACCACCACGCCGATCCGGCACGTGATCGTGGTGATCGGCGAGAACCAGACCTTCGACGGTCTGTTCGGCGGCTATGCGCCACCCGCGGGGCAGTCCGTGCGCAACCTGCTGTCCGAAGGCATCATCAAGGCCGACGGCACGCCCGGGCCGCACTTCGCGCTGGCCGCGCAGAGCAAGGCCGCGCCGCTCAAGGTCTACACCCTGCAGCCCGCGCGTGCGGGCCGCTACGCCACGCTGCCCCAGCCGCTGCAGACCGGCGAAATGAATCCGGTGACGTTCCAGAGCGCAGCGGGCGTGCCGGACACGCGTTTCCCCGCCGACCTGCCCAACGGGCCGTTCCAGATCACCCGCTACGTGCCGTACCGCATCGACGGCAAGGACGCCTTGGCGTCGGCGGTGAGGACCGGCGATCCGGTGCACCGCTTCTTCCAGATGTGGCAGCAGACCGGCGGCGACAACGCCAAGCACGACATGTTTGCCTGGGTGGCCGCCAGCACCGGCCAGGGCGGCGACACCCCCGGCGTGAGCCCGGCCAACCCGGAGCAGGGCGGCGAGCTGATGGGCTTCATGAACATGTCGGCCGGCGACGCGCCGCTGTTCGACAGGCTGGCGCGGGACTACGCGCTCAGCGACAACTACCACCAGTCCATCATGGGCGGCACCGGCGCCAACTTCTTCGCCGTCGCCACCGCGGACGTGCCGTTCTTCAACCGGGACGGCAAGGTCGCCGTGCCGCCGGCCAACCAGATCGAAAACCCGGACCCGATGCCGGGCACGGCGGACTTCTACACCCGCGACGGCTACCAGGGCGGCTCCTACGTCGACTGCTCCGACCCCAAGCAGCCGGGCGTGGCGGCGATCCGCGCCTTCCTCGACGCGCGGCACATCGCCAGCAAGTGCGCGCCCGGCGCCTACTACCTGCTGAACAACTACAACCCGCCCTACGACATGGACGGCCGTCCGCAGCCGATCGGCCCGGACAACTACAACTATCCGCCGCAGACCGTGCCCACCATCGCCGAGCTGCTGGCGAAGCACGGGGTGAGCTGGAAGTGGTACACCGGCGGGCGCGACGCGGCGGACGTCGCCGCCGAGGCGGCCGCGCTGCACATGCCGGTGGCGAAGGCGCAGATGCTCCAGTACAACAACATCGGCGATCCGCTGGCGGCCTCCGCCAGGGTGATGGGCGATCCGGCGCTGAAGTCGGGCCTCGCCGGCCTCGCCACGCTCGACAGCGACCTCGCCCACCACACGCTGCCGGCGGTGTCCTTCGTGGTGCCGAAGAACCTCGACAGTGGCCATCCCGGCTATTCGGCGCCGGCCAGCTACGAAGCCTTCCTCAAGGACCTGCTGGCCAAGGTGCAGGCCGACCCGGCGCTGTGGGCGCACACCGCGATCCTGATCACCACCGACGAGGGCGGCGGCCATTTCGACACCGGCTACATCCAGACGCTGGACTTCTTCGGCGATGGCCCGCGCATCGCGATGCTCGCGGTGTCCCCGTATGCGCGCAAGGGCGCGGTCGACCACGCGTACGGCGATCACGCCTCGATATTGAAGTTCATCGAGCGCAACTGGCGTTTGCCGCCGCTGTCGCCGCGCAGCCGCGACAACCTGCCCGACCCGGTGACCGTGGCCGGCCATTCTTACCGGCCGATCAACGGCCCGGCGGTGGGCGACCTGATGTCGATGTTCCGCTTCTGAGCGCTCGCCGCAGCGACGGTCGCCGCAAGGCAGTGGCAGCCATGCGTCTTGTGCGCGGCAAGCGCGACGGGATCGCGCCCGCCATCGTCGCGACGCTGGCCTTGCTCGCCATCGGCCTTGCGGGCGCCTGCCTGCCGGCCGCAGCGCGCGGGCCGGCTGCCGAAGCACCGCAGGCAGCGCGCGATGCCGCCATCCGCCGCTGGGTGCGCTATCCGCCGGTGCCGTCGCGCCTGAGTCCGCAGGCCGAGCTGGGCAGGCAACTGTTCTTCGATACCGCGTTGTCCGGCTCCGGGCGGATGTCCTGCGCCAGTTGCCACGACCCCGCGCATGCCTATGGCCCGCCGAATGGTCGCGCGGTACAACCGGGCGGCAGGGACCTTCGCCACGCGGGCACGCGCGCGGTGCCCTCGCTGCGCTACCTCGACCACACGCCGCTCTTCAGCCTCAACGCATTCATCCCCGGCTCCGCAGACGCCGAATACGAAGGCCCCAGCGGCGGCTTCGACCGCGACGGCGCGGCGGCCTCGCGCCAGCAGCAGGCCGCCGGGCCGCTGCTCGATCCCAGCGAAATGGCCAACGCGTCGCCCGCCGCGGTGGTTGCCGCGGTGCGCGACGGCGCCTATGCGCAGCAGTTCGCGCAGGTCTTCGGTGCCGACGTGTTCCGCCATCCGCGGCAGGTGTTCGACGATATCGGCACGGCGCTGCAGGCCTTCCAGGCCGAGGACCCGAGCTTCCACCCCTACACCAGCAAGTTCGACGCGGTGATGTCCGGCCACGCGCGCTTCACGGCGCAGGAGCTGCGCGGCTACGCGCTGTTCAACGACCCGAAGAAAGGGAATTGCGCCTCGTGCCACATCGACGTGCCCGGCCCCGGTGGCCGACCGGCGGCGTTCACCGACTACGCCTACGAGGCGCTGGGCGTGCCGCGCAATCCGCAGATCCCGGCCAACAGCAACCCGCACTACTACGACATGGGACTATGCGGCCCCAGGCGGCATGATCTCGCGAAGCAGACGCCGTACTGCGGCATGTTCAAGACGCCGACCCTGCGCAACGTCGCCACACGCCACGTGTTCTTCCACAACGGCTACTTCCACACGCTGGACGCGATGATGCACTTCTACGTCGAGCGCGACACCGACCCGCGCAAGTGGTATCCGGTGGTGCGCGGCAAGGTGCAGAAATTCGACGACCTGCCGCCGCGCTACCGCGCCAACGTCGACCGCAGCAACGCGCCGATGGACCGCAGGCAGGGCGGCAAGCCCGCACTCGACGCGCGCGAGATCGCCGACGTCATCGCCTTCCTGAAGACGCTGGACGACGGATATTCCGACAAGGCGGGCGGAGTGCCGTAACCATTCGGTATGTGCGGGTTGCGATATCACCGTGCCGGGAAGCGCGCCGTATGTGTCTGTGTTGCGGTGCCTGGCGTAAGATCGTCACCCACAAGCACCATCACCATGGAGCGGCGATATGGTTCAAGCCTTCGATTTCATCAAGCGCAAGGCCGCGGCTGCGCATCTGGGATACCTGGTGCCACGGGCACAAGCATCGACATGAAAGCCAGCGACGCCTGCGCCGCGAAACAGCAAGGGCCATCATGATCGCGTGACTGAAAACAAGGGAGCTGTTTGATGAAGCCAAGACACTGGATCGGTCTATGCGCGCTGGCGCTGCTGTTCGCCGGTTGCAGCCAACCTGGATCGGACGACACAGGCAGCGCTTCGACTGCCGCGCCGGGCCGGCTGGCCGGTTGGTACTCCGTGGAGAAGGCCTTCAAGGATCCGCAGGCGCAGGCGCTGGCCCGCGCGGCGCAGGACAACAATGTCGCCGAAGTGCGGCGGTTGATGAAGGACGAGCACGTCAATCCGGACGTGCTGTTCAGCGACGACGGCGCGCGCACGCCGCTGGTGGCGTGGCCTGTGCTGACCCGAAGCCTGGCGGGCCTGAAGGCGATGCTGGACAACGGTGCCAACCCCAATGCGCGCGATCCGAAGACGAAGCAAGAGTGCGTTGGCACTTTCGGATGCGAAACCTTTCACGTTTACGACAACGCCATGGTTTACGCCGCCAAGGCCGAAGACCCGGCCTATCTTCAAGCATTGCTGGAGCACGGTGGCGATCCCAATACGCGCAACATCGATCAGGAGTCGCTGTTGTTCGGGGCCTACATCTGGCACAACCAGTGGCCGAACGTGCAGGTGCTGGTGGAGCATGGGGCAGACGTCAATGCGACGACCCAGGGGGCAACCATCCTTGGGGATTACACTCGTGAAGGCGACTTCAAGAAAGCCTATTGGCTGCTCCAGCGGGGAGCCAACCCGAAAGCACTCGATCCTTCCTACAAGCCACGTGCCGATGAAGTGGTCGACTACCTGATGGTGGACGACATTTACTGGTATCCCGCCAAACCGGATTTCATCGACGCCCAGCGGCAGTGCCAACATTGGCTGCGGGACCGTGGCATCGGGCGACCGCCAATGTCCAAATATTATCGTGAGATGCGCAAGCGCGTAGGAGCGCCTACCGAAGAAAAAGACATTCCTCTGCTGTAACCCACCCACAGATCAAGGAGCGACCTGATGCCTACCGAACTCGAACGCGAGCAAGCCGAACTGCAGCAACTACGCGGGGATGGCGACGCTGCCGCACAGCGCGAAGCGGACCAGTTGCAGAAGCTCTACCACGACCGCCAGATGGATAGTTTGGCCAAAGACGTGTACCACGTTGCCGCGGGGGACAAGGGTGGGCCGCCAGCCGGCTGGACACGGCTGAGCGAGCATCCGGAGTCGATGACACAGTATGCGGGGCGGTTGAATATTCCGGCAGCGGAATTGCGACGCACCTTGCACCCCGATGATTCGGGCTTCCGTGCCGAAATTTACCTGCCCGACGCCGCCCTGCAACGGGCGGGCTACCAGCCCACGCTTGCGTTCAAGGGCTCCTCCGGCAAGGTGAAGACGTCCGATGGCCAGACGCACGACACCACGGCGGAAGATTTCGGCGCCAACAACTTTCCGCAATCGGTCGGTCTGGAGACTGACTACTACGACCGTGCGATGAGTTTGGGCTACCAGCTAAAGCAAAATGGGGTGAACTTCGAAACCACCGGCCATAGCTTGGCCGGCGGAATGGCCGCGGCCGTTGCCGCGGTGACCGGCACGCACGCCACCACTTTCAACGCCGCCGGCCTCAATCCCGTCACCACCGAACGTTTCGCCAGGCAACACCCGGGTGTGGTGGTGTCCCACGACCTGCATCGCCTGATCACCAACTACCAGGTGCAGGGCGAGCTGCTCAGCGACGGCGTGCAGAACAACATCCACGACATGGACGCGCTGCGTCGCATGGAACTGGGCGCCACCCTGAAGGAGACCTGCGACATCCTGCAGCGGGTGCCGGAGGCGAACGCCCTGCTGAGGCGGAAGCTGAGCGAAGGCATGGATGCCAGGTACGCATCCTATGCTCCCGCGGCGGTGAGTGCGTTCGTGGACAAGGTCGCCACCGGCAACGTGGATCAGATGCTCCGCGACCTGCCATTGGCGGCCGGCGAGCAGCACGTGGTGACGGCGATGACGCGCGATGGCCACGGCAACCTGGTGCCGCGCGTGCAGGTGACCAGCCTGCCGGAAACCACCCGGCTGGCCGCGCCGGTGCTGGAGTCGCTGGCGATGGTGTCCGCCGGCGCGCGGTTCGGCGAACGCGGTGGCGAAGCGATGGCGGCCGGCGGACACCTGGAAGCTCAGGGGCTGCATGCCGCAGGGCGTGGTCTGGACGGCGGTGCGAATGCCTTGGGTAGCGGCGTCCATGCAGTAACGCAGGCTGAAGCTGCCGTGGCGCAGGCGGGCGAGCACGCCATCGGCGCCACGCTGGCACACGCGCGCATCGCGCAGGCCGAACTGACGGCGCAGGTCGATGAGGGACTGGGCCGGGTCAGGCAGTGGAGCGCCGACTTCGATGCGGCGCTGCTGCGAGGTACGGGTCATCTGCTACCCGAACAGGCGCAGCACGCCGCACAGGTCGCCGCCACACGGCTGGAACAGGCGGGCGTGGAAGCCCATCGTCAGGGCGCGATGGCCGCCGCGGCCGATCGCCAGGCAGGTCGGACCGATGCCATGGCGATCCACAGTGTCACTCGTGCGCTGGAAACAGCCACCGGTCGGGACGCAGAGGCTTACGGCGCCGCGCAGCAGGCCGTGATCGACGGCGCCGGCCACCAAGTGCATGGGGGACTGGACGCTGCCGCGCGCGGGATCGAAGACGCGACCCGGGCCGCACCGGCCGCATTTGGCACGGCCGGTGCGGTTGCCGGCCTGGGCATGGCGGGTGCGGTGGAACTGACGCCGGGCAACTTCCCGCGCCTGTTCGCCGCCGCCCAGGCCGGCCGCGCCGTCGCCGGCGGCAATGCGGTCGAGGCGTTCGAGCGTCATCTGATGGATACCATGACGCCGAGCCTGGATGCGCATATCGTGGCGAAGGAAAAGCAGGCGTTGCGGATGTTGCAGCACGATGCTCCGGCCCGAGCCGCCGAACCGGAAGTGCCCGGCGCTGCGCACCGGCAGCAAACGCGAAACGGCGTGGCAGCATGCGAGGCGCCATTGACGGCGCCGGCCGTGCCGGACCCTGCGCGCGATGATCCACGCCATCCTGCCAATGCCGACCACGCGCTCTATCAGGAATTGCGCGAACGCATCCCTGACGCCGGCGAAAAGCGCCTGCTGCAGTTCACCGCGGCCTGCCATGCGGGCGGACTCGACCACCGCAACCTCGGTCTGATCGCCTACGACGAACATCGCGGCGTCATGTATTTCATGCCTGCCGCGGAACCCAGGCCGCCCGTCGCGGTGGACGTGAAAGCACCCTCGCCCGAACCGCAGCAGTCGATTCAACATATCCAGCAGGCTGATCAGTTGCAGGCCCATATCCATGCCTTGGCCCAGGCCCACGGCACGCAGATGGGCCAACAGCAGGTTCCGGGTCCATGAGCGACATCTGGCGCGGAACGGCCTGACACCGCTGACGTCGCATGCCTCCGGGCACGGGAAGGTGCGCGCGGAGCAGGGTCGCTAGCCGGGCGATGCGGGACAGCACCGGCGCGGCCGATGGTCCGTCAGGGTGGCGGCACGGGCCAGTTGCCGCAATGGCAATCGGCAAGTTCCTGGTGTCTGGCAAGGTGTCGCCTTCATGCCGGTGACGCTCTACGATGTGTTTCCCCAAGAGCGGTGAGTGACGAAACCATGCTGCAATACGCGTTCAAGGTCATTGTCTCGGCGCTCGTCATCGTGGTCGTGTCGGAGCTCGGGAAACGCAGTTCGTTCTGGGGCGCGCTGCTCACGTCCTTGCCGCTGACGTCGCTGATGGCGTTCATCTGGATCTGGCGCGACACGGGCAACGTCGCGGCCATCGCTTCGCTGTCGCACGGCATCTTCTGGATGGTGATCGCCTCGCTGCCGCTGTTCCTGGTATTGCCGGCGCTGCTCAGGAACGGAGTGGCGTTCTGGCCAGCACTGGGGCTTTCCTGTGTTGTCGTCATCGGCATGTATTTCGCGCTGACGCGGGTGCTGGAGCGCTTCGGCGTGCGCCTCTGAGATTCCACGCAACTCCTGGGGAGCCGCCATGCCCACGTCGCTCGATCATGTCGCCCTGGTGGTGCGCGACCCCGCGCGCAGCGCGTCGTTGTTCGCGCAGTTGTTCGACGACGCGCGGGTGCAGCCCGGCGCGGGCGATCACGACACGCTGGTCTGGCTGGGTGGCGTGTGCCTGGTGCTGGTGCGCGGCACGCCGCAGGCCGCGCGCAACGGCGATCACATCGCCTTCGCGGTGGACCAGGCCGAGTTCGCGCGTTGTGCGGAGCGCCTGCGCGCGGCGGGTATCGAATGCCTGATGGCGCGCGGCGACAGCGCGCTGTATTTCGACGACTACGACAACCACGTGTTCGAGCTGGACGTGATGGCAGCCGGCTGACGGTGCGCCACGACGCCATGCCGGTCTTGGCTGGCGCATGGCATCGCGCTGTCAGGCCGGTGTTTCGCCGGCGTGTGCCGTGCCCAGCCGGCCGAGATCGCGCACCGCGCCGTTCGCCGCGTTCGAGGCCATCGCCGCGTAGGCCTGCAAGGCCACCGAAACCGGACGCGCACGGTTCGCCGGCTTCCATGCGCTGCGGCCGCGCGCGTCCATCGCGGCGCGGCGAGCGGCGAGCGCTTCTTCCGGCAGGTCGAGGCGGATGCTGCGGTGGGGGATGTCGATGGCGATGGGGTCGCCGTCCTCGACCAGCGCGATCAGGCCACCCTCGGCGGCTTCCGGCGAGACATGGCCGATGGAGAGGCCGGCGGTGCCGCCGGAAAAGCGGCCGTCGGTGATCAGTGCACAGGCCTTGCCCAGCCCCTTCGACTTCAGATAGCTGGTGGGGTAGAGCATCTCCTGCATGCCGGGGCCGCCGCGCGGGCCTTCGTAGCGGATCACCACCACGTCGCCGGCCTTCACCTTGTTGCCGAGGATGCCGCTCACCGCGGCCTCCTGGCTTTCGTATACCCTGGCCGTGCCGTGGAACACGAGGATGGATTCGTCCACGCCGGCGGTCTTCACGATGCAGCCTTCCGGCGCGAGGTTGCCGAACAGGATGGCAAGGCCGCCGTCCTGGCTGAAGGGATGTTCGGCAGAGCGGATCACGCCGTGCTCGCGGTCGGTGTCCAGCGTCTCCCAGCGCGCGGACTGGCTGAAGGCGACCTGGGTGGGCACGTTGCCGGGGGCGGCGCGGTAGAAGTGCTGCGTGGCTTCGTCGCTGCTGCGCCGGATGTCCCACTGCGCCAGCGCGTCGCCCAGCGTGGGCGCGTGCACAGTGGGGCGGGTGGTGTCGATGAGTCCCGCGCGGTCCAGCTCGCCCAGGATGCCCATGATGCCGCCGGCGCGATGCACGTCTTCCATGTGCACGTCGGCCTTGGACGGCGCCACCTTGCACAGGCAGGGCACGCGGCGCGAGAGGCGGTCGATGTCGGCCATGGTGAACTCCACGCCGCCCTCGCGCGCGGCGGCGAGCAGATGCAGCACGGTATTGGTGGAGCCGCCCATCGCGATGTCGAGGCTCATCGCGTTCTCGAACGCGGCGCGGTCGGCGATGCCGCGCGGCAGCGCGCTGGCGTCGTCCTCTTCGTACCAGCGGCGGGCGAGCTCGACGACCAGGCGCCCGGCGCGGCGGAACAGCTGCTCGCGGTCGGCGTGCGTGGCCAGCACCGAGCCGTTGCCGGGCAACGCCAGGCCCAGCGCCTCGGTGAGGCAGTTCATCGAGTTGGCGGTGAACATGCCGGAGCAGGAGCCACAGGTGGGGCAGGCCGAGCGCTCCAGCGTCGCCACCTCGGCGTCGCTGTAGCTGTCGTCGGCGGCGGCCACCATCGCGTCGATCAGGTCCAGTGCCTTCCTCGCGCCCTTCACCACCGCCTTGCCCGATTCCATCGGTCCGCCGGAAACGAACACGGCAGGGATGTTCAGCCGCATCGCGGCCATCAGCATGCCGGGGGTGATCTTGTCGCAGTTCGAGATGCACACCAGCGCGTCGGCGCAGTGCGCGTTGGCCATGTATTCCACACTGTCGGCGATCAGCTCACGCGAGGGCAGCGAGTACAGCATGCCGCCGTGGCCCATCGCGATGCCGTCGTCCACCGCGATGGTGTTGAACTCCTTGGCCACGCCGCCGGCGGCTTCGATCTCGCGCGCCACCAGCTGGCCGAGGTCCTTCAGGTGCACATGGCCGGGCACGAACTGGGTGAAGCTGTTGGCCACCGCGATGATGGGCTTGCCGAAATCCCCGTCCTTCATGCCGGTGGCGCGCCACAGGCTGCGCGCGCCCGCCATGTTGCGGCCGTGGGTGCTGGTGCGGGAACGGTAGGCAGGCATGCGGTTCGTGCTCCGTGGTTCTATGGGGATGTTCGGTGCGGATGTCGGTGGCGTCAGCTGCGCAGCAGCAGCCGGTAGGCGGCGTTGTCGCTCTCGTCGCAATGCGGGTAGCCAAGTGTCGCGAGGAAACGGCGCAGCGCGGCCTGTTCGTCGGCCGGCGCCTGGATGCCGACCAGGATACGGCCGTGGTCGGCGCCGTGATTGCGGTAGTGGAACAGGCTGATGTTCCAGTCCGGGTGCAGTTGCGCGAGGAAGTCGGGCAGCGCGCCGGGGCGCTCGGGGAAGTCGAAGCGGTACAGCCGCTCGTCCTGCGCCAGCGGCGAGCGTCCGCCCACCATGTGGCGCAGGTGCAGCTTGGCCAGCTCGTCGTCGCTGAGGTCGAGCACGGCAAAGCCCTGCGCGCGGAACGCGGCGGCCAGCGCGGCGCGCTCGTCGCGGCTGGCGGTCTGCACGCCCACGAAGATGTGCGCCTGCCGCGCGTCACCGATGCGGTAGTTGAACTCGGTGATGCCGTGCCGGCCCAGCGCGGCGCAGAAGCGGCGGAAGCTGCCGCGCTCCTCGGGGATGGTCACCGCGAACAGCGCCTCGCGCTGTTCGCCGGCCTCGGCGCGCTCGGCCACGAAGCGCAGCCGTTCGAAGTTCATGTTCGCGCCGGAGACGATCGCGGCCAGCGTGGCGCCCTGCAGCCCGTGCGCGGCGACGTACTGCTTCAGCCCCGCCAGCGCCAGCGCGCCGGAGGGCTCGGGCACGCTGCGGGTCTCCTGGTAGACGTCGCGCATTGCGGCACACAGCGCGTCGCCGTCCACGCGCAGCACCTCGTCCACGTGGCGGCGGCAGAGCTCGAAGGTGAGCGCGCCAACCTGCTTCACCGCGGTGCCGTCGGCGAAGAGGCCCACCTCGGGCAGCGTCACGCGCGCGCCGGCTTCCAGCGAGCGCGCCATCGCATCGGAGTCGGCCGCCTGCACGCCGATCACCTTCGTCTGCGGCGACAGCGCCTTGACGTAGCCGGCCACGCCGGCGAGCAGCCCGCCACCGCCCACCGGCACGAACACCGCGTCGGGCGGCGTCGACGACTGGCGCAGCAGTTCCATGCCTACCGTGGCCTGGCCGGCGATCACGTCGAGGTCGTCGAAGGGATGCACGAACACCAGGCCGCGCTCGGCCTCGATGCGCGCGGCCGCGGCCTGCGCGTCGCTGTACGAGTCGCCGGCGAGCAGCACCTCGACGAAGTCGCCGCCGAAGCGGCGCACCGCGTCCACCTTCACCAGTGGTGCGGTCACCGGCATCACGATCACCGCGCGGATGCCGAGCCTCGCCGCCGCCAGCGCCACGCCCTGCGCGTGGTTGCCGGCGGAGGCGGCGATCACGCCGTTCGCCAGCTCGGCGGCACCCAGCGCAGCCATCCTGTTGTACGCGCCGCGCAGCTTGAACGAGAACACCGGCTGCAGGTCCTCGCGCTTCAGCAGCACGCGGTTGCCCAGGCGCGCGGAGAGCAGTTCGGCGGGTTCCAGCGGCGTCTCGCGCGCCACCTCGTACACGCGCGCGGCCAGCGTGCGGCGCAGCAGGTCCAGCCCGGACGGCGCCTCGTCGGCTGTCGCCGGCGTGGCGAGGCGTGCGTTCATGCCGGCGTGGCGGTGGCCAGGCGGCTGCCGTCGCGGCTGCCCACCAGCGACAGGCTGCTCGCGTCCAGCACGTCCACCAGCTTGCGCAGCTGGCGCAGGATCTGTTCCAGCGTGCCCTCGTCGCCGTGCATCACCAGGGTGAGCTGCGACATCGCCGGGTCGTGGGTGGTCGCCACGGTGAGTGCGTCGATGTTGACGTGGCGCGCGGCGAACAGGCCCGCCACGCGCACCAGTGCGCCGGATTCGTTTTGCAGCAGGATGGACAGGGTGTGTCTCATGGCAACGCTCCGCATGCAGCGACGTGAACCTTCGTGGATGGAACCGTGCGCCCCGAGGGGGACGGGGAAACTCAGAACATCGACGTGGCCGGAGCCGCGCCGGTTGCGGCCGGCGCCTCGCTGCGCGAGGCGATGAACTCGCCGGTGATCATCTGCGCGTAGGTGGCGCCAGGTCCCACCATCGGATACACGCCGGCATCGGGGTCGATCACCACCTCCAGGAAGGCCGGACCGGGGCAGGCAAGGAAGTCGGCGATGGTGGACTCCAGCTGTGCCTTGTCGTCCAGCCGGCGTGCCCAGGCGAAACCGTCGGCCTGTGCGGCGAGCACGAAGTCCTTCTTGTGCAGGCTCTTGTCCGAGGCGGCGAAGCGGCGGCCGAAGTACAGCTTCTGCCACTGCCGCACCATGCCGTCGCCGCTGTTGTTGAGCACCACGATCTTCAGCGGCAGGCCGTAGGTGGTGACGGTCTCCAGCTCGCCGAGGTTCATGCGGATGCTGGCGTCGCCGTCGATGTCGATCACCAGCGCATCGGGCTGGGCGAACTGCGCGCCGACCGCGGCGGGCAGGCCGAAGCCCATCGTGCCCATCGAACCGGAGGTGAGCCATTGCCGCGGCGCGCGGAAGTCGAAGTACTGCGCCGCCCACATCTGGTGCTGGCCCACGCCGGTGCTGACCACGGCGCGGCCCCTGGCATGGCGGTTGATCGCCTCGATCACCGCCTGTGGCTGGATCAGCGGGTTCGCGCGGTCCCAGTCCATCGCGTGCGCCCGTTTCAGCGCGGCGACGTGGGCGTGCCAGTCGTCCAGCGCGGGGCGGATGCCGCGACCCTGGCCGTAGCGGGTCAGCCGTTCCAGCGCGACGCGCAGCGGGCCCACGTGCTGCCAGTCCACCGCCTTCACCTTGCCGATTTCGGCGGGGTCGATGTCGATCTGCGCGATGAACTTCGCGCGCGGCGCGAACTTCGCGGGCACGCCGGCCACGCGGTCGTCGAAGCGCGCACCCAACGCGAGCACGAAGTCGCAGTCCTCCACCGCATAGTTCGCATAGGCGGTGCCGTGCATGCCCAGCATGTGCAGCGCCAGCGGCTCGGTGCTGTCGAATGCGCCCAGACCCATCAGGGTGGTGGTGACCGGCAGGCCGAACGCGTCGGCGAACACGCGCAGTGCCACCGCGGCCTCCGCCGCGATCACGCCGCCGCCGGCGTAGACCAGCGGGCGCTTCGCCTGCATCAGCGCGTCGAAGAACGCGGCGCAGGCCGCATCGTCCAGTCGCGCTTCCTCCACCGCGCGCAGCCGTGCGCGGTAACCGGGAATGGGCAGGCGGCAGGCGCCGTCGAAACGCAGCGTGGCGTTCTGCACGTCCTTGGGCACGTCCACCACCACCGGGCCGGGGCGGCCGCTGCGCGCGATCTCGAACGCGGTGCGCAGCGTGGCTTCCAGCTGCGCGACGTCGGTGACCAGGAACACGTGCTTGGCGCAGGCGCCCATGATGTTGCTGACCGGCGCCTCCTGGAACGCGTCGCTGCCCAGCGACGAGGTGGGCACCTGGCCGCAGATCGCCACCAGCGGGATCGAGTCGGCCATCGCGTCGCGCACCGGCGTCACCATGTTGGTGGCGCCGGGGCCGGAGGTGACGATGGCCACGCCCACCTTGCCCGAGGCGCGTGCATAGCCCGCGGCCATGAAGCCGGCGCCCTGCTCGTTGGCGGGCACCACCAGCGGCATCGGCTCGCGGCCTTCGGCCGAAGCGTGGTCGGCGTTGTAGCGGAACACGGCGTCGTACACCGGCAGGATCGCGCCGCCGGAATAGCCGAACAGCACGCCGGTGCCTTCGTCGGCCAGTACCTGCACGATCGCCTCGGCACCGGTCATGGCGTGGCCGGCGAGCGGGTGCAGGTGGATGGCGGGGGCCGCATGGGCGGTCTGCGTGGTGGCGGTCACGGCGGATTCCTGGTGGATGGGCGGGGCTCCGCTCCCCTGCGTGCAGGGGAGGGAGACGAGTCAGTTGCGGATCAGCTCGCGCTCGACGGCGGGATGCACCGGCACGCCGAAGGTGGCGATGATCTGCAGGTCCTGCTCCAGCGTGGAGAAGCGCTCCCATGCGATGCCGTTCACGTCGGTGCTGCTGCTGAAGCCCGGCGCGTCGTCGTCCTCGAAGCCGAGCTGGCAGATCTGGCCGGCCTTCTCGGGTTGCTGGCGGATCGAGAAGTTGAGGATGTCGGTGCGCCACATCGCGTAGATGCCGTAGACCAGGGCCTGCGGCGGCTGGCCCAGGCGCTTGCTGTAGTCGGCGATGGAGGCGTCCAGGTCGGCGACGGCCAGGGCGATATGGAAGCGTTTCATGGCGTACCTCGTGTTGCTCGCGATGCGTGGTGGAAGGGGCCGCGCGGCGCGCGGCCCGGCGCCGGCGTCAGCCGACCTTCTTCAGCGGTTCGGCGGCCGGCTTCGGCGTGCCGGCCTGCAGCCAGGGCATGCGGGCGCGCAGCTTTGCGCCCACCTGCTCGACCGGATGCTCCAGGTCGGCCTGCTTGAACTTCTTGTAGTTCGGCAGGCCGGCGTTGTACTCGGCGATCCAGTTGCGCGCGAAGGTGCCGTCCTGGATGTCCTTCAGCACGCCCTGCATGCGCTGCTTCACGCCGGCGTCGATCACGCGCGGGCCGCTGACGTAGTCGCCGTACTGCGCGGTCTCGGAGACGAACTCCAGCATCTTGGTGATGCCGCCCTCGTAGAACAGGTCGACGATCAGCTTCAGCTCGTGCAGCACTTCGTAGTAGGCGATCTCGGGCTGGTAGCCGGCTTCCACCAGGGTCTCGAAGCCGGCCTGCACCAGCGACGAGGCGCCGCCGCACAGCACGGCCTGCTCGCCGAACAGGTCCGTCTCGGTCTCTTCCTTGAAGTCGGTCTTGATCAGCATCGCGCGGCCGCCGCCGATGCCGTCGGCATAGGCGTGCGCCTTCGCCTCGGCCTGGCCCGACACGTCCTGGTGCACCGCCCAGATGCACGGCACGCCGCGGCCGCGCTCGTACTCGGTGCGCACCAGCGCACCGGGGCCCTTCGGCGCCACCAGGATCACGTCGATGTCCTTGCGCGGGTCGATCTGCTTGAAGTGCACGTTGAAGCCGTGCGCGAACAGCAGCGCGGCGCCGGGCTTGATGTTCGGCTCGATCGCTTCCTTGTACAGCCTGGGCTGCACCATGTCGGGGGTCAGCACGGCGACCAGGTCGGCGCCCTTCACCGCCTCGCCCGGCTCGGCCACGGCGAAGCCCTCGGCGCGCGCCTTCTCCCACGAGGGGCCGCCCTTGCGCAGGCCGACCACCACGTCGAGACCGGAGTCGCGCAGGTTGAGGGCGTGGGCGCGGCCCTGGCTGCCGAAGCCGAGGACAGCGATGCGGGCCTTGGCCAGCGTGTCGTTGGTGGTGTGCGTGCTGTTTGAGGTCGGGCTCATGCGGTGACTCCTTCGTTGGCGGTGACGTGGTTGCGTGCGGTGGTGTGCGGTCGGGTGCGGCGGGTGTGGGTTGCCTCCCCTGCGCGCGCCACGGCGCCGGACAGGGGGCGGCGACGGAACCACGCTGGGGAGTGGGCGTTCGTCGTCGATGGCGCCGCGGACGGCGCGCAGGGGAGGGCAGGGGTGGCGCAGGCGTGACCGCCTTTGCCGTGAGGGCGCGGGCGCATGCTCAGCCGCATGAGCGTGCTCCGCTGAAAAAGGCGTGCTCGTTGCCGGCGTGGGCTTCCAGCGCAGCCAGCACGGCGTCGCGTACCTCGGCGGTGCCGGCATGGCCGCCGAGGTCGCGGGTGCGCGGGCCGTGCTGCAGCACGTGGTCGACGGCTGCCTCCACTGCCTGCGCCTCGGTCTCCAGCTGCAGCGAATGGCGCAGCAGCAGCGCGGCCGACAGCATCGCGCCGACGGGATTGGCCACGCCCTTGCCGGCGATGTCGGGCGCGGAGCCGTGGATCGGTTCGTACAGGCCGTTGCTGCCTTCGCCCAGCGAGGCCGAGGGCAGCAGGCCCAGCGAACCGGCCAGCGCGGCAGCCTCGTCGGTGAGGATGTCGCCGAACAGGTTCTCGGTGACCACCACGTCGTAGCTGGCCGGGCGGGTCAGCAGCAGCATCGCCATCGAGTCGACCAGCTGGTGCTCCAGCGTCACGTCGGGGTAGTCGGCAGCGACGCGCGCGACGGTGCGGCGCCACAGCCGCGAGGTCTCCAGCACGTTGGCCTTGTCCACCGAGGTGACGTGCCGGCGGCGGCCTCGCGCCAGCTCGAAGGCGCGGCGCGCGACGCGCTCGATCTCGGCCTCGGTGTACCGGCATTCGTCGGTGGCGTAGTCGGCGCCCCTGGTCTTCGCGCCGAAGTAGGCGCCGCCGGTCAGTTCGCGCACGAACAGCACGTCGACTTCCTTCAGCTTCCCGTCCTTCAGCGGCGACAGCGCGGCCAGCGCGGGATGCACGGTGAGCGGACGCAGGTTGGCGTACACGCCCAGCGCCGCGCGCAGGGCCAGCAGGCCCTGCTCGGGGCGCACCGGCGCGTTCGGGTCCGACCACTTCGGGCCGCCCACCGCGCCCAGCAGCACCGCGTCGGCGGACTGGCAGGCTTCCAGCGCGGCGGCGGGCAACGGCTCGCCGGTGGCGTCGATCGCAGCGCCGCCGATCAGCCGCTCGTCGAAAGAGAACGCGTGCTCGTAGTGCGCGGCCACCGCCTGCAGCACGGCGACCGCCGCGGCGGTGACCTCGGGGCCGACGCCGTCGCCGGGCAGGGTGACGATGTTCGCTTTCATGCATTCACTCCATTCGGTAGCGGCTTTTGTTGAGGAGTGCGGCCATGGATGGCCGCTTCTTGATCCTCGCGTTCACGGACGAACGCATCAATTAAGCCGGCGTTCTGCAGCAGGTAGCCGAGCTGGTCCACGCCGTGCAGCAGGCAATGGCGCGCGAACGGCTCCAGTTCGAAGCCGACGCGGCCGCCGTCGGGCAGCGCGATGTACTGGCCCTCGACGTCGATGGTCAGCTCGACGCCGGGGTGCGCCAGCAGCCAGCGGTGCTCGGCGGCGGAGATCACGATGGCGAGCAGGCCGTTCTTCAGCGCGTTGTTGCGGAAGATGTCCGCAATCTCGCTGCACAGCACCGCGCGGATGCCGTAATCCAGCAGCGCCCACGGCGCGTGCTCGCGCGAGGAGCCGCAGCCGAAGTTGCGGCCGGCCACCACGATGGCGCAGCCCTGCGCTTCCGGCCGGTTGAGCGGGAAGGCGGGGTTGTCGCTGCCGTCGGGCAGGTAGCGCCAGTCGTTGAAGCAGAGCCGGCCCAGGCCCTCGCGCGTGGTGGTGGTGAGGAAACGCGCGGGGATGATGCGGTCGGTGTCGATGTTCTCGTCCGACAGCACGGCGGTGCGCGAGTGGATGCGGGCGACGGGCTTCATGCAGCTTGCTCCTGCGTCAGGTACTCGCGCGGATCGGCAATGGCGCCGGCCACGGCGGAAGCGGCGGCGGTGGCGGGGCTGGCCAGCACGGTGCGCGCGCCCTTGCCCTGGCGGCCCTCGAAGTTGCGGTTGGAGGTGGAGACGACCAGCTGGCCCGGCTGCGCCAGGTCGCCGTTCATCGCGATGCACATCGAGCAGCCGGGCACGCGCCACTCGGCGCCGGCGGCGCGGAACACTTCGTGCAGGCCTTCCGCCTCGGCATCGCGGCGCACCGCCTCGGAGCCGGGCACCACCAGCATGCGCACGCCGGCGGCGACGTGGCGGCCGCGCAGCACGTGCGCGGCTTCGCGCAGGTCGGACAGGCGCGAGTTCGTGCAGCTGCCCACGAACACCACGTCCACCTTGGTGCCCTGCATGGGCTGGCCGGCGCGGCTCTGCATGTAGTCCAGCGCGCGCTGCTCCATCGCATTGCGCGCGGCGGGCACCGGCGCGTCCATCGCGATCGCCATGCCGGGATGGGTGCCGTAGGTGACGGTGGGCTTCACCGCGCCGGCGTCGATGCGCACCTCGCGGTCGTAGCGGGCGCCGTCGTCGGTCTTGAGCTGGCGCCAGTGCGCCACCGCGTGGTTCCACGCTTCGCCCTGCGGCACGCGCGGGCGACCCTTGAGCCAGGCGAACGTGGTTTCGTCCGGCGCGATCAGGCCCGCCCGCGCACCGGCCTCGATCGACATGTTGCACACCGTCATGCGCTCCTCCATCGACAGCTTTTCGATGGCCGCGCCGCGGTACTCGATGACGTGGCCGGTGCCGCCGTCCACGCCGATCGTGCCGATGATGTGCAGGATCAGGTCCTTCGCGCCCACGCCCGGCGGCAGTTCGCCGTCGACGTGGATCGCCAGCGTCTTCGGCCTGCGCTGCAGCAGGCACTGGGTGGCCATCACGTGGCTCACCTCGGTGGTGCCGATGCCGAAGGCCAGCGCGCCGAACGCGCCGTGCGTGGAGGTGTGGCTGTCGCCGCAGACGATGGTCATGCCCGGCCGGGTGGCGCCAAGCTCGGGGCCGATCACGTGCACGATGCCGCGCTCGGCGCTGTCCCAGCCGTGCAGTTCGACGCCGAATTCGCCGCAATTCTTCTCCAGCTGCGCCACCTGCGCCTGCGCTTCCGCGTTCGCGTACGGACGCGTGCCGTCGGCGTTTGCCGGCAGGGTGGGCGTGGAATGGTCCAGCGTGGCCAGCGTGCGGTCCGGGCGGCGCAGCTTGAGGCCGCGCGAGCGCAGCTCGTCGAAGGCCTGCGGCGAGGTGACCTCGTGCACCAGGTGCAGGTCGATGTAGAGGATCGCCGGGGTGTCGGCGGTCTCGGGCGCAACCACGTGCGCGTCCCAGATTTTCTCGAAGAGAGTCTTTGCGCTCATGCCGAGGCTTCCAGAGTTATTTCCTGCGCTCGTCCATGAGCGCCGGAGTTGAGTGATGAACCGTTGAGGGCCTGGTCAGGGACGACCGCGCTGGCAAACCCCGCCGCGCGGGTCGGGCCAACCAGCTCCAGCCAGCCCCACTTGTCGTGCGTGCGGCCGTCGAACAGGCCGAAGAACGCCTCGCGCAGCGCGCGCGTCACCGGGCCGGGCTTGCCGCTGCCCACCGGCTTGCGGTCCACCGAGCGCACCGGGGTGATCTCGGCGGCGGTGCCGGTCATGAACACCTCGTCGGCGGTGTACAGCGCTTCGCGCGGCAGGTCGCGCTCCTCCACCGCGATGCCCAGTTCGGCGGCCAGCGTGAGCACGCTGTCGCGGGTGATGCCGGCGAGGATGCCGGCGCTGGACGGCGGGGTGAGCAGCTTGCCGCGCTTGACCAGGAACAGGTTCTCGCCCGCGCCCTCGCTGAGCAGGCCGTTCACGCCCAGCGCGATGCCTTCGTCGTAGCCGCCGCGGCGCGCCTCCAGGCCGATCAGCTGGCTGGACAGGTAATTGCCGCCGGCCTTGGCCCAGCTCGGGAAGGTGTTCGGCGCGGGGCGGTGCCACGAGGACACGCAGACGTCCGCGCCGCGCTCGGCGGCGTCGCCCAGGTAGGCGCCCCATTCCAGCGCCATGATCGCCACCTCCACCGGCGCGCCATCCCTCGGCAGTACGCCGAGGCCGCCGGCGCCGCGGAACACGATGGGGCGCACGTAGGCCGACTGCAGACCGTTCGCGCGGATCACCTCGTGACAGGCCGCGTCGATCGCGGCTTCGCCGTAGCCGATCTCGATCTCGTACACCCTGGCCGACTCGAACAGGCGCCGCGTGTGGTCGGCGAGGCGGAAGTACGCCGGTCCGTTCGGCGTGGCGTACACGCGCTCGCCCTCGAACACCGAGGAGCCGTAGTGCAGCGCGTGTGCGCTGACGTGGACGCTGGCTTCGGCCCACGGCTTGATGCGGCCGTTGTGCCAGAGGAAGGGGGTGTTCATGCGGTGGCTCCCTGGGCCTTGGTGCTGCGGGGGGATGGGGTGGAAGTCGCTTGCTGCTGGGCGATGCGGTTGACGATGGCCAGCGCGGCCTGTGCTGCGGCCTCGACGATGTCGGTGCTGACGCCGTGGCCGTTCCAGTCGCGGTCGCGGTGGCGTGCGGTGAGGCGTGCCTCGCCCTGGGCGTCGCCGCCTTCGCCCACCGCCTGCACCTGGAAGCGGGTCAGTTGCAGCGCGGTATCGGTGGCGCGCTCCATCGCGCGCAGCACCGCGTCCACCGGACCGTCGCCCAGCGCGGCCTCGGCAACGGCGTGGCCGTCGTCGTGGACCAGCTTCACCGTGGCGGACGCGCCTGCGCCCAGGTGCGCGCTGGTGTCCAGCCGGGTCAGCCGCCACGGGCCGGCCGCATCGGGATCGCGGCCGCGCGCCAGCGCGTCCAGGTCGTCGTCGTGGATCTCGCGCTTCCTGTCGGCCAGCGCCTTGAAGCGGGCGAAGATGTCGTCCATGGCCGCGTCGTCCGGCGCGTGGCCCAGCGCCTCCAGCCGCTGGCGCAACGCGGCGCGGCCGGAATGCTTGCCCAGCACCAGCCGGGTCTCGGCGATGCCGACGTCCTCGGGGCGCATGATTTCGTAGGTGCCGCGGTGCTTCAGCATGCCGTGCTGGTGGATGCCCGATTCGTGCGCGAACGCGTTCTCGCCCACGATCGCCTTGTTGCGCTGCACGTTCTGTCCGGTCAGTTCGCTGAGCAGGCGCGAGGCGGGGTACAGCTTGCGGGTGTCGATGCGGGTGTCGGTGCCGAACCAGGCGCCGCGCACCTTCATCGCCATCACCACCTCTTCCAGCGAAGCGTTGCCGGCGCGCTCACCGACGCCGTTGATCGTGCACTCCACCTGGCGCGCGCCCGCGCCCACGGCGGCGAGGCTGTTCGCCACCGCCAGCCCCAGGTCGTTGTGGCAGTGGCTGGAGAACACCACGTGCGGGCCGCGCCGCACGTTGGCCAGCAGCCAGGCGAAGCGTTCGGCGATCTCGGCGGGCGTCATGTAGCCCACCGTGTCCGGCGCGTTCAGTGTGCTGGCGCCGGCGGCGGCGGCGGCCGAGAACACCTCGGCCAGGAACTCGGGCTCGGTGCGCATGGCGTCCTCGGCCGAGAACTCCACCTCGTGCGCCAGTTTCGCGGCGCGCTCGACCCCGGCGACCGCGGCGTCAAGCACCTGCTGTTTGCTCATGCCGAGCTTGTGTTCGCGGTGCAGCGGGCTGGTGGACAGGAACACGTGGATGCGCGAGCGCCGCGCATGCTCCAGCGCGCGGCCGGCGCTGTCGATGTCGCCCGGCACGCAGCGTGCCAGCGCGCAGGCGGTGGTGTGCTGCAGTGCGCCGGCGATCTGTGCGACCGCAGCAAAATCGTCCGGCGAGGCCTGCGGGAAGCCCGCTTCGAGCACGTCCACGCCGAGCGCCTCCAGCATCTGCGCCATGCGCAGCTTGGCGCGCCGGTCCATCGAGAAGCCAGGCGTCTGCTCGCCGTCGCGCAAGGTGGTGTCGAAGATGCGCACGTGTCCGGCGGCTACGTCGCCGTTGTCGCTGCGTTCGTTGTGCTGCGGGTTTTTCATCGCTGGCTCCGTTGCGGGACGGGCCTTCGGGCAACAAAAAACCCCGCGCCATTTCTGGTGCGGGGTTCTTCGGGTGTTTTCAGGTTCGTTTTCTAGCTACCTGGACACATGCCCTCAGCCCGCACCTCCGTTGGTAATAAGGAGTACGAGGGAAAGGCTAATAAGGCTCGGGGCAACAAGGAGCGCGCCGCGAAGCCGCAGCAGGCCGGCGACCGTCGCGAGACGGGTCATTTCGGCGATGCGGCGGTGGCTGTTGCGCTGCGGCATGTCATCGACACTACGTCAAGCCTTCCCGGCTTGTCAAACCTTTTTTCATGACAATTTTTCAGATGCGGGCTCAGGTGGAACTCTCGGACGTATGGGCGGCTAGGCGTCCATACGTCCGTACGGGCGACGCCGCTGCGCCATCCGGCGCGCCGCGGCTTGCCCCTGGATGATGCGAGTCGTCGCGAGCGCGGCGGCCGGTCGGGTCGGCGGTGTCGGACACGGGGCCGGGCGCCATGGAAGCGTTTTCCGGAAAATCGCCGATTTCCCCTTTTGACCGCTGGCGAGTGGACAAGCCGCTGACAGCAGCAGGCACGGCGATGCTGTGATGCGGCAAGGCGATGTTCCGCCGTTCCATCCTTGTTTCCATGGGTTTCGACCCATGGTTACGGCCATGCCGGCGACCTTTTGCCGTATTGCGGCACAGATACATGCCTACGTCACTTTACAAGCTCGCATGAAAACGTTTACGTTCGCCGCCCATGCGCCCGGGAAGCGCTCGGGCGGCGGGAGGAGCATCCAGGTGACGGCAACGATCAAGGACGTGGCACGCGAAGCCAAGGTCTCGGTGGCCTCGGTGTCGCGCGCCCTGAACGGCATGGGCGGCGTGACACCCGCGACCGAGCGGCGCATCCGCGAGGCGGCCGCGCGCCTGCGCTATGTGCCGCACGGCGCCGCCCGCAGCCTGATCACCCGGCGCACGCACACCGTGGGCGCGCTGATGCCCGACCTGCACGGCGAGTTCTTCTCGGAGCTGATCCGCGGCATCGACCTGGAAGCGCGCTCGCACGGCCTGCACCTGCTGGTTTCCAGTTCGCACAACAGCGCGGACGATGCGGCGGCGGCGCTGCGCGCGATGCAGGGCCGCGTGGACGGCATCGTGATCCTGTCCTCGCCGGGCGTGGATGCGGACTTCCTCAACGCCAACCTGCCGGAAGGCCTGCCCACCGTGCTGCTCAACAGCGACGTGAAAGGCGGCGCCGCAGCCGTGCTGAACATCGACAACTTCGCCGGCACCTACGCCATGGTGCGCCACCTGGCGGGACTCGGGCACACGCGCATCGCCTTCATCGCCGGGCCGAAGGACAACTTCGACGCCCGGCAGCGCGAGGCGGGCTTCCGTGCGGCGATGGCCAAGCTGGTGCCGGGTGCGCCGCCGACGGTGGTGCGCGGCGACTTCGGCGAGTCGTCCGGCTACCTGGCCGGCAACCAGCTGCTGGCGGCGAAGGCACGCCCGCAGGCCGTGTTCGCCGCCAACGACATGATGGCCGTGGGCTGCCTGCAAGCCTTCAAGGAAGCCGGCCTCGACGTGCCGGGCGACATCGCCCTGGCCGGCTTCGACGACATCCCGATCGCGCGCTACGTCACGCCGCCGCTCAGCACGGTGCGCGTGCGCATCGCGGAATTGGGCAAGAACGCCATGGATCTGCTGGCCGACCTCATGGAGCGCCCCGGACTGTCGGCAGCATCGGTGCATACGCTCGGCTGCGACATCGTCGTGCGCGATTCCTGCGGGGCACAACGGGGCGGAGCCACAACCATCACAACCAAGAGATCACGCCGTCCATCGACTCGATGACGGCATTGGAGGGGAGACCATGAGCAGTCACAAGCCTTTCAAGAAGCGCCTGCTTCCGGCAGCGGTCGCGGTGGCGATGGCCGCCACGGCGCCGGGCATCGTCTGGGCGCAGTCGGCGGACGCCACGCTGCGCGGCAGCGCCGCGCCGGAAACGACCATCACCGCCAGGAACATCGCTACCGGCGCCACGCGCGTCACCCGGTCGAGCAAGGACGGCAGCTTCGCGCTGGTCGGCCTGCCGCCGGGCACCTACCAGGTGGACGCGGGCGCGGGAATCAGCCGGACCGTCACGCTTTCGGTGGCCTCGACCGGCACCATCGACCTGCGGGCCGCCGCGCCGGCGGCGCCGGCACCGGCGGGCACCAAGACGCTGGGCGGCGTGACGGTATCCGCCACCACCCTGCCCGACGTGACCACCTCCGAGGTGGGCAACATCGTCTCGCTGCGCGACATCGCCGCGCTGCCGGCGGCTTCGCGCAACTTCCTGGAGTTCGCGGACATCGTGCCGGGCATGGTGTTCACGCGCGACGCCAACGGCAACACCAGCCTGCGCTCCGGCGCCCAGGCCAGCAGCAACATCAACGTGTACATCGACGGCGTCGGCCAGAAGAACTACGTGCTGCCCGGCGGCATCACCGGCCAGAACGCCAGCCAGGGCAATCCGTTCCCGCAGCTGGCGATCGGCGAGTACAAGGTGATCACCTCCAACTACAAGGCGGAGTACGACCAGATCTCCAGCGCGGCGGTGACCGCCGAAACCAAGTCCGGCACCAACGAGTTCCACGGCGACGTGTTCGGCAGCTTCACCAACACGCGCATGCGCGCGATGACTCCTTCGGAGGAGGCCGCCCACCACAAGACGCAGTCGCACGAGAAGGACTACGGCTTCGACCTCGGCGGCCCGATCGTGCAGGACATGGCGCACTTCTTCATCGCCTACGAGGGCAAGGAGTTCGACAGCCCCACCACCATCGTGCCCGGCGTCACCGGCGTCACCGGCTACCTGCCTGCCGGCGTGCAGTCGCAGCTGGGACCCGGGAGCCTGCCGTTCAAGGAAAACGACTGGTTCGGCAAGATCGACTTCGAGCCCACCGCGCACGACCGCTTCGAGGCGAGCGGCAAGTACCGCCACGAAACGTCGATCAGCGGCGTCGGTGGCGTGAGCACGGCCACCGCGGGGCTCAACACGATCAACACCGACAAACGCTTCGACCTGCGCTGGGATCACAGTGCCTACAGCTGGTTCAACCGCCTGCAGCTGACCTACGAGGATGCGTTCTTCACGCCGACGCCGATCGTCCGCGGCGCGGGCAACACCTACACGCTCACCGGCGCGCAGCTGAACACCACCATCCTGCAGACCGGCAACTCGCCGCTGGCCCAGCAGAACAAGGGCCAGAAGGGCCCGGCGATCCAGGACGACCTGACCTTCAACGACCTGGAGTGGAACGGTGACCACGTCATCAAGATGGGCTTCAAGTACAAGGCGGTGAAGCTCACCGCGCAGGACGCAGGCGATTCGAATGCATTGTTCAGCTACGCGGTGACGCCCGCCGGCACGGAGGCGATCCCGTACCAGGTGCAGTTCGGTTCGCCCACGCCCGGCATCAGCCCGGTGGCGACCAGCTCGGACAAGCAGTTCGGCGTCTACATCCAGGACGACTGGGCGGTGGACGACCACCTCACGCTGAACCTCGGCGTGCGCTGGGACTACGAGAAGACGCCCTCCTACCTCGGCTACGTGACCCCGGCGAACGTGGTGGCGGCGTTCCAGCAGCAGGACCCGAACGCGCCGGCCGGGCAGACCTACGCGCAGACGCTGGCGCTGGGCGGGGTGAACATCAACGACTACATCAGCACCGGCCACAACCGCCACGCCAAGACGAACGAGTGGCAGCCGCGCTTCGGCTTCTCCTACGACATCAACGGCGACCAGCGGCACGTGGTCTTCGGCGGCGTCGGCCGCTCCTACGACCGCGACCTGTACGAGTCGCTGCAGGTGGAGCAGACCAAGCAGTCGCTGTCGCAGCCCACGTTGTACTTCAACACGCCCGACGTACCCTGCACGGTCGGCGTGAACAGCTGCTATGCGTGGAACCCGGCCTACCTCGACATCCCCACCCTGCAGGGCCTGGTGGCCGGCAGCAACGTCGGCAAGGAAGTCGACCTGGTCACCAACAACCTCAAGGCGCCGTATTCCGACCAGTTCAGCATCGGCATGCGCAACCAGGTGGGCGACTGGAACACCAGTGCGACGCTGGCCTACATCACCAGCCACGACGGCCTGGTGTACACGCTGGGCAACCGCTACCCGGACGGCGCGTTCTGGAAGAACGGCAGCCAGCCCTGGGGCAACGGCATCCCCGGCTTCGGCAGCCTGATCATCGGCAACAACGGGCTGGAGACGCACACCAAGCAGTTGCTGCTGTCGGCCACCAAGCCCTACACGCACGAATCGCACTGGGGCGCGACGATCGCCTATACCTACTCGGACACCGAGCAGAACAACGACAACAACGATCCGACCGACCAGTACGCGTTCGACTACGAGTGGATCGGCAACTACCCGTTCACCGGCTCCGGCGTGGCCAAGCATCGCCTGGTGATGACCGGCACGCTGGATGGCCCGTGGGGTTTCACGCTGGGCGCCAAGCTGACCCTGGCCACGCCGATCCCCGACCTCAACCTCGCGTGCTACGGGGCCGCGCCCACCAACGTGGACAGCGGCGGCATCGCCGGCAGCGGCTGCCGTTCGGCGTCGGTCGCGCCACCGGGCACCGGGCGCTTCCTGATCGGCGGCAAGATCTTCGGCTACCGCGACCTGGACTTCCAGGCGACGAAGAACTTCAAGGTCTACGGCAACCTCGACGCCTACGTGCGCTTCGACCTGATCAACGCGTTCAACTGGCACAACTACACCAACTACCTGGAGAACTGGGGATCGAATAGCGCCTACAACCCGGTCGTGACCTACAACCCCACCGGCGACATCACGGGCTATCCGCGCACGGTCAAGCTCACGATGGGCGTGAGCTTCTGACCGCCGCGGCCGGGGTGCCCGGCGCACCCCGGCCGCGGCACCGGACCGGCTGCCGTCGAGGCGTTTCATGACCGACATGCGCATCAAGGAGATCGTCATCGCCGGCGGCGGCACCGCCGGCTGGATGGCGGCCGCGGCGTTCGCCAAGGTGCTCGGCAACGAGTGCACGATCCGGCTGGTGGAGTCCGAGGAAATCGGCACCGTCGGCGTGGGCGAAGGCACCGTGCCGCACCTCAAGCTGTTCAACAACCTGCTCGGCATCGACGACGTCGAATTCGTGCGCAACACCCAGGGCACGTTCAAGCTCGGCGTGCAGTTCAACGACTGGGCGCGGCTGGGCGACAGCTACGTGCACGGCTTCGGCGAGATCGGCCACGACATCAGCCTGCTGCCGTTCCACCAGTTCTGGATCAAGGCGATGCAGAAGGGTGTGGCCGCGGACATCGGCGCCTATTCGTTGAACACGGTGGCCGCGCCGCGCGGGCGGTTCATGCCTTCCGCGACCGACGTGCCCCCGAACTCGCCGCTGGCAAACGTCGCCTACGCCTACCATTTCGACGCCGGCCTGTACGCGCGGTTCCTGCGCGGCTACGCCGAGCAGCGCGGCGTGTGGCGCACCGAGGGCCGGATCGCCAGCGTCGAGCTGCGGCCGCACGACGGCTTCGTGGCGGCGCTGGTGATGGAGGACGGCGAACGCATCGAGGGCGACCTGTTCATCGACTGCTCCGGTTTCCGCGGGCTGCTGATCGAACAGGCATTGCATACCGGCTTCCACGATTTCTCGCACTGGCTGCCGTGCGACCGCGCCGTGGCGGTGGGCTGCGAACGGGTGGCGCAACTCACGCCGTACACGCGCTCGACCGCGCGACCGGCCGGCTGGCAATGGCGCATCCCGCTGCAGCACCGCACCGGCAACGGCCACGTGTACTGCAGCGTGCACATGAGCGACGACGAAGCCGCCGCCGTGCTGCTGGCGAACCTGGACGGCGAGCCGCTGGGCGAGCCGCGCCTGCTGCGCTTCACCACCGGTGCGCGCAAGCAGGCATGGAACCGCAACGTGGTGGCGTTGGGGCTGGCCGGCGGCTTCCTGGAACCGCTCGAATCCACCAGCATCTACATGATCCAGTCCGGCATCGCGCGCCTGCTGGAGATGTTCCCGCAGCGCGATTTCAGCCCGGTGCTGATCGAGCGCTACAACGCGCGCGCACGCTTCGAGTACGAGCGCATCCGCGACTTCCTGATCCTGCACTACCACGCCACCGAGCGTGACGACACGCCGTTCTGGAACTACTGCCGCACGATGCCGGTGCCGGAACAGCTCGACGGGTACATCCGGCTGTTCCGCGACAGCGGCCGCTTCTTCCGCGATGGCGAGGAGATGTTCGCCACGCCGAGCTGGGTGCAGGTGATGCTGGGCCAGCGCATCCTGCCGCGCAGCTACCACCCGCTGGTGGACCAGATGCCGGAGAAGGATCTCGCCGGTTTCATGGCCAGCGTGAGCCAGGTGGTGAAGGCCTGCGTGGAGGCGATGCCGATGCACCAGGCGTTCATCGACAAGGTCTGCCCGGCGCCAGCGATGGCGACGGCCTGAGATCCGGGCTTCGCCGTGGCGTCGGCATCGCGTCGCGCGGCCACCGGTCCCCCCCACCGACACGAGGTTCGAATGCTTTCATCCGGATGGCGCCACCTGCATGTCCTCGCGGCCGTCGCCCTGGCGGTGCTCGTCGCCGGCGCGCCGGTGCGCGCGGAGCAACCGGTCGCGCCCCCGCAAGCCGACACGCTGAGCTACGCGAAGCTGGCGCCCGGCCAGAAGGCCTTCATCGACGACCTCGAACGCCGCACCTTCGACTGGTTCTGGCAGAGTGCGGATCCGTACACCGGCCTGGTGCCGGACTCGTGGCCGAACCACACGTTCTCCTCCATCGCCGCCATCGGCTTCGGCCTGACCGCGTACGGCATCGGCGCCGAACGCGGCTACGTCACGCGCGGCCAGGCGGTGCAACGCACGCTGGCCACGCTGCGCTACCTCGCCACCGCGCCGCAGGGCGACGGCGAGGACGACACCAGCGGCTACCACGGCTTCTTCTACCACTTCCTCGACATGCGCACCGGCCTGCGCGAGGGCCGCTGGGTGGAGCTCTCCAGCGTGGACACCACGCTGCTGATGGGCGGCGTGCTGTTCGCCGAGAGCTACTACGACCGCAACACGCCGCAGGAGCGCGAGATCCGTCAGCTCGCCGACCAGCTCTACCGCGCCGTCGACTGGCCGTGGATGCAGGTGCGCAAGCCACTCATCAGCATGGGCTGGACGCCGGGCGGCCAGTTCATCCCCGCCGACTGGAAGGGCTACGACGAGGGCAAGCTGGTCTACCTCCTCGCGCTGGGTTCGCCCACGCACCCGGTTGAGGCGGACGCCTGGGCCGCGTGGTGCGCGACCTACCCGAAGCAGTGGGGCAGGTTCCAGGGCTACACCTTCCTCAACTTCGCGCCGCTGTTCGGCCACCAGTACAGCGAGTCCTGGGTGGACTTCCGCGGCATCCGCGATGCCTGGGGCCGCGCGCACGGGCTGGATTACGCGCAGAACGGCCGGCTGGCGACCTGGGCGCAGCGCGCCTACGCGATCGCCAATCCCGGCCACTGGACGGGTTACGGCGCCGACGTGTGGGGGTTGACCGCCAGCGACGGACCCGGCGACGTGACCGTGAACTCGCCGCAGGGCGTGCGCCGCTTCAGCGCCTACATGGCGCGCGGCGCCGGGCTGGACGAGATCACCGACGACGGCACCATCGCGCCCACCGCGGCGGGTGGCTCGATCGCGTTCGCGCCGTCCATCGTGGTGCCGGCGCTGATGGCGATGAAGCAGCGCTACGGGCGCTATATCTACGACCGCTACGGTTTCGTCGACGCCTTCAACCCAAGCTTCCACGGCACGCCGAAGGACGGCCACACCTATCCCGGTTTCGGCTGGGCCGACAACCAGCAGCTGGGCATCGACCAGGGGCCGATCCTGCTGATGATCGAGAACTGGCGCAGCGGCCTGGTGTGGAAGGTGATGAAGAAGAACCCGTACATCCGCGGCGGCCTGCGACGCGCCGGCTTCACCGGCGGCTGGCTGGAGCGCCACTGAGGCGACGACGATGGGCATGCATGCGAGGCACGGCGCGCCGTGGCGGTGGGCATCCATCGTCGTCGTGCTGTGCCTCGCCGCGTGCGCCCGCCGGCACGACGACACGCTGGTGTTCTGGACGTTCGGACCCGAGGGCGACGCCGTCAGGACGCTGCTGCCGGACTTCGAGCGCGCGCATCCGGGCATCCGCGTCGAGGTGCAGCAGCTGCCGCTGAGCGCGGCGCACCAGAAACTGCTCACCGCGATCGCCGGAGGCACCACGCCGGACATGGCGCAGCTCGGCAACACCTGGCTGCCGGAGATGGTGGCGCTGCATGCGCTGGCTCCGCTGCAGCGGCGCGTCGATGCGTCGACCGCGGTGGCGCCGCCGGATTACTTCGCCAGCATCTGGGCCACCAACGTCGTCGACGGCCGGCTGTACGGCATCCCGTGGTACGTGGACACGCGCCTGCTGTTCTATCGCAGCGACCTGCTGAAACAGGCGGGCTTCGATGCGCCGCCGCGCGACTGGGCCGAATGGCGGCGCATGCTGGCCGCGCTCAGCCATCCCGCGCGCAAGGTCTACGGCATCCTGCTGCCGACCAACGAGTACGAGCAGCTGCTGTCGCTGGCGCTGCAGCAGCCCGATCCGCTGCTGCGTGACGACGACAGCCGCGGCAACTTCGAAAGCGCCGGCTTCAAGCGCGCGCTGCGCTTCTACGTGGACACCTTCCGCCTGCAGCAGGCACCGACAGTCACCAACGTGGAAGTGGCCAACCCGTGGGAGGAGTTCGGCCGCGGCACCTATGCGTTCTATCTGTCGGGGCCGTGGAACATCGGCGAGTTCCGCAGGCGCCTGCCGGCGGGCGAGCAGGGCGACTGGGCCACCACGCCGCTGCCCGGTCCGGAAGGGCCCGGTGCCGGCCTCGCGGGCGGCGCCAGCCTGGTGGTGTTCCGCGCATCGAGACGCCAGCACTCGGCGTGGGCGCTGCTCGAATACCTGTCGCAGCCGCGGGTGCAGCAGCGCTTCTACCGGCTCACCGGCGACATGCCGCCGCGGCGGAGCAGCTGGGACAGCCCGCGGCTGCGGAACGACCCGGCCATGCATGCGTTTCGCGACCAGCTCGAACGCGTGAAGCCCACGCCGGCGGTGCCCGAGTGGGAGCGCATCGCGGTGATGATGCAGCAGGTTGCCGCGCGCGCCGTCGCCGGCGAGCTGACGGTGGACCAGGCCGCGGTGGAGATGGACCGCCGCGCCGACGCCATCCTGGCCAAGCGGCGCTGGCTGCTTGCGAGAAAGGAGGCACGGCGATGAAGGCTCCGCGCGTGGCGTGGCTGTTCCTCGCGCCGGCGCTACTGGTGCTGGTCGTGTTCTTCCTGCTGCCGGTGCTCGGTGCGCTCGCGCTGAGCTTCACCGACTACGACCTCTACGCGCTGGCCGACCTGCACAACCTGCGCTTCGTGGCGCTGGGCAACTACTGGATGCTGCTGCACCGGCCGCCGTTCTGGGCCGCGCTGGGGCACACGTTCTACTTCGTCGCGGTGGGCGTGCCGCTGTCGCTGGCCGTTTCGCTGGGCGCGGCGTTGCTGCTGCATTCGCCGCTGGCGCGCTGCAGGGCGTTCTTCCGCGCCGCGCTGTTCGTGCCGGTGGTGACCACGGCGGTGGCGACGGCGGTGGTGTGGCGCTACCTGTTCAACACGAGGTACGGCTGGGCCAACCATCTGCTCGGCATGCTGGGCATCCATCCGGTGGACTGGCTGGGCGATCCGCACTGGGCGATGCCCGCCATCATCCTGTTCGCGGTGTGGAAGAACTTCGGCTACAACATGATCATCCTGCTCGCCGGCCTGCAGGCGGTTCCCGGCGAACTGTACGAAGCCGCGCGCATCGATGGCGCCTCGGCCTGGCGGCAGCTCCGCCACATCACCCTGCCGATGCTGGGGCCGACCCTGCTGATGGTGGCCATCCTCACCGTGTCGGGCTATTTCCAGCTGTTCGCCGAGCCCTACGTGATGACCGAGGGCGGCCCGCTGGAGAGCACCACCAGCGTGCTGTACCTGATGTACGAGGACGGCTTCGAGTGGTGGAACCTCGGTACCGCCACGGCAGAGGCGTTCGTGCTATTCCTGGTGATGCTTGCGGTGACCGCGGCGATGCTGCGGCTGTCGCCCCGGGAGCGGGCGGGAGAGGCGGCATGAACCCGCGGCTGGCGAAGGCGCTCGTCAACGGCCTGCTGCTGGGTGGCGCGGCAGTGGCGCTGTTTCCGCTGCTGTGGATGCTCGCGGTGTCGTTCATGCCGCCGGGCACCTCCAATGCACTGCCGCCGCCGCTGTGGCCGGCACACCCCGTGCTGGACAACTACCGGCAACTGTTCGCGCACGCGGGCATGGGCCGCTACGTGCTCAACAGCCTGCTGATCTCCGGCGCGATCACGCTGCTGTCGCTGGCATTCAACGTGCTGGCGGGCTACGCCTTCGCCAAGCTGCGCTTCGCGGGGCGCGAACGCCTGTTCCGCGCGCTGCTCGGCCTGCTGGTGGTGCCGGCGCAGGTGGCGATGCTGCCGCTGTTCCTGCTGTTCAAGTACGCCGGCCTGGTGGACAGCTATGCGGGCGTGGTGCTGCCGGGCATGGCCTCGGTGCTCGGCATCTTCCTGGTGCGCCAGTACGCGCGCGGCTTGCCCGACGAACTGCTGGAGGCGGCGCGCATCGACGGCGCCGGCGAGGTGCACATCTTCGTGCGCATCGTGCTGCCGCTGCTGCGGCCGGTGGTGGCGACGCTGGCGATCCTTACCTTCCTCACCGCATGGAACGACTTCATGTGGCCGCTGATCGAGCTGACCGGGCAGGGCCATTACACGTTGCCGCTGGGGCTGGCCTCGATGGCGCGCGAGCACACGGAAGGCACCGAGCAGATGATGGCCGGCTCGGTGCTCACCGTGCTGCCGGTGCTGGCATTGTTCCTTGCCATGCAGCGGCATTACCTCGATGGGTTGTTGCTGGGGAGTGTGAAGGGATGAGTGTGTATTCGCCCTTTGTCTTGTCGCCAGCGACAGAGCGTTTTCGTCCGCCTGCCGGCGGCCGAGCTACTTCTCTTTTGCTTGTCCAAAAGAGAAGTAGCCAAGAGAAAACGACACCCCGCGGCGCCGCTCTCCGCCCATCCATGGGCGGAAAGTGCGTGAGGCGGCGCCGGGCTTTTCGGCCGGGCTCCTGCCCGGTCGAAAAGGCGTTGCCATCCCTGGCAACGCCTGCTGCGCGGCCTTATCGTCCCCGCCTCACCGTCGCCGAGGGGCCCCGGGTAGAGCAGGCGCGCATCGTGCGCGCCAGAAGCAAGAGCGTCGCGAATCCGCAGTGCTTCGGTTTTTCTGAAAGTACGCGCTGGGAGCGCGCTGCTTTACCCGGGGCCCCTATGGCGCGGCGGGCGGGCGAAGGAAAGCCCGCAGGGTGGCCGGCATGGATGCCGGCCAGTTTTTCGCCGGCACAGGATGTGCCGTCGAAAAACCCCGTAGGCCGCCCGCGCACCCGCAGGGCAGGATGCCCGGAGGGCGCGCCATCGGGGTGGCCTTTCTCTTGGGTTACTTTCTCTTTGGCCACGCAAAGAGAAAGTGACTCGGGCGCCGGCAGGCGCTCGAAACCGCTTTGTCGCTTGCGCAGTCACCAAGTAGAAGACATCCCCTGCAGGCTCGCAAGAGAGGACGCACGCGCCTCAGCCGATCCGCGCTCCATCGCGCGGATCGAAAAAGTGCAGGCGCCGCGTGGCGACGCCCAGGCGCACGGTTTCGCCCGGTGCGCAGGCGATGCCCGGCGGCGTGCGCGCGACCAATGGCAGGTCACCATAGCGCAGGTTGAGGAAGACTTCGTTGCCCACCGGCTCCAGCACTTCCAGCCGTGCTTCCACCGCGCCGGTGGGATCGTCGGCAGCAAGCGGGTGCAGGTCTTCCGGCCGCACGCCGAGTACCACTTCGCGCCCGCGCCAGCCATCCAGCGCATCCGTCTGCAGCGGTGTGCCGAGCCGGATCATGCCGTTCGTGGTGGCCAGCGCAAGGCCATCGTCCGCATGCAGCGTGCCGCGCAGCAGGTTCATCGCGGGGCTGCCGAGGAAACCGGCCACGAACAGGTTGGCGGGGCGCTCGTAGAGCCGCATCGGCGTATCTATCTGCTGGATCGCGCCGCGGTCGAACACCACGATGCGCTGGCCCAGCGTCATCGCCTCGACCTGGTCGTGGGTGACGTAGACCGTCGTGGTGCGGAAGCGGCGATGCAGCCGGGCGATCTCCACCCGCATCGACAGACGCAGCCGCGCATCCAGGTTGGACAGCGGTTCGTCGAGCAGGAACACCGCGGGCTGGCGCACCATCGCGCGGCCCAGCGCCACGCGCTGGCGCTGGCCGCCGGACAGCGCGGCGGGACGGGCGTCCAGCTGCTGATCCAGTTCCAGCAGGCGGGCCACGTCATTCACGCGCTGCGCGATCTCCGCGCGCGGCATGCCGCGCAGCCGCAGGCCGAAGCCGAGGTTCCCGGCCACCGTCATGTGCGGGTAGAGCGCGTAGTTCTGGAACACCATCGCGATGTCGCGATCCTTCGGCGCCACCTCGTTCACCACGCGACCAGCGATGCGCAGCGTGCCGGCGCTGATGGTTTCCAGTCCGGCGATCATGCGCAGCAGGGTGGTCTTGCCGCAGCCGGAAGGGCCGACCAGCACCAGCAGCTCGCCGTCGGCGATGTCGAAGCTGGCGCCGGCGACGGCGACGTGACCGTTCGGATAGACCTTGCGCACGTTGTCGAGACTGACGGTGGCCATCGGCGTTGTGTGCTCCCTGGTGGTCATCGCGCTGCGGTGGTCGCCGTCGCAGGAAAGGGCGTGCATCCCGGGACGGCGTTCGGCTATTCTCGGGATGTAATCGATTACATCAAGCCGCAGTGCGGCATTCGAGAGTTTCGCCATCCATGACTCCACGCTACCGCTTTCCGGACGGCTTCCTGTGGGGCGCGGCCACTTCCGCCTACCAGATCGAAGGTTCGCCGCTGGCGGATGGCGCCGGCCCCAGCATCTGGCAGCGCTTCGCGCACACGCCGGGGATGATGGCGAACGGCGATCACGGTGACGTGGCCTGCGACCACTACCGCCGCTACAAGGACGACGTGCAGCTGATGCGCGCGCTGGGCCTCAAGAGCTACCGCTTCAGCGTGAACTGGTCGCGTGTGCTGCCCGAGGGCACCGGGCGGGTCAATCCGAAGGGCCTGGACTTCTACTCGCGGCTGGTCGACGAGTTGCTGGAAAACGGCGTCGCGCCGAACGCCACGCTGTTCCACTGGGATCTGCCGGCGGCGCTGGACGACCGCGGCGGTTGGCTCAACCGCGACAGCGCGCACTGGTTCGCCGAGTACGCGGCGACGATGTTCAAGGCGCTGGACGACCGCGTGCCGTACTGGTCCACGCTCAACGAGCCGTGGGTGGTGGTCGATGGCGGCTACCTGCGCGGCGCGCTGGCGCCGGGCCACCGCAACCTGTACGAGGCGCCGATCGTCGCGCACAACCTGATGCGCGCCAGCGGCGCCGGCATCCAGGCCTATCGCGCGCACGGCCGGCATGCGATCGGTGTGGTGTTCAACATCGAGCCCAAGTACCCGGCTTCCGACAGCGCGGAAGACCTTGCCGCCACGCGGCGCGCGGACGCCTACATGAACCTGCAGTTCGCCGATCCGGCCCTGCTCGGCAGCTATCCGCCCGAGCTGCGCGAGGTGTACGGCGACGCCTGGCCGGATTTCCCAGCGGACGACTTCCGGCTCACGCGGCAGCCGATCGACTTCGTCGGCCTCAACTACTACACGCGCGCCGTGGTGCGGCACGACGCCGGCACCTTGCCGCTGCGCGCCGCACCGGTGCATCAGCACCATCGCACCCACACCGAAACCGGCTGGGAAGTCTATGAACAGGGCCTCGTCGACATGCTGACCGGTTTTCGCCGGCGTTACGGCGACGTCCCGCTCTACGTCACCGAGAACGGCGCCGCGTTCTACGACCCGCCCACGGTCGAGGGCGACGTGCTGGACGATCCGCTGCGCACGGACTACCTGCGCCGACATCTCAGGGCCGCGCACGCGGCGATCGCCGCCGGCGTCGATCTCCGCGGCTATTACGCGTGGTCGCTGCTGGACAACCTGGAGTGGTCGCTGGGCTACGCCAAGCGCTTCGGCCTGTACCACGTCGATTTCGCCACCCAGCAGCGCACGCCCAAGGCCAGCGCGAGGCTCTATGCGCGGGTGATCGACAGCCATGGCGAGGCCCTGGGCGAGGCATGAACCGTCGAACGATGCGCACGAAGGAGACGAACCGATGAAAACCAGACTGAAGCCGTGGCGGGTCGCGCTGGGCCTGCTGGCCGCGTGCCTGTTCGTCCCCGGCGCCGTGCAGGCAGGGCCCGCCGCCGGCGACGTCGTGCAGATTCGCGTCGATGCCAAGGCGCCGGGCACGCCGTTCCCGCACTTCTGGGAGCGGATGTTCGGCTCCGGCCGCGCCGTGCTGTCGCTGCGCGACGACTACCGCAAGGACCTCGTCGAGGTGAAGCAGGCCACCGGCTTCGGCTACGTGCGCTTCCACGGCATCTTCGACGACGACGTGGGGCTGTTCCACCTGGGCCGGAACGGGCAGCCGTTCTACAACGCCGCCGACAAGTCGGGCAAGGACGGCCGGCCGGTCTACAACTTCTCCTACGTGGACCAGATCTACGACGGCCTGCTGGCGCGCGGCGTGCGTCCGTTCGTGGAGCTGGGCTTCATGCCGCAGGACCTGAGCTCCGACCCCAGGGCGCTGCAGGATTTCTGGTACCACCCCAACGTGGCGCCGCCGAAGGACTACGCGCTGTGGGACGGCATGATCCGCGCGTTCGCGCGGCACCTGGTCGCGCGCTACGGCATCGATGAAGTGTCGAAGTGGTACTTCGAGGTGTGGAACGAGCCGAACATCGGCTTCTGGGCGGGCAACCCCAAGATGCCCACGTATTTCACCCTGTACGACCACACCGCGCGCGCGCTGAAGTCGGTGAGCCCGCGCCTGCGCGTGGGCGGGCCGGCCACGGCGCAGGCCGCGGAGGTCGCCGACTTCCTGAGGCACGCGCACGACGCGGGCGTGCCGGTGGATTTCGTCAGCACCCACGTCTACGGCGACGACACCGCGGACAACGTGTTCCACACCAGCGAGAACATCCCGCGCAAGGACATGGTGTGCCGTGCGGTGGACAAGGTGCACAGGGAGATCCTGGCCTCGCAGTACCCGAAGCTGCCGTTCATCATGAGCGAGTTCAACGCCTCCTACGCCAACCTGCCCAACGTCACCGACACCGTGTACATGGGCCCGTGGCTCGCCAACACGATCCGCGCCTGCGCCGGCAAGGTGGACGCGATGAGCTACTGGACGTTCTCCGACGTGTTCGAGGAAGGCGGCGTGGTGCGCTCGCCGTTCTACGGCGGCTTCGGCCTGATCGCCGAGGACAACATCCCCAAGCCGTCCTTCAACGCCTTCGCGATGCTGCACCGGCTGGGTGACGTGCAACTGCCGGTGGCCTCCGATTCCGCGCTCGCCACCCGCCGTGCCGACGGTACCCTGGTGCTGGCGCTGTGGAACTACGCGCCGCCGGTGGGCGACACCGCCAGCTACACGGTGGGCAAGCCGGCGGGTGCGGTGCGGCATTTCCGGCTCGACCTGTCGTCGCTGCGGGCGGGGGCCGAGGCCCGCGTGTGGCGGCTGGACGAAAAACACGGCAACGCCGTGGCCGCGTTCGACCGCATGGGGCGGCCGGATTTCCCCAGCCGCGAGCAGATCGCGCAGCTGCGCAAAGCCGCCAGGCCGGGCGCGCCGGAGCGGGTGGCACTGCGCGATGGCGTGCTCAACCTGGATATTCCGCCACAGGGGCTGGTGGTGGTCGAAGTGAAGTAGCGGCGCGGCGGCCGCGATCGCCGTCGCCGTCGCTGCCGCCACGGTCGACAGCACGGTCGACGCCAGGGCGAACCCGGCTGATCGGCGCGTCGGACGCACGGATCGTGCTCCACGGAACCCTGGCCCGCGGCGCGATGGCGCTGCCTGTGGCGGGTGGTGCCCGACCCGGATCGAGATCGCCGCGAAGGTGAGATAGGTCAAGCTGCCGCCAGCGCGCGGCGGCATGCTGCGGGCGCGTAAGGGCGGCCGGGGGCGTAATCTCGCCCGTGGCCGCGATAACGGAGGGAGCGCCGTGGAGCTGCTCGATCGACCGGTGTGGTCCAGCCTGGCCAGCCTGCATGCGGAGCTGGCGCTGGGCGATGCGCTGGCGAAACGCTACCGGGCGGAGATCAACCGCTTCGCCTCCGCACGGGATGATGGAGATGCCGCGCTCACGGCGCTGACCCGGCTGGTGCGGCCGGCAGAGTCGGTGTTCGTGCTGCAGGTGCCGGAGATCCGCGTCCCGCCGGGCCTGGTGGCGAGCCAGCGCGCCATCGGTGTGCAGATGGTTGCCGCAGAGCGCATCGCCCCGGAAGCAGGCCCCGACGCCGTGCTCGCGCTGGGCGACGCGGATGCGCAGGAGATGCTGGCGCTGGCCACGCTCACCCAGCCCGGACCGTTCCTGCGCCACACCCATCGCATGGGACGCTTCGTCGGCATCCGCATCGACGGACGGCTGGCCGCGATGGCCGGCGAGCGCTTCCGTTTTCCCGGGTACACCGAGGTCAGCGGCGTGTGCACGCATCCCGACTTCCGGGAGCGCGGGCTGGCCCGGCGCCTGTCCCGGCACGTCGCCGCCGGCATCGCCGCGCGCGGCGACAGGGCTTTCCTGCACGCGTGGAAGAGCAACACCGCGGCCATCCGCCTGTACGAATCGCTGGGCTTCCGTTTGCGCTGCGAGGTGAACGTGGCGGTGCTGGAGCGCGCCGCCGGGCCGGGCTGAGCCCGCGTGCCTCGGCCGCGCCGGTTGGCGGGGGACGGGCGCTGGCTTCACACCGATTTACGATATCCGGATTTACATTATGCTAACGTCGAAGTCTCAAATTCAGGGGGAGGGACCGCCATGAAGCGCTGGATTGTGCTTGTTGCACTGGTTTTCGCTCTTATACTGTCCGGTTGCTCTTCGGTATCTCCATCGACCCGGCCGCCCAGCATCAACACCGACGCCATGGCCGTCAGCGCCTACCGGATCGGCGTGGACGACCAGGTGCAGGTCACCGTGTGGCACAACCCCGACCTCAGCGTGTCGGTACCGGTGCGCCCGGACGGCAAGATCACCGTGCCGCTGATCGGCGACGTGCAGGCCGGCGGGCAGACGCCGGAGGAAGTGGCCGCCACGATCAAGGACAAGCTCAAGGCCTACGTGCGCGACCCGCAGGTGGCGGTGATCCTGACCCAGCTGCGCAGCCACGAGTACCTGGCCCGCGTGCGCGTCACCGGCGCCGTGCGCACGCCCGTCTCGCTGCCTTACCGCCAAGGCATGACCGTGCTCGACGTGGTGCTCGCTGCCGGCGGCGTCACCCAGTTCGCCTCGCCCGACCGCACCGAGCTCTACCGCCATGCCGGCAAGGGGGACAGCCAGGCGTATGCCGTGCGCCTGGGCAAGATCCTCAACGACGGCGACCTGGCCACCAACTATCCGCTGCAGCCCGGTGACGTGATCACGGTGCCGCAGCGCAGCTTCTGAAGCAGACGCCCGAGGGGGCCTCAGGGAGAAGAGGCGAGCGCCATGAACGAACAAGCGATTTCACTGCAGAGCCTGCTGCCCGTGCTGCTGGAGGAAGGGCGTCGCCGGCGCATCGCGCTGGCGCTGATCTTCGCCGCGATCACGCTGGCGGCCCTGGTGGTCGGCGTGCTGTGGCCGAAGAAATACGAGGCCTCCACCACCATCCTGGTGCAGGAGAGCAACATCATCGCGCCGCTGATGAAGGGCGCGGCCACGCCCACCGCCAACGCCAACCGCGCCGACATCGCGCGCGCAGTGATCCTCAGCCACAAGGTGCTGGACCAGGTACTCGCCGCGGGCGGCTGGCTGGCCAGCCATCCCAGCCCGGTGGAGCTGGATCGCATCACCAACGGCATCAAGTCGCGTACCGTGGTGAGGTTCTCGCGCGACAACCTGCTGACCATCAGCTACTTCGACTCCGATCCGGTGCGCACCTACAAGGTCACCCGCCTGTTCGGCCAGCTGTTCATCAGCGAGAGCCTGGCCTCCAAGCAGCGCGAGAGCCGCGACGCCTTCGACTTCATCAACAGCCAGGTCGAGGCCTACAAGCGCAAGCTCACCAGTGCCGAGGACAAGCTCAAGGCCTACCGCGAGAACAATGCCGATGCGCGCCCGGGCAGCGAGGCCGCGACCGCCGGGCGCATCAACGAGTTGCGCTCGCAGGTGGAAAACGCGCGCATGGACCTGATGGAGAAGCGTTCGCAGGAAGCGTCGCTGGTGGCGCAGTTGTCCGGCGAATCGGAGGTCACCGCGGTGCAGACGGCCGAGGGCGTCTATCGCGCGCAGCTCGCCGAGCTGCAGGCGCAGCTGGACAAGCTGCTGCTCACCTACACCGATGACTACCCTGACGTGGTGCGCGTGCGCCACCAGATGCAGGATCTGCAGCAGCAGCTCGCGCGGGCCGAACAGCACCGGCAGAACCCGGCCGACGGCAAGTCGATGGCGCTGGACGCCAGCGTGCAGTTCAATCCGCTCTACCAGCAGCTGAAGAGCCGACTGGCGGACCTGCGCGGCCAGATCGCCGCGACCGCTGCGCGGATGAGCGCCAGCGAGGCGATGCTGCAGTCCGAACTCGACCGCAGCCGCCGCATCGCCGGCTCCGAGAACGCCACCGCCGACCTGACCCGCGACTACGACGTCAACCGCGACGTCTACCAGGACCTGCTGAAGCGCCGCGAGAACGCGCGCGTGTCGATGGACCTGGACGCCACCCAGCAAGGCCTGACCTTCGTGGTGCAGAACCCGGCGATGATGCCGCTGATCCCTACCGGCCTGCGCTTCATGCATTTCGCCGTGGGCGGCACCGCGCTCGGTCTGGCCTTGCCGCTGGGCCTGCTGTTCGGCATCGCCCGCTTCGATCCGCGGGTGCGTTCGGCCGAGCAGCTCGAACGCCTCACCGGCCTGCCCGTGCTGGTCACCGTGCCCTACTACGCCACGCCGCAGGACCGGCGCCGCATGCAGCTGCGCAACCTCGCGCTGGCGCTGATCCTGGCGGTGGTGGCACTGTCCTACCTCACGCTGCTCGTGCTGAAGCTCAAGGGGGCGGCATGAAGCCCGAAGAATCGATCTCCGCCACCGTGCGGCCAGCCCGGATGGACGGTGGCGACCACCTGCCGCAGCCGGCCTCCGAGCATTCCATCGCGCTGATGGCCGAGCCGCGCGCGCTGGCGCCGCGGCAGCTCGAAGAGCGCCGGCTGATCCATCGCGAGGCTTCGTCGCGGCAGCAGTCGGACGCCTTCCGCGAACTGCGCACCCGCCTGCTCAGCCTGGGCGGCACCGGCAATTTCATCACCCTGGTGGTCGCGGTCAGCCCGCGCTCGGGGGCCAGCTTCGTGGCGCGCAACCTGGCCGCCGCGTTCGCCTTCGACGAGGCCCGCACCAGCCTGCTGATCGACTGCAACCTGCGTTACCCGGAGCAGCACCGGGCGCTGGGCGTCGATCCGGCCAACGGCGGCCTGATCGACTTCCTCGAGCACCCCGCACAGGGCATCGCGTCGAGGATCTACGCCACCGGCGTGCCGCGCCTGCGGCTGATCCCGGTGGGCGAGGTGCGCGAGGGCAGCGGCGAGCACTTCTCCTCGTTCCGGATGCACGCGCTGCTCGACTCGATGCGCCACCGCTACCCGGACCGCTACCTGTTCCTGGACGGCCCCACCATCAAGGGCTCGCCGGACGCGCGCATCCTTTCCGATCTCGCCGACTTCGTGGTGGTGGTGGCCGGCTACGGTCGCGACACGCCTGCCGCGATCAGCCAGGCGGTCGCCCATTTCGAGCCGGAGAAACTGGCCGGCGTGGTGTTCAACCAGGCGCCCTGAGGCCGCGGCGGGCGGCCACCCGGGCAGGACGACGGGTGGATTTCGTCGCCGCGCCATCCATCGCAGGAGGCATCCATGTTCCCATCCACCCGGCTTGCCCGCGCCATTGCGCTGGCGCTTGCATTCACCGCTGCGCCGGCGCTCGCCGGCCAGCTCGACTACTCGTTCTACGGCGGCGTCGAGCACAGCGACAACATCAACCTCAGTGCCACGGCGCCGGACAGCCAGTGGGTGCTGATCCCCGGCTTCGGCTTCGATTACACCGAGCAGGGCGCCACGCTGCAGACCCACCTGACCGGCGCGGCGGAATACCGCGACTACATGGGCGGCCCCTACTCGAACCAGAAGCTCGGCGAGCTGGCCGGCCTGGCGAACTGGACGGTGCTGCCCGGGCGGCTGGATTTCACCGCACAGGACTATGCCAGCGTGCAGCCGATCTCCACGCTGTCGAGCGACGCGCCGGGCAACCAGCAGCAGACCAACGTGCTCGCGGTGGGTCCGACCCTGCACTTCAACCTGGGCAGCGCGTTGCGCGGGCAGGCGGAGCTGCACTACATCAACAGCCGCGCCTCGCGCACCACCGACTTCAACTCCTCGCGCGGCGAGGCCGCGTTGCGGCTGATCCGCGACGTCTCGCCGACCGGCCAGCTCTCGCTCAACCTGGAAACGCAGAAGGTCAATTTCGACAACAGCGGCGAGGTGGACTACCGCCGCGACGAGGCGTTCGTCCGTTTCGTGCGCAAGCTCGCGCACCTGGATCTCGACATGGCCGCGGGCTGGTCGCGGATCCACCTGGGTGGCGGCATGGGTTCGTCCTCCGATCCGCTGGTGCGCGCCAGCGTCCTCTGGCACGCGAGCACCCGCAACGCGTTCGGGGTCTCGTTCGCGCGCGGCTATTCGGACGCCGCGCAGGACCTGATCAACCTGGCCGGACCGGTGGAAGCCGGCGAGCCGGTTTCCGCCCCGCTGAGCATCCAGACCGGCGGTGCGGTGATCGGCAGCGGGATCTACCTCGAGCGGCGCCTCGACGCCCACTACAGCTACAGCGGCGAGCGCTTCACCCTCAGCGTGTCGCCGTGGTATCGCAAGCTGCATTACGTGGAAGGCACCCAGCCGGACGAGACCGGACGCGGCGGCGACGCCGGCGCGGATTACCGTCTCAACCCGCGGCTGACGCTGTCGGCGTTCGCCAACTACGAACGGGAGAGCTACACGACGCTGGCGCGCCGCGACACCACGCGCAACGTCGGCGTCGCGCTGCGCCAGCTCATCAACAGCCACTGGAGCTGGCGCGTGTCGCTGGTCGACCGCCGCCGCACGAGCACCGCTCCCGACGCGGGCTATCACGCGAAGGAAGTCTATCTGGGGGTCGTCTACCAGCGATGACACCGGCACCGGAGCCCTGCCAGTTCGGCCACGATGGAGCGCTGATGGGCATGTACCACGGCGTGGCCGGCCATGCGCCGGTAGGCATGCTGCTGTGCCCGCCTCTGGGTCAGGCGCTGCTGCGCACCCATCGCGTCTACCGCCAGTTGGCCGGGGGCCTGGCTGCGCGCGGCATCGGCGTGCTGCGTTTCGACTACCGCGGTACCGGCGATTCCGCCGGCGACAGCCTGGCGCTGGACTGGCAACAGTGTCTTGACGACGTCCGCAGCGCGGCGGCCGAGCTGCGCGTGCGCAGCGGCTGCGCGACGGTGATCGGCTTCGGCGCGCAGCTGGGCGGCAGCCTTGTGCTGGCGGCGGCGTCCGCGACCGGCTTCGCACAGCTGATCCTGTGGGACCCGGTGCTGGACGGCGCGCGCCACGTGGCCGAACTCGACGCCTGGCAGGAAGCGCTGCGCACCGATCCGCTGCACTACGCCCGGCCGCGCAGCGCGGAGGATGCGGCCGGGCAGTGGCTGGGCTTCCCGGTCAGTCCGCACTGGCGTGCGCAGGTGGCGGGCTGGCGCGCAGCGCCGGCGCGCGCGCCGACGCTGATCCTGGATTCGCGCGCCGCGCCGGCGGCAGGCGACTGGTCGCCGCTGGCCGAGGCCGGTGCGCGTGTGCTCGCCATGCCTTCGGTCACGCATTGGGGCGACCTGAACCGGCTGGAGCACGCCATCCTCGCCCCCGACCTGCTGCGCGTGGTGGGCGAGGCCGTGGAGCAGGCCGCATGATGGCCGAGCGTGCCTTCCGCTTCGGTCGCGCCCGGCACCTGGTGGGCATGGTGGGGCTGCCGCCTGCCACGTCCGGCACGGTCGGCGTGATCGTGCTCAACACCGGCTTGATGCATCGCGTCGGTCCGTTCCGTCTGCACGTGGACCTGACCCGCCGGCTCAACGCACGTGGCTATCCCACCCTGCGCTTCGACCTGTCCACCATGGGCGACAGCGGGGCCAGTGCGGAAGCCGGCTCGCGCGAGCAGCAGATCCGCGCCGACGTGCGCGACGCCGCCGCACTGCTCGCCGGCCAGGCCGGCTGCACGCGCTTCGTGCTGATCGGCCTGTGCCGCGGCGCGCAGAACGCGCACATCGCCTGCAGCGAGGCGGGGGTGGCCGGCGCGGTCTTCCTCGACGGCTACATCTACCGCACCGCCGGCTTCAAGCTGCGCCACTACCTGCCGCGCATGCTCAGTCCCGCGCGCTGGCGGAGCTTCTTCGCGCGCAAGCTGCGCCAGGCGGTGGCTCCCGAGGAGGTCGTCTTCGGCAGCGTCTATCCGCCGCGGGCCCAGGTGCGCGGCGAGCTCGCCGCCATGCTGGCGCGCGGGCTGATGCTCTATTTCGTCTACAGCGGCGGCATCGGCGAGCAGTTCAACCATCCGCGCCAGTTCCGCGAGTGCTACGGCCGCGGCGTGGCCGGGCACCCGGCGCTGCGCATGGACCTGCTCGACGGCACCGACCACACCTACACCCTGCTGTGCGACCGCGAGCGCCTGTTCGGCCACGTCGAGGCCTGGCTGCTGGAACACTTCCCGCCGGCGCCGGCGGGCTGAGTCAGCCCGCCGCCTCGCGCGCGGCTGCCGTCGATCCGGCGCACCGCCGGTGCGGTGGCGGCGGCAGCGAGAAATCGCGCCAGTCGTCGGGGTTGCCGGTCTTGCCGGCCTCGGCGGCCTTGATGATGTTGTACATCTCGCGTGCGGTGACGTAGTGCAGCACGTGGCGCGTGCCGTCGTTGTACCTGCGCTCCAGGTGCGTATGCATGCGCTCGGCCGCCTCGCCCAGCAGCGTGTCCATGTCGCGCTCCTGGGTGCCGTGCGTGTGCACCTTGACGAAAATCCACTCGGGCCGGCCCTCGACGTGGATGCCGGTGCGCACCCAGTGGTCCACACGCGCCGGCGTGGGTGGACAGCCGCGGCGCACGTCGGCGTTCTCGATGCGCGGCAGTAGGCCCAGGCGCCGTTCGCGCCAGTTCAGGCCCAGCGGCCCCTGCACGATCATCAGGTCGCCGCTCGGTGCGCCGCCCACGCGCACCGGCACGCCGGTGTCGTGCGACTTCGGCCGCGCGGGATCGTCGGTGGCGTAGTAGATGCTGTTGACCATGCGCGTCTGCGTGTCGCTGGGCGCGGAGGGCAGGGTGAAGTCGGCGTAGCAGCCCAGCTCGCGCAGCAGGATCAGCTCGTTGTTGAGCCCGCACCAGCGCCCGTCGGCGCGCGAGTTGTCCAGGCACCAGTTGCCGTGGATGAAGCCGAAGCGCAGCTGGCCCGTGGCGGGATCGCGCGGCAGCGCGCCGTGGCGCTCGTGCAGCAGCCGGTTGAAGCGGTCGATGGTGGCGGTGAAGTTCGCCGCCGTGTCGTTGTCATGGTGCAGGTGGATCTCGATCTCGCCGTAGCCGTCGGCGCAGAGCGCGGCGAGCTTGTCCAGGTGTTCCTCGACGTATTCCTCCTCGGGGTAGAAGAAGCTGTGCTGCGGCGGGCGGCCGTCGGCGTCGCGGTGGCGGCCGGCCAGTGCGCGGTAGTCACGGCACCAGCGGTCGACGCGGGCGCGCTGGGTGGCCAGGTCGACGCGGCCCCAGTTCGGCTCGAAATGGTCGACGAAGCAGAACATCACGTGCACCGGCCCGTGCGCCGGGCGCCGCGGCGGCCGGCGGCGCAGGTAGCTGCCCAGCCAGGTCTGCATGTTGCGCGAGCGGATCGCCAGCGCCGCCGCCACGGCGAGCAGCGCGAGCATGGCAAGGGCGGCGAGCACGGCGATCATCGCCGCGCCTCCGGCAGCAGGCCGAGCAGCTGCTCGGCGTTGTTGCGCCACTGCCGTTCGCGCACGATGTACTCGCGCGCGGCCGCGCCCACGCGTCGGCGTTCGCCGGGCCGCGCGGCCAGCTCCAGCACGCGCTGCACGCAGGCCTGCGGCTGGCGCCGCGGGAACAGCCAGCCGGTCTCGCCGTCGCTGACCACTTCGGCGACCGGCGCGTAGTCGGGCGCGACCATCGCCACGCCCATCGCCATGAACTCGAACAGCTTCACCGGCGAACCGTAATGGTTGGAGTCGGGCAGCACGGCGTAGTCCATGCAGGCGATCCAGGCGGGAATCTCCTGGTGCGGCACGCGGCCGGGCAGCAGGATGCGGTCGGCCAGGCCGCGTGCCTGCACCAGCGCGCGCACCTCGGGCAGGCTGCGGCCATCGCCCACCAGCACCAGCACCAGCTCGGGCGCCTCGGCCAGCCGCGCGGCGACCGCCTCGACGAAACCGTTGACGCCGTGCCAATGCACGAAGGCGCCGACGTAGCCGCATACCACGCGTCCCGCCACGCCGCGCTCCGCGCGCAGCCGTTCGCGGTCATGCCGCGCCGGATCGAAGCGGGCGAGGTCGGCGGCATTGGGCGAGACCACCGACGGGGCGAGGTCGCCGTAGGCGGCCTCGGCCTGCTGCCGGAACCAGCTGGAGATGAACACCAGCCCGGTCGCCCGGCGCAGGCACCAGCGCTCCATGCGCCGCGCCAGCGATTTCAGCCAGAGCGGGCGCACCCGCTCGACCAGCGCCGAATCGTTGATCTCCAGGATCACCGGGATGCCGCGCCGTCGCGCCAGCCACACGGTGGCGCACAGGAACAGCGAGTAGCGCTCGTAGACCAGCTGCGGCCGGAACCGCGCGAACGCGCGCCGCATGCGCGCCAGCACGACCAGGTTGTAGCCCAGTTCCAGCACCTCGAACAGCACGCCAGGCATGCGCGAGACGGCCGCGCCGAGACGGCTGCGCCCCTGCGGCCGCGCGGCGCCGGCAACCGGCTCCTGTTCCGGGTCCGCGCCGGGGAACGACATCACCCTGACCTCGTGGCCCAGCGCGCGCAGTGCGCCGACCACGCCGCGGATGTGCACGCCCTCGACATCGCGTCCGCGCGTGCGGTGGTGGTAGAGGATCCTCATGCGCGCGCCGCCGGCAGGGCATGCAGCCGGCGGCCCTCGTCGCGCCACGCGGGCAGCAGGCGCGCGAGGATCTGCGCGGCGCAATCGCTGTCGTCGTGCATCAGCACCACCTCGCCGTCCGCCGGCGGCTGCCGCTGCAATCGCGCGGCCAGCTCCGCGGCCGGGCGCTGCTGGTAGTCCAGACTGTCGTAGGACCAGTAGGCAAGGCTGCGGCCGCGCCGGGCGAAGGCCAGCAGCAGCGGCAGCGACACGTCGCCGCGCGGCGGCCGGAAGCGGTGCGCGCCGGCGCGGTCGAAATCCTGCAGCAGCCGGTCGGTGCGCTCCACCTCGTCCAGCTGCGCGCGCAGGCCGAGCCGGTGGAACTGCCGGTGGCTGTACGAGTGATTGCCCAGGGCATGGCCCTCCGCCACGATGCGCTCGACCAGCGCGGGATGCTGCTCGATCCGTTGGCCGACCAGGAAGAAGCTGGCCCGCGCGCCGTGCCGGGCCAGCAGGTCCAGCAGCCGGGGCGTGTGCAGCGGATGCGGACCGTCGTCGAAGCTGAGATAGAGCGCGCCCGGCTCGCGCGGGCCGTGCACCAGCACCAGGCGTGCGGGCAGCAGGCCCAGCAGTTGCTGCCGCGTGGGCCTGATCCTCATCGCGGCACCTCCGCCGCGACGCCGGCACGGAGCGTCTGTCGCAGGATGGCGTCGAGGCGGTCGATGTTGGTGTCCCAGTTGAAGCCGCGCGCGTGCTCCGCGATCGCGGCGTGGTCCCAGGCCTGCGCCGTCGCCTTCACCAGCGCGTCGGCCAGCGCGTCGCGGTCGCCCGGCGGCACCAGCCGGCCGGCGTAGGCGGGCACCACCTCGGGAATGCCGCCCACCCGCGTCGCCACCACCGGCGTGCCGCAGGCCATCGCCTCCAGCACCACGTTGGGCACGCCCTCGTTGTGGCTGGGCAGGCACAGCAGGTCGGCGGCGCGGAACCAGTCGGGCAGCGCCTCGTGCGGCATCGCGCCCGCGAGCCGCACGCGCGTGGCCACGCCGAGCACCTGCGCGCGCGCGGCCAGCGCGGCGCGGCACGCGCCTTCGCCCACGTAGGCCAGGCGCGCCTGCGGTTGCGTCGCGGCCAGCGCGGCGAAGGCCTCCAGCAGGTCGAGGCAGCCCTTGCTCTCCTTGAGGTTGCCGACGTAGAGCAGCAGCGTGCCGCCGTCCTCCAGGCCGAGCCGCGCCCGCGCCGCCGCCCGGTCGCCGGGCGCGAAGCGCCGGCCGTCGACGCCGTTGTAGATCGCGTGCACGCGCGCCGGGTCCGCGCCCAGCGCCACGGCCTTGCCGGCCAGCGCGCGGCTCACCGCCACCACCGCGGCGGCGCCGCGCAGGGCCGCGGCGATCTGCGGCCGGCGCAAGGCATGGGTGGCCTGCACGTTGAGGTCGCTGCCGTGCACCTTCACCACGTACGGAATGCCGAGCAGGCGCGCCAGCCAGCCGGCGGCCACCGCATCGGGATAGGCCCAGCTGGCCAGGATGCCGTCGTAGCCGGCCGCGCGCAGCCGCCGGCCGCGCTGCAGCAGCAGCGAGAGCAGCCAGCACGCCGCGTGCAGCGCGCGGCCGAACCGCGGCGGGTAGACGAACACGAAATGGTCGGTGGCCAGCCCCGGCACCCGCACCTCGCCGCATCGGCCGCGCAGGCGCTCGCGGAAATCGACTGCGGTGAGCACCTGCACCTCGTGGCGCCGGCCCAGCCGCTCGAACTGCTGGCGGTTGAACGCGCCGCGCAGCGGATCCCAGGGCGTGGGAAACAGGTTGGTCAGCACCAGCAGCTTCATGCGCGCGGACTCCCCGCCTCGTAGAGCGCGGCGTAGCGCAGCGCCATCGCCTCCAGCGAGCCGCCGGCTTCCATCATCGCGCGGGCGGCCGCGCCGAGGCGGGCGGCGTGTTCCGGGTTGCGCAGCAGGCCGAGGATCGCCTGCGCCAGCGACTCGACGTCGCGCGCCGGCACGATGGCGCCGGTGGTGCCGTGCCGCACGATCTCGCGGTTGCCGCCGACGTCGGTGGCCACGATCGGCAGCGCGGTGGCGGAAGCTTCCAGCAGCGCCATCGAATAGCCCTCGCTCACCGAGGACAGCACGAACACGTCCAGCCCCTGCAGCAGCTCGCGCACGTCGTCGCGCTCGCCGAGGAAGCGCACCGCGCCGGCCACGCCTTCCTCGCGCGCGCAGGCCTCCAGCTCGCGCCGCAGCGTGCCCCCGCCGATCAGTACCAGCACGCTGTCCGGCAGCGCCGCGCGCACGCGGCTGAAGGCGCGGATCAGGCTGACCTGGTCCTTCGCCCAGTTGAGCCGCCCCACCGTGCCGACCACGCGCGCCTCTGGCGGCAGGCCGAGCGCCTGGCGCAGGCGCTCGCGGGCGGCCGGCGAGGCAACGGCGAACTCCTGCACGCGCAGGCCGTTCGGCACCACCCGCAGCTTGCGGCGCGGCACCAGCCGATGTTCGAGGGCGCCGTCGCACGCCGCCGCGCACACCATCGCCACCGCATCGGTGCACGCGAGGCTGGCGCGATAGAGCATCTCGGCGCGATTCCAGCGCTGCATGCCGCCCATGCCGTGGCGGGTGTTGATGACCTTGCCCACGCCCAGCCCGAGGCTGGCCAGCACTGCCAGGTAGTGCGCCACCGCGTTGTGGCTGTGCAGCACCTCGGTGCGGTGGGCGCGGATCAGCTGCCGCACGCGCGACAGCGCGCCGAGGTCCAGCCCGCGGCGCTTGCCGCAGGCGTGCACGGGGATGTTTGCGGCATCCAGTTCCTGCGCCAGCGCGCCGCGCTCGAACACGCACACCACCTGGCAGCGATGGCCCTGCTGCTGCTGCAGCTTGACCAGGTCGAGCACCACGCGCTCCAGCCCGCCGCGGTTGAGGTTTTCCACGATGTGGGTGATGTTCATCGATGCGTTCATTCGGCCGGGGCGGCGAGGGTGGATACGGTGACGCGCAGCTTGCCGCTGGGCGTCAGGGGGATGTCGTCGACGATGCGGCAGTCGAGCGCGACGCGGTCGCCGGCCACCCTGGCCACCTCGCGGCGGATCCAGGCCATCGAGGCGTCGTCGAAGCGCTCGTCGCAGACCAGCGCCAGGTCGAGCCGGTCGAGCCGGCGCTGCACCAGCTGGAAGCGGCGCAGGCCCGGCACGTCCTTCAGCATGTGCGGGAAGAACTCGCCGGGCAGCAGACGGCCGTCCGGCGTGCGGATGGCGTCCAGCCTGCGGCCATCCACGTGCGCCAGCAGCGGCAGGCCGCGCCCGCACGGGCAGGCCGCGGTGTCGGCGGTGGCCATGTCGCCGTTGGCATAACGCAGCAGCGGCATGCCGTAGTTGGACAGGTCGGTGAGCAGCACCTCGCCGCTGTCGCCCGGCGTCGCGGCGCCGTGCAGCTCCACCACCAGGTGGTCGGCGTTGACGTGCAGGCCGTGGCGGTGCTCGCACTCGGAGGCGATCAGCATCACCTCGCGGCAGCCGTAGGTGTTGTAGGCCGGGCAGCCGAACGCGCGTTCGATCAGCTCGCGCTGGAACCCGTGCAGCGCCTCGGCCGCGCCGAGCACCGACGCCGGCCGCGCCACCGTGCGCCGGTTCTCCAGCAGCCACTGCGCCAGGCGCACCAGCGGGCCGACGTAGCCCACGATCACCTCCGGCCGGTAGGCGTCGATCGCATCGGCGTACTCGCCGAGGTTGGCGTCGGTCATGTGGAAGCTGTTGAGCATGCGGCGCGCGAACGCCGCGTGGTACATCCGTTCCTTCAGCTGGTGCAGCCGCTGCGGCTCGCCCACCGCGCCGCCCCACAGGAACAGCGTGCGCCGGCCCATGCGCGCGCCGGCCCAGCCGTAGCCGCGCCACATCACGGCGGTGCGCCGCTCGTTGCTCTCGCGGGTGTAGCCGAAGCGCAGCGGCTGGCCGGTGGAGCCGCCGGTGGCCTTGTACAGCAGATGGTCGTGCCAGCCGTCGGCCTTGAACTCGTCGAAGTGTTCGCGGATCTCGTCCTTGCCCAGTACCGGCAGGCGCGCGTAGTCGTCGAGGCTGCGGATGTCCGCTGCCGCGATGCCGAGTTCGCGCCAGCGCCGGCGGTACCAGGGCACGTGTTGCTCGCAGTGCCGCAGCAGGTCCTGCAGGCGTTGCAGCTGCAACGCGCGGATCTGCTCGGGCGCCAGCCACTGGTCGCGCTCGTAGCCGGCGAGCCAGGCCAGGGTGCGGCGCCGGCGCAGGCCCGTTTCGTAGGCCGGATAGAGCACGTGGCGAAACAGCTGCTCGTAGGCGCTCATGGTTGCGGCCCCGTGCGCGCACCCGACCAGTCCAGCAGGCGCCCCAGCAGCAGCGGGCGCCCCGCCGCGAAACGCCGGTGCAGGCCCTGCAGCTGTTCGATGTCCGCGTGCGTCCAGCAGCGCAGCCACAGCGTCAGCGGCAGGTAGGCCGCGACCAGCAGCGGGCCGCCCAGCAGCAGCGTCGCCAGCGGCGGCAGGTGCAGCGGCAGCACCAGCGAGGCAATCGCGCCGGCGAGCACGGCGGCCAGCGCGATGCGCGCGAGCCGGCGCCACTCCAGCGGCGAGCCGCCCACGCGCATGCCGAGCAGCAGGTAGGCCGAGGAGCTGACCAGCGCGGCGACGACGATCGCCGCCATCGCGCCGTGCAGCCCGAAATGCCGGACCAGGGTCACGTCCATGGCGATCTTGAACACGCCGAACAGCAGGGTGAGCGCCAGGATCACGTGCTGGCGGTCGGCGCTCACCAGCAGGCTGGTCGCGCCCTGGGTCGAGGTGTACAGCGCGCTGGCCAGCATGCACAGCGCGAACACCGGCGCCGCCGCGGCGTAGGCGGCGCCGTACAGCAGCTCGATCACCGCGGTCGCGAAGCAGGCGCCGAAAACCACCACCGGCGCGCTGAGCATGACCAGGTACGAGGTCACCGCCACGAAGCGTCGCCCGCCGGCGGCACGCCCCTCGCTCAGCGCCTTCGCCATCATCGGCAGAAGCACCGCGCCGAACACGCCGGGCACCAGCAGCATGATGCCGCTGGCCAGCTGGTAGGCCACCTTGAAGTAGCCCGCGGCGGTGGCGCTGGCGAACAGGTTGAGGAACAGGATCTCCACGTCGCTGGCGATCAGGAAGCTCACGATGATGGTCAGCGAGACGATCTTCAGGTGCCGGCGCACGCGCCGCAGCAGTTCGTGCGGCAGGCCGCCGTGGCGCGGCAGCGGCGCCAGCAGCCGGTGCACCTGGTACTGCGAGGCGAGCAGGAACACCGCGCTGGAGATCGCATACATCACCACGAACCACAGGATGTCGCCGTGCAGCAGCATCGCGGTGACCACCAGCACCAGGTTGGTCGGCGCCGCCACCAGGGTGATCCGGGCGGTGGCGTCGAAGGCCTCGAAGCCCTTGGCGATCGCCACGTTGAACATGTACGGCGCGCGCATGCCCACCGCGGCCGCGAGCAGCGCGAATTCCGGTGCGTCCAGCTCGGCGGCGTAGCGCTGCCCGAGCAGCAGGTACAGGCACAGGCCGAGGCCCAGCACCACCAGCAGGTGCCAGCGCTGCACCTTGCGCATGTGGGCCAGCATCGGCCGGATCAGCTCCGGCTGCCGGCTGCCGCGCAGCTCCGCCACGAACTTGATCACGCCGGTGGTGATGCCCGAGTTCGTCACCACGATGCCGATTGCCGCGAACCAGATGAACAACCCGTAGATGCCGTAGTGCCGCGGCCCCAGGTGGCGCGCGATCAGCACCGCGCAGACCATGCCGAGGAAGTACTCGACGTAGATCCCCAGCGAGGAGAACAGCGTATTACGCAGGGTGAGCGAACGTGGGGTCATGGCATGCGCAGCAGGACGGCGACCAGCACGTAGAGCGCGATCACGGCCATCAGGGAGATCGGCAGCCAGCGCCAGCCGCTGGCCGAGAGGGTGAAACGCGGCAGCGTGTCGTGCCGCAGGCGCATGCCGGTGTAGTGGCCCACCACGATCGCGGCCAGCGTGTAGAGCATGATGTTGTAGCTGCGGCTGAGGAAGAACGCAGCGGTGAAGAAGCCGCACAGCGCGCAGAACAGGGTCAGCGACAGCGCCTGTTCGGCGCGGGTCCGGCGACCCTCCGCCGCGGCGCCCTCGCGGTCCGCCGCGGCACCGGCGCCACCCGCCGCGACGAGCGGCACGCGCGCCGCGGCGATCCGGCGGCGCTGCGGCAGGATGGTGCCGGCGCCCGCGGGCAGCGCCGGCACCAGCGCCAGCCGCGCCGGCGGGCGCATCGCCGCCACCGCGCGCACCGAGGCCCGCAATGCCAGCGCCAGCGCGGACTGCAGACGCAGCAGGCGCCACATCATCCAGAAGCAGTAGCCGACGAAGGCCAGCCAGGTCACGAAGCCCAGGAAGCCCGTCTCGGCCAGCACCAGCACGAAGGAGTTGTGCGCGGTCAGCGCGTTGTAGTCGGTGAAGTTGCCGAAGCCCACGCCGAGCAACGGGTGCGTCTTGAACATGTCGAAGCCCTCGTACCACGCGTCCACGCGGCCGAAGGCGGATTCCTCGTCCGGGTCCAGATCGTCCATGCGCGTGGACGGCAGCAGCATCAGCCCGAGCAGGCCGACGCAACTCAATGCGCCGGCGGTGAGCAGTCCGCGCCGCTGCCACAGCCAGACTGCGCCCATCATCAGCACCGCCAGCTGGGTGCCGCGCGACTTGGTCAGGTAGACGCCGGCGAGCAGCAGCACGATGCCGGCGCGCCAGAACCAGCGGCCGAGGAAGCCTGCGCGCGAGGCGAGGCAGAACAGCATCGGCAGGGCCATCACGAACAGCAGGCCGAGGTCGTTGGGGTCGTTGAAGATGCCCACGTAGCGGATGCGCCCGTCCTCGCCCAGGGTCATGCCGGTCCAGCCCACGCCGTGGGTGGCCTGCTGCACGCTGTGCACGGCGAGCACCATCGCGCACAGCCCGATCACCGCGAAGGTGGCGGCGGTGCGGCGCGTGCTGTCGAGGGCGCTCGCCAGCACGAAGAACACGATCAGCGACGGCCCCAGCTGTTCCACCACGAACTCCGCGCCGCCGACCCAGCCGTTGACCGCCAGCGACACCATCGCGATCAGCACGAACACCGGCAGCAGCAGGAACTGCGGTGCGCCGGGCGTGCGTGCGCCGCGCAGCAACCAGCCGACGAAGGCCAGCAGCAGGGTGACCGACATCACCGGTACCCCCGCCATGCCCGGCAGGAAGTCCTGCGGTCGGACGATCGCGAAGCCGAGGTAGACCAGGATCAGCAGGAACATGCGCACTCCCTCCGCCGCGCGTCCGCGCGTGCACCGTTGCATGTCGCCGGCCGGGCCCGGCCACTCCAGTCGATCACCACAGGTGCAGCCTCCGGTTGCGTGCGAACGCCAGCAGCGCCTGCGCGGCGAACAGGTTGAGATAGCAGAACGCCGTCAGCAGCCGGATCGGCAGGCGCGCGCCCAGCGCCGGCAGCAGGCGGCCGGCCACCACCGCGGCCACCACCGCGAGCAGGCCCAGCGCGGTCAGCGCGAACAGCGCATGACGCGGCGCCAGCGCCGCGGCCGACAGCGCCAGCGCCAGCAGCAGCCACGGCGCCAGCAGGCGCAGCAGCTTGTGGCTGACGAAGCGGAACCACAGCGGATTGCGCCAGGGCAGCAGCAGCCACGGCGCCAGCTGCACCAGCTGGTAGTTGCCGGCCAGCGTGCGGATCTTGCGGCGCTGCTCCTCGCGCGGCTGCTGCGAGCTGCCGTCCCAGGCCACCGCCGCCGGTTCGTACGCCACGCGCCAGCCGGCCGCGGCCACCTGCATCGGCACCAGCACGTCGTCCAGCACGGTGCCGGGCGGCAGCGGCCGGAACAGCGAGCGGCGCACCGCGTAGAGCGCGCCGCTGACGCCGATCGCCGAGCCGGAGCGGCTCTCGCTGGCGCGGAGCAGCGTCTCGTAGCGCCAGTACGCGTCGATGCCGCGGGCGAAGCCGGTCTGCGCGTCGAACAGGCGCAGCTGCCCGCTGACCGCGCCCACGTGCGGATCGCCCAGCACGGCGACCAGCCGGCGCAGCGCGTCCGGTTCCAGCCGCTGGCGCACGTCGGTCATCAGCAGCACCTCGCCACGTGCCTGCGCCACCGCGTCGTTGAGGCAGGCGGCCTTGCCGCGGCGCGTGGCGAACTCCAGCACGCGCACGCGCGCGTCGCCGAGCTGCCGGCAGCGCGTGGCGCTGTCGTCGCGGCAGCCGTCGCAGGCCACCACGATGTCGAGCAGCGCGGGCGGATAGTCCAGCGCGAGCAGGTTCTCCAGCTTGGCGCGCACGTGCTGGGCGCCGTCGTGCACGGCGAGCACCGCGGTGACGCGCGGCTTCCATGCGCGCGGCTGCAGCGGCCGCGGCCGCCAGCGCGCCAGCGCCAGCATCCACAGCGGGTAGCCCACGAAGACGTGGGCGAGGCCCAGCGCCGAGAGGGCGAAGACCAGCACGGCCAGGTCCGTCATGGCCGCATCCCCGCGTCGTTCGCCGCGCGCGTCATCGGACCCACCCCAGGCGCCGGCGCAGGCGCTGCAGCAGCGAGTCCGCCGCGGCGTCCGCGGGCCGTTCCGGCAGCTCGCTGGCCAGCGTCGCCAGCGTGCCGGAAGCCACGTCGAGCAGGTGCAGCCGCACCGCGGTTTCCCGCTGCACGCGTGCCACGAATTCCGCCGCCAGCAGCGAGTGGCCGCCCACGTCGAAGAAGTTGTCGTTGGCGTCCACGTGCTCCACGCCGATCAGCTCGCGCCAGATCGCCGCGAGGTGGGCCTGGCGCGGATCGGCCAGCTCGCCTGCCGGCGCCCGCCCGCCGCGCGGCGCGGCCGCGGACGGCTTCGGCAGGGCCTTGCGGTCGATCTTGCCGTTCGGCGTCTTGGGCAGGGCCTGCAGCCGCTCGATGCGCTGCGGCTGCATGTAGGCGGGCAACTGCCGCTGCAGGCGCGCACGCAGGCGTTCCGCCAGCCCGTCGTCCGCGGCGGCCGCCACGTACAGCACCAGGCGCAGGTCGTTGTCGCCGAAGGCCTGCGCCACGGCGACGCACTCGCGCACGCCGGGTTCGGCGGCGGCAGCGGCCTCGATGTCGCCGGGCTCGATGCGGTAGCCGCGGATCTTGATCTGGTCGTCGGCGCGCCCGCCGAAATACAGCTGGCCGTCGCGCCAGCAGCCGCGGTCGCCGGTGCGGTACATGCGGCCGCCCGCGAACGGATCGTCCACGAAGCGCTCGGCCGTGAGGTCGGGGCGGTTGAGGTAGCCGTCGGCCACGCCGTCGCCGGCGATCCACAGCTCGCCGAGCACGCCCGGCGGCACCGGCTGGCCGCGCTCGTCCAGCACGTAGATGCGCGTGTTGGCGATCGGCTTGCCCAGCGGAACCGGCTCCATGCCCGGCTCGATGCGCGCCACCGAGGACCAGATCGTGGTTTCGGTGGGGCCGTAGAGATTCCACAGCTCGCGGCAGTTCCCCGCCAGCGAGCGCGCCAGCGCCAGCGGCATCGCCTCGCCGCCCACGAACAGGCGCAGCCTGCGCACCACGTCTTCGCGGCCGATGCCCTGCAACAGGCGTAGCAGCGAGGGCGTGGTCTGGAATACCGTGCAGCCGCTGCGCGCCATCAGCTCGTACAGTGCCGGCGGATCGCCGTGTTCGGCGGCGGTGGCGATCACCATGCGCCCGCCGCTGACCAGCGGCAGGTACAGCTCCAGGCCGGCGATGTCGAACGACAGCGTGGTGACCACGCACAGCGTGTCGTCGGCGCCGTAGCCCGGCCGTTCGCGCATGCTCTCCAGGAAGTTGACCAGGTTGCGGTGCAGGATGCGCACGCCCTTGGGCTGGCCGGTGGAGCCGGAGGTGAACAGCACATAGGCGAGATCGTCGCCACGCACGGCGGGCAGCGGCGCATCGTCCGCCGCCTCGGCGGCCAGCGCGCCCACCGCGAGGCATTCGCGCCCCGCGGCCAACGCCGGCGGCGGAGGCAGCGCGGGCGCGACCAGCAGGTGGCGCAGGCCGGCGTGCCCCGCCATGTAGCCGAGCCGCTCCTGCGGGAATTCCGGGTCCAGCGGCACGTAGGCGGCGCCGCTCTTCAGGATGCCCAGCACCGCGACCAGCATGTCCAGGCTGCGCGGCACGTACACGCCGACCAGGTTGCCCCGGCCGATGCCGCGGCGCCCCAGCGCCAGCGCCAGCGCGCGCGTGCGTTGTTCAAGCGCGGCGTAGTCCAGCGCCTCGCCGGCGCATTCGACGGCGGTGCGCAGCGGCGAGCGTCGCGCCTGGGCGGCGATCAGCGCGGGCAGCGCCAGGTCGCGGTCGTAGTCGCGGGCGGTGTCGTTCCACGCGTGCAGCACCTGGGCGCGCCCGGCGGCGTCCAGCAGGGGCAGCGCAGCGACCGGCAGCGTCGCCGGATCGCGCGCCTCGGCGAGCGCCTCCAGCAGGGTGGCGTAGTGGCCCAGCCAGCGCTGCAGCGTGGCGTCGTCGAAGCGCGTCGCCGCGCCGTGGAACTCGATGGTCAGGGCGTCGCCTGCCGGCGCCACGCGGGCCTGCAGCTCGCCCAGCAGCGCGACGCATCCGCCGTCGAGCACGCGGTGGCGCAGGCCGGCGAAGGCAAACTCCGGCAAGCCGGGGTCGAACTCGAACGAGACGCCGGTGAGGGCCGCCTCCGCGCCACGGCGGTGCAGGTCGAGCGCGCGCAGCAGGCCCATCACCGTGACGTCGCCGTGCGTCTTGGCGTCGCGCAATGCGCCGGCCACCCGGGCGAGCAGCGCGGCCACGTCCTGCGCCGGCTCGATGTCCAGGCGCAGCGGCAGGACGTGCAGCGGGCCGCCATGCATGCCGACCGGCGCGCCGACGGCGAAGTCGCGCTGTCCGCTCATGCGTATGAGGAAGGCCGCGTAGCCGCCCAGCAGCACTTCGTGCAACGTCAGGCCGCAGCGTTGCGCCAGCCGGCGCAGGCCGGCGACGGTGTGTGCCGGCAGCTCGCGCCGTGCGCCGGCGGCGTCGAACTGCGGCCGCGGCGGCGCGGGCCGGTCGGCGGGCAGGGCCAGCGGATCGGGCAGGCTGGCGTAGCGTGCGCGCCACCACGCGAGCGATGCCGCAGGCGCCTCGTCGTCGGACGGCGGCAGCGGCGCCGGCGGCGCCGCCGGCTGCCGGCCCGCGACGAGCGCGCCATAACCATGCGCGAGTTCCGCCAGCAGCCGGCCGGTCGCACGGCGATCGAGCACCAGCTCGTGCGCGTGCAGCAGCAGCGCATGCCGCTCCTCGCCCAGCCGCACCAGCGCCAGCTGCAGCAGCGGCGGCCGGGCCGGGTCGAACGGCGTGTGCAGACGCACCTGGATGTGGGCAGCGAGGCGCGCCTCCGCGGCTTCGCCGTCGGACGAGAAATCGTGCCGCGCCCACGGCAGTGGCAAGCGGTCGTACACGTGCTGCATGCGCCCATCGGCGGACAGCCCGATGCGCAGGGTGGCGTGCCGCCGCCACAGCAGGGCGGCGGCCTGCTCCAGCGCCGCGGCGTGCAGCGGGCCGTCCAGCCGCACCACCGTGAGATGGGCGAGCGCCAGCATGGCACCGTCGCCGTACTGGCCGGCCAGCCATTTCTCCTTCTGGATTTCGCCCAGCGCAAGCGCGGAATCGGTGTGCGGTTCCGCGGCTCGGCCATCATGGATGTCGTTCATGCGGGTTCCTGTTTCGAGCAATCCCCTGTGCAACGCTCATTGACCGAAACGGCGTCTTCATCATGGCCACGACGCCCCGCGACGGTGGCGGGCGGGGCGACGTGGCCGGGCGCGCGCGACACGCATCAGCGCAGCCCCAGCAGCCGCCGCAGGCGGTGGCCGAACGGGTTGTTCTGTCCGGCTGCCGCGGGTTCGGGCAGCTGCCCGGCCAGCGTGGCCAGCGTGCCGCTCGCGATGTCCAGCAGGTTGAGCCGCACGCCGGTCTCGCGTTGCACGCGCGCAGCCAGTTCCACCGCCAGCAGCGAGTGCCCGCCCACATCGAAGAAGTTGTCCTGCGGCGACACGGCGGACACGCCGACCAGCTCGCACCACACGGCCGCCAGATAGCGGCGGCGCGGATCGTCGTCCGTGCTGCCGGGCGCCGGGCCGCGCCCGCCCGCCACCGCCGTGGGCAGCGGCAGCGCCTTGCGGTCGAGCTTGCCGTTCGGCGTCTGCGGAAACGCCTGCAGCCGCAGGATATGCTGCGGCCGCATGTAGCCAGGCAGCTGCGCCTCCAGCGCGGCACGCAGGCGCGGCAGCAGCGTGGCTTCCGCCTCGTCGGCGACCACGTAGAGCACCAGGCGCTGGTCGCCGGCGGCGAACTCATGCACCACCGCCGCGGCATCGGCCACCGCGCTGTCCTCGCGGGCGATCGATTCGATCTCGCCAGGCTCGATGCGGAAGCCGCGGAGCTTGATCTGGAAATCGGCGCGGCCGAGGTGCTCGAGGTTGCCGTCGGCACGCCAGCGGCCGCGGTCGCCGGTGCGGTAGAGGCGGGCGCCGGGCAGGTCGGAGAACGGATCGTCGACGAAACGCTCGGCGGTGAGTTCGGGGCGGTGGAGGTAACCGAGCGCCACGCCGGCGCCGCCGATCCACAGCTCGCCGGGCACGCCCAGCGGGCAGGGCTGGCGGCGCTCGTCGAGCACCCACACGGAGGTGTTGGCGATCGAGGTGCCGATGTGGATCGGCTGATCCGGCTCGACCCTGGCGCAGGTGGACCACACGGTGGTCTCGGTGGGGCCGTAGAGGTTCCACAGTTCGGCGCAGCGCGGCAGCAGGGCCGCGGCCAGGTCCGGCGCCAGCGCCTCGCCGCCGCACAGCGCGCGGAAGCGGGCGCTGCCCTGCCAGCCGGCCTGCAGCAGCAGGCGCCAGGTGGCCGGGGTGGCCTGCATCAGGGTGACGCCGTGGTCGGCGAGCAGGGCGGCGAGCGCGCTGCCGTCGAGCGCCTGCTCGCGCGTGGCGAGCACCACCTCGCCGCCGACGCCGAGCGGGCCGAGCAGCTCCAGCACGGCGATGTCGAAGGACAGCGTGGTGACCGCGAGCAGGCGATCGTCGGCGTGCAGCCCGGGCCGTTCGGCCATGCTGGCGAGGAAGTTCGCCACGGCGCGATGGAGGATGGCCACGCCCTTGGGGCGGCCGGTGGAGCCGGAGGTGTAGATGACGTAGGCGATGGAGGACGGATCGACGGCGAGCGCGGGCGCGGAGGTGGGCAGCGCGTCCCAACCGGGCGGCGGGGCGTCGAGCGCGATCAGCGGACGGCCGGGCAGGTCGAAGCGTGCGGCCAGCGACTGCTGGGTGAGCAGGGCGGCGAGTCCGGCGTCGGCGACCATGTAGGCGAGCCGCTCGGCGGGGAAGCCGGGATCGAGCGGCACGTAGCCGGCGCCGGCCTTGAGCGTGCCGAGCAGGGCGGCGAGCATGGCGGGGCCGCGCTCGAGCGCGATGCCGACCAGGTCGCCGGGGCGGACGCCCTGGGCGATCAGGCCGTGGGCGATGCGGTTGGCGCGTTCGTCCAGCGCGCGGTAGCTCAGCGTCTCGCGGCCGCAGCGCAGCGCCGTGCGCTCCGGCGTGGCCGCAGCCTGGCGTTCGAAGGCGCCGTGCATGGTCGATACCGGGATCGCCGCGGCGGTGGCGTTCCAGCGCCGCAGCTGGGCCAGCTCGTCCGCCGGCAGCAGCGACAGCTGGGCGATCGGCCGGCGCGGATCGGCCAGCGCGCTTTCCAGCAGGGTCTCGTAGCCGCGGCGGTAGCGCGCGGCGGTGGCCGGTTCGAAGATGTCGGCGTTGAAGATCATGCCGCCGAGCAGGCGGTGTTCCAGCTCCACGAACCACAGGCCGAGGTCGTGGGCGCTGCCGCGCTGGAACACCGGCAGGCGCTCGTGGCGCAGCCCGCCCCATGAGCACGCGCGTCCGCGCACGTCCTGGTAGGAAAACATTGCCTGCGCCAGTGGCGGCCGGCTCTCGTCGCGCGGCAGCCGCAGCGCCTTGACCAGGTGCTCGAACGGCACGTCCGGGCAGGCGAAGGCGTCGAGCACCACGGTGCGCACCGCGTGCAGGGTGTCCAGGAAGCCGGCCTGCGGGTCGATCGCGAGGCGCAGCGGCAGCGCGTTGACGAAGAAGCCCATCACCGGCTCCAGCTCCACCGCGTCGCGGCCGCGCACGGGCGTGCCCACGATCAGGTCGCGCTGGCCGCCGAGCCGGTGCAGCAGCACGTAGTAGACCGCGAGCAGCACCATGAACGAGGTGACGCCGGCCTGCCGGGCCAGCGCACGCACGGCGTCGAGCCGTGCGGCCGGCAGCTCGACCCATTCGGTGGCGCCGGCGCCGGACATCCGCGTCGGCCGCGTGCGGTCGGCGGGCAGCTCCAGCGGCTCGATGTTGCCCCTGAGGCGTGACAGCCAGTGGCCGAGCTGGCGCTCGAGTTCCTCGCCCTGCATCCACTGCCGCTGCCACGCGGCGAAGTCGCCGTACTCCACCGCGAGCGGCGGCAGCGGATCGGGGCGGCCGGCGCAGAACGCGGCGTACAGCGCGGTCATCTCCTGGTAGAACAGGTCGAATGACCAGCCGTCCCAGATGATGTGGTGGGTCATGAAGAAGAACACGTGTTCCTCTTCGCCCAGCCGGAACAGCCGGGCGCGGAACAGCGGCGGCACGGCCAGGTCGAACGGCTCGGCGATCAGCGCGTCGAGCCGGCGCCTGAGCCAGTCCTCGCGCTCGTTCGCCGGCAGGCTGGAGAGATCCTCCCGCGGCAGTTCCACCTCCAGCGCGGCGTGGATACGCTGCGTCGCGCCGCTCTCGCCGGGTTCGATCGAGGTGCGCAGCACCGGCTGGCGCCGCACCATCGTGCGCAATGCCTGCTCGAAGGCGGCCAGGTTCAGCGCGCCGTGCAGGCGATGCGCCGACGGCGTGTGGTAGGTCACCCGGCCGGGTTGCAGCTGTTCGAGGTACCACACGCGCTGCTGCATCAGCGACAGCGGCGCGTGCTCGCGGTCGGCCAGGCGCGCGATGGCACGCGGCGCCGGCTTGCCGGCTGCGCCGGCTGCGCGGATCGCCGCCGCCAGCCGGGCCACGGTCGGCGCCTCGAACAGGGTGCGCAGCGGCAGTGCCAGGCCGAGGTCGCGGTTGAGCCGCGCGGTGAGCTGCGCGGCGAGCAGCGAATGGCCGCCGCGTTCGAAGAAGTCGTCGTCCAGACCCGGCTCCAGGCCGCCCAGCACGGCGGCCATCGCCTGCGCGACCTGGCGTTCCAGTTCGTCGCGCGGCGCGGCGTGCGCGCCGACCGGCGCGGCGGCGGCGAGCGGCGCCGGCAGGCGGGCGCGGTCGATCTTGCCGTTGGGCAGCAACGGCAGCGCGGGCAGCACCACGAAGTGCTGCGGCAACATGTATTCGGGCAGGCGTTCGCGCAGGCGGCTGCGCAGTGCCGCTTCGTCCACCGGCGTTTCGCTCACCAGGTAGGCCACTAGGCGTGCATCGCCCGGCCGGTCCTCGCGCATGACGACCAGCGCCTGCGTCACCGGCGGCTGGCCGGCGAGCTGCGCTTCGATCTCGCCAGGCTCGATGCGGAAGCCGCGGAGCTTGATCTGGAAATCGGCACGGCCGAGGTGTTCGAGGTTGCCGTCGGCGCGCCAGCGGCCGCGGTCGCCGGTGCGGTAGAGGCGGGCGCCGGGCAGGTCGGAGAACGGATCGTCGACGAAACGCTCGGCGGTGAGCTCGGGGCGATTGAGGTAACCCTGTGCCACGCTTGCGCCGCCGATCCACAGCTCGCCGGGCACGCCCGGCGGGCAAGGCTGGCGGCGCTCGTCCAGCACCCACACCGTGGTGTTTGCCACCGGGCGGCCGATCGAGATGCCGCGTTCGGGATGTTCGACCTTCCACATCGTGGCGTACACCGTGCACTCGGTGGGACCGTAGCCGTTCCATACCGCGCCGCAGCGCGCGAGCAGCGCGGCGGCCAGATCCGGCGCCAACGGTTCGCCGCCCGATACCGCGGTGAAATCGGCGCGCCCTTGCCAGCCCGCGCCCAGCAGAAGCCGCCAACCCGATGGCGTGGCTTGCAGGTACGTGGAGTCGCTGGCCTCGACCAAGCGGCGCAGCGCGGTGCCGTCGCGCGCCTCGTCGCGGGTCGCCATCACCATGCAGGCACCCACGGACAGCGGCAGCATCAGCTCCATGAAGGCGATGTCGAACGACAGCGTGGTCACCGCGACGAGACGATCCTCGGTGCGGATCGACGGTGTCTGCTGCACGGCGTGCAGGAAATTCGCGGTGGCCCGGTGCGGCACTGCCACGCCCTTGGGCTTGCCGGTGGAACCGGAGGTGTAGATCACGTAGGCGATGGTGTCGGGCGTCGCCGCGTCGGCATCGGTCGGCAAGGGCGTGGCCGGCAGCGCCGCCAGTTCTTCCGCCATCGCATCAAGCGCCAGCACTGGGCGACCATGCAGGTCGAAGCGCGAGACATGCGCGCCCTGCGTCAGCAGGACGGCCAGTCCGGAGTCGTCGGCCATGTGAGTGAGGCGTTCGGCCGGGTAGGACGGATCCAGCGGTACGTAGCCGGCGCCGGCCTTGAGCACGCCGAGCACGCTGGCGACGAGGTCAGTGTCGCGATCCAGCGCGAGGCCGACCAGCGCGCCGCGCCGCACGCCACGCGCGCGCAAGGCGTGGGCGATGCGGTTCGCGCGCGCTTCGAGCGCCGCGTAGCTCAGGCTGCCTGTGCCCGCGCGCACGGCCTCGCGTTCCGGGGTGCGCGCGCATTGCGCCTCGAAGTGCTGGTGGGCGAGGCGATTGGCATCGAACGGCGTCGGCGCGGGTTGCAGCGCGGCGAGTTCCTCACGCATGGCCGCATCGGCGATCGGCAAACTGCCGAACTCCGCATCCGGCTGCGCCACGGCGGCGCGCAGCAGGGTTTCGTAGGCGCGCAGCCAGCGGCGCACGGTGGCGGCGTCGAACAGGCCGCTGTTGTACTGGCATTCCAGGCGCAGGCCGCCGTGCTCCTGCACCGCGTTGACGAACAGCTCGAAGTTCTCGTAGCGGCGCGGCACGCTGGCGAAGTCCAGCCGCAGTCCCGGGAAGGCCGCGGCCTCCTGCTCCAGCGCCTGGTCGATGTTGAACAGCACGCTGACCAGCGGCAGGCGGGCCGGGTCGCGCGCGATGTCCAGCTGCTGCAGCAGGCGGCCGAAGGTGCAGCGCTGGTGTTCCAGCGCATCGAGCAGTTCGTTGCTCGCCGCGGCCAGCACCTGCGCGAACGGCAGCGCGGGGTCGGCGCTGCAGCGCAGCGGCAGCAGGTTGACGCCGTGGCCCACCAGGTTGCCCAGGCCCTCGTTCGCCTGCGCCGCCGCAGGGATGCCGAGCACCACCTCGTCCTGTCCGGCCAGCCGGCCGAGCAGGCCGGCGAAACTGCCCAGCAGGACGGCGAACAGGCTCGCGCCGTGGCGCGCACCCAGCTGGCGCAGCGCGCCTACCACGTCGGCATCGAGCAGGTGGTCCTCGCGGGCGGAGGCGAAGCCACGCCGCGGCGGCCGCGGGCGGTCGCCCGGCAGGTCCAGCGCCGGCGCGCGATGCGCGTGGTGCGCCACCCACCAGGCCTCGTCGGCGGCGCTGGCGCGGCGGTCTGCCGGTTCGGCAAGCCGCAGGGCGTAGTCGGCGAACGAGGGCGCCGGCGGCAGCGCCGCACCGCCGGCGCCGGCGCCGCTGCGCAGCCCGTACAGCGCGCCCAGCTCGCGCACGATCACCCACCACGACCAGCCGTCGCAGACCAGGTGGTGCGCACACAGCAGCAGCACGTGCTCGCGCTCGCCCAGGCATACCAGCTCGGCGCGGAACAGCGGGCCGGATTCCAGCTCGAACGGCTGCAGCACGGCAGCGGTGCGGCGTTCCTCCAGCGCGGCGGCGCGTGCGGCCGGGTCGAGCGCGTCCAGCGCGGTCTGCCGCACCGCCAGCGTGACGCCGGCGGCCACGCAGAAGGTCTCGCCGTCGGGGCCGAAGCTGGCACGCAGCGCATCGTGGCGATCGACCAGCGCCTGCAGCGCGTCCAGCAGCGCCGCGCGGTCGAGCGCACCGTGCAGGTGCAGCGCCACCGCCTCGTTGTAGGCCAGCGAGGCCTGTTCGCCGAGCTTGGCGGCCAGCCAGATCTCGCGCTGCGCCTCGGTGCTGGGCACCACGCGCTCCAGTGCGGGACTGGCGAACGGGTCGTAGTCGACCGCCGAAAGGGCGGCGTGCGCATCCATGGGCGTCTTCATGGTTCCACCTTCATGTATTTGCCGGGTCGCTCGGGATTGGGCACGAACCAGCACGGCCGTCCGTCGGGTTCGCGGCCGAGCCGCGCGCCGGGCACGGGCGGCTTGCCGGCGTCCATCACCGTCGGCGCCGTGGTGACGTTGCGCGGCAGGAAGCCGGCATCCTGCAGCTCCAGCACCGACTCCTTGAACGCGCGGGTGATCGCCTGGAAGTCCGCCTCGGTGTGCGCGGTGGTGAAGAAGCAGGGGAAATTGTCCAGGATGTGCACGCCGCGGCTGCGCATCATCGCGAACAGCAGGTCCTGCAGCGGGTGCTCCTCCAGGAACTGGGTGCGCCACAGCGAGGCGAACTGCTTGACCGCGAGCGGTGCGCCCACTTCCACCAGGAAGCCGTTGAGCTCGTCGGCCATCGCCGCGGTGCGCGCGTTGAGCTGCTCCTGCAGCGCGGGGCCGGCGTCGCGCAGGTGTTCGAGCACCGCCTTCGCCGCGGCCAGCGCCAGCGGATGGCGCACGAAGGTGCCGGCGAAGTAGGTGACGCCCACGGTGGGGATCGAGTCGTCGCCGTACTGCCACTGGCCGCCGTCCAGTGCGTCCATGTACGCGCGCCGTCCCGCGATCACGCCGATCGGGTAGCCGCCGCCCACCACCTTGCCGTAGGTGGCGAGGTCGGCGCGGATGCCGAACAGCGCCTGGGTGCCGCCGGGATGGCAGCGGAAACCGGTGACGATCTCGTCGAAGATGCACAGCGCGCCGCTGGCCTCGGTGATCGCGCGCACCTCGCGCAGGAACTCCACCGGGCGGAAGTCCGGCCGCCGGCTCTGCACCGGCTCGATCAGCACGGCGGCCAGCTCGTGCGCACGCTCGCGGATCACCTGCAGCGATTCCGGCGTGCCGTAGTCGAGCACCAGCACGTGCTCGGCGGTGTTGCGCAGGATGCCCGGCGCCGCCGGCACCGCACGCAGCTTTTTCGTGCCGCGCACGATCACTTCGTCGTTGATGCCGTGGTAGGAGCCGGTGAACAGCGCCACGGTCTCGCGCCCCGTCACCGTGCGTGCGATGCGCAGCGCGCCCAGCACCGCCTCCGAGCCGGTGTTGCACAGCGCCGCGCGCTCGTGTCCGGTGAGCTCGCAGAGCAGTCGCGTCACCTCGCCGGCGAGCGGATGTTGCGGGCCGATCTCGTAGCCCAGGTCGAGCTGCCGGCGCACCGCCTCCAGCACGAAGTCCGGCTGCCAGCCGAACAGGCTCATGCCGAAGCCGTTCAGCGCGTCGACGTATTCGTTGCCGTCGAGGTCCCACAGGCGCGCGCCGCGGGAGCGTTCGATCACCAGCGGGTAGACGATCTCCTTGGTCAGCGGGCGGAAGCCGTTGACCACGCGCGGGTCGGCCATGTGCGGGCGATGCGCCTGGGTGTACTCCTTCGACTTGCGCGTGCGTGCCACGTAGCGCTCGACGAAGCGGTCCAGCCGGCCCTGCTGCCGCGGCGACAGCTCGGACTTGCCGGTGTCGATGCGCGCGATCGCGCCGAAGGCCTTCTTCACGTCGTAGCGGGTGTGCGCCAGCGCCGCTTCCTCGTCGGCGGGCGCCGGTACCGCAGCCGCCATCGCCGTCGCGGCTGCGAGCGGCGCGCGTGCCAGTTCGGCTGTGCCGGCCGTGGCCGGCGCCGCCGGCGCGCCGGCCGCGCCGCCGAGCAGGGCCAGTTGCTGGGCCATCAGCTGCATCTGCTGGGCGATCACCTGCTGCACGTAGCCCTCCGGCATGGCGGCGGCTGCCGGCGTCGCTGCCGCCGGCGCTGCGGCCTGCGGCGGGGGCAGCGTCGCGACCGGCGTCGGCATCGGTGCCGGCGTGGCCGGGGCTTCCGGCGGCAGTTGCGCGTCGAGCAGCGCGGCCAGCTGCGCGAAGCTCGCGCAGTCGCCCATCAGCTGGCGGAAGGTCACCGGCACCGCGAACGCCTTGGAGACGTGCAGCGCCACCTGGGTCAGCATCAGGCTGTCCAGGCCCAGTTCGATGAAGTGGCTGGCGGGATCGGCATCGGCGAGGTCGAGGCCGGAGATGTCCTCGAACGCCGCCTTCAGCTGGTCGATCAGGCGGGGCCGGCGATCCATGGACGACACGGCGGGGGTAGGCATGGGCGTTCCTTCGGCAGGCGGCAGCGAGGCGACGGGTACAGGCACGGGTGCGGGTTCGCGCGATGCCGGCGCGGCCTCGACCCAGTGGCGCTGGCGTTCGAACGGGTAGGTCGGCAGCACGATGCGCTGGCGGCGGGCACGCCGGTCGAGCGTCGCCGGGTCGATCCCGACGCCGCGGCACCACGCCTCGCCGGCTGCGGCGAGCAGGCTGGCGGGCTCCGCCGCCGGGTTGTCGGCCAGCGTGGCGAGCGCCTCGACCGCGCCGCGTGCCGCGCCGAGCTGCTGGCGCGCCAGCGTGCTCAGCGTCGCGCGCGGACCGACTTCGAGCAGCACGCGCGCCGGCGCGTCGAGCAGGGTGCGCAGCGCGGCGGAGAAGCGCACCGGCTCGCGCAGCTGCCGTGCCCAGTAGTCCGGCGACATGGCTTCGGCGGCGGCGAGCGGCATGCCGCTCACGCTCGACACGATCGGCAGCGAGGGTTCGCTGCGCGCGGTCGCCGCGACGGCGGCGCGGAACGGCTCGACCGCCGCATCCATCATCGGCGAATGGAACGCGTGCGAGGTGCGCAGCGGGCGGCAGGCGACGCCCTCGCGTTCGAGTTCGGCCTGGAACGCGGCGATCGCGGCAGCGGGTCCGGAAACCACGCAGGCCGTCGGCGCGTTCTCCGCGGCCAGCGCGAGGCCGGCCGGCAGCCGTTCCTGCAGCGCGGTCGCCGCCAGCCGCACCGACAGCATCGCGCCGGCCGGCTGCGCCTGCATCAGCTGGCCGCGCCGCGCGACCAGCCGCGCCGCGTCGGCCGGGGCGAACACGCCGGCCAGCGCCGCCGCGGCGAACTCGCCGACGCTGTGGCCGAGCATCGCGGCCGGCACCACGCCCAGGCTCATCCACCAGCGCGCGAGCGCGTACTCGACGGCGAACGTGGCCGGCTGCATCACCGCGGTCGGCAGCAGCGCGTCGGCGTCGTCGGCGAAGCAGCGTTCGCGCAGGTCGAAGCCGAAGTCGCCGCCCAGCGCATCGGCGCATTCGTCGAACGCGGCGCGGAACACCGGCTCGCGGCGGTGCAGTTCGCGGCCCATGCCGGCGTACTGCGCACCCTGGCCCGGGAACAGGAACACCACGTCGGCGGCCTGCGCCGCGGGGGGGGGCGCCGCCGCGGGCGGCCGGCGCCGCGCGCGCCCCCCCCCGCCCCCCGCGGGGACGCCGGCGGCGGCCCGCGGGCGGCGGTGGGGGGACCCCCGGCGGGCCGGCCCCCGGCGCCCCGCCGCGGCGGCGCGGGT
>NZ_JALBWP010000007.1:0-274821 GCF_050026795.1 Rhodanobacter aciditrophus
GCCCCGCCCCCCCCCCCCGGGCCCGTGTCCCCGGGGGGGGGCCAAACCCACGCGGGCCCCCCCCCGGCCCCCGGGGGGGTGTGGGGTTTTTTCTTCGACGGGGCGGGTGGGGGCCTCGGGCTTTTTTTGCATAAGGCGGCGCGGCCGCGCGGCCCGCGCGCCCGCGGCAGCCAGCGTGTCTCGTACAGGTCGAAGCGGCGGTCCTTGAGGTTCTGCACGGCGCCGGCGTTGCGCGCGCTGGCCAGGCTTTCCAGATGCAGGTCGGCGAACAGCACGGTCTCGCTGTTCGGGGTGGAATCGGCGGCGATGCCGTCGCGCGCGAACGGGAAGTCGCTGGGGGTGAGGATGCAGCTCTGGCCGTACTGGATGTCGAAGTTGTTGACGCCGGGCAGGTTGCCCACGTTGCCCGACAGCACCACGTAGCACTGGTTCTCCACCGCGCGGGCCTGCGCGCAGTAGCGCACGCGCAGGTAGCCCTCGCGCACGTCGGTGCAGAACGGCACGAACAGGATCAGCGCACCCTGGTCCACCAGGTGCCGCGCCACTTCGGGGAATTCGCTGTCGTAGCAGATCATCACGCCGACCGGGCCGCAGTCGGTCGGCACCGTGGCGGCGCTGTCGCCGCCGGTGATGTTCCAGGTGATGCGCTCGCTGGGCGTGGGGTGCAGCTTCTCGCGCTCGTGGATCGAGCCGTCGCGCAGGCACACATAGCAGACGTTGTGAATGTCGCCGTTGGGCTGCCGGGTGGGATGGGTGCCGGCGACGATGTTGATGTTGTAGTGCACCGCCAGCCGACCGAACAGCTCCTTCACCTGCGGCGTGTACTCGCTGAGCTTGCGGATCGTCTCGGTGGGCGGCAGTTCGGTGTTCTCGATCGACAGCAGCTGCAGCGTGATCATTTCGGGAAACACCACGAAGTCCGCGTTGTAGTCCGCCGCGATGTCGGTGAAGTACTCGACCTGGGTGGCGAACTCGTCGAACGAGGCGATGCGCCGCTGCTGGTACTGCACCGAGGCCACGCGCACGGTGGTGGGCAGCAGGCGCGGCGAGGGGGTCGAGGGGATGTCCGGCTGGTCGAGCAACAGAGGGTTGCGCCACACCAGGTGCACCGCGTAGCCCAGCGACTCGTGGTCCGAAGGCACGTAGTTGCGCAGCAGGCCAACCACTTCGAAATCGTTGGCGAGCTGGAAGCTCAGCGTGAGGTCGCGGCGGTGGCCTTCCTGCACCGCCTGCACGTAGGCCTCGGCGCTGCCGTAGCGCTGGATGTTGCGCGCCAGTCCCGGGATGCGCCCGCCGAACACGATGCCGCGCAGCTTCAGGTCCATGCACAGCCGCTTGCGCGCCTGGTACAAGCGCTGGCCGATGCGCATGCGGCGATAGTCGGGGTGCACCACCACCTCGATGCCGTACAGCCAGTCGCCGTCCGGCTTGTGCCGGGACGCCATGCCGCCGGCGGTGATCTGGATCCAGGTGTGCGGCGCCAGCGCGGCCGCCTCGTCGATGCGGAAGGTGGCGCAGTAGCCCACCACCTTGCCCTCGTACTCCACCACGAACTGGCCCTGCGGGAAATGCGTCTGCTGGGAGCGCAGCATTTCCGCCGAGTAGCCGTTTTCCGGCGTGTAGACGCGGGCGGTGAGTTCGACCAGCGCCGGGACGTCGTCAGGCGCGGCCAGCCGCAGGCGCAGCTTCGGGGTGCGTTCGCCGGTTCTCTTCGCCATGCGCGCATGCTGCGGTGGCGCGGGTGAAGCGAATGCGAGCGCGACGACTACAATGCGTGCATCACCCACGGGAGCCATTCATGAATCAGCGTGTTCGACGCCTGCGGCAGGTGTGCCCATGAGCGCCGCGGCAAGCGGCTGGAGCGGCCGCGTCGATCTGCCGGAAGGCCCTGCCACCCGGCGCTGGCACCAGTGGGTGCGCGAGCCGGTGGCCGGCAGTGCGCCCGGCGTGGCCGTGCTTGGCTTCGCCAGCGACGAGGGCGTGCGCCGCAACGGCGGCCGCGTCGGTGCGGCCGAGGGCCCCGCCGCGCTGCGCGCGATGCTGTCCAACCTGCCGGTACTCGACGAGACGCCGCTGTACGACGCCGGCACGGTGAACGTGGTCGACGGCGACCTCGAGGGCGCGCAGCAGCGCTACGCCGAAAAGCTCGCCGCGCTGCTCGATGCCGGTCACCTGCCGGTGGGCCTCGGCGGCGGGCACGAGATCGCGTTCGCCACGTACCAGGGCCTGGCTCAGCACCTCGGCGAGCGGCGTCCGCGCGTGGCGATCGTCAACATCGATGCCCACTTTGACCTGCGCCGGCAGGACCGCGGCAGCTCCGGCACGCCGTTCCTGCAGGCGATCGAACATGCCGTGGCGCGTGGCCTGCCGCTGGAATACTGGGTGTACGGCATCAGCCTGTCTGCGAACACGCGCATGCTGTTCGACACCGCCGACGCACTCGGCGTGCACTACGTGCGTGACGACGAGCTGGGCGTGCTCGACCTGCCCGCGCGGATCGCGCAGCTGCAGGCGAAGCTGGCGAACGTCGACGTGGTCTACCAGACCATCTGCCTCGACGCGCTGCCGCATGCGGTGGCGCCCGGCGTCAGCGCGCCCAGCGCCCGCGGCGTGCCGCTGGAGGTGGTCGAGCCGCTGCTCGACGCGGTGGCCGCCACCGGCAAGCTGAAGGTGCTGGACGTGGCCGAGCTGTCGCCGCCGCACGATCGCGACAAGGTCACCGCCCGCGTCGCCGCGCGGTTGATCCATCGCGTCGCGCATGCGGCGGGGCGTGCCGCAGGAACCTGAGCGCGCCGGCGGCCCGGCAGATGAGGGCCCGCTGAACTGCGCGCGGCAAATGTCGTGACGGTCGTCATCGCGGCGCGAGGCCACGCGTTCCTCGCAGCACATCCCCTACGAGGAGCGTGCCATGCGTCGTTTCCTGTCCACCTGCCTGATCGCCGCCGCGTTGATCGGCGGCAGCGTTGCGCTCACCGGCTGCGTGGTGGTGGCGCCGCGCCACGCCCGCGTGTGGGTGCCGGGCTACTGGGCCGGCGGCCACGTCTGGGTCGGTGGCCACTGGCGTTACCGCTGACGTTGGCGTCCCGTGCGGCCGGAGCGCTGCGCCGCTGCGGCCGCCTGCCGGCGCTCGCGCAGGAAATCGATGAACACGCGCAGCTTTGGCGGCACCTGGAAGCGGCTGGGGTAGTAGAGGTGGAAGCCGTCGAAGGGCGGCAGCCAATCGTCCAGCACGCTTTCCAGCCGGCCATCGGCCAGCGCCTCGCGCGCGAACGGTTCCAGCACGCAGGCCAGTCCGGCGCCCTCGACCGCGGCGCGCACCGCCAGCGGGACGTGATTGACGGTGAGCCGGCCGTCCACCGGCAGTTCGAACCACTGGCCCTTGCGCGGGCCGCTCCGGTGCGCGAATTCCCAGCGGTACAGCGCACGGCTGCTGGCCTGGCGGAAGTTGATGCAGTCGTGCGCTTCCAGTTCGCGCGGCTGACTGGGGCGGCCGTGGTGCGCGAAGTAGGCGGGCGAGCCCACCACCACCGAGCGCAGCGGACCGCTCACCGGCACCGCTACCATGTCGCGCTGCAGGCGCTCGCCGAGGCGGATGCCGGCATCGAAGCCCTCGGCGATCAGGTCGCTGAGGCCATTGTCCACGTGGATGTCCAGCTTCACGGCCGGCCAGCGCGCCATGAATTCGCCCAGCAGCGGATCGAGCAGGGCGATGGCCACCACGTCCGGCACGGTGAGGCGCAGCAGGCCGGCGGGGCGGTCACCGTGCTGGCGCAGCGCGTCCATCGCCGCATCCAGTTCCTTCAGCGCCGGGGCGATCCGCCGCAGCAGTTCGTGGCCCGCCTCGGAGAGGCCCACGCGGCGCGTGGTGCGATGGAGCAGGCGCGTGCCGAGCTGCGCCTCCAGCCGGCGCAGGGTCTGGCTCAGCGCCGAGGCGGTGACGTCCAGCGCCGCCGCGGCGCGGGTGAAGCTGCCGTGCTCGGCGATGGCGCGGAAGGCGCGCAGGGCGTAGTCGTCGCGCATGGGCTGTCCCTCAATTGGTTAGGGAAACTTCATAAAGCATAAAGCGATTGGCTATTTTTCGTAGCAATGAGCGCGCCCAGACTGGCGCCGTCCCACTCACCCACCGGAGATCCGCCATGTCGCTCGACTACTACACCCTCGGCCGTTCCGGCCTGCGCGTCAGCCGCCTCGCACTGGGCACGATGACCTTCGGCGAAAGCTGGGGCTGGGGTTCGGACGAGGCCACCGCGCGTGCGATGTTCGACCGCTACCTCGCTGCCGGCGGCAACTTCGTCGACACCGCCGATCTCTACACCGAAGGCCAGAGCGAAACGCTGCTGGGTCGCTTCATCGCCGACAGCGGCAGCCGCGACCGCGTCGTGCTGACCACCAAGTTCAGCTACAACGCCGAGCCGGGCAACCCCAACGCCGGCGGCAACGGCCGCAAGAACATCCTGCGCGCAGTGGAGGGTTCGCTGCGCCGCCTGGGCACCGACTACATCGACCTCTACCTGCTGCACACCTGGGACCGCGTCACCCCGGCGGAGGAAGTGCTGCGCACGCTGGACGACCTGGTGCGCGCGGGCAAGATCCGCTACGCGGGCCTGTCCGACGTGCCGGCCTGGTACGCCGCGCAGATCCAGACCCTGGCGCTGGCGCACCACCTGCAGCCGCTGGTGAACCTGCAGCTGCAGTATTCGCTGGTGGAGCGCAACATCGAGCGCGAATACGCACCGCTCGCGCAGGAGCTCGGCTACGGCATCACCGCGTGGAGTCCGCTGGGCATGGGCCTGCTTTCGGGCAAGTACAGGCCCAGCGAATCGGGCCATGACGGCGCCGGCGACGGCCGCATCCAGGCGCTGAAGGGCAGCGGGCTGGCATCGCTGCAGGACAAGTTCACGCCGCGCAACTGGGCGATCGTCGGCGCGGTGGAGCAGGTGGCGCGCGAGCACGGCCTGTCGATGGCGCAGGTGGCCATCCAGTGGGCGGTACGCCGGCCCGCGGTGGGTTCGGTGATCCTGGGCGCGCGCACGATGGCGCAGTTCGAGGACAACCTCGCCGCGCTGGACCGCTCCCTGCCCGACGAAGCGCTGCGCCGGCTGGACGAGGTCTCCGCGCTGCCGCAGCAGTTCCCCTACAGCTTCTTCGAGCAGGCGCAGCAGGAGCGCCTCCACGGCGGCGCGGCGGTCGGCGACAAGCCGGACGGCTACCTTGCGCCGGTGCGCGTGACCGCCTCCGAAACCAGCGCCACGCAGGTGCTGGTGACGGCGAACCCGCGTTGATCGTGCATGAGGAGACACCCATGACAGTCGCGACAACATCGGTGCAGGTGGACGGCGCCCGCCTGCACGTCGAAACGGCCGGCCGTGGCGAAGCGGTGACCATGCTCCACGGCTTCCTGGTCGACAGCCGGCAGTGGGATCACGAGTTCGCCGCGCTGGCCCACGACCATCGTGTGCTGCGCTACGACGCGCGCGGCTTCGGCCAGTCGGAGATCGTGCCCGGCCGCGCGTATGCGCATCACGAGGACCTTGCCGCGGTGCTGGACGCCTGCGGCGTCGAACGCACGGCCTTGCTGGCCTGTTCCGGCGGCGCGGCGACCGCGCTGGATTTCGCGCTGGCGCATCCCGGCCGCGTCAGCGCGCTGGTCTTCGTCGGCGCCGGCTACTGGGGCCGGTTCGCCGATCGCACGCCGGCCGCGCGCGCCTTCCTCCAGGCGCTGGGCACCTACGACCTGCCGGGCATGATCGACAGCTCGCTGCGCGCCTTCACCGACGGGCCGCGCCGTGCGGCAAGCGACGTCGACGCCGACGTGCGCCGCCGCACCGAGGCGATGACGGCGCTGCAGTTCCGCCGCGAGCCGAACTACTGGCGCTTTGCCGCGCAGGACCAGCGCACGCCGCAGCCCGGCGCGCTGGATCGCCTGGGCGGGATTGCCGCGCCGGCCCTGCTGATGGTGGGCGGCGAGGACCAGCCCGAGGTGAAGGAGCTGTCCGCGCAGATCGCCGAGGGTCTCCGCCACGCGCAGCTAGTGGTGGTGCAGGGCGCGGGCCATCACGCGAACATGGAGGCGCCGGATGCGGTGCTGGCCGAGATACGTCGCTGGCTGAAGCGGCACGCCGCTCGAGGGGCGGCGGTGATCGACGTGGGAGACGCGGCATGAGCACGACATCGATCGAACGCCCGCTCGACGGGCGCGTGGCCCTGGTCACCGGCGCCTCGCGCGGCATCGGCCGTGCGGTGGCGATCGCACTGGCGCGCCAGGGCGCCCGCGTGGCGGTGAACTACGTGCAGAACGCGCAGGCGGCTGCGGAGGCGTGCGCCGCGATCGCCGCCGAGGGCGGCCGCGCCGTCGCGGTGCAGGCCGACGTGTCGCTGGCGGCGGATGTGGCGCGACTGGTGGCCGAGACGCGGCGGCAGCTCGGTGACGTCGCGATCCTGGTCAACAACGCGGGCATCGCGCGCCTCCAGTCGATCGAGCAGGCGACCGAAGACGACTGGGACGCGGTGATCGCCGCGAACCTCAAGTCGGTATTCCTGGTGACGCAGGCCGTGCTGCCGGCCATGCGCGCCGGCGGCTGGGGGCGCATCGTCAACCTGTCGTCCACCGCGGCGCAGGTGGGCGGCATCGTTGGGCCGCATTACGCGGCGTCCAAGGCCGGCATCCTCGGGCTCACGCATTTCTACGCATCGCGGCTGGCGGGCGAGGGCATCACCGTCAACGCGGTGGCGCCGGGGCTGATCGCCACCGACATGGGCGACGGGCTCGGCGCCACCGCCGCGCGCATCCCGGTGGGACGCTTCGGCACCGCCGAGGAGGTGGCCGACGTGGTGGCGATGCTTGCGCGCAACGGCTATCTCACCGGCCAGACCGTCAGTCCCAACGGCGGCATGTATCCGACCTGAGGCCGTCGGCAGGCATCGCGTGGCTGCCCCGGGCCCATGAAAAAAAACCGCGCCGGCAGCAACCGGCGCGATTCTCCGCTGCGCAGCGGGAGGAGGGCTGCGCGGGCGCGGCTTACTGGCCGTCCGGCGAGCCGTTGCCGACCGGGTGCTGGGCCTTGAACTCCTGCCACTGCTGGTGGCGGGCCTGCCGCTGCGCCTTCATCGAGGCCAGCTGCGACTGCTGCGCCGGGGTCAGCACGTTGTAGATCTGCGCGCGGACATTGGCCATCTGCTGCACCCGCGCCGTCGCTGCGGCGCCTTCGGCCTGGGCCAGCGCGGTGGTGGCGGCCTGGTAGCCGGGGTCGGTGGGCTTCATCGCCTCGAACGCCTGCCGCTGCTGGCGCACGGCCTGGAACTGGCTCTTGTTCTGCTCGAAGCTGCTCTTCATGATCTGCTTGATGCTGGCCTGCTGCGCGTCGCTCAGGTTGAGCTTGCCCAGCTCCATCATGCCGTGGCGGGCGCCATGGTGGCCCCAGCCGCCGGGGGCGTGCGGGCCGGGAACGCCTTGCGCGGCAACGGCGAAGCTGCCGGTCGCCAGTGCCGTGCCCAGGGCCAGGCCGAGGAAAAGATTCTTGCGCATGGTTGTCGCCTCTTGTCGTGGGGAGTGGAAGGTGTGTCCATTGGACGACAGGTGCGTGTGTACGTTCTTTGCGCATGCGTAAAGATGGGTAAAGTGCCTGGGCGTCCATGCCGCGGCCCGGTTTGAATGGGCCGCCGAATCCGCGAGCCGCCATGCCAAGAATCCTCATCGCCGACGACGATCGCGCACTGTGCGAGCTGCTGGCCGAGTACCTGCGGCGCGAAGGCTTTGCCGTGGACGTCGCGCACGACGGCGAGGAAGCGCTGGCACGGCTGCACGACGCGGCGAGGCGGCCCGATCTGCTGATCCTCGACGTGATGATGCCGGGCCGCGACGGCCTGCAGACGCTGCGCGAGCTGCGCATGAAACACCGCCTGCCGGTGATCATGCTGTCCGCGCGCGGCGAGCCGGTGGACCGGGTGGTGGGGCTGGAGCTGGGGGCGGACGACTACCTTGCGAAACCCTGCCTGCCGCGCGAGCTGCTCGCGCGCATCCGCGCGCAGTTGCGGCGCAATACCCCGGGCACCGGTGCCGGCGAGCTGCGGCTCGGCGTGCTGCGCCTGCTGCCCGGCGAGCGCCGCGCCCTGGTCGAGGACCGGGAGCTGTCGCTCACCGGTGCCGAATTCCAGCTGCTGCTGGCGCTGGCGCAGCGTGCGGGCGAACTGGTGGACAAGGCGGCGCTCACCCGCCTCGCGCTGGGGCGCGAGCTGGAGCGCTACGACCGCAGCATCGACGTGCACGTGAGCCGCCTGCGCCACAAGCTGGCGGAAGCGTCGGCGCAGGCGCCGCGCATCGACGCGGTGCGCGGCGCCGGCTACGTGATGGTGGCGGGCGCGCCGTGAATCCGTTCAAGAGCTCGCTGTACTGGCGCGTGCTGCTGTGGTTCTGCGCGGTGAACCTGCTGGTGCTGGTGCTGGGCGGCTTCCTCACCCGGCGCTTCATCGAGTACACCACCGAGGTGGAGATCGACTGGAGCGCGCTGGCGCAGGCGGCTGACCAGGCCTATCGGCAGGGCGGTGCGCCGGCGCTGGCGCAGTGGTCCGCGCGGCAGCGCCACGAGGGCATCGAGGCCACGCTGTTCGAGAACGGCCGTCCGCTGGCGCCGATCCGCCTGCCGCCGTCGGTGTGGGACGAACTGCCGCCCATGCTGGCTGCCGACCGCGGCCTGGTGCTGCGGCCGTGGCGCGGCCTCTACGTGTACGTGGCGGTGCAGCCCGTCACCGGCGCCGACGGCCAGCTGCGCCAGCTGGTGGCGATGAGCCGTTCGCATACCCGGCTGCGGCCGCAGACGCGCGAGAAGATCCTGCTCGGCGTGCAACTGGCCTTGTCGCTGCTGTTCATCGGCCTGGTGGGCTGGCGGGTGGCGCGCAGCGTGGCGAAGCCGGTGCAGGCGCTGCGCGAGGCGACGCGGCGCATGGCGGCGGGCGAGCTGTCGGCGCGGGTGGATCGCCCCGGTGGCGCCACGCGCGACGAACTGGTGCAGCTGGCCGGCGATTTCAACGCCATGGCCGAGCGCATCGAGGCGCTGGTGGCGCACGACCGCGGCGTGCTGCAGGACCTGTCGCACGAACTGCGCTCGCCGCTGGCGCGCCTGCACCTGATCCTTGACCTCGCGCAACGCAGCGCGAGCGCCGCGGAAGCGGAGCCCTACTTCCGCCAGGCCGAGCGGGAGATCGTCAGGCTCGACCGCATGACCGGCGACATGCTGGCCTTGTCGCGCATGGAGGGCGGCTTGCCCGGCATGGAGCGCGAGCGGCTGGATCTCGCCGAACTCGCGCGCGACGGCCTGCGCCAGGCGTCGCTGGAAGCGGACGCGCGCCACATCCGCCTGCAATGGCTGGCCGCGGGCGCGCCGGTCGAGGTGGTCGGTACGCCCGTGCTGCTTGAGCGCGCGCTGGGCAACCTGATCTCCAACGCGATCAAGTACAGCCCCGAGGGGGGCAGCGTGGAAGTCGCGGTGCATGCCGCCGGCGGACAGGCCGAATGCGTGGTGCGCGACCATGGCCCCGGCGTCCCCGACGCCGAACTGCCGTCGCTGTTCCGGCCGTTCTTTCGCGGCAGCAACGCCTCGCGCGCCGAAGGCCACGGCCTCGGCCTCGCCATCGCGCAGCGCGTGGCCAAGGCGCACGGCGGCGAGATACTTGCGCGCAATGCCGGGGGCGGCGGGCTGGAAGTGCGGCTGCGGTTGCCGCTGGCGGCCAGCTGAAAAGCGTCGCCGGCGATGCCCGCCGTCGGACGTCCGCGGCCACGGACGAGCGCGCATCGATCCGGGCCGCTACGCAAAGCGCCTGCGATTTGCCACACTCGCGCTTTGCCGACGAACCGCCGATGCGCCGCAACGCTCTCGCCGCCGTGGGACTGGCGCTGTGCGCGGCGCTGTTCTTCACGATGACCTATGTGCTCAACCGCAGCCTGGTGAGCGGCGGCGGGCATTGGGCGTGGGCGGTGATCCTGCGCTACCTCATCACCTTGCCGCTGCTGGCACTGGCGCTGCCGTGGCAGGGTGGCCTGGGCGAGCTGCCGCGCGAACTGCGCATGCATCCGCGCGCCTGGCTGACCTGGAGCAGCGTGGGCTTCGTGCTGTTCGGCGTGCCGCTGACCTGGGCCGCGGGCAGCGGGCCGGCGTGGCTGGTGGCGGGCAGTTTCCAGACCACGGTGCTGGCCGGGCCGCTGCTGGCGCCGTTGATCTACCGCGATGCGCGCCGGCGGCTGGCGTGGCCCACGCTGGCGATCGGCACGCTGATCGTGGCGGGCGTGTTCGCGCTGCAATGGGGCCACGCGCACGGCCGGCTGGGCGCCGGCGACTGGCTGGCGGCGGGCGCGGTGGTGCTGGCCGCGTTCGCCTACCCGCTCGGCAACCGCATGCTGTTGCTGCACCTGGAGACCAGCGCGCAGCGGGTGAATGCCTTGCAGCGCGTGTTCGGCATGACGCTGTGCAGCTGGCCGCTGTGGCTGCTGATCGCCGCGCTCGCATGGGCCACGGTGGGGCCGCCGGGCTGGCGCGAGGCGTGGCTGGCCGGCGGGGTCGCGCTGTCCTCCGGCGTGATCGCCACCGTGCTGTTCTTCGCGGCCACCGACCGCGTGCGCACGCAGCCCACCGCGCTGGCCGCGGTGGAGGCGATGCAGGCGGCCGAGCTGCTGTTCACCACCGTGCTCGGTGCGGCCCTGCTGGGCGAGGCGTGGCCGCGCGGCTGGGCCCTGCTCGGTGCGCTGGCGATCGTCGTCGGCATCGCGCTGTTCGGCTGGGTCAGCGGCCGCGAGGCGGCCGGCGACGAGGAGGCCGTGCGCGCCTTGCGCAGCGATCGCAGTGCCTGATGATGCTTCGAATGATTGCGTATTGAATCGTTTTCTTGCGAAAAGATCGCCGACGGGTTACATATCCACGTCGATCATCCATCGGGGGCCGCCATGAGCAAGTTACCCACCGTCTGCCTGCTGGCGTGCGCGCTGTCTGCGGCCGGCGCCGCCCTGGCGCGGCCGCAGACGCTCGAAGATGGTGTGCAACTGCGCTGGAACGCCGACCAGTATGGCAACCACCGTTACACGGTGGAGGTGGCCAAGCCCGCTCCGGCGGTGCAGGTAACGATTCCCTGGCATCGGCGCGACCGCCATCCCGAGGACGTGGCCACCCTCGTCGTCGGCCCGGACGGAAAGGCGGTGGGCAACGTGCTGCGCGAGCGCATCGACCAGGCCGAAGGCATGCTGGCGTTCGAGGCGAAGCAGGCCGGCACCTACGCGATCTACTACCAGCCCTATGTCAGCACGGGCTCGCGCAACTACCCCACGGTGACCTACCGCGCGCCGGCAGGCAGCGCCGACGCCGCGTGGGTGAAGAGGAACCGCCTCGACGATCCGCGCCACGCCGCGAAGCTGCCGCAGGCGCGCGTGATCGGCTACCAGGCGGTGGACGACTTCGACGCCTACACCGACATGGAGCGCACCGCCACGCCGACCGGAGTGCAGCGCCTGCTGGCGGCGAACCCGGATCGGCCCTGGCTGCTGTTCCCGGAGACGCGCGAACACCCGATCCGCATGTTCAGCCAGATCCCCGGGCGCTGGGCTGGGCGTGGCGCGGGCGGTGATCTTGCCGACCATGCGCTGCGCGGCGAATACCTGAGCTTCCAGGTCGGCCTGTGGACCGCGCGCGCCGCGGCGCGGGACGTGCAGGTGCGCTTCGGCGACCTGCATGGCCCGGGCGGCGCCACGATCCCGGCGACGCGGTTCACCTGCTTCAACCTCGGCGGCATCGACTACGCGGGCAAGCCGTTCACCGATCGTCTCGACGTGGCGCAAGGCCGCGTGCAGCCGCTGTGGATGGGCCTCGACATTCCCGCCGACGCCAGGCCCGGCATCTATCGCGGCACGCTGACGGTCAGCGCGGACGGCGCGCGGCCACGCGAGGTGCCGCTGGCGATCACCGTGGACACCGGCGAGGCCGTGGCGCACGGCGACGACGATCCCTACAGGCTCACCCGCCTGCGCTGGCTGAATTCCACGCTGGCGCAGGACGACACGCTGGTGAAGCCGTTCACCGCGGTGACCGTGCACGGCCACCGGCTCGGCATCCTGGGCCGTACGGTGACGCTGGCGCCCAGCGGCCTGCCGGCGCAGATCGACAGCCGCTTCGACGAACGCATGACCGGCTTCGCGAAAACCCCGCGCGCGCTGCTCGCCGCACCGATGCGCCTGCTGGTGCAGGACGCCGGCGGCGCGCATGCCATGAACGCCGGCGGCACGCCGAAGATCGCGGTGGATGGTCCCGGCAAGGTGCACTGGCAGGTGGCCGGGCAGGCCGGCCCGCTGCGCGGCGAAGTGACGGCGAGCCTGGAGATGGACGGCACGCTCAGCTACGCCATCGCGCTCACCGCCATGCAGGCGGTGAAGCTCAACGACATCCGCCTGGAGATCCCGCTCAAGGGCGACGTGGCGCAGTACGAACTGGGCCTGGGCCGCACCGGCGCGCCCGCGCCGGACAGCTACGCATGGAAGTGGAACGTGCAGAACAACCAGGACGGCGCCTGGATCGGTGCGGTCAACGCGGGCCTGGAATTCCACCTGCGCGACGAGCACTACCGACGCCCGCTCAACACCAACTTCTACCACCAGCAACCGCTGGTGATGCCGAGCTCGTGGGACAACGCGGGGCAGGGCGGCATCACGCTCACCCGTGACGGCGCGCGCTACGTGGTCAAGGCGTTCAGCGGCGCGCGCACGATGGCGGCGGGGCAGACGCTGCACTACGACCTCGTGCTGCGGGTGACGCCGTTCAAGACCATCGACCCGCCGCAGCACTTCGCCGAGCGCTACTTCCACAAATACGCCGACCTCGACCAGATCAAGGCCGAGGGCGCGAACGTGGTGAACATCCACCACGCCACGCCGATCAATCCGTGGATCAACTACCCGTTCCTCACGCCTGCGGCGATGAAGGCGTACATCGACGCGGCCCACGCGCGCGGCATGGAGGTGAAGATCTACGACACCATCCGCGAGCTGTCCGACCGCGCGCCCGAGCTGCCGATGCTGGAAAGCCTCGTCGGCTGCCGCATCGGCGGCGACGGCAAGGCCGCGCCCGGCCCGTGCAGCGAGGTCATCAGCCCCGGCAAGGGCGGCGGTTTCTCGTGGCTGCAGGAGCATCTGGACGGCGACTACATCGCCGCCTGGCACGTGCCGGAGAACCGCGACGCGGCCGTGGTCGACGCCGGCCAGAGCCGCTGGCACAACTATTACATCGAAGGGCTGGACTGGCTGGCGCGCAATGTCGGCATCGACGGCCTCTACCTCGACGACGTGGCCTACGACCGCACCACCATGAAGCGCGTGCGCAAGGTGCTGGACGCGCACCGACCGCATGCGCTGATCGACCTGCATTCCGCCAGCCAGTTCGACGCGCGCGACGGCTACGTCAACAGCGCGCTGCTCTACATGGGCCTGTTCCCGTACCTCGACCGGCTGTGGTTCGGCGAGGAGTTCGACTACGAGCACACCTCGCCCGCGTACTGGCTCACCGAGATCTCCGGCATCCCCTACGGCCTGATGGGCGAGATGCTGCAGAACGGCGGCAACCCCTGGCGCGGCATGGTGTTCGGCATGACCAACCGCCTGCCGTGGACCGGCGGCGACCCGCGTCACCTGTGGCAGCTGTGGGACGCGTTCGGCATCGGGCAGGCAGACATGATCGGCTGGTGGGTGCACGACACCCCGGTGAAAACCGGCAACCCGGACGTGCTCGCCACCAGCTACGTGCGCAAGGGCGACAAGACCCTGGTGTCCGTCGCTTCGTGGGCGCCGCGGAAGGTCGACGTGCAGCTGCATGTCGACTGGAAGGCGCTCGGCCTGGATCCTTCGCGCGTCCGGGTGGTGGCGCCCGCGGTGGAAGGCTTCCAGCCCGCCGCCACGTTCAGGCCGGGCGAGGCGATTCCGGTGGAACCGGGCAAGGGCTGGTTGATCGAGCTCGACGCGGTGCATTGAGCGCCGCGCCGATGCCAGCCGCGAAAGCCCGTGACGACCGGCACAGGCTTTCGCCGATGCCGCAGCGTACACAGCGAGCTCACCCGGCGCTTCGCGCCGGTCCGCTCCATCCACGCATCCAGGGCGGTAGCGCATGAACCCCACCGGTCGAGCCATACTCAGCGGCGGCCTCGTCGCCGGCACCATCGACATCGGCGCCGCGGCGCTGATCAACCACCTCAGTCCCGTCGTGATCCTGCACGCGATCGCCAGCGGCGTATTGGGCAAGGCCTCGTTCCAGGCCGGTGCGCCTGCCGCCTGGCTGGGGCTGGGCCTGCAGTGGGCGATGTCGCTGCTGATCGCCGCGATCTTCGCGGCGGCCGCCACGCGCATGGCCTGGTTGCGTAACCGCTGGTTGCTGGCTGGGCTGGCCTACGGCGTGGCGATCTACGTGGTGATGAACTACGTGGTGGTGCCGCTGTCCGCCGCGCCGTTCAGGGCGCCGGCCACGCCGTGGCTGATCGCCATGAACCTGCTGGCCATGCTGCTGTTCGGCCTGATCGTGGCGTTCTCCGCGCGCAAGGCGGCGCGCGCCTGACTGGCACTCCGGTCCCGCGCGGTGCCGCCCCGCGTGATCGATTGCCGCACCGGGTGGGTTTATCCTGCGCGCGTCCCCGCCTGCCGAAGCCGCAACCCTTGATGGATGCAAAAAGCCATGTCGCCGCGTCCCCCGACGCCGGCGACTACATCCGCCACGGCACTCCCGAATTCCGGCGCACCAACCTCGCGCTGTTCGCCGCGGGCCTGGCGACGTTCGGCCTGCTGTATTGCGTGCAGCCGCTGATGCCGGAGTTCAGCCGCGACTACGGCGTCAGCGAGGCGGGCGCGGCGATGTCGCTGTCGCTCACCACCGGCGTGCTCGCGTTCGCGATGCTGTTCGCCGGCGGCTTGTCCGACGCCTGGGGACGCAAGCCGGTGATGGTGGCCTCGCTGCTGTCCTCGGCGGTGCTGGTGCTGGCCAGCGCGGCGATGCCGGACTGGGGCTCGCTGCTCGCGGTACGCACCCTGCTGGGGCTCACGCTGAGCGGCCTGCCCGCGGTGGCGATGACCTACCTCGGCGAAGAGATGCACGCCGAATCGATCGGCCTGGGCATGGGGCTCTACATCAGCGGCAGCGCGGTGGGCGGCATGGGCGGGCGCCTCGTCACCGGCGTGCTCACCGACTTCTTCGACTGGCGCGTGGGCGTGGCCGTGGTGGGCGCGATCGGCCTGGCCAGCGCGCTGGCGTTCTGGCGCGCGCTGCCGCCGTCGCGGCACTTCGTGCGCCAGCCGCTCTCCTGGCGCGCGCTGGCCGCGCGCTTCGGCGGCATGTTCCGCGACCGCGGCCTGCCGTGGCTGTTCGTGGAGGGCTTCCTGCTGCTCGGCGCGTTCGTCACCGTCTACAACTACCTCGGCTACCGCCTGCTGGCGCCGCCGTACAGGCTCAGCCAGGCCGCGGTGGGGCTGATCTTCGGCATCTACCTGATCGGCACCTTCAGCTCGGCGTGGATGGGCCACCTCGCCGGCAAGCTGGGCCGGCGCAAGGTGCTGTGGACCGCGTTCGCGCTGATGCTGGCGGGCGTGCTGCTGACGCTCGCCGCGTCGCTGTGGCTGATCATGCTGGGCGTGGTGGCGGTCACGTTCGGCTTCTTCGGCGGCCACTCCATCGTCAGCAGCTGGGTGGGCCGGCGCGCGGGCGCGGCGAAGGCGCAGGCCTCGTCGACGTACCTGTTCTGCTACTACATGGGCTCCAGCGTGGCCGGCGCCAGCGGCGGGCTGTTCTACGCCGCGCACGGCTGGGACGGCGTCGCGCTGTTCGTCGGTGCGCTGGTGCTGGCCGGGCTCGCGATCGCGCTGGGCCTGGTGCGACTGCAGCCGCTGGTGAACGTGGCCACGCCGCCCACGCCGATGAGCAAGGGCGCGATGCCGTGAAGAGGACGATGCCATGAAGATCGATTCGCTGGATCACCTGGTGTTGACCGTCGCCGACGTCGACGCCAGCTGCGCGTTCTACGAGCGGGTGCTCGGCATGCAGGTGGTGACGTTCGGCAACGGCCGCAAGGCGCTGGCCTTCGGTGCGCAGAAGATCAACCTGCATCCATACCGACGCGAGTTCGAGCCGAAGGCCGAGCGGCCCACGCCGGGGTCGGCTGACCTGTGTTTCGTCAGCGCCACGCCGCTCGCCGCGGTGATTGCGCACCTGCAGGCGAACGGCGTCGAGGTGCTGGAGGGGCCGGTACCGCGTACCGGGGCGCGCGGGCCGGTTTCGTCGGTGTACTTCCGCGACCCGGACCGCAACCTGATCGAGGTCTGCAACTATCTGCAGTGAGCGCGGCTACGCCACCTACGGTGATGAGCAAGGGGTGATGGGTCAGCGGCATCGGCTTCCGGCAGGAGCGCACCCTGTGCGCGAATGCTGTGGCGTTCGATCGAAGCCAAAACCATCGCGCACAGGGTGCGCTCCTGCGGGTGCTTATTGCGCGGCCGGCTTCAGCATGCCCTTTACCGCATCGTAGTCGCCGTCGTTCGCGGCGGCGGGGATGCCGAGCAGGTGGGTCATCAGCGGATAGACGTCCACGTTCGGGAACTCGGGAACGCGCGCGCCCGCGCGGAACGCCGGGCCGTGCGCCACGAACAGCGCCCGCATGCGCGGGTCGGCGTTGTCGTAGCCGTGTTCGCCGAGGCTGATGTGGCCCTTGTGCGTGGCCAGGTGCCGGGCGGTGGTGATGCGCCAGCCGGTGTCGGCGAGGCACACCAGTTGCGGCACGCGCGGGTTGCTGCCGTAGTGGAAGCGGGCGGGGATGCGCGTCTTGTCCCAGCAGCGCATGTGCCGCTGCGGCTGCTCCATCCTGCGCTCGATCGCGGCGAAGTCGTGGCCGGGTTTCGGGTTGAAACCGGCAACGATGCCGAAGCTGACGGTGCGCACGTCGTCCAGCGGGATCAGCCGCTCGATCAGCACACTGTGCGCCAGCGGCACGCTCGCCATGCCGTGGTCGGCGAGCACGATCAGGTTGATGCGGTCGAACAGGCCGCGCCGTTTCAGCCCGGCCACCAGCCGCGCCAGCGCCGCGTCGGTGTCGCGCAGCGCCTGGTCCACCCCGGGCGAATCCGGGCCATGCTCGTGCCCGGCATGGTCGACCTGGTCGAAGTACAGGGTGAGGAAGCGCGGCCGCTGCCCGGGTGGCAGGTCCAGCCACGCCAGCACCTGGTCCACGCGCTGGTCGGGCGTCACCTTGCCGTCGTAGGGCTGCCAGTAATCCGGGTGCCGGCCGTGGATGTCGGCCTCGCTGCCGGGCCAGAACATGGTGGCGGTGCGCAGGCCGTGCGCGTCGGCGGTCTCCCAGATCGGCGTGCCCTCGGCCCACCAGCGGCCGTCGCCCACCGCCGCGCGGTTGCCCAGCGAGAACTTGCCGAGCTGCGGGTCGAACATCGTGTTGTTGACGATGCCGTGGTGGTCCGGATACAGGCCGGTGACCAGGGTGTAGTGGTTCGGGAAGGTCAGCGAGGGAAACGAGGGTTGCATCGCATCGGCCTGCACCCCGGTCTTCGCCAGCATCGCCAGCGTGGGCGTGAGGCCGCGGTCGAGGTAGTCCGCGCGGAATGCATCGATCGAAACCAGCAGCAGCGGCGCGGGTTGCGCGCTGCTCGCGGCGGCCGCGCGCGTGCCGGCGGCCGGTGCCGCGGGCGGCTGCGTGGCGCAACCGGCGCTGAATGCCGCCAGCGAAGCCAGCAGCAGGCGAAACAGGAATTTCATGCAGGAGCCCATACGATGCGGATGTCCTTCCATGATCGCCCAGATGCCATGACCGTCGCACGCACCCGTGGTGACAGAACGCCGCGCCATTCGTCGCATTGGCTGCTGGCGGGACTGCTCGCGCTGGCCGGCACGGCAGCCGCGCAGACGCCGCCGGCCGCCACGCGGTTCCAGCAGACCGTGCAGCAGCAGCAGGTCAGCGACCAGCTGCAGAAGAGCCAGCAGCAGGAACAGCAGCGCCAGAACGTGGCGAACATGGCGCAGCAGCCGCTCGTGCAGGGCTCCGCCGCGCGCCGCCAGCAGGAGCAGGCCGACCGCGCGCAGCAGGAGCGCGAGAACGCCCGCCAGCAGGACCTCGTGAACCAGTACCGCGACGCCTCCGCGTTGCCGTCGCAACAGCCCGCCGCCGCGACGACCACCGCGCCGAAGAAGCCGCAGGGTCACTGATCCCTCGCCGGCAGCCCGGCCGGTGCCGGGTCAGTCGGCGGGCCGGCGGGTCGCGCGCCAGGCGATGGACAGCAGCACAGCGAGCAGCGCCAGATCCAGCCACGCGAACCAGTCGCCCCAGCGCGCGTAAGGCGTCCGGGTCTGGCGCAGGGGCAGGTCGCCCACCAGTTCGGCGTCCTGCGTTTCGCTGGACGCTTCGGCCAGCACGCGGCCGCGGTCGTCGCTGAGCGTGAGGCGGCCGGTGCGCGCGGCGCGGGCGATCGCGAAGCCGTTTTCCACGCCGCGCATGATCGCCACGCGGCTGTGCAGCCAGCCGTCGACGCCGAAGTCCCAGGCGGGCACCAGCAGCAGCTGCGCGCCGAGCGCCGCATAGTTTCGGCCGATGTCGTGGAAGTCCATGTCCTTGCAGATCGCCAGCCCGATGCGCGGGCTGCCGTCGAGCATCGTGTAGCGCGTGCCGGGCGTGTACTGGTGTTCGAAGCCGGGGATCAGGTGGTGCTTGGCGTACACGGCGGGCGCGGCGCCGCCGGGCTGGAACGCCATCACCATGTTGCGCTCGGCGTGCGGGTCGCCCTTGCCGTCGATGCCGATGTCCAGGATCGGGCCGTCCTGCCGCGCCAGCGCGGCAAAGGCCGGCACGCTGGCCGCCGTCGTGGCGAACGAGGTCTCGGGGATCACGACCGCCCGGGCGCCGGCGGCGACGAGGCGCCGGATCGCCGCGACGTAGCGTGTTTCCAGCGCCTGCCCGTCCGCGCTGTCCAGCGCCTGCCGGATCGGCTTCTCCAGCGACACCAGGCCGATCCGCAGGCTGCCGGTGGCGGGTGCCGCGAGGCGCCAGATGCCATAGCCGTAGGCGGCCGCGACCAGCAGCAGCGTGATGCCCGCCGCCAAGGTGCGCCCGCGCCGCGGCGCCGTGGGCGTCAGCCGCGCGGCGAGCGTGGCCGGCAGCAGCAGCACGAGAAAGCTGACGCCCCAGAGGCCGGTGACGGCGGCGACCTGGACGACCGGCAGCGCGTCCATCTGGCTGTAGGCGATGCTGCCCCAGGTGCCGTGTGGCGAGCCCAGGTTTTCGAGGTACTCGATGGCGACCCACAGCGCGGGCACGGCCAGTACTGCCGGCAACACACGGCCCGCGCGGAGCAGGCGCCGGTAGAGCAGGGCGCACAGCGCGAACGCCAGCGCGGGCGCCGCGATCATGCAGATGTCGACCGGCAGCGGAAGGCCGATCACCCCATGCAGGAAATCCCACAGGTTCATCCCGCCGGCGGCAAAGGCGAGGAACGCCGCCAGCGCGGCCCAGCGTGCGGGCACGCGCGGGGCCAGCCACAGCACGGGCAGCGGCGCCAGCCAGGCCAGCCACCACCACGGGTGCAGGCCGCTGCCGAACCACCAGGCTGCGGCGGTCAGCACCAGCGCCGCCGCCATCACCACCGCCTGCGTGCGATCAAGCCTTGATTCCATCGATCAGCCTCCCCAGCGATTCGGCGTAGAACTTGCGGAACCGGGCCTCGCCGTAGCTGAAGCGGCCCGCGCGATACAGCGCGATCAGCCCATGCGCATGGGCCCAGAACGTCATCGCCACGGCCCAGGGATCGTCCTGCCGCAGCAGCCCCAGGCGCATGCCTTCGGCGAGTGTGTCCGCCACCACGTTCAGCGTGGGGGACTGCCGGCGGCGGAAATCCTCCGGAAAGCGGCGCGCATCCTCGCGGCGCACCGAAAACGCGTGGTCGAACAGGTGCGGATGTTCCAGCGCGTAGTCGAGGTAGTTTTCCTGCGTCCGGTACAGCCGCTTCAGGATGTCCGCGTCATCTGCGTTTTCCAGCCACGTGCGCGCGGTGCTGTTGAAGCTGTCGTCGGAAAGCCGCTTCAGCAGCGCCTCGCGATTCGGGAAATGGCGATAGATCGCCATCGGCGTAATGCCGACCTGCTCGGCCACCCGCCGCATCGTCACTGCGTCTGCGCCCTCGCGGTCGAACAGGCGGTGCGCTGCGCGAAGGATCTTCGTGGCGGTGTCCGGCTTCGTCATGTATACACTGTATACATCGATGACCAGGCGCGGCTATAGGCCATCCGGCATGGCCTGTCGGAAGCCCGCTTTGCGGCGCGCCCGCCGGGGTCAGGGCGCGGCGAACAGGTCGCCGTGCGCGACGCGCTGTTCCATCGACAGCAGGTGGCGCTTCGTCGGCAGGCCGCCGCCGAAGCCGGTGAGGCTGCCGTCCGCGCCGATCACGCGGTGGCAGGGCAGCACGATCGGCAGCGGGTTGCGGCCGTTCGCGGCGCCCACCGCGCGCACCGCCTGCGGCTGGCCGATGCGCCGCGCGAGTTCGCCATAGCTGATCGTGGCGCCGTAGGGGATGCGCGCCAGTTCCTGCCACACGGCGAGCTGGAACGGCGTGCCGAGCGGGTGCAGCGGCAGCGCGAACGCCTGCCGCGCGCCGGCGAAGTATTCCTCCAGCTGCTCGCGCGCGAACGCGAGCTTCGCGGCATCGCGCACCCAGTGCGGCGCCGGCGCCTTCTGGTGGCGCCCGCTCTCGAACCACACCTCGCGCAGGCCCTGCGCGTCCGCAACCAGGCGCAGCCGGCCGATCGGCGTGGGCAGTTCGTCGTACCAGATCGTTTCCGGCGCGCTCATGCGCTGGCTCCCTTGCGCTTCGCGCGCGGCGCGGGCGCGGCGTCGGCGCTGGCGCGCCACAGGTGGATCACCGCATACGCGCGCCACGGCCGCCATGTCTCGGCCAGTGCGGTCAGCGCCTTCGTGCCGAGCGCCTCGCCGCCGCCGGCGGCGGCACGGCGCAGGATCAGGTCCGCCGCGGGAAACGCGTCGGGATGGCTCAGCGCGCGCATCGCCATGTAGTGCGCGGTCCATTCGCCGATGCCGGGCAGCGCGACCCAGCGTGCCACGAACTCGTCCAGCGGCTGCTCCGCGCGGAAGTCCACGCGGCCGTCCAGCAGCGCGCGCGCCATGCCGCGGATCGTCGCCGCGCGCGCCGTGGTCACGCCGAGCTCGCGCAGGTCCGCGTCCGCCAGCGCCGCGGGCGTCGGGAACAGCCGGTCCAGCCCCGGCAGTGGCGCCTGCGGCAGCAGCGCGCCGTGACGCTGCACGAGGCGCGTCGCCAGCGTGCGCGCCGCGGCGACGCTCACCTGCTGGCCGAGGATCGCGCGCACCGCGATCTCGAAGCCGTCCCAGCTTCCCGGCAGGCGCAGGCCGGGGCGCTTGCGCAGCAACGGGCGCAGCGTGGCCTCACCGCGCAGCGCGTCGGCGATCGCGCGCGGGTCCGCGTCGAGGTCGAACAGGCGGCGCACGCGCGCCACCACGTCCAGCATCCGCGCCGGTTGCGGGCAATGCAGCTCCAGCTTCAGTGCCGGCTCGCCGCCCGGCCATGCGGAGACGCGCAGCCAGCCCGGCGCATCGACGGGGCCGAACACGCGTGCGTAGCCCGCGTCGTCCACCTGCTCGATGCCCGGCAGCGCGCGGCCGCCGAGGAACGCGAGCAGCGACGCGAAATCGAACGGCGGCCGATACGCGAGCCGCAGCACCAGCGCGCCTTCCGTCGCCGCGGCGCGCGGCTGGCGGCGCAGCTCGCGCGGCGCGATGCGGTTCGCCTGCGCGAACGCGGCGTTGAAGCGGCGCAGGCTGCGGAAGCCGGACGCGAGCGCGACCTCCGTCACCGGCAGCGCCGTCTCGGTCAGCAGCTGCTTCGCGAACAGCAGGCGCCGCGTCGTGTGCACGCTCAGCGGCGGCGCGCCGAGCCGCTCCACGAACAGTCGGCGCAGTTGCCGCGCGCCGAGGCCGACGCGCGCGGCGAGCTGCTCCAGCGAGCCTTCCTCCAGCGCGCCATGCTCGATCAGCTTCAGCGCGCGCGCCACCACGTGGTCGCCGCGCTGCCACACGTCGTTGCCCGGCGACAGTTCCGGGCGGCAGCGCAGGCAGGGCCGGAAGCCCGCCGCTTCCGCCGCCGCCGCGCTCGCGTAATAGCGGATGTTCTCGCGCTTCGGCGACGGTGCGGGGCACACCGGCCGGCAATAGATGCCGGTGCTGCGCACGGCGGTGAAGAACAGCCCGTCGAAGCGCGCGTCGCGGCTGAGTCGCGCCTGTTCGCAGGTGCGCAGGTCGGGCAGGGGAGCGGCATGGAGATCGTTCATGCCCGCAGGCTAGCACCGGCGGGTCATGGCGACTCGCCGTTTTCGGACATCCATGGCGCGCCCCGCCCGGCCCGCGGCGGCTCAGTGCACGGGCGTCATCAGGTGCTGGTACGGCGTGTCGGCCCACATCACGTACGGCACCGAGGTATCCGGCGTCGCGCTCTTCGGATACGCGCCGTAGAACGCGGCGTCCGCGCCGAAGATCATCAGGTGCGGCCCCGTGCGGATCCAGCGCTGGCCCGCCGCGGGCTTCGCGGCGAACGGGTCGGTGTTGCTCGCGTCGACGCCGCCCTGCAGCATGTACGCGATGCCGAGCCCGGACGGTGGCGGCTGGTGCGCCATGTACGCCCCGAGCCATGCCCACGCGTTCTTGTCCGCGCACATCGGGTCCGGCCCCGGCGTGGCCGGGTTGTCCGGCATGCAGGTGAACGCGTTCGTGCCCTTGCGCAGCGTGCGCATCGTGCCGTCCGCGGCCGGTACGACGACCGTGGCGTGTCTCGCGATGCTCGCCGGCGCCGCGCGCATCGCGCTGGCGATCAGTTCGGCGTCCGTCGGCGCCTTCCTGTCGGCGGCCTGCAGCCCGCCCACGGCGAGCAGCAAGGTGGTGGCGATCGTGAAACGGTACATCGATTCTTTCGCAAGCATGGCAGCCTCCCCCGCGATGACGCGCGATGGCCATGCCCGGACTCCCCGGCCCGGAAGTCTCCGCCGCCGTCCGATGCCCGTCAATCGGCGCGGGAAGGATGCTGTGGCCAGGGCAGAGCGCCTCGGATCAGCATGGCGGCGGGATTGCTGCCGACCACCCCGCCGCGTTGACAGCCGGATGCGGATTGCCGAACGATCCGCAATGGCGATCCTGCCGTCCCCAGGGATGCATGCATGACACACGCACGTCGCAACGCTCGCATGCGGTTCGCCATCACACTCGTCGCGCTGCTGTCGGGGTGCCTGCTGCTACCGGCTTGCGCGGCCCCCTCCAAGCCGACGATGCAGAAGTGGGTCGCCAGCTGGGGCCAGGCGATGACTTCGCAGTACGAGCGCGTCGCTGGCCGCGACGGCAAGCCGGTGCTGGATGCCTACGGACAGCCGGCCGAGCGTGCGCCAACGGCAAATCACTTCACCCTTCGCCAGGGCGTGAACGTCAGCGCCGGCGGTGCGCGCGTGCGCATCCGCCTGTCGAACTACTACGGCCTCGCGCTGCTTACCGTGAGCGCCGCGCGCATCGCGCTAGGTGCGGACCGGGCCGATGACCTGTCGGCGATTGCGCCCGGCAGCGACCGGCGGCTGAGCTTCGACGGCGGCAAGCGCTCGATCACCATCGCACCTGGCCACGAAGCGGTCAGCGATCCGGTCGACCTGCACGTGCCGGCGCTGTCGAACGTGGTCGTCAGCCTGTACTTCGCCGGCTCGGTGCAGCTCGCCGACTTCCATCCGATGGAACACGCGCACACCACGTATGCGGTCGACGGCGACGCCACGCAGGCCGCGTCGCTGGCGCACTTGCCGGTGGCGAAGTCGCTGCCGGGCGACCACATCTACCTGCTCGAAGGCGTCGAGGTCGAGGCGCCGGCGGGCACGCGCGGCATCGTCGCGTTCGGCGATTCGATCACCGACGGCGCCTACGCCAGCGCGCCCGGCACCACCTGGCCCGCCGTGCTGGCCGGCCTTGCCCAGCGCAACGGCGACGCGGCGGCGGTGGTGAATGCCGGCATCAGCGCGGATGAACTCACCACCGACCAGATCGGCGGGCCCGCCGCAGGCACCTCCGGCCTCAAGCGCTTCCTGCGCGACGTGGTCGACCGCCCCGGCGTCACCGACGTGGTCGTGCTGTTCGGCGCGAACGACATCAACCGCGGCATCGATGCCGCCGGCTATCCCAACGGTGCGTCGGCGGGCGACCTCATCGCCGCCATGCGCATGCTGGCCGACGTCGCCCACCAGCATCACCTGCGCATCTATGCCGGCACAGTCACGCCATTCGCGGGGTTCCCGGGCTGGTATAGCCCGCAGCGGGAAGCGGTGCGGCTGCAGTTCAACCACTGGATACGCCATGCGGGCGCCTTCGACGGCGTGGTCGATTTCTCGCGCGCCGTGGCCGGCACGTACACGCCGCCGCCGCTGGTCGCGCAGCAGTCCCCGCTGCCGGCCGGCATGGCCACCGTCTGCGCGGGCGACGCGGGCCTGCATCCGAACGACCGCGGCTACGCCGTGATGGGCACGCTGGCCTACGACGTGCTGTTCCGCGCGAAGCTGCAGCCGCCGCAGGCCTGCCACTGAGACTCCCGTCGTTGCGGGTTGCGCGCGGTGGCGCACACCGTCGCCCGCGTCGCCGGCGGCGTCACGGCCTTCGCTTTCCCGCAAGCATGCTCGCCAGCACGCCGTCGCGCCGGATCAACCCGTGGTACAGCGCCGCGCCGAGATGCGCGAGGAACGTGAGGAACAGCAGCATCGCGAGCCAGGTGTGCAGGTGGCGCAGGATCGCGAACGCGGTTGTGCTGGCCGGGAAGATCGCGGGCAAGCGCAGCGAGTCGCTGAGCATCACCGGGTAGCCGCCCGCCGACAGCATCGCCCAGCCGACCAGCGGCATCGCGATCATCAGCGCATAGAGCAGCCAGTGCGAGGCATGCGCGGCCAGCTTCTGCACGGCGGGCAGGTCCGCCGGCAACGGCGGTGGCGGGTGGCGCAGGCGCACGGCGAGGCGTACCACCGCCAGCAGCAGGATCGCGATGCCGAGCGGCTTGTGGATCGCGAGCAGCCACGCGTGGCGTTCGGACACCGACGCGACCATGCCGACGCCGATGAACAGCATCGCCAGGATCATCGCCGCCATCAGCCAGTGCAGGATGCGGGCGGGCAGGGCAAACAGGCCGGTGGTCTTCTTCATGGCCGCGCCTCCGGCTGTGCCTTTCCATCGGGGCGGGCGGTGCCCGGCAGGTGCGCTTCCTCGCTGGTGCGGCGCAGGTAGGAATCGGCGTAGGCGGCCGAGCGCGCGGGCAGCAGCGGGTCGTCGGAGATGGCGATGCCGTCCGGCAGCACCGTGGGGTCGTAGTTGATGTCGCGGCACGGGCCGCTCGCCTGCGGCTGCTCGCTCTCGACCACCAGCGTGCCGGCGTCGACGGTCGTGCGGTCGGCCGGCCAGACCTTGGTGGCGTCGTCCGTGGGGTCGCCCGGATTCGCCAGCGTCACCAGCAGCTTCCAGCGCAGCGGGCCGCGGGCCAGGCGCTGGCGCAGGTCGGCGGCGAGATAGTCAGGATCGTGCGCCGGCGCGGCGGCGCCGTCGTCCGTCGACTCCGGCGCCATGCGCCAGCGCACCGCGTGCTGCACGCCCCTGGCATCCACGAACTCGAACGCGTCGAGGCTCCAGTAGCTCTCCGTGGCGAAGCTCGCCGAGGGCTTCGCGGTCTTCGCCCACGCGCGGAACGCGGCGGTCTCCGGATGTGCCGCGAAGAACGCCGCCAGCTTCGCCGGGTCCGGCTTGCCGGTGGCCGGGTCGGGCTGGCCTGCCTGCAGCTGCGCGAAGAACGCCTGCGGCGTGGCCACCGGAAACACCGGCATGCTGTTCATGCCGGTGCGCCACTGCTGGCCGTTCGCCAGCGCGAAGCGCAGCGCCATGCTGCGGATCGGCACGCTGGAGTCCGGTGCATACGGGTTGCTGCCGGGGATCGCGAAGCGGCCCACCACCGGCGTGCGCTGGCCCGGCGCGAACACCTGCGCCACCGAGTACGCCGCGGCCCCGCCGCTGCTCTGGAAATGGCCCGCGACGCACACGCCCTTGGCGTGGTTGCGCCGGAAGCCGGGATGCACGCCGGCATTCGCCTGGAACTGGTCGATGAGGCGCTTTGGCGTCAGCCGCTGCGGCGCCAGCCAGCCGCCGACGTAGCCGAACGCGAGTGCGCAGCCGGCAACGGCCGCAATGATCAGCGCCCACGCGCCGACGCGGCGGGCAGGCGAAACGGTGGACAGGTGGAGATCAGGCATGGGGGCTTCCGCTCGGGGAGGGAGTGGGCAGCGCCCGCGGACAGGCGCTGCAGCGTCCTTCGCCCCGATGCGGCGCGCGGTTACATGCCCTGCGCGAAATGCGCCCGCGCCAGCGTCGCCGCCACGCACCACGCCACCACCGCCAGTGCGGGCCAGCGCGCGAGCAGCATCAGCGCGCCGACCGCGGCGACCAGCACGTCCAGTGGCGCGTGGAGCGCGCTCGTCGCCACCGGGTTCACGAACGCGGCGGCCAGCAGGCCGACCACCACCGCGTTCACACCGGCCAGCGCACGCGCCGCGCCGGTGCGCTGCGCCAGCGCGCGCCAGAACGGCAGCGCGCCGGCCACCAGCAGCAGGCCCGGCGCGAAGATCGCCAGCACCGCCACCGTGGCACCCGGCGCGCCGCCCATGCCGTCCGGCAGCCGCGCGCCGAGGAACGACGCCAGCGTGAACATCGGCCCCGGCACCGCCTGCGCGGCGCCGTAGCCGGCGAGGAACGTGTTGTTGTCCAGCCAGCCGGGGTCGACCACCGAGGCCTTCAGCAGCGGCAGCACCACGTGGCCGCCGCCGAACACCAGCGCGCCCGCGCGGTAGAACGCCGCCGCCACCTGGCCCAGCGGCGGCACGCCGGGCAGGAACGCCGCGCCGAGCCCGAGCAGGAACAGCGCGATCAGCACCGCGCCGCTGCGCCGTCCCCACGTCAGCGCGAACATCCCGCCCGTGCGCGCCGTCACGCCGCGGCACAGCCACCACCCGGCCAGCGCACCGCCGGCCACCAGCGCCAGCTGCATCCACGGCGCGCCGCTCGCCAGCACCAGCAGCGCCGCCCCCAGCGCCATCGCGCGCCGCGTCCAGTCCGGCGCGAGCGTGCGCGCCATGCCCAGCACGCCGTGCAGCACCACCGCCACCGCCACCAGCTTCAGGCCATGCACCAGTGCGTTGCCCCAGTGCCCTTCCAGTGCGCGGCTGACCAGCGCGAAGCCGAACAGCAGCAGCGCCGAGGGCAGGGTGAAGCCCACGAACGCGGCCAGCCCGCCCAGCCAGCCTGCGCGCAGCAGGCCGATGGAAAAGCCCAGCTGGCTGCTCGCCGGCCCCGGCAGGAACTGGCACAGCGCCAGCAGCTGGCCGAAGTGCTCCTCGTCCAGCCAGCGCCGCCGCTCGACGAACGCGCGGCGGAAATAGCCCAGGTGCGCCACCGGCCCGCCGAACGAGGTGAGCCCCAGCCACAGGAACGCGGCGGCCACTTCGCCCGCACGGCCGCGCGTCGCGGATGTACTCATGCGCACTCGAACAAGGCCATGAAGCCGAAATCCATGTGCAGCTGCATGTGGCAGTGGAACAGCGACAGGCCCAACTGGTCGGCGGTGAAGTCCACTTCCATCGTCTGGTAGCCGCCCAGCATCGCCACGTCCTTGCGCACGCCCGCAGTGGGCCGGCCGGCGAGGCTGGCGATCTCGAACGTGTGGCGGTGCAGGTGCATCGGGTGGATGTCGTCGCTGGCGTTGTGCATGCGCAGGCGGTAGCGGCGGCCGTGCGCGAGGCGGAAGCGCGGCGTGCCCGCGTGCATGTCGAACGCCTGGCCGTTGATCGTCCAGCGGTTGAAGCCGCCGTCCGCCGCGTTCTGCTTCGCGAACGTCATCTCGATAGTCTCGTCCGGCGGCGGCGCTTGCGCGCCGGGCTGCGCAAAGCGGCGGTAGTCCCAGCCGAACGGCGGCGGCGCCTCCCAGTGCGGCGCGCCGCGCTGGCCGGCGTACTCCACCACGACGCCCATGCCGCGCGCGCGGTCGTCGTCGGCGAGGTCGCCCAGCACCCACACGCCGGGGCGGCGCATCTCCACCACCGCACTGATGCGCTCGGCGGTGCCCAGCCACAGCACCGGCACCTCGGCCGGGTGTGGCACCGGGTTGCCGTCCAGCGCCAGCACGGTGAACGTGTGGCCGGGCAGGGCGAGGCTGCGGATCTCGGTGGCGCTGCCGTTGATCACGTGGAACAGCACGCGCTCGCCCGCCTTCACGCGGATCGGCTCGCCGTGGCCCAGCATGCGGCCGTTGATCGCGAACGCCTGGTAGCCCACCTCGTAGCCGCGCTTGTCGCCGCGCGCCAGCGAGGCCTGCATCGCGCGTTCGCCGCGCGCCTTCAGCGCCGGGTCCGCCGCGTCCGGGCGCAGGAAATCCATCGCCATGTCGCCGCCCTGGCTGAAGAACGGATCGAACTCCTTCAGCGTGAGGAACACCTCGCGGTCGTACGCGTCGGGCTCGCGGCGCGGCTCGATGTACACCGGGCCTACCTGGCCGCTGTACTGCCCACGCGTGAGGTCGGAACCCGCCACCACGTGCGTGTGGTAGAAGCGCAGGCCCGCCGGTCCCGGCACGAAGCTCAGCCGGCGCATGCCGTGCGGCGGGATGTAAGGCGTGCCTTCCTCCGCCGCACCGTCCACGTCCACCGGCACGGTTTGGCCGTGCCAGTGCAGCTGTTCCGGCAGGTCGGTGTCGTTGTGCACGTCCACCGTCACGCGCTGGCCTTCCGTGAAACGCAGCAGCGGGCCGGGCACGCTGCCGTTGTACGCGACGGTGGAGACGATGTGGTCCGGCGCCAGCTCCACCAGGCTGCGCGCGATGCGCAGCGTGTGGTCGGCGCGGCCGGTCAGCGGGAGCGCCGCCGCCGACGCCGTGTCAGCCTGCGGCGTGGCCCGCGCGCCGGCACCGGCGGCCAGCGCGCCCAGCCCGGCGAACTTGAGGAAGTCGCGTCGATCCAGCGTCATGGCGGTCTCCGGAGGGCGATGCACCGCCAAGCTTACGGCTTTGCCCGCCGCAGGTTTTTCCGCCGCCATGCGGCACCGCCACTTTCCACGCGGGGAAGCGCTCGCCACAATCGGGCTTTCTCCGCTTTCGCGAGATCGCCATGAACGCTCCCACCCGCATCGACACCACCCGCACCATCCGCGCGCCGCGCGGCACCGAGCTGAGCTGCAAGAGTTGGCTCACCGAGGCGCCGTTCCGCATGCTGCAGAACAACCTCGACCCCGAGGTGGCGGAGAACCCGGCCGAGCTGGTGGTGTACGGCGGCATCGGCCGCGCCGCGCGCAACTGGGAGTGCTTCGACGCCATCCTGCGCAGCCTGCGCGAGCTGGGCGACGACGAAACCCTGCTGGTGCAGTCCGGCAAGCCGGTGGGCGTGTTCCCCACCCACAAGGACGCGCCGCGCGTGCTGATCGCCAACTCCAACCTGGTGCCGCACTGGGCCACCTGGGAGCACTTCAACGAGCTCGACAAGAAGGGCCTGATGATGTACGGCCAGATGACGGCCGGCTCGTGGATCTACATCGGCTCGCAGGGCATCGTGCAAGGCACCTACGAAACCTTCGTGGAGATGGGCCGGCAGAGCTACGGCGGCAGCCTCAAGGGCAAGTGGATCTTGACGGCCGGTCTCGGCGGCATGGGCGGCGCGCAGCCGCTGGCCGCCAGCCTCGCCGGCGCATGCAGCCTCAACATCGAGTGCCAGCAGAGCCGCATCGACTTCCGCCTCAAGACCCGCTACGTGGACGAGCAGGCCAGCGACCTCGACGACGCGCTGGCGCGCATCAAGAAGTACACGGAAGCCGGCGAAGCGAAATCCATCGCGCTGCTCGGCAACGCCGCCGACGTGCTGCCCGAACTCGTGCGCCGCGGCGTGAAGCCCGACGCCGTGACCGACCAGACCAGCGCGCACGACCCGGTCAACGGCTACCTGCCCAGCGGCTGGACCGTGGAGCAGTGGTTCGAGCGCCGCAAGAGCGACCCGGCCGGCACCGCCAAGGCCGCCAAGCAGTCGATGAAAAAGCACGTGGAGGCCATGCTCGCCTTCCACGCGCAGGGCATCCCCACCTTCGACTACGGCAACAACATCCGCCAGATGGCCAAGGACGAAGGCTGCGCCAACGCCTTCGCCTTCCCCGGCTTCGTGCCCGCCTACGTGCGTCCGCTGTTCTGCCGCGGCGTGGGCCCGTTCCGCTGGGTCGCGCTCAGCGGCGACCCGGAGGACATCTACAAGACCGACCAGAAGGTGAAGGAGCTGATCCCCGACGACGCCCACCTGCACAACTGGCTGGACATGGCCAAGAGCCGCATCAGCTTCCAGGGCCTGCCCGCGCGCATCTGCTGGGTGGGCCTGGGCCAGCGCCACAAGCTGGGGCTGGCGTTCAACGAGATGGTGCGCAAGGGCGAGCTGAAGGCGCCGGTGGTGATCGGGCGCGACCACCTCGACTCGGGGTCGGTGGCGTCACCGAACCGGGAGACCGAGGCGATGAAGGACGGCAGCGACGCCGTGTCCGACTGGCCGCTGCTCAACGCGATGCTCAACGTGGCCGGTGGGGCGACGTGGGTGTCGCTGCATCACGGCGGCGGCGTGGGCATGGGCTACAGCCAGCACGCCGGCGTGGTGATCGTGTGCGACGGCAGCGCCGAGGCGGACAAGCGGATTGCGCGGGTGCTGTGGAACGATCCGGGCACCGGGGTGATGCGGCATGCGGATGCGGGGTATGAGGTTGCGGTGGAGTGTGCGCGGGAGCAGGGGTTGAAGTTACCGATGATCTGAGGCATCTAATTAGGTAGAGCGAGGCGTTTTTCTTTTTGGATTATGCAGGAGTGACTTATGAAGCCTGCGCGCTTGCTGAAGGGAAGGGAATGAAGCAAATAAACAGGGTTCTACTAGGTCTCTCCAAGCGCGCAGAGCGGGCAAGCAGTGCGCAACTTGTCGCCTCCTTTGTGGATGTTGGATCGTTATTGGCGTCGCTAACTACCAACGACCATCAGGTTGTGTACGGGCGTCGAGGGACAGGTAAGACGCACGTCCTTTCTAAGCTCTTTGCAGATGCGATCGATGAAGGGCATCTGCCTGTTCAAATTGATCTTCGCACACTAGGCTCGACTGGTGGCATCTATAGCGATCCAAGCTTGCCGATTTCAGAGCGGGCTACAAGGTTGCTAGCAGATCTCTTGTGGGCGCTCCATGATGGCGTACTGGAGCGAGCAATCGAAAATGAGAGTATCAATTTGGCTTCGCTGCAGCCGAAGCTAGATGCTTTCCGTGATTCAATTGTTGAGGTCAGAGTAGTCGGTGAGGTAGTTGAGTCGCAAAATACAAGCACCACAGTGACAAGTGAAACAGGTGGCGGAATCGCTGCAGGCTTGTCGAAAATGCCTCAGATGAACTTGAACCTGTCTACTAAGCATGGAATAAACGACGGGCGAGCGCAAACAAGGCAGGTTAGCGGGCTGCTCCGGCATAGAGTTCACTTTGGGTCGGTTGCTCATGCCCTCAGGGAGTTGGCTTCGATACTGGGGCATAGAAAGGTTTGGCTCCTGTTGGACGAGTGGAGCGAGATACCCCTGGATCTTCAGCCGTATTTGGCGGACCTTCTACGTAGAACAGTGTTTCCTGTTCACGGAATCGTGGCGAAAATAGCAGCAATTGAGCAAAGAACTAATTTTCGTCTGACTCTGGATGAGTCAAGTTACATTGGTATTGAGGTTGGTGCTGACGCTGCTGCGAGCCTTACGTTAGATGATTTTATGGTGTTTGACAATAATGCGACCGCTGCAACTAACTTCTTTAGATCTTTGTTATGGAAGCATGTTACCTCTTCTGTTCCAGAAGATTCTGAATTGCGACGGCTGTCAGAAAACGAATTCTCGTCTAATACATTTACCCAAATAAACGCTCTGCAGGAACTGGTTCGAGCGGCTGAGGGTGTGCCACGTGACGCCATAAATATCGTGTCGCTGGCGGCGCAGAGTGCGGTTGATAGATCTATTTCTGTTGCTGACATTAGGCTGGCCGCTAGGCAGTGGTACCAGCAGTCAAAGGAAAATGCAATTTCGGCTAGGCCGCGAGCTACTCGGCTCTTACAATGGATTCGTGAGGAGGTTATTGGTGCACGTCGAGCCAGAGCTTTCTTGCTGCCATCTGACAGTAAGAGCTCGTTGATCGATTATCTGTATGATGCTCGGGTTTTGCATGTCATTAAAAAAGGCGTATCGAGTAACGACACTCCGGGTGTTCGGTACAACGTATATGCGATTGACTACGGGTGCTATGTGGATCTAATGGCTACCTCAAACGCACCGCAAGGCCTTTTTCAAGCTGAATCTAACCAGGGCGAGAGGTATGTGGATGTCCCTGCGACAGATTACAGGTCGATCAGGCGCGCAATCCTCGACTTGGCGAGTTTTGAGAGATCGGCGCCTGGAGAGGAGCTTGAGAGGTCTATGTAAGGAAAATGTGCCGAGGACAATTAAGCGAAGAATGGATATTTCCGGTGAGTAGCCTTGGCGAAGGAGGGCTTCAGCGATGCATCCGAGAGCGTGGTTTGGAGCGGCGGTGCGGGTTATCGGTGTGTGGATGGTGGTGCAGAGCGCATCGTCGTTCGTGTATGCCTTCAACCTGGTGAAAGGGCTGGACAGCCTGCGATCCATTTCGCCCATGGCGATGGTCAATCAGGGCGTGGGTTACTTCGTGGTGGGCCTGTTTCTCGTCAAGCTTGCTCCACTGGTCGTTTCGTGGGCATACCCGAGGAGATCCGAGGCAAGCACGCAAGATGCCGAAGAGCCGGCAAAAGAAGACGAGGGCTGATGGTCCGGCGCTCCCCAGCAGCTAAAGGGGATGTGGGTAATTAAATCGGCTCGCGAAGGCTGGCTAGCCGGGGCCGCCCGCGGGTGCGGCAGGCGGCAGGGCGTCCGAGCGTGGTTTCCACCATGTGCTGGAAGCGGTCATCGCCAAGGGCGCGTTCCTGGTTGGCGTACTTGCGCAGGCGCTGCAGGTCGTCGGGCGAGATGCCTGCGTCCAGCCATTGTTGGAGAAAGCAAGAACGGGGTCAGGTTCAATTATTCCGTGAGACTGCCGTGGCTGCTTTGTCCGGAGTCTGCTTACTTGGGGCGGGGGTGATGAACCGGTCGGATGCCGGTGAACCGTTGGATCTTCGCTTCCACCATGGCGGGGAAGTCGTCGTGTCCGAACGCGCGTTGTTGTTGGAGGAGGGAACCCGTGTGAACAACTTCGAGAGTGTGGTCATCGAGTATCTGCGGGCGGATCGATCGCTTTTTATCAACACGCAGTGCTGCATTCAACTCAATCCGGGAGCAAACCCGGACACCAGCGGGCCACACTGGTACTGTGATGCCGTTGCGGTGAGTATCAAGCGGCAGGCTGCATACCTGTGCGAAATAACCTACGCTCATCCGCCCACGAGCTTGTTGAGGCGTCTTAAGGGCTGGGACACACACTGGCAGCCGCTCCGGCTTGCTCTTGAACGAGACTCGGGAATCCCTGCCACATGGCCGCTTACCCCGTGGCTTTTCATGCCGCAGGGTTTGGATGTGCGGGTCAAGGCATTTCTTGCAACGCTGCCCAATGGGCCAATGCCAACACCGCTCGTCACTCACCTCGAAGATGTGCTGCCTTGGCGGTATCGTTCGTGGGACAGGGGCGTAAACCTCGAAGACCGCGGGCAAATTGGGGTCAAGTTCACTTAGTTACCAGCAAAAACGGAGTCGGATTCACTTGGTTGCCTGCGGTAACTGAATCCGACCCTGTTCTGGACGGCGCCTCCATCCCCATCCGCGCTACCGCTTGAACCGCCGAACCTCCTGCGGCCAGCCGCAGGCTCCGGCCACTTTGCCGGCCCAGTGCCTGGCCGCCTGTTCGTCGGCCACGTCGATCACGGTGAATCCGCCGAGGAACTGGGGGTTGGGCACATACGGCCCGTCGGTGAACGTCAGCGTGCCGCGGGTGGCGTCCGCGCTGAAGGCATCCTCCGGGTCTTCCTCCAGCCCGCCGGCGAACACGTAGACGCCGGCCGCCTTCATCTCTTCCACGACCGCGCGCGCCAGCGGGCCGCGCGCGGCGAACCACGCCTCGCTGTGCTCGCCGACCCACGCCTGGTTGAAGTAGATGAGGTATCTGCTCATGGCCTCTCCCGGGGTTGCGCAGCCCCGTGGCTGCCCCTGTCCCCACGACGAACGGGCGCATCCCGGTTCGACACGAGTGAGGAATAACCGCGGCCGGCCGTCGCCGCATCCCGTTCCCGGCTCCCGCCTTGCCCTCGAACAACGTCACGCGCAGCGCTCGGCATTCCGCCGGCAAGGCAAAAAGCCTCGCGTGCAAGGCTCCGAGCCTTGCGCACAGAGCAAAAAGTCCCGCGCGCAATGCTCCGAGCCTTGCGCGCGGAGCAAAAAGCCTTGCGCGCGAGGCTCCCGAGCCTTGCGCGTGGAGCAAAAGGCTTTGCGTGCAGGGCTCCGGGCCTTGCGCCTGGGGCAAAAAGCCTCGCGCGCCAGGCTCCCGAGCCTTGCGCCCGGAGCCCAAAGCCTTGCGCGCAGAGCCCCGAGCCTTGCACGCGGAGTAATAAGCCCTGCGTGCGGGATTCCTAGCCTCGCGCCCGGAACAAAAGGCCTTGCGGGCGAGCTCCCAGGGCTCGCGGTTGGAGCAGGAAGCCCCGGGCCTGACCAGCCGTGGCATGCGCCCCGGAAAACGGAACGCCGACCCGGGGCGTGGCCGCTTGCAGGTGCGCTTGCCTTGTCCGGCCGCTGCCGCTGCCGCTGGCGCCGGCTACGCCTTGGCCGCGGGGGCTGCCTCGCCCGCCTGGCGACGGTAGGCCGCGGGGCTGGTGCCGTGCACGCGCTTGAACGCCTGCCCGAACGCGGCGCGCGCGGTGTAGCCGCAAGCCTCGCCGATAGCCTCGATCGAGCGCGGCGTCTCGCGCAGCAGGCGCGCGGCCAGGTCCATGCGCAGCGCGGTGACCACGTCCATTGGCGTGGCCGGCGACAGCCCGGCAAAGTGCCGCGCGAAGCTGGCGCGCGACATGCGGCTGACCCCGGCCAGCCGCTCCAGCGTCCACGGCTCGGCCGGCGCGGCGATTACCGCGGCCAGCGCGGGCGCCACGCGCGCATCCGTCAGCAGGGCGAGCAGGCCCTGTTGCAGGCTGCCTTCGTCCATCAGGGTGCGCACCACCAGGGTGAACAGCGCGGCGGACAGGTGCGCGATCACCGCGTCGCCGCCGGGCGAGGCCTGCAGGCTCTCGTGGCGCATGCTGCGCATCAGCGCCTGCAGGCCGGCGTAGTCGTCGCGGCCCTGCGTGTGCAGGTGCACCACGTCGGGCAGCGCCTGCAGCAGCAGCGCGTGGTGCTGGCCCAGCTCGAAGGTGCCGCAGAGCACGTCGAAATCGCTGTGCGGCGCTTCGCTCGCCACCTCGATCACCCGGCCCAGCGGGCGCTGCGTCTCGGCAAACGTCAACGTGGCGCCGTCGGCATGGCGCATGGTGTGCGCGGCGCCGCGGGGAAACAGCACCAGGTCGCCCGCCACGAACGGGCGCCGCTCGCGGCCCACTTCCAGCAGGCCCGCGCCGGCGAGCACCACGTGGTACGGCACCTGGCCCGGCGGCGCCTGCGGTTGCGGCGCCGACCAGGTGCCCGCGAAGCGGCACAGCAGGTCCAGCCGCCCGCGCAGGCCCATCGAGGCCACCAGCGCACTCAAACTGTCCATGGGTCACCTCGAGACGAACGAAACCAAAGTCGAGACGCGCGGAACACGGGGGCAGGGGCGCGACGCGCAGCATTGTCACCACCGGCCGCTGCCCACGGCAACGCCGGCCCTTTCTTCCACAGGAGCCAACGCCATGACCCGCCTGCACACCCTCGCCCACGACCAGGTCGACCAGGAGACCGCCGAGCTGTTCGACACCGTCAAGCGCAGCATCGGCAAGCTGCCGAACCTCTACGCCACCATCGGCAGCAATGCGCCGGCCGTGCTCGCCCACGTGCTCGGCACCGGCGCCACGCTGGCGAAGAGTTCCTTGTCAAAGCGCGAGCAGGAAGCGATCAACCTCGCCGTGAGCGAGGCGACCGGCTGCGACTACTGCGTGGCCGCGCACACCCTGACCGGCAAGCTGGCCGGCTACACGGCGGAGCAGACGCGCGCACTGCGCGCCGGCGCGTACGCCGAGGATGCGCGCATCGACGCGCTGGTGAAGTTCGCCCTGCACCTGGTGCAGCAGCGCGGCACGCTGGACGCCGCCGCGGTCGACGGGCTCCGGGCCGCGGGCTTCAGCGACCGCCAGCTGGTGGAGATCCCGCTGGTGGTCAGCGCGATCCTGTTCACCAACATGGTCAACCGCATCAACGACACCACGCTGGATTTCCCCAAGGTGGCGTGAACCCTTCGCGCGGTCGCGGCACGGGCGCCCCGCGGCGCCCGTGTCCGTGTGCGACTCATGCCACCGTTCCCCCGACGTTTCCGCGCCCGGGAAAGGCGTCGGCAGCCTTCCCGGCGACTTGCCGCGCGGTGGATCACTGCCTGGGCACCAGCTCGCCGGTTACCTTGCCGTTGGCGTCCAGCATCTGCAGCGACGGCGTACCGTCCTTGGCGACCTTCATCACGATGCGCGGGTGGCCCTGCAGGTCGTCCATCGCGAGCTGCACGCTGCCGTCGGTGTTGCGGCCAAGCACCATGCGTCGGGTCGGGCCGCCGTGCTTGGCGAAGAAGGCCTTGATCCGCGCCTGCTGCTGGTCCGCCGGCAGGCTCTTGATGGAGTTCATGAGCCGGATTTCTTCGAGGATCGAATAGTCCGGGTAGTCGTTGAACTGCAGCTTGGTGTAGCGGCCGTCCTTTTCCTGGTGGGAGTCGAGCGCCATGGTCTGGTCCTGCTCGTAGGCGTCGAAGGACAGGTGGCCGTGCGATTCCTTGGTGCCGTCCTTGTCCTTTTCGCCGCCGAAGATCAGCCCGCCGTTCTCGGTGCCTTCGTCGTTGTAGAAGATCATGCCGGCGGCCTTGCGGTTCGGGTGGGGGTATTCCTTGCCCTTGATGATGATGCCCGGTGCGGTGGCGGCATTGGAGATCACCAGCCGCAGCGTGCCGTCGGGTTCGCGCACGTTGATGCGCTGCACGTCCAGCTCGTCGAGCGACAGCTTCTTCGGTGCCCGCGCAAAGCCGCTCAGCACCGTCACGGCAAACACCACCGTGAGCACGCCGGCATAGATCGTCAGGAAACGCTGGCCTGGGGGTTTCATGGATTCGCCTCTTCGGTTGCGGAATGGGATGCCTGGCATGGTCGCGCGGGCTGGCCGGGTAGCGAAACCCGGAGCGAGACGAGGCAGCGTCACTTTCGGACCCGAGCCATCGTGCGACCATGCCAGCCAATGGCCGGTGTTGGACAGATGCCGGAAGTCGCCATGACTTCCGACTGCCGCCGTCCCCTTCGCGGGTGCCGCGGTCCGTCAGTACATCAGCTGCACTTCGAACTGGAAGGCCAGTGCATTGGCCACGTCGGGGCGGGTGTCCGGATGCACCACGTACTGCAGGTCGGGCTGCAGGGTCAGGTGCGCGCCGACCGCACGCTGGTAGGTCAGTTCGTAGATGCGCTCGGTGGACGCGACCGGCAGGCCCTGGGCCTGCTGCGCGCGCAGGTAGGGGCGGCCGTTGCGCACGGTGGCGATGGCCAGGCCCAGCGCATCGTCGGCACCGGCGCCGAACAGCGGCGACAGCGACATGCCCACGCCCAGGTAGCGGCGGAAGCGGTCTGCGCCGGGACTCGCGACGCTGAGCTGGGCGAAGCCCGCCAGCCGCCGGCTGGCGCCGATGCGCACCAGCGCCGGATCGTCCAGCAGCAGGTAGGCGCCGCTGGCGGCACAGGTGCGCGCCGTCGCATCGGGCGCAAGGCAGGCCTCGCGGCGGGCGTAACGCCACAGGCCCAGCGCCAGCTTGCCGGTGTACGGCGGCTGCCGCGCCAGGCGCCCGATCATGTCGCCGTCCCGGTCCCCGTGCTCCGCGTCGGCGGCGGGCGCGCGACGCAACAGCGCGAGTTCGCTGACCAGCAGGGCGTCGCCGGCGCGGTTGCGCTGCAAACCGGGCGGCAGGCCGGGATCGCGCGGCACGCCGCCCTGCAGGACGGCGGTGCGCCACACCACGTTCCGCGACGGCTTCAGCGCGACGCGCAGGGCGAAACGGGGGCGGGGGAAGATCGACGGCCCCTGGCCGCCGCTTTGCGAGAACGCCGGCTCCACGCCGAACGAGCTGTCGAGGAACAACGAGGCGGTCTGCAGGCGGTCGAATTCGCTGTTGAGATCGTAGCGGCCCAGCAGCACCGACCAGTGCGAGCGCTGGCCGTTGTACTGCATCCAGGCTTCGTAGAGGCGGGCAAGGTGCGGCGCCGCGATGTTGCTGGTGCCCTGGGCGTCGCCGGTGTAGTCGCCGGGAAAGCCGCCGCCGCTGTCCAGCACCTGGGCAAACGCGCTGAAGCCCGGACCCTGGTGACCCCCCGCACCGCGATAGCGCAGCGAACCGTAGAGGTTCCAGACACCGGTGGTGCCCCGTCGCTGCCCGCCGCGCAGGTTGTCGTACAGGTTGGCGAGCAGGCCCACGGCGGGTTTCAGGGCAGCGGTGTCGGTGTCCGCGGCGCAGACATGCCAGGGTGCCAGCGCCAGCAGCGCGGCGAGCGCACAGGCGGCACGGCTTGGCGGGAAGCGGCTTCGGATCGGCATCGACGCGGCGGGTCGGGGGGCGGTACGACGATCCGGCGGTTCCCGCGCGATGGGGACCGGCGGCATCGAGATCGCCGAGCATACAACGCGCCGGTGACGACCCGTCCCGGGGAAAAACCGGGGCAAGTTCATTTCCGCGGTCCCTGTGGAGCGCGGTGGCCGATGCGCCGGGCGGATGCCGGCGAAGCCTCGGGCCCTGGCTTCGACGATGGTGCGGAAGCCGCCGCCTCCCGGCGCGCGTGGTTGCCGGAGGCAGGTGCCGTCCGGCTTGCCGTGCGGGTCATTCAACGGGCCGGTGCGACGGGGCGTTACGGCGCGGCGGCCGGCCGGTCGCTCGCCGGGTGGCTCATCGTGTCCCCGGCATCTGTTGCCCTGGCCGTCAGGCGTACTGCGACAGGCCGTCCTCCAGCGCGAAATAGCGTCCCACGATGAAGGGATGCTCGTCCTGCATGTACAGCCGCGACTTGGATTCGCGCAGCTTGCGCACGCAGTCGACCAGCCGGCCGAGGTCGTTCGTCTCGAAGGTCAGCAGCCATTCGTAGTCGCCCAGCCCGAAGCCGTAGACGCCGTTGGTGAGGATGTCGGGGGTGAACTCGTGCCCGATGTCGCCGTGGTCGCCGATCAGCGCCTTGCGCTCCCACTTCGGCAGCAGGTAGTACTCCGGCTTGCGGATGAAGGGATAGAAGCACAGGTATTCCCGTGGCCGCATGCCGACTGCGAACGACGTCGGGTGCTCGGAAAATTCGAACGGCTTGGTGATGCCCGTGAACGCGTGGGGCGTGGTGATGTATCGGCCGAAGGACGAGCGCCGGATCTCCAGCTGCAGATCCTGGATGTCGTTGAATCGGTCGGCGAACATCCAGAACAGGATGTCCGTGTGGGCCTGGAAGCCCTGCACGACGTAGGTGCCGCGCAGGCCAACCCGGTCTGCGTATTTGCCGAAGATGTCGACCACCTCCCGGATGGCCGCGGCCCGGTCGTCCTTGCCCGCTTCCTGCCATGTCGAGGTGAACTTGATCGCCAGCTGCGCGGTGAACTGAGTTTGCATGGGGTGGTTTTCCGTGGTCAGGCGGTGGCTCGCAGCGATTGCTTGATGGCTGCAATCTGCTTGCCGTGGAGTTCGTCGTGGATCCAGATGGTGTCGAGCAGGTTCTTCAGGCTGACCCGGCCGAACGGCGGGTGCTCCGTCGATCGCTCGGCCAGGACGCGTTCGTGGGTCTCGTTGAACACCGACTGCAGGTCGCGGAAGCGCGACTCTTCCAGCAGGCGGATCAGCTCCGCCGTGGAGAAGTGCCCGCCGGCGGTGGCGGCGTGGCTGCAGCGTTGCTGCAGGCAGGCGGCGAGAAACGACGGGTCCTTTTCCTCGACGCGTTCGCTGCGCGACTGCAGTGCATCGAGGACCAGTGCGGCGGTCGCCCGCTCGCTCGCCTGCAGGTGATGCGCGAGCTGGCCGATGGAGAGTCCGCCCGCCGGTGGTGTCGCGTTCAATTGTTCGTCCGTCAGGCCGTCGAGGCTGTCCAGCAGCGCCTTGCGGGCCCGGCCCAGGTTTTCAATCAACATGGAGTGCCTCTCGTGATTCCAGCAGGTTGCGTTGCCCCAGGTGGTCGACCAGGTCGTGGGCGGCCTGTTCGCCTTGTCGAATGCAGTCCGGCAGGCCCACGCCGCCGTAGGAAGCCCCGGCCAGGAACACGCCCGGGAACGTGGCGGCCATGGCCTTGCGGGTCTGCTCCAGGCGCTCGAGATGGCCGACTGCGTACTGCGGCATCGCATGCTTCCAGCGGGTCACCTGGCAGAAGGCGGGGGTTTCGCGCAGCGCGGTGATCCGCCGCAGGTCGGCCATCACGGCGTCGACGATGGCGGCGTCGGAGGCGTCGACCAGCTGCGCGTCATGTGCGCCGCCGATATAGCAGCGCAGCAGCGCCGCGCCGCGCGGGGCCACGTGCGGCCATTTCAGATGCGCCCAGGTGCAGGCGGTGATCGCGTGGCCGGAGCCGCGCGGCACGACGAAGCCGGTGCCGTCCAGCGACGGCCCGGTGATGCCTTGCGGAAACGCCATCACGACATTGGCGACCGACGTCGACAGGGTCGGCAGTAGCGGTGGGATGGTGTTCCTGGCCGCAGGCAACAGCTCGGCCGCGGCGGCGTCCGGTACGGCCAGCACGATTGCGTGCGCGTCCAGCGAACGCCCGTCTTCCAGCTCCAGGCGGTAGTGCCCGCCCTGTCGGCGAATGGCCTTGGCGGGGCTGCCCTTGAGGATCGCGCACGCCGTCAGCCGCTGTTCGAGCCGCGCGGTCAGCGCTTGCAGGCCCGTCCTGAAGGTGAGGAACTGCCCGCGGCTCTGGCCGGCGGGGGCCGGTTTCGCGTGGTCGTAGAGGTCGCCCATCGCGCGGATCAGGCTGCGCTGGTTCCGGCCCCGCTGATGGATCCGCGGGAACAGCGCCTGCAGGCTGTACCGGTTGACGTCGCCGGCGTAGATGCCCGACAGCAGCGGTTCGATCAGGCGGTCCACGATCTGGTTGCCCAGCCGCCTGCGGAAGAAGTCGCCGGCCGGCTGGTCGCCGTCGATGTCCCCGCCGCGCGCGAACAGGTCCAGGGCCACGCGCAGCTTGCCCGCCGGGGAGAGCAGCGGTGACCTGAGCAGCGGCCCCAGCCGGACCGGAATGCCCATCATCGTGCCGGCGGGGATCGGGTACAGGCGATCGCCTCGCGCGATGAAGGCCTGGCCGGTGTGGTTGCGGACCAGCTCGTCTTCCAGGCCGAGATCGCGTACGAGCTGGTAGGTGCCGGGCTTGCTCGCCACGAAGGAGTCCGGGCCGTGTTCGATCAGGAAGCCGTCGCGGGTGGACGTCCGGATCTTGCCGCCGAGCCGGGGTTCCGACTCCAGCAGCGCCAGCCGGGGCGCCATGCCCTGGTCGCCCAGCCGGCGCTGCAGATGGAAGGCGGCGGCGAGCCCGGTCATGCCGCCGCCGACGATGACGGCGTGCAGCGGTTCCGCGCTCATGCGGGCACGCCCATCGCCTGCGCCATCGCGTCCATCGCCGCCTCGGCCAGGCCGTCGATGAACAGGGGGGCGGCGTTCGGCATGGCGGGGCGGATATAGCGGCCCCCCAATGCATTCACCACGGCCCGGCATTCGATATCCAGGTCGTAGAGCACCTCGAGGTGATCGGCGACGAATCCGGTCGGGCAATAAACGAAGGTGCGATAACCGCCGCGATGGTACAGATCACGGGTCAATTCCCGGATATCCGGGCCGTGCCAATCGTCCGTGGTTTTGCCGGCGCTTTGCCATGCCGTCTCATAATGTGTAAACGGCACCGCCCGCGCGATGGATTGCGCGCTTTCTTCCAGCTGGCGCCGGTAATGCCCAGTCGCGCCTGGCATGCTTTTCGGCAAGCTGTGCGCGGAGAAAACCACGGCCGTCGTGCGGATGTCGTTTGCGGGAATGGTGGCCAAGGCCGCGGCGATTTGTCCGACCCAGTAGCGGATGAATTTCTGCTGTCGGTACCAACCGGACACGGGCACTATCGCGGGGCCGCCCAGCCGCGTGGCGGCCGCCTGCGCACGCGCGTGATAGTCCTGCACGCTGGCGTTGCCGTCGTACGGCGCCAGCGCCACGGCGAGGGCCTGCGTGATGCCATCCCGATGCATCGCGGCGACGGCATCCTCGATGAACGGCTCCGCATGTTTCAGGCCGAGGTATGGCTTGAACGACAGCTCGCCGCCGCGGGCGTTCAGGGTTGCCGCCAGCGCGTCCGCCTGCGCCGTCGTGATGCGGGCCAGCGGCGACATGCCGCCGATGAGCCGATAGCGATCCCTGAGATCCTGCAGCAATGCGTCGGAGGGTGTTTGCCCGTGGCGGATATGGGTATAGAAGGCAGCGATGGCGTCGGGAGTGGGCGGCGTACCGTACGCCATGACCAGCAGCCCGATGGTTTGTTGCGGCATGGCGTCGCTTTCCTCGCGGCAGCGTCTTGCGACCGCATGGGCATTGCGTAAATCCCATGCTTCGTGGTTTGTCTGGATAATCCGGTATTGTGTAACGCAGCTATTTGGCGAAAGCCCGGATTCATATTGGATGCGCCTTGACGCGGGCGCACTGACTCGATGGCGAATTGATGCGCCACATGGACAAGATCAAATGTGATGCAGCCGAATTCGGGCTGCGTCGTTTTCGGGTTCCCTGAAAACCGCATCTTTATATCGTCGGGCCATATGGGCCGCACTGATGCAGGTCAATCGTGGAAAAAAGGCGCCGGCGGCCGTGCCCGGCGGCGGCAGGGACCCGGGGCGCGGGAGCCATGCGCCGGTCGAATGCCGGCGAAACGTTGGGTCGTGGCTTGCGCCATGGCGCGGAAGCCATCGCGGCCGAACGTGCGTTGCCGCTGGATGTCGGTGCGGGGCTGCGCGCGCGGGAGTGCGTTGGCCGGGATCAGGCGGCGGCGTAGTCGCCCATGCGGATATCGGGACGGATCGGCAGCGCGAGGTCGCCGGCGATGAGCTGCAGTTCGCCATCCTGGATCAGGCATTGCAGGCGCATGGCGCGCTCGCACAGGGCGGCCAGCGGCTGCAGGTCGGCCGGGGCGATGGCGAGCACGCTGAGGTTGTCGTGGCGCGCGAGCGTGCCGGCGATCCTGCTCCACCACACGTCGATAGCCTGGCCGCCATAGGCCAGCACCACGACGCGCCGCGACTGGTTGCAGGCCTTGCGCAGGCGCGTTTCGTCCGGCAGGCCGACGTCGATCCACAGCTCGATCTCGCCGGTATAGGCCTTGCGCCACAGCGCCGGTTCGTCGGTGTCGCTGAGCCCCTTGCCGAACTCCAGCCGCTCGTCGGCATACAGGGCGAATGCAAGCAGGCGCACCATCAGGCGTTCCTCGGTTTCCGACGGATGCCGCGCGAGGGTCAGCGCATGGGTGGCGTAGTAGTGGCGATCCATGTCGCTGATCGACAGCTCGGCCTTGTGGATGGTGGCGGTGAGGGCCATGGGCGTGTTGGCTGGGAGGTGAGCCGGCCATTCTACGTGGCGTTGCCCCATGGGGTGACGAAGGGGGCGTACAACCGCGTGGGCGGCCGGAACATGAGTCGAATCCTCGAACAGGAAACAGCTTGCGCCAGGGAGGGTCCGATCAATCGGCATCCGGCTCGTCATTCCTGCGAAGGCAGGAAGAGCTTCACAACAGCGAAGCTGGCCATCCGGTGCCTTTGCGTTCGATGGCCTGCAGACGCTGGGCCCCGGCGTTCGCTGGGATGACGAGAAAACCGGAGTTCCCCAGGTCCGCCTGATGGCGACTACTGGTAGACGCGCGTCACGACATACTTGCCGGCATTTTCGCCGGTTGGCTTGTATGCCTGCTCGAAATAATCGAGCAAGGGATCGCTGGCTATTCCTGAAACAGGTGCATGGGTTGCGGTGAAATAACCGACCGCCGTCGAACCGGTTTTCGACGGACATGTTTGCAATGCGGCTGATGCCGTTGCCGCCGGCGACTCCGTCGGGGCGGCGGGCTCTACCGTGCATGTGGGCGCCACAACGGCGCCATGGAACTCGACGGTTTCGCTGCCGGCCCATGCCGCTGGCGCCACCAGCGCCAGCATGGCGGCAATTTCGGTCAGGACGTGATTCGTTGCGCTGGTCATTTGAAGCCTCGCTTCCATCGATGGACCGTTCAAATGGGGTGGCCTTTCTTCCTTCTGTGGCGTGCCGATGGTTGCCTGCGTGCTTCTTGACGAAATGATCTCGATCACATGCAAGACAGATCGGTATGCTCCGATATCTCGATAATGTGAGGTGGTGGGCATCCATACCGGCTCCGGCTGCAGGACGACCATCGGTACGTATGCGTGCGGGGCGCATCGGGCGTCGGGCGGCGCCTTGCCAAGCTAATGCCGGCAGCGGTGCCGGTCTGTGTCGTGCGGAAAGCAGGGCAGGCGGTTGTTGCCACGCGGGACGATATGCTGGGGGATGCCGGGAGGGTGGAGTCGCGGTTGCCGGGCCATGCGCTCAGGTTTACGCAGGGCATCGGAATCGCATTGCCCGGCCTCGCCGCGACTCGCCGCAGGAGCAGGGCGCAGCGGGCAGCATGAAAGTGAACCCGACCCCGTCTGACCGGAGCCCGCATGCCCCGCATCCCTCCCTCATCGCTGCTGCGCCGACTCGCCCTGCCGCTGGGCTGCGTCGTCGGATGGGCGGCGCTCGCCAGCTCGCCCTCGCCACTGCAAGGCCGCTGGGAGGTGGTCCAGGTGGCGGTCGATCATCGCGACCAGCCGCACTGGCTGTATTTTCCGGACGACCCGCGCCTGCTCGGGCGCCAGCTGGACATCGGCAGCGACGGCATCCGCCTCGACGACGGTTCGCGCCCTTGCCTGAAACCGGCGATGACTGCGCTGCGGGGCGGCACACTGCAGCACTTCATCGGCGCGCGTTACCCGCGGCCTGCGGCGTTCGCCACGCCAGCGCGGCCCACACTCGCGGACTTCGGCCTCAAGCTGGCCGACGTGCCCGTCGCGCCGCTGCAGGTGGCCTGCACGCCGGGTGACTCGCCCTGGAACGGTGCCTGGTTCGTGGCGCTGTCCGCCGACCGCCTGCTGACCAACTACGACAACAATGGCTACGTGCTGATTCTGCGCAGGCGCGGCAAGCACGATCCGGTGCGGGCATCGTTCGCCTGTGCGAAGTCGCGTGGCGCCACGGAGCAGGCGATCTGCTCCTCGGCCACGCTGGCCGGCTACGACCGCAGCGTGGCCGCCGCCTACCGCTTCGCGCTGCGGCGGGCGGGCGACGAGGCTCGGACGATCCGGCAGGCGCAACGAGACTGGATCGTTGCCCGCAACGCCTGTGGTGCCGACGCCGACTGTCTCGGCAGGAGCATGCGCGAGCGCCTCGAACAGCTGATGCAGCCGTGACGACCGCGGGCGGTACCGCCCGCATCGGGTGCAAGCCCAGGGCGGGGCCGGCAAAAGGCGCCAGGGGCGTTTCGGGTCTGACTGCGTGGAGTTCAAACCGGCGCTGACACGGTTTTCAAGTGGTCATGCCAAGCCTCGCGCAGGTGGTTATTCGCGCCAGCCAGTGCGGAACCTAAGGTGCGAAGCCAGCCGCACCGCGGCGGCAGCCGGCGGTGCGCCAGGCGGGGTGACGCATGCGGTGTCGCGGCGTGTGCCTCCCGTTGCCGTCGACCCGCCACCCACGGAGCGCCCACCATGAAGTCGTCCTGCCGGAATACCCGCGCCTGTCTCCTGGCTGCTCTGCTGCTGGCATGCAGCGCGCCCATGCGGGCCTCTGCCGCCACGCCTGCGCCGGGGGATGCGGCAACCCCTCCCGGTTACACGCTGGCGTACACCGGCAGTCCGCACGATTTCGACTATTTCCAGGGCGCCTGGACCACGGAGCAACACCGCCTGCTCAACCGCGGGACGGGCGGCAAGGGGCCCTGGGAAACGTTCCCGGCCACGCTGTGCATGACCGAGTACCTCGACGGCAGGGCCACGGTGGACGAGCTGTACTTTCCGACCAAGGGCTGGGCCGGGCTGACCCTGCGGCTGTTCGATCCCGCCAGGAAGCAATGGTCGATCTACTGGGTGAGCAGTGCCGACGGCAAGCTGGGGCCACCCGTGTTCGGCGGCTTCCACGGCAAGCAGGGCGAGTTCTACGGCGAGGACCACGACCAGGGGCGGCCGGTGAAGGTGCGCTTCCTGTGGACCGAGCTCGATCACGATCACGCCCGCTGGGAGCAGGCGTTCTCCTACGACAATCGCACCTGGGAAACGAACTGGACCGCGGATTTCGTGCGCGCCAACCCGGCCGGCACCTGCACGCGGGGCCACCCGAAGCGCTGATCGCCGACCGGGCCGCTTGCCTGGCCATCCACCCGGAATCCGGAACGCGCCCGGGCTGCGGAGACCGGCGCAGTCATCATCTGCCGCGGCACGCGACGCACCTGCCCGCCGAGAGTGAACCCGGCCCCGTCGTGGGCGGCGTGTCGATCCGCCGCCTCGCCATTCGTCGCAACTCCGAGGCGGGCATCCGGCCAGCCACGACCAACCGCGCCAACGTCACGGAGAACCCGCCATGCGCCTTCCCACACCCACGCTCGCGCTGCTGCTGGCGGCCGTTCCGGCCATGGCAGCGGCCACGCCGCTGCATTTCACCCTCGATCCGGACCACACGTATCCCAGCTTCGAGGCCGATCACATGGGCCTGTCGATCTGGCGCGGCAAGTTCGACCACAGCACCGGCACCGCCACGCTCGATGCGGCGGCGAGGACCGGCACGGTGGATGTCACCGTCGACATCGCCAGCATCGACTTCGGCAACCCCGCGCTGGACAAGGTGATGCTGGACGCCAAGGCGCCGATGTGCCAGAGCGAGTGCGGCACCTTCTTCGTGGAGAAATATCCGACGGCGCGCTATCGCGGCAGGCTCGCGGATTTCGTCGACGGCGCGCCGACCAAGGCCATCGGCACGTTGATGATGCACGGGGTGACCAGGCCGCTGACGCTGGCCATCGACCGGTTCAAGTGCCTCCCCGATTTCATGCTCAAGCCGCGGCTGCGCTGCGGCGCCGATGCGCTGGGAACGTTCCAGCGCGACGCGTTCGGACTCGACGGCGGCAAGTCGTTCGGCATGGACATGAAGGTGACCCTGCGCATCCAGGTCGAAGCGGTGCAGGACAAATGAAACCCGTCGCGCGTGGCCGGCCCCGACGCCCCCTTCCTGGCGGCGTCCGCCTGACGCGGACAGGACGACGCCGGCAGGGAGGCCGGTGGGCTGCGCCGCCCATCCTCGCCACCAGCCAACCGGGGAGACAGTCGTGAGCCGACGCATCTTCATCAATCTTCCGGTCGCCGACCTGCCGAGGTCCGTCGCCTTCTTCACGGCACCGGGCTTCGCGCCCAACGCGCAGTTCGCCGACCACGCCGGCGCGTGCTTCGACATCAGCGACACGATCACGCTGATGCTGCTCACGCACGCCAGGTTCCGCGACTTCACGCCCAGGGCCGTCTGCGACACCGGCAAGGCGGTCGAGGTGCTGCTCTCGCTCAGCTGCGAAAGCCGCGAGGAAGTCGACAGCCTCGTCGCCAAGGCCCTGGCCGCAGGCGGTTCGACCCACGACGAGCCCGAGGACTTCGGCTTCATGTACACGCACGGCTTCGTCGACCCGGACGGCCATGGCTGGGGATTGCTCCACATGAGCGCGATGCCGGAACAGCGGGCGGGATGACCCCATCCAACGCGGGCGCTTGGGAAAATCCGCCCGGATCGCCGCCTTTGGTGCTTCGGCGCAGCGGGGAGATGTCAGGCGCTTCACCGCTGGTTGCAGCCCTCCCGGCGACGCCGGGAGGGTGCCGGTGGGATTCAATGCGCCGCGTGCGGGCGCTTCCCGGCCTCGGCCTGTGGTCCGCGGAAGCCGGCGGCGATCGGGCCGGCGCGGGTGAAGGTCTCGACCATGGCCGACGAGGGCAGGGCGAGCTGGGTCCTCAGGTCGGTGACTTCGCCGGAGGCGGCCGCGGCGATGGTGGAGGTGGCCACGCCTTCGCTCGGCCCCTCGGAAACGATCAGGAAGTCGTAGTCGCCGAAGGTCAGGTAGTAGCCGAGCAGCTTGCCACCCGAGGCGGCGAACAGCTTCTCGACCTGCTTGGAACGGTCCTCCGGATGGCTGAGCAGTCCGCGCATGGCTTCGGCCGTGAAGCGGCCCTGGGTGATGAAGGTAGGCATCGCCGTGCTCCTGCAGGGTGGGGCAGTCGATATTCCCACCCGCGTCCGGGCGGATTTTGATGCAGATCAACAGGCGGGTACCTGCTTTTCGGCAGGGCCGGGGAACAACTGGTGCGGGAGCATCGACCCTGGCGGCGACATGGTGAGCCCAGTTCGATCACCGGGCCAGGCGCGTCGAAGGTGCGATTCGCGGCCTCCAGCACCGCCCCGGGACGGACGTCAACGAGGCTTGCGGAGTTCCTGCTTCGCTTTTCCGCCGGCCCTCACGAAATCCACGAACGCACGCAGCGGCGCGGGCAGGTGCCTGCGGCCGGGGTAGTAGAGGTAGGGGCCGCTGAAGGGCTGCCACCATGGCTTGAGCAGGGGCACCAGCGCGCCGCTGTCCAGGTGCGGCTGCAGCCAGGCTTCGAACAGGTGGATGATGCCGAGGCCGTCCAGCGCGGCGGCGATCTTGAGGTCCACCGCGGCGCCCAGGCGCACCAGCAGGGGGCCGCTGGGGTCCACGCGCACGATCTCGCCCTTGCGCTCGAATTCCCAGGCGGGGATGGCGCCGCTGGCGAACTGCCCGCGCAGGCAGGCGTGCTGCAGCAGGTCGCGCGGGTGCCGCGGGCGTCCATGCGCCTCCAGGTAGGCGGGCGACGCGGCGGTGGCCATGCGCTGCACGCGCGGGCCGATCGGCACGGCGATCATGTCCTTCTCCAGCCGCTCGTCGTAGCGGATGCCGGCGTCGCAGCCGGCCGCCAGCACGTCCACGAAGCTGTCCTCCACGATCACCTCCAGGCGGATCTCCGGGTAGGCCTCGAGGAACGGCGTGACGATGGCGGGCAGCACCAGCCGGGCCGCGGCGGTTGGCACGTTGAGCCGCAGCGTGCCGGCGGGGCGGTCGCGGTAGTGGTTCACCACGTCCAGTGCGCTGCGCACTTCGCCCAGCGCGGGCGACAGCCGCTCGGCCAGGCGCTGGCCCGCCTCGGTGGGGGCGACGTGGCGCGTGGTGCGGTGGAGCAGGCGCACGCCCAGGTGTGCTTCCAGCCGGCGCACGCTCTCGCTGAGCCGCGAAGCCGACACGCCGCTGCTGCGCGCGCCTTCGCGGAAGCCGCCGGCGCGCACCACGGCAAGGAAGGCGAAGAGATCCCGCAGGTCGTTGTCCATTGTCCGGATTCCCGCACGGCCCGTGCCGATTGCACGGGATTATCGGCCAGATGCGCGTGGCGTACAGTGCAGACCCTGGCGCCGACCGGTTGCCTGAGCCTGGAGACGATGATGAGCAAGCCGACGAACGCGGGCACCTTCGCCCTGGGCCGCCGCACGGTGAACCGCATGGGCTACGGCGCCATGCAGCTGGCCGGCCCGGGCGTGTTCGGCCCGCCGAAGGACCCTGCCGCCGCCGTGGCGGTGCTGCGCGAAGCGGTGGAGCGCGGGGTGAACCACATCGACACCAGCGACTTCTACGGGCCACACGTGACCAACCGGCTCATCCGCGAGGCGCTGCACCCGTATCACGACGAGCTCACCCTCGTGACCAAGGTCGGCGCGGTGCGCGGCGCCGACGCCTCGTGGAAGCCGGCGCAGAGTCCGGCCGAACTGACTTCCGCCGTGCACGACAACCTGCGCAACCTCGGCGTGGACGCATTGGACGTGGTGAACCTGCGCGTGATGGGCAGCGTGCATGCGCCGTCCGAGGGCACGATCGCGCCGCAGTTCACCGCGCTGGCGGAGCTGCAGCAGCGTGGCCTGATCCGCCACCTCGGCCTCAGCAACGTCACCGTGATGCAGGTGGCCGAGGCGCAGCGCATCGCGGAGGTGGTCTGCGTGCAGAACCACTACAACCTCGTGCACCGCGCGGACGATGCGCTGATCGACCTGCTCGCTGCGCAGGGCATCGCCTACGTGCCGTTCTTCCCGCTGGGCGGCTTCACGCCGCTGCAGTCGGACCGGCTGGCGGACGTGGCCGGCCGCCTCGGCGCCACGCCGATGCAGGTGGCGCTGGCCTGGCTGCACGCGAGGGCGCCGAACATCCTGCTGATTCCCGGCACCTCGTCGCTGACGCATCTGCGCGAGAACCTCGCGGCGGCGGCGCTGCGCCTTGAGCCGGCGGTGATGGCGGAGCTGGATGCGGTCGGCCTGCAGGCGGCCTGACCGCACGCCCTTGGTCCCGGCGTGCCGCGTCCCCATGCTTTCGTGGACCTGGCCGGCGACGACGGAGTGCACAGCATGAAATCCTTCGGCAAAGCGCCGCAGGGCGAACGGTGGGAGCGCCTGCGCGACCTGCCGCTGTGGGACGGCGAGCGCCTGCGCAACATCCATCCGGTGCTGCCCGGCCTGCGCGATCCGCAGGCCACGCGGCCGACGCTGCGCGAGCTCCTGCGCGGCGACGACGGCCGCACGCCGCCGCAGCCGTTGCCTTCGCATGACCCGCGCGAGGCGTGGTTGCGCAAGCCCGCCAGCGGGCTGCGCGCCACCTGGCTGGGCCACTCCACGGTGCTGCTGGAGATCGACGGCTGGCGCGTGCTCACCGATCCGGTGTGGGGCCAGCGCGCCTCGCCGTTTGCGCTGCTGGGGCCGAAGCGTTTCCAGCCGGTGCCGGTCGGCTTGCGCGACCTGCCCGCGGTCGATGCCGTGGTCATCTCGCATGACCACTACGATCACCTGGACTATCCGACGATCCGCGCGCTCGCGAAGTCGAACGTGCCGTTCGTCACCTCGCTCGGCGTCGGCGCCCACCTCGAAAGCTGGGGCATCGAAGCCTCGCGCATCACCGAGCTGGTGTGGTGGCAGAGCCATCGCATACCCGGCACCGGCCTCACCGTCACCGCCGCGCCGTCGCAGCATTTCTCCGGCCGCGGCCTCAAGGACCGCAACCAGACGCTGTGGTCGTCGATGGTGATGGCCGGCGAGCGCCACCGCGTGTTCTTCAGCGGCGACACCGGGCTCACCACGGAGTACGTATCCATCCGCGAGCGGCTCGGCCCGTTCGACCTGGTGATGCTCGAGGTCGGCGCGTTCCATCCCGCGTGGGGCGACATCCACCTGGGCCCCGCCAACGCGCTGGCGGCGCATCGCCTGCTCGGCGGCGGCGTGCTGATGCCGGTGCACTGGGGCACGTTCGCGCTGGCCACGCACGCCTGGGACGCGCCGGTCGAGGAGCTGCTCGCGCTGGCCGATCCCGACCGCACCGCGCTGCTGCTGCCGCGCCTCGGCGAGCCGGCCGAACCCGGTGAGCGCCGCGATGTGCAGCCGTGGTGGCGCCGCGGCCACGCCGTCGGCGAGCAGCGGCCCGCGATCCAGCCCGAAGCGCCGGAGGCCACCGCCAGCGGCCCGGCTGGCGAGCCGTTGCCCTGGCCGCTGGATTGAGCGGCATGCCCTCGCCGGTCAGCCGGGCGGCTGGCCGGTGAACACCGCAAGCTGGGCGGCGAAGGCGCGCTTGAAGGCCGGCCGTGCCTCGGCGCGCGCGACGTAGGCGGCGAGGTTCGGGTATTCGCCCAGCATGCCCGAGGGTTTCAGCCGCTGCAGCGTGTGCACCATCATGAGATCGCCCACGCTGAATGCGCCGTCGAGCCAGTCGGCATCGCCAAGGCGGACGGCGAGCTCGCCCAGTCGGTAGCGGATGCGCTCCTTGATGAGCGGCAGGCGTTCCGCGGTCCAGGGCTTGTCGCTTTCCGCGAACTTCGCGGTCTGCAGTTCGAGGATGGGCGGTTCCATCGTGTTGAGCGCGGCGAACATCCAGGCGATCGCGCGTGCCCTTGCATGCGGCTCGTCCGGCAGCAGACCCGCGTGGTGCTGTGCGATATGGAACACGATGGCGCCGGACTCGAACAGCACCAGCCCGTCCTCCTCGTAGGTGGGGATCTGGCCGAACGGGTGCAGCGCGCGATGCGCGGGTTCCTTCATGGCCTTGAACGAAAGAAGGCGCACCTCGTAAGGCTGGCCGGCCTCTTCCAGCGCCCAGCGCACGCGCATGTCGCGCGCGAGTCCCTGGCCGCGGTCGGGCGAGCTGTCGAAGGCGGTGATGGTGGGGATCATGGGAACTCCGGATGGCCGGTTGACGATGGGCTTCGGCGGCATGATGCCCCTCTCCTGCGGGGAGAGGGGCGGTGCGTCGGAGTGGGCGTCAGGAACGAAAAGCTGCGAGGGTCCGGAAGCCGCCCCTGACGCCATTCTCTTTCATTCCTCCAGGGGGCGAACCTCGGATTCGCCTTCGAACCCGGGCCAATAGGTGCGGTGCAGCTCCATGAACTTCGTCGCCAGTTCGACGGCAGCGGCGTGCGTGGGCGCCTCTATCAGGGAATACCCGCCCACGACCTCCTTCGCCTCGCTGAAGGGACCGTCGGTCACGATCACCTTGCCACCGGTAAGGCGGACGCGCGTGGCCTTCACGAGTGGCTTCAGCCCCGCGCCGTCGATGAACATGCCCTTCTGCGCATATTCCGCGATGAATCCACCCATCGCCTCGAACAGGGCAGGCGGGACATCGCTGTGATCGTAGTCCGTGGGGTGCTTGATGAACATCATGTACCGCATTGCGTGTCGCTCCTTGGGGAATGAGGCTGGGGCCAGCCTGGTGGGTGGTGGCGTCGTGCTGCACCACCGGCACGACGAATGATGCCCGCCGGAATCGACATCGCAGCGGTGGGGAAATGGCGACTCCGGCCCGGCTTGAGGATGGGGCGTCAGCCGCGCCGCGCCGCCTCGATCGCCGCGATGTCGATCTTCGTCATCGTCATCATCGCGTCGAACGCGCGCCTGGACGCGGCGGGGTCGGGGTCGGCGATGGCGGCCATCAGCGCGCGCGGCGTGATCTGCCACGACAGGCCCCACTTGTCCTTGCACCAGCCGCAGGCGCTGGCCTGGCCGCCGTGGTCGATGATCGCGTGCCACAGGCGGTCGGTCTCGGCCTGGTCGTCGGTGGCTACCTGGAACGAGAACGCGTCGGTGTGCGGCACGCCGGGGCCGCCGTTGAGGCCCAGGCACGGGATGCCCATCACGGTGAACTCCACCGTCAGCACGTCGCCCTGCTTGCCTGCCGGGTAGTCGCCCGGCGCGCGGTAGACCGCGCCGACGGCGCTATCCGGGAAGGTGCTGGCGTAGAACGTGGCGGCTTCCAGCGCGGTGCCGTCGTACCAGAGGCAGATCGTGTTCTTGCTCGTCATCGGGGTTCTCCTGAAGCGGGGTGTGCCTGTGGCGCGGGCGACTCAGCCCGGGATCGTGGGTTCCACCAGGCGTTCCAGCAGGGTCAGCGATTCCTGCCAGCCGAGGTGGCACTGTTCGACGGGGATCATGTCGTGGATGCCGGCTTGCTCGATCTGCACTTCGGTGCCGCAGCTCACCGCGCGCAGGGCGATGGTGGTGAGCATGGTGCCGGGCAGGTTGGGGTCGTCGAAGCGGTCGTCGTGGACGATGCGCTCGTTCGGCACCAGTTCCAGATAGGTGCCGCCGAACCTGTGCGCGTTGCCGCTGCCGAAGTTGGCAAAGCTCATGCGGTAACGGCCACCCACGCGCGCGTCGAGCTCGTGCACGGTGCAGGTGAAGCCGTCCGGCGGCAGCCACTTGGCCAGCGCGGCGGGATCGAGGAAGGCGCGATAGACGCGCTCGGGCGGGGCGGTGAACACGCGCAGCAGGCGGACGGTGCCGGACATGGTGGATCTCCGATCGGGTGGTGGGGCGGGTCCTCATGATGGCGACGAACAGGCGGGCCGTGCATCGACACGGCGCGCGCAACGATTTTCCGGGCGGGCGCGTCGCGGTGGTGCGTGTCCGCGCCGCGTCCGCTGTCCGCTGCGAGTGTCCGCGGACGGATGGCTGCGGTGGGGCGATCACGTGGAAATGGCCTGGGAATGCGCTTTCCCGGGCCTCGGCCGCGTTGGCACGGTGCTTGCGATATCACTCTCGAAAGCTTCGTTTCCCCACTCGAGGAGAACCGCCATGAAATTCGAGACCCTGATGCTGCAGAGCCTGTTCACCGCGTGCATGCTGGTCTGCGTGCTGACCGTCGGCGGCATGCTGCTGGCGTGAGCGGACGGCAGCGGCGGCGCATCGCGCCGGCCGCTCTCGTCTTCGGCGCCTGATCTTCCGGGCGCATGCTTCCCTCCCGCGCTACGGTTGCCGATGTGCCATTCCGCATGCATGACCTCTTGCCCATGGGCGCGGATGTGTCGGGGCAGTAGTCTGCGCCCCGCCATCCGACGGAATGCGTTTGACGGATGGTCGCGGAGGATGCGCATCGGAAACACCCGGCACCTGCCGGTTGCGGACATTGCCGTCCGTCCCGTTTCACGGGCCTATCGCCAAACCCCTGGCAAGCCCGTGCTTTCCCCCACTGACATCCAATGGAAGTCCTCAAGTCATGAACAGCATTTTCTCGATCCACCCGGTTTCGCGTCGCCTCGCCAGGGGCCTGGTGCTGGCCGGCGTCGCCGGCGCATTCGCCTTGGCCGGGATTTCCACGGCCAGCGCGCAGTCCACCACCGGCTCGGTGTTCGGCAAGGCGCCGGCGGGCTATGCCGTTTCCGTCCACAGCAACACCACCGGCACCGGTCGCACGGTCCACGTGGATTCCACCGGCCGCTATTCCGCCAAGGCGCTGCCGGACGGCGTCTACACGGTCACGCTGAAGCAGGACGGCAAGGCCGTCGCCAGGCACCCGAACGTGCCGGTGACGGTGGGGCGCGGCGTCGAGGTGGATTTCGACTGCAGCAAGATCAACTGCGGCGGGAACGCGGACCAGTAATGCGATCCTGACGTCGGGACGGGTCGGCGTGCCGAGCGATGCGGCCGGCGGCCCGCCACCGGCACGATGCCGTCCGAGGAAAGGCCCGGTCGCCGCAAGGCGCCGGGCCTTTCTGCTGCGGCAGCTTCAGGTGCCGGTTGCGGCGGCCGCCGGCACGGGCGCGGACCGGTGCAGGAAGGCCAGCGCCTCCTCGCACGGCGCATCCACCTTCAGCGCGAGCAGCGCGTCGGCACGGGTGCGGCCCAGCGTGACGGCGGCGACGGGCCTGCCGGCCTGTGCGGCGGCGTGCGCGAAACGGTAGCCGGAGTACACCATCAGCGAGGAACCGACCACCAGCATCGCGTCGGCGTTGCGGCAGGCGCCCATCGCGGCGGCCACGCGTTCGCGCGGCACGTTCTCGCCGAAGAACACCACGTCGGGTTTCACGATGCCGCCGCAATGCGGGCAGGGCGGCACGTCGAAGCTGGCGAAGTCACGATGCTCCAGGTCGGCGTCGCCGTCCGGCGCATCGGCGGCGTCGAGTTGCGCCCAGGCAGGATTGCGTTCGACCAGCGCGAGCTGGAAATCCTGGCGCGGCGCGCGCCAGTCGCAGGCCATGCAGCGCACGGCGTCGAGCCGGCCGTGCAGGTCGACCACGCCGCTGTTGCCGGCGCGCTGGTGGAGGCCGTCCACGTTCTGCGTCACCAGCAGCTCGATCTTGCCCTGCCGTTCCAGCGCGGCCAGCGCGTGGTGCGTGGCGTTCGGCTGCGCGCGGCCAAAACGGCGCCAGCCCACCAGGCTGCGCGCCCAGTAGCGCTGGCGGGTGGCGCGCTCGCCCATGAAGGCGCTGTAGGTGACCGGCGGCGCGCGTTTCCACTGGCCGTCGCGGTCGCGGTAGTCGGGGATGCCGGAGGCGGTGCTGCAGCCCGCGCCGGTGAGCACGAACAGGCGCGGGTGGGCGGCGATGAAGGCTTGCAGCGGGGTCATGGGCAAGTGGCGGATGAGAGGTCGGGCCGGGTATCAACGATACTCCGTGCCCGGACCCTCATCCGGCGTCGCGCGCCACCTTCTCCCGGTGGGAGAAGGGGATGCACGTCAGGCAGCCTTGGCCTCCTGCTTCAGCGTGGCCATGTCGATCACGAAGCGGTACTTCACGTCACCCTTGAGCATGCGCTCGTAGGCCTGGTTGATGTCCTTCATCGCGATCGTCTCGATGTCGGAGACGATGCCGTGTTCGGCGCAGAAATCCAGCATCTCCTGTGTCTCGCGGATGCCGCCGATCGCGGAACCGGCGAGCCGGCGCCGCCCGAGGATCAGGTGGAACACGCTGGGCGACGGATGCGGCGTGGCGGGGGCGCCGACCAGGCACAGCGTGCCGTCGCGCTTGAGCAGGGTGATGAAGGCATCGAGATCGTGCGGCGCGGCCACGGTGTCGAGAATGAAGTCGAAGCTGCCGGCGTGCCGCGACATCTGGTCCGGGTCCTTCGAGATCACCACGTCGTCGGCGCCGAGGCGCCTGGCATCGGCCTGCTTGCCGGGCGAGGTGGTGAACAGCACCACGTGCGCGCCCATCGCGTGCGCCAGCTTCACACCCATGTGGCCGAGGCCGCCCAGGCCCACGATGCCCACCTTCTTGCCGGGGCCGGCGTTCCAGTGGCGCAGCGGCGAATACGTGGTGATGCCGGCGCACAGCAGCGGCGCCACGGCGGCGAGCTGCCCGGCCTCGTGGCCGACGCGCAGCACGAACTTCTCGTTCACCACGATGTTTTCGGAATAGCCGCCCCAGGTGTTCTCGCCGCCGAACACGGGGCCGTTGTAGGTGCCGGTGAAACCGTTCTCGCAGTACTGCTCCTCGCCGTCGGCGCAGGAGGCGCAGTGCTGGCAGCTGTCCACCATGCAGCCCACGCCCACGGTGTCGCCGGGCTTGAACTTCGTCACCTGCGCGCCGACCGCCGTCACGGTGCCCACGATCTCGTGGCCGGGCACGGAGGGGTAGAGCGTGTTCCGCCATTCGTTGCGCGCGGTGTGCAGATCGGAGTGGCACACGCCGCAATACAGGATGTCGATCCTGACGTCGTGCGGGCCTGGCTCGCGGCGTTCGATGCTGAGCGGCGCCAGCGGCTGGCTGGCGGAGGTGGCTCCGTAGGCGCGGGTCTGGGTCATGCGGATTCTCCGGGGATGGGGCGACGCAAGCGCTTGAGTCTACGCATTGCGGCGTGAAAGCAAAGCCATTGAAGCGCGCCGTGCCGATACCCATGTGCGAGAGATTGTCCCCACCGAGAGCCTGCCATGTCCGACCTGTCCACCTTCCCGATCGCGCGTCGCTGGCCTGCACAGCGTCCCGACCGCATCCAGCTGTATTCGCTCAACACGCCGAACGGCGTGAAGGTGTCGATCATGCTGGAGGAAACCGGGTTGCCCTACGAGGCGCACCTGGTGGACATCGGCAACGACGAGAGCCACGTTCCCGAATTCCTCGCGCTCAATCCCAACGGCAAGATCCCTGCGATCGTCGATCCCGATGGTCCGGACGGAAAACCGCTGGGCCTGTTCGAGTCGGGCGCGATCCTGATGTATCTGGCGGAGAAGAGCGGCAAGTTCCTGCCGGCCGATCCGGCGCGGCGCTGGGAGACGATCCAGTGGGTGTTCTTCCAGATGGCGTCGATCGGGCCGATGTTCGGCCAGGTGGGCTTCTTCCACAAATACGCCGGCCGCGAGTACGAGGACAAGCGTCCGCTGGCGCGCTACGTCAACGAGTCGAAGCGCCTGCTCGGCGTGCTGGACGAACGTCTCGCCGGGCGCGAGTGGATCATGGGCGACGAATACACCATCGCGGACATCGCCACGCTGGGTTGGGTGAACAACCTGATCACCTGGTACGAGGCGCGCGAGCTGGTGGAGTACGACCGCTACGGGCACGTCGATGCCTGGCTGCAGCGCGGCCTGGCACGAGCGGCGGTGCAGCGCGGCCTGAAGATTCCGTCCAGGGGCTGAGCGCCGCAAGCCGCAAGGGGAGAGCAGCGATGGGCAAGGTACTGGTGACGGGCGGCAGCGGCTTCATCGGCAGCCACTGCATCCTGCAGTTGCTGGCGGCGGGCCACGAGGTGCGCACCACGGTGCGCAGCCGGCAGCGCGAGGAGGCGGTGCGCGCGATGCTGCGGCAGGGCGGCGCCGAGGCGGGCGGACGGCTGTCGTTTGCCGAGGCCGACCTGGAGCGGGACGCCGGCTGGCCGGAGGCGGTGGCCGGTTGCGACTACGTGCTGCACGTGGCCTCGCCGTTTCCGCCCACGCTGCCGAAGCACGAGGACGAGCTGATCGTGCCGGCACGCGAAGGCGCCTTGCGCGTGCTGCGCGCGGCGCGCGACGCCGGCGTGCGCCGCGTGGTGCTCACCTCCTCGTTCGCCGCGGTCGGCTACGGCCATCCGCCGCAGGCGGCCGCGTTCGACGAAACCAGCTGGACCGACGCCGACGGCGCGGACGTGCAGCCCTACGCGAAGTCCAAGACGCTGGCGGAGCGTGCGGCCTGGGACTTCATCGCGCGCGAGGGCAGCGCGCTGGAATTGTCGGTGGTCAATCCGGTCGGCGTGTTCGGTCCGGTACTGGGCCCGGACTATTCCACCTCGATCCTGCTGGTGCAGCGCCTGCTGGACGGTGCCATGCCCGGTTGCCCGCAACTGCACTTCGGCGTGGTGGACGTGCGCGACGTGGCCGACCTGCACCTGCGCGCGATGACCGATCCCGCCGCGAAGGGCGAACGCTTCCTCGCCGTGTCCGGCGATTTCATGTCGATCCGCGACATCGCCCTGGTGCTCCGCCGGCGCCTGGGCGCGGCGGCGCGCAAGGTGCCCACGCGGCAGCTGCCGAACTGGCTGGTGCGGCTCGCCGCGCTGCGCGACCCGGCGGTGAAGCAGATCCTTCCGGAGCTCGGCAAGCGCAAGAACGCGACCGCCGCCAAGGCGCAGCGCGTGCTCGGCTGGTCGCCGCGTCCGAACGAGGACGCCGTGGTCGCCACCGCCGAGAGCCTGGTGCGGCTGGGCCTGCTGAAGGCATGAGCGGACGCGCACCACGCGCTGCGTCCGGCAGCGGGCAGCGGGGATTGCGCCTGCGACCACCGGCCGCCGTGCCATGCACGGCGAAACCGGGCGGCACCGGCAAGCGGCCGATGGCCGGGCGCGTGCGACGCGCAGGTGGGCGCGGCCGATGACTGACGCGTTGCAGGCCTTGATCGAGACGCTGGAGCGCGAACGCACGCTGGATGCGCCGGAGCGACTGCGCGAGCGCATCGAGGCGCTCGACCGGCTCGATGCGTTGATGCCGGATGGCGCGCTGGCGCTGCGCGCGCAGGCAGTCCGGCAACGGCTGGAGGCGGCCAATGCGCTGCAGTTCCAGGCCGTGCGTGCGGCGATCCGGCGCGGCCAGGGCCGCGATGCGCTGCGGCGATGGCGGCATGCGGGCGCCGCCGCCGCCATCCGCGCCGGCGACGGTTACGACTGGCGCGACGAGCTGGTCAGCGGCGTGCTGCCGTTCGGGGAGCCGGGCGAGGCATCGGCGCTGGCGCCGGAGATGGTGTTCTACCAGCCCACGCCGGCACGTCACGTGTTCGACCTGTTCGAGCGCCTGGCGTTGACCGGGGACGACGTGCTGGTCGACCTGGGCTCGGGCCTGGGCCACGTGCCCCTGCTCGCCGCGATCTGCACGCCGGCCCGCAGCATCGGCATCGAGATCGAGCCGGCCTACGTGGCGGGCGCGCGCGCCTGTGCACAGGCGCTGCGGCTGGCGAACGTGCATTTCGCGCAGGGTGATGCGCGCGAGGCGGACTTCGCCGTCGGCAGCGTGTTCTACCTGTACACGCCGTTCACCGGCACGGTCATGCGCAGCGTGCTGGACGCGCTGCGCAGCGAGGCCGGGCGGCGCGCGTTCCGCGTGTGCGGTTTCGGGCCCTGCACGGCGGTGCTGGCGGCCGAGCCCTGGCTGGCGTGCGACGACGGCCCGGCGCCCGGTCGCGTGGCGATCTTCCGCACGCGGTGCTGAGCGGGATTCGCGCGGGCCTCGCGGCGCAGGGCGTGGAGGCGTTGCCCGGGCTTCGCCATGCGGGCCACCCCGGAAAGCCCGGACGCGAAGGCAACATCGCAGGCCTGCCGCGCTGGCGGCGCAATGACCGGGGAATCCCATGGATCGACGCACCCTGCTGAAAACCGCCTTGCTGGGCGCCGCGGCGCTGGCCAGCCGTCCCGGGTTTGCCGGCCCCACGCGCGGCACGGATGCCGACGCCCGGCTGGCCGCGCTGGAACGGCGGCATGGCGGGCGGCTGGGCGTGGCCATCCTCGACACCGGCGACGGACGCCGCTTCGGCCATCGCGCGGACGAGCGTTTCCTGATGTGCAGCACGCACAAGCTGCTGACGGTGGGCGCTGTGCTGGCGCGGGTGGACCGCGGCGCCGAGCGGCTGGATCGGCGCGTGGTGTTCGGTCGCGACGCGGTGCTGTCCTGGGCGCCGGTGACCAGCAAGCGCGTGGGCGCGCCGGGCATGAGCGTGGCCGAATTGTGCGAGGCGGCGATCACGGTGAGCGACAACACGGCGGACAACCTGCTGCTGGACAGCCTCGGCGGCCCGCCAGCGGTGACCGCCTTCGCGCGACGACTGGGCGATCCGCTGACCCGGCTGGACCGCAGCGAACCGGAACTCAACGTCGGTGCGCCGGGCGACCTGCGCGACACCACCACGCCGAACGCCATGTTGGGCGACCTGCACGCGCTGCTGCTCGGCGGCGCGCTGGCTGCGGCGTCGCGCGACCGGTTGGCGGCATGGATGCGCGCCACCCGCACCGGTCTCGACAAGCTGCGCGCCGGCGTGCCGGGCGACTGGCAGGAGGGCGACAAGACCGGCAGCGGCGCCCACGGCGAAACCAACGACATTGCGATCTTCTGGCCGCCGCAACGCAAGCCGCTGCTGGTGACGGCCTACCTGGCGGGCTCGACGGCCGCTGCGGAGGCACGTGCCGCGGTGCTGGCCGAAGTGGGGCGGATCGCCGCGTCGGTCTGAGCGGGGGATTTCGGCTTGCCCGCGCGGTCACGGAGCCGGTGGCATGGCCGCCACCGGCAGCGCCGCCATTGCGCGGCGGCTGCGCCCGTCACCGTGATGTTAAACGCGTCTTCATGCGGCGACACCGGAATATCGACAAACGCCTGAGTAGGGTCGATACGCGAGCGCGGCATCACGGTTTCGCCGTGGAAGTGGAACGTGAGCTGCAGCAGCGCCGCAACGCCGCGCTCGCACCCGACCCCGCAACGGAGACCCACATATGAAATGTTCAGTCACGGCAGGGCTGTTGGTTGCGGCCGCGCTGGCACTGTCGGCGTGCGGCAAGGGCGGCGAGACGACGCCGCCCTCCCAGGCTCCCGGCAACGCGGCGAGCGCGCCGGCCCCGGCAGCGCCGCCACCGGCTTCGCCGGCCACCGCACCGACGCCCGCGGCGACCAGCGCGGCACCGCCGTCGGCATCGACCGCCGGAGGCGGGACGAATCCGCAGCAGTAGGGATATCCCGAAAATCCCCGGGCGCGCCCGTGCGGGCCATGGACGGTTCCTGCGCATGCACGCATGATCGTCGAAGGCGGCCGCATCCGGGCCGCCTTCGACGGTCATGGGAACCGGCAGGCGGCGGCTCTCCGAAGCGGTACCGGAAGACGGCGACGGAGACGGGGGGATCGGCGGGCGTGCCCGCTCACCCGCCGGGGTGGTACACGCGCTCGGTGTGGCCCTTGAGCTGGTCGGGCCAGAAATACACCGTGCGCAGGTTGCCGCTGGCGTAGCGTTCCGCCTCGTCGTCGAAGTGCGGCGAGCCGGGGTGGCCGCTCTCGCCGCCGGCGGTGACGGCGCGCGCGCTCACCCGCGGGCCGAATTCCACCACGGCGACGAAGCTGTTGCCGCTGGAGCCGTAGTACTTCTTCGTGCCGGGCCAGCGGTGCGCGCCGAACGAGGCCAGCGAGCCCCAGCGCGAGGACACGAACGGCACCGGAATGCTCGGCTTGCCGTCGTCGAAGTGCGGCTGGATCGCGTCGTCGAGGCGCTGGAAGCGGTTGATCTCGCCCCAGGCCACGCCCCAGCTGCCGAAGTCCTGCACGAGGCGGTCGACGGCTTCGTCCAGCGCGTGCAGGCGTTCCTGCGCACCGCCGTCGCGCGCCATGGTGTCGTAGGGCGAGACGCCGGCGGCCTTCGCCCTGGGCACGCTCTCGTCCCACAGCGTGTCGCCCCAGAACACCGCCAGCGAGGTGGGCATGGAGGCGATGCCCCAGCGACAGTTCCAGTGCCGCAGCAGTTCGACCGGGCCGGCCAGCTTCGCCTTCAGCGGATCGCCGGCGGGCAGCGCGTCGTAGTCCTTCGCGAGGATGGGAATCAGCTTGGCGAACTCGGGCAGGTAGGAGTCGAACGCGTCGGTGATCAGCTTTGCCTTGCTGAAGCCGCTGGCGCCGCTGAGCAGGCGCGTGGCGTGGATGCCGCGCGGGTTCTCGCCGAACGTGTCCATGTAGCGCGGGAAGTCGGCCTGTTTCGGGCTGTACTTGCCGGCGGCGGAATACGGCCAGTCGTTGGTGTTCATCGCCCAGCCGTTCGGCGGGTTCACCGCCTGCGGCAACTGGTCGAGCGGCGTGAGGCCGTGCCAGTCGGTGGCCGGGTCGCTGCCGTCCACGGGTTTCGTGTAGTCGAAGCGGTTGTCGCGCTTCGGCACGAACTGCGGCATCAGGAACGCGATCTCGCCCTTGTCGTCGGCGAACAGCGTGTTGTTGGACGAGTTGGCCTTGAGCTCGGCCACCTTCATGTAGCTCGCGTAGTCGTGCGCCCTGGTGCGCAGCCAGCTCTGCTCCAGCGCGGCGACGGGCTTGTCCATCAGCGCCTCGGCGATCCACTTGCCGTTTTCGCGCTTCACGATGGGGCCGTGGTGGGTGAAGTACGCGGTAAAGCGGCGCGTCTTCAGCGTGCCGTCAGCCGCACGGTAGCGCACGGCGATCGCGCGTTCGGTCACCGGCCGCAGCGCCTTGCCGTAGCGGTAATACGGCTTGCCGCCCTGGTGCACGATGGTCTCGGCGAACTCGTCCACCGCGTCGAGGCCGGTGGAGGTGTGCATCCAGCCGATGTGCCTGTTGAAGCCCTGGTAGACGAAGAACTGGCCCCAGGTCACCGCGCCGTAGACGTCCAGCCCGGCGTCGCTGGACATCTGCAGCTCGGAGCGGAAGTAGAACGAGGTGTGCGGGTTGATCCACAGCAGCGCGTGGCCGTCGGTGGTGAGCTTCGGCGCGATCGCGATGCCGTTCGAGCCGGTGGGCTCGGCCCAGCTCGGCGGGTTCGCCTGCGCGAGCTGCGGATGCGCGTCGCCGTAGAACGCGGCGAGGTCCTTCAGCGAGACACGCTCGATGTCGCCGCCGATGCTGCCCTCGGTGAAGGACAGCGCCATCCACGGCACGAAGTGCGCGATCACCTTCGGGTGCACGTCCGGGTGGGTGGCGAGGTACCAGTTGAGGCCGTCGGCCCAGGCGTCCATCAGCTTCCGCAACCAGGCGGGACTCTGCGCATAGAGCTGCTTCAGCGTCGCCGGATCGGTCCACAGCTGCTGGCGCAGGTCCTGCCAGATCGCGGCCTCGCCCTCGGCCTGCGCGGTCCAGCCAAGCGCGGTGAGGTAGTTCGTCTCCACGCGGTCGAAGTCGTCCTCGGCCTGGGCGTAGGCCATGCCGAACACCGCGTCGGCATCCGTCTTGCCGTGCACGTGGGCGATGCCCCAGTCGTCGCGCGTGATCGTCACCGCCTGGGCTTCGTGCTGCAGGCGCGTGCGGTCGACGACCTGCGCCGGTGCCGCGGCGGCGAAGCCCAGGGCGAGCAGGGCCAGCCAGGGGCGGGCGCGATACAGCGCGGAAGTCGGATGGCGTGCGGACATGCGGGTTCCCCGTAGCGTGGCCCGGACGACGCGGGGCTGTACCGGCTGCGTCGGGGCGGGCAGGTTGACGGGGCATCTTGCGTTGAACCGTCCGATCCGGCAAGGCGACTCATGGCCTGGCAACGCGGTTGCCTCCTGCGCGCGGCGCCCGTCGAACGCGTGACAATCGCACTTCAGCCACGAGGGATCCCGTCGCCGCACGGCGATGGAAAACGGCCGGTTTGCGGGCGCCCGGCCCCGGAGTCGACCGTCGAGCGGCAATCCATGGCCGGGCATCACGACCGACGAAGGAGATTCGCATGTATACCCGTTTTGAACGTACCGGCGCGCTGACCGAACTGGGCAGCTACCCGCAGTGGGCGCAGGACATGGTGGCCGATTGCGAGCAGGCGAAACAGGGCGTGCTCGGCCACGAGCTGTGGGCGCGGATGAGCGAGGCGCGCCTCGATCCGCTGTCCACGCGCAACTTCATGGTGGGGGTGTGGCCGGTGATCGAGCGCTTTCCGGCCTACATGGCCCTCAACCTGCTGAAGACCCGTTACGGCCGCAGCCCCGGCGACAACCTCGCCCGGCGCTGGCTGGTGCGCAACATCCGCGTCGAGCAGAACCACGCCGAGTACTGGTTGAACTGGGCCGAGGGCGCGGGGGTGGCGCAGGAGGCGGTGACGATGGGCAGGCCGCCGGCGGGAAGCCAGGTGCTGGCCTCGTGGTGCGAGGAGGTGAGCCGCAGCGGCGACCTCGCGGCGGGCATCGCTGCCACCAACTATGCGGTGGAGGGGGCCACCGGCGAATGGTCGCAGCGGATCTACGCCAGCACGGCCTACGCGGAAAGCCTGCCGGAGGAAGGGCGGGGCAAGAGCCTGCGTTGGCTTCAGCTTCACGCCGCCTATGACGATACTCATCCCTGGGAGGCGCTGGAGATCGTCTGCACCCTGGCCGGCACGACGCCGAGCGCGGATCAGGTCCGCCATCTGGAGGAATGCGTGCGCCGCAGCTACACGAGCATGTGCATCACGCTGGACCATTGCATCGAGCAGCAGGGCAGATCGGGCATGCGGGTGGAGGCTGCGGCTTGATTCTGAAGTCAATGGAGCGGGTGGGCCGGGGCGTTCTGGCGCACTTGTTGCTTTAGAATCTGCATGATGCGAAGCATGATTTCCAGTCAGCGAAGATCATTGTCGCAGCACCTGTTGCCGCTGGCGATTGCGCTGGCGTTCGTGATCGGCCTGATCCTGACCCTGACGTGGGGTGCCTTGCAGATCCAGGTCACTCTCGCCGGTTTCCTCAACGGCGAGAGTGTCTGGTCCAAGGCGCAGAAGCAGGCAGTGATCGACCTCGAGGTCTACGCCCGCACCGGCCGCGCCGAAACGCTGGCCGACTACCGGAAGAACATGGCGGTGCTCGCCTCGGACCGCTGGGCCCGCGACGCCATCGCCAGTGGCCATTTCGATCACGCCAGGGTCCGGCAGGCGTTTCGCGATGCGCATGTGATACCGGAAGCGATCGACGGCATGATTTTCATGCTGCACTACTTTTCGTCGGCGCCCTACATGAGCAAGGCCCTCGCGGCCTGGTATTCGACCGATGCCACGGTCGACGGACTGGACCGCATCGCCGAGGAATTGCAGCAGGCCCATGCCGACGGCAGCATGACGCCCGCCATGGCTTCCGCGGCACGCGAGCGCATCGCGGAAGCCAATCGTTTCATCGAGCCGCGCAGCAACCTGTTCTCCTCCCAGATCGCGGACGGCGCGGCCTGGATCGGCACCATGCTGTTCCTGACCGTGCTGGTGGCGGCGCTGGCCGCCTCGCTGCTGTGGTTGCGCATGGCGCGCCGCATCCTGCACGGCATACGCGGCAGCGAGGAGCGCTACCGCCTGCTGTTCGACAGCGCGAATGACGCGATCGTGATGGTCGACGAAGCCCGTGGCCACATCCTCGAGGCGAACCACACGGCCCGGGACTGGATCGGCTGCACCAGGGGACAGCTCGAAGGGCGCAGTTTCGACGCGATCTTCGTCGGCGGGTCGCAGCCGCAGGCCAGGCGCGGCGCGGTCGGCATGCTGCTGACCGACGACGGCAGGCAGCACCCGGTGGAGATCGAGAGCAGCCTCGTCACCTGGGGCGGCCGCCAGGTGCGGCAGGCGATCATGCGCGACGTCTCCGAACGCGTGACGATGGAGCGCGAACGACGGGTGGCCGCCGAGGCGCTGGCCGGCATCGCCGAGGGCGTGATCATCGCCGACGCCGAGCGCCGCGTGGTTTCGGTCAATACCGCGCATGTCGAGATCACCGGTTTCGATGCGCAGGCGCTGCTGGGGCGGCGTTTCGACGAGATGCGCCGCATGCCCGACGGCGAGCCGCTGCCGGAATCCATCTGGATCAGCCTCGCGGGCGGCCGCCACTGGAACGGCGAGGTGCAGAGCCGGCGCCGGGACGGCAGCGTCTATCCCGAACAGCTCAGCATCAGTGCGATCCGCGACGCGCAGCATCGCGTGCTGCACTATGTGGCAGTGTTCAGCAACATGCAGGCCGCCAAGGCGCAGCGGCAGCGGCTGGAATACATGGCCACGCACGATCCGCTGACCGGCCTGGCGAACCGGGTCGCGTTCGAGCGCCACTGCAGTGCAGCGATCGCCGCCGCTTCGCGCGCGCGCACCGCGGTGGCGGTGCTGTTCATCGACCTGGACGCATTCAAGATCATCAACGACAGCTACAGCCATGCGCTGGGCGACCGCGTCCTGCAGAAGATCGCCGAGCGGATCGGCCGGCAGCTTTCCGGCAACGACATGGCGGGGCGCATCGGCGGCGACGAATTCACCGTGCTGCTGGACCGGCTGGAGCTGCGCGAGGATGCCGGCATCGTCGCCGAGCGCCTGCTGGCCAGCCTGGCCGAGCCGATCATGGTGGAGGAGTGCGAGGTCGTGCTGAGCGCCAGCATCGGCATCGCCGGCTACCCGCTGGACGGCGGCGACGCGACCACGCTGATCGCGAACGCCGACGCCGCGATGTACGCGGCCAAGAGCAGCGAGCGCAACACGCTGCGCTTCTACACGCCGATCATGCAGGCCGACGCGCGCCAGCGCCTGCAACTGGTGTCCGAGCTGCGCCGCGCGCTGGCCAACCACGAATTCAGCCTGCGCTACCAGCCCAGCATGGACCTGCGCAGTGGCCGCATCGTGGCGGTGGAGGCGTTGTTGCGCTGGCAGCATCCGGAGCGCGGCGAGCTGCCGCCGGGCGAATTCGTCACGGTGGCCGAGAGCCTCGGCCTGATCCGCCGCATCGACGAATGGGTGCTGCGCACCGTCTGCGCGCAGATCAGCGAGTGGGACCGTGCCGGCATGCCGCCGATCCGCGTGGCGGTGAACGTGTCCGCCCGCTGGCTGACCCATCCCGCCTTCGTCGAGGGGCTGGGCCGGGCGCTGCGCGAACACCAGGTCGCCCCGCAGCGCATGGTGCTGGAGATCACCGAAGGCGCCATGCTGGGATTGGGCGACGATACCGAGCGCACCATGCGCGCGCTGCACGACCTGGGCATCGAGGTGGCGATCGACGATTTCGGCACCGGCTACTCCTCGATGGCCTACCTGAAGCTGCCGGCGGTGAGCTGGCTGAAGATCGACCGTTCGTTCGTCACCGGCCTGCCGCACGGTGCCAACGACGTGGCTATCGTGGAGGCGATGCTGGCGATGGCGCGCAGCCTCGGCCTGAGCACGATCGCCGAGGGCATCGAGCACGAGGCGCAGCACGAATTCCTGCTGAAGGCCGGTTGCGACGAGGGGCAGGGGTACCTGTACTCGTACCCGCTGCCGCCGGCCGCGCTCGAGCGCATGTTCAACCCGCGCCCCACGCCGGTGCGGCTGAGCCTGGTGCCGCCCAAGAAGCAGTGAGCCGGTCCGCGGCTAGCGGGAATACAGCACCGGGAACCACAGCCGCAGGTTGGCGACCTTGGGCGCGTCGTAGATCGCGATGTAGGGCTGGTCCGGGTGGCGGCTGGCGTAATCCTGGTGCCAGCTTTCCGCGGGATAGAAGGCCGCGAGCGGCGCCAGCTGGGTGACGATGGGTGAGGCGTAGATGCGGGCCTTGCCGAGCTGGGCGAGATAGGCGGCGGCGATGCGCTGCTGTTCGGCGCTGGTGTAGAAGATCACCGAGCGGTACTGCGTGCCGCTGTCCGGCCCCTGCCGGTCGAGTTCGGTGGGGTTGGCGGCGACGGAAAAGAATACCTGCAGCAGCTGGCCGTAGCTGACCTCGGACGGGTCGAACAGCACCTTCACCGATTCGGCATGGCCGGTATCGCCCTCGCTGACCTGGTCGTAATGCGCGGTGGCGGCGCTGCCGCCGCTGTAGCCGGCCCAGGTCCTGCGCACGCCCTTGACGTGTTCGAACACGTCCTGCACGCCCCAGAAGCAGCCGCCTGCGAACACCGCGACCTGCTCGCCGTGCGTGGCGGCGCGGGGCGCGTCCACGACGGGGGCCGGCAGCCTGGTGGCGGCCGCGGCCGCGGGCGGCAGCGCGCAGGCGCCGAGCAGGCCCAGGGCGAGTGCGGTACCGAGGGGGCGGAGGGAGCGGCGGCAGGCGGACATGGCGGACCTCGCGGTGATGTTCCAGTGGCCATTCGCCGGCGGAGCCGGACCGGTTACCTGCGCGTCGTGCGCGGTGTTACCGTGCCACCTTTGCAGCGGAGCCCCGCATGTCCCACGCGATCGACCTGGATGCCTACCTGCGGCGCATCGACCACCGCGGCGCGGTCGCGCCGGATCTGCCGACGCTGCGCGCGCTGGCGGTGGCGCATGCGGCGGCGATCCCGTTCGAGAACCTCGATCCGTTGTGCGGTGTGCCGGTGCGGCTGGAGCCGGACGCGCTCGAGCGCAAGCTGTTGCACGAGGGCCGCGGCGGCTACTGCTTCGAGCAGAACCTGCTGTTCGCCGCCGCGCTGCGCGCGGTGGGCTTTGCCGTGCACGGCCTGATCGCGCGCGTGCTGTGGAACCAGCCCGAGGATGCGGTCACCGCGCAGACCCACATGCTGCTCAAGGTGGAGGCGCGTGGCGAATGCTGGCTGGCCGACGTGGGCTTCGGCAGCATGACCCTGGCCGGCGCCTTGCGGCTGGAGCCGGGCGTGGCGCAGGACACCGCGCTGGAGCCGTTCCGCCTGCTGGAGGACGGCGGCGAATGGCGCATGCAGGCCTGCGTGCGCGGCGACTGGCTGACGCTGTACCGCTTCGACCTGCAGCCACGCGAGTTCGTCGACTACGTGGTGGCGAACCACTACGTCTCCACGCACCCGGCCTCGACCTTCGTGCAGCAGCTGGTCGCCGCGCGGACCGTCGGCGACCGCCGGCTGACCTTGCGTGGTCGCGAGTTCACCGTGCGCCGGCCGGGCATGGAACCCGAACGGCGCACGCTGCGCGACGGCGCGGAAACCTGCCGGGTGCTGGAGCGGGAGTTCGGCCTGCGGCTGCCGGACCGCGCGGCGCTGCTGCGGCGGCTGGACGCGCTGGCAGCGGACGGGCAGGCACGGCCCGTCCGCGCGTAGGCACGCAGGGGGTGCCCCTGCGGAGGGCTCAGGCGGCGCCCACCACGCGTATCTCTACGTCGTCGAGGCGCACCACCTGGCCTGCGTGGATCTTGCAGGTCTTGCGCAGCTCCACCACGCCGTCCACCGTCACCGCGCCGCTGGCGACCAGGTGCTTGCCCGCGCCGCCGCTGTCGCACAGGCCGACCAGCTTCAGCAGGTGGTCGAGTTTGACGTGGTCGCGGTCGAGTTCGAAGCGGATGGTTTGCTTGCTCATGCGTGGCCGGGGGGGCACCAGGTCGGGCAGGGTGAGGAAGGCGAAGAACGGACGGTCCGCATCCTGCGCGAAGGTGGCGGCGTCGTCCAGCACGCCGAGCAGCGTGTCGAAGTCGCGGCCGGCGCCGCGGTGCAGCTCGTCGATGTGCTCGAACAGCAGCACGTGGCCCCAGGCAGGCAGCCAGCCGAGGTCGCGCAGGCAGTCGGCCAGCGCATCCCAGTTGTGGCCGAAGTCGGCCGGCAACGACAGCGAGGCGGCAAGACGCCGCAGCAGTTCGGGCTTGCCGCGGCAGCCGGCGAGGTCGGTGCGGCAGACCGCCAGTTGCTCGCGGGAGGCGGTGGTGGCGAGGCGCGCGAGGTCGGCGTCGCCCACGAAATACACGCCGTTCTGGCTGGGGCGGGTGAGGTCGGGGTCGAGCGGTTGCGCGTTCATCGGTGCAGCGTGAAGCGGCGGAAGCTGCGGTAGTGGTCGTCGGTGTAGTAGTACGCCGCGGGCGGTGTGCCGCCGGTGATGATGCGTCGCGTGCCGCGGTTGCGCGCGCCCGGCGTTTCCACCGTGTACTCGTGGTAGTAGCCGCGCGGCTCGCGCGGCAGCTGGCCTTCGTAGTTGCCGAACACCACGCCATCCTGGCGGTACGGGAACGGGCCGCCGCGCGCGACCAGCGCCAGCGTGTCGCGTGCCTCGGGCGGCAGGAAGGCGGGCAGGGAACCATCGGCGCCATCGCGGGCCGCGGTGACGGGAGCCGCCGTGGAGCGGTCCGGAACGAAGCGCTGCGCCGGCCAGCCCCAGACGAGCGCGATCGCGAGAATCGCGAGCGCGAGCAGCGGCTTCCATGAACGCATGCGGGTCACCGGCGGTGGGCGGGAGGCGAGTCTAGCATTCGCCTCCGCAGCCGGCCCCGGTCGGGCGCGCGGCGACGGGTGTCCGGAACCTCGCGGGCACCGGCAAGCCGCGGGCGCTGACGGCCAGCGGGGGCGCAACGGGGCGGTGGCCGGCGCCGGCATGGTTGGCGGTGTTCCGGATGTGCTTCGTCGCCGCCTCTGCCATGCGGGCCGCGCCGGCATCTGGCCTCGGTGCGCGGCGCTGCCGCGGACGGGGCGGCTATCGCGGCTGGGCTCCTCGACGCAGCAGCTCGGCCAGCGCGACGCCGATCACCAGCCAGCAGGCACCCAGCGCATAGCCGGCCAGCACGTCGGAGAGGTAATGCGCCTGCAGCACCAGGCGGCTGATGCCCACCACGACCACCAGCGCCACCGCGGCGGCGACGGCGTCGCGGTGGTGGCGGGGCGGCAAGTGGCGCAGCAGCAGGTAGGCCAGCATGCCGAAGAACACCATGCTCATCGAGACGTGGCCGCTGGGGAAGCTGTAGCCGGTGTCCACGACGAAGGCGTGGCCGTCGAAGGGGCGGGTGCGCTTCACGAAATGCTTCGCCGCCTCGCCGCACGCCGCGGTACCGCCCAGCGCCACGCACCACGGCACGAACAGCCGCCAGTTGCGGCGCAGCGCAAGCCACAGCGCCACCACCGCACCGGCGACCGCCAGCAGCGCGGGCCTGCCAAGATGGGTGACGATGGCGAGCGCCTGCATGAAGGCCGGCGGCAGCCGCCCGTGCAGTGCCTGCGCCAGTGCCGCGTCGAAGCGCACCAGGGCGGTCTGCGCCCACACTGCCCACAGCAGCAGCGCGAACAGCGCGCCGAACACCGCCGTGAGGATCGCCGCGCCGCGCGGGCGCAATGCGAGATAGCCGGCTCTGCCGGTGGCGGCCAGCCGGCGGCGCCGCGCCAGGCGCCAGCCGAGGTCGCCGCCGAGCAGGGCGAGGATCAGCAGCGATGCCCACAACACCACGATGTGCCGGCCGATCCACAAGGACAGGAGTTCCATGCAGCGCGCTCCATTCGCATCCGGTCAAGAGGCGAAGCTTGCCGGATGGCGGGCATGACTTCCAGCGCTGGCCCGGTGGCGGGCAATGGCGCGATAGTGGCAGGGTTCACCTGCGTGGAGATCGTGATGTTCCAGCGAAGCCTGTCCTTGCGGCTGGCCGTCTGCGCCGGCCTGCTCGCCTTCGGCACGGCCGCCGGCGCGCAGACCGCACCGGCACCCGCCCGGCCCTCGGCCGCCCTCCCGGTTGCGGCGGCGCTGCCGGCGCAGCTGCAGGATTTCGACGCCTACATGGCCGACACCCTGAAGACCTTCAAGGTGCCGGGCATCGCGGTGGCCATCGTCAAGGACGGCAAGGTGGTGCTGGCCAGGGGCTATGGCGTGCGCGAGCTGGGCCAGCCGGCGAAGGTGGACGCGGACACGCTGTTCGCGATCGCCTCCAACACCAAGGCGTTCACCGCGGCGGCGCTGCAGATGCTGGCCGACGAGGGCAAGCTGGACATGGACGCGCGGGTGATCGACTACCTGCCCGGGTTCCGCATGAGCGATCCCTACGTGACGCACGAGATGCGCGTGCGCGACCTGCTGGCGCACCGCAGCGGCCTCAGCCTCGGTGCGGGCGACCTGCTGTACTGGCCGCCGACCAGCTACACCACCGCGGACGTGGTGAAGCGCCTCGCCAGGGTGCCGATCAAGAACGGCTTCCGTGGCCACTATGCCTACGACAACATCCTGTTCGCAGTGGCGACGCGGGTGATCGAGAAGGTCTCCGGCCAGAGCTACGCCGACTTCGTGCGCGAGCACATCTTCAAGCCGGTGGGCATGGACGAGTCGCTGATCGACTGCACCTACCTGAAGCCCGGCATGGACGTGGCCACCGGCCATGCGCCCTATGACTTCAAGGACGTGAAGCCGGTGCCGCCGATGGCGTGGCTGAACGACCCCGGCGCGGGCGGCATCTACGCCAGCGTGAACGACCTCGCCAGGTGGATGAACGTGCAGCTCGCCGGCGGCAGGCTGCCCGACGGCAAGCAGCTGTTCTCGGAAAAGAGCCACCGCGAGATGTGGTCGATGCTGACGCCGATCCCGATCGGCAAGCCGCCGATTCCGGAACTGGCGCCACTGGTGCCGCAGTTCTCCGGCTACGGCGAAGGCTGGTTCCTGTCCGACTACCGCGGCCAGAAACTGGTCTGGCACACCGGCGGCTGGCCCGGTTTCGTCTCGCGCCTCACCCTGGTTCCGGGGCAGCACCTGGGCGTGGTGGTGCTGACCAACCAGCAGTCGGGCGCGGCCTTCAACGCGGTCACCTATCGCGTGCTCGATGCGTACTTGAACGCCGCACACAAGACCGACTGGGTGGCGGTGTACGACAAGGCGGTGAAGACGGCCGAGGCCAAGGCCGACGACAGCTGGGCGAAGCATGAGGCCGTGCGCGACAAGAATGCCAAGCCGTCGCTGCCGCTGTCCGGCTACGCCGGCACCTACCGCGATCCCTGGTACGGCGACATCGTGGTCAGCAACGAAGGTGGCAGGCTGCGCCTGCGTTTCAGCCACACGCGGCAGCTGGTGGGCACCATGACGCCGTGGCAGCACGACACCTTCATCGTGCGCTGGGACGACCGCTCGCTCAATGCCGACGCCTTCGTCAACTTCGCGCTGGACGACGACGGCCACGTGCGCGAGATGCGCATGAAACCGATCTCGCCGCTGACCGACTTCAGCTTCGACTTCCAGGACCTGCGGCCGGTGCCGGTGAAGGCCACCGACGGGCAGGATTGAGCCTTGAAGCCCCTCTCCGGCAAGCGGAAGAGGGGGACAGACAGCCAACCCAAGGGGATCACCATGCGTCCAAGTCGTCCCGTCGCCGCCGCGCTGCTCGCTTGCGGCCTGTTGTTCTCCGGCATCGCGCTCGCGCGCGACGCCGCACCGGTCGCGCCTGCGCACCGTTTCTTCCATGTGCAACTGGGCGATGCCGAGACGCAGCCGGTGTCCGGCCGCCTGCTGCTGTTCGCGATCGACGCCAGGAGCGCCGAGGCCGCGGCAAGGCGGCACGCCGGCGACGGCAAGGTGGAGGAGGTGGACACCAGCCCGTTCTTTCCCACCAAGACCGCGGTGGCCGCGCGCGAAGTGAGCCGGCTGGCGCCGGGGCAGACGATCGACATCGACGCCGACGGCACCGCGTTCCCGCAGGGCTGGTCGCAGCTGCCGCCAGGCGACTACTACGTGCAGGCCGTGCTGGACGTGCACCACGACTACAACTACTCCGGCCGCGACGCCGGCGACCTGGTGAGCCCGGTGGTGAGGGTGCACCTGCCCACCGCGAGCATTCCCGACATCGACCTCGATCGCACCTTGCCCGCGACCGATCCGTGGCAGCTGGGGCGCTGGGCGACGCCGTCCATGCGGGCGGCGCTGCCCGCGGCGCGCGCGCACGAACACGACATCGATTTCGCCAGCCCCGCGCTCACCGCGTTCTGGGGCCGGCCGATGCACATGCACGGCCGCGTGCTGCTGCCGCCGGACTACGACGCGAACGCCAAGGCCACCTATCCCACCGTGTACTTCACGCAGGGCTTCGGCGGCAGCAACGATCGCGTGATCGGTACGCTGGTCAGCGTCTACGCGGCGATGGCCAAGGGCGAGATGCCGCCGATGATCTGGGTGTTCCTCGACGAATCCAGCCCCACCGGCACCACCGAGTTCGCCGACTCGGTGAACAACGGCCCCTGGGGCACGGCGCTCACCACCGAGCTGATCCCGCAGCTGGAAAAGACCTACCGCATGGACGCGCGGCCCGACGGCCGCTTCCTGCAGGGCCATTCCTCCGGCGGCTGGGCCACGCTGTGGCTGCAGACGCGCTACCCGAAGGTGTTCGGCGGCACGTGGTCCACCTCGCCCGATCCCAGCGACTTCCACGATTTCACCGGCGTCGACCTGTATGCGCCGCACGCCAACGTTTACCGCAAGGGCGACGGCACGGCGTATCCGCTGGTGCGCGACAAGGGCAAGGTGCTGGCCACCTTCCAGCAGTTCGCCCGGCTGGAGCGCGTACTCGGCCCCTACGGCGGCCAGATGGCCTCGTTCGAGTGGGTGTTCTCGCCCAAGGGCAAGGACGGCCGCCCCGAGCCGATGTTCGACCGCGACACCGGCGATGTCGATCCTGCCGTGGTGGCGTACTGGCGCGACCACTACGACATCGCGCATCGCCTCGCGCAGCACTGGCCCGAGCTGAAGCCCGACCTCGACGGCAAGATCCACCTCTACGTGGGCACGGCCGACACGTTCTACCTGGACGGCGCCGCGCACAGGCTGAAGGCGGTGCTCGATGGCCTGCACGCGAAGTCCGACATCCGCTTCATCCGGGACCGCACCCATTTCGACCTGTACGTGATCGGCAAGGACCGGCAGGGCCTGCTGAAGCAGATCAGCTGGCAGATGTACGCCGTGGCGCGGCCGCATTCGGGGCTGAGGCCGCCGGTGCAGCCCTGACGCGGCAGCGCCGGCCGCCTTGATCGGCTTCGCATCGCATCGACACCGCTTTGCGCGATAGTCGGGCGCCCCGGCGCGGATCGTTCCGCGCCGGATTGCCACCCCGACCATCACCGCGCAGGAAGGAGTCTGATGATGAAAGCGTCCATCGTGTTTGCCCTGGCGTTCGGCTGCCTGCTGGCCATTCCGGCCGTGCAGGCGCAGCAGTCCGCCGCGCCCGCGGGTTCCACCGGCCAGTGCAAGGACGGCAGCTACACCAGCAACGCCACCAGGCGCGGCGCCTGCCGCGGCCACAAAGGCGTGAAGGAGTGGTATGCCGCCGACAGCGCTCCGGCCAAGGCAGCGAAGAAGTCGTCGAAGAAGGCGCCTGCCGCGGAGGCGGCAGCGCCGGCCGCCTCCGCACCCGCCGCGGCCCCGGCAGCTGCGCCGAAGAAGTCGATGACCTGGGCCAGGCCGGCCGCCACGGCGGCGCCGGGCGGCGGCCCCGGCATGGTCTGGGTCAACTCCGGCAGCAAGGTCTATCACTGCCCCGGCGACAAGTGGTACGGCAAGACCAGGCACGGCGAATACATGAGCGAGGCCGACGCCAAGGCCAAAGGCAACCACCCCGAGCACGGCAAGGCCTGCAAGCCGTAAGCAGGAGCGCCGCGCCGCCGTGCCGGTGGCGGGAACGCGAAGGCCGGCGCGAGCCGGCCTTCCTTCGTTCCGCGATGCCGATGCGTTGGCGATCCTCGGGCGGGCCGATGCGACAGGCAGGCGGGTACTGGCCGCCGGTCGGAGATCTGCCCGGACGGTGGCTGTCCGGGATCACCGCCAGGGATCGTAGCTGCCGAAGGACCACAGATGGCCTTCCGGATCGAGACAGCTGTAACCGGCGCCGCCGTAGTCCTTCTCCTCGTAGTCGTCCACGATGACGGCGCCGGCGGCCCTGGCGCGGTCATGGTGCGCCTTGCAGTCGTCCACGACCACATAGGTGCACTGGGTGTGCCGGCCGCCGATCGCATCGGGTTGCACCATGTGGCGGCCGAAGGCGTCGTCGCGCACGCTGCCCAGCATCAGCATGCCGTGGCCGTGCACGAGCTGGGCGTGCGCCACGCCGCCGGTGTCGTCGTCGTGCACCGCGTGCTTCGCGAACCCGAAGGCGCGACACAGCCAGTCGATCATGGCGTGGGCGTCGCGGTAGCGCAGACAGGGGATCAGGGTGCTGCCGTGGGTGGCGTGCGGCATGGCGGCGTGCTCCGTGGTGGTTGATGGCCGCATCGTATGTTCCGCCGGACCGGGCGGTCTTGTAGATTTTTCCGGCCGCGTCAGTCCAGCGGCAGGTGGTTCGGGTACGGTCCGCGCCGTGCCGCGAACTCGCCCGGCGTGACGCCTGCGAAGGCGCGGAACTCGTGGTTCAGGTGCGCCTGGTCACTGTAGCCACCGTCCGCGGCAACCTCGCTCCAGCGCAGTTCGGCCAGCGGATGCGCCTGCGCCACCACGGCGCGGAAACGCAGCAGGCGCGCGAACTGTTTCGGCGTCATGCCCACCTGCCGGCGGAAGCGCGTGCCGAAGCGGTGTGCCGACCAGCCACTGTCGCGCTGCAGTGCCCCGATGCGCGCGAGTTGCGGCGCTTGGGCCAGCGCGGCAACGGCATGGGCGATCACCGGATCGGTGGCGGGTTCGGCGCGCAGGCCACGCAGCCAGCCGTCGAGCAGGGCCAGCCGCTGCAGCGGCGCAGGTGTTTCCAGCAGGCGCTGGCGCAGACGGCGGGCGGAGGCGCCGAACAGTGCGTCGAGATCCACGTCGCGCCTGCCCAGTTCGCCGACGTCGACGCCGGTCAATGCGTATGCGCCGCCGGGGCGGAAAGTCAGACCCATCACGCGGACCTGTTCGGCCGTGTCGATGATCCAGCTGCGCAGGTAGGGGCCGCCGATGATGCTGCCGGATGCGCGCTCGCAGCCGCTGCCGTCGCGCCAGACGCGGGTCTCGTCCTCGTGCAGGTTGATGATCAGCGTGGTGCCGGGCACCGGCAGGATGCGCTCGTAGCCAAGCGCGGCCGGCGGCATGTCCCAGTCCCAGATCGTCTCGATCAGGGCGCCAAGCGGCGGTGCGGGGACGATGCTGTGCCAGCCCATTGGTCTGCACCGCGCCGCCGTCACGAGGCCTGGAACGGCACGGCGGGACTATCCTCGCCGAGCGGCCCCAGCGTGCGCACCACCATGCTCTGCGGCGTGGACAGCGGCAGCTGTGCCTCGCGCAGGCGGGCCAGGATGTCGAACAGGATGTCACTCTTCACCGCACCCACGTCGCGCGGACTGCGCACGTAGGAGGTGATGCTGAAGGTCATCGAGCTGGCGTTGACGTTGTCCAGCCGCACCACCGGCGGCGGCGTGCCCAGCGTGGACGGGTGCGCCTTCAGCGCGTCCAGCATCAGCTGCCGCGCGCGCGCGGCGTCGGTATCCAGCGGCATCGGCAGCAGGATGCGCACGCGGCCCTGCGCACTGGCGTGGGTCACGTTGCGCACGTTCTGCGTGATCAGCTGCGAGTTCGGCACGATCACGGTGGAGCGGTCCCACAGCTGGATCTCGGTGGCGCGCACGTTGATGCGGCGGATGTCGCCCTCGACCTCGCTGGACAGGCTCACCCAGTCGCCCACCTTCACCGGCCGCTCCACCAGCAGGATCAGGCCGGAGATGAAGTTCTGCACCACCGCCTGCAGGCCGAAGCCGATGCCCACCGACAGCGCACTGGCGATCCACGCGATGCTCTGCAGGCTCACGTTGAGCGCGGCCAGCGCCAGTGCGAACACCAGCACGCCGCCCAGGTAGCCGAGCAGGGTGACGAGGGAATCGCGCATGCCCGGGTCCATCGCGGTCTTGGGCAGCAGCTGCTCGCCCAGCCAGCGCTTGAGCATGCGCAGGGCCACCAGGCCCAGCACGAACACCGCGATCGCGCCGAGCACGGTGCCGGGGTCGATGGTCAGTTGCCCAAGCGTGTGTCCGCTGAACAGCTGCAGCGCACGCTGCGCCAGTTCGGTCGGACCGGCATTGAACGGCACCAGCACTAGCGCCAGCGCAGCCAGCGCCAGCAGCACCCGGGTGATGCCGGTGAGCACGGTGGCGGCCTGCTCCAGCGTGCCGGGGGCAAGATCGAAGCCGGCCTGCAGGTGGGCGCCGCTGCGGCCCTGCGGCGACAGCAGCGTCTCGAACAGGTCGCGCACCAGCTGCAGCAGCAGGTACAGGCCGGCGGCGACCAGGCCGGTCCACAGCATCTGTACCGCCACGAAAAACGCCAGCGCCACGAAGCCCAGGCACACCGCCAGCCAGCACAGCGCCACGCCCGTCGCGGCGGTGAAACTCAGCAGGCCCACCCACAGCGGCCGGCGTGCCTGGATGTCGCCCGTCGCGTCGGCTTCGCGGCGCGCGCGGCGCAGGTGCACCAGCAGCATGCCGATCAACGCACTGACCAGCAATGCCAGCAGCGCGTGCAGCAGCACGGTGGCCGGCAGGCTGGAGCCGATGCTGCGGATGACCCGCTCGGTGAGGCCGACCAGCAGCGCGACGCCGCCCAGCAACCAGGGGAACTGCCGCAGCCGCCGCGCCGCGATGTCCGACAGCGGCAGCAGCCGCCACGAGGCACGCCGCGCCGACAGCAGCGCGCTGCCCAGCCCCGCCATCAGCGCGGCGAAGCAGAACGCACGCACCGCCGACGCGGCCATCGCGTCCAGGTCCGCATCCAGCGTATCGTTCCAGTCGATGCCCAGGCGCACCAGTTGCGCGGCCAGCCCGATCACCAGCGTGGTGGACAGCGCCATCGCCAATGCCGTCGCACTGCGCCGCAGGCGGCCGTCGGGCAGCCTGCGCGTGGCGACGAACCGCCACAGGCGCTGCAGCACCGGGCGGCCGCCGGCGAGCAGCAGCGCGGCGGCGGCCAGGCACAGCAGCAGCGGCTGCCGGTTCGGCGGCTGCCAGGCATCGCCCCACGCCTCGGCCCAGCGCGCGGCTAGACGCCGGAAGCGGGCCAGGTCGTTCGGCAGCGCGTGCGCCTGGTCGACCCAGAACGCGTGGCCGAGCGGCGTGTCGGTGCGCGCCGCGAGGCGCGCCTGGAACTGGTCGTTGCGCAGGCCGGTGATCTGCGCCACCAGCTGCAGCGCGTCGAGGTTCAGCGATTTCGCCTGCACGATCTGTGCGTTGAGGCTCGCCTGCGCCTTGTCCAACTGGCGGCGCTGCGCGGCGACTTCCGGCGCTTCCGGTGGCGCGCCCTTGGCCGGCGGCGGTCCCAGCACGGTGATCTGCGCCTGCAGGGCCGTCATCTGCGGCGCCAGGCTGTCGGCCAGCTGGCGCGCCTGGTCCTGCACCTGCATCGCGCTGGTGCGCAGGTCGGCCAGCGGAGCGCCGGTCTTGTCCTTCTGCGCGTTCTTCAGCGCGGCCTTCACCGCATCGAGCTGGTCGCCCAGCTGCTGCAGGGTCTGCGCCGGCGTGGCAGCAGGGGTGGTGGGGTCCGCGTCGGCGCGTGCCCAGGCGGGGGCGGTGCCGAAGATCAGCAGGAGCGCCAGCAGGATGGCCGGCAGCGCCGGCGGGCGACGGGGCAGAGTAGGCATGGCCGGCATGATCGGAGCCGTGCCGCGGGCGGTCAATCGACGGGCCCGGCCGGGCATGGCTGGCGTTCAGCCGTGAAGCGCGCAGGCATGGGTGCCGATGGCGCGCGTGCCTGATGCTCCATGTCGTCCGTCACCTTGTGAACGCGCGGGTCCGCCACCAAGCTTGGTCTTTGGCTGGCGCGGCAGGTAGCCCATGATTTTCCGCTGGTTCGAGTCCCTGATCGACGCGTTCAAGGAACCGGTCGACAGCATGCCGCCGCCGTCGGTGTGGCGCTTCTACGCGTTCTACCTGCGCCAGGTGTGGCCGGTGTTCGCGGCGGCCATCGTGGTCGGCTTCCTGGTGGCGATCATCGAGGTGTCGCTGTTCGGCTTCGTCGGCCGCATCGTCGACCTTGCGAAAGGCGTGCCCGCGGCGGACTTCTTCCAAAGGCACGGGCGCGAGCTGCTGGGCATGGCGCTGGTGGCGCTGGTGGCGCGGCCGGTGTTCAACAGTCTGCACGACCTGCTGGTGAACCAGGCCATCGTGCCCAGCCTCACCACCCGCATCCGCTGGCAGAACCACCGCTACGTGATCCGCCAGAGCCTGGGTTTCTTCCAGAACGACTACGCCGGGCGCATTGCCAACCGCATCATGCAGACCGGCAGTGCGCTGCGCGAGTCGGCGGTGCAGATCGTCGACGCGATCTGGTACGTCACCATCTACACCGGCAGCGCCATCGCGCTGTTCGCCCATGCGGACTTCTGGCTGGCCGCACCGCTGGTGGTCTGGGTGTTCGCCTACGTCGGACTGTTGTGGTTCTTCATACCGCGCATCAAGCAGCGCTCGTGGAAGGCCTCCGAGGCGCGCTCGAAGCTGATGGGGCGGATCGTGGACGGCTACAGCAACGTGCTCACGCTGAAGCTGTTCGCGCACACCCGGCGCGAGGAGGCTTACGTGGCCGAGGCGATGGCCGAGCAGACCGGCAAGCTGCGCCGCATGACCCGCGTCACCACCACGCTGGACGCCAGCATCACCACGCTCAACGGCTTCCTGATCGCCGGCACCACGGCGCTGGCGCTGTGGCTGTGGAGCCGCGGTCACGTGACGGTGGGCGCGATCGCGCTGTCGACCGGGCTGGTGATCCGCATCAACAACATGTCGGGCTGGATCATGTGGGTGGTCAACGGCATCTTCGAGAACGTGGGCACGGTGCAGGACGGCATCACCACCATCGCGCAGCCGCGCGCTGTGCAGGACCGCGCGGGCGCGATGCCGCTGGAGGTGACCAACGGCGCCGTGCACTTCCACGACATCCATTTCCACTACGGCAAGAAGGGTGGCGTCATTTCCGGGCTGGAGCTGGCCGTGCGGCCGGGCGAGAAGATCGGCCTGGTGGGGCCGAGCGGCGCGGGCAAGTCCACCCTGGTGAACGTGCTGCTGCGCCTGTACGACCTCGAAGGCGGCCGCATCACCATCGACGGCCAGGACGTGGCGCAGGTGACCCAGGAGAGCCTGCGCTCGCAGATCGGCGTGGTGACGCAGGACACCTCGCTGCTGCACCGCTCGATCCGCGACAACATCCTCTACGGACGCCCCGACGCCAGCGATGCGCAGATCGCGGAGGCGGTGCGCAAGGCGCGTGCCGACGAGTTCGTCCCGACGCTGGTGGATGGCGAGGGACGCACCGGCTACGACGCGCTGGTCGGCGAGCGCGGTGTGAAGCTCAGCGGCGGCCAGCGCCAGCGCATCGCGATCGCCCGTGTGCTGCTGAAGGACGCGCCCATCCTGGTACTGGACGAGGCCACCAGCGCACTCGACTCCGAGGCCGAGGCGGCGATCCAGGAGAGCCTGGACCTCTTGATGCAGGGCAAGACGGTGATCGCGATCGCGCATCGGCTGTCCACCATCGCGCGCATGGACCGGCTGGTGGTGCTGGACAAGGGGCGCATTGTGGAAACCGGCACGCATGCCGAGCTGGTGGCACGCGAAGGCCTGTACGCGCGGCTGTGGAAGCGGCAGACCGGCGGTTTCGTGGCGGTGGAAGACGAGCCGGCCTGAGCGGGCGTGTGCACCCCGTCTGCCGCGACCGGGCGCCAACATCGCGCCTGGCAGGCGGCCTCATGGCCCCGGGGGCGCGGAGGAACGCGCCCGGCTCAGGCGATCAGCTCGCGGTGCGGATTGCGGCCGAACGGCGCCGGGTGGTCCAGGCGCAGGGCGGCTGCGACGTAGGCCCAGAGGCCTTCCGGCGACGAGGCGTGTTCGGGCGGCGAGCCGCCCGCTCCCTGTCGTCCGGCGGTGCCGGTCCTGACGTACTTGCCGATCACCGTCGCGGTGCCGCCCGGCGCGTGGTCCGAGCCAGGCAGCGTGCGGCTGAATTCGCCGGTCAGCAGTGTCACCACGTTGCGCCGCGGCAGGGCCATCACGCGGTCGAGGAACGTGATCAGCGATGGCGTGATGGGGGCCATGATGTCGCGCGCCAGCGTCCCGGTGTCGTCGTGGTGCGTGTCGAACTGCCGGTCAGGACGTCCCGTGTAGGCCGGTTGCGCGAAGATCACGCCGGCACCGGCATGGATCATCGATTCGATGCCGGCGAAGGTCGCCCGCTGGCTGTCGATGGCGGCGCTTCCGGCCGGCACGCCGTAGGCGCTGCGGATGGCGTCGAGTTGCCCGGTCGGCAAATGCCCGTGCGCGTCGTCGAGGCTGAGGCTGCGCTCCAGCGCGACACCGCCTTCCGCCGGCGGCGTCGCCGCGACGCCGACCGGCAGGCCAAGGCTGTTCACCACCACGCAGCGGGCCGCGGCGGCAGGCATGGCGGCGGCCATGCGCAGCAGCCGGCTGCGCGATGCGCTTTCCAGCACCGCCGCACGGGCATCCGCGTGCGGGTAGAGGCCATGCCGGAAGTCGATCGAGGCCATGTGCGCCAGGGCCGTGCCAGGCAGGGCGCCCAGCGAGTGCGCGTCGACGCAGAGGCCGTTGCCGAGGTGGCGAACGTTGTCGGCCGTCACGCCGAATGCGCCGCTGGACAGAAACGAATCCGCGCTGTTGAACAGGCCTGCCGGGCCGCCGTTGAGCCATAGCACGACGAGGGTCGGCCGTTCGGACTCGTCGCGAGTCTCGGCCAGGAGGGGGGGCCTGCCCAGCGCGAGCGCTCCGGCAATGGCGGCGCCCGCCTTGAGCAGCGTGCGCCGCGAGATGGGGTGATCGTTCATCGGGTGGCCTCCGGTCTTGCCCGTGCCGTGGGGTGTCGCGGATGCGACGGCGGAATCCGGGCGCCGCGTTGCCGGGAAGCTGCCGTTCGCCCAGAATCAGCCTAGTGGTGTCTGCATATCGACAGGAGGCCATGCTGTGTCGCATTCCAGACAACGCACCGGCTCGGCCCGGGCGTGGCCGGCGACGGCGCTGGCCAAGGATTATCCGAAGGGATGCCTCATCCCGCGGCATCGGCATCAGCGTGGCCAGCTCATCTACGCCGCATCGGGCGTGATGCAGGTGACGACCCGCGAGGGCATCTGGATCGTGCCGCCGCAGCGTTCGCTGTGGGTGCCGGCCGCCGTGCCGCACGAAATCCGCATGGAAGGCCGTGTCGCCATCCGCACGCTGTATCTGGACGGGGCCGCGGGGGCGCCGCTCGGCGACCATTGCAGGATCCTGGTGGTCACCGAGCTGCTCCGCGAACTCATCCTGGCGATGGTCGCCGCACATGGGGCCAGGGACGCGCAACGCATGCGCATGATGCTGCCGCTGCTGCTGCATGAACTGCGCGGCGCCGACGAGGCGGCCATCCATATCCCCACACCGTCCGATCCGCGGCTGAGGAAGGTATGCGGCCGCCTGCTGGCGGATCCGTCGCGCGCCGACACGCTCGACCAGCTGGCGCAACAGGTCGGCGCGAGCAGCCGCACCCTGGCGCGGCTCTTCGAGAGCGAGTTGAAGATGAGCTTCGTGCGCTGGCGGCAGCACGTGCGGCTGGCCCGTGCAGTGGGCCGGCTGAACGCCGGCGCCTCGATCAAGAGCGTAGCGCGCGATGCCGGCTACGCCAGTTGCAGCGCCTTCTGCGCGATGTTCCACCGCGTCATGGGCACCACGCCCACCGGCTACGGCAGGGGGACACCCGCCTGAACCGCCGGTCCCGGGAGACCGATGCACCAGGGCCGGGCACGGCTACGCCCGGCCCTGGTGGCGATCACTCCGCGGCCATGGCGGAGTGATCGCGTCGCGGATGCTTACAGGCCGATGGCCGCTTCCGCCTGCACATACGGCAGCCCGTGCGCCTGGGCCACCGGTTCGCAGGTCACCTTGCCCTCGCACACGTTGAGGCCGTTGCGCAGGTGCAGGTCCTGCGCCAGCGCCTGTTTCCAGCCGTTGTCCGCGAGCGACAGCGCGAACGGCAGGGTCACGTTGTTGAGTGCGAAAGTGGAGGTGCGCGCCACCGCGCCAGGCATGTTGGCCACGCAGTAGTGCACCACGTCGTCGACCACGTAAGTCGGGTCGGCGTGGGTGGTGGCGTGCGAGGTCTCCACGCAGCCGCCCTGGTCGATCGCCACGTCGACGATCACCGAGCCAGGCTTCATCGTCTTCAGCATGTCGCGGGTGACCAGCTTCGGCGCGGCGGCGCCGGGGATCAGCACCGTGCCGATCAAGAGGTCGGCACGGCGCACCAGCTCCTCGATCGCGGCGCGGGTGGAGAACACGGTGGAGATCGAGGTGCCGAACTGCGCCGAGAGGCGCTTCAGCGCATCCGCGGAACGATCCACCACGGTGACCTTGGCGCCCATGCCCACGGCGATCGTCGCCGCGTGCGTGCCGGACACGCCGCCGCCGAGGATCACCACTTCCGCCGCCGGCACGCCCGGCACGCCGCCCAGCAGCACGCCACGGCCGCCCTGGGCTTTCTCCAGTGCATGCGCGCCCACCTGCGGGGCGAGCCGGCCGGCGACCTCGGACATCGGGGTCAGCAGCGGCAGCGAACCGTTCGGCGCGGTGACGGTCTCGTAGGCGATGCAGATGGCGCCGGAGGCGATCAGGTCGCGGGTCTGCTCGGCGTCGGGCGCCAGGTGCAGGTAGGTGAACAGGATCTGGCCCTTGCGGAGCTTCTTGCGCTCCACCGCGAGCGGCTCCTTCACCTTCACGATCATGTCGGCTTCGGCAAAGATCGGATCGGGGCCGTTCGCGATGGTGGCGCCGGCCGCGACGTAGTCGGCGTCGCCGATGCCCGCGCCGAGGCCGGCGCCGGTCTCCACCACGACCTGGTGGCCGTGGTGCACCAGTTCCTGCACGGACGACGGGACGAGGCCCACGCGGTACTCGTGGTTCTTGATTTCCTTCGGCACACCGATACGCATGGCTACGGTTCTCTCGCTGGGATGTGGAGTGGCGGGCCGGCCGCGACGCGTGCCGGTGGTGCGGCAGTATGATCGCAGTGTTGCGCAATTTCTCGCCAATTCTGGCTCGGTTTCAGCTGTGTTGTAGAATTTCCCACGATGAACTGCGTCAGAGACTGAATTTCATGCCTCGCCCCGATCCGGCCCTCGACGAGCGCGATCGCGCCATCCTTCAGCTGCTGCAGCAGGACGGGCGCCTCAGCAACCTGGAACTGGCCCAGCAGATCAACCTCTCGCCCTCGGCCTGCCTGCGCAGGGTGAAGCTGCTGGAGGAGCGCGGGCTGATCTCGCGCTACGTGATGCTGCTCGACGAAAAGGCGGTGGGGCTGCCGGGCACCGCCTTCGTGCTGGTGACGCTCGACCAGCAGGGGCGCGCCGCGCTCGACGCGTTCGAGGCGGCGATCCAGCGCCATCCTGAAGTCACCGAGTGCTGCCTGCTCGCCGGCAGCGCCGACTACATGGTGCGCGTGGCCTATGCCGATGCCGCGGACTTCGAGCGCATCCATACCGACATCCTCACCCAGCTGCCCGGCGTGGTGCGCGTGCAATCCACACTGGCGCTGCGCACGGTGAAGAAGACCACGGCGTTGCCGGTGTAGGCAGGCCGCCACCGGGCGGCGGGCGGAAGCGCGCCGCGTCCCGCCACGCGCGATCAGCCGAGCAGATCCAGCATCGGCAGCCCGTGTTCGCGGCAGTGGCGTTCGTAGTCCGCGCGCTGGGTGCCGGCCGAGGCGCGGAACGTCACCACGCCGCCGGGGCCGAGGAACTCGACCGTGCCCATCACGACCACCAGCGCCAGCATCGGCTCGTCGCCCACCACTTTCCACCAGTCGACGTTGCCCGGCGGCTCGTAGACATAGTCGCCGGGGCCGATCAGTTCGCCGGTGCACAGCTTGCGCGTGCCGGTGAGGTTGTAGGCGTGGATCTCGCCGGTGTGGCGGTGCAGCGGCATCACCACGCCGGGTTCCATGCGCAGCAGTTCCACGAAGCCGCGGTCGTCGGGGAGGAAGCGCAGCGGGCTGGCGGATTTGCCCGGCGTGGTGGAGGGCACCCAGGGCCGGTCGGCGGCGGTGCTGAAGCGTGCGGGCAGGTAATCGTGCAGGGACGGGGGCAGACGGTGCATGGCCGATGTTCCGGTAATGGAGGGAGTCAGGCGACCGCGGCCGCCAGGTGGTATTCGAACGAGGCGTCCACCGCCGCGCGGCCGCCGCCGATGATGTTGCGGCCCCAGGTGTAGCCGTACACGTCCTCGAATGCGCAGCCGGCCAGGCGCGCCTGCATGGCGCGTATCTCCGAGGTGGGCATCGGCAGGAAGTTAGGGTAGCTGCGCATGAAGGACACGCGGCGCCGGTTGCGCGCCACCTGCGGCGCGTCGCCCGCCAGCAGCGCGCCGCCGGGGCGCAGGCCGTCCTTCCAGTGCAGCACGGTGCTGCCGGGGAAGTGGCCGCCGCTGCGGATCAGGGTCACCGCGTCGGACAGGCGGTGGCTGTCGCCGCGCCAGAACCGGATGGCGGGCGACGGGCGGCGCACCCACTCGCGGTCCGCCTCGTGCAGCAGGATCGGCACCCCGCCTAGTGCTTCGCTCCATTCCACCATCGAGGCGTAGAAGTGCGGATGCGAGATCGCGATCAGGTCGACCCCGCCGCGCGATTTCAGTGCGGCGACGGCGTCGTCGGTGACCAGGCTGAGGCACTCCCACAGGATGTTGACGGCGCCGGTGGGCACGTGCAGCGCGCGCTGGTTGATCGCGAAGGCGGGCGACAGGCCGATGCCGAGCAGGCCGTCGTCGTCTTCCAGCCGCAGCGTGTGCGTGGTCTTCAGCGCGTCGTGGGTGGTCCAGGTCTGGCCCAGGGCGCCGACGTACTGGCGCTCGTCCTCGCACATGGGACAGTGCGCGGGCGTGTCCGGGTACTGGGTGCCGCAGGTCTCGCAGATCGACATTGTCATGTTCGGGCTCCGTGGCGCGGGACATCGTTCCGGCGGTCACTCTAGGAGTAATCTGGACCCTTGATTGAACCATTTCTGTGGAATGTCATGGAGCCAGTTTTTCCGTTCCCGGTGACCGTGCCGCGCGACCGCGGCGAGCGGGCCCGTGCGCTGCACGGGCAACTGCGTGCGGCGATCCTCGACGGACGCCTGCCGATCGATGCGCCGCTGCCCGCGACGCGCAGGGTGGCCGAGGCGCTGGGCGTGGCGCGCAACACGGTGGTCGCCGCCTACGACCTGCTGGTCGCCGAGGGCTACCTGGTGCCGCATCCCGGAGCGCGGCCGCGGGTGGCCCGGTTCGCGCGGCGGCCGCTCACGCCCGGGCCGCGGCAGGCCATGACGGCTGGCGCGGCCGCGCGCTTCGCGCCGGCCTGGCGCACGCCGTTCCTGCGCCCCTCGCCGCCGCGCGCGCTGCCGCCGCAGAACTTCCGGCTCGGCATTCCCGACCACCGCCATTTCCCGCACGACATCTGGCGGCGGCTGATGGCTCGCGAGTTGCGCCGGATCGCGCGCGAGCCGTTCGCCTACCCGCCGTCGCATGGCATCGCGGCGCTGCGCGAAGCGATCGCGCAGCACGTGGCGTTCGCCCGCGCGGTGGGCTGCGTGGCGGACGACGTGATCGTCACCTCCGGCGCGCAGCAGGCCTTCGACCTGATCGCGCGCCTGCTGGTCACGCCGGGGCAGACCCGGGTAGCGGTGGAGGAACCCGGCTACCCGCCGGTGCGAGCGGCTTTCGCCGCCGCCGGCGCGCAACTGGTGCCGGTGCCGGTGGACGACGAAGGCCTGCGCGTGGACCGGCTGCCGGACGACGTGCGCATCGTCGGCGTCACGCCTTCGCACCAGTCGCCCACCGGCGTGGCGATGTCACTGCGCCGGCGCGCCGAACTGCTCGACTTCGCCCGCCGCCGCGGCGCGGTGGTGGTGGAAGACGACTACGACGGCGAGTTCCGCTTCGGCGGTCGCCCGCTGGACGCGCTGCAGACGCTGGACCGCGAGGGCCGGGTGTTCTACGTGGGCACTTTCTCCAAGAGCCTGTTCCCGGCGTTGCGCAAGGGTTTCGTGGTGGCGCCGGCGTGGGCGCGCGACGGCCTGGCGATGGTCAAGCACTGCTGCGATTCGCACTGCGACATCGTCACCCAGTCAGCGCTGGCCGCCTTCATCCGCGACGGCCACCTCGCACGCCACGTGCGCCACATGCGGCCAATCTACGCCGGGCGGCGCCAGGTCCTGCTGGAAGGGCTGCACCGCGAACTCGGCGAATGGCTGGAGCCGATCCCGTCCGAGGCCGGCCTGCACCTGGCCGCGCGCCTGCGCGATCCCGCGGCGGCGGCGCGGTTGATGCCGGAGGTGTTGCGCCACGCGCCCGGCGCGGAGGCCATCGCGGACTACGCCATGACGCGCCGCGTGGAACCGGCGGTGACCTTCGGCTACGGGGTGATCGACGCCGCGGAGATCACGGCGGCGCTGCTGCGGATGCGGCGCGCCCTGCACAGGGTGTCGGCCTGATCCCGCCGGCGGTGGCCGGACGTGGCGTGGCGCTTGACTCTTGACCTTGATCAAGGGTCTAGACTCTGCCCATGAACACGCATGCCGCTTCCCTCACCATCGGTGCCGTCGCCAAGCGCGTCGGCGTGGCCATCGACACCATCCGCTACTACGAGCGCGAAGGCCTGTTGCCCGAGCCGCTGCGGCGCGCCTCCGGCTACCGCAGCTACGACGAGGGCACCATCGCGCAGTTGCGCTTCATCCGTCGCGCCAAGGATCTCGGTTTCACGCTGGAGGAAATCCGCGAGCTGCTGGCGCTGTCGGCGGATCGCCAGCGCGGGGTGAAGGCGGTGAAGCAGCGTGCGCAGCAGCGGCTGGCGGCGATCGAGCAGCGCATCGCCGAGCTGCAGCGCGTTCGCGATGGGCTGGCGCAGCTGGTGGCCTCGTGCCCCGGCCACGGCAAACCGGAGGAGTGCCCGATCCTGCGCGCGCTGAGCGACGAGGAGGTGCGCTGATGAGTGGCCAGGGCAGCTGCTGCGCGCCGGCGTCAGTCGGCATGGATGCCGCGGTGCGCGATCCGGTGTGCGGGATGAAGGTGGACCCGTCCAGCGCGCAGCACCGCAGCATGCACGAAGGCCGCGACGTGTATTTCTGCTGCGCCGGCTGCAAGGCGAAGTTCGACGCCGAGCCGGCGCGCTACCAGGCTGGCGGGCAGGGGGGGGCAGGCGGCTGCTGCGGATTGAAGGCTGCATCGTCGGCACAGCCGGTGCAGACGGCGATGCAGGGCGATCACGGCCACGGGCATCATGACCACGCACAGCAGGCCCGCATGGCGAAGGACCCGGTCTGTGGCATGACGGTGGATCCGCAAGCCACCGCGCACCACGCCGAGCATGCCGGCCATGCCTATCACTTCTGCTCGGCGCGCTGCCGCGGGAAGTTCGTGGCCGATCCTGAGGCGTACCTGGGCAAACGCCAGCCCCTACCGCCGGCGCCCGCCGGCACGATCTACACCTGCCCGATGCACCCCGAGGTGCAGCAGGTGGGTCCCGGCGAGTGCCCGAAATGCGGCATGGCGCTGGAGCCGATGATGCCCGCGCTGGACGAGGACGACGGCGGCGAGCTGCGCGCGATGACGCGCCGCTTCTGGACGCTTTGCGCGCTGAGCCTGCCGGTGCTCCTGCTGGCGATGGGGCCGCACCTGGTCGGCTGGCACCTGCCGGCGCCGTGGGGTGGCATCGCCGGCTGGGCCGAGGCGGTGTTGTCCAGCGTGGTCGTGCTGTGGGGCGGTGCGCCGTTCTTTGCGCGCGGCTGGCGTTCGCTCAAGCCGTGGTCGCCGAACATGTACACCCTGATCGCCCTGGGTACCGGCGTGGCCTGGGCGTACAGCGCGGTGGCCTTCCTGCTGCCCGGCGTCTTCCCGGCGGGCTTCCGCGACATGGATGGCCGCGTCGGCGTGTATTTCGAGTCGGCGGCGGTGATCGTGACCCTGGTGACGCTGGGCGATTTCCTCGAATTGCGCGCGCGCCGGCGCACCGGCTCGGCGCTGAAGGCAATGCTGGGGCTGGCGCCGAAAACCGCGCGGCGCATTGCCGGCGGCAGCGAGACCGACGTGCCGCTGGACGAGGTGCAGGTCGGCGATATGCTGCGCGTGCGTCCCGGCGAGAAGGTGCCGGTGGACGGCGTGGTGCTGGAGGGGACGAGCCACGTCGACGAATCCATGCTGACCGGCGAACCTATGCCGGTGGCCAAGGGCAAGGGCGAGCGGCTGGCCGGCGGCACCCTGAACCGCGACGGCGCGCTGGTGATGCGCGCGGAGAAGGTGGGTGGTGAAACCCTGCTGGCGCAGATCGTGGCCCTGGTGGCGCAGGCGCAGCGCAGCAAGGCACCGTTGCAGCGCGTGGCCGACCGGGTGGCGGCGTGGTTCGTGCCGGCGGTGGCCGCGGTGGCCGCGCTGGCCTTCGCGGCCTGGGCGCTGCTCGGGCCATCGCCGCAGCTGGCGCACGCGCTGATCGCCGCGGTGTCGGTGCTGATCATCGCCTGCCCCTGTGCGCTGGGCCTGGCCACGCCGATCTCGATCATGGTGGCCAGCGGGCGTGGCGCGCAGCATGGCGTGCTGTTCAAGGACGCCGCCGCGATCGAGGCGCTGCAGGACATCGACACCCTGGTGGTGGACAAGACCGGCACGCTCACCGAAGGCCGGCCCGCGCTCACCGAGCTGGTGGCGCTGGGCGGTCAGCCGCGCGAACGCCTGCTGGCGCTGGCTGCCGCGCTGGAGCGCCCCAGCGAGCATCCGCTGGCGCGCGCCATCGTCGACGCCGCCGATGCCGAAGACGTGGCTGCGCTCGCGGCGACGGGATTCCGTGCGCTTGCCGGCCGCGGCGTGGTGGCCACGGTGGAAGGCGCCACGGTGGCGCTGGGCAACGCGAAGCTGCTGCAGGAGCTGGGCATCGTGACCGACGATGCAACGAACGCGCGCGCCGATGCCTTGCGCGGGCAGGGCGCCACGGTGATGCACCTCGCCGTCGACGGCGCGGTCGCCGCCCTGCTGGCGGTGGCCGACCGCGTCAAGCCGGAGGTCCCGCGGATCGTGGCGGCGCTCAGGTCGGCGGGCCTGCGCGTGGTGATGCTCACCGGCGACAACGCCACCACCGCGCGGGCCGTGGCCGGCAGGCTGGGCATCGACGAGGTGCACGCGGAAGTCTCGCCCGCCGACAAGGCGGCGGCGGTGAACGCGCTGCGCGGCGAAGGACGCAAGGTGGCGATGGCCGGCGACGGCGTCAACGACGCGCCCGCGCTGGCCGCCGCCGACGTGGGCATCGCGATGGGCAACGGCAGCGACGTGGCGATGGAGAGTGCGCAGGTCACCTTGGTGAAGGGGGATCTGGGCGCGATACTGCGCGCCCGCACGCTGTCGCAGGCCACCGTGCGCAACATCCGCCAGAACCTGTTCTTCGCGTTCGTCTACAACGGCATCGGCGTGCCGCTGGCGGCGGGCGTGCTGTATCCCGCGTTCGGCATCGTGCTCTCGCCGATGATCGCGGCGCTGGCGATGAGCCTGAGCTCGGTGTCGGTGGTGAGCAACGCCTTGAGGCTGCGCCGCGTTCCCCTGTGACGACTGTCACCGGCGATGCTTGACGGACGCCGCTGCCGCGCGCCGCGCCATCGGAGGAGCATCTCCCCCGCACCCGATCACGGGTCGTAGGAGATGTTCCATGAACACGATTGCCCTGGTTCGCATCGCCATGGACCGCCTGGCCCCGCTGCTGCTGGTGCTGTTTTCCAGCGCCTCCATCGCATTCGGCCTGGCCTGGTCGCTGCACGCGGTCATCCATCCGCTGGCGTTTTGAGGAGATGGCCATGAACACCGTCAACGACCCGCGCGGCACGCTGGAGAAGCACCTGCCGCTGCTGCTGGGCATCCTGGTCGTGCTGCTCTCGGCACGCGCGCTGAAGAAGGCGTTCTGGACCCTGTTCGGCATGTACATGGCGCTGCACTACAGCCACATCCATCCCTTCGGCTGAGGGCGCCACTCCGTGCGGAGCGGTCGGGGAAGCTCTAAGCTGCGCGCCTCCCGTAGTACGCGAAATCCCGAGCATGTCCCGCACCCTCGCCGAATGGCTGGCCTACCAGGAACACGTCCACCCGCGCAGCATCGAGCTGGGCCTGGAGCGCGTGCGCGGCGTGTGGCAGCGGATGGGCGCGCCGGCACCGGCGCGGCGGGTCGTCACCGTGGGCGGCACCAACGGCAAGGGTTCCACCGTGGCGCTGCTGGAGGCGATGGCGCAGGGAGCGGGCCTGCGCGTGGGCGCGTTCACCTCGCCGCACTTGCTTGCCTACAACGAGCGCGTGCGCATCGACGGCCGCGACGCGGATGACGCGGCGCTGGTGGCCAGCTTCGAGCGCATCGAGGTCGCGCGCGGCGACACGCCGCTGACCTATTTCGAATACGGCACGCTGGCGGCGCTGGACCTGTTCGCACGGGCGGATCTCGACCTGGCGGTGCTGGAGGTAGGCCTGGGCGGACGGCTGGACGCGGTGAACATCGTCGACGCCGACGTGGCCGTGATCACCACCGTGGACCTTGACCACATGGAATGGCTGGGCCCGGACCGCGACAGCATCGGTCGCGAGAAGGCCGGCATCGCCCGTGCCGGGCGTCCGGCAATCGTCGGCGAACCCGATCCGCCGCAAGGCCTGCTCGATGCGCTGGCTGCCGCCGGCGCGCGGGTCGAGCGGGCCGGCGTGGACTTCTTTGTCGAGCGGCACGCCGGCGGCTGGCGCTGGTGCCACCGCGACGGCACCGCGATGGAGCTGCCGGCACCCGCGCTGGCTGCGCCGGTGCAGTACGCCAACGCCGCCGCGGCGATCGCCGCGCTGCACGCGCTTTGGATCGAAGGCGGTCTGCTGGCGCCACAGGACAGCTACGCCGCGGTCTGTAGCGGCCTGCGCCATGCGCACGTGGCCGCGCGCCTGCAATCGCTGGGCGGCGATCCGCCGCTGGTCGTGGACGTGGGCCACAACCCGCAGGCCGCGCGCGCCCTGGCCGCGTGGCTGGACGCTCAAGTGCCGGCGCGCACCCACGCGGTGTACGGCGCGCTGGCGGACAAGGACGTGGCCGGCGTGGTCGCCGCGCTGGGCGCGCGCATCGCGCACTGGCACCTCGCGGGCCTGGACGGCGCCAGCCCGCGCGGCCTCGCGGCGGAGGCGCTGGCGGGGGTGCTGCGGCAGACCCTGCCGCTGGCGAAGGCCGACCGGCACGCCGACGTGACCGCTGCGCTGGCGGCGGCGCGCGCGGCGGCGCAGCCGGGCGAACGCATCCTCGCGTTCGGCTCGTTCTTCGTGGCGGCGGCGGTCATGGCTGAACGCGGCAGCTAAGCGTGCGATCCATTTCTCCGCAGGCTGCGTGGAGATTTTGAACGGGCGCCCGAGCCGCGGGCGGTGCGTGGAGCGGGGCAGGTATAATCACCGGACCGCGGGCCGTGCCGGCCGCCTCGGAGCGAACTCTTGAAAACACGTCTGCTGGGGGCCTTCGTCCTGATAGCCCTGCTCGTCATCTTCGTGCCGATGTTCTTCTCCAGCAATCCGCCGCCGGCCACGGCGGGCGACCAGTCGGTGAGCCTGGCGATTCCGCCTGCGCAGGACAGCAACCTGCAGACCCGTACCATGAGCCTGAGCCCTGGGGCACCGGCGAACGCCGGTACCACCGCCGTACCGACGCCGGCCGCCGCCGGTACTGCCGCCGCAACGGTGGCGCCGGGGCAGGGAAACCAGCTTGCCACCGTGGACATCGCCTCGCGCCGCCCCACCGATGTCGGCACCGACGCCGCCGCACCCAAGGCGCAGCCGACCGGGCCGGTGATGGGCTCCGGCGCCTCGCCCTCGCAGCCGGTGATCCCGCTGCAGGGCAGCGCCGCCGCCACGCCGCCGGCGACCAGGACGCCCGCGAAGGTATCCCCGGTTCCGGCCGCCGCGCCGCCTGCGGCGCCGGTGGCCACGCCGCGCGCGGCGGGCGCCTCGGCGGACCATGCGCTGTACGTGCTCAACCTCAGCGCCTACGCCAACGCGGGCAGCGTGGATCGACTGGTGCGCCGCGTGCGCGGCCTCGGCTATCCGGTGCTCACCCGCGTCATCACCCAGGCCGGCAAGCAGCTCACGCTGGTGACCGCCGGTCCGTTCGATTCGCGCACCACCGCCGAGGCGGCGCGGCTGAAGATCACCCAGTCGATCCCCGGCGTGCCGGCGAAGCTGGTGGAGGGGCTGGGCCACGCCGACTCCAATATCGCCACGGCTCCCGCCAAGGCAACCGCCACGGCTGCTGCGCCGCCTGCCGCGGCTGCCGCTCCGCGCGCTGGCGGCTACGCGGTGCAGCTGGCCGCGCTCGGCAACGAGGCCGAAGCGAATGCCTTGCGCGACAAGCTGCGTGCGGGCGGTTTCGACGGCTTCGTGGACACGGTGAGCGTGGGCGGCAAGAAGCTGTGGCGGGTGCGGGCCGGACCGCAGACGCGGCGCGTCGACGCCGAGCGCGTGCGCGACCAGATCAAGGCGAAGTTCGGCATCGGCGGCAACGTGGTCGGCGTCCCCTGAGCGCCGCATCGGTACAGGCCCGGGCATGAACTGGATCGACTACACGATACTCGGTGTGCTGGGCCTGTCGGTGCTGGTCGGGCTGTGGCGTGGCCTGGTGTCCGAGGTGCTGGCGCTGGTGATCTGGATCGCCGCGTTCTGGGTGGCCTGGCTGCTCGGGCCGGCGGTATCCGAGCGGCTGCACATGATCACCCTGCCCACGCTGCGCGTGGTCGCCGGCTACGCGCTGTGTTTCGTGCTGGTGCTGGTGCTGGGCGCGCTGCTGCGTTTCCTCGTGCAGCGGCTGCTGGTGAGCACCGGCCTGTCGGGCACGGACCGCCTGCTAGGCATGGTGTTCGGGCTGGCGCGCGGTGTGCTGCTGGTGTGCGTGCTGGTGTTCCTGTGCCAGTTCACCGAGTTCACCCGCGCGCAGCCGTGGCGACAGTCCATGCTGCTGCCGCCGTTCCAGAACGCCACGATCTGGCTGGGCCAGCAGGTGCCGCCGGGCGTGCGCGAGCATTTCCGCCCCGCGGCGGTGTCGGACTCCTTGCGCAAGCACCTGGATCCGTCGGCGCTGTCGGGCGCGCTGAAGGGCAAGCTCGATCCCGCGGCCCTGCCCGAGGCATTGCGCAGGCAGCTGCCGGCCACCATCTCCACGCCTGGCGCGGCACCCGCGCCGGCCGCCACCGTCTCTCCCTCGAATCACCCGTAGCAGGCTATCCATCATGTGCGGAATCATCGGCATCGTCGGTACCACCGAAGTGGCATCGGCGCTTTACGACGGCCTGACGGTGCTGCAGCACCGCGGCCAGGACGCGGCCGGCATCGCCACGGTGGAAGGTGCGCGGCTGCGCCTGCACAAGGGCAACGGCCTGGTGCGCGACGTCTTCAACCAGACCTCGATGAGCCGCCTGCGCGGCCGCATCGGCATCGGCCACTGCCGCTACCCGACGGCGGGTTCGGAGGGCGCCGACGAGGCGCAGCCGTTCTACGTCAACTCGCCCTACGGCATCGCCTTCGCGCACAACGGCAACCTGGTGAACACCGAGGCGCTGCGCAAGGAGATGTTCGAGGACGACCGCCGCCACATCAACACCGATTCGGATTCCGAGGTGCTGCTGAACGTGCTGGCGCACGAGCTGCAGATCCAGGAGCGCATGGCGCTGACGCCCGACCACATCTTCAAGGCCGTGGCCGGCGTGCATGCGCGGGCGCGCGGCGGCTATGCCTGCCTCGCGCTGGTGCTGGGCTACGGCCTGCTGGCGTTCCGCGATCCGCACGGCATCCGGCCGCTGGTGCTGGGCGAGCGCGTCACCCCGGAAGGGCGCGAGTACGCGGTAGCGTCCGAGTCGGTGGCGTTCGACGTGCTCGGCTTCAAGCGCCTGCGCGACCTGGCTCCCGGCGAGGCGGTGTTCATCACCGACGACGGCCAGCTGCACACGCGCCACTGTGCGGATGGCGCGGTGCATGCGCCGTGCATCTTCGAATACGTGTACCTGGCGCGGCCCGACTCGATGATCGAGAACGTGTCGGTGTACAAGGCGCGCCTGCGCATGGGCCAGAAGCTGGCCGAGAAGATCCTGCGCGAGCGACCGGACCACGGCATCGACGCGGTGATCCCGATTCCCGACACCGCGCGCACCGCCGCCAGCGCGTTGGCCGAGGCGCTGGGCGTGCCGTTCCGCGAGGGTTTCGTCAAGAACCGCTACGTGGGCCGCACCTTCATCATGCCGGGGCAGGGAGACCGCGTGAAATCGGTGCGCCGCAAGCTCAATGCGATCGATCTGGAGTTCCGCAGGAAGAACGTGCTGCTGGTGGACGACTCCATCGTGCGCGGCACCACCTCGCGGCAGATCATCCAGATGGCGCGCGACGCCGGCGCAAAGAACGTGTACTTCGCCTCCGCCGCGCCGCCGGTGCGCTACCCCAACGTGTACGGCATCGACATGCCCTCGGCCACCGAGCTGGTGGCCGCCGGCAAGACCGAGGCCGAGGTGCAGCAGATGCTGGGTGCCGACTGGCTGATCTACCAGGAGCTCAAGGACCTGGTGTGGGCGGTGCAGGACGGCAACGAGGCGCTGAAGCATTTCGACGCCTCCTGCTTCAACGGCGAATACATCACCGGCCTCGATCGCCACTACCTCGAACAGATCGAGATGCTGCGCTCGGACGACGCCAAGGCCGCGCGCCGCAGCGCGTGATGCCGCAGGGCTTTTCCCCCTCTCCCCTCCGGGGAGAGGGGTCAATCTTGCGACAAGCCCCATGACCGACCTTCACGCCGCCGCCAAGGCCTGCCTCGATGCCACCGACCCGGCGGAAAAACTCCGCCTCACCCATGCCGCCTGGGCCGCGCTGCAATCGGGCGAATTGCGTCCCGACGGTGCCGCTTCGCCGCCCGAGCCCATCGGCGCTCCGGGGCGCCCCGCCAGGCCGCAACTGGTGAGCGCCCGCCAGGTGCCGCAGCGTGGCCTCGGCAGCGCCGAAGGCCGCGCCGCGCTGGTGCACGCGGTGGCGCACATCGAGTTCAACGCGATCAACCTCGCCTGGGATGCGGTGTACCGCTTCCGCGGCATGCCCGGCGACTACTACCGCGACTGGACCCGTTGCGCCCACGACGAGGCGCGCCACTTCGCGCTGCTGTCCGCGCGGCTGGCGGAACTCGGCCATGTCTACGGCGACTTCGATGCGCACAACGGCCTGTGGGAGATGGCCGAGAAGACCGCGCATTCCGACACCGCACGCATGGCGCTGGTGCCGCGCGTGCTGGAGGCGCGCGGACTGGATGTGACGCCCGGCATGATCGAGCGCCTGCGCCATGCGGGCGACGAACGCACCATCGCCGTGCTGGAGGTGATCCTGCGCGAGGAAGTCGCCCACGTGGCCGCCGGCACGCGCTGGTATCGCTGGTGCTGCGAACGCGACGGCGTCGACCCCTTCGAGCACTTCTTTGGCCTGCTGCGCGACCACCTCGGCGTCAGCCTGCGCGGCCCATTCAACCGGCCTGCCCGGCTGGAGGCGGGCTTCGTCGAGGCCGAGCTGGACCGGCTGGCGGCGCTGGGCGCGGCGGGCTGAGCGCGCCTGACCTGCTCCACTTGTGAAAAGCCGCCGCATGCCGCTAGGTTGCAGAACCGCCCGAGGGTGAGCAGGAACCGGCATGGCCGGTGGGGCGGGAACCGGGATGCCCAGTCCACCGTTGCAGGCGGGCTCCCATTCACTGGATGTCTAGGGAGGGGAACATGAGGAACATCGAGCACGCCAGGCACAGCCTGCGCGTCACCCGGACCGCGCGCGTGATGTCCCGGCTGGCAGTGGTCGCCGGAATGGTGGCGACGGGCGGCATGCTGCCGCTGTCCGCCGGCGCGCAAGGCACGACGGCACACATCTTCGGGCAGGCGCCGGCCGGCGAAACCGTGTTCGCGCAAAGCAGCACCGGCCTGCATCGCCGTGTCACCGTCGATGCCAAAGGACGCTACAACCTGGGCAACCTGCCCATGTCGACTTATACGGTGTCGTTGGAGAAGGACGGCAAGACCGTCGATACGCGCGCCAACATTCCGTTGATGGTGGGGCGTGGTGCGGAGGTGGATTTCGCCTGCCCGAACGACCACTGTGCCGCGGCGTCGGACGGCTGAGGGAGAACGCCCCGGCGGTGATGTCGATCGGTCGATCCCGTGCCGCAAATCCGAAACGACAACGGCCGCCTCATGGGCGGCCGTTGTCGTTGAAGCATCCGTCGGCGGAAACGGCAAAGACGGTCCCGGCCGGATTCGCGATGCGGAGCAGGCGCCATGGGCACGCAGGGTAGCCACCAGCTGCTTCGACCCGCCGGGCCGCCTGGCCGTCCTGATCGTCACGGGGCGAACCCGTGATCGATTGAACACCGGAAGCTCACCTTGCTGAATGATCACGAGCGCGCGGTTTGACAGGGACATCCGGGCTCACGAGGATGGTGAGGCGCCGCGCAGACGGCGCTCCCTCCGCGACGGCCCTGGCCGCTTCATCGCCGGCACCGCGCCTCGGTCGATGCGCCCCCTGACTGACACGCTTGCCGTCGCGCTCCCATCCCCACGAGGAGGAGACGACATGAAACAGGCGATCCCTTTCATCCTTCCGGCCATGTTGATGGCCTTCGGTGCCGCCCAGGCCCAGACGGCTCCCGGGCAGCAAACCCCGCAGCAGATGCCTCAGCAGGAAATGCAGCAGCAACAGGAGCTGCAGCAGCAGGAGATGCACCGGCAGGAGCTGCAGCAGCAGAAACCCCAGCAGGCACCGCGGTCGACACCGGCCTCGGCTGCGCAGACGACGAGTTGCGGTGGCGCGGCGAACAGGGCGATCACCGCCATGAACAAGGGAGACTTCGATGGTGCGATGCAGTCGTTCGACCCCGCGCACAAGCCGGCAAGCGACAAGCTGCAGGAGGCCTGGGGAAACCTGACGAAGCAGTACGGCAACGCCAAGTCGATCGGCGGCGCGAGCCAGGGACAGGTGACGCAGGGCTACGTCGTCGTGCTGGTTCCGTTGCAGTTCGACAAGGGACAGCTTGGCGCCGAAGCCGCCTGCGGCGTGAACGGACAGCTGGTGATGCTGCGTTTCGGCCTGATGCCGAATGCGGCGGCCTCGAAGTCCTGATGCCGGCTTCGTTCCAGGGGCGATCCGCGCGCGCTGTCCGGAAAACAAGAAAGCCGCCCGGAAGGGCGGCTCTTCTGTTCCTGGGATCCGTGGATCCGGGAGTTTGGATCTTGGTCGGGGAGACAGGATTTGAACCTGCGACTTCTACGTCCCGAACGTAGCGCTCTACCAGGCTGAGCTACACCCCGCGGGAGCCGCATATCCTAGCGACGGCCGGCGGGCTTGGCAACAGGTTCCCTTGCGCGTCTTTCCGGGCGCCGCGGACGAGGCGGGCCATCTGTTAACCTTGGCGGCTGCCGCCGCGCGGCGATTTGCCGGCGGTGCGTCCATCTCCGTTCACAGAGGTTTCCATGGCGCTTACCCCGGCCCGCACCATGCCCGGCGTGCTCGAGCTGCTGCCGCTCGACCAGATCGCGTTCCAGCGCATGCTCGACACGATCCGCCGCAACTACGAGCGCTTCGGCTTCCTGCCGGTGGAGACCCCGGCGATCGAATACGCTGACGTGCTGCTGACCAAGACCGGCGGCGAGACCGAGCGGCAGGTGTATTTCGTGCAGTCCACCGGCTCGCTGGAAAGTACAGAGGATGAGGTCGTGCGGAAGATGGCGGCTTTGGCCTTTGACTCCAGGGCTGAAGACTCGGCGGAATCCCTTGCGCGCAGGATGCACGAACTTGCATTCCCAACCCCGGATCTGGCGTTGCGCTTCGACCTCACCGTGCCGCTGGCGCGCTACGTGGCCGAGCACGAGCGCGAGCTGAGCTTCCCGTTCCGCCGCTACCAGATGCAGCGCGTGTACCGCGGCGAGCGCGCGCAGCGCGGCCGCTTCCGCGAGTTCTACCAGTGCGACATCGACGTGATCGGCAAGGACAGCCTGTCGATCCGCTACGACGCCGAGCTGCCGGCGGTGATCTACAGCGTGTTCCGCGAACTGGCGATTGGCCCGTTCACCATCCAGCTCAACAACCGCAAACTGATGCGCGGCTATTTCGAGAGCCTGGGCGTGGCCGATGCCGAGCAGCAGATGCTGGTGCTGCGCGAGGTGGACAAGCTCGACAAGCGCGGCGCCGGCCACGTGCGCGACACGCTCGTTGGCGATGGCTTCGGTCTTTCGCCCGAGGCGGTGGACAAGATCCTCGCCTTCGTGCAGGTGCGCTCGACCTCGCTGCAGGACGCGTTCGACAAGCTCGACGCGCTGGGCGCCGGCCCCGAGGCGCTGGAGCAGGGCCGCGCCGAACTGAAGGAAGTGCTGGGACTGATCCACGCGTTCGGCGTGCCGGAGACGCATTACGCGCTCAACCTGTCGATCGCGCGCGGCCTCGACTACTACACCGGCACTGTCTACGAGACCACGCTCAACGAGCACCCGCAGATCGGCTCCATCTGTTCGGGCGGCCGCTACGAGAACCTCGCCGGCCAGTACACCAAGTCGCACCTGCCCGGCGTGGGCATCTCCATCGGCCTCAGCCGGCTGTACTGGCAGCTGCGCGAGGCCGGCCTGGTCGCGACCGCGCAGAGCACGGTGGACGTGCTGGTCACGCAGATGGACGAGGCGCAGCTGCCGGCCTACCTCGCGCTGGCCGGCGAACTGCGCAGCGCCGGCATCGCCACCGAAGTGGTGCTGGAGGGCGGCAAGCTGGGCAAGCAGTTCAAGTACGCCGACCGCGCCGGCATCCGCTTCGCCGTGGTGCTCGGCGAGGACGAGCTGGCGAAGGGCGTGGTCACCGTGAAGGATCTGCGCCGCGGCGACCAGTTCGAAGTGGCGCGCGCCGAACTGGTCAAGACGCTGCGGGTGGAGCTGGAGCAGGCCGCGGCGATGGGCTGAGGTCGCCGCCGTCGCGCCGCCGGATGCGGCAGCCGTTGCATCAACCTGTTGGAGCACTTGTGAGCAAAACCATTCTTCTCGACGGCGGCAGCCTGACGCGGGCGCAGCTGGTGGCGGTGGCGCGCGACGGCGCCAAGGTGGCGCTGGACGCGAAACAGCTGGAGCGCGTGCGGCGCGCGGCGGATTTCCTCGCCGACAAGGTCAATTGCGGCGAGCCGACCTACGGCGTCACCACCGGCTTCGGCAGCAACGCCGACAAGCTGCTGGGCGCGCACCGTGTGCGCGACGAATTGCCGGGCAGCCGCACCGGGGTGCCGGAAGGCACGCTGCTGGAAGAACTGCAGCACAACCTGATCACCACCCATGCCGTGTGCGTGGGCAAACCGTTCGGTGCGGACGTGGTGCGCGCGATGCTCGTCATCCGCATCAACACGCTGATGCGCGGGCACTCCGGCATCCGCGTGACCACGCTGGAGGCGCTGGCCGCGATGCTCAATGCCGGCGTGGTGCCGGTGGTGCCGGAGAAGGGCTCGGTGGGCGCCAGCGGCGACCTCGCGCCGCTCTCGCACCTGGCCATCGTGCTGCTGGGTGGCGGCGAGGCGTTCTACCAAGGCGAGCGCCTGCCGGGTGGCGAGGCGCTGCAGCGTGCCGGCCTCGAGCCCGTGCGCCTGTCGTTCAAGGAAGGGCTGGCGCTCAACAACGGCACCGCGCAGATGCTGGCCACCGGCACGCTGGCGCTGCACGACCTGGAGCACTTGCTCGACGCCGCCGACCTCGCCGCTTCGATGACGCTGGACGCCTTCGCCGGCCGCAGCGGCGCGTTGCGCCCGGAGGTGCACGAACTGCGTCCGCATCCGGGCCAGGTTGCGGTGGCCGCGCACGTGCGCGAACAGCTGCAAGGTTCCACCTTGCTCGACATCCCCTACCACCTCGTGCCGCGCTTCAAGCCGTGGACCGCCGACGCATGGAGCGAGCCGGACGACCAGGCGCTCAGCTTCGACATCGGCTGGGACTGGGTGCCGGCCAACCAGCGCCACGGCCGCGAGGCGTTCTACGCGCGCTTCCTGCCGTTCAAGGGCGGCAAGAAACACCAGCCGCAGGACGCCTACTGCCTGCGCTGCATGCCGCAGGTGCACGGCGCCGTGCGCGACGCGTGGGCGCAGGCCTGCCGCGTGTTCGACATCGAGCTCAACGCGGTCACCGACAACCCGCTGATCTTCCCGGATGCGGAAGGTGCGCGCTTCATCGAGGAGCAGGTGATCTCCGCCGGCCACTTCCACGGCATGCCGCTGGCGCTGGCGATGAGCTACGTGAAGGCGGCGATCCCGGTGCTGGCCTCGATCTCCGAGCGCCGCCTCAACAAGCTGGTCGACCCGGCGACGAACGACGGCCTGCCGGCCTTCCTCAGCGGCAACGAGGACGGCACCGACTCCGGCTTCATGATCGTGCAGTACACCGCCGCGGCGCTGGTCAATGACCTCGCCACCCGCGCGCATCCGGCCAGCGTGTATTCGGTGCCGACCAGCGCGAACGCCGAGGACCACGTCTCGATGGGCGCCAACGAGGCGCGCCACGTGCTGGAGATGATCGAGGACCTCGGCCACGTGATCGCGCTGGAGCTGTACACCGCCGCGCAGGCGCTGGACTACCGCCAGGAGATGCTCAACGCCGCGCGCCGCCTCGCCCAGCGCGGCGGCTGGCAGGCGCTGGCGGCGAAGGTGTCCAATGCACCGCGCGAAGGCCAGCCGCACCACGAGCAGTTCGTCGCCGAGGCGCAGCAGCTGGCCGGGGCGCTGGCCGCCAGCAGCGACTTCCACGCCGGCGCCGACGTGCGCCGCGCCCATGCCGCCTTGCGCCAGCACATCGACTTCCTGCACCGCGACCGCGCGCTGGACGGCGACGTGCGCACCATCTGCGAACTCGTGCGCCGGGGTGTCTTCCATCCCGCCCACGCCCACTGAACCTGGAGTACGACATGAGCCTGATCCAGACCCCGGTGTCCTACGGCGAGCTGATCGACAAGATCACCATCCTCGAAATCAAGTCGCAGCGCATCGGCGATCCCGCCAAGCTGGCCAACGTGCGCACCGAGCTCGACCTGCTCAACGCCACCTGGGCGGCGCACCCCGCCTCGAAGGCCGACATCGCCGACGAACGCGCGCGCCTGCTCGCGGTGAACGAGGCGCTGTGGGACATCGAGGACGCGATCCGCCTCAAGGAAAAGGCGCAGGCCTTCGATGCCGAATTCATCGAGCTGGCGCGCTCGGTGTACTTCCGCAACGACGAGCGCGCGGCGGTGAAGCGCGAGATCAACGTGAAGCTGGGCTCGCAGCTGGTGGAAGAGAAGTCCTACCAGGACTACCGCGCCGTCTGATGTCGCAGCCCCTCTCCGCGCGGAGAGGGGCTTTCAGGCCAGGCCAAGCTCGCGTGCGGCCGCCTCGAAGCGTTCGACCACGTCGTCGACGCCGATCAAATCCATCACGCCCGGCTTCTCGATCTTGCTGCCCCAGGCCAGCTCGCTGGCCGGCTTGCCGAGGAAGCGGCGTGCGGCCTCGTCGTATTTGTCCACGCACCAGCGGCGGTCGGAGTAGGGGCCGGAGCGGTGCGGGTTGCTGGCGGCATGCAGGCCCAGCACCTTGGTACCCACCGCGTTCGCCATGTGCATGGGGCCGGAATCGGGCGTCAGCAGCAGTTGCGCGCGGCCCAGCAATGCCAGCAATTTCTTCAGCGTGTCCTTGCCGGTGAAGTCGAGCGGCGCATGCCTGCAGGCGGCGAGCACCGCATCGGCCATCGCGCGTTCGCCCTGCGAGGGGCCGCCGACCAGCGCGATGCGCCAGCCGCGCGAAGCGGCATGGTCCATCACCGCGGCATAGCGCTCCGGTCGCCAGTTGCGCAGCGCATGGCTGGAAGTGGGGCTCACCAGCAACGTGGACGCGTCGCCCGGCAGTTGTTCCGCGGCCCAGGCCTGCGCCTCGTCGGGAACCGGGATGTCCCAGCGCACTGCGGTCTGCTTCAGGCCCAGCGGCTCGGCGAAGCTGCCGATGGCGTCCAGCACGTGTTCGCCCGTGCGCGGGGGGATGCGCTCGTTGACCACGAGGCCGTGCAGATCCTTCGCGCGCGCCGCGTCGTAGCCGATGCGGCGATGCGCCCTGATGCCCAGGCTCAGCAGGTTGGAGCGTAGCGCCACCTGCATCTGCAGAAGTGCATCGAAGCGCTGGCCACGCAGCGACGCCCACACTTCGCGCATGCCGGCCCAGCCGGCCGCCTTGTCGAAGGTGACGAACTCCACGCCGGGCAGGTCGCCCACCAGCCTGCGTTCCAGCTTGCCCACGATCCAGGTGAGCCGGATTTGCGGCCATGCCGCCTGCAGCGTGCGCGCCAGCGGCACCACGTGGGTGACGTCGCCGATGGCCGAGGTACGCAGCAGGCAAATCGAGGCGGGAACGGGCATGTAGAATCGCAGGAGTTGATCGGGTGAGGGACGGCCGCATCGATGCGGGAACAGCTGCACATGGATGCCGATGGCGCGATTCTGTTCGACGCCGAGGCATCACCACAAGTCGATGACGACTGGTTCGCGCCGGACTACTGGCGCGAACGCGGCGCGCTGCGCTCGCAGCCGGGCGGACGCGGCGGCGTGCAGCTGATCGCCACTCCAGTCGGCGAGTGCGTACTGCGGCACTACCGTCGTGGCGGCCTGGTGGCGAAGCTGATGGGCGATCGCTACCTGTGGCGCGGCGCCGATGCCTCGCGTTGCGTTGCCGAGTTCCGCCTGCTGGCCGAGATTGCGCGACTGGGCCTGCCAGGGCCGGCGCCGGTGGCTGCACGCTATCGCCGGCATGGTCTGTTCTACCGGGCGGACCTGGTCACCCGGCGCATCGCCGATGCGCAGACCCTGGCCGAATGCCTCGCCGCCGGGCGGCTCGATGCCGAACTGGCGCGTGAAGTGGGCGCGCTGGTGGCGCGTTTCCATCGCGCCGGGATCTGGCACGCCGACCTCAACGCGCACAACGTGCTGGTGACGGGCACCGGGCTGTACCTGATCGATTTCGATCGCGGGCGTCTGCGCGCGCCGGCCGAGGGCTGGCGGCTGGCCAACCTGCGGCGGCTGCATCGTTCGCTGGTGAAGCTCTCCCGGCCGGGGCACGACATCGGCGTGTTCGAGCACGATGTCTGGCAGCCCCTGCTTTACGGATACGAACGGACCTTCAGCGCATGAACTGGCATCTGCACTTCCTCGGCACCGGCGCAGCGCATGCGATCAGCGAACTGGGTTCCTCGGCGGTGGTGCTGGAGCGCGACGGCGTGCCGGTGCTGCTGGTCGACTGCGGCCCGGACACGCTGGACCGCTACCTCGACGCCTACGGCGCGCTGCCGCCCGCGCTCTACGTCACCCACACCCACATGGACCACGTGGCGGGGCTGGAGCGCCTGTTCATCAAGCTGTGGTTCGACGAGCACCTGCGCGGCACCACGCGGCTGTTCGCGCATGCGGCGTTGCTGCCGTGGCTGCAGACGCGGGTGGCCGACTACCCCGGCGTGCTGGCCGAGGGCGGCGTGAATTTCTGGGAAGCGTTCCGGCTGGTGCCGTGCACTCGGGGCTTCTGGCTCGATGGCCTCTGGTTCGACGTGTTCGCCAGCCGTCACCACCGCCCCAACACCTCGTTCGGCCTCGCGCTTGCCGGCAGCTTCATCTACACCGGCGACACCCGGCCGATTCCCGAGATGCTGGCGTCGCACGCCGGTGGCGAACTGGTGATCCACGACTGCGGGCTCGTCGGCAATCCGTCGCACACCGGCATCGACGACATCGAGCGCGAGTACGACGCGGCGCTGCGCGCGCGCCTGCTGCTGTACCACTACGGCAGCCAGGCCGATGGCGCGGCGCTGGCGGCGCGCGGCTACCGGGTCGCCGCGGCCGGGCAGCGCGTCGCGCTGGCGTCGCCGCTGGCACCGCATGCGGACGCCGGTTGAGCGCTGCCATCCCTTGTCAGTGGCCGTGGTGGCGGCTATCCTTCCGCCTCTTCACCTGCCGCGGTTTGGCTGGTGGAAGAGTTTTGCGTGCGGAGAGGTGTCCGAGTGGTTGAAGGAGCACGCCTGGAAAGTGTGTATACGGCTTACCCTCGTATCGCGGGTTCGACAAATTCGTCGGGAACGAATTTGGACAGCCGCCAGGCTGGCCCCTCGCGCGGCGAGGGGTGAGGCCCAGGATGGGCCGAACAATCCCGCCCGTGGTCGTGGTGCGAAAGGGTTTATGCGGAGAGGTGTCCGAGTGGTTGAAGGAGCACGCCTGGAAAGTGTGTATACGGCTTATCCCCGTATCGCGGGTTCGAATCCCGCCCTCTCCGCCAGTTTCTGAACAAGCTGCGACAGCGTGAAGCTGGCGCAAGAGCAAGAGCAGCAAGCGTAATCGCTTGACGTCCATGGTGGCCCCGTCGGTCCCCCCGCGACGATAGTCCGCAAACCCCGCCAGGTCCGGAAGGAAGCAACGGTAGTGGATGATTCGGGTGCCGGGGTGTGGCTGGCGGGGCCGCCGCCCATCTGGCGTCAGCGTTTCTTCGAGCCGGAAACCATCCGTTCGCCGATGGCCGGCAAAAGCGAACCCACCCGGCACGTTTGCTCCCTCTCCCTACAGGGGAGAGGGTTGGGGAGAGGGGCTGGGCTCGCGTCAATGACACGCTTTACTGACTTGTAGCCCCCACCTTGGCACAATCGACATTCGCTCCAAGGTAGCCGCGCATGTCCTATCAAGTCCTCGCCCGCAAATGGCGCCCGCGCAAGTTCGCCGAACTGGTGGGGCAGGAACACGTGGTGCGCGCGCTCACCAACGCGCTGGACACCGGGCGCATGCACCACGCCTACCTGTTCACCGGTACGCGCGGCGTGGGCAAGACCACCATCGCGCGCATCTTCGCCAAGTCGCTGAACTGCGAGCGCGGCGAATCGGCCGATCCCTGCGGCGAGTGCGCCGTCTGCACCGCGGTGGACGAGGGCCGCTTCGTGGACCTGCTGGAGATCGACGCGGCCAGCAACACCGGCGTGGACGACGTGCGCGAGGTGATCGAGAACGCGCAGTACGCGCCGTCGCGCGGCCGCTTCAAGGTGTACCTGGTGGACGAGGTGCACATGCTCTCCAAGCCGGCGTTCAACGCGCTGCTGAAGACGCTGGAGGAACCGCCGCCGCACGTGAAGTTCCTGCTCGCCACCACCGACCCGCAGAAGCTGCCGGTGACGGTGCTGTCGCGCTGCCTGAAGTTCAACCTGAAGCGCCTGTTGCCGGAGCAGATCGCCGGCCAGATGCGGCACATCCTGGGCGCCGAGAACATCGCCTACGAGGACGCCGCGATCGAGGAACTGGCGCGCGGCGCCGACGGTTCGCTGCGTGACGGCCTGTCGCTGCTCGACCAGGCCATTGCCTACGGCGGCGGCACGCTGCATGCCGACGACGTGCGCACCATGCTGGGCAGCGTGGCGCGCGGCCAGGTGCTGGGCGTGCTCGACGCGCTGGCCGACGGCGACGGCGCGCGCCTGCTCGCCGGGTGTGCGCAGATCGCCTCGTACTCGCCGGACTTCGGCGGCGTGCTGGACGATCTCGCCGGCGTGTTGCACCGCCTGCAGCTCATCCAGCTGATCCCGGGCTATCGGCTCAACGAGGAAGGCGCCGACGGCGAGGTCCAGCACGCGCTGGCCGCGCGCATCGCGCCGGAGGACGTGCAGCTCTACTACCAGATCGCCATCGGCGGCCGCCGCGATCTCGCGCTGGCGCCCGACGCGCGCACCGGCTTCGAGATGGCGCTGCTGCGCATGCTGGCATTCCGGCCCGGCGACGGGGCGGAACATCCGGCGGCGGAGCGGGCGGCGCCCGCGTCTCGCACCGCCCCGGCGCCTGTTCGCGGCGCCGGGGCGGCATCACCGCCCGCGCCCTCGGCGCAGCGCGTCGCGCCGGCGCCAGCACCGGCGGTCCGCGAGGACGCCGCGCCCGTCGCACGTGCCGTGTCGCGCGATGCCAATGGCCTGCCGCACTGGGAAAGCCTGATCGAGCAGGCCGGCCTGCGCGGCCCGTTCAGCGTGCTGGCGCAGAACGCGGTGCTGCGCGAGCGCGACGGCAATACCCTGGTGCTGGCGCTGCAGCCGGCGCACATGAGCATGGCGGTGGAGCCGATGGTCAGCCAGATGGAAGAGCGCATCAGCGGTGCGCTGGGCGAGCGCATCAAGCTGCGCTTTGTCGACATCGACAAGTCGGCGGCGTCCGCCACGCCGGCCGCGCGCGCCACGCAGGCGCGCAACGAGGCGCAGGCGGCGGCGGAGCAGTCGATCGAGGACGATCCCTTCGTGCAGTCCATGAAACGCGACTTCGGTGCCCGTGTGGTGCCGCAGTCGGTGAAACCCCTGAACAGCCAGTAGAAGACGGAGCAGTGCGATGAGAGGTCAGATCGGCCAGCTGATGCAGCAGGCCCAGCGCATGCAGGAAGACATGAAGCGCGCGCAGGAGGAGATCGCCAAGCTGGAAGTCACCGGCAGCGCCGGCGGCGGCCTGGTGAGCGTCACCATGAGCGGCGCGCACGAGGTGCGCAAGGTGCAGATCGACCGGCAGACCTTCGCCGACGACCCGGAGATGGCCGAGGACCTGGTCGCCGCCGCGATCAACGATGCGGTCAACAAGGTCGCCGAGGCCAGCCGCGCGAAGATGGGCAACGTCACCGCCGGCATGAGCCTGCCGCCGGGCTTCAAGATGCCGTTCTGACATGCCGATCCCTCGGCAGGATCCCGGCCATCCCTGGCCGGACTCTTCAACAACAGCCGCTTCGCAGCCAGGTACCGTCGAAAGTTCATGAGCAAGCTGCTCACCGACCTCATCGAGGCGCTGCGCTGCCTGCCCGGCGTGGGCGGCAAGAGCGCGCAGCGCATGGCGTTCCATCTGCTTGAGCGCGATCGCGAGCGCGGCCTCAAGCTGGCCGACGCCTTGCGCGAGGCGATGCAGCGCATCGGGCATTGCGCGCGCTGCCGCAACTTCAGCGAGGAGGCCTTGTGCGCGATCTGCACCAGCGCCAGCCGCGACCGCCAGCTGCTGTGCGTGGTGGAGTCGCCGGTGGACCTGGCTGCGATCGAGCAGGCCACCGGCTACCGCGGCCGGTACTTCGTGCTGCATGGCCGCTTGTCGCCGCTGGATGGCCTGGGGCCGGAGGAACTGGGCCTGTCCCTGCTCGCGCAGCGACTGGGCGAGGGCGAGGTGGAAGAACTCATCATCGCCACCAATCCCACTGTGGAAGGCGAGGCCACCGCGCATTACCTCGCGCAGCTTGCGCGTGCGGGCGGGGTGCAGCCTACCCGGCTGGCGCACGGCGTGCCGCTGGGTGGCGAACTGGAATACGTGGACCGCGGCACGCTGGCGCATGCCTTCGGCAGTCGTCAACTGCTCTGATTCGGCGATCACCCGCGATCGCGGGAATCAGACGGGCGGCGATCCTTGGCCGCGCCCATCCAGACTTTGCGATCATCCATGATCGCGAGAATCAAACGGGCGGCGATCCTTGGCCGCGCCCATCCAGACTTTGCGATCATCCATGATCGCGAGAATCAAATGGGCGGCCATCCTTGGCCGCACTCTTCGAATCGGGGCAACACCATGACTGACACCATCTTCGGCAAGATCATCCGGCGCGAGATCCCGGCCGACATCGTCTACGAGGACGACGAACTGCTGGCCTTCCGCGATGTGAATCCGCAGGCGCCGGTACACGTGCTGTTCATCCCGAAGCGAACGATCGCCACGCTGGACGACGCCACGCCCGAGGACGCGGCGCTGCTGGGACGCCTGCTGCTGGCCGCGGCCCAGTACGCGAAGCGCGAAGGTTTTGCCGGCCAGGGCTATCGCACGGTGATCAACTGCAACGAATACGGTGGCCAGACCGTGTTCCACCTGCACGTGCACCTGCTGGCCGGCCGGCAGATGCACTGGCCGCCGGGCTGAGCCACGCGCTTCGACGGGTACGAAAAAGCCGGCCAGTGGGCCGGCTCTTTCGTCGGTGCGCCGCTTACTTCTTGGGCGGCGGCGGGGGCGGCGGCGGACGCACCACGATCACCCGCGGGGCGCCCCAGTACGGATACGGGCCGTAGCCCCACGGACCCCACGGACCCCAGAACGGGTCGTAGAAACCGGGTGGATAGGGCGTGCTCACGTACACCGGGCGCTTCGGCCACAGATAGACCACGTCGGCTTCCACGCGCGGATAGGGGTAGTCGTAGTCGCCCACCTTTTGCGTCACCGTGCCGTGGATGGTGCCGGTCACGGTCAACTCGCGGCCGCGGGTGAACACCTCGGGATCGTAGAAGCCGCTGTGGCAGGCCACGAAGCGGCCCTGGTCGTTGCCCGAACGGCCGGTCTCGGGGCGGGCCTGGCTGTCCAGCGGACGCGCCAGGACGTAGAAGCAGGTTTCCTGCGGGCCCGGTTCGGTCTTGATGATCTCGCCGCCCCAGCGTACGCGGGTGCCGCCGGCACCACCCTGCCGGGCGGCAGCGCTGGAGATGGCGGTGTAGTTGCCTTGCAGCGGTTGTGGAATGGTCGCGCAGCCGCCCAGCAGGGCGACGGCCGCGACTAGCGAGAGGGGGCGGTAGAGGGACATGGCGGTTTCTCCATCATGGATGTTTGTGTGCGCAACCCTGTCAACGCCTATTTGACCATGCGGACGGCAGGAAAATCCCGCACCGCGCGTCGCAGCGCGCGGAGGGATTCGGATGTCGGCTCGGAGTGGGCATAGCGCAGTTCGAGGTAGTGGTGCATGAGCTGGATCAACGTGTCGTGTTGTGCCGGCAACGCGCGGGCGGCGCGCTGCAGGTAGTCCCGCGGTCCTTCGCCGGCCTGCCGCGCCACCCCCAGCCGCGCCAGCTTGCGTTCCAGCCGGCGCAGCGCGGCGCGCGCAGCGTCCTCCGGTTCGCGCCGCCGCCACACCCATGCCAGTCCGGCAGCCATCGCCAGCACGCAGCCGATGGCCAGCAGCAGCGCAAGCGTGGACGTGTCCGCCTCGCGGATGCCGAACGGCTTCAGCAGGCCGCGCTGGCGCAGCGCGTCGAAGCCGTTAACGCCCAGGTTCCACCAGCGGTTGACGATGTCCCAGTGGTTGCGCAGCGACTGCAGCCAGCCGCTCTGGTACCAGGGCAGCTGACCCGCCACCGCGGCGGCGGCGCCCCGGCTGATCCGCTGCGGCCGCACCGCGGCGGTGGGGTCGACCCGCACCCAGCCGCGCCCGTCCAGCCACACCTCGCTCCAGGCGTGTGCGTCGGAATTGCGCACCAGCAGGTAGCGTCCCAGTGCATTCCAGTAGCCGCCCTGGTAGCCGGTGACCACGCGGGCGGGGATGCCGGCGGCACGCATCAGCACGGTGAAGGCCGAGGCGTAGTGCTCGCAGAAGCCTTCGCGGGTGTCGAACAGGAAATCGTCCATCGCGTCGCGGCCCAGTGGCGCGGGGGCCAGCGTGTAGCGGAAGCCGCCGTCATGGAACAGCGCGAGCGCGGCGTGCACGATGGCGGCATTGTCGCCGCCGTAGCGTGCGCGCCAGGAACGGCCCAGCGCCAGCGTGCGCGGGTCGAAGCCGGCGGGCAGCTGCAGCCAGCGGGCGCGATACCGGCCGAGTTGCGGTTCCAGCCGGTAGCGGGTGGCGGACTCCAGCGTGTAGTCGCGCAGGTTGTCCACCGGGTGGTCGGCGATCACCTCGCGGTCACGGCGCAGGCTGGCACCGGGCGGCGCGGCCAGCGGCACGTCCAGCGTGGGCAGCACGCGCTGCCGGGTCGGCTCCAGGCTGACGTGGTAGCGGATCACTTGCCCAGCCTCGACCGGAGCCGGTCGCTGCCTGGCTGCGTCGCGGTAGGTCCAGCTGCTGCCGTCGTAATGCTCCATGACGTAGGCGCGGAAATAGCGCTGATCCGGAGGCGGAAGCTGGCCATCGAAGCTCACCCGCAAGGCGGGACTGTCGTCGACCAGCAGCTGGGTGAAGCCGGCCGGGGTCATGCGGTCGCTCAGGCCGGTGCGCTGTTCGCCGGCATTCGGTGCGCCCCACAGCGGCGAGCTCAGCCGCGGCAGCAGCAGGAAGCCGAGCAGGGCCAGCGGCAGCGCGACGGCCAGCAGGCCGAGGCCGGGCAGCAATTCGCGCCACAACCTGGCGGGCTGCCGTCGCCCGGGCTCCAGTGCGCGCAGCGCAGCCAGCGGCGGCAGCAGGCCCAGTGCCACGGTGGTGGTGGCGGTGAGGCTCTGGTCGAACAGCAGCGCGGCCATCAGCGTGAAGCAGGTGAAGCTGGCGCCCACGCGGGCATCGCGTACGGTTTCGGTTTCCAGCAGCTTCAGCACCAGCAGGCCCACCGCCAGCGCGGCACCGGGAGCCTGGCCGAACAAGTTGCCGTACCAGCTCACGATGGCGAGCAGCAGGGCGGCCAGCAGCGGCAGCTTCAGCCAGACCGGCGCGCGCACTTGCCGCTGCCGTCGCAGCCACCAGCGCAGGCCGAGGATCGGGGCCAGCGTGGCGCCCAGCCACCACGGCAGGTGCGGCGCATGCAGCGCCAGCACGGCAGCGAGGCCGAGCGCGACCAGGTCGAAGCCGCGCGTGGTCAGCGGCGTGGTGGCGGGGTTCGTCACGGCAACACCGCCAGCGCGCTCATGCAGCGTGCGTAGTGGGCAGGGCCGCAGCCGACCTCGATGCGCTCGCTTGGCAGGTGCAGGCTGTAGCGCCGGCCCTCGGCCTCGGCCTCGCCCAGCCAGCGCGCCAGCCGGGCGATGCGCGCTTCGCGATCCAGCGCGCGCAGGGCGTTCCAGTCCAGGCGCCAGGTCTCGCGGGGCTCGGGACGGTCGAAATCCTTCACCAGCAGGTCGTGGTGGCGGGCGCTGGCCTTCCATGCGATGTGCCTGGGCGCATCGCCGCGGCGGTAGTCGCGCAGCGCGGCGAGTTCCTCGCCCGCCTGCGGGCGCAGGCGTTCGGGCGCATCGCCAGGCAACAGCGGCGGCGGACCGGCGGTTTCCGGGCGCGGCCACACCAGCACGGCGTGCTGCGGATGCAGCCAGCTCCAGGCGCGGAACAGGCCAAGCGGCCAGGTGCTCCACAGCTTCAGCCGCGGCAAGGGCTGCCAGCCGCGCCTGGTGGTGGCCAGCTGCATCCGCAGTTCCGTGGCGCCTTGCGGCGCGAAGGCGAGCGACTCGCCGACGCAATCCAGGCGCACGGCTTCGCGGGGACGCGGTGTCGCGAAGTCCAGCACCAGCTCCAGCGGTTCGCCGGCGATGGCGTGGCCGGCACGGATGCCGCGCAGGCACAGGCCGTCCAGGGTGCGGAACGCGAGCAGCATGCTCGCCGCGGCCGCCGAGCCCAGCATGCAGGTCAGCAGCAGCGCCGCGTTGTTGGCGTAGTTCAGCGCGCCCACCAGCATCACCAGCAGCAGCACGCCGAAGCCGAGGCCGAACGCGGTGGGCACGATGTAGATGCGCCGCCGGTTCAGTTCGATCGGCAGCGGTTCGGGCTGGCGCAGGCGGGTGAGTGCGGGCAGGCGGCGTTCGGCCCATTGCTGGATGTCTCGCAACGCCGCCTTCCAGGTGGCGCTGCGAGTCGGCGAGTCCGGTGCATGCCCGGACTCGCCGCCGCCGGCCGAGCCGCGGAGGGCTCGGTCGCGTGCGGCACCTCCTTGTGCCGCGTGCACATCGGCGTTGTCCGATGCGCCTCGTTTCGCGCGGCGCCAAGGGGCGCGCATCAATCCACCGCGACCTCGGCGAGCAGCTGGCGTGCCAGTGCCTCGCCGCCGGCACCGCGCGTGGCCACCAGCCGGTGCGCGGCCAGCGGCACGAACAGCGCCTGCAGATCCTCCGGCAGCACGTAGCCGCGGCCGTCCAGCAGCGCCCAGGCGCGCGCCGCGGCCAGCAGCGACAGGCCGGCGCGCGGCGACAACCCCGTGCGGATCTCGGCATGGCGGCGGCTGGCGGCGAGCAGCGCCTGCAGGTAGTCGAGCAGGGCGGGGCTGGCGGTAACCGCCTGCGCCTGCCGGCGCAGCGCGAGCAGGGCGGCGCCGTCCAATTGCGGCTTCAGCCTGGCCAGCAGGTCGTGGCGGTCGACACCGGTGAGCAGCTCGCGTTCCGCCGCGGGATCGGGGTAGTCCAACGACAGGCGCAGCATGAAGCGGTCGAGCTGGGAGTCGGGCAGCGGGAAGGTACCGGCCAGGTCCAGCGGATTCTGCGTGGCCACCACGAAGAACGGCTGCGGCAGCGCGTGCGTCTCGCCGTCCACGGTGACCTGGCCCTCGGCCATCGCCTCCAGCAGCGCGCTTTGCGTCTTGGGTGTGGCGCGGTTGATCTCGTCGGCCAGTAGCAGGCCGCCGAAGATCGGCCCGGGATGGAAGCGGAACTGGCCGGTCTCGCGCTCGTAGATGCTGACGCCGAGGATGTCCGAGGGCAGCAGGTCGCTGGTGAACTGCACGCGCTGGAACTCCAGCGCGAAGCTGGCCGCCAGCGCGTGTGCCAGCGTGGTCTTGCCCACGCCGGGCACGTCCTCAAGCAACAGGTGGCCGCCGGCGACCAGGCAGGCCAGCGCCAGCTTCACCTGCCGCGCCTTGCCCAGCACCACGCGGTTGAGCTGCGCCTCGGCGGCGGCGAGGCGCTGGCGCAGTTCGTCGGCGGGCGGGGCTACAGGCTGGGGCTGGCTCATCGATCGGGCTCGCGGCGGTTCGTGGACGGGAAGCCGTTCGGCAACGGCGGGTGAGGCGGCAGCGTACCCGGTTTGCGGCAAGCCAGGCTTCAGGGTACGGCCACGCCTGCCGCCCGCAGCAGCCGCGCCAGCGCGATCAGCGGCAGGCCGACGAGCGCGCTGGGATCCTCGCTGTCGATCCGTTCGAACAGGCTGATGCCCAGGCCCTCGCACTTGAAGCTGCCGGCACAGTCCAGCGGCTGTTCGCGTGCCACGTAGCGCTCGATTTCCGTGGCGGTGAGGGTGCGGAAATGCGCGCGGGTGTGGTCGACGTGGAGCTGCTGCTGGCCGTTGCGCGTGTCGAGCAGGCACAGCGCGGTGTGGAAACGCACCATGCGACCGGAGCTGGCGGCGAGCTGGGCGCGGGCATTCGCCGTGCTGCCGGGCTTGTCCAGCGTCTCGCCGTCCAGTTCGGCGACCTGGTCGGAGCCGATCACCAACGCATTGCGCAGATCGGCGGCGGCTGCCAGGGCCTTGGCGGCGGCGAGCCGTGCCGCACGTGCGTATGGCGCCTCGCCAGGCTGCGCCGCCTCGTCGATGCCGGGCGCGCGCTGCTCGAAATCCGGCAGCAGCCGGCGCAGCAGTTCGGCGCGGTAGCGCGAAGTGGAGGCCAGCACGATGCGGGGTGGCGATTGGCTCATTCGGCGTCGCGGTGGATGTGTTCGCGCATCGCGCTGTCCAGGTCGCGCTGGGCGGCACTCAGCGCCTGCAGCAACGGCTGCAGGCGGTCGCGGCTGGCGCGCATCGCGGTGGCGGTTTCGTCCAGTTCCTGCTGGCTGGCGCGGGCGGCGCGGTCGCGGATCCAGATGCGCTGGCGCAGCAGCGCCTGCAGCCCGGCATCGACCGCCTGGCGGGCGTCCTGCTCGCTGGCGCCGGGCAGGTCCGGGTTGATCGCCATCACCGCATGCGCCTGCTGCAGCCCGGTACGGCAGCTTTTCAGGTCGGTTTCCAGCCGGTCGGCCAGATCGAGCAGTTGCTGAAGGTCGGCGGCGCGCCGGTTCTGCCAGCGACGCGAGGAAAGGGCCCAGGCGGCCGCGACGACCAGCGTCAGCAGCGCGAGCACGCCGAGCGTCAGGGAAAGGTTCACGCGGCAGGACCCTGCTTGGGTGGACGTGCAGTCTGCCGCAAGCAGGGGGCACGAGGCAAAATGCACCGCCCGGGCGGCGTCCCGCGGATCACGCAAGCGCTTGATCCATCGGTTGACTTCGGTCGTTCACGAACTTACCATTCGCCGATTATGTCCGTGACGTTGCCAGAGTCCGTGGACGCTTGGCGCATGGTCTCGGCGCGGCGTTCGTTCGAAGGATCGATGCCCGTGGCCCAGCTTGCGCGCCTGTGCGGCGCGCTGGCCGGCAGCGAGGGCGAAGTGAGCTTCCGGCTGGATTTCGGGCGCGACGAGCTGGGCACGGACTACGTGGATGTCCATGCGAAGGCGCCGCTGACGATGGTCTGCCAGCGCACGCTCGAGCCGTTCGTGTTGCCCGTGTCGGTGGACAGCCGGCTCGGCCTGATCCGGCGGGAGCGCGACGAGGCCGGCCTGCCGCCCGGTTGCGAGCCGCTGCTGGTGGCCGAGGACGGTCGCCTGCATCCGGCGGACGTGATCGAGGACGAATTGCTGCTGGCCTTGCCGCTGGTGCCGGTGAATCCGGACAGCAGCCTGCCCGACGCGCTGGTGGATCACGGCGAGCCGGGACAGGACGAGGCGCAGATGCTTGAGAACAATCCGTTTGCGGTGTTGCGCGAACTGAAGAAGTAAACCGGTCGGGGCATGCAGCTCCGATCACGTAGAAATCGAACACAGGTTCAGTTGGAGAACTACCATGGCCGTTGCCAAGAGCCGCCGTACCCCGTCCACCCGCGGCATGCGTCGCGCGCACGACAAGCTGAAGACCGTGCAGCTGTCCACCGACCCGACCAGCGGCGAGGTGCACCTGCGCCATCACGTCACCGCCGATGGCTACTACCGTGGCAAGAAGGTCATCGAGACCAAGGGCGCGGTGGCGGTCGAGGATTGATCGTCGCGGCGGCTTTCCGCGGAAATCCGCCTGAGCGAACCCACCGGAACGGCGCGGCGACGCGCCGTTTCGCGTTATGGGTTCCGCCGTTGCGCCCGGACGGTTGCGCATGCGCCGCGCAGGGCGTTCAATTCACGGTTTACGTTTGACGGAAAACGGCATGGCCCCGATCTACTCACGCATCATCGCCACCGGCAGCGCCTTGCCCGAGCGCGTCGTCAGCAACGCCGATCTGGAGAAGATCGTCGACACCAGCGACGAATGGATCCGCACCCGCACCGGCATCCGCCAGCGGCACATCGCCGCCGAGGGGCAGACCACTGGCGACCTGGCGTTCCTCGCCGCGCAACGCGCGCTGGAAGCGGCCGGGGTGAAGGCGTCCGAACTGGACCTGATCGTGCTGGGCACCACCACGCCGGACATCATCTTCCCGTCCACCGCCTGTCTGGTGCAGCAGCGTCTCGGCGCCAACGGCTGCGCGGCGTTCGACGTCAACGCGGCCTGCTCGGGTTTCATGTACGCGCTCGGTATCGCCGACAAGTTCATCAGGAGCGGGCAGTCGAAGAAGGTGCTGGTGATCGGCGCGGAGACGCTGACCCGCATGATCGACTGGAACGAGCGCGAGACCTGCGTGCTGTTCGGCGATGGTGCCGGTGCGGTGGTGCTGGAGGCTTCCAGCGAGCCAGGCATCCACGCCACCTGCATGCACGCCGACGGCGGCTACAAGGAACTGCTGTGGAACCCGGTCGGCGTTTCCGCCGGTTTCCGCGACGAGCCCAACCACGGCGTGCGCATCAAGATGGCCGGCCGCGAGGTATTCAAGGTCGCGGTGAAGACGCTGGACTCGCTGGTCGGCGAGACGCTGGAGGCCGCCGGCATGCACGAGTCGGACATCGACTGGCTGATCCCGCACCAGGCCAACCTGCGCATCATCGAGGCCACCGCGAAGCGGCTGCAGATGCCGATGGACCGGGTGATCGTGACCGTCGACCAGCACGCCAACACCTCGTCCGGTTCGGTGCCGCTGGCGCTGGACTATGCGGTGCGCTCGGGCAAGGTGCAGCGCGGCCAGAACCTGCTGCTGGAAGCCTTCGGTGGCGGTTTCACCTGGGCATCGGCGCTGCTGCGCTACTGAGCCTGGGCCGGGGATTCTTAAAAGCCGTTTGCCTTGGACATCCGGGGTGAGGGCTTTTGCCTCTGCATTTTTCGGAGAACGTCTGCATGACCGTCACCCACTCCAACCTCGCTTTCGTCTTCCCCGGCCAGGGTTCGCAATCGGTCGGCATGCTGGCCGAGCTGGCTGCTGCGCATGGCGAAGTGAAAGACGCATTCGACGAGGCCTCGCAGGGTGCCGGCGTCGATCTGTGGACGCTCGGCCAGCAGGGGCCGGAAGACCAGCTCAACCGCACCGAGAACACGCAGCCCGCGCTGCTCGCCGCCAGCGTGGCGGTGTGGCGCGTGTGGCGGAAGCTCGGCGGCGCGCAGCCGGCGCAACTGTCGGGGCACAGCCTCGGCGAATACAGTGCGTTGGTCTGTGCCGGCGCCCTGTCGCTGCACGATGCCGCAGCGCTGGTGGCCGAGCGCGGCCGCCTGATGCAGGCCGCGGTGCCGGCGGGTACGGGCGCGATGGCGGCGATCCTGGGCGGCGACGATGCGCAGATTGCGCAGGTATGTGAAGAGGCGGCGCAGGGCCAGGTGGTGGCACCGGCGAACTACAACTCGCCGGGCCAGCTGGTGATCGCGGGCAACGCCGAGGCGGTGGATCGCGCGCTGGCCCGGCTCGCCGAACTGGGCGTGAAGAAGGCCATCAAGCTCGCCGTGTCGGTGCCCTCGCATTGCATGCTCATGCGCGAGGCGGCGGACAAGCTTGGTGAGCGCATGGCCTCGATTTCCTGGCAGTTGCCGACCATCCCGGTGGTGCAGAACGCGGAAGCGAAGCGTTACGGCAGCCTCGACGAGATCCGCGGGGCGCTGCAGCGCCAGCTCTACCTGCCGGTACGCTGGACCGAATGCGTGCAGGCGCTGGCTGCCGGTGGCGCCACGCGAGTCGCCGAATGCGGCCCGGGCAAGGTCCTGGCCGGCCTGGTCAAGCGCATCGACAAGGGGCTGGAAGCCCGTGCGATCGGGGCGCCGACGGAGCTCGATGGCGCGCTGGCCGACTGGCGCGGCTGAGGCTCGGCAAGAGTTGCAGGGAAGGGCGCGCTTGACGCGCCTTTTCGTTGGCGTATTATTCAACCAAAAGGTTGAATGATTGCTGCCATGTCGAACCTCGATCTCGCCTTCGCCGCGCTTGCCGACCCGACCCGCCGCCGCATCGTGGCGCGGCTGACCCGCGGCGAGTTGCGCGTGACCGACCTCGCCCAGCCGTTCGCGATGTCGCTGAACGCGGTGTCCAAGCACGTCAAGGTGCTGGAGGGGGCGGGCCTGGTGCGACGCCGCCGCGAAGGCCGCGAGCATTACCTGCGCCTGCATGCTGCGCCGCTGCGCGAGGTGGCGCGCTGGACCTCGCAATACGAACGCTTCTGGAACCAGCGCCTCGATGCGCTGGGCGAGTTCCTCAATCAGCATAAGGAGAACGACGATGAAGGGTCGCAATGAATCGGCGATGGGCGGGTTCCGTCTCGAGATGCCGCGCAATTACGACGCTTCGCCCGAGCGGGTGTTCCGGGCGTGGACCGATCCGGCCAGCCTGAAGGCCTGGTTGGCGGAAGGCGGCGACGTAGTGGCCGACCCGCGTTCGGGCGGCCTGTTCTACTTCGGCATGATGCATTCGGGCGCGATCCGCCCGCATTACGGCCGCTACCTGCGCGTGGAGAGTCCGCGCCTGCTCGAGTTCACCTGGGTCAGCGAGCACACGTACGGCAAGGAGTCGGTGGTCACGCTGGAATTCGTGCCGCACGGCCGCCGGACCGAATTGCGCCTCACCCACGAAGGCTTGCCCGACGAGCGGATGGCCATGGCGCATACCGAAGGCTGGACGTATTTCCTGGACTCGCTGCCGCAGCACCTGGCCTGACGCGTGGCGTTCACCTGCCGGCAAGTACCGGCATCAGGGATGCTGCCTCGCCGGCTTCTGTGCGGTTCGGTCGCGCGTCGGGCGTGCCGCATCCAACGCAATTCAATCAACGCATCGTGCAGGAGGGTGTCATGCGCAAGCTGATCGCAGGCATGAAGGTTTCCGCGGACGGCAAGGTGGAAGGGCCGGAGGGTTTTGCGGACTGGGTGGACGCCTGGTCGGAAGACTACGGCCTGACCGAACAGATCGACGCCTGCGTGCTCGGCGGCGGCATGTATCCCGGTTACGAGCAGTACTGGACCGCCATACAGGATGCGCCGCACGAACCGCTGCCGATGACCGGGAAGTTGCCGACGCAGGAGGAGGTCGCATGGGGCCGCTTCGCCGCGCGGACGCCGCACTACGTGCTCACGCGTACCCGGAGCGAAGCCAATTGGCCGCACACGCGTTTCCTGCGCGGCGTGGACGAACTGGCGGAGCTCAAGCGGCAGTCCGGCAAGGACATCTATCTGGTGGGCGGTGCGTTGATCACGGCCAGCCTGATCGAGGCCGGACTGGTGGACGAGCTCCGGTTGATCGTCTACCCACTGATCGCCGGCACCGGCAAGGCGTTGTTCGCGAGCGCGCAGCAGCGCCGCGGACTGGAATTGCGCAGCGCCAAGCCGTTGCAGGGCGGGCGGGTCGGCCTGAACTATGCCGTTGCCTGAGGAGAAGCGATCATGAGCACACACGTCGTCGGAACCCGCGAGGAGTGGCTCGCGGCGCGGCTTGAACTGCTGGAGGCGGAAAAGGAATTGACCCGTCGCAGCGACGAACTGGCGCGCCGGCGGCAGGCACTGCCGTGGGTACGCGTGGACAAGGACTACCGCTTCGGCACCGACGAGGGCGAGGCCACGCTGGCGGAGCTTTTCAAGGGGCGCTCGCAGCTGCTGGTCTACCACTTCATGTTCGGTCCCGATTACGCGGCAGGTTGCCCGTCCTGTTCGGCGATCGCAGACGGATTCAACGGGTTTGCCACGCATCTGGCGAATCATGACGTGATGCTGATGGCGGTGTCGCGTGCGCCACTGGCGAAGTTGCTGGCGTACAAGCAGCGGATGGGCTGGACTTTTCCCTGGGCGTCCTCGTTCGGCAGCGACTTCAACCTCGATTTCGCGGTTGGCATCACCGAAGAGCAGCAGCGCGAAGGCGGTGCGGAATACAACTATCGACGCGAAGCCGCCACGCGGAGTGCGCAGACGCCGGATGGTCCGAGCACGCAGTTCGGTGGCGAGCATCCGGTTTCGCAGTTCGCGCGGATGTGCGGCACCGATCCCTTCACCTACATCCGTGAACGGCCGGGCGTGAGCGCATTCGTGCTCGAGGAGGGCGTCGTCTACCACAGCTATTCCGCCTATGCGCGCGGGCTGGACGGCCTGTGGGGGATGTACCAATGGCTGGATCGCGCACCGCTGGGACGCAACGAGGCGGCGGGCATCTGGTGGCGGCGGCACGACGAGTACGCTGGCGCCACGCCTGCCTGCTGCCGATAGGGTGCAGCACGCCCCCGTTTCCGTGTAAGGTTCGCGGCTTTGAATCCTGACGGGACACGGCGATGGACAAGACACTGACGGGCGAGATCGCGCTGGTCACCGGTGCCAGCCGCGGCATCGGCGCCGCGATCGCGGACGAGCTGGCCGCGATGGGCGCCACCGTGATCGGCACGGCGACCAGCGAGTCAGGCGCGGCCGCGATCGGCGAACGGCTGGCCGCGCACGGCGGCCAGGGCCGCGTGCTCAACGTCACCGATTCCGCCGCGGTGGAGGCTCTGGTCGACGGCATCGCCAAGGAGTTCGGCGCAGTGAGCATCCTGGTCAACAACGCGGGCATCACCCGCGACCAGTTGCTGATGCGCATGCCCGAGGCAGACTGGCAGGCCATCCTCGACACCAACCTGAGCTCGGTCTACCGCACCTCCAAGGCGGTGATGCGCGGCATGATGAAGGCGCGCAAGGGCCGCATCATCTCGATCGCCTCGGTGATCGGCCTCACCGGCAACCCCGGCCAGTCCAACTACGCGGCGGCCAAGGCCGGCATCATCGCGTTCTCCAAGTCGCTGGCACGCGAGATCGGTTCGCGCGGCATCACCGTGAACGTGGTGGCGCCAGGTTTCATCGACACCGACATGACCCGCGCGCTGCCCGAATCGGCGAAGGAGGGCCTGCTGGGCCAGATCGCGCTGGGGCGCCTGGGCGAGGCCGGCGACATCGCCAAGGCGGTGGGCTTCCTCGCCTCGCCGGCGGCGGCCTACATCACCGGCGAGACGCTGCATGTCAACGGCGGCATGTACATGCCCTGAGCGCCGTGCGCGGCAGTTTGAAACGCCGCCGCTCCATACGGCGACGCATGCCAAAACTGTCGCGCGTGGGCGCGTTTTCGGCGACAATTGCGTTTTCGCGTCGGACGGAAGCCGGCGTCGCAACATGGCGGCGGACGCATGGCGGCCTGGCGGCTTAGCCACTACAATCCGCCGGTCCTGCCGGCCGCGGGCCGGCCTACAACACAATTCCCCGTGGGAGGTTTGGCAACATGAGCACCATCGAAGAGCGCGTCAAGAAGATCGTCGTCGAGCAGCTGGGCGTGAAAGAGGATGAAGTCACGGCGAACGCCTCGTTCGTGGACGACCTGGGCGCCGACTCGCTCGACACCGTCGAGCTGGTGATGGCCCTCGAGGAAGAGTTCGAGACCGAGATTCCGGACGAGGACGCCGAGAAGATCACCACCGTGCAGCAGGCCGTGGATTACATCAAGGCCCACACCAAGGAATGATCGAGCGGTGGCAGGACGGCGCGATGCGCTGCCGCCCACGTAGCGACACCGGAAGCTGCGCCGTCTCGGCGCAGTTTTCGTTTCTGCATACTGCAACGTCCGATCCCGTATGGTGTGCGGCGATCACGGGCATCCGCGAACGACGGGAGGCGGCCGCACGGCGCCACTCCCCGGAACACGAAGGAACAACAGCATGAGCAAGCGACGTGTGGTAGTGACCGGCATGGGCATCATCTCCCCGGTCGGCAACGATCTGGCCACTGCCTGGGACAACATCCTCAAGGGCGTCAGCGGCATCGTGCCGGTAACCCACTTCGACGCCACCTCCTATGCCACCCGCATTGCCGGCCAGGTGAAGGACTTCAACCCCGGCGACTGGATGGCGCCGAAGGACGTCAAGAAGATGGATCCCTTCATCCACTACGGCATCGCGGCGGGCACCCAGGCGCTGCGCGACTCCGGACTGGAGATCACCGAAGCCAATGCGCCGCGCGTCGGCGTGGCGGTAGGCGCCGGCATCGGCGGCCTCAACACCATCGAGGACACCTCGATCGAGCTGCACGAGAAGGGACCGCGCCGCGTGTCGCCGTTCTTCGTGCCCAGCTCGATCATCAACATGGTGTCCGGGCACCTGTCGATCATGTTCGGCCTGAAGGGCCCGAACATCGCCTGCGTCACGGCCTGCACCACGGCCACGCACAACATTGGCCTCGCCGCCCGGATGATCCAGTACGGCGACGCCGACGCGATGATCGCCGGCGGCGCCGAGTTCGCCACCACCGGCACCGCGATGGCGGGCTTCTGCTCGGCCAAGGCGATGTCCACCCGCAACGACGAGCCGACCAGGGCCAGCCGTCCGTGGGACAAGGACCGCGACGGCTTCGTGCTGTCCGACGGCGCCGGCGTGCTGATGCTGGAGGAATACGAGCATGCGAAGGCGCGCGGCGCGCGCATCTACGCCGAGCTGGTGGGTTTCGGCATGAGCGGCGACGCCTACCACATCACCGCTCCCAGCGAGGGCGGCGAGGGTGCGGCGCGCTGCATGGAGAACGCGCTGCATGACGGCGGCATCAATCCGTCCGAGGTGCAGTACATCAACGCGCACGGCACCTCGACGCCGCTGGGCGACCTCGGCGAGGTGCTGGCCGCCAAGCGCGTGTTCGGCGACCACGCCTACAGGCTGGCGATGAGCTCGACCAAGTCGGTCACCGGCCACCTGCTCGGCGCGGCCGGCGGCGTGGAGGCGATCTTCAGCATCCTCGCCATGCGCGACCAGGTGCTGCCGCCCACGATCAACCTCGACGAGCCGGGCGAGGGCTGCGACCTCGACTTCGTGCCGCACACTGCGCGCGAGGCCAAGCTGGACGTGGTGATCTCCAACTCTTTCGGCTTCGGCGGCACCAACGGCACGCTGGCGTTCCGCCGCGTTTGAGAGCCTGCCCCGTGCCTCCGCATAGCCCGCGTTGTCTTGCCGAGGCCGTCAGGTGGCAGTGCGGGGCGCGGCACCTGCCTGGCTGGCAGGTCGAGCCGCGCGCTGCCGCGTGGCGGCCGCGGCAGGACATCCCTCCGGGTCGGGCCTGTTTGCCCGCATCCCTGCGGCATCACCCGGTCGCGGATGGACGTCCATTTCCTCCTTCTTCCCTGGCCTGCGCGCAAACGGCTACCGGTGCGGGCCATGCGGAGGCATGGGGCAGGCTCTGACGTGACGAACTGCCATCGCCGCATCCTTGGTGGCCGGCGCGACCTGCTCGCACCGGCCGCTGCATTTCCTGGGCGCTATCCGTGCCTGCTGGAGAGCGTGCTGCACGGCACGCCGCAGGCGCGCTTCGACATCCTGTTCGCGTTTCCGCAGGACAGCCTCACGCTCGCGGCGGACGGCGACGTGCGCAACGGCGCCGGCGATGTCGTCGGCGCACGCTTCCTCGACGCGCTGGATGCCTCCTGGCAGGCCGGACGCCTGCCGCGCGAGGACGACGGCCTGCCGTTCCACGGTGGCTGGGCGCTGCTGCTGGGCTATGAGCTGGCCGGCGAGATCGAGCCGAGGCTGCACTTGCGCCCCGATACCGTGCTGCCGACGGCGCTGGCGCTGCGCTGCCCGGTGGCCGCGATCGTCGATCATGCGCGCGACTGCACCGTGCTGGTGGCCGAGGCGGGCAGCGAGCATCTGCTCGATGCGCTGGAGGCGGACCTGGCGGCGACGCCGTCGGTTCCCGCCTTGCCACCGACCGTGCGGCTGGTGGAGGACGAGCCCTCGCGCTTTCTCGACGGCGTGGCGCGTATCCACGAACACCTGCAGGTGGGCGACATCTTCCAGGTGAACCTGTCGCGCGCGTGGCGCGCGCATTACGCCGAACCGCCGGCGCCGGCGGCGCTGCACGCCGCCCTGCGTCGCGCCAATCCCGCGCCGTTCGCCGGCCTGCTGCAGCAGCCGCGCTGGGCGATCGCCAGCTCCTCGCCCGAGCGGCTGGTGGAAGTGCGCGACGGCATCGCGCAGACGCGGCCCATCGCCGGCACCCGCCCGCGCACGGCCGGCGACGACGACGTGGCGCGCATCCGCGAGCTCGCCGCGCATCCCAAGGAGCGCGCCGAGCATGTGATGCTGATCGACCTCGAACGCAACGACCTCGGGCGCGTCTGCATGCCGGGCACGGTCGAGGTGGACGAGCTGATGACGGTGGAGAGCTACGCCCACGTACACCACATCGTCTCCAACGTGCGCGGCTGCCTGCGCGAGGGCGTGACGCCGGGGCAGGCGATCGCTGCGGTCTTCCCGGGCGGCACCATCACCGGCTGCCCCAAGGTGCGCTGCATGGAGATCATCGCCGCGCTGGAGGACGCGCCGCGCGGCGCCTACACCGGTGCGCTGGGCTACCTCGACCGCAGCGGCGATCTCGACCTCAACATCCTGATCCGCACGCTGGCCCTGGCCGGCGACACGGTGAGCCTGCGTGCCGGCGCCGGCATCGTGGCCGATTCGGTGGCGGAGCGTGAGCTGGAGGAAACGCGTGCCAAGGCGCGCGGCCTGCTCCGCGCGCTGGGCGCGGCGGACGCATGATCCTGGTCGACGGCCAGCGGCAGGACACCGTCTCCGCGCTGGATCGCGGCCTGTTGTACGGCGATGGCCTGTTCGAGACGATCCGCTTCGTGGGCGATGCGGCGCCGCTGTGGCCGCGGCACATGCAGCGGCTGGCGCGCGGTTGCGCAAGGCTGCGCCTGCCCGTGCCCGATCCTGCGCTGCTGTGGCGCGAGGCGCAGGCGTCACGCGGTGACATGGCGCAGGCGGTGTTGCGCATCTCGCTCACCCGCGGCGTGGGCGAGCGCGGCTATGGGATGCCCGCGGCACCGCGGGTCACCCGCATCGTGGCGGCGTTTCCCATGCCGGCGCTGGACGCGGCGCCCTACCGCGACGGCGTGCGCCTGCATCTGTGCGAGATGCGCCTCGCGGAGCAGCCGCGGCTGGCCGGCATCAAGCACCTCAACCGCCTGGAGCAGGTGCTGGCGCGCGCCGAATGGAACGATCCCTCCGTCGCCGAGGGCCTGCTGTGCGACGCGCGCGGCAACGTGGTCTCGGCCACCGCGGCAAACCTGTTCGCGGTGGTGGACGGCGTGCCGGTGACGCCCGCGCTGGAGCGTTGCGGCGTAGCCGGCGTGCTGCGCGCCGAGTTGCTGGAGGCGTTCCCTGGGACGCGGGTCCGCGACCTGCCGCTGGCCGAGTGCCTCGGTGCCGGCGAGCTCTTCCTAAGCTCCAGCGTTCGCGGCATCCTGCCGGTTCAGGCCGTGGCGGATAAGGTGTTCGCCCCTGGCCCGGTGGCCCGCGCGATGCAGGCGCATTGGCAAGGGCTCGGCTTTTCGACGGAGCAGGCATGACCCGCAAGACGTGGCGCAACACGATCCTGGTACTGCTGCTGGCGCTGGTGGGTGCGGCGGTCTGGGGCTGGCGCGACTTCAGCCGCTTCGGCGGCGCGCCGCTGCGCGTCGCCACGCAGAACGAGAGCATCGACATCAGCCGCGGCAGCAGCTTCAAGGAGATCGTGCGCCAGTTGCGCGACCAGGGACTCAGCGCCGCCTCGCCGCTGTACTGGCGCCTGCTGGCCGTGCAGATGCGCGTGGCGGGCCGGCTGCACGCGGGCGAATACGCCACGCCGGTCGGCATCACGCCCCGCCAGCTGCTCGCCAACATGGCGGCGGGCAGGGTGCTGCAGCGCAATTTCACCATCGTCGACGGCTGGACCTTCCGCGAGCTGCTCGCGGCGCTGGGCAAGGCGGAGAAGCTCAAGCACGCGACTGCCGGCCTCGACGACGCCGCGATCATGCAGAAGATCGGCGCGGCCGGCGAGCAGCCGGAAGGCCGCTTCCTGCCCGAGACCTACGCTTACGTGAAGGGCGACAGCGACCTGGACATCCTCAAGCGCGCGCACGCGGCGATGACGAAGACCCTGGACGAGCTGTGGCCGCAGCGCGACAAGGACCTGCCGCTGGCCACGCCCTACGACGCGCTGATCCTCGCCTCCATCGTGGAGAAGGAGACCGGCCGCGCCGACGAGCGGGGGAAGATCGCCGGCGTGTTCGTGCGCCGCCTCGAGAACCACATGCTGCTGCAGACCGATCCCAGCGTGATCTACGGCATGGGCGACAGCTACCAGGGCAAGATCCACAAGACCGACCTCACCACCGACACGCCATACAACACTTACACCCGGCCGGGCCTGCCGCCCACGCCGATCGCGCTGCCCGGCAAGCCGGCGATCATGGCGGCGCTGCATCCCGCGCCAGGCACCGCGCTGTATTTCGTGGCGCGCGGCGACGGCACCCACGTGTTCGCCGACACCCTGGCCGAGCAGAACCGCAACGTCGACTGCTACCAGCTCAAGCGGTGCAGCCAGTGACCGCGCGCGGCCGCTTCATCACGCTGGAAGGCGGCGAGGGCGCCGGCAAGAGCACCTTGCTGGCGGGCCTGTGTGCACATCTGGAAAGCCGCGGCGTGGACCTGCTGCTCACCCGTGAGCCGGGCGGCACCGCGCTGGGCGAGGCGGTGCGCGCGATCGTGCTCGACCCCGCGCGGCAGGAGATCTGCGCCGAGAGCGAGCTGCTGCTGATGTTCGCTTCACGCGCGCAGCTGGTGCGCGAGACGGTGGCGCCGGCACTGGCTGCGGGGCGCTGGGTGCTGTGCGACCGCTATGTGGACGCCAGCTATGCCTACCAGGGCGGTGGCCGCGGCCAGCCGCTGTCGCGCATTGCCGCGCTGGAGGAATGGGCCTGTGCCGGCGTGGCGGCCGACCTCACGCTGCTGCTCGATCTGCCCGTGGCGGACGGTCGCGCGCGTGCCGCGGGCCGTGGTGCGGCGGATCGCATCGAGGTCGAGGCCGACGGCTTCTTCGAGCGAGTTCGTGCGGCATATCGCGCGCGCGCCGCGGCCGAACCGCGGCGCTTCCGCGTGATCGATGCCGGCCAGCCGGTCGAGGCGGTGCTGCGCGACGCCGTCGCCGCCACCGCGCATCTGTTCGAGGAACGGGCATGAGTGCGATGCCCTGGCACGCGGCGGACTGGGCGCGGCTGCAGGCGCGCCGGCAGCGCGGTGCCTTGCCGCACGCCCTGCTGCTGTGCGGGCCGGCCGGCCTGGGCAAGCGCGCGTTCGCGCAGCGTTTCGTGCGCGGCCTGCTGTGCGAGCGCGCTCAGGACGGCGAAGCCTGCGGGCAATGCCGCAGCTGTCTGCTGCTCGATGCGGGCACGCATCCCGACGTGGTCACGCTGGGTTTCGGCCAGCGCAAGGACGGCACGCCACGCACCGAGATCGTGATCGAGCAGGTCCGCGAGCTGTCCGCGCGGCTGGCAATGAGCAGCCAGTTCGGCGGCTGGCAGGTGGCGCTGGTCGATCCCGCCGACGCGATGAACGCGGCGGCGGCGAACGCGCTGCTGAAGACGCTGGAGGAGCCGGCCGGGCAGACCCTGCTGATCCTGCTGGCCGATGCGCCCTGGCGCCTGCCGCAGACGATACGCAGCCGCTGCCAGCGCATCGAGTTCGCGGTGCCGGCGGCCGCCGAGGCGCGCGCCTGGCTGGAGGCGCAGGGTGTGGCGCAGGCGCACGCCGCGCTGGACGCCGCGCTGGGCAATCCCGGCCTGGCCCTGGCCTGGGCGCAGCAGGGCGCGCTGGAACGCCGTGCCGAGGTGCGGCGCGACCTGGCGGCGCTGGCCGCTGGTCGTGGCCAGGTCACCGAGATGGCGCGGCGCTGGCTGGACGACGAGGTCGCGCAGCGCCTGTGGTTCGCCGCGCAGGCCGCGGCCGACGAGCGCCGCGCCCAGGCCACGCAGGCCGCCGCGCCGCTCGCCAGCGCGATGGATGGCGAGGCGCTGGTGCACTGGTACGACGCCGCGAACCGCACCCGCGATGCTCTGCGCGGCCCCTTGCGCGGCGATCTGCTGCTGCTGGAATTGCTGGCGCAATGGCGCTGACGGCCGGGCCAGAGGCGTCGCCGTTGCCGTCTTTCACGGCGCAGACCCGCCTGCTGGTGGTGGCGCCGCATCCCGACGACGAGACGATCGCGAACGGCCTGCTGATGCAGCGCGTGCGTGCGGCCGGCGGCTCGGTGCGCGTGCTGCTGCTCACCGATGGCGACAACAACCCCTGGCCGCAGCGCTGGCTGGAGCGGCGCTGGTCGATCGGGCCGGCCGAACGCGCGCGCTGGGGGCGGCGTCGCCGTTCCGAGCTGGACGAGGCGCTGCACCGGCTGGGCCTGCCGCCTGCGGCGCTGCAATCGCTGGGTTGGCCGGACATGGGCGTGCTCGATCGCCTGCTGCAGCCAGGGCAGGAAGCGCTGGCCGAACTGGCGGCGGTGCTGGGTGGCTTCGCCCCCGACTTGGTTGCGTTGCCGGCGCTGGGCGACCGCCACCCCGACCATGGCGCGGCGCACGTGCTGGTGCGCATGGCGCTGGCCAGGCTGGGTCACGCACCGGGGCTGCTCGGCTATCTGATCCACGGCCGCGACGACGGCGTGCCGGTGTCCGGGCAACCCGGCACGCCCGCGCAACGGGACGCCAAACTGCATGCGCTGGCTGCCTACGCCAGCCAGCTGGCCCTGAGCGGCGGCCGCCTGCGCGAACTGGCCGGGCGTCCGGAATGCCATGCGCGGCCGGGCCCGGCACCTTCCGCGGCGCCCCGGATCCTGCCGTGGCGGCCGTCGCCCCTGCTGCAGCCGCGCCTGCGGCTGGCCGCGGCGAGTACTTCCGGCCAGGCACAGCAATGGCCGTGGCACGCCGCGCCGCTGCGACGTGACGGGCAGGGCGGCTGGCGGCTGGACTGGCCGGTGGCGCGGGCGGGCGACGCCTGTTTCGTGCGGTTGTCGCTGGCGCTGCCTTCGCCATGGATCTTCGATCACTGGGGCTGGCGCGAAGTGTGAGCGCGAGTGCTTTGCGCCGCGCGCCGTGCTCGCTAGCATGAAGCGTCGCCGCACCGGCGGCCGAGACGCCGTCCAGGAGCACGCATGAATCCCGTCGCCGCCCGCCAGGGCATCATCTCGCTGAAGATCAAGGACGCCGCCACGCTGTACAACGCGTACATGCCGTTCCTGCGCAACGGCGGCCTGTTCGCGCCCACCGCGCAGCCCTACGCGCTGGGCGACGAGGTGGTGCTGCTGGTGAGCCTGGCCGACGAGAGCGAGCGGCTGTCGGTGGTGGGCAAGGTGGCCTGGATCTGCCCGCCGGGCGCGCAGGGCAACCGCACCGCGGGCATCGGCATCCATTTCAACGATTCGCCGGACGCCGAGGTGGCGCGCCAGCGCATCGAGAACATGCTCGCCGGCGTGCTCAATTCCGAGCGACCCACCCACACCATGTAACGACGCCGCGCTGGGCCGCGCATGAGCGGTCCCATGCCCTGCCGGTGCTCGTCAAGCTGTTGTGGTGTCGGCATGCGCTGATACAATGCGTCGGTTCACGACCCCCGTATCGTGGAGAGTCGGGCGCTCGTCGTCACAAGAGATTGCGAGCGCGGCCGCGAGGCCCATGGTCGTCATGGCCTGCCGAAACGAATTGCCGGACCGTCGCCCCACGGTCACTGATGCGCCCCGATGGCGCGGAGGTAGGTTGCATCGTGATTGCCGAATACTGGCCTGTACTGCTGTTCATCGCCGTGGCCGCCGGCCTCGGCCTCGTCCTGCTGGCGGTCGGCATGCTCGCCGGTCCGCGCCGCCCCGAGTCGGAAAAGCTCTCGCCCTACGAGTGCGGCTTCGAGGCCTTCGAGGATGCGCGTGCACGCTTCGACGTGCGCTACTACCTGCTCGCGATCCTGTTCATCATCTTCGATCTGGAAATCGCCTTCCTGTTCCCCTGGGCGGTGGTGTTCAAGCAGATCGGCATCGTGGCGCTGGTCGAGATGGCGCTGTTCCTGCTGCTGCTGGTGATCGGTTTCGCTTACGTCTGGAAGAAGGGAGCACTGGAATGGGAGTGATCTCCTCCATCGACAAGGTGATGCACAACCCACAGCCGCTGGACGTGGTGGACGACATCCTGCGTCCGGCCGGCGACAACCCCGTCGTGCAGCGCGGCTTCGCCACCACCAGCGTCGATGCGCTGATGAACTGGGCGCGCACCGGCTCGATGTGGCCCATGACCTTCGGCCTGGCCTGTTGCGCGGTGGAAATGATGCACGCCGGCGCCGCGCGCCTGGACCTCGACCGTTACGGCGTGATCTTCCGCCCGTCGCCGCGCCAGTCCGACGTGATGATCGTGGCCGGCACCCTGGTCAACAAGATGGCCCCCGCGCTGCGCAAGGTCTACGACCAGATGCCCGACCCGAAGTGGGTGATCTCGATGGGCAGCTGCGCGAACGGCGGTGGCTATTACCACTACTCCTATTCCGTGGTGCGCGGCTGCGACCGCATCGTGCCGGTGGACATCTACGTGCCGGGCTGCCCGCCCACGGCCGAAGCCCTGATCCACGGCATCCTGCAGTTGCAGAAGAAGATCCGCCGCACCAGCACCATCGCGCGTTCCTGAAGGCGCTGCCATGACCGATACGCAAAAGACCCCGCTGGCCGAGCGGCTGGCCGCACGGTTCGGCGACACGCTGAAGATCAGCGTCGTCCGCCACGAGACCACCGCCGAACTGGCGGCCGCCGACCTGCTCGCCGTGGCCGCCGCGCTGCGCGACGAACCGGGCTTCCGCTTCAGCGAGATGGTCGACCTGTGCGGCATCGACTACCTCGGCTATGGCCAGGTCGAATGGGACACCGTCGACGTCACCAGCACCGGCTTCTCGCGCGGCGTGGAAGGCGAGGCGTTGGGGCGCTTCGACTGGAGCGACCGGCCGCGCGGCGCAAGCCTGCCGCGCCGCTTCGCCGCGGTGATCCACCTGCTCTCGATCGAGCACAACCAGCGCCTGCGCCTGCGCGTGTTCTGCGAGGACGACAGCCTGCCGCTGGTGCCCTCGGTGACCGGCATCTGGCCGGGCGCGAACTGGTTCGAGCGCGAGGCGTTCGACCTCTACGGCATCATCTTCGACGGCCACCCCGACCTGCGCCGCATCCTCACCGACTACGGCTTCGTGGGGCACCCGTTCCGCAAGGACTTCCCGCTGATCGGCAACGTCGAGGTGCGCTACGACCCCGAGCAGAAGCGCGTGGTGTACGAACCCGTGACGTCGGTGGTGCCGCGCGTGCTGGTGCCGCGCGTGATCCGCGACGACGCCGACCTCATGCAGGCCAAGGCCGAAGCCGCCGACGACTGGCGCAGGAACTGATTCGATGGCCCAGGAAATCCGCAACTACACGATGAACTTCGGTCCGCAGCACCCGGCTGCGCACGGCGTGCTGCGCCTGGTGCTGGAGATGGACGGCGAGACCATCGTCCGCGCCGACCCGCACATCGGCCTGCTCCACCGCGGCACCGAGAAGCTGGCCGAGTCCAAGCCGTTCAACCAGTCGATCGGCTACATGGACCGCCTCGACTACGTGTCGATGATGTGCAACGAGCACGCCTACGTGCGCGCCATCGAGACCCTGATGGGGATCGAGGCGCCGGAGCGCGCGCAGTACATCCGCACGATGTTCGACGAGATCACCCGCATCCTGAACCACCTGATGTGGATCGGCTCGAACGCGCTCGACCTCGGCGCGATGGCGGTGTTCCTGTACGCGTTCCGCGAGCGCGAAGAGCTGATGGACGTCTACGAGGCGGTATCCGGCGCGCGCATGCACGCCACTTACTACCGCCCGGGCGGCGTCTACCGCGACTTGCCGGCGAAGATGTCGCAGTACCGCGAGTCGCCGTGGCACAAGGGCAAGGACCTGAAGCGCCTGAACAGCTGGCGCGAAGGCTCGATGCTCGATTTCCTCGACGCGTTCGCCGACGACTTCCCGACCAAGGTGGACGAGTACGAGGAGCTGCTCACCACCAACCGCATCTGGAAGCAGCGCACCGTGGGCATCGGCGTGATCTCGCCGGAACAGGCCCAGGCCTGGGGCATGACCGGCGCGATGATCCGCGGCTCAGGGCTGGCCTGGGACCTGCGCAAGAAGCAGCCCTACGCGAAGTACGCCGAAATGGACTTCGACATCCCGGTGGGCGTCAACGGCGACTGCTACGACCGCTACCTCGTGCGCGTCGAGGAGATGCGCCAGGCCAACCGCATCGTCAAGCAGTGCGTGCAGTGGCTGAAGGCCAACCCCGGCCCGGTGATGGTGGAGAACTACAAGGTCGCCCCGCCGCCGCGCGCGCGCATGAAAGAAGGCATGGAAGAACTCATCCACCACTTCAAGCTGTTCTCCGAAGGTTACGGGGTGCCGGCCGGGGAGACCTACTGCGCGGTGGAGGCACCCAAGGGCGAGTTCGGCTGCTACCTCGTCTCCGACGGCGCCAACAAGCCGTTCCGCGTGCACCTGCGCGCGCCGGGCTTCGCCCACCTGTCGTCGATCGACCCCATCGTCAAGGGACACATGCTGCCCGACGTGGTGGCGATGATCGGCACCTACGACCTCGTGTTCGGCGAAGTGGACCGCTGAGCCGGCGCGACGGAGAAACGCATGAAAGCCACCGGACATTACGACCAGGTCAAGAACGTCGATCCGCTCGTCGTGCTCACCGAGCACACGCGCCACCACATCGACCACTGGCTGACCAAGTTCCCGCCGGACCGCAAGCGCTCGGCGCTGATCCAGGCACTGTTCGCCGCGCAGGAACAGAACCAGGGTTTCCTCACCGACGAGCTGATCGCGGCGGTGGCAAAGTATCTCGACCTGCCCGCGGTGTGGGCCTACGAGGTCGCCAGCTTCTACTCGATGCTGGAGACGAAGCCGGTCGGCCGCAACAACGTCGCCATCTGCACCAACATCTCGTGCTGGCTCAACGGCGCCGACGAGCTGGTGAAGCATTGCGAGAAGAAGCTGGGCATCAAGCTCGGCGAGAGCACCCCGGACGGCCGCGTCTACCTCAAGCGGGAGGAGGAGTGCATCGCCGCCTGCGTGTATGCGCCGGCGATGACGGTGAACGGTCATTACCACGAGCATCTCACCACCGAGAAGCTCGACCAGATTCTGGACGGCCTGGAGTAAGCGCGAGATGGCAAGCACTACCGGTCCGGTCGGACCCGCCCCCCAGGACCACCAGGTCGTCTACACCACGCTGCATTTCGACAAGCCGTGGGCGATGGACAGCTACGAGAAGGTGGACGGCTACAAGGCCTGGCGCAGGATCCTCGCCGAGAAGCCCGACCCGGCCGCGCTGGTCGAGGAGGTCAAGAAGTCCAGCCTGCGCGGCCGCGGCGGCGCGGGCTTTCCCACCGGGCTGAAGTGGAGCTTCATGCCCAAGGGCGACATGCAGAAGTACATCCTGTGCAACTCGGACGAGTCGGAACCCGGCACGGCCAAGGACCGCGACATCCTGCGCTACAACCCGCATGCGGTGATCGAGGGACTGGCGATCGCCTGCTACTGCACCGGCTCCACGGTGGCCTACAACTATCTGCGCGGCGAGTTCCATCACGAGCCGTTCGAGCATTTCGAGGAAGCGCTGAAGGAAGCCTATGCGGCGGGGCTGCTCGGCAAGAACGTGCAGGGCACGGGCATCGACGTGGACATCTATGCCGCGCTGGGCGCCGGCGCCTACATCTGTGGCGAGGAAACCGCGCTGATGGAGTCGCTGGAGGGCAAGAAGGGCTGGCCGCGGTACAAGCCGCCGTTCCCGGCCAACTTTGGCCTGTACGGCAAGCCCACCACGATCAACAACACCGAGACCTACGCTTCGGTGCCGGCGATCCTGCGCAACGGCGCCGACTGGTTCCTCAACCTGGGCAAGCCGAACAACGGCGGCCCGAAGATCTTCTCGGTCTCCGGCCACGTGAATCGCCCCGGCAACTACGAGATCCGCCTCGGCACGCCGTTCGCGGAACTGCTGGAGATGGCCGGCGGCGTGCGCAACGGACACAGGATCAAGGCGGTGATCCCGGGCGGCTCCTCGATGCCGGTGCTGCCGGGTGAGGTGATGATGGGCCTCACCATGGATTACGACGCGATCCAGAAGGCCGGCTCGGGCCTGGGCTCGGGCGCGGTGATCGTGATGGACGAAACCACCTGCATGGTGCGCGCCTGCGAGCGCATCAGCCAGTTCTACCACATGGAGTCCTGCGGCCAGTGCACGCCCTGCCGCGAGGGCACCGGCTGGATGCACCGCGTGCTCACCCGCATCGTGGCGGGCAAGGGCGTGCCCGACGACCTGCATCGCCTGAAGGCGGTGGCCGGCCAGATCGAGGGCCACACCATCTGCGCCTTCGGCGAGGCGGCTGCGTGGCCGGTGCAGGGGTTCCTGCGCCACTACTGGAACGAATTCGAATACTACGTCGAGCACGGCCGCTCCATGGTCGACGACAAGCTTGGAGCCGCGGCATGAGCGCGCAGCCGACCCCCACCCCCGCGCCCGCCCTCGTCAACATCGAGGTCGACGGCAAGCCGATCCAGGTACCGAAGGGCTCGATGATCATCGAGGCCACCGACAGGGCCGGCATCCCGATCCCGCGTTTCTGCTACCACCGCAAGCTGCCGATCGCGGCGAGCTGCCGCCAGTGCCTGGTGGAGGTGGAGATGGGCGGCCGGCCGATGCCGAAGCCGCAGCCGGCGTGCGCCACGCCGGTGGCCGAGGGCATGAAGGTGCTGACCCGTTCGGACAAGGCGTTGCACGCGCAGCGCAACGTGATGGAGTTCCTGCTCATCAACCATCCGCTGGACTGCCCGATCTGCGACCAGGGCGGCGAGTGCGAGCTGCAGGACATGGCGCTGGGCTATGGCCGCAGCGTGTCGCGCTTCACCGAGCGCAAGCGCACCATCGCCGACGAGGACATCGGGCCGCTGGTCGCCACCGAGATGACGCGCTGCATCCACTGCACGCGTTGCGTGCGCTTCATCAGCGAGATCGCCGGCACCTACGAGTTCGGCAGCATGGACCGCGGCGACCGCCACGTGATCGGCACCTACATCGGCAAGAACGTCGAGAGCGAGCTGTCCGGCAACATCATCGACGTCTGCCCGGTGGGCGCGCTCACCAACAAGCCGTTCCAGTTCAAGGCGCGCGCCTGGGAAATGGTCGCCAAGCCGTCGATCGGCTACCACGACGCGCTGGGCTCCAACCTGTGGCTGCACATCCGCCGCGGCGAGGTGCTGCGCACGGTGCCGCGCGACAACGAGGTGGTCAACGAGTGCTGGCTGTCCGACCGCGACCGCTACAGCCACCAGGGCATGTACGCCGCCGACCGCATCGGCGCGCCGGAGGTGAAGCGCAACGGCCAGTGGCAGCAAACCACCTGGGACGACGCGCTCGCCGCCGCCGCCGAATCGCTGAAGGGCGTGCCGGGCAGCGAACTGGGCGTACTGGTGCACCCCGCGACCACGAACGAGGAAGGCGACCTGCTGTTGCGCCTCGCGCGCGGCCTCGGCAGCGCCCATGTCGATCATCGTCTGCGCCAGCTCGACTTCGCCGACAACGCCGTGGCCGCGAGCTTCGGCCTGCCGGTGGCCGACGTGCCGCAGGTCAAGGCCGCGCTGCTGGTCGGTTCCGACCTGCGCCGCGAGATGCCGCTGCTCAACCATCGCCTGCACCAGGCGACCAAGCAGGGCGCCAGGGTGTACGCGGTCAACCCGGCCGCGTTCGAGTTCAACTACACGCTGGCCGGCGCCACCATCGTGCCGCCGCAGGGCATGGTCGACGCGCTGCTGGCACTGGCCCGCGCCGCAGTGGCGGAAGGCGCCGCCGCACCGGCCGCGCTGGCCGGGGCGATCAACGCCGCGGCCAGCGGCGAGGGCGACCACGCCGCCATTGCCGCGCTGAAGGCGGGCAGGGCGGTGGTGATCCTCGGCGAGGCCGCGGCCACCCATCCGGAAGCCTCGTGGCTGCGCGCCATCGCCCGCTTCATCGCCAGCGCCACCGGCGCCGGCTACGACGAGCTGCCGGTGGGCGCGAACGCGATCGGCCTCGGCCAGCTCGGCGTGGTGCCGGGCAATGGCGGGTTGGACGCGCAGGCCATGCTGGCGCAGCCGCGCAAGGGCTATGTGCTGTACGGCGTGGAGCCGCCGCACGACTTCGCCGACGGTGCACAGGCGCTCGCGGCGCTGCGCGGCGCGCAGCAGGTGGTGGCGTTCAGCGCCTATGCCAGCCCCGCGCTGCGTGAGGTGGCGAACGTGATCCTGCCGATCGCGCTGCTGCCGGAAACCGACGGCACCCTGGTCAATGCCGACGGACTGGCGCAGACGGTGCCAGCCGGTGCGAAGGCGCCGGGCGACGCCCGCCCGGGCTGGAAGGTGCTGCGTGCGCTGGGCGGCCTGATGCAACTCGCCGGCTTCGAGTTCGACGACCTCGCCGGCTTGCGCGACGGCATCGTGGCGCGTGGCGCTCCGCTGCGCGACACGCTGGCCGTGCGCAGGTCGGCCAGCGGCTTCTCCCGCATCGCCACCTGGCCGATCTACCGCAGCGATGCGGTGCTGCGCCGCGCCACCGCGCTCAACGCGCACCCGCTGAATCGCGCACCGGCCGTGCGCATCAACGCGGCCGAGGCCGCCCGGCTGGGGCTGGCCGATGGTGCACCGGTGCGTGTCGCCGACGCGACGCTGCCGCTGGTCGTCGACCACGCCGTGCCCGACGGCGCCGCGTGGATCGAGGCTGCGCAGGACACCACCGCCACGCTGCCGCCCTACGGTGCGGCCATCACCCTGGGCAAGGCATAAGCATCATGGCTGATCAACTCATCAACCAGCTCGTCTGGCCGGTCATCCACATCCTGTGCATCGTGCTGCCGCTGGTGATCGCGGTGGCGATGTTCGTGTACTGGGAGCGCAAGGTCATCGGCTGGATGCACGTGCGCATGGGGCCGAACAAGGTCGGTCCCTGGGGCCTGCTGCAGGCCTTCGCCGACGTGGTCAAGCTGCTGCTGAAGGAAGTGATCCTGCCGAGCAAGGCGAACCGCGCGCTGTACTACCTGGCGCCGCTGCTTGCGCTGATCCCGGCGCTGGCGGCATGGGCGGTGATCCCCTTCGGCGCGAAGCTGGTGCTGTCCAACGCGAACGCCGGCCTGCTCTACCTGCTGGCGATGACGTCGCTGGGCGTGTACGGCATCATCCTCGCCGGCTGGGCGTCGAACTCGCGCTACGCGCTGCTCGGCGCGATGCGCTCGGCGGCGCAGGTGATCTCCTACGAGCTGGCGATGGGCCTGTGCCTGGTCTGCGTGCTGGTGCTGGCCGGCTCGCTGAACCTCACCGACATCGTCAACGCGCAGGCCGGCGGCAAGGGCATCCTCGGCTGGTTCATGTGGCCGCTGCTGCCGGTGTTCGTGATCTATTTCATCTCCGGCGTGGCCGAGACCAACCGCGCGCCGTTCGACGTGGCCGAGGGCGAATCGGAGATCGTGGCCGGCTTCCACGTGGAGTATTCCGGCTCGGCGTTCGCGCTGTTCTTCCTCGCCGAGTACGCGAACATGATCCTGGTGAGCTTCCTTGCCTCGATCCTGTTCATGGGCGGCTGGCTCAGCCCGTTCCCGGAGAGCTGGGGCTTCATCGGCCACGGCGGCTTCATCTGGCTGTTCGCCAAGGCCTTTGCCTTCGCCTTCCTGTTCCTGTGGTTCCGCGCCACCTTCCCGCGCTACCGCTACGACCAGATCATGCGGCTGGGCTGGAAGGTGTTCATCCCGATCGCGATCGTCTGGGTGCTGGTGGCCGGTTGCATGAAGTACTACGGCATCGCGGGGGTCTGAGGTTCCGATGAAACGCGTAATCAGTTATTTCAACAGCCTGCTGCTGATCGAGCTGCTCAAGGGCATGGCGCTGACCTGGCGCTACATGTTCAGCCCGAAGTACACGATGCGCTACCCGATGGAGCACATCCCCAAGTCGAACCGCTTCCGCGGCCTGCACGCGCTGCGCCGCTACGCGAATGGGGAGGAGCGCTGCATCGCCTGCAAGCTGTGCGAGGCGGTGTGCCCGGCGCTGGCGATCACCATCGATTCGGCGCCGCGCGAGAGCGACGGGCAGCGCCGCACCACGCGCTACGACATCGACCTGTTCAAGTGCATCTTCTGCGGTTTCTGCGAGGAAAGCTGCCCGGTGGACTCCATCGTCGAGACCCACGTGCACGAGTACCACTTCGAGCACCGCGGCGAGAACGTGGTGACCAAGCCGCAGCTGCTCGCCATCGGCGACCGCTTCGAGGCGGAGATTGCCGCCGCCCGCGAGCAAGACGCGGCCTATCGCTGAGGACGGAACATCATGATCGATCCGAATCTGTTCCAACTCGTGTGCTTCTATGCCTTCAGCGCGGTCACGGTGGCCTCGGCGCTGGCGGTGATCAGCCTGCGCAACTCGGTGCACGCGGTGCTGGCGCTGGTGCTGACCTTCTTCAGCACCGCCTGCATCTGGATGCTGGCCGAGGCGGAGTTCCTCGCCATCGCGCTGATCGTGGTCTACGTGGGCGCGGTGATGGTGCTGTTCCTGTTCGTGGTGATGATGCTGGACATCGACCAGGAGAAGCTGCGCGAAGGCTTCGTGAGGTTCCTGCCGGTGGGCCTGGTGGTGGCGGTGGTGATGCTGGTCGAGATGCTGGCGCTGATCGGCGTGCGCGTGATGCACGCGCAGACGATGGGTGCAAACCCGGCCGGCGATTCCAATACCGCATGGCTGGGCAAGGCGCTGTACACGCAGTACCTGCTGCCGTTCGAGATCGCCGCGCTGATCCTCACCGTGGGCGTGATCGCCGCCGTGGCGCTGACGCTGCGCGAGCGCAGCGGCGTGAAGCGCCAGCTGGCCAGCCAGCAGGTCGCGATCAACCCGCGCGACCGCGTGCGCGTGGTGAAGATGGCGGCCGAGCGTCCCGTCGATGCCGCACCGGCCCAGGAGCCCCTGCCATGATTACCCTTTCGCACTTCATCGTGCTCGGCGCGATCCTGTTCTGCATCGCCGTCGCCGGCCTGTTCATCAACCGCAAGAACGTGATCGTGCTGCTGATGGCGATCGAGCTGATGCTGCTCGCGGTGAACATCAACTTCGTGGCGTTCTCCCGCTTCGGCCACGATGTGGCTGGGCAGGTGTTCGTGTTCTTCATCCTCACCGTGGCCGCGGCGGAGTCCGCGATCGGCCTGGCGATCCTGGTGTTGCTGTTCCGCAATCGCGGCACGGTCAACGTCGCCGAAATCGACAGCATGAAGGGTTGACCCAATGCCGCTTTCGACATCCATCCTGCTGACGATCGCGCTGGCGCCGCTGGTGGGCTGCCTGCTCGCCGGCTTCCTCGGCAAGCAGATCGGCCGAGCCGGCGCGCACAGCGTCACCATCCTGGGCCTGCTGGTCTCCTGCGGCCTGTCGTTCTACGTGCTGTACCAGCTGGTCTGGGGCGGCGCGGCGAACTACGACCAGAACCTCTACACCTGGTTCGAGATCGGCAAGTTCAACGCCAGCGTCGGCTTCATGATCGACCGCCTCACCGCGATGATGATGGTGGTGGTCACCTTCGTGTCGCTGCTGGTGCACGTCTACACCATCGGCTACATGGCGGACGACCCGGGCTACCAGCGCTTCTTCAGCTACATCTCGCTGTTCACCTTCTCGATGTTGATGCTCGTGATGAGCAACAATTTCCTGCAGCTGTTCTTCGGCTGGGAGGCGGTGGGCCTGGTGTCCTATCTGCTGATCGGCTTCTGGTTCAAGCGGCCGACCGCGATCTTCGCGAACCTCAAGGCCTTCCTGGTCAACCGCGTGGGTGATTTCGGCTTCCTGCTCGGCATCGCCGCGGTGCTGTACTTCCTCAACACGCTGGACTACGCCGCCGCGTTCGCGGCGGCGCCGACCCTGATCGGCAAGACGCTGGCGATCACCCAGGGCACGCAATGGGATGCCGCCACGGTGATCTGCATCCTGCTGTTCATCGGCGCGATGGGCAAGAGCGCCCAGGTGCCGCTGCACGTGTGGCTGCCCGACTCGATGGAAGGCCCGACGCCGATCTCCGCGCTGATCCACGCGGCGACGATGGTGACCGCGGGCATCTTCATGGTGGCGCGCATGTCGCCGCTGTTCGAGTTGTCGCAGGGCGCGCTCAGCTTCGTGATGGTGATCGGCGCTACGGGCGCGCTGTTCACCGGCCTGATCGGCATCGTGCAGAACGACATCAAGCGCGTGGTGGCGTACTCCACGCTGTCGCAGCTGGGCTACATGACGGTGGCGCTGGGCGTGTCGGCCTATGCCGGCGCGGTGTTCCACCTGATGACCCACGCGTTCTTCAAGGCGCTGCTGTTCCTGGGCGCCGGTTCGGTGATCATCGCCATGCACCACGAGCAGGACATGCGCTACATGGGTGGCCTGCGCAAGTACATGCCGATCACCTGGATCACCATGTGGATCGGCTCGCTGGCGCTGGTGGCGGTGCCGTTCACCTCGGGCTTCTACTCGAAGGACGCGATCATCGAGGCGGTCGGCGAGTCGCACCGCTGGGGCTCCGGATACGCCTACTTCTGCGTGATGGCCGGCGCCTTCGTCACCGCGCTGTACACCTTCCGCCAGATGTACCTGACCTTCCACGGCAGGGAGCGCTTCACCGTGGTTGAGCACCACGGCCACCACGACCATGACGACCATGGCCACCACAAGCCGGGCGAGCTCGCGCACGCACCGCACGAGTCGCCGTGGGTGGTGACGCTGCCGCTGGTGCTGCTGGCGATCCCGTCGCTGCTGGTCGGCTTCTTCTCGGTGAAGCCGCTGCTGTTCGGCGGCTGGTTCGGTCCCGCCATCCACGTCGACGAAGCGAACAACGTGCTGGGCGAGATGGGCGCGCATTTCGAGGGTGCGGCGGGGATGGCGCTGCGCGGGCTCCTGAGCGTGCCGTTCGGCCTCGTGCTGCTGGCCTTCGCGATCCAGACCTACATCTACCTGTTCAACCCCGCGCTGGCCGGCCGCATCAAGGGCGCGCTGAAGCCGCTGTGGACGGTGCTCGATCGCAAGTACTGGGTCGACGACCTCTACTTCGCGGTGTTCGCCCGCGGCGGCGTGAAGCTGGGCCGCCTGTTCTGGAAGGCCGGCGACGCCGCGGTGATCGACGGCGTGATGATCGATGGCACCACGGCGATGACCCGCCGTATCGCCTCGGGCATGCGCCGGCTGCAGTCGGGTTACCTCTACCAGTATGCCTTCGCGATGATCATCGGCCTGATCCTGCTGCTCGGCGGGTACTGGCTGTTCGGTCCCATGCTGGCTGCGCAATGAAGAGCCTGTTTATGATCCCCAAGCACCCCGCGTTGTCATCGAGTGGCGGTCAGGTGGCAGGGCGTGGCGCCGGCCTGCCTGGCTGGCTGGCCAAGCCGCGCGCTACCGCATGGCGGCCACTCGATGGCAACCCGCAGGGCCGGGTCTGTTTGCCCGCATGCCTGCGTCATCACTCAGTCGTGGACGGACGTCCACTCCATCGTTCCTCCTTGGCCTGCGCGCAAACAGTTCCCGGCGCGGGGCGCTTGGGGATCATAAACAGGCTCTAAGGAAGCAAGCACTCATGTTCAATCACTTGCTCAGCCTGCTGATCTGGCTGCCCATGGCCGGCGCGGTGCCGGTGCTGCTGGCCGGTTCCGCCCGCCCCAATGCCGCGCGCTGGCTCGCGCTGCTGTTCATGGTGCTCACCTTCGTGGTGAGCCTGTTCCTGCTGCCGCAGTACGACGCCACGCAGGGCGGCATGCAGCTGGTCGAGAGCCACCTGTGGATCGCCTCGCTCAATGTGCACTACGGCCTCGCCGTGGACGGCATCTCGGTGGCGCTGATCCTTCTCACCACCATCGTCGGCATCCTCGTGGTGGTCGGCGCGTGGGAGGTGATCCAGAACAAGCCGCACCAGTACATGGCCGCGATGCTGGCACTCGAAGGTCTGATGATCGGCGTGTTCTGCGCCACCGACGCCTTGCTGTTCTACGTGTTCTTCGAGGCGATGCTGATCCCGATGTTCATTCTGATCGGCATCTGGGGCGGCCCGCGGCGCGTGTACGCCACGCTGAAGTTCTTCATCTACACGTTCCTCGGCTCGATCTTCATGCTGATCGCGCTGCTGTATCTCTACCACAAGGCCGGCACGTTCGACCTGCGCACGCTGGCCGCGCTGCCGCTGACGTTCACCGAGCAGACCTGGATCTTCTTCGCGTTCCTGCTCGCGTTCGCGATCAAGGTGCCGATGGTGCCGGTGCACACCTGGCTGCCGGATGCCCACGTGGAGGCACCGACCGGTGGCTCGGTGGTGCTGGCGGCAGTGATGCTGAAGGTCGGCACCTACGGCATGCTGCGCTTCATCCTGCCGATCGTGCCGGACGCCGGCGCGCACTTCGTGTGGCTGGTGGTGGTGCTTAGCCTGGTGGCAATCGTCTACATCGGCTACGTGGCGCTGGTGCAGGAGGACATGAAGAAGCTGGTGGCGTACTCGTCCGTGGCGCACATGGGCTTCGTCACCCTGGGCATCTTCATCGCGTTCATGCTGGCGCGCGGGCTCGGCGATGCCGACTCGGCGCGCCTCGGCATGCAGGGTGCGATGGTGCAGATGGTCTCCCACGGCTTCGTCTCCGGCGCGATGTTCACCTGCATCGGCGTGATGTACGACCGCCTGCATACCCGCCTGATCAAGGACTACGGCGGCCTTATCAACGTGATGCCGTGGTTCGGCTTTTTCTACGTGCTGTTCGCGATGGCGAACTGCGGCCTGCCGGGCACCAGCGGTTTCGTGGGCGAGTTCATGGTGGTGCTGGCGAGCTTCAAGGCGAACCCGTGGATCGCGCTGTTCGCCGCGTTCACCCTGATCATCGGCGCAGCCTACACGCTGTGGCTGGTCAAGCGCGTGCTGTGGGGCGAGATCCACAACCCGCACGTGGCCGAGATGAAGGACATCGGCGGTCGCGAAACCTTCGTGCTGGGCACCTTCGCCGCACTGGTGCTGGCGCTGGGCATCTGGCCGGAACCGCTGATCCACCTGATGGACAGCTCGGTGACGCAGCTGGTGCAGCAGCTGGCCATCCACAAGATTTAAGCAGGATCGAACATGCCTACTCTCAACGACGTCCTGGTCCTGTTGCCGGAGTTCTACCTGGTGGCGGCGGCGTGCCTGCTGCTGCTGCTGGATGCCTTCATGCGGCCCGAGCAGCGCGGCACGCTGCACTGGATCTCCATCGTGGTGCTGCTGGTGGCGGCCTACATGGTGATCGCGGGCCAGCCCGACGTCACCGTGACTGCGTTCGGCGACATGTTCGTGCGCGACCAGACTTCGGAAATCCTCAAGGTGTTCGCGCTGCTGTGCACGGTGCTGGTGTTCGTCTACGCACGGCCGTACCTGCTCGAACGCAGGCAGTTCGTGGGCGAGTTCTACACGCTGATGATCTTCGCGGTGATCGGCGTGATGCTGCTGGTGTCGGCCGGCAACCTGGTGATGGTCTACCTGGGCCTGGAGCTGCTGACGCTGTCGTCCTACGCGCTGGTGGCGCTGAACCGCGACTCGCCGTTGTCCTCGGAGGCGGCGATCAAGTACTTCGTGCTGGGCGCGCTGTCCTCGGGCATGCTGCTGTACGGCATGTCGATGGTGTACGGCGCCACCGGTACGCTGGATCTGGCCCAGCTGCACGCCGCGGTGACCCACAGCGCGATGCCGCACCTCCTGGTGTTCGGCCTGATCTTCATGCTGGTGGGCATCGCGTTCAAGCTAGGCGCGGCGCCGTTCCACATGTGGATCCCCGATGTCTACCAGGGCGCCTCCACGCCGGTCACCACCTTCATCGCCTCCACCTCGAAGCTGGCTGCGTTCGGCATGGCCTGGCGCCTGCTGGAGTCCGGGCTGGGCGACCTGTCGCAGTATTGGCAGCCGATGCTGGCCGTGGTCGCCGTGCTGTCGATGGCGATCGGCAATCTGGTCGCGATCGTGCAGAGCAACCTCAAGCGCATGCTCGCCTACTCGACCATCTCGCATATGGGCTATCTGCTGATGGGCCTGGTCAACGCGGGGCCGGAAGGCTATTCCGCCGCGATGTTCTACGCGATCAGCTACGCGCTGATGAGTACGGTGGCGTTCGGCGTGATCCTGGCGCTGGCCCGCGCGGGCTTCGAGTGCGAGGAGATCGCCGACCTCAAGGGCCTGAACCAGCGCTCGCCGTGGTTCGCCGCACTGATGGCGCTGTCGATGTTCTCGCTGGCCGGCGTGCCGCCGCTGTACGGCTTCTACGCGAAGTACCTGGTGCTGCAGGCGGCGATCGACGCGCACATGCTGTGGCTGGCCCTCGCCGGCGCGGTCTTCGCGATCATCGGCCTGTACTACTACCTGCACGTGGTCAAGGTGATGTACTTCGACAAGCCGGTCGAAGGCGGCGCCGACCAGTCCACCCCCGACGGTTCGCTGCGCGTGGTGCTGTCGATCAATGCGCTGGCGCTGCTGGTGCTGGGCGTGTACTGGGGCCCGCTGCTGGGCTGGTGCCGCCACTCGTTCGGGCTTGGTTGAGCCTTTCCATCGAACGGTTCGATGGAAAGGCCGGCGGCGAGGCTTGCAGTCAATCGCGAGCCTCGCTACAATCTCCGGACTCTGATGCGGGGTGGAGCAGTCTGGCAGCTCGTCGGGCTCATAACCCGAAGGTCGCAGGTTCGAATCCTGCCCCCGCTACCAGATACTTTCTTGGAACAAGAAAGCCTCCTCGCGAGGCTTTTTTGTTGGGCGCCAGGATGGCGCCGCGTTTTCCGCGGCTTGCCGCGGGCAAACGCCCGGGAGCTGCCTGGAGTCGGGACATCGGCGAGGACGCTCCGTCAAGGGGCAGGGAATGGGCCGTCGAGCCCATTTTTTGTTTTCGCGACCTGGAATGCATGATGGACACGCACGCACTCGCACAACGCTTCAGCACCGTTCTGGCCGATCTCGGGCTGGAATGCCTGGGCGTGGAATTCACGCCGTCGCAGGGGCAGAGTACCCTGCGCGTCTACCTGGACATTCCCGAGGGCGCGACCGCCGACGGCGAGCGGCGCGAGGTGGGCATCGAGGATTGCGAGGCGGCCAGCCGCGAGCTTTCCGCGCTGCTGGACGTGGAGGATCCGATCCCCGGCCATTACGTGCTGGAGGTCTCCTCCCCCGGCCTCGACCGCCCGCTGTTCACCGCCGCGCAGTTCGCGCGGGTGCTCGGCCAGGAGGTGAAGCTGCTGCTGCGCGCGCCGCTGGAAGGGCGTCGCCGGCTGCGCGGCAGACTGCTGGCGGTGGAGGGCGAGCGCATCTCGCTGGAGGCCGAGGGCAAGGTGTTCGTCTTCGAGCACGCGCAGGTGGAAAGCGCACGGGTGGTGCCGGACTGGATGGCGCTGGGCTATGCGCCCAAGCCCAAGCCCGGCAAGGCGCCCGGCAAGAAGAAGGCCTGAGCCGTCCCGTCCAGCCGTGCGATCATGAGCGGTCGCTGCCTGACTTTCGTGTTCACGGATGAGTGCAAAAATTGAAGAGTGCAGCCACGGATGGCGGCTTCTTGATCTTCGCGGTCACGGATGAGCGCAAAAACAACGGCCGCCGTTTGGGCGCCCATGGAGTTGCTGCAATGAGCAAAGAACTTTTGCTGGTGGTCGACGCGGTTGCCAACGAGAAGGGCGTGCCGCGCGAGGTGATCTTCGAGGCGATGGAGGCTGCGCTGGCCTCGGCTGCCAAGAAGCGCTACCCCGACGAGGAGCCGGACATCCGCGTGTCGATCGACCACGACACCGGTGAGTACGAGACCTTCCGCCGCTGGGAAATCATCGCAGACGACGGCGAGATGGAGTCGCCGTACTACCAGCTGCGCCTGATGGACGCGCTGGACGAGCGCGCCGACGCCCAGGTGGGCGAGTACATCGAGACGCAGATCGAGAACGCCGAGTTCGGCCGCATCGCGGCGCAGGCCGCGAAGCAGGTGATCGTGCAGCGCGTGCGCGAGGCCGAGCGCCAGCAGGTGGTGGACGCCTACAAGGACCGCGTGGGCGAGCTGATCACCGGCATCGTCAAGCGCGTCGAGCGCGGCAACATCTACCTCGACCTGGGCGGCAACGCCGAGGCCTTCATCCCGCGCGACAAGACCATTCCGCGCGAATCGGTGCGCGTGGGCGACCGCGTGCGCGGCTACCTGTACGAGGTGAAGTCCGAGGTGCGCGGACCGCAGCTGTTCGTGTCGCGCGCCGCGCCGGAATTCATGATCGAGCTGTTCAAGCTCGAGGTGCCGGAAGTCGGCCAGGGTCTGGTCGAGATCAAGGGCTGCGCGCGCGATCCGGGCGACCGCGCCAAGATCGCCGTGGTGGCCCACGACAGCCGCACCGATCCGATCGGCGCGTGCATCGGCATGCGCGGCTCGCGCGTGCAGGCGGTGTCCAACGACCTCAACGGCGAGCGCGTGGACATCATCCTGTGGCACGAGAACCAGGCGCAGTTCGTCATCAACGCGATGGCGCCGGCCGAGGTGCAGTCCATCATCATGGACGAGGACAAGCATTCGATGGACATCGCGGTGGCCGAGGACAAGCTGTCCCAGGCGATCGGCCGCGGCGGCCAGAACGTGCGCCTCGCCAGCAAGCTCACCGGCTGGCAGCTCAACGTGATGACGCAGGACCAGGTGGCCGCCAAGAGCGAGGCCGAGCAGGAGGCCGCGCGGCAGCTGTTCATGGACAAGCTCGAGGTGGACCAGGAGATCGCCAACATCCTGGTGCAGGAGGGCTTCTCCAGCGTCGAGGAAATCGCCTACGTGCCCAGCGCCGAGCTGCTGGCGGTCGAAGGCTTCGACGAGGACATCGTCGAGGAGCTGCGCGCCCGCGCCCGCGACGCGCTGCTCACCGAGGCGCTGGCCGTCGAGGAGACCATCGACGAGCACCAGCCCAGCGAGGAACTGCTCGAGCTGAAGGGCATGGACGAGACCACGGCCTACGCGCTGGCGGCTCGCGGCGTGGCCACGGTCGACGACCTCGCCGACCAGGCGGTGGACGACCTGATCGACATCGAGGGCATGACCGAGGAGCGAGCCGCGGCGCTGATCATGGCAGCGCGCGCGCCGATGATCGAACAACTGGAGAAGGGCGGCTAACCGCGAACGGCGGCGTCCGGGACGGGCGCGCCGAGGAAGGCCGCAGGCCTTCCACCAGGGATGGCGGTGTACGTGCAGGCTAGGCCGCACGGACGACAAGCGCGGGAACGGCGGAGAAAGAACACGATGTCGGATGTCACGATCAAACAACTCGCCCAGGTGCTGGGCATGCCGGTCGACAAGCTGCTGGGCCAGCTTGGCGAGGCCGGCATGAAATTCTCCGATCCGGAGCAGGTCATCAGCAGCACCGAAAAGGTGAAGCTGCTGGGCTTCCTGCGGCGCACCCACGGCAAGAACGAGCCGGCCGCGGAAGTCGCCGACAGCGCGCCGCGCCAGATCACCCTGAAGCGCCGCACCGTGGGCGAACTCAAGGTTTCCACGCCGGGCGGCCGCGGTGCCGCCAGCGCGGCCAAGACGGTCAACGTCGAGGTGCGCGCCAAGCGCACCTACGTCAAGCGCAGCGTGATCGCGGAAGAGGCGAGCGCCGAGCCCGAGCGCGAGGAGGCTGCGCGCAAGCTGGCCGAGTCGCGCGAGCAGCGCAAGCTGGAGGAGCAGGAGCGCCACGAGGCCGAGCAGCGCCGTCAGCAGGAGGCGCATCAGCGTGCGCTGGAGGAACAGCGCCGCGAGCAGGCGGAGGCCGAGGAGCGCCGCCGCCAGGTCGAGGCCGCATCCACTGCCGAAGCCGAGCCCGCCGGCGAACCCGAGAACGTGGCCGGACTGGCGGAGCCGGCCGAAACCGCGGTCGGCGACCTCGCCGGCGAGACGCAGCCCGCGGTACAGCGCATCGACCCGCGCGAGCTGGGCATGATCGTTCCGCGCGTGCACGAGCCACGCAAGCGCGAGAAGCTGGTCAAGCCGGCACCTGCGCCCGCCCCGGCACCTGCACCGGCGCGTCCGGCGGCGGCTGCCGCCGGCGACAGCGCGCGCGGCAAGGCGCGCCATGGCGGCGGTCGCGAGCGCGACGACACGCCGGGCGGCAAGCGTTTTGCCGCCGGCGAGCTGCACCTGAGCGACGCCGACCGTGCCCGCCGTTCCAGCGGCAAGCGCGGCAAGCCCGGCAAGGGCGCCGTGCGCGAAATCGCGCGCGGTGCATCGCCCGCTGGTGGCGCGCATGGCTTCACCCGCCCCACCGCCGCCGTCGTGCGCGAGGTGGTGGTGGGCGACGCCAACGTGGTCGCCGAACTGGCGCAGAAGATGGCGGTCAAGGGTTCCGAGGTGGTCAAGGCGCTGTTCAAGATGGGCGTGATGGCCACCATCAACCAGACCATCGACCACGACACCGCGGCGCTGGTGGTGGAGGAGCTCGGCCACAAGGTGGTCGAGGCCAACGCCAACGACGCCGAGGCCGCACTGGCCGCCCATACCCAGAGCGTGGAGCTGGAGGGCGAGAAGCTGCCGCGTCCGCCGGTGGTCACCATCATGGGCCACGTCGACCACGGCAAGACCTCGCTGCTGGACTACATCCGCCGCACCAAGGTCGCCGCCGGCGAGGCTGGCGGCATCACCCAGCACATCGGCGCGTACCACGTGGACACGCCCAAGGGCGTGATCACCTTCCTCGACACCCCGGGTCACGCCGCGTTCACCGCGATGCGCGCCCGCGGCGCGCAGTCCACCGACATCGTGGTGCTGGTGGTGGCCGCCGACGACGGCGTGATGCCGCAGACGGCGGAAGCCGTGCAGCACGCGCGCGCCGCCAAGGTGCCGCTGATCGTGGCGCTCAACAAGATGGACAAGTCCGACGCCAACCCGGACCACGTCAAGCAGGGCCTCGGCAACCTCGAAGTCATCCCCGAGGAGTGGGGCGGCGACACGCCGTTCGTGCCGGTGTCGGCGAAGACCGGCATGGGCATCGACGCGCTGCTCGACGCGATCTCGGTGCAGGCGGAGGTGATGGAGCTCACCGCCGTGGTGGACGGCCCCGCCTCGGGCGTGGTGATCGAGTCCAGCCTGGACAAGGGCCGCGGCCCGGTGGCCACGGTGCTGGTGCAGCAGGGCACGCTGAAGCGCGGCGACTTCGTCGTCTGCGGCATCGAATACGGCCGCATGCGCGCGCTGGTCGACGAGACCGGCAAGGCCGTGCAGGAAGCCGGCCCGTCGATCCCGGTGCAGGTACTGGGCCTTTCCGGCGTGCCGGAGGCGGGCGACGACTTCGTGGTGGTGGCCGACGAGAAGCTCGCCAAGCAGGTGGCCGCCGAGCGCCAGCAGAAGCGCCGCGAGACGCGCATGGTCAGCAAGGCCAACCGCCTCGAGGACATCATGGCGCAGATGGGCCAGGGCAACGAGCAGCAGACGCTCAACATCCTGGTCAAGGCCGACGTGCAGGGCTCGGTCGAGGCGCTGCGCGAGGCGCTCGGTGCGATCGGCAACGAGAACGTCAAGGTCAACGTGATCTCCGCCGGCGTCGGCGGCATTACCGAGTCCGACGCCACGCTGGCTGCGGCCTCAAAGGCGCTGGTGATCGGCTTCAACGTGCGCGCCGACGCCTCGGCGCGCAAGGTGATCGATACCGCCGGCCTGGACGTGCGCTATTTCTCGATCATCTACGACGTGATCGACCAGGTGAAGCAGGCGGCATCCGGCCTGCTGGGCGTGGAGGTGCGCGAGGAGATCATCGGCATCGCCCAGGTGCGCGAGGTGTTCCGCAGCTCCAAGTTCGGTGCGGTCGCGGGCTGCATGGTCACCGAGGGCCACGTCAAGCGCAACAAGCCGATCCGCGTGCTGCGAGACAACACGGTGGTTTTCGAGGGCGAGCTGGAATCGCTGCGCCGCTTCAAGGACCTGGTCGACGAGGTGCGCAACGGCATGGAATGCGGCATCGCCGTGAAGCAGTACAACGACGTCAGGGTTGGCGACCAGATCGAGTGCTTCGAAAGGATTGAAGTCGCCCGCACCCTCTGACGCCAGCGCCCGGGCGACCCATGGATGGTTGCCCGTTTGGCCTTGGCATTTGTCATGGCCAAACGGAGGCGCCCCGGCATGTGCCGGGGCGCCGAGTCAATCAAGTGCAGGACTGCGCTTTGATTGACATGGATAACGCAGCTCTTGCTCTTCGTTTTCGATAAGGATTCCGATTCCTTCATGCCCTCCCGCGACTTCAAACGTACCGACCGCGTAGGCGCCGAGCTCCGCCGCGAGCTGGGCCTGCTGGTGCATGCCGCGGTGCGCGACCACGGCCTGCCGTCGTGCAGCGTGTCGGACGTGGAGGTGAGCCGCGACCTCGACTTCGCCTCGGTGTGGGTGACCGCGCTGCTGCCCGCGCAGTCGGCAGCGGCGGTGAAGGCGCTCAACACGCTGGCGGGCGAGTTCCGCCGTGCGCTGTCGCGCAGCATGCGGCTGCGCCGCGTGCCCGAGCTGCGCTTCAAGTACGACGACTCGGTGGACAAGGGCGAGCGCATCGACGCGCTGCTGCGCGATGCGGGCGATGCCGCGCCGCCGGACGAATCCTGATCCGAGTTCCATGCCCCGCGAACGCAAGCTCCCCCGCATCGCCTGGCGCGACCTGCACGGCATCGTGCTGCTCGACAAACCCGAAGGCCTGAGTTCCAACCAGGCCCTGCAGGAAGTGCGTCGCCTGCTGCGCGCCGCCAAGGGCGGCCACACCGGCGCGCTCGATCCGATGGCCACCGGCCTGCTGCCGCTGTGCTTCGGCGAGGCCACCAAGCTGGCCGGCAACCTGCTCGGCGCGCGCAAGGCCTACCGGGCCGAGTGCCGGCTGGGCCTCACCACGACCACGGCCGACCGCGAGGGCGAGCCGTTGCGGCAGCGTCCGGTGCCGGCGCTGGATGCCGCGGCCGTCGAGGCGGCGCTGGCGCCGCTGCGTGGCCGCATCGTGCAGGTGCCGCCAGCGTACTCGGCGCTGAAGCAGGGGGGCGAGCCGCTGTACCTCAAGGCGCGCCGCGGCGAGGTCGTGGAGGCGCCGCCGCGCGAGGTGGAGATCCACCGGCTGGAACTGCTGTCCCGCTCGGCGGACACCCTGGTGTTCGAGGTGGAATGCGGTTCGGGCACCTACGTGCGTTCGCTGGCGGTCGATCTGGGCGAGGCGCTGGGGTGCGGCGCCCATCTCACCGCGCTGAGACGGCTGTGGGTGGAGCCGTTCCGCGAGCCGCGCATGGTCACGCTGGCCCAGCTGGAGCAGGCGGCCGGGCAGGGCGACCAGGCCTTGCTGGCCTGGCTGCTGCCCGTGGCGGCAGGGCTGGCCGACTGGCCGAAGCTGCAGCTGGACGAGGCGCAGAGCCAGGCCATCGCGCGGGGCCAGCCCATCGTAGTGAGCGGGGTCGTCGGACGTTGCGCCGCGTTCGCCAGCGACGGCGCCCTGCTGGCGCTGCTGGAGCTGGATGCGGACGGTCGCAGCCGCATCCTGCGCGGCTTCAACCTGCCGCCGCCGTGAGTCAGGCCGATCCGCCTTTGTCGCCCTTGTTGCAAGGGCCTTGCCGCCGCTAGAATAAGCAGGTTATTCCAGTACTTTCATCCATCAGGCGAAGCTTGCGCTTGCGTCACTCCCGGTGGCGCAAACGCAAGCTTCGCATCGCTTTTTCAAGGAAACAGGTATCACCATGTCTCTTACCGCAGAACAGACCGGCAAGATCATCGCTGACTTCGGCCGCGTGCCGAACGACACCGGCTCCACCGAAGTGCAGGTGGCGCTGCTGTCGGCCCGCATCGACCATCTCACCGACCACTTCAAGTCGCACAAGCAGGACCACCACTCCCGCCGCGGCCTGCTGAAGCTGGTCAACCGCCGCAAGAGCCTGCTTGCCTACCTCAAGGATCGCGATCTGGCCCGCTACCAGAGCCTGATCGAGCGCCTCGGCCTCCGGAGGTAACTTTTGCGTTCGTCCTGAACGCGAGAGTCAAAAGGGCGGCCATCCCTGGCCGCACTCTCCAAAGGTTCTGCGTTCGCCCGTGAACGCAAAGATCAAGAGGCGGCCATCCTTGGCCGCCCTCTTCAAAGAGGGCAGGAAATCAACATGGCGAAAGTAACCAAGTCATTCCAGTACGGTAATCACGAGGTCACGCTGGAGACGGGCGAAATCGCCCGCCAGGCGTCCGGTGCGGTGGTGGTCAGCATGGGCGGCACCGTGGTGCTGGTCACCGCGGTGGCGGCGGCCAAGGCGAAGGAAGGGCAGGACTTCTTCCCGCTCACCGTCGACTACGTCGAGAAGTTCTACTCCGCCGGCCGCATCCCCGGTGGCTTCTTCAAGCGCGAAGGCCGTCCGACCGAGAAGGAGACGCTGACCTCGCGCCTGATCGATCGTCCGGTGCGCCCGCTGTTCCCGGAAGACTTCAAGAACGAAGTCCAGGTCATCGCCCAGGTCATCTCGCTCAACCCCGAGATCGACGGCGACATCCCCGCGATGCTTGGCGCCTCCGCCGCGCTGAGCCTCGCCGGCATCCCGTTCAAGGGGCCGATCGGCGCCGCCCGCGTCGGCTACGCCAATGGCCAGTACCTGCTGAATCCGACCGCCGCCGAGCTGGCCGGCTCCAAGCTGGACCTGGTCGTCGCCGGTACCGCCGGCGCGGTGCTGATGGTGGAGTCCGAAGCCGAGCTGCTGTCCGAGGACGTGATGCTCGGCGCGGTGATGTACGGCCACCAGCAGATGCAGGTCGCGATCCGCGCGATCGCCGAGCTGGCCACCGAGGCCAGCCGCCCGTCGATGGACTGGCAGCCGCCGGCACGCAACGAGTCGCTGGTCGCCGCGGTCAAGGGCGCGGTCGGCGACAAGCTGGAGGCCGCCTTCCAGGTGCGCGACAAGCTGCAGCGCCGCGACGCGATCGCCGCGATCAAGGCCGACGTGCTGGAGTCGCTGAAGGCCGATGCCGAGGCGAAGGGCTGGGACAAGGCCGAGCTCGCCAAGGAATTCGCCGAGCTCGAGTACCGCACCCTGCGCGACAGCGTGCTGAAGACCAAGGTGCGCATCGACGGCCGCCAGCTCGACGACGTGCGTCCGATCACCGCCCGCGTCGGCGTGCTGCCGCGCACCCACGGCTCGGCGCTGTTCACGCGTGGCGAGACGCAGGCGCTGGTCGTCGTCACGCTGGGCACCACGCGCGACGCGCAGATCATCGACGCGCCGGCCGGCGAGTCGAAGGACGCGTTCCTGTTCCACTACAACTTCCCGCCGTTCTCGGTGGGCGAAGCCGGCCGCTTTGGCGCGCCGAAGCGCCGCGAGATCGGCCATGGCCGTCTCGCCAAGCGCGGCGTGCAGGCGGTGAAGCCGTCGATGGACGAGTTCCCCTACGTGCTGCGCGTGGTCTCGGAAATCACCGAATCCAACGGTTCGTCCTCGATGGCCTCGGTGTGCGGCTCCTCGCTGGCGATGATGGATGCGGGCGTGCCGCTGAAGGCGCCGGTGGCCGGCATCGCGATGGGCCTGGTGAAGGAGGGCGGCGACTTCGTCGTGCTGTCCGACATCCTGGGCGACGAGGATCACCTCGGCGACATGGACTTCAAGGTGGCCGGTTCGTCCGAGGGCATCAGCGCCCTGCAGATGGACATCAAGATCGACGGCATCACCGAGGAAATCATGCGGGTGGCGCTGGCCCAGGCCAAGCGCGGCCGCCTGCACATCCTCGGCGAGATGGCCAAGGCCATCAGCACCGCGCGCACCGAGATGAGCGAGTACGCGCCGCGCCTGATCACCATCAAGATCCATCCCGACAAGATCCGCGAGGTCATCGGCAAGGGCGGCGCCACCATCCGCTCGATCACCGAGGAGACCGGCGCCACCATCGACATCAACGACGACGGCACCGTGGTGATTGCCTCGGTGAACCGCGACGCGGGCGAGGCGGCGAAGAAGCGCATCGAGCAGATCGTCTCCGACGTCGAGCCGGGCCGCATCTACGAGGGCAAGGTCGCCAAGCTGATGGACTTCGGCGCGTTCGTCACGATCATGCCGGGCAAGGACGGTCTGGTGCACGTGTCGCAGATCTCCAACGAGCGCGTCGAGAAGGTCTCCGACAAGCTCAAGGAAGGCGACATCGTCAAGGTCAAGGTGCTGGAAGTGGACAAGCAGGGCCGCATCCGCCTGTCCATGAAGGCGGTGGCCGAGGGCGAAGGCTGAGCCGCACCGCAGCATTGTGTATCCGTTAGTCTGCGACGCCCGGCATCGAAAGATGCCGGGCGTCGTCGTATGCGGCGACGACAAGCTTGCAGCTGATCGTGCAGCCGATGCTTTGCTAGAATCGCCGCCCGACCGCACCGATCAGGGATTCCGATGCCAGCCAGCAGGACGCCACGCGTGGCCGTGCTGATCCCATGTTTCAACGAGGCCGTCGCCATTGGCAAGGTGGTGTGGGATTTCGCCGGGAGCCTGCCGCAGGCCCGCATTGTCGTATACGACAACAACTCGACCGACGACACGGCGGCGGTGGCGCGTGCGGCAGGCGCCGAGGTGCGTTTCGAGCGTCTGCGGGGCAAGGGTAACGTGGTGCGGCGGATGTTCGCCGATGTGGACGCCGACGTCTATGTGATGGTGGATGGTGACGCCACGTACGATGCCGGCGATGCTCCGGAGATGATCCGCCGCCTGCTCGACGGACATCTCGACCTGGTGGTCGGCAGCCGCGTCACTGGACAGCAGCAGGCCTATCGCTCCGGGCACCGGCTCGGCAATCGCATGCTGACCGGCCTCGCCGGCTGGATTTTCGGGCGCAGCTTCACCGACATGCTGTCGGGTTACCGCGTGATGTCGCGCCGCTATGTGAAGTCGTTCCCGGCCCACGCCCAGGCATTCGAAATTGAGACCGAGCTGGCGGTGCATGCGCTCGAACTGCGCATGCCGGTGGCGGAAATGCCCAGCCGCTATTGCGCGCGCCCGGAGGGTTCGCACAGCAAGCTCAACACCTGGCGCGATGGCTGGCGCATCCTGCTGGCGATCGTCGGGCTGGCCAAGAACGGCAAGCCGCTGGCGTTCTTCTCGCTGGCGTGCGCCATGTGCCTGCTGCTGGCGGTGGTGCTTGCATGGCCGCTCCTGGAGACCTATCTGGCGACGGGCCTGGTGCCGCGTTTTCCGACGGCGATCCTGTGCGCCTCGCTGGGTCTGCTGGGCGGCGTGTTCCTGGTTTGCGGGCTGGTGCTTGACACGGTGACGCTGGGCCGGCGCGAGCAGAAATACCTGGCCTATCTGCGTCAGCCCGCCCCCGATAGCCAGTCTGCAAACGGCCACTCATGATGCCGGTACGCGGCTTGCGAGGCGTTGTAGATCGCTACGGGTTGCCGATCTGCCTGCTGCTCGGCGTGCTTGGCTCGGTGTTGCAGAAGCAGGACGCAAGCTGGGACCTGAGGAATTACCACCTGTACAACGCCTGGGCCATGCTGCACGGACGGCAGTCGCTCGATCTGGTAGCCGCCGGCATGCAGAGCTTCTTCAATCCGCTGCTCGACTTGCCCTACTACCTGCTGGGCACCGGCCCACTTGAACACATGCCGCGCGTGCTCGCCGGCTTGCAGGGGCTATGGTACGGCGGCCTTGTTTTCGTGTTGCTGCGGATCGCTGCGAGGCTTGCCGATTTGCAAGGGCGGGTGTTCGACGCGAGCGACCTGTTCGCTGTCCTGATCGGCGCGACGGGCACCATGGCGGTATCACAGTTGGGTATGAGTTCGAACGAGATGCCGCTGGCCCTGCTGGTGCTGCTGGCCATCTGCCTGTTGCTTCCGATATGCGTGAGCGAGCCGACGGCGCGATCGGGTCGGCGTGTGTTGCTGGCCGGCCTGCTATGCGGCCTAGCGGCAGGCCTGAAACCAACGGCCATCGTCTATCCGCCGGCCATGATGTGCGCCTTGCTGGCGGCATCTGGGTGGCGCCACAGGGCCTGGCGTCTGGGCCTGTTGTTCGCCGGTGCTGCACTGGGCGGATTCCTTGTCGCCTACGGCTGGTGGGGCTGGGCGCTCTATCGCCTCACGGGGAATCCGGTGTTTCCGATGTTCAACCAGGTCTTCCGTTCGGGCTGGGTGCCGACTGTCAGTGGAACCGATGGCCAGTTCTTGCCACGCAGCATCGGGCAGTGGTTGTTCTATCCGTTCTACTGGGTGCGCGAAAACCAGAGGGTGGTCACCGAGGTCAGCTTTGCAGATCCCCGCTATGCCTTGGGTATGCTTGCTTTGCTTGGACTCGCATTATCCGCTTGGTTTCGGCGCCGGCAGCCACCGCGGGGCAGGGAGGCGATGCGCCTGTTGGCGGTGTTCGTGGCGTTGGCCTATGTGGCGTGGCTGGCGCTGTTTTCTATCCTGCGGTATGCCATTCCGATCGAGGCGTTGACCGGATTGCTGGCGCTGGCGGCGTTGCGGGCATTGTCATGGCGTGCGCATGGGGGCGGTGCGTGGCGTCCCTGGTTGGCGTGGTGCATGGCGGGTCTGTTCCTGCTGTCGGCCGGTTGCAGTCGCTATCCGAACTGGGGGCATGTCAGGTATGCCGGTGCAGTTTTCGACGTGCGTGCCCCGGCAGTCGAACCCGGCAGCCTGGTGCTGGTAATGGGGCAGCCGTTGGCCTACGTCGTTCCTTTCATCGGGAACGCGCAATCCAGCCGTTTTGTCGGGCTGACCTGGTTCAACCAGAAGGCTGCGGACGAACGGCTCGGCGTGTTTACCCGCGAGCGGCTGCATGACCACATCGGCCCGGTCTATGCCTTGTTGAACGGACATGCCGCGGCGAGTTTGCCGGTCTTGCGGCAGTGGCTGCCCGGGGCGCAGCTTGCCGGAAAATGCGAAGCGATATCGAGCGCCATGGAGCGCTATCCGCGCGACGGCATCGGTGTGCAGCTGTGCAGGGTTTCGCGCCGCTGATTACGGTTGCGTGACGCCACGCCTCGAGACGTGGATGCCGACACGAGAAGATTCGCCAGACGCGCTAGGATAGCGAGGGCGGCAAACGAGGAAGCGCGATGAGCGGACAGGCAGGCGATTTCATCAAGGACTGGCAGGTGCTTGCGCAGCAATCCTGGGATGCGTGGCTGCGCCAGTTGCAGCCGCCACCCGCCGCCGCGCCGCCGCCCGCAGGCAGCGAGTCGCTGGAGCGCACGCTGGCCGGGCTCAAGGGCTGTTTCGACTGGATGCAGGGCGTGGCGGCGGCCGGTGCCAGCCAGCCCGGCGCGGACTGGCAGACGCTGCTGCGTGCCTGGGCGGGTTCCGGCAATCAGCCGTTTACCCAGGCCTTCAATGGCATCGACAACGCCGCCGCACAGGGCTTCGTGCAGCAGTGGCAGGCCTGGCTGCAGTCGGTGCAGGCCGGCGGTTTTGCCATGCCGGGCGCGGTGAACGGCCCGGTGCCGGCGTTCGGCCTGCATCGCGAGCAGTTGATGAAGCAGCAGGAGCTGGCCGCAGCGATCCAGGCGGCGGTGGAAGCGAACGCGCGCTACCAGGAGCTGATCCAGCGCGCGAACGCACAAGGCCTGGAGCGCCTGCAGGCGCGGCTCGTGCAACGCGACCCGGCCAGTCCGCCGGTCGAATCGCTGAAGGCGCTGTACGACCTGTGGGTCGACGCCGCCGAGGATGCCTACGCCGAGATCGCGCTGTCCGACGAGTTTCGCTCGGTCTACGGCGAGATGGTCAACACGCAGATGCGCGTGCGCCAGCTGCAGCAGCACCAGACCGGTCAACTGTGCCGCGAACTGGGCCTGCCCACCCGCGAGGAGGTCTCGTCGCTGGGGCAGCGACTGCAGCAGCTGCGCCGCGACGTGCGCAAGCAGGGTGCGGGAGAGGCGGGCGCGGAGATCCTCGCGCTGCGCCGCGAGGTGGCGGCATTGAAGCGCGAACTGGCCGCGCTGTCCGCCCCGCCGGCATCGAAGCCCACGCCGGCGACCAGACGCGCCGCGACTCCCGCGAAGGCGCCTGCGCGGGGCAAGCCGGCTTCATCCGCCACCAGCCCGCGCAAGCGCTGACAGGGAGCGCCCATGGATACCCCGCTTCACCTCGACCCGACCCGGCTGATGCAGGAGATCGGAGCGTTCCAGCGCAAGCTCAGCGCCGGCATGGGCCAGCTGCGCGGCATGCGCGAGCCAAGCTATGCCAACACGCCGCGTGAGTTGGTGTACGCCGAGGACAAGCTGAAGCTGTGGCACATGCAGGGCGACCGCGCACCCACCGCGAAGACGCCCACGTTGATCGTCTACGCGCTGGTCAACACGGTATGGATGACTGACCTGCAGCCCGATCGCTCGCTGGTGCGCAACTTGCTGGCGCAGGGCGAGGATGTCTATCTGATCGACTGGGGCTACCCCGACGGCGCCGACCGCTGGCTGACGCTGGACGACTACCTCAACGGCTACCTCGACCGCTGCGTGGACGCGGTGCGCCAGCGCCACGGGCTGGATGTGATCAACCTGCTCGGCATCTGCCAGGGCGGCGCGTTCTCGCTGTGCTACGCGGCGATGCATCCGGACAAGGTGAAGAACCTCGTCACCATGGTCACGCCGGTGGACTTCCAGACGCCGGACAACATGCTGTCGCACTGGTGCCGCGAACTGGACGTGGACCTGTTTGTCGACACCCTTGGCAACGTGCCGGCGATGCTGATGAACTGGGTCTACCTCACGCTGAAGCCGGTGCGGCTGAACCAGCAGAAATACGTGGGCCTGGTGGACATCCTCGACAATCCGGCGGAGCTGGAGAACTTCCTGCGCATGGAGCGCTGGATCTTCGACTCGCCCGACCAGGCCGGCGAGACCTTCCGCCAGTTCGTCAAGGACTTCTACCAGGGCAACAAGCTGGTGAAGGGCGGCCTGGTCATCGGCGGCCACGAGGTCGATCTCGACATGGTCGTCCAGCCGGTGCTGAACATTTACGCGGAGCAGGACCATCTGGTGCCGCCGGACGCCTCGCGCGCGCTGCGTCGGCGCGCCGGCAGTACCGACTACACCGAGCTCGCGTTCAAGGGCGGCCACATCGGCATCTACGTCTCCGGCCGCGCGCAGCGCGAAGTGCCGCCGGCGATCCACCAGTGGCTGCGTGCGCGCGACTGATCCCCCAACCCGCAGGATTCACGAGCATGGAAAAACGTCTCTGCCGTTCCCGCCAGAACCGCACGCTGGCCGGCGTCTGCGGCGGCATCGCCGAATACCTGGGCTGGGACCCGACCCTGGTACGGGTGGCCTGGATCATCCTCACCCTGCTGGGCGGTTCGGGCATCCTGATCTATTTGATCCTGTGGCTGGTGATGCCGGAATCGCCCTGATCTCCCTCCGTTTCACGACACGAACATTCCGATGGATTACGACCGTTACGACCGCGTCCGCGCCGTGCAATGGCGCGGCGCCTACCTGCACTTGCTCGACCAGCGCCTGCTGCCGCAGGAGGAACGCTGGATCGAGTGCCGCGACGCCGCCGAGGTGACGCAGGCGATCCGGGATCTCGCCGTGCGCGGCGCGCCGGCCATCGGCATCGCTGCCGCGTGGGGCGTGGTGCTGGCCGCGCGGCAGGGTGCGACGCTGGATGAAGCTCTGGCGATGCTGCGCGCGGCGCGCCCCACCGCCGTGAACCTGATGTGGGCGCTGGACCGCATGAAGGCACGCATCGCTGCGGGTGCCGATGCCCAGGCGCTGGAACACGAGGCGCAGGCGATCCAGGACGAGGATCTGGCCGCCAACCGCCGCATGGGCGAACTGGGAGCCGCGTTGATCGCCCCGGGTTCCGGCGTGCTCACCCATTGCAACACCGGCTCGCTGGCCACGGCGGGTTTCGGCACTGCGCTGGGCGTGATCCGCGCCGGCGTGGCGCAGGGGCGCGTCGCGCGCGTGTTCGCGGGCGAGACGCGGCCGTGGCAGCAGGGCGCGCGGCTCACCATGTACGAGCTGGTACGCGACGGCATTCCCGCAAAGTTGATCGCCGACTCCGCGGCGGCGCACCTGATGAAGTCCGGTGCGGTGCAGTGGGTGATCGTCGGCGCCGACCGCATTGCCGCGAACGGCGACACCGCGAACAAGATCGGCACCTACCAGCTGGCGATTGCCGCGAAGCATCACGGCGTGAAGTTCATGGTGGTGGCGCCGTCCTCCACGGTGGACATGGCCACCGTTTCCGGCGACGACATCGAGATCGAACTGCGCGATCCCGCGGAGCTGCTGGCCATCGGTGGCCGGCGGGTGGTGGTCGAGGGCGCCGAGGCCTGGAACCCGGTGTTCGACGTGACGCCGGCCAGCCTGATCGACGCCATCGTCACCGAGCGCGGCGTGATCGAGCGGCTGGACGCGGCGTCGATGCGCGCGGTCTTCGACCGGTGAAGCTGCGCCGCGAGATCGCACTGTTCGCGGTGGGCGGTGCGATCGGCTTCGTGGTGGATGCCGGGGTGGTGCAGGCCCTGGTTTCGCTGGCGGACTGGAATCCGTACCTGGCCCGCGTGCTGTCCTTCCTCTGCGCCGCCAGCGTCACATGGTGGTGGAATCGCCGACACACCTTTGCCCATCGCCGCAGCGGTCGCTCGGCAGGATCGGAATGGCTGCATTGGATGGGCCTGATGGGGTTTGGCGCGCTGGTGAATTACGGCATATACGTGGTGGCGCTGCTGGAGTTTCCGCTGACGCACCGCTGGCCGGCGCTGGCTGTGGCCGCGGGTTCGGCGGTCGCTTCGGCGGCGAACTTCGCGAGCGCGCGCGCGATGCTTTTCCGTCACCCCGAAAGTCACATGTAAGTTGTTGATTATCAAGGCGCAAAGACTGTCAATTTGGCGCCGTTCGTGGTAGTCTTCCTCGGCTGTCTTCCACAGGTCTGCACGCGGGTGCGCGCACCCGCGCAAGACAGCCTTTCATCCATTTCCAGGGAAGCCGATTGATGGCAGAACTCGCCAAAGAAGTCATCCGCGTCAACATCGAAGACGAGATGCGCCAGAGCTATCTCGACTACGCGATGAGCGTGATCGTGGGCCGCGCGCTGCCGGACGTGCGCGACGGCCTGAAGCCGGTGCATCGCCGCGTGTTGTTCGCGATGAACGAGCTGGGCAACGCCTGGAACAAGCCCTACAAGAAGTCGGCCCGCGTGGTCGGCGACGTGATCGGTAAATACCACCCGCACGGCGACGCCTCGGTCTACGACGCCATCGTGCGCATGGCGCAGCCGTTCTCGCTGCGCTACATGCTGGTGGACGGCCAGGGCAACTTCGGTTCGGTCGACGGCGACAACGCGGCGGCGATGCGTTACACCGAGGTGCGCATGGCGCGCCTCACTCACGAGCTGCTCGCCGACATCGACAAGGAAACCGTCGACTTCGGCCCGAACTACGACGAGAGTGAGCACGAGCCACTGGTGCTGCCCACCCGCGTGCCGAACCTGCTGGTGAACGGCTCGGCGGGCATCGCCGTGGGCATGGCCACCAACGTGCCGCCGCACAACTTGAACGAAGTCATCGCCGCGACCATCGCGCTGATCGACGAGCCAGCGCTCTCGGTCGACGAGCTGATGCATCACATCCCCGGCCCGGACTTCCCCACCGCCGGCATCATCAACGGCTCCTCCGGCATCGTCGAGGCATACCGCACGGGCCGCGGCCGCATCCTGGTCCGCGCCAAGACCGAGATCGAGACCGAGAGCAACGGCCGCGAGACCATCCTCGTCCACGAGCTGCCCTACCAGGTGAACAAGGCGCGGCTGATCGAGAAGATCGCCGAGCTGGTCAAGGAAAAGAAGCTCGAAGGCATCAGCGAGCTGCGCGACGAGTCCGACAAGGACGGCATGCGCATCGTCATCGAGGTCCGCAAGGACGCGATGGCCGACGTGGTGCTGAACAACCTGTTCCAGCAGACCCAGCTGCAGGTGACCTTCGGCATCAACATGGTGGCGTTGCTGGACGGCCAGCCGCGGCTGCTGAACCTCAAGGACATCCTCGAGGCGTTCATCCGCCATCGCCGCGAAGTGGTGACCCGCCGCACCATCTTCGAACTGCGCAAGGCCCGCGCCCGCGCCCACATCCTGGAAGGCCTCACCGTCGCGCTCGCCAACATCGACGAGATGATCGAGCTGATCAAGACCTCGGCCTCGCCGGCCGAGGCGCGCGAACGCATGCTGGCACGCAAGTGGCAGCCCGGCATGGTGGGCGCGCTGCTCGCCGCCGCCGGCGCCGAGGCTTCGCGGCCGGAGGACATGGATCCACGCGACGGCCTCAAGCCCGCGGGCTACCAGCTCTCCGAGGTGCAGGCGCAGGAAATCCTCGCGATGCGCCTGCACCGCCTCACCGGCCTGGAGCAGGAGAAGCTCTCCGACGAGTACCGCGAGATCCTCGAAACCATCCGCGGCCTGATCGAGATCCTGGAAAACCCCGAGCGCCTGCTCGCGGTGATCCGCGAGGAGCTCGAGACGGTCAAGAACGAATTCGGCGACGCCCGCCGCACCGAGATCCAGCATTCGCAGGAAGACCTGAACGTCCTCGACCTGATCGCGCCGGAGGACATGGTGGTGACGCTGTCGCATACCGGCTACATCAAGCGCCAGCCGGCCAGCGCCTACCGTGCCCAGCGCCGCGGCGGCAAGGGCCGCTCGGCCTCGGCGCTGAAGGACGAGGACGTGGTCGAGCAGTTGTGGGTGGTGAACACCCACGACACCCTGCTCACCTTCACCTCGACCGGGCGCGTGTACTGGCTCAAGGTCTACCAGATGCCGGAGGCCGGCCCTGGCGCGCGCGGCAAGCCGATCATCAACCTGCTGCCGCTGGCCGCGGGTGAGAAGGTGCAGGCGGTGCTGCCGGTGCGCGAATACGCGGAGGATCGCTACGTGTTCTTCGCCACCCGGCATGGCACGGTGAAGAAGACCCCGCTCACCGAGTTCGCGTTCCAGCTGCAGAAGGGCAAGCAGGCGATCAAGCTGGACGAGGGCGACGCGCTGGTCAACGTGGAGCTCACCGACGGCAACAGCGACATCCTGCTGTTCGCCTCCAACGGCAAGACGGTGCGCTTCGACGAGAACACCGTGCGCTCGATGGGCCGCACCGCCACCGGCGTGCGCGGCATGCGCCTGGCGGAGGGCGAGGAAGTGGTGTCGCTGATCGTGGCGGCCGAGGGCGACATCCTCACCGCCACCGCCCGCGGCTACGGCAAGCGCACGGCGTTGGACGAGTTCCCGAAGAAGGGCCGCGGCACCCAGGGCGTGATCGGCATCCAGTGCTCCGAACGCAACGGCGCGCTGGTCGCCGCGGTGCAGGTGAGCGAGAAGCACGAGCTGATGCTGATCTCCGGCCAGGGCACCCTGGTGCGCACCCGTGTGGCGGAAGTCTCGCAGCTCGGCCGCAACACCCAGGGCGTCACCCTGATCCGCCTGCCGGCCGAGGAATCGCTGGTCAGCGTGGTGAGGCTGGAGGCCGACGAGGACAATGGCGAGGAAGCCGGACCGACGGCCGGCGACCTGCCGCCCGAAGGTGGCGCAGAGGCGGGAGCAGGCACGCACGAAACCTGATTCCAGTCCGGCAAGTCGTGCGCAAAGAGCCCCGGCCGGTCCGGGGCTCTTTGCGTTTGGGGAATGCGGCCATGGATGGCCACATGTCTGTCTCTCGCGATCAGGGACCAGCGCAAGGATCGAGGGACCTGCACCGCGGCGGCGCCATTTCAAATTTTTGCGCTGCAAACGTCTTGCTGGCGACGTGATTGCCGCGAGTCGACGACCTTGAACGAAATGGATTCTTCCGTGCGCCGGATGGTGGATGCCGCGCTACTGGGCGGCCGCCCGGCGCCGCGGCGCGCGGTCGGCCACGCGCCGGCCGGCGGCTGGCACGGCGCCGGGATGGCCTGCTTCCTGCGATCGCTGCGCGGCCGTTTCGACTGGCGTGGCGATGCGGCCAAGCGCATGCTGACGGCGGCCAAGTACATCGCCCGCAGCCTGCTGATGTTCCGCGAGCATGCGGATTTCCTCTCCCATGTCGAAAGCGAACCGGCGCTGCAGGCGTTCCGGCGACGCGATCCGCGCATGCAGGAACGCCACCTGCATCGCTACCTCAACCTGGGATGGAGCCGCCGGCGGCGCCTGCGCGCGATCCGCCAGCACTACCGCCACCTGCTCGCGGCGATGCCGGCAGCGCTGTTCCACGCGGTCTATGCGGAAGGCGGTGCCCCGCTGGGCCTGCTGTCGCTGAAGGACGGCAGTCGGCTGATCCTCAGCCTGCAGCCACCGATCTTCCTCGGCTGCGAAGGCGAGCTCGGAATCCAGCTCGGCGACGAACTCGGCAACCCGCTGTACCGCATCGTGGTCACCGTGATCGACGAACGCACACTGGCGATCGGCTGCATCCAGGGTCCGGTCGGCGCCACCGCTCGCGAAGCGGTGCGCCAGCTCACGCGCCAGCTGCACGGCCTGCGCCCGAAATGCCTGATGCTGGCGCTGGCCTGCGTGCTGGCACGGCATTGGGGCCTCGCGCGGGTGCTGGCGGTCGGCAATGCGGCCCACCCGCTGCGCAACGCGCGCCGACGCTTCGTGGCGGATTACGATGCGTTCTGGCAGGAGCAGCAGGGCAGGGACGTCGGCGGCGGCTGGTACGAGTTGCCGCTGCGGCCGCAACGCCGGACCGAAGTGGAAGTGCCCAGCCAGCACCGCTCCGCGTTCCGCAAGCGCGAAGCCTTGCGCGAGGAAGCCGAACGCCTGCTGGTCGAGGCGCTGTGCGTGGAGGCGGAACGCCACGTGCTGTGCGCGGCGGCCTGAAACACCGAACTCCCGTCGCCCGCCCCAGGAAATCGGCGCAATAGCCACATGAAGCAACCGGACACCCTGACCGACGCCGCGATACCGCACGGGCACGTGGCCAGCGTGGCGGCGCTGTTCCGCGAACACAACCGCGCGCTGCTGGCGTTCCTGCAATGCCGGCTCGGTTCGCTCGCCGACGCGCAGGAGCTGGCGCAGGAAGCCTACGTGCGCATGCTCACGCTGGAACATCCCGAACAGATCGATTCGCTGCGCGCCTTCCTGTTCCGCGTCGCGACGAACCTGGCGATCGACCGGCTGCGCATGCGCAAGCTGCGCGAGGCGACGGCCGCCGACGAGGCGGTGGAGCCGGCACCCGAGCTGCACCTGGCGCCGGTACCCGAGCGCCACGCGGCGGCGGCCGAGCAGTGGCGCGAGCTGCAAGAGGCGCTGCGCGAGTTGCCGGCCAAGACCAGTCGCGCCTTCGTGCTGCACGCGATCGAGGGGCGCGATTTCGAGTCGATCGCGCAGAGCATGAATCTCAGCGCGCGCATGGTGCGCTACCACGTTACCCGTGCGCTGGCGCATTGCCGTGTACGGGTCGAAGAACGGGAGATGCCGTGATGGCCAACACCCCCCAACATCCCGACGAACAGTTGCTGCTGGCCGCCGCCGATTGGTGGGCGCGCCTGCGCGATCCGCATGGCGCCGAGGCCGTCCTCGAGCAGTGGCTGGAGTGGACGGCGCAAGACGAGCGCCATCTTGCGGCCTTCGAGTACGTCAGCGCATTCGGCGAGCGGCTGGGCGTGCTGGACGCCGCTGCGCGCCGCCGGCTGCTGGACGAGTTCGCCCCGTCCGCCGTGCCGCGCCGCCGCTGGTTGCCGTTCGCTGTGGCGGCAGCCGTGGCGGTACTGGCGGTCGGTATGGGATTCCTGTTGTGGGACCGCGTCGCCGGCGATGCGGAGGCACCCGTAGTCTATGCCAGCGCGACCGGACAGGACCGCGACATCGTGCTGGCCGACGGCAGCAAGGTGGCGCTGGGCGGTGCCAGCCGACTCAGCGTGCGTTTCGATCGCGGCGGGCGCAAGGTGGCGCTGGAGGCGGGCGAGGCGTATTTCCAGGTAGTGCACGACGCGCGGCGTCCCTTCGAGGTTGCCGCTGGCGACGTCACGGTGCGCGATATCGGCACCGCGTTCGACGTGCGCCGCACCGGAGGCGAGGTGGTCGTGGCGATCACGCGGGGCGAGGTGCGGGTCGCCGCGCCGGGTGGCGCGGCGGCGCCGGCCCGCGTGCTCGATGCCGGGGCGGATCAGCGCGTGGCCTGGAACCCGGTCGCGCGCACCCTGAGCCTGGGCACGGTCACGCCGGAGCAGGCGGTCGGCTGGCGCAGCCACCGGCTGGAATTCGTCGACGAACCGCTGGCGGTGGTGATCGCCAACGTCAATCGCTACAGCCGCCGAGCGGTGCGGCTGGACGGCAGCAGCCTGGCCGGGCTCAGCTTCACCGGCACGGTGCGCACCGACGAGATCGACGGCTGGCTGCGCGCCTTGCCGCAGGTCTTCCCGCTGCAGGTGCGGGAAGACGGGCACGCGGTGACGCTTTCCGCGAATTCCGCGAACGGACCGGTACCGTCGCGGCGCTGACTCGGCCGACTGCCGCCCCGCCCGGCGTTCCGGTCGGGCGTGGCAAAAATCCCGCTGCGTAGCCGTGCGGCGCATGCCACACTTGTCGCTTTCGCCAGGGACAAGCGGATGCCATGAGCCGGTTCGGCCTGCTGCCAGCCTATGCGTGCCTGCTGGCCGCGCTCGGTGCCGCGGCGGTGCCTGGCCATGCCGCCGGCGCGGCCGCGCTGCGTTTCGCGATACCGCCGCAAGCGCTGTCCACCGCACTGATCGCGTTCGGCCGGCAGGCTAACCTGCAGGTGCTTACTGCCGGCGGCGAGGTCGACGCCCTGCGTTCCCGCGGGGCGAGCGGCGACTTCACCGCGGCGGCCGCGCTCGAACGTCTGCTGCAGGGCACGGGGCTGGGTTACCGGTTCGTCGATACCGGTACGGTGGTGGTGATACCGCTGCTTGCCGGCGCACCGGACAGCAGGCACGCCGCGGCACGTGCCGACGTCCGGCAACTGGCGCCGGTGGTGACCACCGGTGTCGTCGACACCGGCGGCTACATGGCCGATGTCGGCAGCGGCACGCGCGTCGACACCGACCTGCTCGAGCTGCCGGCCTCGGCGGGGGAGGTGACGCACGAGCTGCTGGATTCGCAGCAGGCCCGCGACGTGGCCGATGCGGTGCGCAACGTGGCCGGTGTGCAGTACCTGGACGGCGCGGACGCACTGCCGGTGTTCCTGGTACGCGGCTTCCAGGTCGGCAACGGCATGATCGACGGCCTGCCGAACAGCATCGTGTCCTACGGCGACTTCCCGCCGTTGATCGGCATCGAACGCGTGGAAGTGCTGAAAGGGCCCCAGGCGATCGTCGGCGACGCCTCGGTCAACAACAATTTCGGCGGCCTGATCAATCTCGTGACGAAGCAGCCGACGGCCGTGCCCGTGCACCGACTCGAATTCGCGCTGGGCCGGCACGGTGACCGCCAGCTGGGACTCGACCTCGGCGGCACGCTGGGCAGGAGCGGGCACTGGACGTATCGCCTGATTGCCTCGGGCGGATACGCCACCCGTACCCGCCAGGGGCGGCGCGGTCCGCGCCGCGGCTACCTCGCGCCGTCGCTCGGCTGGCGCGACGAGGCGAGCCGGCTGGTGGTGTCCGTGCAGCGCCTCGTGCGGCGCGAGCCGATTCCCGATCACGCGGTGATGCTCGGCGCCAGCCTGTCCAGCGCGACACCACCAGGCCTGATGACCGGCAACCCGGATGACCACTCGCTGTTCCGCACCACGCGTCTGTCGTACACGTTCGCGCACCGCTTCGGCACGGCCTGGACGTTCCGCAGCCGCGGCCAGTACGTGTGGCAGGACTCCGCGGTGCGGGAGTGGAGCCTGGGCAGTCTCTCCCCGAACGGCGATGCGGTTCCGCTCGCCGAGCAGTTCCGCTACCGCGATGCGTTCTACACCGTGCAGAACGACGTGGTGGGGCGCTTCGGCGGCGATGCGGTCCGCCATGTGCTGGTCGCGGGACTCGACTACTCGCGGGCATTGTCCGGCGGCGTCGACGACGTGTTCGGTTTCCTGCCGCAGTCCAGCTACAACCTGCATGCCGGTCCGCCGCTGCCGCCGGTGTCGTCGGTGACCGGCGCGGATACGCGCGTCGGCCTGCACCTGCCCGGCGGCCCGTGGTCGACCGACCACGCGTTGTTCCTGCAGGACCAGATCGCGCTGGGCGGACGCTGGGACGCGCTGCTGGCCCTGCGGCGCACCACCTACGAACTTGCCACCGTGGACGCCGACGGCAACACGCGGACCGCGCACAAGTCGCAATGGGTGCCGAATGCCGGGTTGCTGTACCGGCTCACGCCGGCGTTGTCGCTGTACGCCAGCGCCACCAGCGGTTTCCAGGCCGACGAGGTGCTGGGCAAGGACGGCCAGCCGTTGCTGCCTTCGCGTTCGCGCCAGCTGGAGGCCGGGGCGAAGCTGATGCTGTTCGACCAGCACGCCATGCTCACCGTGGCGGCCTACCGCATCATGCTCGATCACAGCACGGACCTCAGCTCGCCCAGACCGCCGTACTACGGCGTTCCCGGTCCGGGACAGAGCAATCGCGGGATCGAACTGGAATTCAACGGCAGGCCCGCGCCGGGGTTGGACCTGAGCGCCGCCTATACGGACGCGATGGTGCGCAACCACGACGGCTCGTTGCCTACCGGCACGCCGCGGCAGCGCTTCAACCTGTGGGCCAGCTACCGGCTCCGGCGCGGGGTGCTGCGCGGTTGGGGCATCGCCGCCGGCGTGCTGGCGCGCAGCGCCAGCCGCGGCCAGCTGTCGGACGGCTCGGCGTACTTCGCGATACCGGGACAGGCCCGCGTGGACGCGAACCTGTCCTGGCGAGGCGTGCGCTGGAGCGCGACGCTGGGCGTGCGCAACCTGTTCGACCGCGATCTGCACGATGCCGACTTCGACGAGACCTTCGTGCCGCTGCATCGCGGCCGCAGCGTGCTGCTGAGCGGCATCCGGGATTTCTGAGCGTCCCGCGGCACCGCCGCGCCTAGCGGCGATCGACCGAATACCGGCCCGGTCCGGTGAGGCACAGCAGCAACAGGCCGCCGATGATCGAGAGGTTCTTGTAGAAGTTGATCATGTTGGCCATGTGCTCGGCGCCCGCCATCGTCCAGTAGTGGTGCCCGATCAGCGCGGTTCCCAGCGTGTACAGCGCCAGCAGCAGCGCCAGTGGCCGCGTCCAGAAACCGAACGCGATCGCCAGGCCCACGAAGAACTCCATCGCGATGACCACGACCGCGGCCAGTACGGGCAGCGGCAATCCCTCGGCTGCCATGTAGGCGCTGGTGCCGGCGTAGTCGGTAAGTTTTTCCCAGCCGAACAGCACGAACAGCAACACCAGCAGGATGCGGGCCACGAGCAGCAGCGTGTCCCGCTGGCTTTCGAACAGGGCGTAGCGCATGGCGATTCCCCTCGGGTGACGGAAGGCGCGGCCGGCCCGCGCGGACCACGATCCGCCCGGCATCGGCAGGGCGGACTATATCGCGTGCGCTGGTCCGTCGCCCGGACCGGCTCAGTCCCCGAGCGCCGCCAGCATCGCCTCCGCCCCGGAGACGCGGAACTCGCCAGGTGCTTCCACGTGCAGCTGGCGCACCACGCCATCCTCCGCATACAGCGCGAAGCGGCGTGCACGCAGGCCCATGCCGTAGGCGCTGCCGTCCCGCTCCAGGCCAAGCGCGCGGGTGAAGTCGGCGTTGCCGTCGGCGAGCAGCAGCAGGCCAGGCGGCACGTGCTGCGCGGAAGCCCAGGCCTGCATCACGTAGGCATCGTTGACGGCGAGGCAATACACCGCGATACCGCGTGCGCGGAAAGCCTCGTGATGCTGCACGTAGCCCGGCAGGTGCTTTTCCGAACAAGTCGGGGTGAACGCACCGGGCACGGCGAACAGCACGGCCTTGCGGTCGGCAAACAGCGCCCCGGTGCGGGCGGGCTCGATGCGGCCGTCGACGATGGCCTTGATCTCGATGTCGGGCAACGACTGGCCGATCTGGATGCTCATAAGTCCGGTCTGGCGATGGGGGCCGTCCATCCTAGCGCTTGCGCCGGGAGCGGGGCGAGGCGTTTGCCGGCGATCGCCCGGGACGGGCTTCCAAGGGGGCTTGAATCATGTTAGGCGACACCCATTTTCCAGCGATGCGGCGATGGTGCCGCGGTTCAATGCAGAGGAGAATCGAGATGAACATCACCCGTCATGTGGCGTGGGGCATGCCCCGTGATGTGCAGGCGTTTCGCCAGGCCTTCGAGCGGTTCCTCGGTCAGGAGGAAAACGACCAGTCGAACGTGGTGACCAGCCAGTGGGCGCCACAGGTGGACATCAAGGAGGAGGACAGGCGCTTCGTGATCTATGCGGACATCCCCGGCGTCGACCCCGCCTCCATCGAGGTGAGCATGGACAAGGGCATTCTTTCCATCAAGGGCGAGCGCACCGTGGAAAGCAGCGAGCAGCCCGGCCAGTTCACCCGCCAGGAGCGGCTGCACGGCCTGTTCCATCGCCGCTTCGGCCTGCCGGACAGCGCCGACGCGGACGGCATCACCGCCACAGGTCGGCATGGCGTGCTGGAAATCTCCATTCCGAAGAAGCCGGAGACCACGCCTCGACGCATCAACATCGAAACGGGTCACTGAGCAGGCTCCGGCGATTGCGAAAGCGGCCCGCGGCGGAGATGATCCGTCGTGGGCCGTTTCATGATTGACGACCCGAATGGCTTGGAGCCGGCGGTGGAATTCAAAGACTATTACGAGATCCTGGGCGTGAAACCCGAGGCCAGCGAGGCGGAGATCAAGACCGCCTATCGCAAGCTGGCGCGCAAGTACCATCCGGACAAGAACAAGGAGGCTGGCGCCGAGGAGAAGTTCAAGGCCGTCAACGAGGCGCAGGAGGTGCTGCTGGACGCCGAGAAGCGCCGCGCCTACGACCAGCTGCGTGCCGGCGGCTATCGCGGCGGCGAGCAGTTCCGGCCGCCGCCGGGCTGGGGCCAGGGGCAAGGCCAGTCCTTCGATTTCGGCGGCGACGGCGACTTCAGCGATTTCTTCGAGAGCCTGTTCGGCCGGGCTGCCGGCGGCCACAGCCAGCGCGGCCAGCCCCGCGCGCGGCGCGGGCAGGACGTGCAGGCCAGGGTGGAGATCGACCTGCAGACCGCGTTCGACGGCGGCCGCACCCGCCTGTCCCTGCACGGCGGTCGCGGCGAGGAGCGTGTGCTGGAGGTGAAGATCCCCGCCGGCATCCAGCCGGGGCAGGTGATCCGCCTGGCGGGGCAGGGCCATCCCGGTGCCCACGGCGGCCCGAGTGGCGACCTGTTGCTGGAAGTGGGCATCCGCGACGACGCCCGTTTCAAGCTCGACGGTCACAACGTGCTGCACGTGCTGCCGATCAGCCCGTGGGAGGCGGCGCTGGGCGCCACGGTGCCGGTGCCGACCCTGGCCGGCACGGTGGACCTGCGCATTCCGGCGGGATCGCAGTCGGGACGCAAGCTGCGCCTGAAGGGGCGCGGCATGCCGGGCGCGCATCCGGGAGACCAGCTGGTGGAGCTGTCGATCCGCGTGCCCGTGGCCGCCAGCGACGCGCAGAAGGCGGCCTACGAGGCGCTGCGTGCGCAGTTCGCGGACTACGATCCGCGCGCCTGACCGCGGTTGCCGGCGGCGGCCCGAAAACCAGAACGGCGCCGCGAGGCGCCGTTCTCCATCGGCCCGCAGGGAACCGGCTCAGGCCGGCAGCAGTTCCTTCAGCGTGGCCATCAGTTCTTCTTCCTTGATCGGCTTGGTGACGTAGGCGCGCGCACCCTGGCGCATGCCCCACACCTTGTCGGTTTCCTGGTCCTTGGTGGTCACCAGCACCACCGGGATGTGCGCCGTGGCGGCGTCCTTGCTGATCGTGCGGGTGGCCTGGAAACCATTGAGGTTCGGCATCACCACGTCCATCAGGATCAGGTCGGGGATCTCGCGCCTGGCCACCTCGACGCCGGCGGCACCGTCCTCGGCAGTGAGGGTTTCGTGGCCGAGCTTCTCGACAATGCGCTTCAGGCCCAGGAGCTGCGACGGCGAATCGTCGACGATCAGGATGCGTGCCATAAGGTGGGTGTCCCCTTGTTGTTTCGGTGGATTCTATGCCGGTGACGCGGTGCTTCCAAGCCGCGCCACGTCAGTGACCGGCGACGCGCACCACGGTACGGCCGAAGGAATCGCCGGCCAGCATGCGTGCAAACACCCCGGGCAGCTCGTCCAGCGTCGCCTCGCGGGTGGCGATGCGCTCCAGGTGGCGCGGCTTCCAGTCGCCGGCCAGGTGCTGCCAGACGCGCTCGCGCATGGCGCGGGCCGTGCCGGCCGAGGCCACGCCCAGCAGGTTCACGCCGCGGATGATGAAGGGCATCACCGTGCTGTCGAACGCGATGCCGCCCGCGTTGCCGCAGATCGCCACGTTGCCGTAGGGCGCGATCAGCGGCAGCAGGCCGGCGAGCATCGCGCCGCCCACGTTGTCCAGCGCACCGCCGAAACGGGCCGAATCCATCGGCTTGCCGCTGAAGGCCAGCTGGTGACGGTCGATGCATTCGACCGCGCCCAGCGAGCGCAGGAAGTCGAAATGGTCGGCCTTGCCGCTGATCGCGTGCACCTGGTAGCCGGCGCGGCTGAAGATGTCGATGGCAAGCTGTCCCACGCCGCCGCTGGCGCCGGTCACGGCGATCGGACCCAGTGCGGGCGTCTGGCCGTTGTCCAGCATGTGCACCAGTGCCAGCGCGGCGGTGAAGCCGGCGGTACCCAGGATCATGCTCTCGCGCAGGTCGAGGCCGGCAGGCAGCGGGATCGTCCAGCGCGCGTCCAGCCGCGCGTATTCCGCATAGCCGCCGTCGCGCGTCTCGGACAGGCCGCTGCCGGTACAGAGCACCGCGTCGCCTTCCTTGAACTTCGGATCGGTGGAGGCGACCACGTGGCCCGCGACATCGATGCCGCCGTTGAGCGGGTACTGGCGCAGGATCCTGCCCTTGCCGGTGCCGGCCAGCGCGTCCTTGTAGTTGACCGAGGAGTACGCGACCTTGACCAATACTTCGCCGGGCGTCAGTGCGTCGGTGGGCATCTGCTCGATGCCGGCGCGGTAGCCCGCGTCGTCGTTGTGGATGCGGAAGGCGCGGAACATGGTCATGGGGACTCCTCGCGGCCGGTTCAGGCGTGGACGCTGTCGCGGTCGATCCACTTGGGCTGGTAGCTGCCCTCGTAAGCCTGCATCCAGTCGAACAGCGCGTCGATCTCCTCGCCGAACCAGACGCTGGCGCGCTGTTCGGGGCGCACGAAACGCTCGTCGACCATGTGGTCCATCATCACGCGCAGGTCGCGGTAGTAGCCGCGCACGTCGAGGAAGGCGCAAGGGTAGCGGTGCAGGCCGAGCTGCGCCCAGGTCAGCATCTCGAACATCTCGTCCATCGTGCCGAAGCCCCCGGGCAGCGCGACGAAGGCGTCGGACAGCTCGAACATGCGCGTCTTGCGCTGGTGCATGGTGTCGACCACCACCAGTTCGCCAAGGCCGGTGTGCGCCACCTCACGCTCCACCAGCTGGCGCGGGATCACGCCGGTGACCTTGCCGCCGCCCGCCAGCACCGCATCGGCGACGATGCCCATCAGCCCCACGTTGCCGCCGCCGTAGACCAGCGCGATGCCTCGGCTGGCCATCTCGGCGCCGAAGGCGCGCGCCTGTTCGGCGTATTCGGGATGCTTGCCGGCGCTGGAGCCGCAGTAGACGCAGAGGGCGGTAGGTTGGGGCATGGCGGAGGCTTGATCGGTTGCTGGGTCGAAAGCGTACTGTACCGATTTGTCGTTTTCGGTTTCACCGAAAGCGACGCGGCCCGCCCATGTCGCCAGGAGCGGGCCGCGTGGATTCCGGATCAATGCACGTCCATGTGCGCTCCGGATGAGCGCATCATGCGCTCAATTGCCCTTGTGGATGGCGCGCTTGTCCACCGAGAGGGCGGCTTCATGCACGGCTTCCGACAGCGTCGGGTGGGCGTGGACGATGCGGGCGAGATCCTCGGACGAACCCTTGAACTCCATCGCCACCACGCACTCGGCGATCAGCTCGGACACGCCTGGGCCGACCATGTGCACGCCGAGGATGCGGTCGGTCTCGGCGTGGGCGAGCATCTTCACCTGACCCACGGCCTCGTTCATCGCGACGGCGCGACCGATGGCGGCGAACGGGAAGGTGCCCACCCTGTACGGCACGCCCTCGTCCTTGAGCTGCTTCTCGGTCTTGCCGGCCCAGGCGATCTCCGGCTCGGTGTAGATCACCCACGGGATGGTGTCGAAGTTGACGTGGCCGGCCTTGCCGGCGATCCACTCGGCCACCGCCACGCCTTCCTCGGAGCCCTTGTGCGCCAGCATCGGGCCGCGCACGGCGTCGCCGATGGCCCACACGCCGTCGACGCCGGTGTGGCAGTGCTCGTCCACCACGATGCGGCCGCGCTCGTCCAGCTTCACACCGGTGTCGTCGGCCAGCAGGCCGGCGGTGTAGGCGCGGCGGCCCACGGCCACCAGCAGCTTGTCGACTACCAGCTCGTGGGCGCCGTCCTTGTCCTCGTAGGTGAGGTGGACTTCGTTCTTCTTCACCTCGGCCTTGGTCAGCTTGGCGCCGAGCTTGATGGCCAGCCCCTGCTTCTCGAATTCCTTCTTGGCGACCTTGGCCACGTCGGCATCGGCCACCGAGAGGAAGTCGGGCAGCGCCTCGAGGATGGTGACCTCGGCACCCATGCGCTTCCACACGCTGCCGAGTTCCAGGCCGATCACGCCGGCGCCGATCACGCCCAGGCGCTTCGGCACCTCGGCGAAGTCCAGCGCGCCGGCGTTGTCGACGATCATCTTGCCGTCGAACTTGGCGAACGGCAGCTCGATCGGCACCGAACCGGAAGCGAGGATCACGTTGGTGGCGCTGATGGTCTGCTTGCCGCCATCGGGTGCGGTGATCTCGACCTCGTTGCCCTTCAGCAGCTTGCCGGTGCCGAAGTACGGGGTGACCTTGTTGGCCTTGAACAGCTGGCCGATGCCGCCGGTGAACTGCTTGACGATCTTGTCCTTGCGGCCGATGAAGGTAGCCATGTCGACCTTGGCGCCTTCCACGCTGATGCCGTGCACCGGCAGGTTGTGCGCGATGTTCCAGTACTGGCGCGAGGAGTCCAGCAGCGCCTTGGACGGGATGCAGCCCACGTTGAGGCAGGTGCCGCCCAGCGCCTGCTTGCCATCCTTGCCGGTGAAGGCGTCCACGCAGGCGGTCTTCAGGCCCAGCTGCGCGGCGCGGATCGCGCCGACGTAGCCGGCGGGGCCGGCGCCGATGAAGATGACGTCGAATTTGTCGCTCATGTCGTTTCTCGCTTTGTCCCTCTCCCGTCGGGAGAGGGTGCCCAAAGGGGCGGGTGAGGGTATGTGCGGAGCGAGGCGTTGCGGCGGTGCCGGACCCTCACCCCAACCCCTCTTCCTCGCTCTTCAAAGCAGGGCCATCCATGGCCCTTCTTCGCGTCCGGTGGGAGAGGGGCTCGAGGACTCAGATACCCAACAACATCTTGTGCGGGTTCTCAAGCTGGTTCTTGATGTCGACCAGGAACAGCACCGCGTCCTTGCCGTCGATGATGCGGTGGTCGTAGCTGATCGCGATGTACATCATCGGTGCGGCGATCACCTGGCCGTTCTCGACCACGGCGCGTTCCTTGATCGTGTGCATGCCGAGGATGGCGCTCTGCGGCGGGTTCACGATGGGCGTGGAGAGCAGCGAGCCGAAGGTGCCGCCGTTGGTGATGGTGAAGGTGCCGCCCTGCAGGTCTTCCAGGGTGAGCTTGCCGTCGCGCGCCTTCTTGGCGTAGTCGGCGATCGCCTTCTCGATGTCGGCGAAGCTCATGTTCTCGGCGTTGCGCAGCACCGGGGTCACCAGGCCCTTGTCGGTGGACACCGCGATCGAGACGTCCTGGTAACCGTGGTAGATGATGTCGTTGCCGTCCACCGAGGCGTTGACGATCGGGTGGCGCTTCAGCGCCTCGACCGTGGCCTTGACGAAGAAGCTCATGAAACCGAGCTTGACGCCGTGCTCCTTCTGGAACTGCTCGCCGAGGTCCTTGCGCATCTTGCTGACCGCCGCCAGGTTCACCTCGTTGAAGGAGGTGAGCATGGCGATCGAGTTCTTCGACTGCATCAGGCGCTCGGCGATCTTCGCGCGCATGCGGGTCATCGGCACGCGCTCTTCCGGACGCGCGCCCGGGGTCGGGGCCGCGGCCGGCGCGGCGGGAGCCGCAGCCGGACGCGAACCGGCGGCGACCACGTCCTCCTTGATGATGCGGCCGTCGCGGCCGGTGCCGACGATGGCGGAGGTGTCGACCTTGTTCTCGGTGGCGACGCGCTGCGCGGCGGGCGACAGCTCGGCGGCAGACTTCGGCGCGGCCGGGGCGGGCGCCGGGGCGGCGGCAGCCGGTGCTGGCGCGGCGGCCACGGCGCCTTCCTCGATGATCGCGATCACCTGCTGGCTGTTCACCGTGGCGCCGGTGTCCTGCCTGATCTCCTTGATCACGCCGTCGACCGGGGCGGGAACTTCCAGCACCACCTTGTCGGTTTCCAGGTCGACCAGGTTCTCGTCGCGCTTCACCGCATCGCCGGCCTTCTTGTGCCAGGTGGCGATGGTGGCGTCGGAGACCGACTCGGGCAGGACGGGGACTTTGACTTCGATGGACATGACGGGCCCTTGGGTTGGTGCGCTCGCCCTGGAGCGCAAGAATTCGGAAGCGGCCATCCCTGGCCACGCAATGCTTTGAAGCTTACTCCGCGGAGTGGTCGGTGCCGATCGGCGCGACCAGCGCCTGCTCGACCAGCGCGGCCTGCTCGGCGACGTGGGTGTTGAGGTGGCCGGCGGCCGGCGCCGCCGAACGCGCGCGGCCGGCGTAGGAGAGGCTGTGCTTCGGACCCACGCAGGCCTGCAGGTGGTGACGGATCTGGAACCAGGCGCCCTGGTTCATCGGTTCCTCCTGGCACCACACCACTTCCTTCGCCGCCGGGTACTTCTCCAGTTCGGCGGAGACCTCGGCGCGCGGGAACGGGTAGAGCTGCTCCACGCGCACGATGGCCACGTCGGCGAGCCCGCGCTTCTCGGCTTCCTCCAGCAGGTCGTAGTAGACCTTGCCGGCGCACAGCACCACGCGCTTCACCTTCTTCGCGGCCAGCTCGCGGTGCTCGCCGATCACCAGCTGGAAGCTGCCGCTGGCCAGCTCGTCCAGCGTGGACACCGCCAGCTTGTGGCGCAGCAGCGACTTCGGCGTCATAACGATCAGCGGCTTGCGCACGTTGCGCAGCATCTGGCGGCGGATCATGTGGAAATCCTGCGCCGGCGTGGTCGGCACGCAGACCTGCATGTTGTCCATCGCGCAGAGCTGCAGGAAGCGCTCCAGGCGGGCGGAGGAATGCTCCGGACCCTGGCCCTCGTAGCCGTGCGGCAGCAACAGCACCAGCCCGCACAGGCGGTTCCACTTCGCCTCGCCGGAGCTGATGAACTGGTCGATCACCACTTGGGCGCCGTTGGCGAAGTCGCCGAACTGGGCTTCCCAGATGTTGAGCGTATCGGGGTCGGTGGTGGCGTGGCCGTATTCGAAGGCCATCACCGCCTCCTCGCTGAGCAGCGAGTCGATCACTTCCACGTTGGCGCCGTCGCGGATCGTGGCGAGCGGCATGAAGGTGTGGCCGTCCTTCTGGTCGTGCAGCACGGCGTGGCGGTGGAAGAAGGTGCCGCGGCCGGAGTCCTGGCCGACCAGGCGCAGGTTGTGGCCGGCATCGACGACGCTGGCGTAGGCCAGGTTCTCGGCGAAGCCCCAGTCGCCCGGCTGCTGGCCGGAGGCCATCTTGCGGCGGTCGTCGTAGATCTTCGCCACGCGCGACTGCAGGACGATGTCCTTGGGCACGTCCAGCAACCGGTTGGCCAGCTCCAGCAGCTTCTGCTTCGGCAGCGTGGTGTCGGTCTTGTCCGACAACTTGCCCTTGGCGAAGCGTACCCAGTCGATATGGATGTCGCGCTTCGGGGAAGGGTCCAGCTCGGTCATCGGCTTGCCCGCTTCCAGGCGGTCGCGGTAGGCGTCGAAGCGCTTCTGCACGTCGCCGTCGGCGATCACGCCTTCGGCCACCAGCTGCTTGCCGTACAGCTCGCGGGCCGGCGGCAGCTTCTTGATGACCTGGTACATCACCGGTTGCGTGGCGGTGGGCTCGTCGGCCTCGTTGTGGCCGTGGCGGCGGTAGCACACCAGGTCGATCACCACGTCCTTGCGGAAGGTCTTGCGGAACTCGTAGGCGAGGCGGGTCACCTCGATCACCGCCTCGGGGTCGTCGCCGTTCACGTGGAACACCGGCGCGTTGACCATCTTGGCCAGGTCGGTGCAGTACATCGTGGAACGCGCGTCCTGCGGGTTGGACGTCGTGAAGCCCACCTGGTTGTTGATCACGATGTGCAGGCTGCCGCCGATCTTGAAACCGCGCGCCTGCGACATCTGGAACAGTTCCATGTTGACGCCCTGGCCGGCGAAGGCCGCGTCGCCATGGATCAGCACCGCCATCGACTGGGTGCGTTCGCCGTCGTGGCGGCGGACCTGCCGCGCGTGCACGGAGCCGGCCACCACCGGGTTGACGATCTCCAGGTGCGAGGGGTTGAACGCCAGCGCCACGTGGGTGCCGCCCTTCGGCGTCCTGACGTCGGCGGAGAAGCCCATGTGATACTTCACGTCGCCGGAGTGCGCGGGATCGTCGGGATGCTCGAAACGGCCCTCGAACTCGTCGAACAGGGTCTTCGGCGGCTTGCCGAGGATGTTGACCAGCACGTTGAGGCGGCCGCGGTGGGCCATGCCGATCACCAGTTCCTTGATGCCGTTGTCGCCGGCGGCGCAGACCACGTCGTCCAGCATCGGGATCAGGCTGTCGCCGCCTTCCAGCGAGAAGCGCTTCTGGCCCACGTACTTGGTGTGGAGGTAGCGCTCCAGGCCGTCGGCGGCGGTAAGGCCGTCCAGCACGCGCCGCTTGCCGGCGGCGTCGAGGCCGGCGCTGCCGTTGGCCTGTTCCAGCCGGGTGTAGATCCAGTTGCGCTGCGCGTGGTCGGAGATGTACATGAACTCCGCGCCGATGCCGCGCGCGTACACCTTCTTCAGGCGCGCCCACAGTTCGCGCAGCTTCAGGCGCTGGCCGCCACCAGCGTAGGTGCCGCAGTCGAACTCGGTGTCGAGGTCGGCCTCGCTGAGGCCGTGGAACGCGAGGCCGAGGTCGGGCGCCTCCATCTTGCGCGCCAGGCCCAGCGGGTCGAGGTCGGCGGCCAGGTGGCCGCGCGAACGGTAGGCCGTCAGCAGGCGCAGCACGCCGGCCTGCTTGCGCGCATGCTCGTCGCCGACCGGCGCGGCAACTGCCACATGGCGCTGCTTCTGTGCCGCCTCGATGCGCGCGATGGCGCCGGTGTGCGAGACGTCGCCGGCCTCGCGGCCCTTGAAGGTCTCGAAATACTTGCTCCACTCGGCCGGCACCGACGTGGGGTCGGCCAACCAGGTGTCGTACAGGGATTCGACGTAATCGGCGTTGCCGCCAGCGAGTTGGGAGGATTCGAAGAACTCGCGGATCAGGTTTGTACTCACGTCACCACCGGCAGGGGAAGGGAGGCTTGCGGCGATCCTTCGGCAGCGCGGATCGCCGGCGAAAAATCCTGTTAATTATAGCCTTGGGCTGCTGCGCCGCGGCAACCCACGCACGGCCCGGATCGGGCCTGCCGCAAGGGAATTCCGGCCGCGGACTGCCCCGACTTTGGTCGCAAACGGCACCCGGCCGGGCTTTGCGGCGGCCGGGGCCGGCTCTGCGACGCAAGCCGCCCGTTCAGCAGGCGCTACAAGTCGAGCGGCTGCAGCTCGCTGGCGCGGGCGGAGCGTTCCCAGATCTCGTCGAACTGCTGCTGCAAGGGCGCCTGCGCGGCGCGGTCGGCGAGCGCCATGCGCCCCTGCGGCCGGCCGGCATCCGGCAGGAACAGGTAGCCGCCGGTATCGGTGAGCAGCCAGGCACTGGTGCACTGGCGGTCCACGTCCTCCACCGGCGTGCGGATCTGGATCGCGCTGGACAGGCGCTGGAACAGCGCGACCAGCCGGTGATCGTCGCGCAGCGCGGCGGCGGGGTCGTGCAGCAGGATACGGATCCCGGCACGACGGCCGGAGGTGGCGATGCGCTTCAGCTCGGCCAGTTCCGCGTCGTTGCCGTACTCGTCGCGGCCGAGCAGCGGCAGGTGCAGTGCCAGCCGATGGCGCGCGGCGGCGAGCAACTGCAGCCGCGCGGCGGCCAGCGCCTCGCGGCCGTCGATCGCGCGGCGCCCGGTGTCGTCGTCGGCTGGCGCGTTCACCGCCGGCGCGCCCTGCGCAACACCAGGTGCCCCTCGTTGACCAGCGCCAGCAGCAGGGCGACGGCTGCGGCAGACGGCGCGGCATCGACCGCGATCTCGCGCTGCGCGCACAGCTGCCGCGCCAGCGCCGGCGGGGCCGGCCAGGCCTGGCCGTTCGCATACAGGGTGCAGCCGGACCTGCCTCGGCTCCATGCCATGCGCGACCACGGGTGGCGCAGCAGCCGCGCGCCGCCGGCGAGCTGCTTGCGCAGGGTGGCCTCGCTGGTGGTGCGCTCGGGCAGGGCCGGCGTCTGCGCGTTGCGATAGCGGGTGATGAAGCGGCCGAACCAGTCGCGCAGCGTGTCCTCGTCCAGCGCGGCGGCGAACGGCAGCGCCCGGCGCAGCCGCGTCAGCGCTGCGGCGTCGATCTCGCCGGGGGCGGTGGCCGGGGCAAGGTCGGGGTCGGCGTAGCGCTGCTCCTCGGCGAGGCGTTCGGCGAGATAGTCGGCGAGGTCGCCGGTGAGTTCCGCTTGCGAGGGCGCGCGCATGCCCACCGAGATCGTCATGCAGGGGCCGCCGAAGGCCACGCCGTCGTGCGGCACGTCGGGCGGCAGGTAGAGCATGTCGCCCGGGTCGAGCAGCCACTCGTGGTCGGGCTCGAAGTGCACCAGCTGCTTCAGTTCCACGTCGGGGCGGAAATCCTTCGGTGCCGCGGGGTCGGTGCTTATCGCCCAGTGCCGCTGGCCCAGGCCCTGCAGCAGGAACACGTCGTACTGGTCCACGTGGGCGCCAACGCCGCCGCCTGGCTCGGCATAGGAGATCATGATGTCGTCCACCCGCCAGCTCGGCAGGAAGGCGAAGGCATCCAGCAGGGCGGCCACGTCGGCGTCCCACTTGTCCACGTCCTGCACCAGCAGGGTCCAGTTCGCGTCGCCGGTCTTCGCGAAGTCGGCCTCGTCGAGCGGGCCGGTCTTCACCTGCCAGCGCCCGCGCGCCTCGTCGTGGCGGATCAGCCGCGACAGCGCGCCTTCCTCGCAGGCCAGGCCAGCCAGGTCCTCGGGCTGGATCGGCGGCACAAAATCCGGGAACGCGTTGCGGATCAGCAGCGGGCGTTTCTGCCAGTAGTCGCGCAGGAACTGCGCGGGCGGCATGCCCAGCGGCTGGCGGGCGGAGCCGCGCACTTCGATGGGTGGTGTGGTCTTGCGGGGAGTGGGGGCGCGTTTCATGCGCGCATTGTAGTGGGGTGCGGTGATGCTGTTGGCTTTCTCCCCTCTCACGCTCGCGGGTATGCGGGGAGGGGGCATGGATGGCCCTGCTTTGAGGATCGAGGAAGAGGGGTTCTTCGCTCTTCACTCGCAAGTTTCAAAGCGGTTTCGTCCGCCGGCAGGCGCTCGAAACCGCCTTGTTCCTTGCGGGCAGGCGTCCGAAACCGCCTTGTCGTCTGCGCCAGGCGCTCAAACCCGCCTTGTCGTCAGCGACAACCGCCACTTCGTGCGAACACCGAAATTCATCGCGCACCAAGTGCGCCCACAGCCAAGCCTCAATGCAGCACACGCACCGCGTTGTTGATGCCCAGCGCCAGCACCGCCAATCCCGCCAGCACGGTGGCGGCCCGAGCCGGGATGCGCCGGACGAAGAACGCGCCGAACGGCGCAGCGAGGATGCCGCCGGCGATCAGGCCCAGCACGGCCGTCATGTGGCCGGCGCCGATGCCGGCCAGGAAGCCGGTGCTGGCGGCGATGCTCACCGCGCACTTGGCCAGGTGGACGCTGCCGATCACCACGCGCGGCTGCAGTCCGCGCGCGAGAAGGGTGGTGGCGGTGAGTGCGCTCCAGCCGCCACCGCCGATCGCGTCGACGAAGCCGGCGGCAGCACCCAGCAATGGCGTGCCGCGCGGCGGTTCAGCCCGCTCGCCGGGACGCCTTGCGCCGCGCAGCAGCAGGAACAGGCCCATGCCCAGCAGGTAGGGCGTCAGCGCAACGCGCATCCATGGCGCCGGCAGGTGCACGGCCAGCCACACGCCGACCAGGGCGCCGATCACGCCCGGGATCGCCAGCGCCAGGAACAGCCTGCGCCGCACGTTGCCCGCCGCGAGGTGGCTGAGTCCCGAGGCGCCGCAGGTGAAGGTCTCGGCGTAATGCACGCTGGCGCTGGCCATCACCGGCGGCATGCCCAGGCCCAGCAGCAGCCCGGCCGAGGTCACGCCGTAGGCCATGCCCAGCGCACCGTCCACCAGCTGCGCGAGCGCACCCACGATGGCGAAGGTGAGGAATTCCGGCAGGGCGCTCATCGGCACTCGCAAGGAAACGGACGAGGCATGTCAGCACGCGCGCCGGTGCGCGGGAAATGAGCGGCCCGCATAAGCACATGACCACAAGTGTTTTCAGGCTGGCTGGCGGCGGTCATAGCATGGCCGCCAAGACGTATGGACGTCCAAAAGGAAAGATCGTGAGCGTTGCCACACGACCGATACTGCCGACGCCCGGCCTGACCGCGGAACGGGTGGCGCTGCTGCACCGGCTGACCGAGGGGTTGCCGCCCGCGGATCTGTACTGGATCTCGGCGTGGAGCGCCGCGCTGGCGGCGCAGGCCACACGGGTCGTGCTGCCGGCAGGAGCCGTCGTGGCCGAGGCGCCGAATGCGGCCACGGGCGAACGGCTGACCGTGCTGTACGGCAGCCAGACCGGCAATTCGCGCAGGGTGGCCGAGCGGCTCACCGAACGCGCCACGGCGGCTGGCCTGAACGTGCGGTTGCTGCGCACCGGTGCCTATCCCGTGCGCGAGCTTGCGCAGGAGCGCCATCTGGCGCTGGTGATCAGCAGCCAGGGCGACGGCGACCCGCCCGACGACGCGCTGGGCTTCGTCGAGTTCCTCACCGGCAAGCGTGCCCCGAAGCTGCCGTTGCTGAAGTTCGCGGTGCTGGGCCTGGGTGATTCCAGCTATCCGCAGTTCTGCGCGGTGAGCCGCCGGCTCGACGCGCGTTTCGCCGAGCTGGGTGCGCAACGTTTCGCTCCGCTTGGCGAAGCCGACGTGGACTTCGAGGCGGTCGGTGCGAGCTGGAGCGACGGGGTGCTGGAAAGGACGCGCGAGGCGCTCGGTACGCCGGCCGCGTCCGCGGCGGCCGGCCAGCGTCCGGTGGCCCTGCATGCGGTGGGCGGTGCGCTGCACGACCGTGAGAAGCCGTTCGCCGCCGAGGTGCTGGACAACCAGCGCATCGTCTCGCGCGACAGCGCGCGCGAGGTGCGCCACATCGAACTTTCGTTGCAGGGCTCGGGCCTGCGCTACGAACCGGGCGACGCGCTGGGAGTGTGGCCGTGCAATCCGCCCGCGCTGGTGGAGGAGTTTCTGCGCCTGCAGCGCCTGGACGGTGGGCAGGAGGTCGCGCACGAGGGGCGCCGCCTGCCGCTGGCGCGTTGGCTGGGGCAGGAGCGCGAACTGACGCGGCTGAGCCGCCCGCTGCTGACGGCGCATGCCGCCGCCAGCGGCAATGCCGAACTGGCGCGTGTGCTGGAACCGGAGCGGCGCGAGGCGCTGACCCGGCTGCTCGACACCGACCAGCCTATCGATCTGCTGCGCCGCCATCCGGTGAGCTGGGACGCCGCGCAGCTGGTGGCCGCACTGCGCCCGCTCACCCCGCGGTTGTACTCCATCGCCTCCAGCCCGAAGGTGGTGGGCGAGGACGAGGTGCATCTCACGGTTGCCATTCTGGAGTACCACGCGCATGGAAGCGCACACCTGGGCGCGGCCTCGTCCTTCCTTGCCGCGGCGGGCGACGAGCGGCGCGTGCCGGTGTTCGTGGAACCGAACGAGCGCTTCCGCCTGCCGGCCGACGCCAGCCGCGACATCATCATGATCGGCCCGGGCACCGGCGTGGCGCCGTTCCGTGCCTTCGTGCAGGAGCGCCAGGCCGTGGGCGCCGCGGGGCGCAACTGGCTGCTCTTCGGCAACCGCCATTTCGCGCAGGATTTCCTCTACCAGGCCGAGTGGCAGCAGGCGCTGCAGGACGGCGCGCTGCATCGCCTCGATCTTGCCTTCTCGCGTGATTCCGCCGCCAAGACCTACGTGCAGCACCGAGTGCGCGAGCACGGCCGCGAACTGTACGCCTGGCTGCGCGAAGGCGCCCATCTCTACGTATGCGGCGACGCGACGCACATGGCGAAGGACGTGCACGAGGCGCTGGTCGATGTGGCCGTCGCCCACGGCGGGCTCTCCGCCGAGGACGCCCGCGACTGGCTGGCCGAGCTGCTGCAGGAAGGGCGTTACGCCCGTGACGTTTACTAATGCGCTCATCCTTGAACGCGGGAATCAAGAGGCTGCCATCCATGGCCGCACTCGAGGAGTTCGTGCGCTCATCCATGAACGCGGGAATCGGGAAGCGGCCATCCGTGGCCGCACTTTCAAGATAAGCAAGCCATTCTCATGCCCTCCCACCTCGAAGACATCAAGACCGCCAGCCGCTTCCTGCGCGGCACCATCCTTGAAGGACTGGCCGATCCGGTCACCGGTGCGATCGGCGAGGACGACAACAAGCTGCTGAAGTTCCACGGCAGCTACCAGCAGGACGACCGCGACCTGCGCGACGAGCGCCGCCGGCAGAAGCTGGAGCCGGCCTACGCCTTCATGGTGCGCGCGCGCCTGCCGGGCGGCGTGATGACGCCGGCGCAGTGGCTGGCCTTCGACGGGATCGCCAGCGACTACGCCTCCAGCGGCCTGCGCATCACCACGCGGCAGACCTTCCAGTGGCACGGCATCGTCAAGCGCAACCTCAAGCCCACCATCGCCGCGATCAACGCCGCGCTGGCCAGTACCATCGCTGCTTGCGGCGACGTCAACCGCAATGTGGTGTGCAACACCAACCCGGTGCAGTCGCAGGCGCACGCCGCCGCGTATGCCTGGGCGGCGAAGCTGTCCGAGCACCTGAAGCCGAAGACCCGCGCGTACCACGAGATCTGGCTGGACGGCGAGAAGCTGGTGGGCGAGGCTGCCGCGGCCGAACACGAGCCGCTGTACGGGGCCACCTACCTGCCGCGCAAGTTCAAGATCGGCGTGGCGATCCCGCCACTCAACGACATCGACGTGTTCGCCCAGGACCTGGGCCTGATCGCGATCGTCGAGCAGGGCGAACTGGCCGGCTTCAACGTGGCGATAGGCGGCGGCATGGGCGCCACCCATGGCGATCCATCGACCTATCCGCGCCTCGCCGACGTGATCGGCTTCGTGCCGCCCGAGCGTCTCGTGACGTTGGCCGAGGCCACCATCGCGGTGCAGCGCGACTGGGGCGACCGCGAGGAGCGCAAGCATGCGCGCTTCAAGTACACCATCGATACGCGCGGCTTGGCCGCGGTGCAGGCGGAGATCGAGCAGCGCGCCGGCTTCGCGCTGGAACCGGCGCGGCCGTTCCGCTTCGAACACAACGGTGATCGCTACGGCTGGATCGAGGGCCACGAAGGCCGCTGGCACCTCACCCTGCAGGTGGAATCCGGCCGCTTGCTGGACACCGGCGAGGCGCGCTGGCTGAGCGGCATGCGCGAGATCGCGCGCGTGCACACGGGCGACATCCGGCTCACCTGCAACCAGAACCTGATCATCGCCAACGTGGAGGCAGCCGACCGCGCGCGCATCGACACCATCGTGGCGGCGCACGGCATGGACGGCTACCGTCGCAACAGCGGCATCCGCCGCCACGCCATCGCCTGCGTGGCATTGCCCACCTGCGGGTTGGCGATGGCCGAGAGCGAGCGCTACCTGCCGCAGCTGCTGCCGAAGCTGGAAGCCTCGCTGGACCGTCACGGCCTGCTCGATGCGCCGATCCTGCTGCGCCTGTCCGGCTGCCCGAACGGCTGCTCGCGCCCGTACCTCGGCGAGATCGCCCTGGTGGGCCGCGCGGTGGGCCGCTACGACCTGCGCCTGGGCGCGGATTTCCGCGGCCAGCGGCTCAACCAGGTCTACCGCGAGAACGTCGACGAGCCGACCCTGCTCGACGCGCTGGACCGGTTGTTCGCGCGCTATGCCGGCGAACGCGCGCCGGGCGAACACTTCGGCGACTTCCTGCTGCGCAGCGGCGTGCTCGCACCGAAGAAGATCGCGCTGGGGATCATCGCATGAGCGTACCGGTCCTTCCTGCCGACGGCGACGACATCGAGGCGCTGCTCGCGCTCAACCACTGGCTGGCGCACCGTGACGCCGAGGCGCGCGTGCGCTGGATGCTGGAGCACGTGCCGGGCGCGCACGCGCTGTCTTCCAGCTTCGGTGCGCAGGCGGCGGTGTCGCTGCACCTGCTGGTGAGCCAGGCGCCGGACATTCCGGTGATCCTGGTCGACACCGGCTACCTGTTTCCCGAGACCTACCAGTTCGTCGACACGCTGAGCGCGCGGCTCGCGCTCAACCTCAAGGTCTACCGCCCGGCGATCGGCCGCGCCTGGGCCGAGGCGCGCTACGGCAAGCTGTGGGAACAGGGCATCGAGGGGCTCGACCGCTACAACCGCATCCGCAAGGTGGAGCCGATGCAGCGCGCGCTGGCCGAGCTGGGCGTGCGGGGGTGGTTCGCCGGCCTGCGCCGCAGCCAGTCGCGCAGCCGCCGCGCCATCGATTTCGTCGAGTGGCGCCCGGCGGCGTCAGGCACGGGCCGCTGGAAGCTGCATCCCATCGCCGACTGGAGCGACCGCGACGTGGGGCGCTATCTGCAGAAGCACGGCTTGCCCTACCACCCGTTGTGGGAGCAGGGCTACGTCTCCATCGGCGACACCCACACCACGCAGCGCTGGGAGCCGGGCATGGACGCCGAGGACACCCGCTTCTTCGGGCTCAAGCGCGAGTGCGGCCTGCACGAACTGCCGTGAGCGGTGCCGCCGTTGCAGCGTGTGCCGCGACGGCATCCTGGCGCTCGCGCCAGTGCGGCACGCGAGGCGGCGTCTCCGGCACGATGCCCAGCGTGAGCAGGCGGCGCACGTCGTTGCGGTCCAGGTGCGGTGCGAACTGCGCGATCCATTCCAGTGTGTAGTCGCGCAGCACGCTGTCCTTGCGCAGCACGATCCACGTGGTGCACAGCGGCAGCAGCGCGTCCGCCTCGATCACGCGCAGGTCAGCGTCCTCACCCGGCTGCAGCGCCATCTCGGCCAGCACGCCGATGCCAAGGCCGGCACGCACGTAAGTCTTGATGAGGTCGGCGTCGGCGGCGGTCATCGCGATCTGCGGCGCGAGCCCGGCGGCGGCGAAGGCGCGACGCAGCGAGGATTCCGGCCGCTTCGAGGAGTCGTAGCTCACCAGCGGTTGCGCGGCCAGTTCGGCCAGGGTGGGAGCACGACCCAGCGTGGCGAGCGGGTGGCCCTGCGGCACCAGCACCACGCGGCTCCAGCGATAGGCGGGCAGGGCGATGCCGCCGGCCGGCGCGGCGCCGGAGGTGCTCACCACGGCCAGGTCGACGCGGCCGCTTTCCAGCAGGGCCAGCACCTCGGCGTCGCCGCTGGGCTGCAGGTGCACGCTGACTTGCGGGTAGCGGCGGTTCAGCGCGGCGATCGAGCCGGGCAGGGCGAAGCGCGCCTGGGTGTGCGTGGTGGCGATGCGCAGCTCGCCATGCGCCTCGTTGCGCAGGTTCGCCGCGATCGAGCGGATGTTCAGCGCCTCGGCCAGGATCACCCGCGCGCGCTCGATCACCCGCACGCCGGCGTCGGTGATCGCATCCAGGCTCTTGCCCTTGCGCACGAACAGCTGCAGGCCGAGTTCGTCCTCCAGCTGCTTGAGCTGCTTGCTCACCCCGGGCTGGGTGGCATGCACGTGTTCCGCGGCGGCGGTGATGTTGAGCCGGCAGTCGGCGATGGCGACAAGGTAGCGAAGCTGGGTCAGGGTCATGGCGATCCAGGAAATCGGGGCGGCGGGAGATGCGGTGTGGCAGCGAGCTGCACACGCATACATCGCGTCGTCCTGGCCTGCGTGACGCCGGCGCTGGATGGGCTGGATTCGGCACGGGTGATGGCCATGCGGTCGAGTGTATATGCATTTTTGTTCGGACGTCTATCCGTATAAACGTGCATAAATGCGCTGATTGCTGCGCGGCTTCCCATGCCTTCCGTTCGCTCCAGTCGCGCTGGCCGGCGGCGGGCCGCGCCCGGCATGAGCGGAGTCCGGGTTCATGCTGCTGCGGCATATGTGCCGGCGCGATCGTCATTTCCGCGGGCGAGGCGCGACACGTAGCGTGACCCGTTCCAGGGCCATGCCGTCGGAACCCGCCATGAAGCTGTATCCGCTGTTCGCCGATCTGTCCCGCCGCGCCGTGCTGGTGGTGGGCGGCGGCGGCGTGGCCGAGCGCAAGGTTGCCGCCTTGCTGGCTGCGGGCGCGCAGGTGACCGTGGGTGCGCCGGAGCTGACGCCGCAATTGCAGCGCTGGGTGCGCCAGGGGCGCGTCGCGCATCGCGCCGGCGAATTCACGCCGGGCTGGCTCGACTACGTGTGGCTGGCGGTGGCCGCCACCTCCGACCGCGCCTTGAACGCCCGCGTCGCGGAACTGGCCGGACTGCGACGCGTGTTCGTGAATGTGGTGGACGACGCGGAGCTCTCCAGCTTCCACGTGCCGGCGGTGATCGACCGCGCGCCGCTGGTGGTGGCGATTTCCAGCGGCGGCGCCGCACCGATGCTGGCGCGGCTGGTGCGCGAACGGCTGGAAACCCTGCTGGACCATTCGCTGGGGCCGCTGGCGCTGCTGGCCGCGCGCCTGCGCAGGCGCATCCGTCGGCGCCATCCGGATCTCGCCGCGCGGCGGCGTTTCTACACGGAGCTGTTCACCGGGCCGGTGGCCGCACTGTTGCGCAAGGGACAGGCCGCGCAAGCCGCCGTCGCCGCCGAACAGGCATTGCGCGCCGCGCCCATCGGGCAAGCCGGCTCGGTGGTGCTGGTGGGCGCCGGCCCCGGCGATCCGGGCCTGCTGACCCTGCGCGGACTGCGCGCGCTGAACGAGGCCGACGTGATCCTTCACGACCGCCTGGTGAGCGCCGAGGTGCTGGAACTCGCGCGCCGCGACGCCGAGCGCATCGAGGTGGGCAAGCAGGCGGGCCACCATCACGCCGCGCAGGACGAGATCCACGCACTGCTGCTCGAGCATGCGCAGGCCGGGCGCCGGGTGGTGCGGCTGAAGGGCGGCGATCCCTTCGTGTTCGGCCGCGGCGGCGAGGAGCTGGAGTTCCTGCGCGACCACGGCATTCCCTACGAGGTGGTGCCCGGCATCACCGCCGCGCTGGCCTGCGCCGCGCACGCCGGCGTGCCGCTCACCCATCGCGATCACGCGCAGTCGGTGCGCTTCGTCACCGCGCACTGCCGCGATTCGCTGGACACGCTGGACTGGCGCGCGCTGGCGCAGGAGCGGCAGACCCTGGCGGTGTACATGGGCGTGGCCGGCCTCGAAGGGTTTCGGGAGCAATTGCTGGCGCACGGACGTGCACCCTTCACCCCGTTCGCCCTGGTCGAGAACGGCACCCGCGCGGACCAGCGGGTGGTCACCGGCACCCTGGCCAACCTGCCCGAACGCGCGCAGGCGCATGCGGTGCGCTCACCCGCGCTGCTGATCCTGGGCGAAGTGGCCGCGCTGGCCGGGCGCCTGGCCTGGTTCGGTGCGCCGCCTCTGGGCGAAGCGCTTGCCGCACCGCCGCGCCTGCGGCCGCTGCGCACGACCCCGGCAGCCTGCGAACCCGCCCGCCGCCGCGCTTGACGAAAACATTGCACCACCGCGCGCATGATCGCGTGCGGCCATCATCCGGAGCCCCGCCATGATCCACGACAGCATCCTCGACACCATCGGCAACACCCCCATCGTGCGCCTGCATCGACTGGCACCGAAGCACGTGGAGCTGTACGTGAAGGTGGAGGCGTTCAACCCCGCCGGTTCGGTGAAGGACCGCCTCGCGCTCGCCATCATCCTCGACGCCGAGCAGCGCGGCACGCTCAAGCCTGGGCAGACCGTGATCGAGGCTACCTCGGGCAACACCGGCGTGGCCCTGGCGGCGGTGTGCGCGGCGCGCGGCTATCCGTTCGTGGCGGTGATGAGCGAGACCTTCTCGATCGAGCGGCGCAAGTTGATCCGCGCCTATGGCGGCAAGGTGGTGCTCACGCCCGCCGCCGCGCGCGGCACCGGCATGGTGAAGTTGGCCGAAGAGCTGGCGCGCAAGCACGGCTGGTTCCTCGCCAGGCAGTTCGAGAACCCGGCCAATCCGGCTTACCACCGGCAGACCACCGCGCCGGAGATCCTGCTCGACTTCGCCGGCCGCCGCCTCGATTACTTCGTCAGCGGCTGGGGCACCGGCGGCACGCTCACCGGCGTGGGCGAGGTGCTCAAGGTGGCGCGGCCGGAAGTGAAGGTGATCGGTGCGGAACCCGCGGTGGCCGCGCTGCTGGCCGGCAAGGACTGGGCGTCGCACAAGATCCAGGGCTGGACCCCGGACTTCGTGCCCGCCGTGCTGAACGCCAAGGTGGTCGACCAACTGGTGACGGTGGACGACACCGTGGCCCGCGACACCTCGCGCGCGCTGGCGCAGCAGGAAGGCATCTTCACCGGCATCTCCTCCGGTGCCACCCTGGCCGCCGCGCTGCAGGTGGCGCAGACCGCGCCCGAAGGCTCGGTGCTGCTGGCCATGCTGCCGGATACCGGCGAGCGTTATCTGTCGACCTTCTTGTTTGAGGGTGTCAACGAGGGCTCGGACGAGGTGGGGTGAACCTCACCCCACCACCCGCGCCTGCTTTCCCACCGAAGCCCTTGAGTCCCACTCTGCAATCAGCTTCTGTCCCACCCGCGCCAGCGCATTGATCGCCGGCAGCAGTTCGCGGCCCAGTTCGGTGAGCGCGTATTCGGCGGAGGGCGGCGAGGTGTCGAGCGGGCGGCGACTCACCAGGCCGCGCGATTCCAGTTCGCGCAGGCGGGCGCTGAGCACGCGGGCGGAGATGCGCGGGATGTCGTGGCGCAGTTCGCCGAAGCGGCGGGGTTCGCCGCTCAGATACCAGATCACGTTGGGCGCCCAGGCGCCGCGCAGCAGCGCCAGGCTTTCGGTGAGCGGACAGGCGGGCGGCGGCACCACTTTGCTCTTGCGTACGGGGAGTCCCATGGGATCGCTCGTTGTGGTTGGGGCGGTGGTTACCGCGGGGTTACCGCATTCTGCGGCAGGCGGGTGGATCGGCGGTATCCAATGGTAACCATGGCGGCGTAGCATGGGGGGCTGGACGTGCGGTTTCGACCGGAGCGCGTCCGTTTTCCGTCCCCTACCAGGAGTCATCGCATGAAGCTTTACTACTCCCCCGGCGCCTGTTCGCTTTCCCCGCACATCGTGGCGCTCGAGGCTGGCATCAGGCTGCAGCTGGAGAAGGTCGACGGCAAGGCCAAGCGTACCGAGAGCGGCGCGGATTTCTGGCTGGTCAATCCCAAGGGCTACGTGCCGGTGCTGGAGCTGGACAGCGGCGAAGTGCTGACCGAAGGCCCGGCGATCGTGCAGTACCTGGCCGACCAGAATCCCGCCAGCAAGCTCGCGCCCGCCAGCGGCACGCTGCCGCGCTACCACCTGCAGGAGATGCTGGGCTACATCAACTCCGAGTTGCACAAGAGCTACAGCCCGCTGTTCAAGCCGGACACGCCCGAAGCCACCCGCGCCGAGCGCAAGGAGTACCTGACGAAGCGTTACCGGTTCATCGAGAACGTGCTGGCGAAGCAGCCGTTCCTGCTGGGCGACGCGTTCACCGTGGCCGATGCCTACCTGTTCACCGTGACCAACTGGGCGAAGCACGTGGAGCTGGACCTGTCGGGTTTCCCGGCGCTGCTGGCGTTCCAGAAGCGCGTGGCCGAGCGCCCGGCGGTGCGCGAGGCGATGGAGGCCGAAGGCTTGGTGAAGAAGGCGCACGCCTGATATGCCACGGGCCGCGCGTGGAAACGTGCGGCCCGTGGTTTCTCGTCGTTCCTGCGAGGCGCTTTTCAACAGCCGAAGGGCTGGTCAAGCAGGAGCCCGGCGCCTCTGCCGCAGATGGCTCAAGGCGCTGGGCCCTGGCCTGCGCCGGGGCGGCGGCGGGATCAGATATCCCGCGCCAGTCCCTCGGCCAGGCCGATGTAGCCGCCCGGCGTGAGGTCGAGCAGACGCTGCTTCGCTTCGGCGGGGAGCTCCAGCTTGCCGATGAATTCGCGCATCGATTCCTTCGTGATGCCCTGGCCGCGGGTCAGCGCCTTGAGCTGTTCGTAGGGCTGCGGCAGGCCGTAGCGGCGCATCACGGTCTGCACGGCCTCGGCCAGCACTTCCCAGCTGGCGTCGAGGTCGGCGGCGAGGCGGTCGGCGTTCACGGTGAGCTTGCCCAGGCCCTTCTGCAGCGATTCCAGCGCCACCAGCGTGTGGCCGAAGGCGGTGCCCAGCGCGCGCAGCACGGTGGAGTCGGTCAGGTCGCGCTGCCAGCGGCTGATCGGCAGCTTCTCGGCGAAATGGCCGAGCAGGGCGTTGGCGAGGCCGAAGTTGCCCTCGGCGTTCTCGAAGTCGATCGGGTTCACCTTGTGCGGCATGGTGGACGAGCCCACCTCGCCCTCCTTGAGTTTCTGCTTGAAGTAGCCCAGCGAGATGTAGCCCCACACGTCGCGCGCCAGGTCGATAAGGATGGTGTTGGCCCGGCGCACCGCGTCGCAGTATTCGGCGACGCCGTCGTGCGGCTCGATCTGCGTGGTGTACGGGTTGTAGTCCAGGCCCAGGCTTTCCACGAAGCGCTGCGAGAACGCGCGCCAGTCCATCTCCGGGTAGGTGATCGCGTGGGCGTTGTAGTTGCCCACCGCGCCGTTGATCTTGCCGGGAATTTCCAGCGCGACGAGCTGCCTGCGCTGGCGCTCCAGCCGCGCCACCACGTTCGCCAGTTCCTTGCCCAGCGTGCTGGGCGAGGCGGTTTGGCCGTGGGTGCGCGAGAGCATCGGCAGCGCGGCATTGACGTGGGCGAGCTCGCGCAGCTTGGCGATGATGCCGTCGAAGGCCGGCAGCAGCACCTGCGCGCGGGCGTCGCGCAGCATCAGCGCGTAGGAGAGGTTGTTGATGTCTTCGCTGGTGCAGGCGAAGTGCACGAACTCCCTGGCCTGGGCCAGGGCGGGATCGGAACCGATGCGTTCCTTGATGAAGTACTCCACCGCCTTCACGTCGTGGTTGGTGGTGGCTTCGATGGTCTTGATGCGCGCGCCGTCCTCCACCGCGAAGCCGCTGGCGATGGCCTGCAGCTGCTTGACTTGGGTTTCCGTGAACGGCGGCAGCTCGGCGATGCCCGGCTCGGCGGCCAGCGCCAGCAGCCACTCGATCTCCACGTGCACGCGGCGATGCATCAGGCCGAACTCGCTGAAGATCGGGCGCAGCGGCTCGGCCTTGCTGGCGTAGCGGCCGTCCAGCGGCGACAGGGCGGTGAGGGCGGGGTTGGACATCGGGGCGTTCCGGCACGGGGAAACGGCCATTTTACATTGACGGCGGCGCGATGCCTGGCGGCCTATAGTCAGCGGGTTCCCATCCCTCCGAAGGACCATCCATGAGCGGCTTCCGCATCGAACACGACAGCATGGGCGAACTCAAGGTGCCCGCCGACGCGCTGTACGGCGCGCAGACCCAGCGTGCGATCGACAACTTTCCGATCTCCGGCCTGGCGCTGCCACGCGAGTTCATCCGTGCGCTGGGACTGATCAAGGCCGCCGCCGCCGAAGCGAACCTCGCGCTGGGATACCTGAAGAAGGGCCAGGCCGCGGCGATCCGCAAGGCCGCGCTGGCGGTGGCGGGTGGCGAACACGACGCGCAGTTCCCCATCGACGTGTTCCAGACCGGCTCGGGCACCAGCACCAACATGAACGCGAACGAGGTGATCGCCCACCTCGCCGCGCGCGCCGGCGCCAAGGTGCATCCGAACGACCACGTCAACTACGGGCAGAGCTCGAACGACGTGATCCCCACCGCGATCCACGTCAGCGCCACCCTGGTGGCGCACGAACGGCTGCTGCCGGCGCTGAAGCACCTGAAGAAGACCATCGATCAGCGCGCGCGCCAGTTGCGCTACGTGGCCAAGACCGGCCGCACGCACCTGATGGACGCGATGCCGGTGACCTTCGGGCAGGAGTTGTCCGGCTGGGCCGCGCAGATCGGTTCGGCCATCGCGCGCATCGAGGATGCGCTCAAGCGCATGCGCCGCCTGCCGCAGGGCGGTACCGCGGTGGGCACCGGCATCAATGCCGATCCGAAGTTCGGCGCGGCGGTGGCGCGCGAGCTGAAGAAGCTCACCGGCGCGCGCTTCGAGGCGATGGAAAACCCGTTCGAGGGCATGGCCGCGCAGGACGATGCGGTGGAGCTTTCCGGCGCACTGAAGGCCCTTGCCGTGGCGCTGATGAAGATTGCCAACGACCTGCGCTGGATGAACTCCGGTCCCTTGGCGGGTCTGGGCGAGATCGAGTTGCCCGCGCTGCAACCCGGCTCGTCGATCATGCCGGGCAAGGTGAACCCGGTGATCCCGGAGGCCGCCGCGATGGTGGCCGCGCAGGTGATCGGCAACGACGCGGCCATCGCCATCGCCGGCCAGTCCGGCAATTTCCAGCTCAACGTGATGCTGCCGCTGATCGCCTACAACCTGCTGCAGTCGCTGGGCCTGCTGGCCAATGTGTCGCGTCTGCTGGCCGACAAGGCCATCGCCGGCTTCAACGTCAACAAGGCGCGGGTGAACCAGGCGCTGGCGATGAACCCGATCCTGGTCACCGCGCTCAACCCGGTGATCGGCTACGAGAAGGGTGCAGCCACCGCCAAGCAGGCCTACAAGCAGCACCGGCCGATCATGGACGTGGCGCTGGAGACCACGGGCTTGTCGAGGGCCGAACTGGCGAAGCTGCTCGACCCGCTGGCGCTGACCAGGGGCGGCATCCACGGGGAATGAGGATCGAACGACCCACGCGGGGATCGGGACATACCAGCGCGGTCAGTTCGCCGTTGGCCACAGGAAGCCGCGGCTGTTGTGGCCTCGGCGCACGGCCTGGCTGCAGGCGTCTCGACGGGTGGCGGGCGCGCAGGGGGAGGGCGCGTCAGCCTTTCAGGCCCTTCGCGCAGTCCGCCGCGTCGTCGTTGCCGACGATGCCGGCGTAGGGCTTGAACGCCGCCAGCTGCGCCGCGAGCTGGTCCTGCGCGACCTTGATGGCGGCAGTGTCCTTGCAGATGTCGCGGGTCAGGTCCTGCATCTTGCTGGCTCCCGTCTTGGCCGCCTCGTCGGCCTTGCCAGGCGTGGACGACGCCTTGGCCGCGATGGCCTTGGCAGCCGTCTCGATGCCGGCCGTGCCCATCGCCATGCCGGTTTCACGCACGGCGCGCACGCTGCGGTTGTATTGCGCCAGCAGATCGCGCTCGGCGGGCGTGATGGCCACCGCCTTGCCGTCGATGACGAAACCGCCGTCGGAAGCGATGTCCGCTTGCGGCGCGCCATCGACGTGCAGGGTCACCACGTCCCCATACAGCTTGATCGCGCCGTTTTCCATGGTGGTGTCTGGCATGCTGCAGGCGGCGAGGGTGCATGCCAGAGCAGTGGCGAGCAATGGTCGGACGGTGACTCTCATGGCAGTTCCTGTGCTGGTCGAGGAGGGCGTCGGCAGTCGTGGCAAGGCTCAGTCGGAGAATACGGCAATACCCTTCTTGCCGTTCTGGTCGATGTCCTTGCCGCAGTCGTCCACGTCCTTCTGCGTCATCGTGGCGTAGGGCTTGAACGCGGGCATGGCGGCGGCGAGTTTCTGCTGCGAGGCCAGCATGTCGGGCAGGCGCTTGCACAGTTTCATGGCGTCGGCCTGGATCTTGTCGGTCTGCGGCTTGATGCTGGCCTCGATCTCCTTGTCGCTCTTGCCGCTCAGGGCGCCGAAAATCGCCTGCTTCGCCGCGCTAACCCCGAGGTCGGCGCCGCTCGCGCCGATGTCCATGCCGGCCTCGGCGATGCCGATGATCTGCTGGCGATAATCCACCAGCATGGCGTGCTGCTCGGGGGTGGCATCGACCGGCTTGCCGGCGATCACCAGGTTGCCTTGCGGGGTGATGACCGCCTTGGGCAGGTTGCTGCCGTCGTCGTGCCGGCCCTTGTCGTTGATGTGCACGCTGCTGACGTCGATATCCTTGGTGAGCAGTTCCTGCTTGGCCTTGTCGATGCCCTTCTGCACTTCCGCGCCGATCACCGACGAGGATGTCTGTTTCTGCGCCTCCTTCATGGCCTGGGCCACGTTGTCGCTGGAACTGCTGTCGGGCGACTGGCTGCAGGCCGTGAGCGGCAACAGCAGGGCGAGCGCAAGGATGGTGCCGGTGGTTGCGATGCTCTTCATGGTGTATGCCTCCCCGTGTGGTTTCGATGGGATATCAGGTGTCGTCGCGCCAGCGGCGCAGCCAGATGGCACCGGCGATCAGGGCGAGGCCGGCGATGGCACCGATCCAGAAGCTGGGCGCGGCCATCACGGAGTAGGAGTTGCCCAGGCTCAGGAAGTCCATCGGGTGCGCCGCGTTGCCGCCCATGTCGGAGAAGTGCTGCAGACCCAGCCAGCCGCCCGGAAACACGCTGAGCAGGATGCGGCCGAAGACGTCGCTCCAGTACCAGTCGCTACCCAGAATGTGGCCGGCCAGCAGGTTGAACCAGCCCAGCATCAAACCCACCGCCACTGGCAGCACCGCGGCCCACAGGAAGGGCTTGCTGCGTGCCCAGGCAGAGCAGAGCAGCAACCAGCCGGTGGCGGGCAGCGCCCACAGCGTGTACAGCGGGATGGTGCCGATCAGGTTGGCGGTGACGCGGAATGGGTGTGCATAGGTCAGCAGATGCCACAGGCTGACGCCATGGAACGACAGCGTGATGGTGAACAACAGCAGCATGCCGATGCCGGTCAGTACGCCGCAGACAACCGCGATCACGGGCGCCAGGATGGTGCCGGCCACGACCTTGGAGAGCACGGTGGCAGTGTCCGACAGCGGCAGCGACTTCCAGAATAGCAGGCTGCGGTCGCGACGGTCGTCGTAAAGAGCGCCGAGGAAATAGAAGAACACCACGAACCCCAGCACGATGCTGATGATGGCGGTGGTGGAGAACATCATGATGTCCAAGCCTGCGCCGATCTTGTCCGCATCGGCGTCTTTCAGCGCCTGGTCGAACAGGTGCATGTTGTTGCCGATGAAATCGGCATGGCCGTTGAAATGGCCGCCGAGCACCTCGCCGGCGATGACGCCCATGATGTTGAGCAGCAGGAACACGCCGCCCACGATCACCGGCGCCCACAGGAAGCCGCCGCGGTGCTCCCAGAACTCGCGCTTCACGAGCCAGTACATTTCGTTCAGAACCGGGGTTTTCATGCGTAGGTCCCTTTCATGGTGGCGACGAACAGGTCGCTCACGGAGGGGCGGCGGATCTCGCCCAGTGCCTCCAGCCGCGATTTGTCGACGCCGTCGAACAGGAAGATGCTCTTGCCGAACACCTGGCGCTCGTCCAGCGGCTTGAGCTGGCGGGCCTCGGCGGCCTTGTCGGCGCCCACCATCAGCTCGGCGAAACGTTCGCCCACCGTGTCCATGTCGGTGTCCAGCACGATCCTGCCGCCCTGGATGAACATCAGGTCGGTGAGGATGTGCTCGACTTCCTCCACCTGGTGGGTGGTGACGATGATGGTCTTGTTCTCGTCGAAGTAGTCTTCCAGCAGGCTCTGGTAGAACTGCTTGCGGTACAGGATGTCCAGGCCGAGCGTGGGCTCGTCCAGCACCAGCAGCCGGGCGTCGATGGCCATCACCAGCGCGAGGTGCAGCTGCACGATCATGCCCTTGGACATCTGCTTGACGCGCATCTCGGGTGTGAGCTTGGTGCGGGCGAGGAAGGCCTCGCACTTCTTGCGGTCGAAGCGCGGGTGCACGTGGGCGACGAAGTCGACCGCCTCGCGCACGCGGATCCAGCGCGGCAGCACCGCCACGTCGGCGATGAAGCAGACCTGTTCCATCAGCTTGCCGCGCTGCCTGCGCGGGTCGAGGCCCAGTACGGAGAGCTCGCCCTGGAAATCGGTGAGGCCGAGGATGGCTTTCAGCGCGGTGGTCTTGCCGGCGCCGTTCGGGCCGATCAGGCCCACGATGCGGCCGGGCTGGATCTCGAAGCTCACGTTGTCCAGCGCGGCGGTGTTCTTGTAGCGCTTGGAGAGGCCGCTGGCGGCGACGACGGCGTTCATGCGTGCTTCTCCGGCTCGGACGGCGCTTCGCGCAGCAGGGTCTTCAGGTCCAGGCCCAGCCGTTGCAGGCGGGCGTACAGCGCGGGCCATTCTTCGCGCAGAAAACGTTCGCGCTCGGATTTCAGCAGTTCCTCGCGCGCTCCCTCGATGACAAACATGCCCAGGCCCCTCCTTTTCTCAACCAAGCGTTCGTCGACCAGCTCCTGGTACGCCTTCGACACGGTCAGCGGATTGATCTGGAAATCCGCGGCAACCTGGCGCACCGACGGCAGCGGGTCGCCCTCGTTCAGGGCGCCATCCAGGATCATCGCCACCACGCGTTGGTGCAGTTGGCGATAGATCGGGATGCTGTCGTTCCAGGTGATGGTCATGGATTATTCCTTGCTGCTGGCAATGCCGGCCGTCGTGGTGCCAAACGAATAGTAGGGCATGGCCAGTTGCGCCCCGAGCCGGGCGGCGCTGCCGCCGTCGGGCAGGGTGACGGCGCCCACGGCGGCATGTTCCAGCAGGGCGGCGGCCTTCAGTTCGGCGCTGGTGGGCGTCACCTCGACCGGCGCCAGGTTGGTCACGTGGATGCCGTTGATCCAGGCGAGTTCGGGCGTGCGGACCGGCAGGTTCACCACGGCCAGGGTCAGGGTAGTCATCAGCAGGGCGGCAGCGGAAGCGATCCAGTGCCGGGCCGGAATCAGGGTGGAGACGAAGACGTCATCGGCGACGATGGCGGGGCGGTTCGTGCTGGGCTGGGACTTCGCGTTCATGTCGGCTCTCCTCTAGTGAGCTCGTTGACCGGTGTTGTAGTGGACTATAACACTAGAAAAAGAACCGTCAAGCACTGCGAGCGGGATTGGCACCATGACTGATGGCAGGGGCGCAAGGCCGACGCCGGGCTATTCCATGCGGGCCTCCTTCTTCGTGCCGACGGACGGAGGCTGGAGCAAGCCGGGCGACACAGCCGAGGGTGCCGACAGCTTGGGTGAGCCGAGGCCAAGGCCCTGGTCTTGCGTCTGGGGTCGATGTTCACGCCGCCGGCCCGCACGAATTTCCCCGGTCGATAGCCTGGAAGCCGGGCAGGGCGCGCAGATGAGGATTTGTGGAAATCCGGCGGTTGGTGGCGTGCATGCCGCCACGTCTGGAGGTCGCGATCCCCGCTTGCGCCGGCCAGGCGCTCGGGATCAGCGGTGCTGCAACGGATTCTTGCCCGTCACCGCGATACGACCCCGCCACGCCTCGCGTTGGCAGGAAACGCCGAGGCTGTGCGTCGGCGCGCTGATCGAGCCGAGGTTGCCGGCGACGGGATCAAGGTATATTTGGAACAATCTGGCGATCAGCCGGCAAGACTCGAACCTGTCGTTCGAAAAGGGAAACGGTGATGACGCTGTTGAACGGGGCGCTGCAGGACCTCAACGACCTGTATTTCTTCGCTGCGGTGGTGGATCACGGCGGTTTTTCCGCGGCGGGGCGGGCGCTGGGCGTACCCAAGTCGCGACTCAGCAAGCGGGTGGCCCAGCTGGAGGACCGCCTCGGCGTGCGCCTGCTGCAGCGAACCACCCGTCGCTTCGTGGTCACCGAAGTGGGCGAGCGCTTCTACGCACACTGCCGCGCGGTGCTGGAGGAGGCGCGCGCCGCGCAGGAAGCGGTTGACGAGTTGCGTGCCGAGCCGCGCGGCGTGGTGCGGTTGAGCTGCCCGGTGTCGCTCACCCAGACCATCCTGGCGCACGTGTTGCCGGACTTCATGGCGCGCTATCCCAAGCTGCAGGTGCGTGTGCTGTCGAGCAACCGGCGCGTGGACCTGCTGGGCGAAGGTTACGACCTTGCGATCCGCGTACGCAGCAAGCTCGATACCGACGCCAACATGGTGGTGCGCAGCTTCGGCCAGTCGCGCGTGCTGCCGGTGGCCAGTCCCGCGCTGCTCGACGCGCTGGGGCGGCCGCAGCACCCCGACGAGCTGGCCAAGCTGCCGGCGTTGTCGATGCAGGAGCACGAAGGTCCGCAGACCTGGGAGCTGCTCGACGCGGCGGGGGAACGCGTGAGTGTGGAGGTGCAGGCGCGGCTCATTTGCGGCGACTTCGCCGTGCTGCTGGAAGCGGCGCGGCGCGGTGTCGGCGTGACCCTGCTGCCGGAATTCGTCTGCGCGCCGGCGGTGACCCGCGGCGAGCTGGAGGTGCTGCTGCCGGAATGGAGCGCGCCGGAAGGCACCATGCACTTCATCTACCCCAGCCGCCGCGGCATGCTGCCGGGCGTGCGCGCGCTGGTGGACTTCCTCGCCGAGCGGCTGCCCGACGCCGCCCTGCGCAAGCACGAGGAGTGCAAGGTGCGGCCGCTTTCCGCCATGTGAGCATGCTAGGCTTTCCGTTTGGACTTCCATACGGCGGCGCGATGAAGATCGACACCAAGCTTCCCAAGGTCGGCACCACCATTTTCAGCGTGATGAGCCAGCTCGCGCTGGAGCACAAGGCGGTGAACCTGGGGCAGGGCTTTCCCGACTTCGAGCCGCCGCAGGGCTTGCGCGACGCGCTGGCGCGCGCGATGAACGAAGGCAGGAACCAGTACGCGCCGATGCACGGTACGGCTGCGTTGCGTGAGCAGATCGCGACCAAGACCGAGCGCATGTACGGCCATCGGCCCGACGTGGACGCCGAGATCACCGTCACTTCCGGCGCCACCGAGGCGCTGTTCGCGGCGATCGCCGCCGTGGTGCGCACGGGCGAGGAGGTGATCGTGTTCGATCCCGCCTACGACAGCTACGAGCCGGCGATCGAACTGCAGGGTGCGAAGGCGGTGCACATCCCGCTGGTCGCGCCGACGTTCGCGGTGGACTGGCAGCGCGTGCGCGACGCGCTGACGCCGCGCACGCGCATGATCCTCGTCAACAGCCCGCACAACCCGTCCGGCGCGGTGCTGTCGGCGGCCGATCTCGACGAGCTGGCGGCAATCGTGCGCGACACCGGCATCGTGGTGCTCTCCGATGAGGTGTACGAGCACATCGTCTACGACGGCAGGCAGCACGAGAGCGTGCTGCGCCATCCCGAACTCGCCGCGCGCAGCATCGTGGTGTCCTCCTTCGGCAAGACCTACCACTGCACCGGCTGGAAGCTGGGCTATGCGGTGGCGCCGCGCGCGCTCACCGCGGAGTTCCGCAAGGTGCACCAGTACCTCACGTTCTGCAGCTTCCATCCCGCGCAGCAGGCGTTCGCCGAGTTCCTCGCCAGCGACCCGCAGCATTACCTCGATCTGCCCGCGTTCTACCAGGCCAAGCGCGATCGCTTTCGCGCACTGCTCAAATCCTCGCGCTTCAAGCTGCTCGACGTGCCAGGCGGCTACTTCCAGCTGGTGGACTACTCGGCCATCCGCGACGAGGACGACCTCGCTTTCAGCCGCTGGCTGGTGGAAGAGGGTGGAGTGGCGGCGATCCCGCTGACGCCGTTCTGCGAGACCGCACCGGGCACGCGCCTGCTGCGCCTGTGCTTCGCCAAGAGCGACGCCACCATGGAGGCGGCCGCCGAACGGCTGTGCAGGCTGTGAGCCTCGAACCGCTGACCGTGTCGCTGGTGCAGGGAGCCACCCGCTGGCACGACGCGCCGGCCAACCGCGATTACTACGGCGCACTGGTGCGCCGCGCCCGCGGCAGCGATCTGATCGTGCTGCCGGAAACCTTCCTGTCCGGCTTCAGCAACGACATCCGCGCCAGCGCGGAAACCATGGATGGCGAAGGCGTGGCCTGGCTGCGCGCCCTGGCCATCGAGATGGAAGCGGTGATCTGCGGCAGCCTCGCGATCCGCGAAGGCGGCATCGTCTACAACCGCCTGTTGTGGATGCGCGCGGACGGCACGTTCGAGCAATACGACAAGCGCCACCTGTTCCGCATGGCCGGCGAGCACACCCGCTACGGCGGGGGCAAGGATCGGCTGGTCGTGGAGCTGAAAGGCTGGCGCATCCTGCCGCAGGTCTGCTACGACCTGCGCTTTCCGGTGTGGCTGCGCAACCTCCGGCTGGAAAGCGCGGCGGGCGGCATGGACTATGACCTCGCGATCTTCGTGGCCAACTGGCCCGCACCGCGCCGCCAGCCCTGGCGCACCTTGCTGCGCGCCCGCGCCATCGAAAATCTCGCCTGCGTGATCGGCGTGAACCGCGTGGGCGTGGATGGCAACGACCTGCCTTATGCCGGCGACAGTGCGGTGATCGATCCGCTGGGCGAGCCGCTAGTGGAGTGCGGCGCGCTGGAGCAGGTCGCCACCGTCACCCTCGACCCTGCACCATTGCTGGCCCATCGCGAGCGCTTCCCGGCATGGATGGATGCAGACCGGTTCACGCTCGATCCGAACTGAAGCTCCTTGCAGGAAGCCCCGCATCCTGCAGGGCTCTCTGCAAGCGCTGTTTCAGAGTATCGCCAGCACCGCCTCCGGCGGCCGGCCGATCGCGGCCTTGCCGTTGGCGACCACGATGGGGCGCTCGATCAGGATAGGATGCGCCACCATCGCGGCGATCAGCGCATCGTCGTCGAGTGCGGGGTCGGCAAGGCCGAGCTCCCGGTAAACGGCCTCGCCGCTGCGCAGCAGCTGCCGCGCGGGGATGCCCAGCAGCTTGAGCAGCCGCTGCAGATCGACCGCGTCAGGCGGGTTCTCGAGGTAGTTCACCACCTCGACCTTGCGGTCTTCGAGCAGCGCCAGCGTGGCGCGCGACTTGCTGCAGCGGTTGTTGTGATAGATGCGGATCACGGGCGTCGCAGCCGCGGTGCTCAGCGGTTGCCCGAGCGGCTGCCGCCGCGGCCGTGCGGGCGGTTGCCGCCGGGGCGGCTGGCGCCGTGCGGCGGGCGATTGCCGCCCTGGCCTTGCGGCCGGCCGCGGCCGGGACGGTTGCCGCCGGGGCGAGCCTCGTTGCCGTGGCTGCCGCCGAAGCCGCCGTGAGGATTGGCCGGCGCGAAGCCGCCCTGGCTTGCGCCGCCGCGGGCACCGGCTGGCTTGCCGCTGCGGCGCTTGCCGGGGACGCCGGCCGGGCGGGCGGCGCCGTCGCGGCTGTCGCCGGCGAACCAGGTGCGCACCGAGGGCAGCTCCTGGCCGGGCGCGACGCCGCGCTTGTTCTTCTTGCGCCTCGCGGCGCCGGGGCCGCGCTCGGGCAGCGCCACGTTGCCGTTCACTTCCTGGCCGGGACGGCGCTGCTTCTGGCGACCGCGCGGCGGTTCCTCGCGGATACGGTCGAAGGCGCGCAGCTCGCGCGCCTCGTCGTGGTAGCCGCCGCTCCAGGCGCCGGTCGAACCGCGCTCGGGGCGGTATTCGGTGACGTTGCGCGGGGCACGGCGCTGGTGCAACACCGGGCTCAGGGTCAGCACGGGCTGCGGTGCGCCGAGGCCGCTGGTCTGGCGCAACTGCTTCACCGCCTCCTCGTCCAGCGCCTCGCAGTCGCCGCGGCGCAGGGTGCGCGGCAGCTCGATGCCGCCGTAGCGGATGCGCTTCAGGCGGCTGACCAGGAAGCCCTGCGAATCCCACAGTCGGCGCACTTCGCGGTTGCGCCCCTCGCGGATCACCACGCGGAACCAGCTGTGGCTGCCGCCGCGGCTGATCACCGCGATCTCGTCGAAACGGGCGGGGCCGTCCTCCAGCTCCACGCCGGCCTTGAGCTTCTCGATCACCTCGTCGGGCACCTCGCCATGCACGCGGCAGAGGTACTCGCGCTCGATGCCGCTCTTCGGGTGCATCAGCGCGTTGGCCAGTTCGCCGTCGGTGGTGAGCAGCAGCAGGCCGGTGGTGTTGATGTCGAGGCGGCCCACGGCGACCCAGCGCGCGCCCTTCAGGCGCGGCAACTGCTCGAACACGGTGGGGCGGCCCTCGGGATCGTCGCGGGTGGTCAGCACGCCCTCGGGCTTGTGGTAGATCAGGACCTCGGCGTCGCCGCGGTTGTCGGTGGCGACCACGAACTGCTTGCCGTCGACCACCACGCGGTCGCCCGCGTGCACGCTGGTGCCGATGGTGGCGGGGCTGCCGTTGAGTTCGATCTCGCCGGCCTGGATGCGCTGTTCGAGCATGCGGCGCGAGCCGAGGCCTGCATTGGCAAGCACCTTGTGCAAGCGCTCTTCGAGCGGCGCCGCGTCGCTGAGCGGCGCGCGCTTGAGGGAAAGGATGGATTTCTGCTGCGCAGTCATGCGCGATACTCCTCAGGAATGCTGTGTGGCGGTGTCGTGGTCGACGTCCGCGGGGGCCGCTGCCTCGTCGGCAGTGGTGGTGGGTTCGGATGCATCGGACGCGATTGCCACGTCCCCGGCGGTTTCGGCCGAAGGCGCAGCCTCGTGGTCCGCCGTGTTGTCGTCGAGCAGCGGTTCGCCGATCTCCTCATCGGTTTCGGCGGTTGCTTCCCCGGCCGGCGCCTCTTCGTCCGGATCGATCGGCAGGTCCTTGATCACGCGGGCCGGCAACGGGGTCTGCTCGAAGCCCATCTGCGGATCTTCCATGTCGCGGATTTCGGAAAGCGGCGGCAGCTGGTCCAGCGATTTCAGGTTGAAGTAGTCGAGGAACGCGCGGGTGGTGCCGAACAGCGCCGGCTTGCCGGGCACGTCGCGGTAGCCGACCACGCGGATCCACTCGCGCTCCTCCAGCGTCTTGATGATGTTGCTGGAGACCACCACGCCGCGGATCTGTTCGATCTCGGGGCGGGTGATCGGCTGGCGATAGGCGATCAGCGCCAGCGTTTCCAGCAGCGCGCGCGAGTAGCGGCTGGGCTTCTCGGTCCACATCCGCGAGATCCAGGGGTGCACATCCTGGCGTACCTGGTAGCGGAAACCGGAGGCGACCTCCTTGAGTTCGACGCCGCGGCCGTCGCAGTCGGCGGCGAGGGCTTCCAGCGCGCGGGCGATCTGCTCGTGGCCGACCTCGTCGGCTTCGGCGAACAGGTCGCCAAGCTGGGCGACCGTCATCGGCTGGCTGGCGGCGAGCAGGGCCGCCTCGACGATGGGTTTGAGTTGCTCGATCTGCATGGGCCTGCGGTGCCGATTCAGTGAGTGCCGTTGCCGGCGGTGTCCGGGGTCTCGAACGCCGATTCCTCTGCGACGGGGTCGTTCGCCCCGTCGGTTTCCATGCGGTCGGGGAGGGGCTCCTCGCCGTGTTCCACCCGCGCCTTCAGGTAGATCGGCGCCAGTGGGGCTTCCTGCACGATCTCGATCAGCATTTCCTTGGCCAGCTCCAGCATGGCGAGGAAGGTGACCACCACGCCGAGGCGGCCTTCGCTGACGTCGAACAGCGTCTCGAAACGGTGGAAGGCGTGACCTTCCAGCTTGCCCAGCAGCTCGCCCATGCGCTGGCGCACGCTGAGCGCCTCGCGCTTGATGGCGTGGTGGCCGAACAGCTCGGCGCGGTGCAGCACGTCCTTCAGCGCCAGCAGCATTTCCTTGAGGTCGAGCGGCGGGGGCAGCTTGATCACGTTGCGTTCGCCGGTGTCGGCCTGCGCCGGCGCGGTGTCGCGCTCCATGCGGGGCAGGGTGTCGATGTCCTCCGCGGCCTTCTTGAAGCGCTCGTACTCCTGCAGGCGGCGCACCAGCTCGGCACGCGGATCTTCCTCGACGCCTTCCTCGGCTGGCGGCCGTGGCAGCAGCAGCCGCGACTTGATCTCGCCCAGTATCGCGGCCATGAGCAGGTACTCCGCGGCCAGTTCCAGCCGCATCGTCTCCCGCATCATGTCGATGTATTCCATGTACTGCCGGGTGATCTCGGCAATCGGAATGTCCAGGATGTCCAGGTTCTGCCGGCGGATCAGGTACAGCAGCAGGTCCAGCGGCCCCTCGAACGCCTCCAGGAACACTTCCAGTGCATCCGGCGGGATGTACAGGTCCTGCGGCATCTGCAGCACCGGTTCGCCGCGCACGATCGCCAGCGGCATCTCCTGCTGCTGGGGAGGCGCTGCGTGATTGTCCTGCGATACGACCGGGCCCTGCGGCCCGACTGGCTCGGTGCTCATCGATACGTGTCGTTGGGCCGCCCGGCGGCCGGCAATGCGTCTTGGTCCATGGGGCGAAACGGTTGCCTCGCCGCGCGATCCTGGCTGGGCCTGTGCACGGATCGTGGCGCCGAGGCGGCACTTCGGTAAAGCGGTTTCGCACGATGCCGTGCGGACAGCGTCCGGCTCCCCCTTGCCGCCGCCGGCGTGACGAAGCCGCGCGTCGCGGTTCGATCAGGCGTGCGGGCGTTGCAGCCAAGTGCCGCCGCGGGATGCTGGTCGCGTCTGGCGGGAACAAGGCGATGCGGTGGCGAACGGGACGTCACCGACAAGTCGGACGATCTGCCTGGGGCATCGGGTGGGCGCCATCGCCGCCGGAACGAACGGCCGGCGTCTGACCGTGGCGCCACGCGTGTCGCACAGAGTAGCGACTGCCCGGCGACAAGTCCAGCGCACGGGACCATGGTTGATGCGCGGTACGCGCGTGCACGTGGGTACAATGCCCTTCTCGCATGGACGGCAGCGACCCGTTCCGCTCACGACGGTGCGAACCGGGCGGCGGGCCGCACAGGTGACCATGAGTGTCCGACTCGGCGAGCACGCGTCAGTCACCGTGGCGAAAAATGCGGGCAGAAGGCGTGCCACACCACCGTTTCAAGGGTGTGGCACACGGCTTGCTTGAACGTGATGGCGGACACAGCAGGCAAGCCGTTCCGCAGGGCCGCCACAGTGGCGGAATGCAACAGAAAAGGAGCCCGGCATGGCGAAGGACGACAACAAGTTCAGCGACGAATCCGAGCGCTTGCGTCCGGCGCGCATGCAGATCGAAACAACCGTGCTGATGAGCCGCGGCGTCGAATCGCATCCCACCGAGCTGGTGGACATTTCCGCTACCGGTGCGCTGCTGCGCCGGCCGCTGGGCTGGAGCGGCGAGGTGGGACAGACCTGGCTGCTGGACATGATCTTCGGCAACGACCTGCACATCCATCTGGAGGCGCAGGTGGCGCGCGTCGCCGACCACAACATCGGCTTTTCCTACGTGTGCATCCCGGAGGACAAGCAGGTGCCGCTGTGGAACCTGCTGGGTGGCTACGCCGACATCCTGGAGGCATGGAAGAACTGAGAGGCGGTGAATTGCCCGCCTCCCGACCCGGCTGCGGGTGGCCGGTCGCACAGGCGGCTGGCTCGCGGGGCGTGCTTGCAGCTGCCGGACGTGCCAGCGGGAAATTCCGCGGGATGCGGGTTCTTTCGCGAACCATGAGCCCGATGCCGCCGGCGGGTCGCCGTGCGCGACGGCGCGGCGGCCGGAGCGGGATCAGCCGGCCACGGCCGCGCTTTTCTTCTCGTCGCGCAGCTCGCGACGCAGGATCTTGCCCACGTTGCTCTTCGGCAAGGTGTCGCGGAACTCGATGAACTTGGGCCGCTTATAGCCGGTGAGTCGTTCGCGGCAGAACTGCTTGAGCGCGTCCTCGGTGAGGCCCGGGTCCTTGCGTACCACGAACAGCTTCACCACCTCGCCGGAATGCTCGTCGGCCACACCCACCGCGGCCACCTCGGCCACGCCCGGGTGCTGCATCACCGCATCCTCCACCTCGTTCGGGTACACGTTGAAGCCGGACACCAGGATCATGTCCTTCTTGCGGTCGACGATGTAGAAGTAGCCGTTCTCGTCCATCTTCGCGATGTCGCCGGTGTGCAGCCAGCCGTCGGGGCCGAGCACCTTCGCGGTCTCGTCGGGGCGGTTCCAGTAGCCCAGCATCACCTGGGGGCCTTTCACCATCAGCTCGCCCACCTCGCCAACCGGCAGCGGGCGGTTGTCTTCCGACCAGATCGCGACGTCGGTGGACGGAATCGGCAGGCCGATCGAGCCGTTGTAGTCCTTGAGGTCGAGCGGGTTGATGCAGGCGGCTGGCGAGGTTTCGGTGAGGCCGTAGGCCTCGGCCAAGGTGCAGCCGGTGATCTTCTTCCAGCGCTCGGCCACCGCGCGTTGCACGGCCATGCCGCCACCCAGCGTCAGATGCAGACGCGAAAAGTCCACCTCGGCGAAACCGGGCGTGTTGAGCAGGCCGTTGAACAGGGTGTTGACGCCGGTGATCGCGGTGAAGCGCGAGGCCCGCAGTTCCTTGACGAAGCCCGGCATGTCGCGCGGGTTGGTGACCAGCCAGTTGAGCCCGCCCAGGCGCATGAACACCAGCCCGTTCGCGCACAGCGAGAAGATGTGATACAGCGGCAGGGCGGTGATGATGACTTCCTCGCCCGGCTTCGCGTTCCGGGCGATCCAGGCGCCCGCCTGGAGCATGTTGGCCACCATGTTGCCGTGACTGAGCATGGCGCCCTTGGCCACGCCGGTGGTGCCGCCGGTGTATTGCAGGAAGGCGATGTCGCCATGGCCCAGTTCCACCGGCAGCAGCGGGTGCGCGGCACCTTGGGCCAGCGCGTCGCGGAAGCGCACGGCGTGCGGCAGCCGGTAGGCCGGCACCATCTTCTTGACGTGCTTGATGACGAAGTTGACCAGCGTGCCCTTGGGGAAGCCGAGCAGGTCGCCGATGCCGGTGGTGATGATGTGCTGCACCGGAGTGTCCGCCAGCACCTGCTGCAGCGTGGCGGCGAAGTTGTCCAGCACCACGATCGCCCTGGCGCCGGAGTCCGCCAACTGGTGCTTCAGCTCGCGCGCGGTGTACATGGGGTTGGTGTTGACCACCACCAGGCCGGCGCGCAGCGCACCGAACAGGGCGATCGGGTACTGCAGCACGTTCGGCATCATGATCGCGATGCGATCGCCCTTGCCGAGCTTGAGCACGCCGGTGAGGTAACCGGCGAAATGGCGGCTCAGTTCGTCGATCTGGTGGTAGCTGAGCCGCTTGCCGAAATTGGCGAACGCGGGACGGTCGCGGAAGCGCTGGAAGGCTTCTTCCAGCACGGCGGCCACCGAGGCGTAGGCATCGAGGTCGACCTCGGCGGGCACGCCTTCCGGGTAATGGTCCAGCCACGGACGCTCGTTGCTCATGTGCTTGTTCGACTCCTGAATCATGGCCGCCAAGGCAGTGTGGAGATGGCGGCACCCCCTGCAGGCATTGGAGCATGCGCGCGCGTATGCGGCAAGGCGACGTGGCAGAAAAAAGCCGCCCCGACTGGTCGGGGCGGCTCGGGTTTCCGGCGTGCGGCGCGCGCCTGCGTCAGGCGGCCTTCCTGCCGGCCAGCTGGCGCAGCACGTACTGCAGGATGCCGCCGTGGCGGAAGAAGTCGCGCTCCTTCGGGGTGAGCAGCAGCACCTTCACGGTGAACTCCTTCTTCTGGCCGTCGGCACCGGTGGCGACCACCTTGGCTTCCTTCGACTCGCCGCCTTCCAGGCCGGTGATCTCGAAGCTCTCGTAGCCCGTCAGGCCCAGCGACTTGGCGCTTTCGCCGTCCTTGAACTGCAGCGGCAGCACGCCCATGCCGACCAGATTGGAGCGATGGATGCGCTCGAAGCTCTCGGCGATCACCGCCTTCACGCCCAGCAGCAGGGTGCCCTTGGCGGCCCAGTCACGGCTGGAGCCGGTGCCGTATTCCTTGCCGGCCAGCACGATCAGCGGGGTCTTCTCGGCCTTGTACTTCATCGCCGCGTCGTAGATCGCCATCTGCTCGCCCGAGGGCACGTGCTTCGTGTAGCCGCCCTCGACGCCGTCCAGCATCTGGTTCTTGATGCGGATGTTGGCGAAGGTGCCGCGCACCATCACGTCGTCGTTGCCGCGACGTGAGCCGTAGGAGTTGAAATCCTTCGGCGCCACGCCCTTCTCGATCAGGAAGCGGCCCGCCGGGCTGTCCTTCTTGATCGAGCCGGCCGGCGAGATGTGGTCGGTGGTGATCGAATCGCCGAACAGGCCGAGCACGCGGGCGCCGCGGATGTCCTCCACCTTGCCCGGCGCCATCGTCATGCCGTCGAAGTAGGGCGGGTTCTTGATGTAGGTGGAGTCGTCCCAGCGGTACACGTCGCCGCCGGGGAAGGCGATGCCGTTCCAGCGCTCGTCGCCCTTGAACACGTCGGCATAGTTCTTGGCGAACATGGCCGGGTTGATCGCGCCGGCGATGGCGTCGGAAATCTCCTGGTTGGTCGGCCAGATGTCCTTCAGGTAGACCGGCTTGCCGTCGCTGCCGGTGCCGATGGCGTCGGTGGCGAGGTTGATGTCCAGCGTGCCGGCCAGGGCGTAGGCCACCACCAGCGGCGGCGAGGCGAGGTAGTTCATCTTCACCTCGGCGTGCACGCGGCCCTCGAAGTTGCGGTTGCCCGAGAGCACCGCGCCCACCGCGAGGTCGCCTTCGGCGATGCCCTTGCTCACTTCCTCGGGCAGCGGGCCGGAGTTGCCGATGCAGGTGGTGCAGCCGTAGCCGACCACGTAGAAGTTGATCTTCTCCAGTTCCTTCAGCAGGCCGGTCTGCTCGAGGTAGTCGGTGACCACCTTGGAGCCGGGCGCCAGCGAGGTCTTCACCCAGGGCTTCGCCTTCAGGCCGCGTGCGGCGGCCTTCTTGGCCACGATGCCCGCGCCCAGCATCACCGCCGGGTTGGAGGTGTTGGTGCAGGAGGTGATCGCGGCAATCACCACCGAGCCGTCGTTGACGCGGAAGCTCTCGCCGTGGCGGGTCACCGCCACGCCGGCGGCATCGTGCGGCTTGCTGCGGCTGGCGGTGAGCGGGCCCACGATCTCGTGGAAGTTCTTCTGCACGTCGGTGAGCAGCACGCGGTCCTGCGGACGCTTGGGACCGGCCATCGAAGGCTTGACGTCGGCCAGGTCGAGCTCCAGCACGGCGGAGTATTCGGCATCCTGGGTGTGCTCGTCGTGCCACATGCCCTGAGCCTTGGCGTAGGCCTCAACCAGCGCGATGTGCTCCTCGCTGCGGCCGGACAGGCGCAGGTAGTTCAGTGCCTCCTGGTCGACCGGGAAGATGCCGCAGGTGGCGCCGTACTCGGGCGCCATGTTGCCGATGGTGGCGCGGTCGGCCAGCGCCAGGTGCTTCAGGCCCGGGCCGAAGAACTCCACGAACTTGCCCACCACGCCCAGCTTGCGCAGCATCTGGGTGACGGTGAGCACGAGGTCGGTGGCGGTGACGCCTTCGCCGAGCCGGCCCGAGAGCTTCACGCCCACCACCTGCGGAATCAGCATGGAGGAGGGCTGGCCCAGCATCGCGGCCTCGGCCTCGATGCCGCCCACGCCCCAGCCCAGCACGCCCAGGCCGTTGACCATGGTGGTGTGCGAGTCGGTGCCGAACAGCGTGTCCGGGTAGGCCCAGGTCTCGCCGCCCGCTTCCTTGGTGAACACCACGCGGGCCAGGTGCTCCAGGTTCACCTGGTGCACGATGCCGGTGCGCGGCGGCACCACCTTGAAGTTGTGGAAGGCCTTCTGGCCCCAGCGCAGGAAGCTGTAGCGCTCCTGGTTGCGCTGGAATTCGATCGCCACGTTCTGCTCCAGCGCATCCTCGGAGCCGAACACGTCCACCTGCACCGAGTGGTCGATCACAAGCTCCACCGGGTTCAGCGGGTTGATCTGGGTGGCGTCGCCGCCCAGCTTCACCACCGCGTCGCGCATCGCGGCGAGGTCGACCACGCAGGGCACGCCGGTGAAGTCCTGCAGGATCACGCGTGCCGGCATGAAGGCGATCTCGGTGGAGGGTTCGGCCTTGGCGTCCCACCTGGCGATCGCCTCGATCTCCTTCGCGGTGACGTCCACGCCGTCCTCGTGGCGCAGCAGGTTCTCCAGGAGGATCTTCAGCGAGTAGGGCAGGCGCTTGATGTCGAAGCGCTGGCCCAGCCTGGCGAGGCTGGCGAAGCTGTACCGCTTGCCGTTGGCCTCGAAGGTGTCGCGTACCTGGAATGAATCTTTCATGGGAAGGCTCCTGGCGAAATCCTGCTGGGATGGGTGGGAGGGGCTACGGGCACGCCGTGACGCACCGGACAGGCAAAGATCGCAATTATCGCGCAAACGCCGTGTGATCGCTGCGGGGCGGGCCATGACATCGCACGCCGGGGGGAGGCGGCTTGTCCGGATGCCGGATAGCATGGGCGCCGGAACGGTCCGGCACAAACGCATTTGATGACATGCAGCATTCGATGATTTCGACGGCGCTGGCGGCGGTCTCGCTGCGCGACCTCGCGCTGGTGCAGGCGGTGCATCGCCACGGCAGCTTCAACAGCGCGGCGCGGGCCATGCACATCAGCCCGTCCGGGCTGTCGCACCAGGTGCAGAAGGTGGAACAGGCGCTGGGCGCGCCGCTGTTCGAGCGCGGCGGCCGCAAGGTGGTGCCCACTGCCGGCGGCTGTCGCCTGCTGGAGCGCATCGACGCCGTGCTCGCCGCGGCCGGGCTGCTGCAGCAGGCCGCCCGCGCGGGCGCGGTGGCGTTCGGCGGCGAATTGCGCCTCGGCGTGCCGGCGTCGCTCGGACCGTACCTGCTGCCGCACCTGATCGCGCCGTTCCCGCAGCATTTTCCGGGCGTGCGGCTGGGCATTTCCGAAGGCAAGCCGCGCGGCCTGTTGCGACGCCTGCACGAGGCCGAACTCGATGCGGTGCTGGCGCCGCTCGCGCCGGTGGCCAGCGGCATCGCGATGCGGCCGCTCTTCTTCGAGCCGTGGGAGGCGATGCTGCGCGCCGATCACCCGTTGGCTGGCCGGCGCAGCGTAGCGCTGAACCAGCTGGAAAAGGTCGATGCGATCCTGATGGCCGAGAGCCACGCCGACGGTGACGGCCACGTGCAGGACGTGAGCCTGGAGAGCCTCGCCGCCCTGGTCAGCCTGCGCGGCGGCCATGCCCTGGTGCCTGCGCTGGCGCACGCGCGGCTGGCCTCGAAACCCGACATCGTGCTGGCGAAGATCAGGGGCCAGGCGCCGGGCCGCGAGATCGCGCTGTACTGGCGCGAGGCCACGCCCTGGGGCGCCGACCTTGCGGCCTTCGGCGCCCTGCTGCGCACGCTGGCGCGGCAGTTGCCCGGGCTGAAGCTGATCGGCTAGCTAGCGGCCGTCGAGCGTGGCCCCGGTGAGCAGGCCGCGCGCCAGCATGCTGCACTGGCGACGGAACAGCAGCAGCTGCCACTGGCGGCCGCCAAGCTGGCGCCACAGCACCGCCGAGCGCACCGCCGCGAGCAGGTTGCTGCGCACCTTCTCGACGATGGCCGGCTGCTGCAGGTACTGCGGGTTGCCGTTGACCATCACGCGCGGCCGCAGGATGGAGAGCGTGGAGGCGTAGAGCTCGGCCAGTCGTGCGGTGACCTGACTGGAACCTTGGCCGAAATGCTCCGCCTGGCGCTGCGCGGCGCGGATGCCCTGTCGCAGCCGGTCGAGCAGTTCCGGGCGGCCGGACAGGCTGCGTTCCAGCCGCATCACGGTCATCGCCATGCGGGTCACCGCCATGTCCTCGCTCTGTTCGTCGAGCTGCGACACCAGGCTGCGCAGGCCCAGCCGCACGCCGGCGATGTTGCCGTACACGGCCACCACCGACGGAGCGTCGATGCGGAACACGCTGGCGATGCCGGCGTCCATCGCGCTCTCGTCGCAGCGGCCCTGGTTGGCCAGCTGCTGCACCAGTGCGCAGGCCTGGTAGAGGCCGGCCAGGGCCAGCACGCGTTCCTCGTTCACCGAAAAGGTATCAAGCACAGTCAACTCTCGCTCCGGATGGGGGAAGGCCGGGCAGGGGCAAGGCCGCCGAAGGGGGCGTCGGTGGCGGCGATCACGGCGCCGCCGAGGCAGGTTTCGCCGTCGTACAAGACCACCGACTGGCCGGGGGTCACGGCCCGTTGCGGGGTGTCGAAGCGTACTTCCAGGCCGGCGTCCAGCAAGCGCACCTCGCAGGCCTGGTCGGCCTGGCGGTAGCGGGTCCTGGCGGTGCAGCGGAACCGGTCGGCGGGAGCGCGGCCGGCGACCCACTGCGGCGTCTCGCTGTGCAGCAAGCGCGAATCCAGCCAGCGGTTGGCGTTGCCCTGGGCCACGTAAAGCAGGTTGGCCGCCACGTCCTTGCCCACTACGTACCACGGCTCGCCGCTGGCGTCCTGGCGCCCGCCTATCCCGAGGCCACTGCGCTGGCCCAGCGTGTAATACATCGCGCCCTGGTGTTCGCCCACGAGCCTGCCCTCGGGCGTGCGCATCTCGCCGGGCCGGGCCGGGATGTACTGCGCCAGGAAACTGCGGAAATCGCGTTCGCCGATGAAGCAGATGCCGGTGGAATCCTTCTTCGCATGCGTGGGCAGTCGCGCTTCCCGCGCCAGTTCGCGCACCCGCGATTTCTCGATCTCGCCGATCGGGAACAGCGTGGCGGCGAGCTGGGCCTGGCCCAGCGCATGCAGGAAGTAGGTCTGGTCCTTGGCCGCATCCACTGCGCGCAGCAGGCGGTATTCGCCGTCGCGGCAGTCGATGCGGGCGTAGTGGCCGGTGGCGATCTTTTCCGCGCCCAGCGCGCGCGCTTCGTCGAGGAAGGTCTTGAACTTGATCTCGCGGTTGCACAGCACGTCGGGGTTCGGCGTGCGGCCGGCGCGGTATTCGGCGAGGAAGTGCGCGAACACGCCGTCCCAGTACGCGGCGGCGAAGTTGCGCGCGTGGAACGGAATGCCCAGGCGGCCGCACACGGCCACAGCATCCTTGCGGTCGGCATCGGCGGTGCAGGGGCCGCTGCGCTCGTCCTCTTCCCAGTTCTGCATGAACAGGCCCTCGACCTCGTAGCCGGCCCGCTGCAGCAGCAGCGCCGCGACCGAGGAGTCGACGCCGCCGGAAACGCCCAGCATCACCTTCATGGCGTCGTGCCGTCCGGCCAGCCGTGCAGCGTGTCCAGCGGCAGCCTGGCGCCAGCCAGCCATGCATCGATGCTCGCCAGCACCAGCGGGCTGCGCAGGCGTCCGCCCAGCGCGGCGATTTCGGCGCGATCCAGCCACAGGGCGCGGCGGATGCCGGCATCCAGCGGCCGCGCCGGATCGTGGCTGAGGGGACGTGCCGCGAAACTGAAGCGGATCACGCCTTCGCCGTGCTCGGTGCTGCGCCACTGGTGCACGCCGATCAGGTGGGTGGGCTGCACCGTCCAGCCGGTCTCCTCCAGCGTCTCGCGCACGGCCGCATCGACGAGGCGCTCGCGATCCTCCAGGTGGCCGGCGGGCTGGTTGTACGCGAGCCGGCCGCGCACTTCCTCCTCCACCATGAGGTAGCGCGCGCCGTCGCTCACCACGCAGGCCACGGTGACGTGGGGGCGCCAGATTGCATCGGTGGTGGCAACGGCAGACGGCATCGGGAACGGCGGACTGGAAAAGCGGTCATTGTGCCATTACCTGAGCATCCGATCGCCGTGGGGCGCGCAGCCGGCACGGCGTATAATCGCAACCGTCGAAGGAACACCCGTCATCCATGGCCCACGAACCCGAAAACGAGCAGGACAGCGGCCACGGCCTGGCGCTGCAGACCGCGAAGCCGGAGGTGGCGCGGCCGCCCTTGTTCCAGGTGGTGCTGCTCAACGACGACTTCACGCCGATGGATTTCGTGGTGGAGGTGCTGCGCGGCTTCTTCGGTCTGGACCAGGAGCGCGCGGTGCAGGTGATGCTGCATGTGCATACCCGCGGGAAGGGCGTGTGCGGGGTGTTCACCCGCGAGGTGGCCGAGACCAAGGTCACCCAGGTGAACGAGTATTCACGCTCCCACCAGCACCCGTTGTTGTGCACTATGGAAAAGCTCTGAGCGCCCCCACTATGTAGCCATCGCGGCACAGCCGCCCACGCCATTGCAACGGAGACGGTCCGGATGTTCAGCAAGGATCTCGAAGTCACCATCGGCCAGTGCTACAAGCAGGCCCGCGAGCAGCGCCACGAGTTCATGACCGTGGAGCACCTGCTGCTTGCGCTCACCGGCAACCAGTCCGCGTTGGGCGCGCTGCGCGCCTGTGGCGTGGATCTGCCGCGGCTCACCCATGAGCTGGAAAAGGTCATCGCCGAGACCGTGCCGGTACTGCCGCACGGCGACGAGCGCGATACCCAGCCCACGCTGGGCTTCCAGCGCGTGTTGCAGCGCGCGGTCTACCACGTGCAGTCCTCGGGGCGGAAGGAGGTCACCGGCGCCAACGTGCTGGTGGCGATCTTCGGCGAGAAGGATTCCCATGCCGTGTACTTCCTGCACCAGCAGGAGATCACCCGGCTGGACGTGGTCAACTACATCTCGCACGGCATCGCCAAGGTGGGCGACGAAGCCTCCACCGGCACGCCCGGCGGCGGCGAGCGCGAGGGCGAGGAGGGTGGCGAGGCGAAGGGCAACCCGCTCTCCGAGTACGCCAGCAACCTCAACGAACTGGCGCTGGAAGGCAGGATCGACCCGCTGATCGGCCGCGCCGACGAGATCGAGCGCACCATCCAGGTGCTGTGCCGCCGGCGCAAGAACAACCCGCTCTACGTCGGCGACGCCGGCGTGGGCAAGACCGCGCTGGCCGAGGGCCTGGCCAAGCGCATCGTGGACGGCGAAGTGCCCGAGGTGCTGGAGAACGCCACCATCTGGTCGCTGGACCTCGGTGCGCTGGTGGCCGGCACCAAGTACCGCGGCGACTTCGAGAAGCGCCTCAAGGGCGTGATCGCCCAGCTGAAGAAGCAGCCGGGTGCGATCCTGTTCATCGACGAGATCCACACCATCATCGGCGCCGGCTCCGCCTCGGGCGGCACCATGGACGCCAGCAACCTGATCAAGCCGCTGCTGGCCTCGGGCGAGCTGCGCTGCATCGGCTCGACCACGTTCCAGGAATACCGCGGCGTGTTCGAGAAGGACCGCGCGCTGGCGCGGCGCTTCCAGAAGATCGACGTGGTCGAGCCTTCCGTGGCCGACAGCATCGAGATCCTCAAGGGCCTGCGCTCGCGCTTCGAGGAGCACCACAACGTCATCTACACCAACGAATCGCTGAAGGCGGCGGTGGACCTGGCGGTGAAGCACATTCCCGACCGCCTGCTGCCGGACAAGGCGATCGACGTGATCGACGAGGCGGGTGCCCGTCAACGGCTGCTGCCCGAAGACCAGCGCAGCGGCAAGGTGGACGTGGCCGAGGTGGAGTACATCGTGGCCAAGATGGCGCGCATCCCCGCCAAGCAGGTCTCCGCCTCCGACCGCGACGTGCTGAGGAACCTGGAGCGCAACCTGAAGATGGTGGTGTTCGGCCAGGACGCCGCGATCGAGGCGCTGGCCGCGTCGATCAAGATGGCGCGTTCGGGCCTGGCCGACCCCGCCAAGCCGATCGGCTGCTTCCTGCTCGCCGGCCCCACCGGCGTGGGCAAGACCGAGGTCACGCGCCAGCTCGCGCTGCAACTCGGCATCGAGATGATCCGCTTCGACATGTCCGAGTACATGGAGGCGCACTCGGTGTCGCGCCTGGTCGGCGCGCCCCCGGGCTACGTGGGCTTCGACCAGGGCGGCCTGCTCACGGAGGCGGTGACCAAGCACCCGCACGCCGTGCTGCTGCTCGACGAGATCGAGAAGGCCCACCCGGACGTCTACAACATCCTGCTGCAGGTGATGGACCGCGGCGTGCTCACCGACACCAACGGGCGCGAGGCGAACTTCAAGAACGTGATCCTGGTGATGACCACCAACGCCGGCGCGGCGCAGGCTTCGCGGCGCAGCATCGGCTTCGTGGCGCAGAACCACCGCACCGACGCGATGGAGGTGATCCGTCGCAGCTTCACGCCGGAGTTCCGCAACCGGCTGGACGCCATCATCCAGTTCAACGCGCTGGACTTCGAGCATATCCTGCGCGTGGTGGACAAGTTCCTGATCGAACTGGAAGCGCAGCTCGCCGAGAAGCACGTGAGCCTGGACGTGGACGCCGAGGCGCGCCGCTGGCTGGCCGAGCACGGCTTCGACGCGCAGATGGGCGCCCGCCCGATGGCGCGGGTGATCCAGGAGAAGGTGAAGCGCGCGCTGGCCGACGAGCTCCTGTTCGGCAAGCTGGCGGAAGGCGGCAAGGTGATGCTGGGCGTCAAGGACGGCGAGCTGTCGGTGAACTGCGACGCCGCCGAGAAGCTCCCCGCCGTGGTGGAATGACCACGGCGGCGTGCCGGCCGCAGACAACACAAAAGGCCGCGCGATGCGCGGCCTTTTCGTGCCGGTGCGGCGTCCGCCTTATTTCATGCGGTAGGTGATCCGCCCCTTGCTCAGGTCGTACGGGGTCATCTCGATCTTGACCTTGTCGCCCGTGAGGATGCGGATGTAGTGCTTGCGCATGCGCCCGGAGATGTGGGCGATGACTACGTGCCCGTTCTCCAGCTGCACGCGGAACATGGTGTTGGGCAGGGTTTCCAGCACCGTGCCTTCCATTTCGATGACGTCGTCTTTGGCCATGTGTTCCGGGTCGGAGAGCGGCCGTGGTGGCCGCACAAGCCGGCGATTATGCCACGGCCGGGCGTCCGGGCAAAGAATCGCCGAAAACCGCTCAGGCGAAATGCTCGTCCAGCTTGCGGCGGATCTCCTGTTCGATCATGCCTTTGAGCGGCGACAGCAGCAGGCCCAGATCGGCGCGCACGCGGATCGCGTCGGCGCCCACGGCGATCTGGCCGTTCACGCCGGGGCGGGAGAAGTACAGCGTGTCGCCCTGCCAGCGCCCCTCGAGGTCGAACTTCTCGTGCATGCGTGCGGCCACCTTTTCGACCACGGCGCGGGCTTCCGGCAGCGGCAGGCGATGCGGGCGGTGGATGTCGATGCTGGGCATGCGGGGCTCCGTCGGGGGTGGGCATGATAAGTCTTTGCGCGCGGCGATTCGATGCCGCGCGAAAGGCGAACGGGTCCGTGGGAGCCGCATGCTAGAGTGCGGCGGTCAATGGACTGGTAAGGCGATGCGCATCGAGTTTCTCCATTCCGCCCGCGAAGATTTCCTTTGGGCAAAACCGCAACTGCGGATAGGCAGCGCGGCGGACAACGATCTGGTGCTGTCGGCGAAGCAGGCCGCGCCGCGGCACCTTCGCATCGAGCAGGACCGGCGTGGCTGGGTGCTGCAGGTACTGCCCACGGCCACGCGCGTGTACGTGAACGCGCGGCCGGTGCGCGAATGTGCCCTGCTGCGACCGGGCGACATGCTGAGCGTGGGCGACTGCCGCATGCTGCTGCGCGACGACGTGTCGCCGGAACAGCGCGAAGCCATGACGGCACCGGCGCAGGCGCGTTGCACCGCGGCCCTGCGCGCACTGTCCGGTGCCCTGTCCGGGCGGGTCCTGCCGATCGGGAGCAGCCTGGAACTGGGGCCCTACGGCCGCTTCCCGCTGGAACTGCCGCAGGGCGAGACGGCGAGCCTGAAGCTGGCATGGGAGGACGGCGGCCTGATGCTCGAGGCGGCGCAGGCGTCGATGGCCTATCCGCTGCGGGTGAACGGCGCGCCGGTGCAGCGCGTGGCGCTGAGGCCTGGCGACCAGCTCAGCCTGGGGCCGCACCGCTTCGTGCTCGACGCGCCCGGGATGGAGGCGGAGCCTGCGATCGCGCCGCCCGAGCCCTCCACCCCGGTCCTGCCCGAGGATGTCGCCGGCCCGCGCGGCGAAGTGTGGTGGCTGATCCTCACGGCCGCGTTGCTGGCGCTGGGCATCGCGCTGGTGTTGTGGATACGTTTCTGAGTCCGGCGGCCATCCTTGGTCGCACTATCCGAAGCCTTGCGATCATCCATGATCGCAGGAGTCAAACGGGCGGTCATCCCTGGCCGCACGACGCGATAAGGAGCGATCCCATTGACGGCTCGATGCTGCGGCGCGGCATAATGCAGCGGACGCAGCCACGGGAACAGCTTCGGTGAGCCAGGTGTGGAATTTCAGTGCGGGTCCGGCGGCGCTGCCGCGCGAAGTCCTCGAGCGCGCGCAGCGCGAGCTCCTGGACTGGAACGGCAGCGGCATGTCGGTGATGGAGCAGTCGCATCGCGGCAAGCGCTTCATCGCCATGGCCGCCCGGGCCGAGGCCGATCTGCGCGAACTGGCTGCGATCCCCGACGACTACGCCGTGCTGTTCCTGCAGGGCGGCGCCACCCAGCACTTCGCGCAGATCCCGATGAACCTGGCCGGCGAGGGCGACAGCGCCGACTACATCGTCAACGGCCACTGGGGTGCCAAGGCGGCCAGCGAGGCCGCACCCTACGTCAGGGTCAACGTGGCCGCCGACAGCAAGGCCGACGATTACCGCAGCCTGCCGCCGCGCGGGGCATGGAAGCTCGACCCGCGCGCCGCCTACGTGCACTACACGCCCAACGAGACCATCCACGGCGTGCAGCACCATGTCGTCCCCGACGTGGGCGGGGTGCCGCTGGTGGCGGACATGTCCTCCGACATCCTTTCGGCGCCGCTGGACGTGCGCCGCTACGGCCTGATCTACGCCGGCGCGCAGAAGAACATCGGTCCCTCCGGCCTGGTGCTGATGATCGTGCGCCGCGACCTGCTGATGCGCGCCGGGCGGCCGATGGCGCGGATCTTCCGCTACGCCGAGCACGCGGCGAACGACTCCATGCTCAACACGCCGAACACCTGGGGCTGGTACCTCGCCGGACTCACCTTCCAGTGGCTGAAGGCGCAGGGTGGCCTCGCCGCGATGGCCGAGCGCAACCGCGCCAAGGCCGAACGGCTGTACGCCGCCATCGACGGCTCCGGCGGCTACTACCGCAATGCGGTGGACCCGGTCGCACGCTCGCGCATGAACGTGCCGTTCACCCTGCACGACAGCGCGCTGGACGCAGCCTTCCTCGCCGAGTCCGAGGCGGCCGGCCTGGTCGCGCTGAAGGGCCACAAGGCGTTGGGCGGCATGCGTGCCTCGCTCTACAACGCGGTGCCGCCGGAGGCGGTGGATGCGCTGGTCGCGTTCATGCGCGATTTCGCGACGCGACACGGCTGAACGTTTCGGGCATCATCGGTGAGCGGCATTTGGCCTTCTATCCATCTAGAACTCCGATATGACTGAAAGCAAGATCTCGCTGGCCGACGTGCGCGAGCGCATCGACAGCATCGACCGGCAGATCCAGGAGCTGATCTCCGAGCGTGCGAACTGGGCGCAGGAGGTGGCCCGGGTGAAGGGCGAAGGTCTGTCCGCGATCGACTACTACCGCCCCGAGCGCGAGGCGCACGTGCTGCGCATGGTGGTGGACCGCAACAAGGGGCCGCTGTCCGACGCCGAGATGGTGCGGCTGTTCCGCGAGATCATGTCCTCCTGCCTGGCGCAGGAAGACCCGTTGAAGATCGGCTACCTAGGTCCCGAAGGCACGTTCAGCGAGCAGGCGGTGCGCAAGCACTTCGGCCATGCCGCCTACGGTTTGCCGCTGGGCAGCATCGAGGAAGTATTCCAGGAAGTCGCCGCCGGCCACGCCGACTTCGGCGTGGTGCCGGTGGAGAACTCCGGCCAGGGCATGATCCAGGTGACGCTGGACATGTTCCTCACCTCCGACGCGCGCATCTGCGGCGAAGTCGAATTGCGCGTACACCAGTGCCTGCATTCGATGGCGGGGCGGCTGGAGGACATCAAGCGCGTCTATGCCCACGCGCAGTCGCTGCAGCAGTGCAAGACCTGGCTGCGCATGAACCTGCCGAACGTGGAATGTGAGGCGGTGGGGAGCAATGCCGAGGCGGCGCGGCTGGCGCGCCATGCCGACGACGTCGGCGCGATAGCCGGCGAGACCGCCGGCAAGGTCTACGGCCTGAAGACGCTGGCCAGCGGCATCGAGGACCGCGCCGACAACACCACCCGCTTCCTGGTGATCGGCCGCAGCCTGTTCCCGCCCTCGGGCAACGACCGCACCTCGCTGCTGATCACGGTGAACGACCAGCCGGGCGCGCTGTACCACGTACTGAGCCCGTTTGCGGCGCACGGCGTGAGCCTCAACCGCATCGAGTCGCGACCCGCGCACAGCGGCAAGTGGCAGTATGCGTTCTTCATCGACGTCTCCGGCCACATCCAGGACGAGACACTGCAGGCGGCGGTGAAGGAGATCGAACAGTCGGTGGCGCAGCTGCGCGTGCTCGGCTCCTACCCGGTGGCGCTGCCGTGAGCGGGCGGCTGGACTGGCGCAGCGGCCCGGCCGGCCCGCTGCGGGGCAGCGTGGGCGTGCCGGGCGACAAATCCGTCTCGCACCGCGCGCTGATGTTCGCCGCGCTGGCCGACGGCAGGTCGCGCATCCGCGGTTTCCTCGAAGGCGAGGACACCCGCGCCACCGCCGTCGTGCTGCAGCAGCTCGGCGTGCGCATCGAGACGCCTGCCGACGGCGAGCGCGTGGTGCACGGCGTGGGCCTGCATGGCCTGCGCGCAAGTGCGCAGCCGCTGGACTGCGGCAATGCCGGCACCGGCATGCGCCTGCTGGCTGGCCTGCTGGCGGGGCAGGTGTTCGACAGCACCCTGATCGGCGACGCCTCGCTGTCGAAGCGGCCGATGCGCCGCGTCACCGATCCGCTGGCCGCGATGGGCGCGCGCATCGACACGCAGGATGGTCTGCCGCCGCTGGTGGTTCGCGGCGGCCAGCGCCTGCACGGCATCCGCTACGAACTGCCGGTGGCCAGCGCGCAGGTGAAGTCCGCGCTGCTGCTGGCGGGCCTGTATGCGGAAGGCGAGACCGAGGTGATCGAGCCGCATCCCACGCGCGACTACACCGAGCGCATGCTGGCCGCCTTCGGCTGGCCGATCGCGTTCGAGCCCGGCCGCGCGAAGCTTTCCGGCGGACACGCGCTGCGCGCCACCGACGTGGACGTGCCGGCGGATTTTTCTTCCGCGGCGTTCTTCCTGGTCGCCGCGGGCATCGTGCCCGGCTCCGAGCTGCGCCTGCCGGCGGTGGGACTCAACCCGCGCCGCACTGGCCTGCTCGAAGCGCTGCGCCTGATGGGCGCGGACATCCGCATCGAGAACGAGAAGAACAGCGGCGGCGAGCCGGTGGGCGACCTGGTGGTGCGCCACGCGCCGCTGCATGGCGTCGAGCTGCCCGAGGCGCTGGTGCCCGACATGATCGACGAGTTCCCCGCGCTGTTCGTCGCCGCGGCCGCGGCCAAGGGCCGCACCGTCATTCGCGGCGCCGCCGAATTGCGCGTCAAGGAATCCGACCGTCTCGCCACCATGGCCACGGGCCTGCGCACGCTGGGCATCACGGTGGACGAGACACCGGACGGCGCGACCATCCACGGCGGCACGCTCGCCGGCGGCACGGTGGAAAGCCTCACCGACCATCGCATTGCGATGAGCTTCGCGGTGGCCGGGCTGGCGGCGCAGGCGCCGGTGCGCATCAACGACTGCCGCCACGTGGCCACCTCGTTCCCCGGCTTCATGGCACTGGCCAACGGCTGCGGCTTCGCGCTGGACGTCGTCGGCTGAGTGCCGCGCATCGCGCCCGCGCAGGCGCGATGCGCTAGGCTTGGCGGCCTTGCCGCGAGGTTGCCATGTCCGCCGTCCCGCCATTCATCGTCGCCATTCCCGCCCGCTACGCCTCCACCCGCCTGCCGGCCAAACCGTTGCGCGCCATCGCCGGCGTGCCGATGGTGGTGCGCGTGGCGCAGCGCGCCTTGCAGGCGGGTGCGACGGACGTGGTGGTGGCGACGGACGATGCGCGCATTGCCGAGGCGCTGGCCGGGCAGGGCGTGCAGGTCTGCATGACGCGCGCCGACCACGCCTCCGGTAGCGACCGCCTTGCCGAATGCGCCGCGCTGTGCGGCTGGGACGACGACGCCATCGTGGTGAACCTGCAGGGCGACGAGCCGTTCGCGCCGGCTGCCGGCATCCGCGAGGTGGCGCGCGCACTGAGCGGGGACGATGCGCCGATGGCGACACTGGCCACCCCGATCTCCGACGCGCACGAGCTGTTCGACCCCAACGTGGTGAAGCTGGTGCGCGGCGCGAACGGCCGCGCGCTGTATTTCAGCCGCGCGCCGCTGCCGTGGGCGCGCGATGCGTTCGCCGCGAACCGTGATGCGCTGCCGCCGGATGTACCGTTCCTGCGCCACATTGGCATCTACGCGTATCGCGCGGGTTTCCTCGCGCAGTACGCGCGGCTGGCGCGCACGCCGCTGGAACAGGCCGAGTCGCTGGAGCAGCTGCGCGTGCTGGAACACGGCCACGCGATCGCGGTGCGGCTGACTCCCGAGCCGTTCCCGCCCGGCATCGACACCGAGGCCGATCTCGCACGCGCCGAGCAGTGGCTGCGCGCGCAGGCGTGAGCATGCGGCGCATCCTGTTCGTCTGCCTCGGCAACATCTGCCGTTCGCCGCTGGTCGAGGCCGTGGCCCGCGCGAGCCTGGCCGAAGCGGGGCTGGCCGTGGCCGTGGCTTCCTGCGGCACCGGCGACTGGCATGCGGGCGAGGGTGCCGATCCGCGCATGCTCGCGGCGGCGCATGCGGCGGGCCACGACCTGTCGCGGCATCGTGCCCGCCAGCTGCGCGAGCGCGATTTCGTCGAGCACGACCTGCTGCTGGCGATGGACCGCGCGAACCTGCGCGACTTGCGGCAGCGCGCGCCGGCACCGGAGCTGGCCGCGAAGGCGGCGCTGTTTCTGGAATGGAGCGGCGCGGCGCCGCCGGTCGAGTTCCCCGATCCCTGGCATGGCGATGAGGCCGGTTTCGCCGCGGCGGTGGCGCTGGCCGAGCGCAGCGTCGCCGCCCTGGTCGAACGGTTGCGCCACGCCAGCCGCTAGAATTGTCCGCATGGCATCCGATTCGCCGCAGGCCTTCGACGGCAAGGCCTTCGTCCGCACCCTGACCACCTCGCCCGGCGTCTACCGCTATTTCGACGCGCAGGGCGAGCTTCTGTACGTGGGCAAGGCCGGCAATCTCAGGAAGCGCGTCGGCAGCTATTTCCTCAAGCCGCGCCTGGAGCCGCGCATCGCCGCGATGATCGCGCAGATCGCCCGCTGCGAGATCACCGTCACGCGCACCGAGGGCGAGGCATTGCTGCTGGAATCGCAGCTGATCAAGTCGCTGAAGCCGCGCTACAACATCATGCTGCGCGACGACAAGAGCTACCCGTACATCTACCTGTCGAGCGGCGAGGATTATCCGAGGCTGGCCTTCCATCGCGGCGCGAAGAACCTGCCGGGACGCTACTTCGGGCCGTATCCCAGCACTTTCGCGGTGCGCGAGAGCCTGGGCCTGATGCAGAAGCTGTTCAAGGTGCGCCAGTGCGAGGACAGCTATTTCCGCAACCGCTCGCGGCCCTGCCTGCTGTACCAGATCGGCCGTTGCAGCGCGCCGTGCGTGGGACTGATCTCGAAGGAGGACTATGCCCGCGACGTGCGCCACGCCGAGATGTTCCTGGAGGGGCGCAGCAGTGCGGTGATCGACGAACTGGCCGCGGCGATGGAACAGGCCAGCGCGAAGCTGGACTTCGAGCGCGCCGCCAGGTTGCGCGATCAGGTGGCGGCGCTGCGCCAGCTGCAGGCGCAGCACCACGTGCAGGGCGCCAGCGCCGACATGGACGTGATCGCCTGCCGCATCGAGTCGGGCCTGGCCTGCGTCAGCGTGCTGTTCTTCCGCGACGGCATCAGCCTCGGCACGCGCGACTTCTTCCCGCGCCTGCCGCTGGATGCCGAGCCCGCCGACGTGCTGGCCCAGTTCGTGGCGCAGTACTACCTGGATCGCCCGGTGCCGCGCGAGCTGATCCTCGGCGAGGAACTGCCCGAACGGACCATGCTGGCCGAGATGCTGGCGCAACAGAGCGGGCATGCGGTGGAACTGAAGAGCAGCGTGCGCGGCGAACGCGCCCGTTTCCTGCAGATGGCCGAGCGCAACGCGCAAGCCTCGCTGACCCAACGCCTCGCCAGCCGGCAGACCCTTGGCACGCGTTTCGAGGACCTGCGGAAACTGCTGCAGTTGCCCGAGCCGCCGCGGCGCATCGAGTGTTTCGACATCAGCCACACCCGCGGCGAGCTCACGGTGGCCTCCTGCGTGGTGTTCGGGCCGGAGGGGCCGGAGAAGTCGCACTACCGCCGCTTCAACATCGCCGGCATCACGCCAGGCGACGACTACGCCGCGATGCACCAGGCACTGACCCGGCGCTTCCGCAAGGTGGCCGACGGCGAGGGCGCGAAGCCCGACGTGCTGTTGATCGACGGCGGCGGCGGACAGGTGGCACAGGCGCTGGAGGTGCTGAAGGAGCTCGGCGTTGCCGGCATCCACGTGGTCGGCGTGGCCAAGGGGCCGGCACGGCGGGCGGGCGAGGAGACGCTGATCCTGGTCGACCAGGGGCGCGAGATCCACCCCGGTCCCGCTTCGCCGGCGCTGCACCTGGTCGCGGCGGTGCGCGACGAATCGCACCGCTTCGCGATCAGCGGCCACCGCAAGCGGCGCGAGAAGGCGCGCGAGCGCAGCGTGCTGGAGGACGTGCCCGGGGTGGGCGCGCGCCGGCGCAGCGCGCTGCTGAAAACCTTCGGCGGCCTGGCCGGGGTGGAGGCCGCCGGCGTGGAAGAGCTGATGCGCGTGAAGGGCATCGACCGCGGCCTGGCCGAACGCATCTACGCCGCGCTGCACGGTTGAAGACGCGTCGACCGGGCGGCAAGCGCCTTTCGCTGCGCCGTGACGCGGCGGCATGCGACACTGTGGCAAACCGACGGACTCCCGCATGCGCATCAACCTACCCACCTGGCTGACCCTGTTCCGCGTGGCCTTGCTGCCGGTGATGGTGCTGGCGTTCTACCTACCGTTTCCCGGCCACAACATCACCGCTGCGATCGTGTTCCTGCTGGCGGCGTTCACCGACTGGCTGGACGGCTTCCTGGCGCGGCGGATGAACCTCACTTCGGCGTTCGGCGCCTTCCTCGATCCGGTGGCCGACAAGCTGATGGTGGCGGTCACCCTGTTCCTGCTGGTGGAGTCGCACCCGGAGGGCTGGTCCAGCATCGTGATGGCGGTGACCGCAGCGGTGATCGTGGGACGCGAGATCAGCATTTCGGCGCTGCGCGAATGGATGGCCGAAGTCGGCATGCGCGCCACGGTCAAGGTGGCGTTCATCGGCAAGCTGAAGACGGTGATGCAGATCGTGGCGCTGGTGGTGCTGATCGTGCAGCACGAGAAGGAGGCCACCGCGTTGCGGCTGTACCACATCGGCGAGGCGCTGCTGGTGATCGCCGGCGTGCTCACCATCTGGTCGGGCCTGTACTACCTGCACGCGGCCTGGCCCACCCTGCGCGGCGACGCGCCGCGGCAGCCGGGCACGCACGGCGGCGCCTGAAGAGCCCGGCGAGGAAGTCTTGACGCGGCGCGTTCGCGTATTAGAATGCGCGCTCCCAAGCGGGAATAGCTCAGTTGGTAGAGCACGACCTTGCCAAGGTCGGGGTCGCGAGTTCGAGTCTCGTTTCCCGCTCCAGATTCGCGCACGAAGCCCCGGTCCGCCGGGGCTTCGGCGTTTCCGGGAGGCGCATGCGCAGCCCGGGTTCGGTACGGAGAGGCGCGCGCCGAGGGCTTCACATCCGCCGCTGTTCTGCTATCATTTGCGGCTCCTCAAGCGGGAATAGCTCAGTTGGTAGAGCACGACCTTGCCAAGGTCGGGGTCGCGAGTTCGAGTCTCGTTTCCCGCTCCAGTTTTCCTGCAGAACCTCGCTAAGCCGGGGTTTTGTTTTATCAAGCCGGCGGCGATGCCTCGCGATCGCAACGGCTGGACAATGGCCTGGTGGCAGAGTGGTCATGCAGCGGACTGCAAATCCGCGTACGCCGGTTCGATTCCGACCTAGGCCTCCATTGTTCGCTGGCCGCCGAGCCAGTCGCGAAACCCGCCACACGGCGGGTTTTTCGTGTGCGAAGTCCGGGAGTCGCGCGCGTGCCCGCGACGGCCGTGCCGGGGGCGCATGCTACGATCCCGCGGCCTGCACGCAGGCATTCCACTCGCCGCCCGGATGGCGAAACTGGTAGACGCAAGGGACTTAAAATCCCTCACCCTCGCGGGTATGCGGGTTCGATCCCCGCTCCGGGCACCAAGGATCCGCCCATTGCGATCCAGGACACGCTGGCCAGCAGAGCACTGAGCTGGTTGATGCGTTAGGGCGCGTCGCGGTTGCTGCCGCGTCGTGCCCAGAGCGGCGGCACGATCGTTCTGCGCTTGAGCGCAATTGCCAGGAAGGTCGACGCCACCAGCAGGCTGCACGCCACTGCAATCAGCGAGTTCTCGGGGCCGAAGGAGCCGCCGCTCAGCCAGTCCGGTCCGGTCAGGTGCGAATTCAGCAGTCCTTGGGGAGGCAGGCCCGAGACGGAGTTGCCGAACACCGGACCCTCCATCACATTCCAGGCTCCATGAAGGCCCATGCAGAACCACAGCGAGCGCGTCACGTGATAGGCCAGTGCGAGCAGCAGACCTGCTTCGATGACGATGGCCAGGCCGCTCCAGAGCGTGGCGTTCGGGTTGCCCAGGTGAACTATGCCGAAGGCAAGGGCCGAGATCAGAAGGGCGGCCCAGGTCCCCAGGCCTTCTTCGGAAATTCGGAACAGCACGCCACGGAACATGATTTCTTCGCCGATGGCCGCGCTCGGACCCACCATGACGAACAGCACCAGAAGTTTCAGGGGGGATGTCGTGCTGTCCACGTGGTAGCTGCCCGCTAGCCACAGCACACCGATCACGGAACCGAAGATCGCTGCGCCCAGGGCGATGCCTGACAGACTGCGTGAAACGAGCTTGCGCCATGCCAGCTCGGCCGGCTGGCGGCGCTCGATGACGCGCACCAGGAATAGATAGGCCAGCAACGCAGGGATGGTCTGAGCGAAGACGACCAGCAAGGTTAGTCCATCGATGTTGGATGTCGATGTTGAACCCAGGCCGGTATGCAGCATCAGGGTCTTCGTGGGGAGTGCAAGACCGACGAGGACCAAAATGAAGATGCCGATGCGCGCCAGTGGCGAGTACACGAGCCAGCGCTTCCAGCGAGGTGCGGTCGCGGGCGTCGTGAAGGCAATGGCGTGAGGGCCCATGTCCCGCTTCTCTATGATGAGGTGCTGCAACACTAGCAGGCACATTGCTTCGTTGGGAGAGGGCTTCCAGCCTATGACGAGGCTGCATCGCCGACGGTTTCGTTTGATGGCAGCCGGTAGAATCACGGTTTCGCCATCACCGCACACCGCCATGCCAGCCAGCCTTCGCGTCTGTTTGATCGTCGCCGTCCTGTGTCTGGGCGTCGCCTTGCCGTCGGTGGCGAGCGAGCCGGCCAGGCCCAGCATCGGCCAGCAGCGCGAGGGCGTGCTGTTCTGGTCGCAGGCCGAGCGCGATGCGCGGTTCCGGCACATGTACGAGCGCTTTCCCAGCGATCGCGCGACGCACGGTGCGCACGTGCATGCGCTGCCCGCGGGCAAGCCGCTGAGGGTGGATGGGCGCGACGGGGCGGCGTGGCTGGCCGGCTACATGGCGAAGTACCACGTCGCCGGGGTGATGGTGCTGCAGGACGGACGCGTGCGGCTGCAGCGCTACGCGATGGGCTTCGGGCCGACGCAGCGCTGGACCTCGTTCTCGGTGGCCAAGTCGGTGACTTCCGTGCTGCTGGGCGTCGCCCTGCAGCAGGGCTACATCCATGGCATGGGCGACAGGCTCGGTCGCTACATCCCTGAGCTGCGCGGCAGCGCCTACGCCGACGTCACGGTGGAGCAGCTGCTGACGATGACCTCGGGCGTGCGCTGGAACGAGGACTACGACGACGCGAAATCGGACGTGGCGCAGATGTACCTCGGCGCCTGCGCCGGCGGCCGCGCGCACGTGCTGTCGTACCTGATGAAGCTGCCGCGGCAATGGCCGGCCGGCACGCACTGGAACTACAACACCGCGGAGACCGACCTGCTCGGCATCCTGGTGCAGCGGGCCACGCACCGCTCGCTGGCGGCGGATCTGTCCGCGGCGGTCTGGAAGCCATACGGCATGGCTTCCGACGCGTACTGGATCAAGGACGAATGCGATGGCAGCGACACCGGCGGCAGCGGCCTCTCGGCCACGCTGGGCGACTACGCGCGACTGGGGCAGTTCATGCTCGGTGGCGGGCGCATCGGCGGCAAGCCGGTGATCGCGCCGGCCTGGCTGCATGGCGCCACGCGCGAACACGCGAGCACCGATGCGCCGGACCGCGGCTACGGCTACCTGTGGTGGACGGATACCGACGGCAGCTATGCGGCGATCGGTATCTTCGGGCAGATGGTCTATGTCGATCCCGCGCGCAGGCTGGTGATCGCGCAGGTGGCGTCGTGGCCGGACGCGACCTCGAAGGAACTGGTGGCCGGGCGGCGCGCGTTCGTCGAAGCGATCAAGCAGGCGGTGGACGCCCAGCCGTAGGAGCACACCCCGTGCACGACCGGGCCGTAGCGGCAGCCGCATCGCGCGTGCGGTGCGCTCCTACGCCACGAACTGCAGCCGCGCCAGCTCCGCGTACAGGCCGCCTTCGGCCAGCAGGCTCTCGTGCGTGCCCTGCGCCACGATGCGGCCACCGTCCATCACCACGATGCGGTCGGCGCGCTGCACGGTGGCGAGGCGATGGGCGATGACCAGCGTGGTGCGGCCCTGTTCCAGCCGGGCCAGCGCCTGCTGGATCGCGGCCTCGGATTGCGCGTCCAGCGCCGAGGTGGCTTCGTCGAGCAGCAGCAGCGGCGCATCGCGCAGGATCGCGCGGGCGATCGCAATGCGCTGGCGCTGGCCCCCGGACAGGCGCACGCCGCGCTCGCCCAGTTCCGCCGCGTAGCCTTCGGGCAGCGCGCTGATGAACTCGTGTGCCTCGGCGGCGCGGGCGGCGTCGGTCACCTCGTCGTCGCCGGCGTCCTGGCGGCCGAAGCGGATGTTGTCGGCGGCGCTGCCGGCGAAGATCGCGGTCTCCTGCGGCACCAGCGCGATCGCGCCGCGCAGCTCGGGCAGGGCCAGCGCGCGCAGGTCGACGCCGTCGAAGCGGATGCTGCCGGACTGCGGGTCGTAGAAGCGCAGCAGCAGCGCCAGCACCGTGCTCTTGCCCGCGCCGGACGGGCCGACCAGGGCCACCGTCTCGCCGGGGCGGATGTCGAGGTTGAAGTCGTGCAGCGCGGGCGCGTCGGGGCGGGTGGGGTAGTGGAAGCGCACGTGCTCGAAGCGGAGCGCGCCACTCACCGGGCGCGGCAGCGCCTGCGGCTGCGCGGGGCTGGCGATGTCGGCATGCTCGCCGAACAGCTCGCCGATGCGCTCCATCGCGCCGGCCGCGCGCATCACGTCGCCCCATACCTCGGAAAGGCCCGCCACCGAGCCGGCGGCGAATACCGCGTAAAGGACGAACTGGCCCAGCACGCCGGCGCCGAGTGTGCCGGCCAGCACGTCGCGCGCGCCCGCCCACAGCACCAGGGTGATCGCGCCGAAGAACAGCACGATCACCGCGGCGGTGAGCCAGGCGCGCATGCCGATGCGCTGGCGCGCGGAAGCCAGGGCACGGGTGATTGCGCCGGCGTAGCGGGTGCTCTCGATGTCCTCGCGCGCGTAGGCCTTCACCGCGGGCGCGGCGTTGAGCGTCTCGTTGGCGATCGCGGCGGCGTCGGCGAGGCGATCCTGGCTGGCACGCGACAGCTTCTGCACGCGTCGGCCGAACACCAGGATCGGCAGCATCACGGCCGGGATCACCAGCGCGGTGAGCCCGGCCAGGCGCGGGCTGGTCCAGACCATCATCGCGCTGGCGCCCAGCAGCATCACCGCGCTGCGCAAAGCCACCGAGATGCCCGAGCCGATCAGCGCCTGCACCACTTCGGTATCGGTGCCCAGGCGCGAGTTGAGTTCGCCCACGCGGCTGCGCTCGAAGAAACCCACATCGAGCCGGATCACGTGCGCGTAGAGCTGGCTGCGCAGCGAGGCCAGCGCGCGTTCGCCAAGCAGGGTGATGCAGAAGTAGCGTGCCGCGGTGGCCGCGGCCAGCACCAGCGCCACCGCGAACAGGCCCAGGAAGGTGGCGTTGATCGCGCCGGGATCGGTGTGCTCGAAGCCGCGCTCGATGATCCGCCGTACCGCCATCGGCAGCACCAGGGTGGCGGTGGACGACACGCCGAGGAAAAACAGCCAGCCCAGCGCCAGCCGCCAGTGCGGCCGGAGGAACGGCCACAGCTGGCGCAAGGCGCCTAGGCGGCGGGCGGGGCGGGGCTGGGCGGAGTCGCTCATGGCGGGTCGTGAGGAACGAGCGGCGGACCGCGATCCGTTGGACATGGGGCTGGCACGGGGCGATTCAATCGCGGACGGCCGCTCAGGCCGACGCCGCCTGCGTTTCGACGACTCCACGCGAACCGGTACGGACCAGCCGCGTACGCAGGCGCAGGAACGGCCGCTCGACGGCATAGTGGAGCAGCGCGCCGGTGGTGGCGATCGCCAGCGCGTACGCAGCGAAGGCGGCAAGCCCGTGCAGCGCGGGCCAGCGCAGCAACAGGCCGTGCACCGCATGCAGCGCCAGCTTGTGGCTGAGATAGAGGCTGTAGGAAATGCCGGCAACCCAGCCCGCGCCGGGAACGCGCCAGCGCCCCAGCCAGGCGGTGCTCCCCGCGCCGGCGGCCACCAGCAGGGCCAGCCCCAGCGACAGCAACGGGAAGCCGAACACGCTGGCGGCGAACGCGGTCTTGTCGCGGAACAGCCAGATCGCGGCGCCGACCAGCAGCAGGCCTGCGCCGGCGAGCAGCTGGGCGTGCCGTTGCAGGGTGGTCCATCTATCCGGCAGGTAGGCCTGGATCGCCGCCAGCAGCACGCCAGCCAGCAGGCCGTCCAGCCGGGTCCAGGTGGGGAAGTAGATGCTTTCCAGCCAGTCCTTGCCATGCAGCGAGGCGTAGCCGCGCAGCAGCAGGCCCGCCACGACGACGAATGCGGCGCCGGCGACGACGCGCCCCCGCGAAGGGTGCCGCGCCAGCCACCAGGCCAGCACCGGGAACAGCAGGTAGAAATGCTCCTCCACGCACAGCGACCAGGCATGCGAGAACGCCTGGTTGTGCCGGTAGTCGATCAGCAGGTTCAGCGTGAAGGTGAGGAACTGCCACGCCGGCTGCATGCCCGGCGCCTCGCGCCAGTCGGGAAACAGCAGGTAGAGCGACAGCACGGCCAGGAAGGCCGGCAGGATGCGGAACGCACGGCGCAGGTAGAACGCGCCGAAGTGCAGCGGTTCGCCGCGGCTCAGCGGTTCCAGCAACTGGTAGCCGATGAGATACCCGCTTAGTACGAAGAACAGGTCCACGCCCATCCAGCCGTAGTCGGCCACGGGTTGGAGCGGCCCGCCGAGGCCGCCGATCATCCACGAGTGGAACAGCATCACCCAGACGATGGCGATGGCGCGCAGCAGGTCGAGGCCGGGCAGACGTTGCATGAGCTCCCCTGTGGACGAGGCGTCCGACACCCGGACCCCTTGTCCGGTGCCAGTACCTGCCCGTGACCGCGCAGTGTGTGGAGCGCATCGGTGTTCGACAAGCCAGATATCTGGCGTTTTGATGACGGCATTGAAACGAGGCTCAATCCAGCTGCCTTGCCGCGATGCGGCCGCGGCTGAGGTCGGCGATGCGCCGTTCGGCCTCGGCCACACGTTGCGCGGGCAGCTCGAGTTCCAGCGCCACGCCGTCCGCGCCGAACTGCTCCTGCGTCGGCACCGCGCCCAGTTCGCGCAGGCGCGCCTTGAGCAGAGCCAGTTCCGCGAAATCGCAGTGCAAGCCCAGCCGTGCCATCGCCACGATGGCCACCCGTTCGGCCGTGCGCAGGCATTCCGCTGCGGTGCCGCCGTACGCGCGGGCGAGGCCTCCGGCGCCGAGCTTGATGCCGCCGAACCAGCGCGTCACCACCACCGCGACGCGGTCGAGACCCTGGCCCTCGATCGCCTGCAGGATCGGCCGGCCCGCAGTGCCGCCGGGCTCGCCGTCGTCGTTGAAGCGGTAGTCCTGGCCGATGCGCCAGGCCCAGCAGTTGTGCGTGGCATCCGCCGCGGACACCGCGCGCACGAAGGCCAGCGCCTGCTCCGGCGAGTCGACCGGCGCGGCCTGGGCCAGGAAGCGGCTCTTCCTGATTTCCTCGGAGTGGCGGCAAGTGGCGGCGAGGGTGTGCAAGGTTTCGCTCATGCCGGGCAGGGTAGGCGATGCACGCCATCGCGTCATGCCTTTGCATTAGGCTGCCGGTCTTGGCGGTGGATGCCGGGAGGAGGGTGCCGATGTCGCTGGACGTGCTGATCGTTCTCGTGCTGCTTGGCCTGCTGTCGCTTGCGCTGGAATGGCGGCGCACGGCACGTGCCGTTTTGGGACTGGCGGCGTTGCTGTTCATGGCCGTGGGTTGCGGCCTGCTGCCGGCATGGCTGCTGCATGTACTGCAGCAGCCGTATGCGCAGCGGCCGGTGATTGCCTGGGCGCCGCGCAATGCCATCGTGGTGTTGGGCGCCGGCGCGGTGCGGACGCCGGACGGCACGGTGAAACCGACGTTGTACGGGTACGGCCGCATCGACGAGGCGCTGGTGCAGTACCGCGACTGCAAGGCGGGCGGCAGGGAGTGCAAGCTGGTGGTGAGCGGCGGCGACGCGCTGCACGCCGGCCGGTCGGAAGCTGCGGTCTACGGCGACTTGCTGGAACGCATGGGAGTGCCCGCCGGCGACCTGCTGCTGGAACCGCATAGCATGAACACCTGGCAGAACGCCCAGTTCAGCGCGCCGCTGCTGCGCGGCTACGGTGCGCGGCACGTGGTGCTGGTGTCCTCGGCCGGCCACCTGCGCCGCGCCAGCCTGTACTTCGCGCATTTCGGCGTCGCGGCCACGCCGGTGCGCAGCGACTGGATCGACGCGCGTGTCGACTGGTGGCCCCAGTCGTGGAATTTCGCGATGACCGACCTCGCGCTGCACGAATTCGTCGGCGTGCTGCGCTACCACGTCTACAACGCGCTGGGCTGGAACGTGCGGGCGACCCGGCCGGGGGCGCCATGAGCATGGTGCAGGTCCTGCCGACCCCGGAGCATGCATGGTCCTGTCCGCGCTGATCGCCTTGCTCGCCTGCGCGTGGCTGGCCGGGCGCTGCGGCCGGCACCGCCTGCGGCTGGCGGGCGGCGTGCTGGCGCTGGTGGCCGTGTTCGCGGTCGGCTGCGGCCCGGTTCCCCACCTGCTGCTGCGTGGCTGGGAGGCGCCGTATGCGCACCGTCCGGCGCTGCACTGGGCACCTGCCAACGCGATCGTGCTGCTCACCGCCAATGCCAACAACCCGCCCGGCGGCGAGCCGGAGCCGGGACTGGCCGGCTATGCGCGGGTGGCCGAAACGATGTCCTTGTACGACGCGTGCCGCGCCGCGGGCATGCGCTGCACGGTGCTGGTCAGCGGCGGCGAGGATGGCGCCTCCGACGAGCCGCTGGCGCGGGCCTACGGCGCGGCACTGGCCCGGCTCGGCTTGCCGGCCGCCGCCATGATGCTCGAGTCGCGCAGCCGCACCACCTGGCAGAACGCCGAGTTCGCGCGGGCGCCGCTGGCGCGTATCGGCGCGCAGCGGGTCTGGCTGGTGAGTTCGGCGCTGCACCTGCGGCGTGCGGAGTTCGCGTTCCGCCACTTCGGCATCGTGGCCACGCCGGTGCGGGCGGACTACTCGCGTGGCGTGTGGTCGCCGTGGCCGCTGACGGCAAACCTGCGCCTCACCGACCAGGCGCTGCACGAGTACGCCGGCATGGCCTGGTACCGGTGGCTGGCGTGGCGCAGCCGTGGCGAGGCTCCGCCGGAAGCCGCCACGCCTCCCTCCGGCTGAGCCATCGTGCGGCCGACCTAGCGCCGCATGACCATCAGGCGCAGTTCGCTCATGTCCTCGATCGCGTAGCGCACGCCCTCGCGGCCGAGGCCGGAGAGCTTCACGCCGCCATAGGGCATGTTGTCCACGCGGAAGCTGGGGATGTCGTTCACCACCACGCCGCCCTGTTCCAGCTCGTCCCAGGCACGCATGGCGTGCTCCAGGCTGTCGGTGAAGATACCGGCCTGCAGGCCGTAGTCGGAATCGTTGACCAGCGCGATGGCTTCGTCGATGGTCTGGAACGGCGCGAGCAGGGCGAACGGGCCGAACGCTTCCATGCGGTTCGCCTTGGCATCGGCCGGCACGTCCTCCATCAGGGTGGCGTCGAGCATGTTGCCGCGGCGCCTGCCGCCGCAGAGGATCTTTCCGCCCGCCTGCTTCGCCTCCACGATCCAGCCGTGCAGGCGCTCGGCGGCGGCCTCGTCGATCATCGGGCCGAGGAACACGCTCTTGTCCTTCGGATCGCCGGCCTTGAGCTTTTTCGTGGCCGCGACGAGTTTCCGCTTCAGCGCCTCATAGACGTCGGCGTGGGCATAGATGCGCTGCACGCCGATGCAGCTCTGGCCTGACTGGTAGAACGCGCCGAAGATGAGCCGCTCCACCACCTTGTCCAGCTTCGGTCCCTGGTCGCCGTCGACGATGCAGGCTGCGTTGCCGCCCAGTTCCAGCGTCACCTTCTTGTGCCCGGCACGGGCCTTGAGGTCCCAGCCGATCTGGCCGCCGGTGAAGGAGAGCAGCTTGAAGCGCGGATCCTCCACCAGTGGCGAGGCATGCGCGCCATCCAGCGGCAGGACCGAGAACGCGCCCTTCGGCAGGTCGGTCTCCGCCAGCACGGCGCCGATGATCAGCGCGCCGATCGGCGTCTTCTCCGAGGGCTTCAGCACGAACGGGCAGCCCGCGGCGATCGCCGGCGCCACCTTGTGCGCCACCAGGTTCAGCGGGAAGTTGAACGGCGTGATGAAGGACACCGGCCCCAGCGGCACGCGTTTGGTGTAGCCGTGGTAGCCGTCGAGGCGCGCGGCGAGTTCCAGGTTCAGGGTCTCGCCGTTGATGCGCACGGCTTCCTCGGCGGCGATGCGGAAGGTCTCGATCAGTCGCGTCACTTCGCCGGCCGCGTCCTTGATCGGCTTGCCCGCCTCGATGCACAGCGCCTCGGCCAGCTCGTCGCGGCGGGCGCTGAAGCGGTCCACGCAGTGCTGCAGCACCGCCTGCCGCGCCCAGGGCTTGAACTCGCGCATCGGCTTGGCCGCCTTCACCGCGGCGGCGATGGCCTTCTCGGTGGCCTTCGCGTCGGGCATGGCCACGCGCGTGGCCAGCTTGCCGCTGTACTTGTCGAAGACGTCCAGCAGGGTCTTCGACGTCTGCGGCTGGTTGGCGAGGTAGTAGGGGTAGGTCTTGTCGAGCATCGGGTTCTCCGGTTCAGACCGCCGCGCTCAGCTGGCGGATTTGTTCGTCGAGAATGCGGTGGTTGTCGGCATAGTCGATCGCCAGGTCGATCAGGTGCACGCCGCCGGCGTCGAACGCCGCGCGCAGCGTGGGCAGGAACGCGTCGGCGCTGTCCGGGCGATGGCCGTGCGCGCCATGCGCCTCGGCGAACATCACGAAGTCGGGGTTGCCGAACTGCATGCCGTAGTCGGCGAAGCCCATGTCCGCCTGCTTCCAGCGGATCATGCCGTAGCCGCCGTCGCGCAGCAGCAGGATCACCAGGTCGAGCTTCAGCCGCACCGCGGTCTCCAGCTCCTGCGCGTTCATCATGAAGCCGCCGTCGCCGCAGATCGCCAGCACCTTGCGGTGCGGATGCACCAGCTTCGCCGCCATCGCCGAGGGCAGGCCGGCGCCCATGGTCGCCAGCGCGTTGTCGAGCAGGATCGTGTTCGGCTGGCGGGCGCGGTAGTAGCGCGCGTACCACAGCTTGTACATGCCGTTGTCCAGGCACAGCACGCCGTCGTCCGGCATGCAGGCGCGCGTGTCGGCGACCACGCGCACCGGATGCATGGGAAAGCGCGCGTCGTCGGCGTGCTCCTTCAGCTGCGCGTGGAAGGCCTTGCGTACCTTGTCGAAGTAGCCGAAGTCCCAGTGCGGCTGCTTCTGCAGCGCATCGGTGAGCCGTTCGATGGTGTGCGCGATGTCGCCCACCACCTCGATCTGCGGGAAGTACACCGCGTCCACCTCGGCGGTGGAGAAGTTGATGTGGATAACCGTGCGCCGCCCCTTGTGCATGAAGAACGGCGGCTTCTCCACCACGTCGTGGCCGGCGTTGACGATCACGTCGGCGGCGTCGATCGCGCGGTGCACGAAGTCGCCGTCGGACAGCGCGGCGTTGCCCAGCCACAGCGGGTGGTCCTCGTCCACCACGCCCTTGCCCATCTGCGTGGTGAAGAACGGGATGCCCAGCTTGTCGATGAAGGCGCGCAGCGCCACCGCGGTGCGCTGGCGGTTCGCCGCCGCGCCGATCATCAGGATCGGATGCTTCGCCTGGCTGATCGCCTCGCCGGCCTGCACCAGCGCGGCGTCGTCGGGCGAGGGGCGGCGCGCGTACTCGGTGGGCAGCAGGATCGCGTCGTCCACGTCGTCGCGCGCGATGTCCTCGGGGAGTTCCAGGTGCGCCGCGCCGGGACGCTCCTCCTCGGCACGGCGGAACGCCTCGCGGATCCGCGCCGGGATCGTCGCGGCGGACACCAGCTGGCGCGTGTACTTGGTGAGCGGCTGCATCATGTCCACCACGTCCACCAGCTGGAACAGGCCCTGCTTGTGCAGGCGGATGGGTTTCTGCCCGGTGATCATCAGCATCGGCATCGCGCCGAGTTGGGCGTAGGCCGCCGCGGTGACCAGGTTCGTCGCGCCCGGTCCCAGCGTGGACAGCGCCACGCCGGCCTCGCCGGTGAGCCGGCCCCAGGTGGCCGCCATGAAGCCGGCGGCCTGCTCGTGGCGGGTGACGATCAGCCTGATCGAGGACTCGCGCAGTGCCTCGACCAGATCGAGGTTCTCCTCGCCCGGCAGGCCGAAGATGCAGCGCACGCCTTCGGCTTCCAGCGCCTTCACGAACAACAATGCAGCTTTCATGCACGACCTCCGTGGGGAGGCGGCAGGATGCGCGATGGCGCGTTCAGTGGGCGTGAGCGGACGTCAACCTTCGTCCACATGCAGCGCCAGCTCGCCGTCGACAAGGCGGGCGCGCAGCGCGGCGCCAGGTTCGACGCGTCGCGCCGAACGCAGCACCTGGCCGTCGGCATCGAACAGGATCGCGTAGCCGCGCTCGAGCGTGGCCAGCGGGCTGACGGCATGCAAGGTGCGGGCAGCCTGCTGCAGGGCATGGCGGTCGCGTTCCAGCTGGCGCGCCATCGCCTGGCGCAGGCGCTGGGCCTGCTCGGCGAGTTGCCGTTGCAGCAGGGCAAGGCGCTGTTGCGGGTGGCGGGCCAGCAGGCGCGCATGCAGCCGATCCAGCCTGGCGAGCTCGCGTTGCCGCCGCTCGCGCTGCACGGTGGACAGGCGATGCTGCAGGTAGGCGAGGCGTTCGCGGTCGCGCGCCAGCCGCGCCTGCGGACGCTGCGCCTGCAGGCGTGCGAGCAGGTGGTCGACGCGCTGGCCGAGCGACTGCAGCCGGCGTTGCTCGAATAGCGCCAGGCGTTGCCGCAACTGGCGCAGGTGGCGCAGCGTGGCTTGCGCATCGGGCACCAGCAGTTCGGCGGCGGCCGAGGGCGTGGGTGCACGCAGGTCGGCCACGAAGTCGGCGATGCTGAAGTCCACCTCGTGACCCACCGCGCTCACCACCGGCACCGCGCAGGCGTGGATCGCGCGTGCCACGGTTTCGTCGTTGAACGCCCACAGGTCTTCCAGCGAGCCGCCGCCGCGGGTGACGAGCAGCACGTCGTAGCGGGCGCTGGCCGAGGCCTTCTTCAGCATCGCCACGATGGCGGGCGGCGCCTCGCGGCCCTGCACCGGCACCGGCAGCACCTCCACCTCGGCCAGCGGCCAGCGTCGCGCGAGTACGCTGAGCACGTCGCGGATCGCCGCGCCGGTGGCGGAAGTGACGACGCCGATGCGCCGTGCGTAACGGGGCAGCGCGCGTTTGCGCGCGGCGTCGAACAGGCCCTCGGCGTCGAGCTGCGCCTTCAGCCTTTCGAACTCGCGCTGCAGCGCGCCTTCGCCGGCCGGCTCCATGTGCTCGGCGACCAGCTGGAATTCGCCGCGTGGTTCGTACAGGCCGACCCGGGCACGCAGCAGCACCTGCATGCCATCGACGGGCTTGAAGCGCAGTGCGGCGCTTTTCGGGCGGAACATCGCGCAGCGCACCTGGGCGCCGCTGTCCTTCAGCGTGAAGTAGAGATGCCCCGATGCCGGGCGCGCCACGTTGGACAGCTCGCCCTCGATCCACACCAGCGGCAGCGCGTCCTCCAGCAGCCCGCGCACCAGCCGGTTCAGCGTGCTGGGCGTGAGGATGTGGCGGGGTGGAGCGGCGTGGTCGTCGGGCGGGTGCATGAGAGCGGGAGCCTAGCACGTCTTGCCGGGCACAAGCGGCTTGCATAACAGAGGCTTGGCGGACCTTGTGCAGGTGATGCCTGATCTATGGAGGGCGGCGGCTCAGTCCGCGTCATCCGGTCTGCGCCGCCGCTCGCGCCACGCCCGGATGGCGAGGTTGAGCGCCAGCCACGCGCACAGCAGGCCCAGCGGCCAGGCCAGCACCGCGGGCTGCCACCATGCCAGCGCCGCGAGCAGCAGCAGGGCGATCGCGCCCAGCGCCAGGGGGCCGGCGTCGGCGCGGCCCAGCACGCGCTGGTCGATCAGCGCCGCGCCCATGCGGTTGGCGAGGCGGACCGCGCCCGTGGCGGCGCGGCTGGAGCTGCCGCCGTCGTGGTGCGCGCGCGGCGGTCGCTCGGTGGCGCCGCGCAGCTTGTCGCGACGGCGCCTGCGCGGGCTCAGCACGATCTCGGTGGCACGGGTGAGGTCGTGCTCGTATTGCGCGGCGAGCTGTGCGGCGAAGCCGGCATCCTCGATCGCCACGTCGATCTCGCGGTTGTTCAGCCAGCTGGCGAGGTTGAGGTTGGAGGAGCCCACCCGGGCCCACTGGCCGTCGGCCACCGCGGTCTTGGCGTGCAGCATGGAGCCGTTCCATTCGAACACGCGGATGCCGGCCCGGAGCAGCGGCCGGTAACCCGAGCGCGACAGGCTGGCCACCATGGGGATGTCGCTGGCGCCGGGCACCAGCAGGCGCACGTCCACGCCGTCGCGCGCGGCGGCGGTGAGCGCCTGCACGTAGGGCGCGGTGCCCACGAAATAGGCATCGGTGAGCCACAGCGTCCTGCGCGCCAGGGCGGCGATCATCTGGTCGAGCCGGTAGATGCCGGCGCTGGACGGCTGGGTGGCGATCAGGCGCAGCGTCACGTTGCCGGCGGCGGCTGCGGGGAGCGGCGCGAGCGCCGGCAACTCGCCGCCGGTCTCGGCCCAGCTCTGCGCGAATGCGGCCTGCATCTCGGCCACCACCGGGCCGCGCAGCGCCACGCCGGTGTCGCGCCACGGCGGCACGTTGCGGCGCGCGTCGCCCAGCCATTTCGCGCTGATGCACACGCCCGACAGGAAGCCCTGCGTGCCGTCCACCACCAGCAGTTTGCGGTGGTCGCGGCTGAGCCAGCCGAACGGCTGTCCCAGCTGCGGCGGATTGAACACGCGCACCTGCCCCCCGGCGGAGCGCAGCGGTTGCCAGAACGCGTGGCCGGACTGGCCGAGGCAGCCCATCCAGTCGGCCACCACGGCGACGAACACGCCGGCGCGCGCACGCTCGACCAGCGCGTCGCGAAACGCGCGGCCCACGGCGTCGTCGCGGACGATGTAGTTTTCCAGCAGCACGCTGCGCCGTGCGCCGCGGATCGCGTCCAGCCAGGCGGCGAAGTGCGCCTCGGCATCGATCAGCAGCTCCACCGCGTTGCCGCCCAGCAGTGGTGCGCCCGCGCTGCGGCTCAGTGCCTGCTCGGCCAGCAGGCGGGTGGCGGGAGAGGACAGCGGCGAAGTCGCGGGCATGGAGGCAGTGTGCCATGCCGGGCGGCGCGATTTCGCCTTGCGGTCATGGGTGTTCCGTTATGCTTGTCGCCTGCGCCGCGACGTCGAGCGGCGGAATCTTTCCCGGTTGCCTGCATGAACGAATCCTCTACCCCGAAACCGCGTGCGGCCGAGCCGGCGGCGCGCCGTCCCAGCGTCGGCGTGCAGATCGGCAATGTGACGGTGGGCGGCGGCGCCCCCATCGTGGTGCAGTCGATGACGAACACCGACACCGAGGATCCGGTCGCCACCGCGAAGCAGATCGCCGAACTGGCCCGCGCCGGTTCCGAGCTGGTGCGCATCACGGTGAACACCCCGGCCGCCGCCGCCGCGGTGCCGCGCATCCGCGACCGGCTGGCGATGATGGGCGTGGAGGTGCCGGTCATCGGCGACTTCCACTACAACGGCCACCAGCTGCTGGAGGCCGAGCCGGCCTGCGCCGAGGCGCTGGCGAAGTACCGCATCAATCCCGGCAACGTGGGCTTCGGCAAGAAGAAGGACGTGCAGTTCGGCGCGATCATCGAGAAGGCGATCCAGTACGGCAAGCCGGTGCGCATCGGCGCGAACTGGGGCTCGCTGGACCAGGCAATGGTCGCCACGCTGATGGACGAGAACCACGCGCGCGCCGAACCGTGGGACGCCAGCCACGTGGCGCGCGAGGCGCTGATCCGCTCGGCGCTTGATTCCGCCGCGCTGGCCGAGCGGATTGGGCTGCCGCGCGAGCGCATCATCCTTTCCTGCAAGGTGTCCGGCGTGCAGGAACTCATCGCGGTGTACCGCGACCTGGCCCTGCGCTGCGACTACGCGTTGCACCTGGGCCTCACCGAGGCGGGCATGGGTTCCAAGGGCATCACCGCCTCCGCCGCCGCACTGGCGGTGCTGCTGCAGGAAGGCATCGGCGACACCATCCGCATCTCGCTCACGCCGGAGCCGGGCGCCGCGCGCAGCGGCGAGGTGGTCGTGGCGCAGGAGCTGCTGCAGACCATGGGCCTGCGTTCGTTCACTCCGCTGGTCACCGCCTGCCCGGGTTGCGGCCGCACCACCAGCGAGTTCTTCCAGGTGCTGGCCAAGACCGTGCAGGAGCACGTGCGCGAGCAGATGCCGGTGTGGCGGGTGAAATACGACGGGGTGGAGAACCTCACCCTGGCCGTGATGGGCTGCGTGGTGAACGGGCCGGGCGAATCGAAGCACGCCAACATCGGCATCTCGCTGCCCGGCAACGGCGAGGCGCCGGCCGCGCCGGTATTCATCGACGGCGAGAAGGCGATGACCCTGCGCGGCGACAACATCGCCAGCGAATTCGTGGGCATTCTCGACGACTACGTGGCCCGCAAGTACGCCAGCCGCGCCGGCTGAGCGCGGCGCGTTTCACTGCAACAACCAGACAACGACACGCTGGACCGAGCATGAGCGACCTCCCCAACTGCCCGAAGTGCAACTCCACCTACACCTACGAGGACGGCGCCATGTTCGTGTGCCCGGAGTGCGCACACGAGTGGCCCAAGGTGGCCGAGGCCGCGGCGGAGACCGACGAGCTGGTGGTGAAGGACGCCAACGGCAACCTGCTGGCGGACGGCGACAGCATCACGGTGATCAAGGACCTCAAGGTCAAGGGCTCGTCCCTCGTGGTGAAGGTCGGCACCAAGGTCAAGAACATCCGCCTGGTGGATGGCGACCACAACATCGACTGCAGGATCGATGGCATCGGCCCGATGAAGCTGAAGTCGGAGTTCGTGCGCAGGGCCTGAACCGGGTGGCCGAAGCCCGGCGCCGAGGCAGGGCATGCGGCCGGACGGCAGTTGAGAAACCCATCGCAGGATCGGTAGCCATGCCTCGACGGCGGCGCCGTGGCGTGGCGGAATAGGCATATCAGGTAGGCAGGGGTATCGCTGCATGCAGACGAGTCCGCCATTGCGCATCGCGGGCGTGTACGTGCTGTTCGCCGCGGTGTGGATCTGGTGCTCCGACCGCGCCGTGGAGGTGCTGGTGGCGGACGAGACGCTGCGCATGGAGCTGCAGACGCTCAAGGGATGGGGCTTCGTGCTGGCCACCGGCCTGCTGCTCTACTGGATGATCCGGCGGGACGTGCGACGCCTGGAACGGAGCAACAGCCGCCTGCGTCTCGGGCGTGAGCAGGCGTTGCGCGTGCTGGTGACGGCGATGGACGTGCGCCACCAGGAGACCGGCCATCATTCCGAGCGCGTGGCGCGCATGGCCGCGGAGCTGGGGCGGCTGGACGGCGTGCGTGGCCGTGCCCTCGACGAACTGCGGCTGGGGGCGCTGCTGCACGACATCGGCAAGCTGGCGCTGCCCGACACGATCCTCACCAAGCCCGGTCCGCTGGACGAGCGGGAGCTGGCGCTGATGCGCCAGCATCCGCGGATCGGCCACGAGCTGCTGCAGCAGGTGGATTTCCTGCGCGGCTCCAGCGACGTGCCGCACAGCCACCATGAGCGCTGGGACGGCGGCGGTTATCCGCAGGGTTTGCGCGGCGAGGAGATCCCGCTGGCCGCGCGCATCTTCAGCGTGATCGACGTGTGGGACGCGCTGATCACCGAGCGCGTCTACAAGCCGGCGTGGCCGGAGGAGCGCGTGCTGGCCTATCTGCGCGAAGTCGCGGGCAGCCAGCTCGATCCGCGGCTGGTCGAGTTGTTCCTCGGCAACTACGCCGACCTGAAACGCCTGGCGGCGCTGCCCGATACGGCGTTCGTTGCCCCGGTTCAGCGCGTCGCCTGAACCTCGCCGGGCCGCGGCAGCAGCGTCCCGGCGTCCGCCCAGCTGCCTGTGTGGCCGGGCAGGGCGGCCAGCCGGGCCGCCTCGCGCAGGAAAGCTTCGCGCGGTATCTCCTCGGCACCCAGACCCAGCGTGTGCGCATTGGCCACCTGTGCGTCGATCAGCGGCCAGCCCCATTGCCGCAGCAGTCCGGCCAGCGCCATCAGGGCAAGCTTCGAGCCGCCGCTTTCGGCGCTGAACATCGACTCGCCGCAGAACAGCCGGCCGACCGCCACGCCGTAGATGCCGCCCACCAGTCGCGCGCCGTCCCACACCTCCACGCTGTGCGCGTGGCCGAGCCGGTGCAGTTCGGTGTAGGCCGCGACCATGCCGGGCAGGATCCAGGTTCCCGCATGGCCTTCGCGCGGCGCGGCGCAGGCGCGGATCACCGCCTCGAACGCGCTGTCCACGCTGAGCCGCCACGGCTTGCCGCGCAGCTGCCGGCGCAGGCTGCGGTTGATGCGCAGGGCCTCGGTGCGGAACACGCAGCGTGGATCGGGGGACCACCACAGCACCGGTTCCCCTTCGCCGTACCACGGGAAGACGCCGCGGCCGTAGGCCGCCAGCAGGCGCGCGGGCGAGAGGTCGCCGCCGAACGCGAGCAGTCCGTTCGGTTCGCGCAGCGCCGTGCGCGGGTCGGGGAAGCGCGTCGGCGAGGCGGGATCGAGTTCGGGCAGCCGGATCATCGCGCACCGCCTTGCGCATACGGGCTGTGTTCCAGCAGCTCCTGCGCATAGTCGTCCATCGACGCCGCTTCATGCAGCAGCGCCTCGCGCACGGCGGCGCGGAAGCCCTCGTGCAGGATCAGGTGGCGCGAATGGGTACGCACGGGCAGGAAGCCGCGTGCCAGCTTGTGCTCGCCCTGCGCGCCCGGCTCGAAGCGCCGCAGGCCGCGGGCGATCGCGTGCTCGATGCCGCGGTAGTAGCACAGCTCGAAATGCAGGCCCGGCCATTCGACGCGGCTGCCCCAGTAGCGGCCGTACAGCACGCCGTCGCCTTCGAGGAACAGTGCCATCGCCGCGATGCCGTCCCCGTCGCGCGCCAGCGCCAGTTGCGCCATGCCGCCCAGCGTGCCGAGCCGGCGGAAGAAGTCCGCGGTGAGCGCGGCGTGGTTGCCCTTGGCGTCGAAGGTGGCGAGGTAGAGCGCGTGCACCGCGTTCCACTCGGCCCCGTCCAGCGTGTCGCCGCCACGCCACTCCACCCGCAGGTCGCTGGCAGCGACGCGGGCGCGTTCGTGGCGGATGTTCGCGCGCTTCTTGTGGTTGAGCGCGGCAAGGAAGCCGTCGAAGTCGCGCCAGGCGCGGTTGACCCAGTGGAACTGCATGTCCGAACGCGCCAGCCAGTCGTCGTCGAAGGCGGCGGCTTCGTCGTCCGGCAGGAAATTGGCGTGCACCGAGGACAGCCGCAGGCGTTCCGCCTCGCGGCGCATCGCGTGCACCAGCGAGCGCTGCAGTTCGATGTCGCCGCCGGCGAGCAGGCGCGGCCCGGTCGCGGGCGAGTAGGGCACGCCGCAGAGCAGCTTGGGGTAGTAGTCGCCGCCGGCGCGCTCCCACGCCGCGGCCCAGCTCCAGTCGAACACGAACTCGCCGTGCGAATTGCCCTTGAGGTAAAGCGGCGCGGCGGCGATCAGCCGGCCGTGTTCGTACAGCCCGAGGTGATGCGCCTGCCAGCCCCAGGCGGGGCGAACGCAGCCGCCGTCTTCCAGTGCATGCAGGAACGCGTGCGACACGAAGGGATTGCCGTCGGGGCGCAGCGCATCCCAATCGGCGGCGGGGATGTCGGCGATGCGGTCGTGGAAGCGTGCTTCGATCACGCGCAAAGGTTAGTGCAGCGCGGGCAGCTGCGCGGCCAGCATCTGCACGAAGGCTTCGGGCCGGCCGTAGTAGTGGTGGTGCTGCAGCGGCGCGCGGCGCCCGTCGGCTTCCAGCAGCAAGGTAGGAAAGCCTTGGCCGCCAGCTTCGTCCAGCAGGCGGCGGCTGGCCTGCACGTGTTCGAACACGGCGTGGCCGTCGGCGCGTGCCCAGGCCAGCGCGAAGCTCGCACCGTCCAGCCCGATCTCCTCGGCCAGTTCGGCGAGCACGGCAGGTTCGGCCACGCGCAGGCCGCGCCGATAGTGCGCGTCCTGGATCGCCACCAGCATCGGGTACGCCATGGCCGCGTCGAGCGACTCGGCGGCCAACACCGCGGCGGTCGGCGGCAGCGAATGCAGCACGGTGCCGTCCTCGGCCAGCAGGCCTTGCCGGTACGCCTCGCCGAACGGCTGGCCGCTGAGCTGCGCGATGCGCTCGTCGGCATGCACGATGTGCTGCGCCAGTTCGGCATCGACCTGGCGCGGCTCGTCGAACAGGCCACCGCCGTGCAGGCGCAGCGCGAGGCGGCCGCCCAGCTGCGCCAGCGCCGCGCCCACCAGCGGCTGCGCGGCGTAGCACCAGCCGCACAGCGGGTCGTGGATGCAGTGCAGCGTGACGGTGCTCAAGCGGGCTTCTGCTGATCCAGCCAGCGCTCGGCATCCAGCGCGGCCATGCAGCCGAAGCCGGCCGACGTGATCGCCTGGCGGTAGACGTGGTCGGCCACGTCGCCGGCGGCGAACACGCCGGGCACCGAGGTCATGGTGGCCATGCCGCTCTGGCCGCTGTGGATCTTGATGTAGCCGTCGTGCATCTCCAGCTGGCCTTCGAAGATGCCGGTGTTCGGCGTGTGGCCGATCGCCACGAAGAAGCCGGTGGCGGCAATGTCGCGGGTGGCGCCCGAGTTGACGTCCTTCACGCGCACGCCGGTGACGCCGGAGTCGTCGCCCAGCACCTCGTCCACGGTGTGGTTCCAGACCAGCTCGATCCTGCCGGCGGCAGCCTTCTCGAACAGCTTGTCCTGCATGATCTTCTCCGCACGCAGCTTGTCGCGGCGATGCACCAGGTAGACCTTGCTGGCGATGTTGGACAGGTACAGCGCTTCCTCGACCGCGGTGTTGCCGCCGCCGATCACCACCACCTCCTGTTCGCGGAAGAAGAAGCCGTCGCAGGTGGCGCAGGCGGACACGCCCTTGCCCTTGAACTTCTCCTCGCTGGCGATGCCGAGGTACTTCGCGGTGGCGCCGGTGGCCACGATCAGCGCATCGGCGGTGTACTCGCCGGAGTCGCCCTTGAGGCGGAACGGGCGCTGCTTCAGGTCCACTGTGTGGATGTGGTCGAAGATCATCTCGGTGTGGAAGCGCTCGGCGTGCTCGGCCATGCGTTGCATCAGCGCCGGACCCTGCAGGCCTTCGACGTCACCGGGCCAGTTGTCCACGTCGGTGGTGGTCATCAGCTGGCCGCCCTGCTGCAGGCCGGTGATCATGGTCGGCTTCAGGTTGGCGCGCGCGGCGTACACCGCGGCGGTGTAGCCGGCGGGGCCGGAGCCGAGGATCAGCAGGCGGGTGTGCTTGGGCGTGGCGGTCATGCGGGGGTCCTCAGGGTGATCGGCGGCATGTGTGGCTGTTCGCCGGCGCCGCCGCGAAGGTTGCATCGTGGTGGATGCCGGTCCGCAAGGATGGGGAAGGCGGGCGGCCGATTCAAGGGAGGCGCCGTCCTTGCGGCACGGCGCGAGCGGCTCGGCGGTGCCGGCGGCACCGCGCTCGCCGCATCGAAAAATCGCCGGGAGCGCGGTTTTTCCGGATTCCCTGTGTAGACTTGCCGGGAATCCCGACCACAAGGAAGCCCGTCCCGGTGGCGCGCAGCGCAAACGTCAAGCAGAAGAAGGAAACGGTCGCCCTGAGCGACGAGTTGAAGCGTCGCCTGCGCGAGGCGGGAGCGTTGGTGCTGCTGCCGCTGGCGCTGTACCTGCTGGTGTGCCTGTTCAGTTACGACGCGCAGGATCCGAGCTGGTCGCACGTCGGCACGGCGGCGCACGTGCACAACCTGGGCGGCACGGTGGGTGCCTATGTCGCCGACCTGCTGCGCTACCTGTTCGGCGGCGTGGCGTATTTCTTCCCCGTGCTGCTGTTGCTGCTCGGCGTGCAGGTGCTGCGCCAGCGCGGCATGCAGCCGGTGCATCCCTGGGAATCCTCGCTGCGCCTGGTCGGTGCGGTGTTCTTCTTCGTCACCGCGCCGGGCCTGTGCTGGCTGAATTTCCCGCAGAGCACGATGGCGCCGGAAGGCGCGGGCGGCGTGATCGGCCATGCGGTGGCGCGCGGTCTGCTTGCCGCCTTCGGCGACAGGGGCGCACCGCTGCTGCTGCTGGCGCTGTTCCTGGTGGCAGTGACGCTGGCCACCGGGTTGTCGTGGTTCAAGCTGATGGACTGGACCGGCCAGGCCACCTGGCGCGCGATCGAGTGGCTGCGCGGCAAGCTGCGCGAGGCGCCCGAGGCGATCAAGGCGCAGCAGGCGCGCGCCGAGCGGGAAACGGCGAAGAAGGTCGAGGCGGTGAAGCAGGCCAAGCGCGAGCCGGTGCGCATCGAGACGCCGCCCGCGCCGGTGGCGAAGAGCGAGCGCGCCCGGCTGGAGACGCAGATCCCGCTGTTCACTGGCGCCTCCGCGCCCGGCGAGCTGCCGCCGCTGTCGCTGCTGGACGAGGCGCCGGAGCAGGGGCCGGGCTACTCGGAAGAAACGCTGGAAGTGCTCTCGCGCCAGGTCGAGCTGAAGCTCAAGGACTTCCGCATCGAGGCCAAGGTGGTGGGCGTCTATCCCGGCCCGGTGATCACCCGCTTCGAGCTGGAGCCGGCCGCCGGCGTGCGCGGCTCGCAGGTGTCCAGCCTCGACAAGGACATCGCGCGCGGCCTGTCCGTGGTCAGCGTGCGCGTGGTCGACGTGATCCCCGGCAAGAACGTGATCGGCCTGGAGATCCCCAACGCCAAGAAGCAGATCGTGTACCTCTCCGAGATCCTGCGCTCGGACCGCTACGACCAGACCAAGTCGCCGCTGGCGCTGGCGCTGGGCAAGGACATCGGCGGCAAGCCAGTGGTCACCGACCTCGCCAAGATGCCGCACCTGCTGGTGGCCGGCACCACCGGCTCGGGCAAGTCCGTCGCGGTGAACGCGATGGTGCTCTCGCTGCTGTACAAGGCGAGCCCGAAAGACGTGCGCATGATCATGATCGACCCGAAGATGCTGGAGCTCTCGGTGTACGAGGGCATCCCGCACCTGCTCGCACCGGTCGTCACCGACATGAAGGAGGCCGCCAACGCGCTGCGCTGGTGCGTGGCCGAGATGGAGCGCCGCTACAAGCTGATGGCCGCGGTGGGCGTGCGCAACCTGGGCGGCTTCAACAAGAAGGTGAAGGACGCCGAGAACGCGGGCCAGCCGCTGCTGGACCCGCTGTTCCGCCCCAATCCCGAGATGCCGAACCTCGCCGCGGAGCCGCTGGAGCCGCTGCCGTACATCGTGATCATCATCGACGAGTTCGCCGACATGATGATGATCGTCGGCAAGAAGGTGGAGGAGCTGATCGCCCGCCTGGCGCAGAAGGCGCGCGCCGCCGGCGTGCACCTGGTGCTGGCCACGCAGCGTCCGTCGGTGGACGTGATCACCGGCCTGATCAAGGCCAACATCCCGACGCGCATCGCCTTCCAGGTTTCCAGCAAGATCGACTCGCGCACGATCCTGGACCAGAGCGGCGCCGAGGCGCTGCTCGGCCACGGCGACATGCTGTACCTGCCGCCCGGCACCGCCACGCCCGAGCGCGTGCACGGTGCCTTCGTCGACGACCATGAAGTGCACGGCGTGGTCGCCTGGCTGAAGGCGCAGGGCGCGCCGCAGTACATCGAAGGCGTGCTGGAGGAAGTGCAGGCCACCAGCGACGGCAAGTTCATCAACGACTCCGGCCTGCCGCAGGACGGCGAGGAAGGCGGCGACGCCGACGCCCAGCTCTACGACAAGGCCGTGGCCGTGGTCACGCAGACGCGCCGCGCCTCGATCTCCGGCGTGCAAAGGCATTTGCGCATCGGCTACAACCGCGCCGCGCGGCTGATCGAACAGATGGAAGCCGACGGCGTGGTCAGCGCGCCGCAGCACAACGGCAACCGCGAGGTGCTGGCGCCGCCGCCGCCCAGGGATTGAGGCGGGCGGCGTGGCCGTCACGCCCCGAGGTAGCGGCGCGGCACGCGCTTCAGCGCACACAGCAACCGGTAGGAGCTGGTGTTGCAGAGCGGCGCCAGCGCCGAGACCCCCGGCACGTCGCCCCACAGCTGCACCAGGCTGCCGACGCCCGCCTGCGGGTGGTCGGTGAGGTCGACCGTGAGCATGTCCATCGACACGCGGCCGATCGTCTGCCCGGGCTGTCCGTCGATCAGCACCGGCGTGCCGTTGGGGGCGAACTGCGGGTAGCCGTCGGCGTAGCCCATCGCCACCACGCCGACACGGGTGGGGCGCCGGGCGACGAAGCGCGCGCCGTAGCCCACCGGTTCGCCCACGCCGATCTCGCGCACCAGGAACACCTGCGACTGCAGCGTCATCACCGGGCACAATTCGTCGGTGTGCTCGTGGGGTTGCCCGTGCAAGGGATCGGCGCCGTACAGCATCAGGCCCGGGCGCGCCCAGTCGTTGCGCAGTTGCGGCCAGCCCAGCGCGGCCGCCGAGTTGCACAGGCTGGTCTCGCCGGCGAGGCCGGCGGTGGCGCGGCGGAAGTTTTCCAGCTGTTCCAGCGTGCGTGCGCTGTCCAGTTCGTCCGCGCGCGCGAGGTGGCTCATCAGCACCAGCGGCGCGACATGCGGCAGCGCCGAGAGGCGGGCGTGCGCGGCGCGGAAGTCCTCCGGCGACAGGCCGAGCCGGTGCATGCCGCTGTCCAGCATCAGCCACAGGTGCAGCGTGGCACGGGTCTCGAAGGCGAGCACGGCTTCGAGCTGCTCCGGCGAGGCGACCGCCGTCCACAGGCCGTGCTCCACGACCAGCGGCAACTCGTCGGCGTCGAAGCAGCCCTCCATCAGCAGGATCGGCGCGGCGATGCCGGCCTGGCGCAGCTCCAGCGCCTCCTCGATGCAGGCCACGCCGAAGCCGTCGGCTTCCGCTTCCAGCGCGCGCGCGCAGGCGACCGCGCCGTGGCCGTAGGCATCGGCCTTGACGATCGCCAGCGCCTTGCCGCCGCCCATCCTCTTCGCCAGCCGGTAGTTGTGGCGCAGCGCGTCGAGGTCGATCAGGGCCCGGGCCGGACGCATCAGTGCCGTCCCGCCCGGCCGAGGTAGCGGAAGATGTCCAGTCCTTCGGTGTCGATGGCCGGCTGCCGGCCGGCGATCAGGTCGGTGAGGTAGCGGCCCGAGCCGGCGGCCATGGTCCAGCCCAGCGTGCCGTGGCCGGTGTTGAGGTAGAGGTTGCGGTACGGCGTGGCGCCCACCACCGGCGTGCCGTCCGGCGTGGCCGGGCGCAGGCCGGTCCAGAACGTGGCCCTGGCGAGGTCGCCGCCGTGCGGGTAGAGGTCGTTGACCACCTTTTCCAGGGTGGCGCGGCGCCGCGGATTCAGCGACAGATCGTAGCCGACCACCTCGGCCATGCCGCCGACGCGGATGCGGTCGTCGAAGCGGGTCACCGCGACCTTGTAGCTCTCGTCGAGGATGGTGGAGGTGGGTGCGCGCTCCGGGTCGGTGATCGGCACGGTCAGCGAATAGCCCTTGAGCGGATAGACCGGCAGGCGCAGGCCCAGCGGCGCGAGCAGCCGCGGCGAGTAGCTGCCCAGCGCGACCACGTAGGCGTCGGCGCTTTCCAGGCGCCCGCCGATGCGCACGCCGGCGATGCGGTCGCCGTCGCGCTGCAGGCCTTCCACCTCCTCGCCGTAGCGGAACTCGACGCCGGCATCGGCGGCCAGCGCCGCCAGCCTGCGGGTGAACAGCTGGCAGTCGCCGGTCTGGTCCATCGGCAGGCGCAGCGCGCCGACCAGCCTGTCGACCGTGGCCGCCAGCGCCGGTTCGGCTTTGACGATGCCGGCGCGGTCCAGCACCTCGTAGGGCACGCCGTACTCGCGCAGCACCTCGATGTCGTGGGCCGCCGCGTCGAGCTGCTGCTGGGTGCGGAACAGTTGCGTGGTACCGAGCCGGCGTCCTTCGTAGTCGATGCCGGTGGCCTGGCTGAGCTCGTTGATGCAGTCGCGGCTGTAGTCGGACAGGCGCACCATGCGCGCCTTGTTGACGGCATAGCGGGAGGCGTTGCAGTTGCGCAGCATCTGCCACAGCCAGCGGTACTGGTCGGGGCTCGCGGTGGGGCGGATCGACAGCGGCGCGTGCGCGGCGAACAGCCACTTGATCGCCTTCAGCGGCACGCCCGGGGCGGCCCACGGCGAGGTGTAGCCAAACGACAGCTGTCCGGCGTTGGCGAAACTGGTCTCCAGCGCCGGGCCGGTCTCCCGGTCCAGCACCGTCACCTCGTGTCCGGCCTGGCGCAGGTACCACGCGTTGGTCACGCCGATCACGCCGCTGCCGAGCATCAGAATCCGCATCGTTTCCTCCTGGCCACATTCCCTGCGCCAAGCGCCGCGCAGTGGATGAATCGCACAGTATATTTCCCGTCAATTGGAGGTTTTCACTGGATTGGATCATCATTGCGGGATATTTCACCGTTTCGACCCGCCGGAGCCAGGGTGCCATGCCTTCCCGTCAGCGCGAGCTGGACAAGATCGACCGGAAAATCCTGAGGATCCTGCAGCAGGAAGGGCGCATTTCCTTCACCGAGCTGGGCGAGCGTGTCGGCCTGTCCACCACGCCGTGCACCGAGCGCGTGCGCCGGCTCGAGCGCGAGCGGGTGATCACCGGCTACTACGCCCGGCTCGATCCGCAGCACGTCAAGGCGGGGTTGCTGGTGTTCGTGGAGATCAGCCTGGCCTACAAGTCCGGCGACATCTTCGAGGAGTTCCGCCGCGCCGCGCTGCGCCTGCCCAACGTGCTCGAGTGCCACCTCGTCTCCGGCGATTTCGACTACCTGATCAAGGCGCGCATCAGCGAAATGGCCTCCTACCGCAAGCTGCTCGGCAGCACCCTGCTGACCCTGCCGCACGTGCGCGAATCCAAGAGCTACATCGTGATGGAAGAAGTCAAGGAGACGCTGTGCCTGCCCGTCGCGGAATGAGGGTGCGGGTTAAGCCTGCAGCGGCGACAATGGCGACCATCGCCATGCCGCGGGGAATCCGATGAACCGTTTCAAGCTTGCCCTGGCCGCGTTCGCGCTGCTGTCGCTGGGCACCGCTGCCCAGGCCGCCACCGGCGCCGCGCGCGCGCGCCTGGATGCTTTCGCCAGCGGCCTGCACTCGCTCACCGGCAGCTTCACCCAGACCCTGGTCGACCCGAACGGCAACGCCGGCAAGACCAGCAGCGGCACGCTTGCGCTGCAGGCGCCGCGGCAGTTCCGCTGGGAAACCCTCGCGCCGTACAAGCAGACCATCGTGGCCGACGGCAGCCGCGTGTGGATGTACGACCCCGAGCTGGAGCAGGTCACCGTGCGCATCCAGTCGAGCGAGGAGGCGCACAGCCCGCTCACCGTGCTCACCGACCTGAAGCAGATGGACCGCGAGTTCACGGTCACCGAGCGGGGCGAGCGCGACGGCCTGGCCTGGCTGCGCCTCACTTCCACCGCGAAGGACCCGCAGTTCGCCTGGGCCGACCTCGGCTTCGACGCGAACGGCCTGGCGCGCATGAGCTTCCGGGACCAGCTCGGTTCCACCACCGACATCCGCTTCTCGAACTGGAAGCGCAACGTGGAGATCCCGCCGTCGGTGTTCACCTTCGTGCCGCCCAAGGGCGCCGACGTGATCGGCGACGCACCGGTGCTGCAAGTGCAGCCGTTGAAGAACTGAGCACGGCAAAACCCCGATGCCAGTACTCCGTCAATTGCCGCGCTGGGCATGGTTCGGCACGGCCGTGCTCGCGTTCATCGCCGGCCTGGTCAACGCGGTGGGCTACCTCGGCTTCCGGCACGAGTCCATCAGCAACATGACCGGCAACACCAGCCTGCTCGGCATCGCGCTCGGCCAGGGCGACGGCGGCGAGACCGTGCACTGGGTGCTGGCCATCGCGGCTTTCGTGTTCGGCAACATGCTGAGCGGCATGATCGTGCAGCAGAGCACGCTGAAGCTCGGGCGGCGCTACGGCGTGGCCCTGGTGCTGGAGTCGGCGCTGCTGTTCGCCGCCGTGCCGCTGCTCGACGCTGCGAATCCGGCGGGCCTGTATCTCGCGTCGGTCGGCATGGGGTTGCAGAACGGCATGGTCAGCGCCTACAGCGGCGCGGTGATCCGCACCACGCACGTCACCGGTATCCTCACCGACCTCGGCATCTACCTCGGCCACCTGCTGCGCGGCTTGCCGGTGGACCGGCTGCGGTTGCGCGTCTGCGCGCTGGTGGCGACCAGCTTCGCGCTGGGCAGCGCCGCGGGCGCACTGTTCTTCCATGCGCTGCACGAGCGTAGCCTGCTGATTCCCGCGACGCTCACCGGGGCCTGCGGCCTCGGTTACGGCCTGTATCGCCAGCGGGCGCTGCAAGCGGCCCGCGACAGCGGGTGACCGCGCCGGTGCAGGCCGGGCGCCAGCTCCTCAGCCGGCCAGCGTGCAGCAGTCGCGGCCGCGGTGCTTGGATCCGTACAGCGCGGCGTCGGCGCGCGACAGCCACGAGGTCATGCTCTCGCCGGGGCGGAGTTCGGCCACGCCGATGCTCACCGTGATGGCGATGGCGCGGCCCTCGTGCCAGATGCGCGCACCGCGGACCGACTGGCGGATCCGTTCGGCGATCGCCATCGCCTGCTCGCCGGAGTTGTTCGGCAGGCAGAGCACCAGTTCCTCGCCGCCATAGCGGCCGATCAGGTCGCCGGTGCGCAATTGCTGGCAGATGATGCCGGCGGTGGAGCGCAGCACCTCGTCGCCGGCAAGGTGACCGTGTTCGTCGTTGACGCGCTTGAAGCGGTCCAGGTCCAGCAGGGCGATGCAGGCCGGTGCCGTGGCAGCGCCACGGCGCACGCCTTCGGCCAGTTCGAGGAAGCGGCGGCGGTTGCAGACGCCGGTCAGCTCGTCGGTGCCGGCCAGCAGATCGAGGCGCCGGTTGGCCGCGCGCAGTTCGCGGGTGTGTTCGTCGATCTGCGCCTGCAGCTGCGCGGCGCGGCGGCGCAGGTAGATCGTGCGCAGCTGCACCAGCAGCACGACCAGCGCCAGCAGCAGCACGACTGCCAGCAGGCGCGCCCACAGGGTCTCGTACCACAGCGGCGCCACGCTGACCGCCAGCGTGCTCTCGGCCATGCGCGCATGCAGACCGCGTGGCACGGCCCGCAGGTGCAGCACGTAATTGCCGTGCGGCAGGTTGGTATAGATCGCGCTGGGCGTGCCGCCCTTGGGCACCTCGATCCAGCTGTCGTCGAAGCCATCCATGCGGTAGCTGTAGGCGGTCTCCTGCGATCCCTGATAGTCGAGCAGGGAGAAGTCGACGCGCAGGCTGCGCTCGTGCGCAGACAGCGCCAGCGCGCCGTGGTCGCCGGGCAGGCGGCCGAATGGCAGCGGGTGCCCGTTCACCACCGCGTTGGTGATGCGCAGCGGCACCTGCGGTTCGGCAGGCGCGTGCCACCGTGGCCGGACCACGGTAAGGCCGCCGAGGCCGCCGAACAGCAGCGTGCCGTCGGGCATGCGCGCGGCGGCGGCGTAGATGTAGCTGGAGATGCGCTGGCCGTCGCGGACGCCGAGGTTGCGTATGTGCAGCGTGCGGCCGTCTACCACGGAGATGCCGTTGGAGGTGCTTACCCAGAGGTTGCCGGCACCATCGGACAGCAGGGCAGTGATCTTGTCGCTGGCCAGCCCCGCGGCGGTGCCGAACCGCTGGAATCGGTAGGGCGGCGCGTTGCCGTTCGGCAGCATGGCGAGGCCGCCCAGCGTGCCCGCCCACACGCGGCCGCGCGTGTCGACGGCGAGGGAATCGACCAGGTTCTGCGGCAGGCTGGCGGGGTCGCCGTCGCGCTGCGACAGGTTGATGAAGCCGTCGGTCTGCAGCGGATCGCGCGCGATGCTGATGCCATTGTTGGTGGCGTACCAGACCGCCTTGCCGACGCGCACGATCTGCCGCACGGTGTCGTTGGCCAGGCTGTCGGGCTGGCCCGCGACGTGGCGGAAGTGCACCAGCTGGCCGTTGCGCGTGTCGTAGCGGTACACGCCGTTGTAGGTGCCGATCAGCATGTACGTTCCCATGCGCAGCAGGCTCAGCACCGGGCTGTCGCCCAGCGCAGGCAGGATCGCCTCGCGCACGGTCAGCGTGTCGGGATCGATCCGCGCCAGGCCCTGCGTGCCGACCCAGATGGAGCCGTCCGGCGCCTCGGCGAGGGTCTGCACGTCGCGGCGCAGCTGCCTGCCGGTCAGCTGCAGGTGGCGCACGGTGGCGGCGGCCGGGTCGACGACGTCGATCTCGCCCGCCGCCATGCCCAGCCAGACCCGGCCGCGCGCATCGACGTGGATGCCGCGCACGTTGGGGTTGGCGAGCGAGTGCGCGACGTCCGCCGAGGGCACCATGGAGAACGCGACCTCGGGCCTGGCGTTGCTGCGCGCCGCGCCGAGGTCGGTGGCGGCCCAGACGTTGTCGGCCCGTCCCAGCAGCAGTGCGCGCACGGAGTTGCCGGGCAGCGAGGAGGGCAGCGAGGTATCGTGGTCGAACACGCGCGTGCCGGCGTCGCCCGCGGTGTAGGCGACGATGCCGTCGCCGTCGGTGGCGATCCACATGCGGTCCGGCGCCACTTCCAGGAAGTCGCGCACGGTCGCCTGCCGTGCCGCACCGGCGTAGCCGCTGAAGCCGGGGACCGTGCGCCAGCGGCCGTCGGCTTCGCGGTAGACCGCCCCCATCTGCACGCTGCCCACCCACAGCCGGCCCTCGGCGTCTTCGCGCACGGCCCAGATCTCGTCGTGCAGCACCTGGTCGACCACGCCCGCGGGATGCGCCGGGCGCACGAAATCCCTGCTGCCCGCGTAACGCACGAACAGGCCCTTGTCGTTGCCCAGCCACAGGTTGCCGGCGCGGTCCTGGTACACGGTGAAGTCGCGCGGGGCGGTCTGTGGCCCGGTGGCCACCGTCTCGATGCGGTTGCTGCCCAGGTCGAGGTGGTCCAGCCCGCTGTCGGTGGCGATCCACACGCCGCGTTCGCCGTCCGGCGCGAGGGCGTAGATCTTGCGGTTGCTGGTGCCGCCCGGGCCGACCGGGTAGCTGCGGAAGCGTCCGCTCTGCGGGTCGAAGCGCGCCAGCCCGCCCGCATTGGTGCCCACCAGCAGGCCGCCATCCGGCAACGCCAGCAGGCTGCGCACATAGGTGTCGGGCAGGCCGGCGGCCGCGGCGTCGGCCAGCTCGAAGACCTGCACGCGGTAACCGTCGTAGCGCACCAGGCCGCCCATGGTGCCGATCCAGAGCAGGCCGTCGCGGTCCTGCGCCAGCGCGGTGGTGATGGAGTGCGGCAGGCCTTCGGCCATGCCCACGTTGTCGAACCACTGCCGTTCCAGCGGCCGCCAGGGATCGGGGATGCTGGCCGCGCGCAGGCCGGGCCAGGGCAGCAGCATCAGCAAGACGAGCAGGACCGCCCCCTGGCCGGATCCCCGCCTCACGCCCACGCCTCCGGCCGACCGCCACGCTTTCGGCGATGGCGGCGCGGGTCACGACGGCAGTGGCTTCCCCCGGACATGCGCGGCTCCTTGCATCGTGCGCTGTTCCCTGCCACATGATAGCTGGCGGGGTTCTTCCCCGGGGCGGGCCGGTGCCTGCCGCCGTATCATGGCGGGCATGCCCCGCACCCCTTTCCAGCCGTCCGCCTCCCTGTTTGCCGAACCCGATGCGCTGAAACCGCTGGCCGAGCGCATGCGTCCCCGCAACCTGGACGAGATCGTCGGCCAGCGCCGGCTGGTAGCGCCCGACCGCGCCCTGCGCCGCGCGCTGGAGGCGGGCCGGCTGCATTCCATGGTGCTGTGGGGGCCGCCCGGCTGCGGCAAGACCACGCTGGCCCTGCTGGTGGCGCAGTACGCCGACGCCGACTTCAAGGCGATCTCGGCCGTGCTCTCCGGCCTGCCCGAGGTACGCAAGGCGCTGGCCGAGGCCGAGGCGAACTTCGCCCAGGGGCGGCGCACCGTGCTGTTCGTGGACGAGGTACACCGCTTCAACAAGGCGCAGCAGGACGCCTTCCTGCCGCACATCGAGCGCGGCGTGATCCTGTTCGTGGGCGCCACCACCGAGAACCCGTCGTTCGAGCTGAATTCCGCGCTGCTCTCTCGCTGCCGCGTGCACGTGCTGGAGGCGGTGTCGGCGGACGACATCGTGGCCGCGCTGAGGCGCGCGCTCGCCGATGCCGAACGCGGGCTCGGCGCGCAGCAGCTGCAGGTGGACGACGCCTCGCTGCAGCTGATCGCCCAGGCCGCCGACGGCGACGTGCGCCGTGCGCTCACCCTGCTGGAGATCGCTGCCGAGCTGGCCGAAGGCGGGCGCATCGACCAGGCCACGCTGGAGCAGGTGCTGGCCGACCGCACGCGCCGCTTCGACAAGCAGGGCGAGCAGTTCTACGACCAGATCTCGGCGTTGCACAAATCCGTGCGCTCCTCCGACCCCGATGCCGCCGTGTACTGGCTGGCGCGCATGCTCGACGGCGGCTGCGACCCGCGCTACCTGGCGCGCCGCATGACCCGCATGGCGGTGGAGGACGTGGGCCTGGCCGAGCCGCGCGCGTGGCGCATGGCGCTGGATGCCTGGGACACCTACGAGCGCCTGGGCAGCCCCGAGGGCGAGCTGGGCCTGGCCCAGCTGGCGATCTGGCTGGCAGTGGCGCCGAAGAGCAACGCCGCCTACATGGCCTGGAACCGGGCCCGCGACGCGGTACGCGAGGCGGGCACGCTGGACGTGCCGATGCACCTGCGCAACGCGCCGACGAAACTGATGAAGGGTCTCGGTTACGGCAAGGGCTACCAGTACGACCACGACGCCGAAGGCGGCATCGCGCTCGACCAGCAGTGCCTGCCCGACGCGCTGGACGGCACCGTGTTCTACGAGCCGGTGGAGCGCGGGCTGGAGCTGCAGTTGCGCGACAAGCTGCTGGCGCTGCGCGAAGCGCGTCGCAAGGCGCGCGGAGGCAAGTCCTAGTGAACCCCTCTCCCCGGGAGAGGGGAGCAAGCCGGCTTGCGTCGCGTTGCCACTCGTCACGCGCGGCGGCGATAATCCGGGCCTTCGACCGCTTTCCGGACACACCTCATGCTCGATCCCGCCCTGTTGCGTTCGCGCCTCGCCGAAACCGCAGCGCGCCTCAAGGAAACCCGCGGCTTCGAGCTCGACGTGGCCGCCGTCGAGGCGCTGGAAGCCGAGCGCAAGCGCCTCGCCACCGAGACGCAGGACCTGCAGAACCTGCGCAACACCCGCTCCAAGGCGATCGGCCAGGCCAAGGCCAGGGGAGAGGACACCGCGCCGCTGATGGCCGAGGTCGCCGGCCTCGGCGACAGGCTCAAGGCCAACGAGGCCGCGCTGGCCGAGGCGCAGGCGAAGCTCGCCGGCATCGCGCTGGGCATCCCGAACATCCCGCACGAGTCCGTGCCGCCGGGCAAGGACGAGACCGACAACGCCGAGCAGTCGCGCTGGGGCACGCCTCGTGCGTTCGACTTCGAGGTGAAGGATCACGTCGACCTCGGCGCCCGCCACGGCTGGCTGGATGCCGACGCCGGCGCGAAGCTTTCCGGCGCGCGCTTCACCGTGCTGCGCGGCCAGCTGGCGCGGCTGCATCGCGCGCTCGCGCAGTTCATGCTCAACCTGCACACCGGCGAGCACGGCTACCTCGAGTGCAACGTGCCGCTGCTGGTGAACGCCGAGACCATGCAGGGCACCGGCCAGCTGCCGAAGTTCGAGGAAGACCTGTTCAGCACGCTGGTGGGCGACAGCAAGCGCTACCTGATCCCCACCGCCGAGGTGGCGCTCACCAACCTCGTGGCGGACACCATCGTCGAGGCCGACCAGCTGCCGATGCGGCTCACCGCGCACTCCATGTGCTTCCGCGCCGAGGCCGGCAGCTACGGCCGCGACACGCGCGGCATGATCCGCCAGCACCAGTTCGAGAAGGTGGAGATGGTGCAGATCGCCGCGCCCGGCCAGTCGCACGCGCAGCTGGAGGAGATGGTCGGCCACGCCGAGAAGGTGCTGCAGCGGCTCGGCCTGCCGTACCGCAAGGTGCTGCTGTGCACCGGCGACATGGGCTTCGCCGCGATCAAGACCTACGACCTCGAAGTGTGGCTGCCCAGCCAGCGCACTTACCGCGAAATTTCCTCCTGCTCCAATTGCGGTGACTTCCAGGCCCGCCGCATGCAGGCGCGCTGGCGCAACCCGGACACCGGCAAGCCCGAACTGGCGCACACGCTCAATGGCTCCGGCCTCGCCGTGGGCCGCACCCTGGTGGCGGTGATGGAGAACTACCAGAACGCCGACGGCTCGATCACCGTGCCCGAGGCGCTGCGCCCGTACATGGGCGGGCAGGAGCGCATCGCGTGAACACCCCTGCCGGGCGCGGTTGGGACAAGGTCGAGTACTGGACCAGCTGGTTCCTGCTGGCGGTGCTCGGCTCGGTGATCCTCACCCGCCTCGGCTTCGCCACCGTGTGGTCGGTGCCTGCGCCCGACCTCTTGCTGGGCAGCATCGCGCTGCTGCTGATCCTCGCCAGCCCGTGGATCGCCCGCCGCCGCCGCGCCCTGCGCATCGGCATCGTCGCCTACGCCACCGCCACCCAGCTGGTGCCGATGTCGATCCGCCATCCCGCCGTGCTGCTGCCGCTGCTCGGCGCGCTGATACCGGTTGCGATCATGATCTGGGCGCTGTTCGCGCTGTCGCGCAAGGGCCGCACGGGGCGGGGCACGGGGCAGAGCTGATACGATGCACGCCTGCTGCGGCAACGGTCGGTTTTCGAGTCCGTCCGGCAGGTGAAGGCCGAGTGTTCCAAGGCAGCAGTCATCGCTTGCCGACGCCGGAGCGAACAGCGGCGCAGCCGCTGGCCCGAAGGACGAGGGGCGGGAAGCCCCGAGTCAAACCGGCGAAGAGGGCGCGCAAAGCGCCCGTGACGACTGAATACGGAGAGATGGCCGAGCGGTTTAAGGCACCGGTCTTGCTCGCGGAGGCAGGATGCCCGAGCGAACAGCGGCACAGCCGCTGGCCCGAAGGGCGAGGGGCGGGAAGCCCCGAGTCAAATTGGCGAAGAGGGCGCGCAAAGCGCCCGTGACGATTGAATACGGAGAGATGGCCGAGCGGTTTAAGGCACCGGTCTTGAAAACCGGCGAAGGGTCAAACCTTCCGTGGGTTCGAATCCCACTCTCTCCGCCATCGTCAAGACGCAAGCGGACCTGACGCACGGTCCAGCCATCGCAGCCGCACTGGCTGTCGCCCTCGCACGACCTGCGGATTCAACAACCACCCCACGGCGCCCCCTTGGCCAAGCCTTCGCCAACGCAGTGACCCCGCGCACGCAATCCTGCCGCGTCTCTTTTTTTCTCGGTGGGCGGCGGAGTAGGTTCGGTCGCAGGGGGATACGGGGCCAAATGAGGGGAGTGCAGATGCCTAAGCAACGAGGTGTCAACGTGGTGCTCGTGCGCGCGGTCCGGGCGGCGCTGGCCGCAGCGGCGCTGGTGGCGTGGTCCGCGCAGGCGCAGGATCCGGCCGCGGCGGACGGCGGGCAGGCGGCCAGCGGCCAGACGGCCCAGGCGCAGGGGAAGAACAACGCATCCAAGACCAAGACGACCACCAACCTGCAGGAGGTGGTGGTGACCGGTACGCACCGGGCCGGCCTGTCGCCCACCGAATCGGTTTCGCCGATCGATGCGTTCAGCGGCGCCCAGATCGCGAACCAGCCGTCGGCGGACCTGACCGATTCGCTGACCGGCATCGTGCCGTCGCTGACCACGCAGCGTTTTCCGATCGCCGACGGCACGGCGTTCGTGCGGCCGGTGTCGCTGCGCAACCTGTCGCCGGACCAGACGCTGGTGCTGGTCGACGGGGTGCGCTTCCACCGTTCGGCGCTGGTCAACCTGCAGATCGATCCGCTCGGCACCTTCAACCAGGGCGCGCAGGCAGTCGACTTCTCGGTGTTTCCGTCCAACGCGATCGAGCGCGTCGAGGTGCTGCGCGACGGCGCCTCGGTGCTGTACGGCTCGGACGCGATCGCCGGGGTGGTCAACGTCATCCTCAAGAAGGCACCCAAGGGCGCGACGGTCAGTGCGGAGTGGGGCGAATACGGCAAGGGCGACGGCGACCTGCGGCGCTACGACGCCGACGCGGGCTTCCCGCTCGGTGCCGACGGCTTCGTGCACGTGAGCGCCGAACGCGAGACCACCGACCCCACCTCGCGCGGCGTGCCGCAGGGCGGCGCGGCGGCCGTGGCGGCGGTGGTGGGCGCGAACCAGGTGCCGTACGACGGCCTCGGCCAGCGCTGGGGCGATCCGCAGACCAGGGCGAACAAGCTGTTCGTGAACGCGGGCCTGCCGCTGGCCGGCGACGTGCAGCTTTACGGCTACGGCGACTTCATGGACAAGAAGGTGCTGTCCAGCTTTTTCTACCGCAACCCGGTGCTGCCGGCGCAGTACGGCATCAGCGGCCGCTCCACGCTGGTGAGCTACGCCAACGGCACGCTGACGCCGGCGAACGCGCCGCAGTCGCTGGTGGACAGCATCACCGCCGGCGGCGGCAACCCGGCGAACTACCTCACGGCCGACGCCGCCAGCCCGAGCGGCTGGGTGCTGCTCAACCCGATCTACAAGCAGTTCCCCGGCGGCTACAGCCCGCTGTTCGGCGCCGACATCGCCGACCACCAGCTGGTGGGCGGCGTGCGCGGCGGCGGCGAGGGCAACCTGCAGTGGGACGTGCACTACCGCAACGGCAGCAACGAGGTCGACTACCGGCTGCAGGGCTCGATCAACCCCAGCCTGGGCAACCTCTCGCCCACCAGTTTCCATCCCGGCAAGCTGACCCAGCGCGAACAGGGCGCCGGCGCGGACTTCGTCCGCTCGTTCGACAACTCGCCGCTCACGCTCGCCTTCGGCGCGCAGTGGCGCCAGGAGACCTACATCATCCACCAGGGCGACGCCGCCTCGATCGAGGTGGGGCCGACCGCGGCGGTATTCGGCGTGGGCTCGGACGCGTTCCAGGGCTTTCCGGCCAACGCGGCGGGACGCTTCACGCAGAACAGCGACTCCGCCTACTTCGACGCCGAGACGAACCTCACCGACAAGTGGTCGGGCGCCGCGGCGGTGCGTTACGAGCACGCGAACGGCTACGGCTCCAAGGTGGTGTACAAGCTGTCCAGCCGCTACGCGTTCACCGATGCGTTTGCGCTGCGCGGCACCTACAACACCGGCTTCCGCACGCCCACTCCGGGCCAGGCCAACACGCTCAACGTCACCACCACGGCAAACGCCCAGGGCGGCCTGGTCCCCAGCGGCACCTATCCGGTGAACAATCCGGTGGCGCGCGCGCTGGGTTCGGCGCCGCTGAAGACGGAGACGTCGAAGAACCTCTCCGTTGGCGCTGTGTGGACGCCGACCGACAACGTCACGACGACGCTGGACTACTACCTGATCCGGATCGACAACCGCATCGGCCTGGTCAGCAAGAGCGTGACCCAGGCCACCGTCGACCAGCTCGCCGCCGAGGGCTACCCGAACGCGCAGCTGCTGCTCGGCAGCGACGCCAGCTATTTCGGCAACGCATTCGGCTCGCATGTCCGCGGCTTCGACTTCGTGCTGGACACGCGGCACCAGCTGGGTGCCGGCACGCTCAACGTCGATCTCCGCTACAACCGCAACAAGCAGGACGTGGTGAAGGTCAAGCCGGACACGCTCAACAACGATTTCGTGTACGACCTCGAGCACCAGGTGCCGAGGAGCCGGGCCGTGCTCAGCTTCGACTACGGGCTGCACCGGTTCGACGCCATCGCGCGGGTCAACCGCTACGGCGGCTGGAGCACCACGGTCGGCCTGTTCGGCAGCAACAATCCGCCGGACGACGTGAACCACTACAGCGGCAAGACGCTGCTCGACCTGGAGGCGCGCTACAAGTTCAACGACACCTTCTCGGTGGCCGTCGGCGGCAACAACGTCTTCGATACCTACCCGGGCAAGGAGCAGAACGCCACCCTGCAGTTCCTAGGCGTCAAATACGCGCTCACCTCGCCGTTCGGTTTCAACGGCGCGTTCTGGTACGCGCGGGTGACGGCCAACTTCTGACCGCCGCCCGACCGAGAACGGACCGGGCTCGCCGGGACCGGCGGGTAGCCGGGCCGCCCAGACAAAACGCCCCTCGCGGGGCGTTTTGTCTTTCCGCCTTCCGGCGAGCCTTACTGGATGCGCATGATGTTGCCGTTCGCGTCCACCTGCACCATGTCGCCTTCGCGGATGGCGCTGGCGTCCTTCACCTGCACGTTCTGGATGCTGCCGTTGCCCATCTTGATGCGCACGGTCCAGCTGTCGCTGCTGCCCGTCTTGTTGCCGATCGCGTGGCCGGCGAACCCACCGCCCACGGCGCCGCCCACGGTGGCGAGCGTGCGGCCGCTGCCCTTGCCGACCTGGTTGCCGAGCACGCCGCCGGCGATCGCGCCGATCACCGCGCCGGCGGTGCCGTGGCCGCTGCCCTGGCTGACGTTGTGCTCCACGCGCTGCACGGTGCCGCACTGGTCGCAGCGCAGGTAGATGCCGTCGGAGCGCACCAGCACGCCGCTGCCGCTTTGCGCGGCGGCGGCGCCGGTGCCGGCGAGGCCGAGCACGGCGGCCAGGGCGAGCGAGAACAGGGGATGGGTGTTCATGGGGAGCCTCCTTGGGTGGTGTGCCGGTGCGCCAGTGTAGGAGCGCGCAATGGCAAGGATTCGTTTATGCCGTCACCCGGCCGGCGGGGTACCCTCCGGCGAGCGCCGCAACAGCCATGCCAGCACCGGCGGCGTGACCATCGCGGTGAGCAGGGACATCGCCACGATGATTGCGTAGACGCGGTTGCTGAACACGCCGGCGGCGAGGCCGAGGCTGGCGATCACCACGCCCACCTCGCCGCGCGGCACCATGCCGAAGCCCACGATGGTGGCGCCGCGCCGGCCCAGCGACAGCGCGCCCAGGCCGCCGCCGACCAGCTTGGAGACGATCGCGATCGCGGTGACCACCAGCAGCATCCACAGCGCGTCGGCGCCGGCCAGTTCGTGCAGGTCGATCTTGCTGCCGGTGATCACGAAGAAGAACGGTGTGAGCAGGGTCAGCAGCGGCTGGGTCTGCTGCTCCAGCGTGTGCTGCTGGCGGGTCTCCGAGGCGATCATGCCGGCGAGGAACGCGCCGATGATCGCGGCGAGGCCGAACAGGGTGGAGACGTAGGCCAGGCCCAGGCACAGCGCGAGCGCGATCAGCAGTGGCGACTGCGTGTGGCGCGGCTTGTCCAGCCAGCTGGAGTTCCAGCGCATCACCCGCGCGCCGCCCCAGCCGATCACCGCGATGAAACCCACCGCCTCGCCCAGCACCACCAGCAGGTGGCCGGGCTTGAAGCCTTCGCCGCCCTGCAGCGACACCACCACGCCGAGCAGCAGCATGGCGAGGATGTCGTCGATCACCGCGGCGCCCAGGATCACCTTGCTCTCCACTCGCTGCAGCGCGCCCAGCTCCTGCAGCACGCGCGCGGTGATGCCGGCCGAGGTGGCCACGAAGGCGGCGGCCACGAACATCGACTTGTCCCAGCTGAAGCCGCGGCCGTGCGCCCACAGCGCGCCCATGGCGAACGGCACCACCACGCCGATCACGCCGACCAGGAAGGCCGCCTTGCCGACCTTCTTCAGGTCCTCCAGCCGCGTTTCCAGCCCCACCGAGAACAGCAGCAGCACCACGCCGACCTCGGCCAGCACGTCCAGCGGCGTGCCGGTGGCGACCTGCTCCGGCGTGATCCAGCCCAGCAGGGAAGGGCCGACCACGCAGCCGGCGGCGATCTCGCCCACCACGCCGGGCAGCCTCAGACGCTGCGCGACCTCGCCGCCGACCTGCGCGGCGACGAACACGATGAACAGGGTGAGCAGGATGTCGCTGGCGTGGTGCATGCGGCGCGTCCGGGCGGGGGCGAAGCCAGCATGCTACATGCCGCTGCGCGCGTGGTGGCGCTCAGGGCGCGGCCGGCAGCGCCGCGGCAGGTCGGTCGGGGCGCAGGTGTCCGAACACGCGGCTCGCCGCGGCGGTGACCAGGGCCAGCAGCAGCACCGTCCAGCGGAACGCGACCACGAAATCCTCCGGCGTGTGGCCGCGCAGCAGCGCCTGCATCAGCAGGGTGGACAGCGCGATGCCGAAGCTCATCGCCAGGTACTGCACGGTGGAGGCCATCGACGAGGCCATCGAGGCGTGCCGGATGTCCAGGTCGTTGTAGATCAGCGTGTTCATGGTGGTGTACTGCAGGCCGGTGAAGCAGCCGTAGCCGAACGTGAGCAGCGAGATCAGCCACGCCGGGGTGCCCGGGCCGAACAGCGCGAACGCGGCCAGCAGCAGCGCCACGATCATGGTGTTGCCCAGCAGCAGGCGGCGGTAGCCGAAATGCACCAGTGCGCGGTTGATCACCCACTTCGCGGCGATCGAGCCGAGCGCCTGCGGCACCATCATCAGGCCCGCCGCCAGTGGCGACCAGCCGCAGCCCACCTGCAGGAACAGCACCAGCAGCAGGAACATGCCGGAGATGCCGAGCCGGGTGGACAGGCCGCCGGCGAGCGACACCCACACGCTGCGCACGCGCAGCAGGGCCAGATCCGCCACCGGGTGCGCGGTGCGCCGGCTGTGCCAGACGTAGGTCACGCCGAGCAGCAGGGCGATGCCGCCGCAACTGGCCATCTCCGTCCAGGGCACCGGGTCGGCGCCGGCCAGTTCCGAGGCGGTGAGCAGCAGCGCGGAAGCGGCAGCGAACAGCACGAAACCGGCCAGGTCGAAACGATGGGCGTGTTCCAGCCGGTATTCGGGCATGTCGCGCCGGTTCATCCACACGCCGGCGATCGCCACCGGCACGTTGATCAGGAAGATCAGCCGCCACGAGGTGTATTCCACCAGCGCGCCGCCCAGCAGCGGGCCCAGCACCGAGCCGAGCAGGCCGAAGGTGGCCACGGTGCTCATCGCGCGCACGAATTCGTGCCTGTCGATGCTGCGCACCAGCACGTAGCGGCCCACCGGCATCAGCGCGGCGCCGCCCACGCCCTGCAGCACGCGCGCGGCCACCAGTTGGGGCAGCGACTGCGACAGGCCGCACAGCAGCGAACCCACGCCGAACAGCACGATGGCGGCACCGAACACGCGGCGCGTGCCGAAGCGGTCGCACAGCCAGGGGCTGGCCGGGATCAGCACGGCCAGCGTCAGCACGTAGCTGGTCAGCGCGCTGCGCATGCCCAGCGGCGTCTCCCTGAGCGCATCGGCCATTGCCGGCACCGCGGTGTTGACCACGGTGGAGTCCAGCGCCTGCATGAAGAACGCCGCCGCCACCAGCCACAGCAGGCCGCGGAAACGCTGGCGCGAGGAGATCGCGGGCTCCGCTTCGGCCGCACTCGATGCTGCGGAGGCATCGGCGGGTGGGAGGGGCTCGGCGGCGTGCGGGGGCATTGCGCGAATGATAGCTGCTGTGACAGCTTGCTTCCCGCGGGGCCCTGCGCAAAGTCAGCCTTGTTTCATCGATCGCCGCCCCCAGATCGTGGGCGCGAGACAACCAAGACCAGCGTGCGCCGGGGTGCCCATCGCTCCGGCGCATGTTTTTGCGCGACCTGCATCGCTCGCGACAGGACAAGGACCATGAGCCGCAAACCCGCCGTCACCATTTCCCGTCTCGATCTGGAGCGCATCGAGGCCTTGCTGGATCGCATGCCGCCGGCGCAGGCCGCGGCCCATGCCGCGCTGCGCGAGGAGCTGGATCGCGCAACGGTGCTGGAGCCCGCGGAAATGCCGGGCAACGTGGTGACGATGAATTCCACCGTTCGCTTCACCGACGAGGAAGGCGGCGTGCCGCTGACGATGACCCTGGTCTACCCGAATGCGGCAGGCAAGCCCGGTACGGTGTCGATCCTGGCGCCGGTGGGGAGTGCCTTGCTGGGTCTGGCCAAGGGCAAGCACATTGACTGGCCCACGCCGGACGGCCGCAAGCGTCGCCTCACCGTGCTGTCGGTGGAGCACCAGCCGGAGGCGGCGGGGCACCTGCACCATTGAGCGGGTGCCTTCGCTCCAGACCCGTTCCGGAGGAACCGTCGGGCAGTCCGCCTAGGGCTTGAAGTGGTGCACGAAGCCGACCTGGAAGCCGCCCGGCAGCCAGCCGATGATCAGCGGCGAGTTCCGGTGCGCAGCCCAGATGCCCACGCCCGCACCCAGCGCGGCGCCGGCCAGCACGTCGGTCTGCCAGTGGCCGCGCGTCTTCATGCGCGCCACCGCATCGTAGGCCGGCAGCAGCGCCAGCGCATAGACCGCGGGGTGGTCGTGGCCGTAGTTCAGGATGAAGGGCGTCACTGCAGCGGTGACCGCGGTCACCTCGCCGCTGGGGAAGCTCTGCGCGTGCACGCCCTTGAAGAAGCGGTTCGGGTCGGAGGTCTGCGAGGGGCGCTCGCGCTGGAACGTGTACTTCAGCGCCTGCGCGCCGAGGCCGGACACCACCATCGCGTCCACCGAGCGCCAGAACGTGTCGCCCAGCTTGTCCTGGTCGCCGAGCGCGAGTGCGCCGCCGCCCACGGCGAGGATGGTGCCGTACATCAGCGTGGTCTGGTTGCTGCGCTTCCAGATGCCGCTGTTGTCGTAATGCAGGCGGTGGTCGATGCCGAGCGGTCCGCCGCCGGCGAGGGCAGGGGCGGACAGCATGAAGGCGAGCAGCAGCAACGCAAAACGTGTCGTGCGCATGGAATGCCTCCCTTGCGGCCCGGAGACATGGCCGCCTGTGGGTCAGCCTAGCCGCGCCGGCTTTCGGCTTGCTTACTTCGGCGGTCCGTCGCGACGCGCGGCTCGCTAAACTGCGCGCATGAGCGCATCCCCCGTTTCCGCCGACAGCAAGACCCGTGCCGCCGACCTGCGCGAGCGCATCGAGCAGGCCAACTACCGCTACCACGTGCTCGACGACCCGGAGATCTCCGACGCCGAGTACGACCGCCTGCTGCGCGAGCTGGAGGCGCTGGAGGCGGCGCACCCCGAGCTGGCCACGCCGGATTCGCCCACCCGCAAGGTGGGCGCGCGTGCCGTCGGCGGCTTCGCCGAGGTACGCCATGCGATGCCGATGCTGTCGCTGTCCAACGCCTTCGAGCAGCAAGTCAATGGGGAGCAGGACGGTGACGAGCGCACGCGCTTCCACGAGGTGGCCGAGTTCGAGCGGCGCATCGAGCACACGCTGCACCGCTCCGCGCCGGTGTTCTCGGTGGAGCCCAAGCTGGACGGCCTGGCGATCAGCCTGCGCTACGAGCACGGCCGCTTCGTGCAGGGCGCCACCCGCGGCGACGGCGAGACCGGCGAGGACGTCACCGCCAACCTGCGCACGGTGCGCGCGATTCCCCTGAAGCTGCGCGGCACGGGCTGGCCCGACGTGCTGGAGGTGCGCGGCGAGGTCGTCATGCTGCGCAAGGATTTCGAGGCGTTCAACGCATACGCCCGTGCGCACGGCGAGAAGACGCTGGCCAACCCGCGCAACGGCGCGGCCGGTTCCCTGCGCCAGCTGGACCCGGCGATCACCGCCAAGCGCAAGCTGAGCTTCTACGCCTACGCGGTGGGCGTGGTCGAAGGCGGCGAGCTGCCGTCCACGCACTCGGCCACCCTGAAGCAGCTGCGCGAGTGGGGCTTCCCGGTGTCGCCCGAGGTGGGCACGGCGCGCGGCTTCGCGGGGCTGATCGCCTACTTCAAACGCATCGGTGCGAAGCGCGACCGCCTGCCGTACGACATCGACGGCGTGGTCTACAAGCTGGACGACTACGAGGGGCAGCGCACGATGGGCTTCGTGGCGCGCGCGCCGCGCTGGGCCATCGCGCACAAGTTTCCCGCGCAGGAGCAGACCACCACGGTCGAGGCGATCGAGATCCAGATCGGCCGCACCGGTGCCGCCACGCCAGTGGCGCGGCTGGCGCCGGTGCAGGTGGCCGGCGTCACCGTCACCAACGCCACGCTGCACAACGCCGACCAGGTGGCGCGGCTGGACGTGCGGGTGGGCGACAGCGTGATCGTGCGCCGCGCCGGCGACGTGATCCCCGAAGTGGTACGCGTGGTGCCCGAGCGGCGTCCGCCGCATACCCGGCCGTGGAAGATGCCCATGCATTGCCCGGTGTGCGGCTCGGCGCTGCTGCGCGCGGAGGGCGAGGCGGCGTATCGCTGCTCCGGCGGCCTCATCTGCGCCGCGCAGCGCAAGGAGGCGCTGATCCACTTCGCCTCGCGCCGCGCGATGGACATCGACGGCCTCGGCGAACGCTACGTCGATGCGCTGGTGGATTTCGGCTACGTGCGCACGCCGGCCGACCTCTACAAGCTCACGCTGGACGATTTCCTGGAGATGAAGCGCCGCGCCGACGAGCGCGACGGCACCACCCCGGAAACGGTGAAGCAGGGCAAGGTGGCCACCAGGTGGGCGGAGAACCTGCTCGACGGCATTGCCGCCAGCAAGTCCACCACGCTGGCGCGCTTCCTGTTCGGGCTGGGCATCATGCACATCGGCGAGAGCACGGCGAAGACGCTGGCCGCCTGGCTGGGCCGGCTGGAGTTCGTGCGCAGCGTGCCGGCGCCGGTGCTGCGCACGCTGCCCGATATCGGCGGCGAGGTGGCCGCGTCCATCGCCGGCTTCTTCGCGCAGCGTGGCAACCAGAAGGTGGTCGACGCGCTGCTCGCCGCGGGCGTGCATTTCGGCGACGAGGGCGAGCCTTCGCCGAAGCTGCGCGATCGCCTGGATCTGGCGGTGCTGCTCGACATGGCGGGCGTCAACAAGCTCGGCCCCAAGAGCACGGCGCTGCTGGCCGGGCACTACCCCACGCTGCAGCGTCTGCTCGATGCGGGGCAGGCACATTGGATCGCCGCCGGCCTGCCGCAGGCGGCGGCGATCAATCTCGAAGCGCACCTGGCCGACGCCTCGCGGCTCGCGGCGCTGCGCGAGGCCGAGGCGGCGATGCAGCGGCTGCTCGACGCGATTCCGCGATCGGCGCGGTCGGCCAGCCTGCCGCTGGACGGCCAGACCGTGGTGCTCACCGGCACGCTGCCAACGATGAGCCGCGACCAGGCGAAGGAAAAGCTCGAAGCCCTCGGCGCGAAGGTCGCCGGCAGCGTGTCGAAGAAGACCAGCTTCGTGGTGGCCGGCGCGGAGGCCGGTTCCAAGCTCGACAAGGCGAACGAGCTCGGCGTGCCGGTGTGGGACGAGGCGCAGTTGCTGGCGTTGCTGGCCGCACACGGGGTTGCGCAGTGAACGACGCAAACCGGCACGAAGCGCTGCGGCTGCGCGCGCGCCTCTACGCGTTGATCCGCGCGTTCTTCGCCGAACGCAAGCTGCTCGAGGTGGAAACGCCGATCCTCTCGGCGGCCGGCAACACCGAGCCGAACATCGAGAGTTTCAGCACCTGCTTCAGCGGCCATGTCGATGCCGGCGCGCGCGAGCGCTGGCTGCGCACCTCGCCGGAGTACCCGCTGAAGCGCCTGCTCGCCGCCGGCGTGGGCGACTGCTACGAGCTGGGACGGGTGTTCCGCAACGGCGAGGCGGGCGGACGGCACAATCCCGAGTTCGCCATGCTGGAGTGGTACCGGCTGGGCTGGGACCATCGCCGCCTGATGCATGAAGCCATCGAACTGGTGGAGGCGGCGCTGGCGATGTCAGGCCGGCGTGCCGAGGTGCTGATCGAGGGCTACCGCCAGCTGTTCATCGACGAACTGGGCATCGATCCCGCGCACGCGCCCATCGACGCATTGCGCGCGCCGCTGGCCGGGCAGGGCATCGCGCCCGAAGGGCTCACCCGCGACGACTGGCTGGACCTGCTGCTCACCCACAGGCTGCAGCCGGCATTCCCGCGCGACCGCATCACGGTGATCCACGACTACCCGGCCAGCCAGTGCGCGCTGGCGAAGGTGCGCCCCGGCGACCCGCCGCTGGCCGAGCGCTTCGAGCTGTACCTCGGCCCTTACGAGCTGGCCAACGGCTACCACGAGCTCAATGACGCGGCGGAGCAGCGCGCGCGCTTCGAGCGCGACAACGCGCGTCGCCGCGAACGCGGCCAGCGCGAGATCCCGCTCGACGACCGGCTGCTCGCGGTGCTCGACGCGATGCCCGACTGCGCGGGCGTGGCGCTGGGCATCGAGCGGCTGCTGATGTGCCTGGCCGGCACCGACGCGATTGCCGACGTGCTGGCGTTCGCCTTCGCGGAGGCATGAGCGTGGACGCCCCCCTGCTGCGCGGCATCCACCACGTCGCACTGATCTGCTCGGACTATCCGCGCTCGAAGGCGTTCTACAGCGGCGTGCTGGGGCTGCGCATCGTGCGCGAGGTGTACCGCGAGGCGCGCGATTCGTGGAAGTGCGACCTGGAGGTCAGCCCCGGCGTGCAGCTGGAGCTGTTCTCCTTTCCCGATGCACCGCCACGCCCGTCGTGGCCGGAGGCGCAGGGACTGCGCCATCTCGCCTTCGTGGTGGCCGACGTGGACGCGGCGGTGGCTGCGCTCGCGGCGTGCGGGGTGGCCTGCGAGGCGGTGCGCTTGGACGAACACACCGGCAAGCGCTTCGTCTTCTTCGCCGACCCGGACGGCCTGCCGATCGAGCTCTACGAAGCGTAGGCTGGCGTGGGCCCCGGGCCCCGGGCCCGGGGGGCCCCCCCCCCCGCCCCCGCGCCCCCCCGCGCCCGCGGCGGGGGGCGGGGGCGCCACACGTATCGGGGGTAGGGCGCGCCCGCGCCGGCCCCCCCCCCCCGCCGAAACCCCAAAAAACCCCACAAACCCCACCCCCCCCC
>NZ_JALBWP010000008.1:0-301557 GCF_050026795.1 Rhodanobacter aciditrophus
CATTACTGACTTTCTTTGGGTGGGACGCTTTGCATTGCTTGGACAGGTCAACAACCCGCCAGCGCAAGGCGTCCACACAATTCACCTGTGCACACTGTCAAAGATCAATCTCGCCACGAACCCTTCCGGATTCGCCCCGTGACCTTTCGTCCCGGGTGAGCCGCCCATTCTACATCGTTCTTTCAGGCCGTCAACAGTCGCAAAAGAAATATTTCTGCGGGGATGTGACGCGAACCCTTCGGGACGAGGCGGCTCGTCGAAGGGGCGAGAATCATAGCGCCGAGCCACGCGACTGTGAAGGGGCAAGCGCAAAATTCTCGACGTGGTCGCCGCGCAGCGCGGCACTACACTGGCCAGGCCGTACGCCACGCGGGACATCTTGCCATGCTGAAGCCGTTGATCGTTGCGACGCTGCTGATGGTGTGCGGCAACGCCTGCACCGCCTCGACCAGCGAGCTCCCCGTCCGCGTAAGCTTGCACGGCCATCGCTTCTCGGCGGAACTGGCCACCAATGAAGCCGCGCGCGAGCGCGGCCTGATGATGCGCACCTCGCTGGCATCGGACCGCGGCATGCTGTTCGTGTTTCCCGACACCGCACCGCGCGGATTCTGGATGAAGAACACGCTGATTCCGCTCGACATCCTGTATTTCGACGCCGACCGCAAGCTGGTGTCGGCGCAGCTGGACGTACCGCCGTGCAAGGCCGATCCCTGCCCGATCTATCCCAGCACGGGGCCGGCGCGTTACGTGCTGGAGTTGTCGGCGGGCACGGCCACACGCATCGGCGTGCGCGACGGTGACACGCTGGCGATCGAGGGGAAGCTGGGAGCGGTCGACTGAATGGCGTCGTAGGCTGCTGGCGAAACGACAGCAAGACCGACGCGATAGGGGATCAATGCTTCCGGACGGATCGCGTCGAGCATGTCCCAGTCGTCTTCGAAGGGAATGAACTGCTGCATGGTGATGCTCCGGCATGACGCGCGTCGCTTGCGCGCGGATACATCACAGCGGATCGGCGGGCCCGTTCGCAGGCGGGATGATGGCGAAAACGGGCCGGCCGCAGGCGATGATCGGCGGTCAGTCGATCTCGATCATCTCGAAGTCGCCCTTGGTGGCGCCGCAATCCGGACACGTCCAGGTCTCGGGCACGTCCTCCCAGCGTGTGCCGGGGTCGATGCCCTCTTCCGGCACGCCCAGCGCCTCGTCATAGATGTAGCCGCAGACCACGCACATCCATTTGCGCAGTGCGGTAGTTTCGGTAGAGCTCTGGGTCATCGTCGGGCTTCATTGTTCAAGGGCGAATAGTGCATTCTCGCAACTCGCCCGCCGTTGCGAAAGCACGCGGCTCCATCCGCCTCCCCTCGCGCAGGAATCCAGCGCATGACACCACTACGCTTCGCCTCCCGCGGCCTTTACGTGATCACCGATGGTCCGCGCGCCAACCTGCTCGATCTGGCGGAACAGGCCTTGGCTGGCGGCGCGCGCATGCTGCAATACCGCGACAAGACGGGCGATGCACAGCGCCGGCTCGCCGAAGCGAAAGCACTGCAGCGCGCGTGCGCCGCGCACGGCGTGCCGCTGATCGTCAATGACGACATCGCCCTGGCAGCCGCATCCGGCGCCGCAGGCGTGCATCTGGGCGAGGATGACGGGGATGTCGCGGCTGCCCGGGCTGCTTTGGGGAACGATGCGATCGTCGGCGTATCGTGCTACGACTCCCTGCAACGCGCGCGAGAAGCCGCGCAGGCCGGTGCCGACTACATTGCGTTCGGCGCCTTTTTCCCGTCGCCTACCAAGCCGAACGCTCGCCGCGCCACGCCCGAACTGCTGCGGCAGAGCGCCACGCTGGGCGTACCACGGGTGGCGATCGGCGGCATCACGCCGGACAATGCCGCCACCCTGATCGAAGCGGGCGCGGATTTGCTGGCCGTGATTTCCGCAGTGTTCGGCGCAGCCGACGTACGCGCCGCCGCGCAACGCTTCGCCGACCTGTATCCCCCGCACCGAGCCATGCCATGACCAGCAACCACGAACTGTTCCAGCGCGCCCGCCAGCTGATGCCCGGCGGCGTCAACTCGCCGGTGCGCGCCTTCAAGTCCGTGGGCGGCGAACCGTTCTTCACCGCGCGCGCCGATGGCGCCTATCTGTGGGACGTGGAAGGCCGGCGCTACATCGACTACGTGGGCTCGTGGGGCCCGATGATCGTGGGCCACAACCACCCCGCGGTGCGCGAAGCGGTGGAGCATACGGTGCGGGACGGCCTTTCGTTCGGTACGCCTTGCCCCGCCGAGGTGACCATGGCCGAGACGATCACGCGGCTGGTGCCCTCGGTGGAAATGGTGCGCATGGTGAACTCCGGCACCGAAGCCACCATGTCGGCGATCCGCCTCGCGCGCGGCGCCACCGGCCGCGCGAAGATCGTGAAGTTCGAGGGCTGCTACCACGGCCACGGCGACAGCTTCCTGGTGAAGGCCGGTTCCGGCGCACTCACCTTCGGCGTGCCCACCTCGCCCGGCGTGCCCAAGGCGAACGCCGACCTCACGCTCACGCTGCCCTACAACGATCTGGATGCCGCCAGGGCGCTGTTCGCCGAACAGGGCGGCGAGATCGCCGGCCTGATCATCGAGCCGGTGGCCGGCAACATGAACTGCATCCCGCCGCTCGACGGCTACCTGCACGGCCTGCGCGAGCTGTGCACGCAACACGGCGCGCTCTTGATCTTCGACGAGGTGATGACCGGCTTCCGCGTGGCGCTGGGCGGCGCACAGGCGTACTACGGCGTGACGCCCGACCTCAGCACGTTCGGCAAGATCATCGGCGGCGGCATGCCGGTGGGCGCCTACGGCGGCCGCCGCGAGCTGATGGAGCAGATCGCCCCGGCCGGCCCGATCTACCAGGCCGGCACGCTCAGCGGCAATCCGGTGGCGATGGCGGCGGGCCTGGCGATGCTGGAACTGGTCCAGGCGCCGGGCTTCCACGAGCGGCTCGCCGCGCGCACGCGCCTGCTCTGCGACGGCCTGCAGTCGGTCATGGACGGCGCCGGTGTACCGTTCTCGACCAACCGCGTGGGTGGCATGTTCGGGCTGTTCTTCACGGCGGGAAAGGTAACCAGCCACGCGCAGGCCACCGCCGCCGACACCGCGCTGTTCAACCGCTTCTTCCACGGCGTACTGAAGCGCGGCGTGTACCTGGCGCCCAGCGCCTTCGAGGCGGGCTTCCTCTCCAGCGCACATTCGGACCAGGACATCGCCGACACCCTGCAGGCCGCGCGCGAGGCCATAGCCGCGGCCAAGGCGAGTTGACCCCGGGCAAATCAAGCAATGACAAGCTTTACACATGATCGTATTTACTATTCGTAGCCGTCGCTCAGGATGACGGGGTCGCCATCCGGCGGCCTGTCACTGGAGCAAACATCATGAAATCCCTTGTCATTGCCTGCGCCCTTGCCATGGGCCTGGGCCTCCCCCTCACCACGCTGGCGCAGTCGGGCATGCCGGCCATGACCGGCATGCAGGCCGCGCCGCAAGCCGCCGTGCCGGCCGCGCCACAGTTGCACGCCGCGCTGCGCAGCCTGTGGCACGGCCACGTCGTGCACACGCGCGACTACGCGCTCGCCGTCAAGGCCGGCGACAAGGCTGCCGCGGCCAAGGCCGCCGACGCGGTGGTCGCCAACGCCAAGGACATCGCCAATGCGGTGGCCGGCTTCTACGGCGCCGACGCCGGCAAGGGCCTGCTGAAGCTGCTCGCCGGCCACTGGGGCGGCGTGAAGGCGCTGACCGACGCAACCCATTCGGGTAACAAGAGCGCGGCCGACAAGGCCATGCGGACGCTGTCGGCCAACGCCGGCGACATCGCCGTATTCCTGCATGGCGCCAACCCCGCCAACTGGCCCGAAGCCACGCTACAGGGCCTGCTGCTGCAGCACGTGGCCGACCATCAGGCCCAGCTCGGCGAGATCATGCGGGGCGACAAGGCCGCGGAAGCCAAGACCTGGACGATGATGCAGGAACATATGAACACCATCGCCGATGCGCTGGCGAACGGCATTGCCGCGCAGTTCCCGCAGAAGGCGAAGTAACACCGTGAGCGCCTTGCGCCAGCTCGGCCAGACCCAGCAGAAGCTGCTGCGGGCCTTGCTGGCTTCGCCGCAGGGCGCCAGCGTGGAAATGCTGTGCCAGTCGCTCAACGTGACCCACAACGCGGTGCGGCAGCATCTTTCCGCACTGATCGCGGCGGGCTACGTCGAGCGCGGCACGGCGCGTCCCACCGGAGGGCGGCCACAGGCGCGCTACCTGCTGCTGCCGGCAGGCCGCGAACTGTTCCCGCGCAACTACGGCCTGATCGCCAGCAGCATCCTGGAACACCTGTACGCCAGCGCCGGCAAGGCCGGCGCGCAGGCGCTGCTGGCCAGCACGGGCCAGGCGCTCGGGCGGGAGGCCGCCAGCCGCATCGAAGGCGAGAGCGACGCGGAAATCGCCACGCGGCTGGCTGAGCAGCTCGATGCACTGGGCTACGAAGCCGCCACCGTGAAGCGCGACGGCGAAACCCAGGTCGAGGCCTACAACTGCGTGTTCCACGCGCTCGCCAGGGCTCACCCGGACGTCTGCCGCTTCGACCTCGCGTTCATGGAAGCGGCCACCGGACGACCGATCCAGCACATGGAATGCCTGCTGCGCGGCGGCCATGCCTGCCGCTTCCGCATCGGCAAGCCGCGTACCACCGGGAGCTGACTACCACTGGCCGGTGTTGGCCATCGAAGCCCACGGCTCGGCCGGCGGCAGGTGGCCGTCCTGCAGCAGTTCCACCGAGATCAGGTCGGGCGAACGCACGAAGGCCATGTGGCCGTCGCGTGGCGGCCGGTTGATGACGTAACCCATGTCCAGCAGGCGCTGGCAGGTGGCGTAGATGTCCTCCACGCGGAAGGCAAGGTGGCCGAAGTTGCGCGCGCTGCCGTAATCCTCGGTGGAATCCCAGTTGTACGTCAGCTCGATCTCGGCCCCGGGACTGTCCGGTGCGGCGAGGAACACCAGGGTGAACTTGCCCTGGGGGTTCTCGATGCGGCGCACCTCCCTGAGGCCCAGGCCCTCGCAGTAGAAACGCAGCGAGGCGTCGATGTCGCGCACGCGCACCATGGTATGCAGGTATTTCATGGGGTCCGCCCGGATGCCGTCGATGGGGAACGGCCGATGATACCAACCGCGACGCGGCTCAACCGCGCAGGCGCATGCGCAGCGCCTGCGCCATGGCTTCGAGTTCGCCGGCCTTCGCGGGCGTCGGCACGCCACCGGGATAGACGCGCAGCAGGCCATCGCCCGCGCATCTTGGCTGCACGTGCAGATGGAAGTGGAACACTTCCTGCCCCGCCGCACGGCCACTGGATTGCCAGAGATTCAGGCCCGGCGGATCGAATTCTGCGCGCAGCGCGCGTGCCACCTGCTGCGCCATGCGCATCGAGGCCGCGGCCTCGTCGCTCGTGAGCGCGTAGAGGTCGGCCGCGTGCCGGTGCGGCGCCACCAGCACATGCCCCGGCACAGCCTGGCGCAGATCCATGAAGGCCAGCACCAGGCCGTCGTCCGCCACGATGGCGGCCGGCGCCTCGCGTGCGGAGATCCCGCAGAACGGGCAGGCCGCCGCGCTCACGCCGCGACGAAGGCGGCCAGCGCGGCCCGCAGGCGCGTGAGGCCCTCGGCGGTCTCCTCGGCGGTGATCGTCAGCGGCGGCACGAAGCGCAGCACGTCCGGGCCGGCCTGCAACAGCAGCAGGCCATGCGCCGCGGCATGGTCGAGGATCTCGCCGGCGCGCCCCCGGTACCGTGGCGCCAATGCCGCGCCGATCATCAGGCCGCGGCCGCGCACCTCCTCGAACAGGTGCAGATCCCCATCGATTGCCGCCAGACCGTCGCGCAAGGCCCGCGCCTGCGCCGCCACGTTCGCCAGCAGCGCGGGCGAGGCCAGCCTGGCCAGCGCTGCACGCGCCACCGCGGCGGCCATCGGGTTGCCGCCGAAGGTGGTGCCGTGGGCGCCGTACTGCATCACCTCGGCCACTTTGGGGCCGGCCAGCATCGCGCCGATCGGGAAGCCGCAGCCCAGCGCCTTGGCCAGGGTCACGATGTCCGGCTTCACGCCATCCTGCGCATGGGCGAACAGCGTGCCGGTGCGACCCATGCCACACTGGATTTCGTCCAGCACCAGCAGCGCGCCGTGCGCGTCGCACAGCTCGCGCACGCGTTTCAGGAAGCCCGGTGCGGCCGGCAGCACGCCCCCCTCGCCCTGCACCGGCTCCAGCATCACCGCGGCGACGTCACCGACGGCGAACGTGGTCTCCAGCGCCGCGGCGTCGTTGAAGTCGAGGTAGCGGAAGCCCCCGGGCAGCGGCTCGTAGCCTGCCTGGTACTTGGGCTGTGCGGTGGCGGTGACGGTGGCCAGGGTGCGACCATGGAACGATCCCTTGAAGGTCACGATCACGCGCCGCTCCGGCGCGCGCCCCTGCGCGGCAGCCCACTTGCGCACCAACTTGATCGCCGCCTCGTTCGCCTCGCCGCCGGAGTTGCACAGGAACACGCGCTCGGCGAAACCGCTTGCCTGCACCAGTTCCTCCGCCAGGCGCAGCGGCGGCTCGGTGTAGAACACGTTGCTGGCATGCCACAGCTTGTGCGCTTGCGTAGTGAGCGCGGCAAGCAGATCGGGATCGCCATGGCCCAGTGCGTTCACCGCGATGCCGGCGCCGAAATCCACGTAGTCGCGCCCTTCCGTGTCCCACACGCGGGCACCCTTGCCGTGGTCGAGCACCAGCTCGCGCGGCTTGTACACCGGCAGCCAGTACCGCTTGCCGAGCTCGGTCAGGCGGGAGGACGGGGTTGGTTCGCGTTGCGGCATGGGGCACTCCGGCTAGCGCCTCCGGCCATGATTCCGTGCCCGGCCGCGGCATGGCCAGGCGCCCGGATCGCATGCGGCCAGGCGATGCGCGTGAAACCGCGATTATCCCACGGGCCGGCGCCGAAGCAGCAACCGGCGCGGCAGCGGGGCATCGCGAGGGCGCCCTAGTGCGTGCGCAGCTCCTGCAGCTCCAGCCGGTGCTTCTTGCACAGGCGGTAAACCGTGACCCGGGAAATCCGCAGGCGCCGCGCGCATTCGCTGATGTTGAAGCCGCATTCGCGCAGGCAGGCCGCGATGGCCTCGCGCTCGGCCGAAGCGCGGTGGAAGACCAGGCTGGCGCCGGCCGGGTCACCGCCCTCCTTCGCAACCGGCAGGGCGAGATCGGCGACGCCGATCAGCGCGCCTTCCGCCATCACTGCGGCGCGCTGCACCCGGTTGCGCAGTTCGCGCACGTTGCCCGGCCAGCCGTACTGGCGCATCGCCCGCAGCGCCGTGCGCTCGAAACCTCGGGCGGCGCAGGTCTGCCGCTCGCGGAAGCGCTCAAGAAAGCGCTGCGCCAGCAGCTCCACGTCGTCGCCGCGCTCCCGCAGCGGCGGTATCTGCAGCCGCAACACGTTGAGCCGGTAGTAAAGATCCTCGCGGAAACGTCCCGCCGCCACGGCGTGCTCCAGATCCAGGTGGGTGGCGGCCGTCACGCGCACGTCGACCTTGATCGGCCGGCTGCTGCCCACGCGCTGCAGCACGCCCTCCTGCAGGAAGCGCAGCAGATTGGTCTGCGCGTCCAGCGGCAAGTCGCCGACCTCGTCCAGCAGGATCGTGCCGCCGGCCGCGCTCTCGATGTGCCCGATCCGCCGCGCAGTGGCGTCGGTGAACGCGCCACGCTCGTGGCCGAACAGCTCGGACTGCACGAGGTTGGGCGGCAAGGCACCGCAGTTGATCGCCACGAACGGCTGCATCGCCCGGGTCGAAAGGCGGTGCAGCACGCGCGCGGCCACTTCCTTGCCGACGCCGGTCTCGCCGGTGATCAGCACCGGCAGGTCGATCGGCGCGTACTTGCGCAGGCTGGCCGCCACCGCCGCCAGCGCCGCGCTGCGCCCCACCATCTCGGGCAGGTCGGCCGCCGCTTCGGCTTCACGCGGCTCGACACTATCGGCCCGCTCCAGTGCCGCGAGCAGGCGCGGCAGGTCCAGCGGTGCGTTGAAGAAATCACGGCAACCCCGCAGGATGCGCTTGACCTGTGGGCGCCGCGCCGGCGTGTCGAGCGAGACCAGCGCGATCCACGGCAGTGCGGGGCAATCCGCCATCAACCGCCGCATCGCCCGCAGCGCGCAGCCATCGCCGCGGCGCAGGTCCGCCAATGCCACCACGCCGCCGCCCTCGCGTACCCTGACGTCGGTTTCCGTCCCGGCCACGCGGACGTGCCACCCGGCTTCGGCCAGGCCGCTGCGTTCGCGTGCCTCCGGTTGCCCGAACCAGATCACGCACCCCTTCGGCTTCGCGTCCTTGGCGTCCATAGCCCCTCCCCGGATTCCGTTCGCCACATGCCGCTCCCCCTTGGCGACACGCGTGTGGCGAATCCGCGCCGGATATCATTCCGCCGGATTGTAGACCCGTCCGCGGCGCCCCGGATGCACCGATGCCGCTTGAACCTGCCTCCCCGGAAACGGGCACGGGCCTTGCTTGCGCGTCGCGGCGGGAGCGCCTGCGCCGGCAGCCACCGGGGGAATCAGCCTTTCTGGAAGCGCGGCAGAATGTCGCGCAGTTCGGCCAGGCGTTGCAGCGGATCGGCCAGCTCCAGCAGGCGCTGGCGTTCGTCGCCGCCCAGCGGGAGCAGCTCGGCGAGGCGGAAACCCAGCCAGCGCGCATCGTCGTAGCATTCGCGCGGCGCCTGCCGCCACCGCGGCGCCATCGCCTCCACCAGGCGCTCGGCAATCGTCTGCAGCAGCGCCAGCTCGACCGGCACCGGGACGTGCGGCTCCTCCGGCCACCACTCCACTTCGCCGCGCAGCTGGCCATCCGCGCGCACCCGGGTGCGCCGCACCCGGAAGCGCTGGCCGCCCTCGGCCACGATGCCGAGCACGCCGCCTGCGCCATGGTGGAAATCCACGATGCGCGCCAGAGTGCCCACCGCCGCCGGCAAGGCCGGCTCGCCCGCCTCGCGGCCCGCCAGGATCAGGCAGACGCCGAAGCCGCGATCGCCGCGGGCGCACTCGCGCACCAGGTCCAGGTAGCGCGGCTCGAAGATGCGCAACTCCAGCCGGCCGCCCGGATACAGCACGGTGGACAGCGGAAACAGCGGCAGTTCGGTGCGGGAGGAACGTCCAGCCATGCGGAAAGTGTAGCGGGCAGCCACGCCTTGCCCGGCGGACGGCCGTTCGACCCGGCGTCGCCATGTCCCCAAGCTCGAGTCCGCCAAGAGGACTTGCCGGGACGGCTACCGGGGCACCCGACCACCCCACCCGCCACAGCCCCGCCCGACGGTTCGGCGAAGAACCGGCGCGCCTGCGGCGGTCGCTTCGAACCCGGACCGCGGCTGGGGTGAGGTGGCCGGCACGCCGCGGGCAGGCGCCGCCGCGCATCGCCTGGGCGCCACGCGGATGGCAGACGATCACGCCACGGCGTGGCCGACCGCGACTGCCGCCTGCACGGCATGCACAACCCGCATGTGGCCGGCAGCCCGATGGTTTCCCACCGGCGGCCGGGCCTTTCCCGCCTCCACCATCGTAGCGATGGGTCCGCGCCTGGCCGACCGGCTGCGGGGGCTGCGCCGGGCCTGGCGCCGGTTCAATCCAGGAACAGGTCGGGCAGCAGCGGCACGCCCGGCTGCACCGCGTAACGCTCGAAATCGCCCACGCCCGTCTCCCGCAGCACATCCTCGTCGATCGCGAAACGGCCCGTGCATTCCTGCGCGGGACGGCAGAGCATGGCGTGGGCGGCGTCGGCCACGATCGCCGGCATGCGGCACTGTTCCGGCCGCACGCCATCGATCATGCCGATCGCCGCGGTGGCGATCACCGTGCGCGGCCACAGCGCGTTCACCGCGATGCCCAGCGGCGCGAACTCCCCGCTCATGCCCAGCACGCACAGGCTCATGCCCATCTTGGCGATGGTGTAGGCGGTATGCGGTGCGAACCATTTCGGATCGAGGCTGGGCGGCGGCGCCAGCATCAGCACGTGCGGGTTCGCGGCCCGCTTCAGGTACGGCAGACAGCTCTGCGTGACCAGGAAGGTGCCGCGCGTGTTGACCTGCTGCATCAGGTCGTAGCGCTTCATCGGCGTGCCTTCCAACCCGGCCAGCCAGATCGCACTGGCGTTGTTCACCACGATGTCGATGCCGCCGAAGCGCTCGGCCGCCTGTGCCGCCGCGGCATGCACTTCCGCCTCGTCGCGGATGTCGCACTGGATCGCCAGCGCCTTGCCGCCGGCTTCCTCCACCGCCGCCGCCGCGGTGTGGATGGTGCCCGGCAGCTTCGGGTTCGGCACGCCGCTCTTGGCGACGATAGCGATGTTGGCGCCGTCGCGCGCGGCCCGCAGGGCGATCGCGAGGCCGATGCCGCGCGAGGCGCCGGTGATGAACAGGGTCTTGCCGGACAGGGAGCCCATGGGAGTTTCCAGGCGAAAGGGTTGGCGCAGTTTTCCACAGCGCCCCGCGAGACTGGAAGCTCACCCGGCCCGCGGGCATGGCACAGTAGTCGCCTCGTCCAGTGGAGCATGCGCAGGGATGTCGACCGCCGCCGCACCGACCGCAGTTCTTGCCGACGCACTTCCCGCAGCCGTGCTGCGCGTGCGCGGCCTGCGCAAGTCCTTCAAGCAGCGCGAAGTGCTGCGCGGCATCGACTGGGACGTGCCGTCCGGCCGCGTGGTCGGCCTGCTCGGCCGCAACGGCGCCGGCAAGACCACCCTGCTGCGCTGCCTGCTCGGTCTCTCGCCGATCGACGCCGGCACGGTGGAACTGTTCGGCGAACCGATGACCGAACCCGGCGGCGAGCGCATGCACCGCATCGGCTTCGTGCCGCAGACCTTCGACCTGTTTCCCTGGATGAGGGTGCGCGCCTACCTCGATTTCACCGCCGCGTTCTATGCAGGCTGGAACCATGCGCTGGCCGCTCGCCTGCTCGGCGACTGGGAACTCGATCCGAAGCAGAAGATCGGCGAGCTGTCGCAGGGCCAGCGGCAGAAGCTGGCCATCGTGCGCGCGATCGCGCCCGAGCCCGACCTGCTGGTGCTCGACGAGCCGGTGGCCAGCCTCGACCCGCAGGCGCGCCGCGCCTTCATGGCGGAACTGCTGGAGCTGATGCGCCAGCCGGGCAAGACGGTGATCTTCTCCACCCACATCACCGCCGACCTCGAGCGCGCCGACGCCGACATCACCCTGCTGCGCGACGGCGCGATCCAGTTCACCCGCCCGCTGGCAGAGCTGCGCGAGCGCATGCATCGCGCAGTGCTGGCACGCGCCGGCGGCTGGCCGCAGGTGCCGACGGTGGCGGGCCTGCTGAAGGCCACGCTCAAGGGCGACGAAGCGCAGCTGCTGGTAGAGGACATGAACCCGGAGAGCCTGCAGGCGCTGGCTGCGCGCGAAGGCGCCACGCTGCGCATCGAGACGCCCACGCTGGAAGACCTGTTCGTGGAGCTGGCATGAAGGCGGTGTGGCAGCTGTGGCTGCAGCCGTGCCGGCAATTCATCGTGGTCGCGGTACTGATGCAGCTGGCGTGGCTGGGCGGCGCGGTGGCGCTGGGCTGCGTCGGCGCATTCGGCGTCGCTGCCGCCGGCGCGGCGGCCATGCTGTTCGGCTTCGGCGCGTGGTTCTGGTTCACGATGCTTGGCCTCAGCCTGCGCGGCCTGTGCCGGCCGGAGGGTTTCCTGCTGCCCGACTTCCGGCACCGGCTCTTCCTGGCGGGCATGCTGCACGTCGCGCAGTGGGCGCTGCTGCCCACGCTGGCCGCGCTGCTGCTGGGCGTGCCGCACGCCATGCCGGGCGGCGCAGCGGTGCTGCTGCTGGCGGCGGTCGGGCTGGCCGCCACGTCCGCGCGCTACATCAACCTGCTGGTGTGGGGCCTGTTCGTGCTGGCCGGCTGGCAGCCGGGGCTGGCCGGCCAGATCACCAGGGCGGTGGTCGCCTCACCGTGGGCGGTGCCGCTGGCGCTGCTGCTGGCGGTCCTGATCGCCAGCCTCAGCCTGCGCGCGATGCTGCGCATCGAGGACCGCGAAACGGACAGCTCGCCGCTGGAAAACGCCCAGCTCGGCCGTTCGCGCGCCCGCAGCCTGGACGGCACGCCGGTGCGGCGCGGCAAGCTGGCCAGGCACATCGGCGCGATCTTCGACGGCACCTCGCGGCGCGCAATGGAACAGGCTTTGGCGCACTACCGCCGCAAGCCCACGTGGCGCCTGCGCATGGTGCTGGTACGCCGGCTGCTGTTGCCGCACGACAACCCGCAGGCAATCGCGCTGCGCCTGCTGCTGGTGGCGGCGATCGTGACGTTCTACGTGCTGGCGGTGATGCACCGGCAGCGCTTCAATGCCGTGGTGGTGGGCGCCTACGCGATCCTGCTGGGGCTGTCGCGCTTTCCGCAGCTCGGCCGCGGCATGCGGCAAATGCGACCGAACCTCGCCGACCTCTACCTCACCCTGGCGCCGCCGACGCGCGCCGACTACCAGCAGACCCTGCTTGACGCCCTGGTGGTGCTGGTGCCGATCACCGTGCTCAGCACCGTGGCCTATACCGGCCTGGGCATCGTGCTCACCCATGCCGCCGAGCCGCTGCGCATGCTGCTCGATGCGGCGATCGTGAGCGTGGGTGCCAGCCTCACCGCGCTGGCGGTGCACCTGATCGGCCCGGAGGGCAGCTTCGGACGAGGTCTGGTCGACCTCGGCGTCACGCTGGGCGCGATGGCGGTGTACTGGAGCGGCTACTGGCTGCTCGGCGCACTCGGCCACGCCATCGGCAGCGGTGTGCTGTTGCTGCTCACGCTGGGCTTCGGGCTGGGCGTGTGGACGTCGGCGCGGCGCGAGTACCTGCGCCGGCCGCCGTGCTTCGACGCACCGCTGGCCTGAGAGCCTGTTCAATGCCTCCACACAGCTCGTGGAGACATTGAACAGGCTTTGAGTCAGCCGCGGAGCAGCTCGGCGAACCGGCGCGGCGCGCCCTCGAAGCCGCCGTTGGACATGAACACCACGTAGTCGCCGGGCCGGGCCTGCGCGCGCAGCGCCGCCAGCAGTGCATCGACGCTGGCGGCGGTGCCGCCGCGCCCGTGCAGGGCGTCGGTGACGCGCTGCGCGTCCCACGGCAGCTCGGGTCGATGCAGGAACACCACCGCGTCGGCATCGGCCAGCGACGGCGCCAGCGCCTCGGCATGCGCGCCGAGCCGCATCGAATTGGAACGCGGCTCCAGCGCCACCAGGATGCGCGCCCTGCCCACCTTCGCGCGCAGGCCGGCCAGCGTGGTGGCGATGGCGGTGGGGTGGTGCGCGAAGTCGTCGTACACGCGCACGCCGCCCACGTCGCCCACCAGCTCCATGCGGCGCTTCACGCTCTCGAAGCGGGCGAAGGCGGGCAGCAGCGCGCGCGGATCGGCGCCGGCCGCCGTGGCGGCGGCGAGCGCGGCCAGTGCGTTCATCACGCTGTGGTGGCCCAGCAGCGACCAGCGCACCTCGCCCACCGGCTCGCCCTTGCGCGTGACCTTGAACACGCTGCCGTCGGCTTCGAGAAGCTCGGCCCGCCAATCGCCGCGACCGATGCCGAACGTCTCCACCGGCGTCCAGCAGCCCATCGCCAGCACTTCGGCGAGGTGCTCGTCGTGCGCGTTGACGACCAGCCGCCCGTTGCCCGGCACGGTGCGCACCAGGTGGTGGAATTGGCGCTGGATCGCCGCCACGTCGGGGAAGATGTCCGCGTGGTCGTATTCGAGGTTGTTGAGGATCGCGATGCGCGGGCGGTAGTGCACGAACTTCGAGCGCTTGTCGAAGAACGCGGTGTCGTACTCGTCCGCCTCGATCACGAACGGCTTGCCCGCACCCAGCCGCGCGGACACGCCGAAGTTGCCGGGCACGCCGCCGATCAGGAAGCCCGGGGCCATGCCGGCGCTTTCCAGCAGATGCGCCAGCAGGCTGGTGGTGGTGGTCTTGCCGTGCGTGCCGGCCACCGCCAGCACCTCGCGCCCCGGCAACAACGTCTCGCCCAGCCACTGCGGACCGGAGATGTAGCGCAGCTGCGCGTCGAGCATGTACTCGACCGCGGGATTGCCGCGGCTCATGGCGTTGCCCACCACCACGAGATCGGGCGCGGGCTCGAGATACTCGGCCTTGTAGCCGTCCATCAGGCGGATGCCCAGCGCTTCGAGCTGGGTGCTCATCGGCGGGTAGACGTTGGCGTCGGAACCTTCGACGTCATGCCCGAGTTCGCGCGCCAGCGCGGCGACGCCACCCATGAACGTGCCGCAGATTCCGAGGATGTGCAGACGCATGGGAAGAATGCGGGTCAGACGACCGTCTCGACCTTCAGCGCGCGCTTCACCCGCGCGGTGACTTCGTCCAGCGCGCCCACGCCGTCGACCACCTGCAGCTTGCCGCGCTTCGCGTAGAAGTCGGCCACCGGCGCGGTCTGCTCGGCATAGATCTTGAGGCGGTCGCGCACCACCGCCGGGTCATCGTCCTTGCGGTGCTCGGCGGCGTAGCGGATCTCGCAGCGGCCGATGATCGCCTCGCTCGGCACCTCCAGCTTCACCACCGCATCCAGCGGCTGGCCGACGCGGGCCAGCAGTTGGTCGAGCGCGTCGGCCTGCGCGAGGTTGCGCGGGTAACCGTCGAGGATGAAGCCGTTTTTCGCGTCGGCCTGGGCCAGGCGCTCCTCCAGCATGGCGAGCAGGATGTCGTCGGAGACCAGCTTGCCGGCGTCCATCACCGCCTTGGCCTTGAGCCCGGTGGGCGTGCCCGCGGCCACGGCCGCGCGCAGCATGTCGCCGGTGGAGATGTGCGGCACGCCCAGGTCGTTCTTCAGCCGGGTGGCCTGGGTGCCCTTGCCCGAACCGGGCGCACCGAGTAGCACGAGTCGCATATCGCTCCGCAATGGCGACGGAAGGCCGCCGATTCCCTGGGAAATGGGCTTCACGGTAGCGTTTGAAGCCGGCTGCCGTCAAACGAAAACCGCCGCCGCAGTACCGACATTCGTCGCATCGGAGCGATACTGGGCACTCGTCGAAGGAGATGCCCATGCCGCCCCGCCGCACCAGTTCCGGCCGCCTGCTCTACGCCCAGTCCGGCGGCGTCACCGCCGTGATCAACGCCACCGCCGCCGGCGTGATCGAAGCGGCGCGCGCGAAGGGCGTGCCGGTGTATGCCGCACGCAACGGCATCCTCGGCGCGCTGCGCGAGGAACTGATCGACACCGGCAAGGAAACCAAGGCCGCCATTGCGGCACTTCGCCACACCCCGGGCGGCGCGTTCGGCTCGTGCCGCTACAAGCTCAAGTCACTGGAGGCGAATCGCGCCGAGTACGAGCGCCTGATCGAGGTGTTCCGTGCGCACGACATCCGCTGGTTCCTCTACAACGGCGGCAACGACTCCGCCGACACCGCGCTGAAGATCTCGCAGCTGGGCAAAGCGATGGATTACGACATCCGTTGCATCGGCGTGCCGAAGACGGTGGACAACGACCTCGCCGTCACCGACTGCTGCCCCGGCTTCGGCTCGGTGGCGAAGTACACGGCGGTCTCCACGCTGGAGGCGAGCCTCGACGTCGCCTCGATGGCCGACACCTCCACCAAGGTGTTCATCCTCGAAGTGATGGGCCGCCACGCGGGCTGGATCGCCGCCGCTGCGGGCCTGGCCGGCGAGAGCGCGGACGAACCGCCGCACCTCATCCTGTTCCCCGAACGCAGCTTCGACGAGGCCGCCTTCCTCGCCAGGGTAAAGGCCACGGTGGAACGCGTGGGCTGGTGCACCGTGGTCGCCTCCGAAGGCATCCGCGACGCCGACGGCCGGTTCCTCGCCGAGGCAGGTACGCGCGACGCGTTCGGCCACACGCAGCTCGGCGGCGTGGCGCCGGTGCTGGCCGCACTGGTGAAGGAGAAGCTGGGCTACAAGTACCACTGGGCGCTGCCCGATTACCTGCAGCGCTCAGCGCGCCACCTCGCGTCCAGGACCGACGCCGAACAGGCCTACGCGGTGGGCCGGGCCGCAGTGGACTACGCGCTGGCCGGCATGAACGCGGTGATGCCGGTGATCGTGCGCAGCAGCGACGCGCCCTACCGGTGGAAAGTCGAACCGGCACCGCTGCACAAGATCGCCAACCGCGAGAAGAAGATGCCGAGCGGCTTCCTCACCCGCGACGGCTTCGGCATCACGGTGGCGGCGCGCCGCTACCTGGCGCCGCTGATCCAGGGCGAGGCGCATCCGCCGCATGGCTCCGACGGGCTGCCCCGGTACGGGCGGCTGAAGAACACCAGCGTGGCGAAGAAGCTGCCAAGCTTCGAACACTGACCGATCCACAGCTAGCGGAGACCGCCATGGCAAGGATCGTCACGCTGACGATGAACCCGGCGCTGGACATCGCCACGTCGATCGAGCGGATCGCTCCCGAGCGGAAGCTGCGCTGCGACGCCCCGCGCTACGACCCGGGCGGGGGCGGCATCAACGTGGCCCGGGTGGCCCATGCACTCGGCGTCGATGCGCTGGCGGTCTTTCCGGCGGGCGGCGCCGCGGGCGAGTTGATCGGCCACCTGCTGCGGCAGGAGGGCGTCGGCTACTCGGCCATCCCGATCGACGGGTTCACGCGCGAGAGCCTCAACGTCGCCGAGCGCGAGAGTGGTCAGCAGTACCGCTTCATCCTGCCGGGTCCGGAGCTCGGCGGCCATGACCAGCAGCACTGCCTCGATGCGCTGGCGACCGCCGCGGCCGGCGCCGACTACATCGTCGCCAGCGGCAGCCTGCCTCGTGGCGTTCCCGAGGATTTCTACGCGCGGGTCGGAGACATCGCCCGGCGGCTGGGCCGGCGCCTGGTGCTGGACACCTCCGGCCCGGCGCTGAAACACGCCGGAACCGGCATCCATCTGCTGAAGCCCAGCCTGGGCGAGCTGGAAGGCTTGCTCGGCCATTCGATCCAGGGCGAACGCGAAGAGGAACAGGCGGCGCGTGGCCTGATCGAGCAGGGGCGCTGCGAGATCGCGGTGGTGTCCCTCGGCGCGCGCGGGGCGCTGCTGGCGAGCAAGGACGGGGTCAAGCGCCTGCCTGCCCTGCAGGTGGCATCCAAGACCGCCGTCGGGGCGGGCGACTCGATGCTGGCCGGCATCCTGGTGGGTTTGATCCGTGGCCTGGGGCTGGGCGAAGCCGCCCGCTTCGGCATCGCGGCGGGCGCCGCCGCGTTGCTCGCCACCGGCACGCAGCTGTGCCGCCCGGAAGACGTGGAACGGCTGTACCGGACGGCAGTCGGCGCCGCGTGACACCGGGCCGCGCGAATGCTCCCGCGCGGGCAGCACCGGTTTCCGCTGCGACCTCCATACAGCCGTCCGGGTACCCGGGCGGCGTACGGATCAGAACAGGCCATTGAGCTCCGCGTGAGTGGCGTTGTCGGCAAAGCCGTCGAAGCGCCCCTCGGCCAGGCCACGCGCGGCGCGCAGGAAACCGCCCCAGGCGGCGCCCGCCAGTGCGCCGCCCACGCTGATCCGGCGCACTCCGAGTTTCGCGAGATCGGCCAGCGTGAACGGTGCGGCGTAGCCGACCAGCACGTTGACCGGCTTCGGCGCGACGGCGCGCACCACCGCTTCGATCTGTTCGCTGCTGCGCAGGCCCGGCGCGTACAGGCAGTCTGCGCCGGCCTCGGCATAGGCCTTGAGCCGCTTCAGCGATTCGTTCAGGGGATCGGGATGGCCGACCAGGAAGCACTCGGCGCGGCCGGTCAGCAGCACGTCCTGGCCAGAGGCGTCGATCGCCGCCCGTGCGGCGCGCAGGCGCGCCACCGCCTCGTCGATCGCGTACAGCGGCCGTGCGGCCTCGCCGGTGGAATCCTCGATCGACAGGCCCGCCACGCCGGTGTCGACGCAGCGGCGCACGTTGTCCGCCAGCTCCTTGAGATCGCGTGCGTGGCCATCCTCGAAATCGGCGTTCACCGGCAGGTCGGTGGCCGCCACGATCGCGCGGCAGTGCGCCAGCACCGCGTCCACGTCCATGGTGTTGTCGCGATGCGCGCACGACCACGCAAAGCCCGAGCTGGAGGTCGCCAGCGCCTTGAAGCCCAGCTGCTGCAAGGCCCGGGCGGAGCCGGGGTCCCACGGATTGGGAAGCATGAAGCAGCCGTCTTCATGCAGCTTGCGGAACGCGGCGCGGCGCGCGGCGAAATCGATGGGGTTCATGCCCGCAGCCTACTACGTCGGCCCACCCTTCCGCGCTGCCGTCAATGACGACCGATGCCGATGTGCGGCCTCGACGGGCCACTGACTGACGCCTGAAGACGGCGGTCCGTCGCAGGTCTTTCGTTCAGACGCGTTTTCATACGCTCGATCCCGAAGCCGCCCGGCGGCGCGACCGGAGACACCGCGATGAAGACTTTGTACAGCCTGATGCTCGCCCTGCCTCTGCTCGCCGGCAGCGGCGCCGCGCTGGCGGACCACGATCACGGGCACGACCACGGGCCGGACCACCATGGCTGGCAGGAATACCGCGGCCACGGACACCATGACGATCGTCGCTACGACGGCGACCGTCGCTACGACAGCGATCGTCGCTACGAGCGCTATCGCCACTGGGAACGCGGCCATCGCTACGGTGGCCCGATCTACGTGGTGCACGACTACCGCTACTACCGCCTGCGCCCGCCGCCGCGTGGCTATGGCTGGGTACGCGCGGACAACGACGACTACCTGCTGGTCGCGCTCGCCACCGGCGTCATCCTCGACATCGCCACGCGCTGATTCCCTGCCCGCCACGCCAAAGGCCGCGCAGCGATGCGCGGCCTTCGCGTTTCTGCAGCGCCAGGCCTGCAGCGACCCGGTCCCGCCCGGGAAGACGGCCGGGCGTGCACAGCCCGCCATTGCCGCACAGCACGACGTCAGCATTGTTCTAGGCCTTCATGAGATCGGCGGACAGCTGGTTCTGCCGAATCACCCGGGCATGGTGCATCGTCAGCCAGACGCCTCCGCCGAGCAGCTGCGCCGGGGTGATCAAGGCAGCAGCGGTCGCCTTCCACTTCAGCCACCGATGCAGATTCTGCAACTGGCCGAGCTGTCCGGCCAAAGGCTTGTGCGACCTTCCCCACTCGGCGCCCGCGTTGTCCAGGCTCAGCCTGCACGCAGCCATCGATTCGCCGAGCCTCTCGGTGACATCCAGCGGACAAGGCGGGCCGGCTTCGGCAGCGTGCGCGTACATCATCGGTACCGACGCCAAAGAACGCACTTCTGCGCGTCCAGACATATCCTCCGATGGCGGCTCTCCGGGAAGGACGGCAGGGATGCACGACGACGCCAGGTGCGCGCCATGTCGTCGCATGCGCTCCATGCGCACGGGGACAGCCTGGAATCCGGCTCGCCACAGCCATGTGCGTTGCGCCGCACAACGGGATGTGCGCCGGGCTCTGCCTATACTCCCTTGGACCGCCCGCTCCGGACGGCCATTACAACTCATGGGGAGGCTCCGATGCTGCAGCAGCTTGGCTGGTGGATCGTGCTCGCGTGTGCGGTGGTGGCAGTGTTGTATGGCGCATTGTCGGCACGCTGGATTCTGGCGCAGTCGCCGGGCAATGCACGGATGCAGGAGATCGCCGCGGCGGTGCAGGAGGGTGCCCGCGCGTATCTCAACCGCCAGTACGGCACGATCGCCCTGGTCGGCGCGGTGCTGTTCCTGCTGATCGGCTTCTTCCTCTCCTGGCCCACCGCGCTGGGCTTCCTGATCGGCGCGGTGCTCTCGGGCGCAGCCGGCTACATCGGCATGAACGTGTCGGTACGCGCGAACGTGCGCACTGCCGAGGCGGCGCGGCAGGGGCTGTCCGCGGCGATGAACGTGGCGTTCCGCGGCGGCGCGATCACCGGCATGCTGGTGGTGGGCCTGGCGCTGCTGGGCGTGGCCGGCTACTGGCTGATCCTCAACCGCATCGGCATCACCAGCGAACAGGCGCTGCACGCGCTGGTGGGCCTGGCGTTCGGCAGCTCGCTGATCTCGATCTTCGCGCGCCTCGGCGGCGGCATCTTCACCAAGGGCGCCGACGTGGGCGCCGACCTGGTGGGCAAGGTGGAGGCCGGCATCCCCGAGGACGATCCGCGCAACCCGGCGGTGATCGCCGACAACGTGGGCGACAACGTGGGCGATTGCGCCGGCATGGCGGCCGACCTGTTCGAGACCTACGCGGTGACGGTGATCGCGACCATGCTGCTGGGCGGCCTCACCTTGAGTGACGCAGGCGCCAATGCGGTGCTCTACCCGCTGCTGCTGGGCGCGGTGTCGATCATCGCGTCCATCGTCGGCACGCTGTTCGTGCGGGTGAAGGCTGGCGGCTCGATCATGGGCGCGCTGTACAAGGGCGTGGCCGTGTCCGGCGTGCTGGCCGCCGCGGCGTTCTATCCGATCACCATGCAGCTGATGGGCGGCTTCGGCTACGGCGCGCTGAACCTGTGGTTCTGCGCCATCATCGGCCTGCTGCTCACCGGCGCCATCGTGTGGATCACCGAGTACTACACCGGCACGCAGTACCAGCCGGTCAAGCACATCGCGCAGGCCTCCACCACCGGCCACGGCACCAACATCATCGCGGGCCTGGGCGTGTCGATGAAGGCCACCGGCCTGCCGGTGGTGGCGATCTGCCTGGCGATCTGGGGCGCGTATGCGCACGGCGGCCTGTACGGCATCGCGATCGCCGCGACCGCGATGCTGTCGATGGCCGGCATGATCGTGGCGCTGGACGCCTACGGCCCGATCACCGACAACGCCGGCGGCATCGCCGAGATGGCCGACCTGCCGCCGGAGGTGCGCGGCGTCACCGATCCGCTGGACGCGGTGGGCAACACCACCAAGGCGGTGACCAAGGGCTACGCGATCGGCTCGGCCGCGCTGGCGGCGCTGGTACTGTTCGCCGACTACACGCACAACCTCGCGGTGAACCACCCCGGCCAGTCCTTCACCTTCGACCTCTCCGACCATATGGTGATCATCGGCCTGCTGATCGGCGGCCTGATCCCCTATCTGTTCGGCGCGATGGCAATGGAGGCGGTGGGCCGCGCCGCGGGCGCGGTGGTGGAGGAAGTGCGCCGCCAGTTCCGCGACATCATCGGCATCATGGAAGGCACCGGCAAGCCGCAGTACGACAAGGCGGTGGACATGCTCACCCGCTCGGCGATCAAGGAAATGATCCTGCCTTCGCTGCTGCCCGTGGTGGTGCCGATCCTCGTGGGCCTGCTGCTGGGGCCGAAGGCGCTGGGCGGCGTGCTGATCGGCACCATCGTCACCGGTCTGTTCGTGGCGATCTCGATGACTACCGGCGGCGGCGCCTGGGACAACGCCAAGAAGTACATCGAGGATGGCCACCACGGCGGCAAGGGCTCGGAGGCGCACAAGGCCGCCGTCACCGGCGACACCGTGGGCGACCCCTACAAGGACACCGCCGGCCCCGCGGTGAACCCGCTGATCAAGATCATCAACATCGTGGCGCTGCTGATCATTCCGCTGCTGCACTGAGCGCCATGCACCCCGACGACAGGCCCCGCATGCGGGGCCTGTCGCGTTTCGGACGTACCTGACTTTGGCCACGGGCGCGGTCCGCCAGCTGCGGCCACACTCGCCCCTCCCGCCGACCTGCCGCAGGACAAGGATTCCACCCATGACTTCCAAGACTTCCCTCTGGCTGGCGCTCGCGCTGGGCGTCACACTGGGCGGCATGAACGACGCCAGCGCCGCTGCCCAGCCTGTAGACCACGACGATCCCTACCTCTGGCTGGAGGCCACCCATGGCGCGCGCGCGATGGACTGGGTGAAGCGGCAGAACGCGATCACCGAGAAGGCCTTCGCCAGCTCCGCGGAGTTCGAGCGCGCCCGCAGCGAGATCCTCCAGGTGCTCGACTCCGAGGCGCGCATTCCCTACGTGCGCCGCATGGGCGAGTACCTCTACAACTTCTGGCAGGACAAGGCCCACCCGCGCGGCCTGTGGCGCCGCACCACGCTGGACGAATACCGCAAGGCCGACCCGAAGTGGGAGACCGTGCTGGACGTGGACGCGCTGAACAAGGCCGAGGGCAAGCGCTGGGTATGGAAGGGCGCACAGTGCCTGAAACCGGCCTACACCCGCTGCCTGCTCTCACTCTCGCCCGACGGCGGCGACGCAGTGGTGGTGCGCGAATTCGACACCGCCACCAGGTCCTTCGTGAAGAATGGCTTCGAGCTGCCGGTCGCCAAGACCCAGGTGGGCTGGATCGACCAGGATCACATCTACGTGGGCACCGATTTCGGCCCCGGCTCGATGACGCAGTCCAGCTATCCGCGCATCGCCAAGGAATGGACGCGCGGCACGCCGCTGTCCGCCGCCGTCACGGTGTACGAGGGCAAGCCCACCGACCTCTCCGTGAGCGCCTACCACGACCGCACGCCCGGCTACGAGCGCGACTTCGTGCAGGTGGCCATCGACTTCTTCCACAGCGAGACCTTCCTGCGCAGGGACGGCAAGCTGGTGAAGCTCGACCTCCCCAGCGACGCCAGCGTCGACGCGCACCGCGAGTGGCTGCTGGTGACGCTGCGCTCGCCGTGGACGGTGGGCGGCGTCACTTATCCCAACGGCGCGCTGATCGCCACCCGGTTCGACGACTTCATGGCCGGCAAGCGCGCATTCACCGTGCTGTTCAGGCCCGATGCGCACACCGCGCTCTCCAGCTACGCGTGGACGCGGCATCACCTGATCCTCGACGAACTGCACGACGTGCAAAGCAGGCTGGAGGTGCTCACCCCGCAGGCCGGCGAATGGCGGCGCGCAGCCATGCCGGGCGCGCCGGCCATGAGCACGGTGGAGGTGGTCGACACCGACCCCGACCACAGCGACGAGTACTGGCTTACCGTCACCGGCTTTCTCACCCCGCCCTCGCTGGAGCGCGGCGTGCTGGGCCAGGGCGAGGCCGGGACGATCAAGCACCAACCCGCGTTCTTCGACGCCTCGAAGTTCACCGTGAGCCAGCACTTCGTCGCCTCGAAGGACGGCACCCGCGTGCCCTACTTCGAGATCGCACCCAAGGACATGAGGCTCGACGGCAGCCACCGCACCCTGCTGTACGGCTACGGCGGCTTCGAGGTCTCGCTGCAGCCGTTCTACAGCGGCAGCATCGGCCGCGCCTGGCTGGAACGCGGCGGCGTCTACGTGATCGCCAACATCCGCGGCGGCGGCGAATACGGCCCCGCCTGGCACCAGGCCGCGCTCAAGGCGAACCGGCCCAGGGCCTACCAGGACTTTGCCGCGGTGGCGGAGGACCTGGTGAAGCGCGGCGTCACCTCCACGAAGCACCTCGGTGCCGAGGGCGGCAGCAACGGCGGCCTGCTGATGGGCAACATGCTTACCGAGTACCCGCAGCTGTTCGGCGCGATCGCCTGCGAGGTGCCGCTGCTCGACATGAAGCGCTACATCCACCTCGACGCCGGCGCCTCGTGGATCGCCGAATACGGCAACCCCGAGGACCCGAAGCAATGGGCCTTCATCAAGGCCTTCTCGCCCTACCAGAACCTGCGCAAGGGCGCGCATTACCCGCCGGTGCTGTTCTACACCACCACCAGCGACGACCGCGTGGGCCCGGCGCAGGCGCGCAAGATGGCCGCGAAGATGGAAGGCATGGGCATCCCCGACGTGTGGTTCTACGAGAACCTCGAAGGCGGCCACGGCGCCGGCGCGGACAACAGGCAGTCGGCGCACATGCACGCCATGGTGTACGACTTCCTGTGGAATGAACTGAAGTAGGCCGCTCGCACGTTGAGGCGAGCGCGGGGCTCCTGCGGCAGCTCCGCACCGGCGCGCCAGGCCGCACCGGTCCCGGCTTGGCCTCGTCGCCGGCAACACGCCACGCCTCCTTGTCACGGCGACCAGCCGCGCACTCGCAACACCCTGCGAGTGGCCTGCACGATTTCAGGCGAATTGGCCGTGTATCGCGCCATGACGCGTGCCTATGCTGCCCGACAGACGCTTTCGTAACGAATCGTTGACGATCACGCCAACCATTCCCCGGCGCATGCGTCTGGTTCGCCTGGCGACGTCCCCAATCCCAGGCGAATCCTTGCCCCTCCCCCTTCCCTGATCGCGGAACAAGGTCGATGCCAGCGCTGACCGCAACCCACGATGTGGATTCTTCCCGCCACGCCGCCGCGAACGGCAATGCAGCGGACTTCATGGGCGACGAGGTCCGCACACGCATTTCGTTCCTCGAACGCCCTCCACGCAGGCCCGGCGCCGGATGCAGCGGATTCGCGAACGACGTGCGCACCGCTTCGTCGCAAGCGCCGGCAGATGCCCCGGCCAGCCTGGCCGCGCGCATCCAGTTGCTGATCCGGGCCACAGGCAGCGCCAGCGCCATCGCGCGGCGTTGCGGCGTCTCCGAAGGCACGGTGCGCAACTGGCGCGATGGCCACAGCGACATGTCGCGCGAGCGTTGCGTCACCCTGGCGCGGGCGCTGGACATCTCGCTGCTCTGGCTTGTCGCCGGCGAAGGCGCGATGAGAGCCGAGCCCCGCGCTGCCGGCACGGTGGCCGCACATGCCGGCGCGCTGGTTCAATCCAGCGGCAGCGAGGCCGCGCCGCCATCTCGTGCGCCGGCGGTCGATCCGCAGCTGCTCGCCTCCGCCTTGCGCCTGCTGCAGTCGTACATCGGCCTGGCCGGCGGCTCGCTGGACTCACCGCAACGCGCCGAGGTGCTCGTCGAGCTCTACGAGCTGCTTGCGCATGCCGGCGAGCCGGGACACGCCGAGCGCCTGGTCGCCTTCCACGCCACGCTGGGCAACCTCCTGCGCGGCAACTGCTGCGCTCCGACCGCATGACCAGGGCGCGCTTCCGGCCGTGCGGCGCGAGTGCGCATGGACGGCCATCCAGCGCCGCCAGCCGACCCCGTCGCGGAAACACCCTCGCCCGCACGACGCCGTGACCGGCCAGCGCGCTGGAGAACCGGCGCGTCCACCGGAACACGACAGCACATCGCCACAGGCATCCGCTTGCCGAGCGGTGCGGATTCGCCAGAGCGAATTCCGATCCCACACCTCACTGAAAGGGGAGTCTCATGAGCACCAGCACGCGTGTTGCAGGCCGGCGCGATAGGCGAGTCGGCCTGCAACAAAGGCGTGGGTCCGGATGGCGCAACCCGGCCCCTGATCTCATCTCCATCAACAACTCCTATGGGGAAGCCCAGGTCTGGCAACCTCCAGGCATGGTGCGCCTGTCGGTCACCTACGATTACTGAGCCGCTGCGACGCCCGCCCGGCCGATGACCGGGCGGGCAGGCCCCTGCAAGCCGGAAAGCAACCGTTCCGCGGCACCAGCGCCATGACGCAACGGCGCCGAACGTCTCCTGGCGTTGCGTCCCACGAATGAATTTAAATGGCCATCTCCCGGCAAAATCGGGGGATGGCCATTGCTGTTTGTGGGACTCTGCACGGGAACACGCGAGCATGCTGACCGAACACCACCACCACGGCCGACGCCACGCGCGACCGGCCTGTGCGCCCAGCCCCATCGACCTCGACGGCATCGCGGTCGCCGGCCGGCCACAGCCGGACACCGGCAAGATGGATATGGCCGGCCGCCATGCATTCCACCGGCACGGCCGCCGCATCCGCCCACTGGAACCCCGGCATGTTCCTTGACCTGGACGGCGACGGGCCGCAGTACGCGCAGCTCACACGGGCGCTGAAGGGCGCGATCCTCGACGGCCGCATGGTCGCCGGCACGCGTCTGCCGTCCACGCGCGAACTTGCCCAGCAACTCGAAGTGTCCCGCACCACCGTACTGGCCGCCTACGAGCAACTGCGCGCCGAAGGCTTCATCAACGGTCGCATCGGCTCCGGCAGCTATGTGTCCCGCCTGCAGCTCGCGCCGGCGTTGCAACCTGCGGGCAACGCGACCGTGCCTCCCGCCTCGCGCTATGCCGAGCGTGCCCGCAAGCTGCGGAATCGCGGAATCGGCGGCATGCATTACGGCCTTCGCTACGACCTGCTGTACGGCGACCCGGTGACCAACCCCGCCCTGAACGCCGCATGGGGGCGCGAGTTGGCGCGGGCGGCCGCCTACTCGTCGCTCAGGGTGACCAGCTCATGGGGACTGCCGGCCTTGCGCCAGCAGATCTGCGATTACCTGGCGCGCCGCCGCGGCGTGCAGACACGGCCGGAGAACGTGCAGATCGTCACCGGCACCCAGCAGGCCTACGCGTTGTGCGCGCGCGTGCTGCTCGACGAGGGCGACACCGTGGCGCTGGAGGATCCGAACTATTTCGGCGCGTATCACGTCCTGGCCGCGCATGGCGCCAGCCTGTACCCGGTGCGTACCGACGACGATGGCCTGGTCTGCGCCGAGCTGCCGGACACGCCGCCGAAGCTGATCAGCGTCACCCCCTCGCACCAGTTCCCCACGGGCAGCGTGATGTCGCTGCCGCGCCGGCTCGAGCTGTTGCGCTACGCCGCAAGCAAGCGCTGCTGGATCGTCGAGGACGACTATGACGGCGAGCTTCGCTACGACGGTCATCCGCTGGCCGCGCTGCGCTCGCTGGACGACAGCGATCGCGTGATCTACGTGGGCACCTTTTCCAAGACGCTGTTCGGCGCGCTGCGCATCGGCTACATGGTGCTGCCGACGGCATTGCGCGACGACTTCAATGCCGCGAAGTACCTCAGTGACATGTCCTCGCCCGGCATCGAACAGGCGGCATTGGCGCACTTCATGGAATGCGGCGGGTTCGAGCGGCATCTGCGCCACGCGCGCAGGGAGCTGAAAACCCGGCGTGAAGTGCTGATCGCCGGCCTGCACCAGTACGCCGGCGAGCGCGTGCAGGTCGTGCACTCGCCGGCCGGCATGCACGTGGTGGCGTGGCTGGAGGGTTACGACCACGCACGTGCCGAGGCACTGATCGCGCACGCGCACGATCGCGGACTCGGCCTGCATCCCATCGCGCCGCATTACTTCGCGCCGCCGTCCCGGCCCGGCCTGCTGCTCGGCTACTGCAACCTGTCGATCGCCGAGTTGCGCGAGGCGATGCGCCTGTTCGGCGAGTGCCTGGATGCCGTCCCGGCCAGGGCAGGCCGAATCCGGCGACCGGCCTGACCCCATCCCTCCCGATTGGCGGCGGAACGCCCCTTGGCTCTGTCCATGCCCTGTCGCCGACGCCGCGCCCCGCCGTGGCGACCCGGCTCGCGTGGCAACTTGCCCGGCTGCGTCGGCGCAAGGTCGGCGCCGCACCGGCTCGCGTCGTCCCGGGCCTCGTGAAGTAAGCTTGGGCGAGCCCACACCCTGCCCCGCGCCCTATGAACCCGCCCGCTGCGATCAGCTCCGAACTGCGCGAATGGATCCTGGCCACCGCCCGCGCCGGCCACAGCCCGCAGGACGTGCTGGAGCTGATGCACGTGCACGGCTACGACCCGCGGCAGAGCCGCGCGATCGTGGCCGAGGTGCTGCAGCTGCCGCCCGATGCGTTGCGGACGGGCGCCGCCACGCCAGCCGGGCGCCGCACGAAGCATCCCGAAGGGCCGCTGGCGAGGGCGGGCGACCGCGAGGTCCGGGTGACGCTCGGCATGGAGCGGCCCGCGCTGCGCGTGCTCGATGGCCTGCTGACGGGCGAGGAATGCGACGAACTGGTCGCACTCGCCACGCCGCGCCTGGCGCGCGCGCTCACCGTGGACGCTGCGGGCAAGCAGCAGGTCGACCATCGGCGCACCAGCGTGGGCATGTTCTTCAAGCTGGGCGAGCTGCCACTGGTGGCGCAGCTCGAACAGCGCATCGCCGCGCTGCTCGACATCCCGGTGAGCCACGGCGAGGGCCTGCAGATCCTGCATTATCTGCCCGGCCAGGAATACCAGCCGCACTACGACTGGTTCGATCCGGGCCAGCCCGGCTACGCCACGATCACCGCGCGTGGCGGCCAGCGCATCGCCAGCGTGGTGATGTATCTCAACACGCCCGAGGCCGGCGGCGGCACCGCCTTCCCGGAGGTCGGCCTCACCGTCACCGCGCTGCGCGGTTCGGCCGTCTATTTCGCCTACGAGGGCGGCGACACGAGTTCGCTGCACGCCGGCCTGCCGGTGCAGCGTGGCGAGAAGTGGATCGCCACCAAGTGGTTGCGCGAGCGGCCGTACTGAGGCGGCTCGTCTCCTCCCACGAGCCGGCAAAGGGAGAGCGGAAGGGGCGATCTTGCGCCGGCGTTCAGCCCCGGCTGCTGCATCGCAACAGCCAGTGGCGTATCCTTGCGGGTTTTCTCCCTCCGAAATCGCGCAAGGACATCCCATGGGTCTGCACCTGGTTCCCGCCGGCCGCAACGTGCCGGACGAAATCAACGTCATCATCGAAATCCCCAAGGATGCCGAGCCGGTCAAGTACGAGGTGGACAAGGACTCCGGCGCGATCTTCGTCGACCGCATCCTGTCCACGCCGATGCGCTATCCCTGCAACTACGGCTACGTGCCGGGCACGCTGGGCGGCGACGGCGATCCGCTGGACGCGGTGGTGATCCTGCCGCTGCCGCTGACCGTGGGCTCGGTGATCCGTTGCCGTCCGGTCGGCATGCTGAAGATGACCGACGAGGCCGGCAGCGACGAGAAGCTGGTGGTGATCCCCTCGCCCAAGGTGTTCCCCGGCTACGCGCACATCAACGACATGAAGGGCGTGTCGCCGCACTGGCTGCAGCGCATCGGCCACTTCTTCGAGCATTACAAGGACCTCGAACAGGGCAAGTGGGTGAAGGTGGACGGCTGGGAAGGCGCGGAGGCGGCGAAAGCCGAGATCACCGCCGGCATCGCGCGCTACGAAGCGTCCAAGGCCTGAGCCGGCCGGACCTGCGGCGCGGCGCCCCGCGGCGGCGCGCCGTTTCTTTTGCGCGTTTCAGCGGCGCGCGCGCGGCACCCGCCTTGCTGCGCCGCTTGTCCTTGCCGCGGGGCGCTCCCAGGGCGGTGGATCGCCCAGCTTTTCCATCAGGAAGTCGGTGAACGCACGCACCCGCGGCGGCACCAGCCGGCGCTGCGGCGTCACGGCCCAGATGCCGCTCTCGGGCAGGCGGTAGTCCGGCAGCACCGCCTCCAGCCGGCCCGCAGCCAGTTCCTCGTGCACGTGCCACAGCGAGTGCAGCGCGATGCCCTGCCCGGCCAGCACGGCGTCGCGCACCAGTTCGCCCAGGGTGGTCTCGAAGCGGCCCTGCACGCGCACCGCGTGCTCGCGGCCGCGGCGGTCGGTGAACCGCCACACGTCCTGCCGCCCGTTGCGGCCGGACAGCAGCACGCATTCGTGTCCGGCCAGGTCGGCCGGCGTGCGCGGCCGACCGCGCCGACGCAGGTAGTCGGGCGAGGCGCACAGCAGGCGCCGGTTCGAGGCCAGCCGCCGCGCCACCAGGCTGGAATCGTCCAGCACACCGATGCGGATGGCCAGGTCGTAGCCTGCGCCCACCACGTCCACCAGCTCGTCGCTGAGGTGGGCGAACAGGCGCAGCCTGGGGTGGCGCGCCATGAACTCGGGCAACAGCGGCGAGATGTATTCGCGGCCGAACGCGGCCGACATCGTCATGCGCAGCGTACCCGACACGCCTTCGGCGCTTTGCCTCAGGTCGGTGGCGAGGGCGTCCAGTCCCTCGACCAGCACGCGGCCCTGGTCGGCCAGCAGCCGCCCTTCCGGGGTGGCATGCAGCTGACGCGTGGTCCGCTGCAGCAGGCGCACGCCAAGGCTGCGCTCCAGCCGCTGCAGGCGCTGGCTGGCCACCGCCACCGAGATGTCCAGACTGCGCGCGGCGGCGCTGATGGAGCCCTGGTCCAGCACGCGCAGGAACAGGGCGAGGTCGTCCAGGCGATCCACGTCTTTCAAGATTCTGTTGAAAATGAATTGCCATGTTGATGGTTTTTGTTGAATGCGCAAGTGCCTAGGCTGCGCACTCCCCTCGGCAGAGCGTCCCCATGGCTTCCCCCGTTTCCCGTACCCCGCCGGCGCTGTACGCGCTGGCCATCGGCGCCTTCGGCATCGGCACCACCGAATTCGTGATCATGGGCCTGCTGCAGCAAGTGTCCAGCGACCTCGGCGTGGACATCGCCACCGCCGGCCTGCTGATCTCGGGCTACGCCATCGGCGTGTTCGCGGGCGCACCCGCGATCACCGTCGCCACCCGTCGCCTGCCGCGCAAAGCGGTGCTGCTGGGGCTGATGGCGACCTTCACCCTCGGCAACCTCGCCTGCGCCCTCGCCGAAAGCTACGCCGCGCTGATGGCTGCGCGCGTGCTCACCGCGCTGGCGCACGGCACGTTCTTCGGCGTCGGGGCCGTGGTGGCGACATCGCTGGTGCCGGAACAGCGCAAGGCCTCGGCCATCGCCACCATGTTCAACGGCCTGGCGCTGGCCACCCTCGTCGGCGTGCCGGCCAGTGCGTGGCTGGGCTTGCACCTCGGCTGGCATGCGGCGTTCTGGGCAGTGACCGCGATCGGCGTGCTGGCGATGCTGGCTCTGGCCGTGCTGGTGCCGCCCACGCAGGGCGAAGCCGCGCCGGCGGCGCTGGGCACGGAACTGCGCGCGATCGCGAGCACACCGGTGCTGCTCGGCCTGGCTACCACGGTGTTCGGCTTCGCCGGCGTGTTCGTGGTGTACACCTACATCGAGCCGCTGCTGACCCGCGTGGCCGGTTTCGGCGACGCGATGGTCTCGCCCGTCCTGCTGGTGTTCGGCGCGGGCATGGCGCTCGGCAACCCGCTCGGCGGGCGACTCGCCGACCACCGCCTGTCCGGCGCGCTGGTCGGCACGCTGGCGGCGCTGGCCGCGGTGCTGGTGGTATTCGGTTTCGCACAGCACGCGCGCTGGTCGATCGCGCTGTTCACCGGCCTGCTGGGCATGGCGACGTTCGCCACCGTGGCGCCGCTGCAGCTGTGGATCCTGCGCCAGGCCAGCGATGCCCCCAGCCTGGCGTCCAGCCTCAACATCGGCGCCTTCAACCTGGCCAATGCGCTGGGCGCGTGGCTGGGCAGCACCGCGATCGCGCGCGGCGCCGGACTGACGGCGCTGCCGTGGATCGCCGCGCTGGTGACGGCTGCCGGCATCGCACTGGCGGCATGCGCGCTGCGCGATCCGCGTGCGTCCCGGACGACGGTGGCCTGCCCGCAGGCCTGATTCCTTCCCCACCACGGAGCTTCATCATGGATTACCGCTACCTCGGCCGTTCCGGTTTCAGGGTGCCCGCGCTGGGCCTGGGCACCGGCACCTTCGGCGGCAAGGGGCCACTGTTCAGCGCATGGGGCCGCAGCGGCGTCGCCGAGGCGAAGCGGCTGGTCGATCTCTGCCTCGACGCCGGCGCCAACCTGTTCGACAGCGCGGACGTCTATTCCGACGGTGCCGCGGAGGAGATCCTCGGCGCCGCGTTGCAGGGCCACCGCGAGCGCGCCATCGTCTCCACCAAGCTGACCCTGCGCGCAGGCGACGGCCCGAACGACGTGGGCGCCTCGCGCCACCATCTCGTGCGGGGCGTCGAGCGCGCGCTGAAGCGGCTCGGCACCGACTGGATCGACCTGCTGCAGCTGCACCACTTCGACGCGATGACGCCGGTGGACGAGGTGATGTCCACGCTGGACGACCTGGTGCGCGCGGGCAAGCTGCGCTACCTCGGCGTCTCGAACTTCTCCGGCTGGCAGATCATGAAGTCGCAGTCCGCCGCCGAACGCCACGGCCGCACGCGCTTCGTGGCCAACCAGGCCTACTACTCGCTGGTCGGCCGCGACTACGAATGGGAACTGATGCCGCTGGGCGAAGACCAGGGGCTGGGCGCCATCGTGTGGAGTCCGCTGGGCTGGGGCCGGCTCACCGGCAGGATCCGCCGCGGGCAGCCGCTGCCCGCGGGCAGCCGCCTGCACGACACCGCCGGCTTCGCGCCGCCGGTGGACGAGGCGCGCCTGTATCGCGTGGTGGATGCGCTGGAAGCCGTCGCCGCGGAAACCGGCCGCAGCGTGCCGCAGGTGGCGATCAACTGGCTGCTGCAGCGGCCCACCGTGTCCAGCGTGCTGATCGGCGCGCGCAACGAACAGCAGCTCGTCGACAACCTCGGCGCGGTCGGCTGGAACCTCACGCCCGCGCAGGTGGCGACGCTCGACGCGGCCAGCGCGGTGATGCCGCCGTATCCCTACTACCCTTACTGGAACGGCCCGTTCGCCGAACGCAATCCGCCGCCGGTAGCCGCCCTTCCCGTCCCCACGGAGTCGAACCCATGAAAGCCGTCGCCCTCACCCGCTACCTGCCCGCCGACGATCCCGAGTCGCTGCTCGACGTGGAACTGCCAAGGCCCGAACCCGGCGCACACGACCTGCTGGTGCGCGTGGAAGCCGTCTCGGTGAACCCGGTCGACACGAAGCTGCGCTCGCCCAAGCCGCAGTTGGAGGCGCAGCCGAAGGTGCTGGGCTACGACGCCGCCGGCACGGTCGAGGCGGTCGGCGACGCCGTGCAGGGCTTCCGCCCCGGCGACCGCGTGTACTACGCCGGCGACGTCACCCGCCCCGGCAGCAACGCCGAGTTCCAGCTGGTCGACGCGCGACTGGCCGCGGCGATGCCGCGCACGCTGGACTTCGCCCAGGCCGCCGCGCTGCCGCTGGTGGCGATCACCGCGTGGGAACTGCTGTTCCAGCGCATGCCGTTCGACAGCGAGAAGGGCGGCGCCGGCAAGTCGCTGCTGGTGATCGGCGGCGCCGGCGGCGTGGGCTCGATCGCGATCCAGCTGGCGCGCCGCGCGGGCTTCGCCGTGATCGCCACCGCATCGCGCGCGGAGACCGCGGACTGGTGCCGGGCGATGGGCGCACAGCACGTGGTGAATCATCGCGAGCCGCTGGCGCCGCAGCTCGCCGCGCTGGGCTTCGCGAAGGTCGACGCAGCGCTGAACCTCGCCGACACCGACCGCTACTGGGAGGTGCTGGGCGAGCTGCTGGCGCCGCAGGGCCATCTTGGCCTCGTCGTGGAGCCGAAGGGAGCGCTCAGGATCGGCGACCCGTACAAGGCCAAGTGTATCGGCATCCACTGGGAGATGATGTTCGCCCGGCCGCGCTTCCGCACGCCGGACATGGCCGAGCAGGGACGCATCCTGCAGCGCGTGGCCACACTGGTCGATGCCGGCGAACTCAGGAGCATCCAGCGCGAAGCGCTGGGGCCGATCAACGCGGCGAACCTGCGCGAAGCGCACCGCCGGCTGGAGTCGGGCGCGAGCATCGGCAAGCTGGTGCTGGCCGGCTGGTGAGACGGGACGGGCCGGCACGTGGCCGGCCCGCCGGAAGCCGCATGCGCGGCGATCAGCCGTGCTTGCGTCCGCCCTTCTTCGCTTCCGCCCGGCCGCCGTGCACGGGCGCCGGCCCGGCCGGCTCACCCTTCTTGCCCAGTTGCTCCAGCAAGGTATTCATGTCCTCGGCGTGCTCTTCCTCCATCGCCAGGATGCCCTCCAGCATGCGGCGGGTGGTGGGATCGGCGCTGCCCACGTAGTCGATCATCTCGCGGTAGCTGTCGATGGCGATGCGCTCGGCCACCAGGTCCTCCTTGATCATGTCCACGATGTCCTCGCCTTCCACGTAGTCGGCGTGGCTGCGCGCGGCCAGGCCCTCCGGCGAGAGGTCCGGCTTGCCGTCGAGCTGGGTGATGCGCTCGGCGATGAGGTCGGCGTGGCCCTGCTCCTCGTTCGCGTGCTGCAGGAACTCCGCCTTGATCGACTGCGAATGGATCCCCGACGCCATGTAGTAGTGGTACTTGTAGCGCAGCACGCAGACGATCTCGGTGGCCAGCGCGTGGTTGAGCAGCCTCACCACGGTGGCACGGTCGGCCTTGTAGCCGGCGGTCATCGCACCCTGGTCGATGTCCTGGCGGGCGCGCTTGCGGATGGCCTCGATGTCGCTGACGAAGGGCTTGGCTTTGGACATGGCTGGCTCCTGCGATCGGGTTCGGGCGGCGGCGACGCATCCGCCATGCGGGAAAGGTCCGGACAGCCTAGGAACCCGCGCGGGAAAGGCAGGTGAAGGCTTCCGCGCGGCCAGGCCCGCGCACGCCTGACCTACGTCAGGGCGACGCGCGGCGCGTGGCGGGAGACTGGGCGCGGTTCCCATCGACGCGTCCCCATGTCCCGCAGTCCCACCGTCCCCGACGGCAGCAAGTTCATCAGCCCGCAGGGCACTCGCGCAGTGAAGGGCGGCCAGAAGCCCAACACCAACAGCCAGGTGCCGGACGTGGATCGCAAGCCACCGTGGCTGCGCGTGAAGCTGCCCGGCGGCGCGCAATACGAAGCGGTGGCCGACATCGTGCGCACGCACAGGCTCAACACCGTGTGCGCCGAATCCAAGTGCCCCAACATCGCCGAGTGCTGGGGCCGCGGCACCGCCACCCTGATGCTGATGGGATCGGTATGCACGCGCGCCTGCAAGTTCTGCTCGGTCTCCACCGGCAACCCGAACGGCTGGCTCGATCCGCTGGAACCGGCCAAGGTGGCCGACGCGGTGGCGCTGATGGGCCTGAAATACGTGGTGCTCACCTCGGTGGACCGCGACGACCTTGCCGACGGTGGCGCCGCACATTACGCCGCGTGCGTGAGCGCGATCCATCTGCGCGCGCCGGATACCGCGGTGGAGGCGCTCACGCCCGACTTCGCCGGCAACCATGACGCGGTCGCCACCGTGCTGGACGCGGGACTGGCCACCTATGCACAGAACCTGGAAACGGTGCGGCGGCTCACCCACCCGGTGCGCGATCCCCGCGCGGGCTACGAACAGACGCTGAACGTGCTGGCTTTCGCCAAGCGTCACGCGCCCCAAACGCTCACCAAGACAAGCTTGATGCTGGGCCTGGGCGAAACCGACGCCGAGATCGAGCAGACGCTGGACGACATGCGCGAAGCCCACGTGGACGTGGTGACCCTGGGCCAGTACATGCGGCCCAGCCCCCATCACCTGCCGGTGCAGCGCTTCGTCACCCCGGACGAGTTCCGCGCGTATCGCGGGCTGGCGCTGGGCAAGGGCTTCGTGGAGGCGGTCGCCGGGCCGCTGGTGCGTTCGAGTTATCGCGCCGAACGCGTGCTGGAACACAACAACCTGGGGCTGTGACCCGTGCGCGACGGACAGCCCGCAGCGATGCCGCGAGGCATCAGGAGGTTCGCCATGATCGCATCCCGCCAAACCCGCACACCGACCGCGCCGGAGCGTCCCGCTGCCGACCGCGCCGCCCGCAACGGAGTCACCCGCAAGGAACGCGAGGAACGCGAGCAACGCATCGACGAGGAGCTGGACGAAAGCTTCCCCGCCAGCGATCCGCCGAGCTGGGTGCAGGGCACCTCGCCGGTGCGCCATTGAATCCCACGGAGCCACTCATGGACCAACCGATGTATCCGCCGGCCAGCGCCGAACTGGCGAAGAAGCGCCGCGAACTGGCGCCCAAGCCGCTCGACGTCTTCAAGGCCTTCAGCGCCGCGGTGTTCGCCGACGGCGCCCTGCCCGAAGCCACCAAGCAACTGATAGCGGTGGCGGTGGCCCACGTCACGCAATGCCCGTACTGCATCAAGGGCCACACCGCCGAGGCGCTGCGCAAGGGCGCCAGCGAAGCGCAGATCATGGAGGCGATCTGGGTGGCGGCGGAGATGCGCGCGGGCGCCGCCTATGCCCACGCCAACCTGGCGCTGGACACCATGCGGCAGCACGCGCACCCGGAGGGCTGACATGGCCACGCGCTACACCGGCGTCTCCGGCAGCATCCTCGATGCGGTGGGCGACACCCCGCTGATGGAGATCGAGGGCGTGTTCGCCAAGCTGGAGTTCCTCAATCCTTCCGGCTCGATCAAGGCGCGCATCGCCAAGTACATGATCGAGCGTGCCGAGCACGAGGGTCTGCTCGGCCGCGGCGACACCATCGTGGAGGCCACCAGCGGCAACACCGGCAACGCGCTGTCGATGGTGGCCGCCGTCAAGGGCTACCGCATGCTGGTGGTGATGCCCGAGGGCCTGTCGGGCGAGCGCGTGGCGATCTCGCGGGCGTTCGGCGCCGAGGTGCTGTTCTGCGGCAGCTTCCATGTGGATGCCGCGCTCGAGCGCGCCCGCGAGCTGGGCCGGCAGCCGGGCTTCTTCAACCCCGGCCAGTTCGAGTCGGAATGGAACGTGGAGGAGAACCGCGAGATCCTCGGCCCCGAGATCCTCGCGCAGCTGCCGCCCGGCCGGGTGCCCGATGCGCTGGTGCTGGGCGTGGGCACCGGCGGCACGCTGATCGGCGTGGGACAGGCGTTCCGCGCGGCGAATCCCGGGGTGCGGCTGTTCGCGATGGAGCCGTCGGAGTCATGCACCATCCTGTGCGGCGAGGTGGCCACGCACGCCATCGAGGGCATTTCCGACGGCTTCGTGCCCGGCATCTTCCAGCGCCACAGGGACCTGGTGAACGACCTGCTCAGCGTCTCCAGCGCGGACGCGGTGGACGAGATGAAGCGCCTCGCGCGCAGCTACGGCATCTTCTGCGGGCCCAGCTCGGGAGCGCACCTGCTCGCCGCCAAGCGCGTGCGCGAGCACTTCCCCGAGCTCGAGACCGTGGTGACGATGTTCTGCGACGAGGGCGAGAAATACCTGCACGAGTACTTCATGCAGTCCGCCAGCCCCGCAAGGGGCGTGGCAGCGTTCGGCTGAGCGTGCCGGTGCGGGTCCCGGCACGCTTAGCCGGCCCGCATCAGGCCTTGCGGTACACCTCGGCGCCCTGCGCGCGGAACTCGGCGGCCTTCTCGGCCATGCCATCGGCCAGCGCTTCGGATTCGCCAGTGCCGTGCTCGGCGGCGTAGTCGCGCACGTCCTGGGTGATCTTCATCGAGCAGAACTTGGGGCCGCACATCGAGCAGAAGTGCGCGCTCTTGTGCGCCTCCTTGGGCAGCGTCTCGTCGTGGAATTCCTTGGCCTTCTCCGGATCGAGGCCGAGGTTGAACTGGTCGTCCCAGCGGAACTCGAAGCGCGCCTTGCTGAGCGCGTTGTCGCGCACTTGCGCGCCCGGGTGGCCCTTGGCGAGATCCGCCGCGTGCGCGGCGATCTTGTAGGCGATGATGCCGTCGCGCACGTCCTGCTTGTTCGGCAGGCCGAGGTGCTCCTTGGGCGTGACGTAGCAGAGCATGGCGGTGCCGAACCAGCCGATCATCGCCGCGCCGATCGCGCTGGTGATGTGGTCGTAGCCGGGCGCGATGTCGGTGGTGAGCGGCCCCAGCGTGTAGAACGGCGCCTCTCCGCACTTCTCCAGCTGGCGGTCCATGTTCTCCTTGATCAGCTGCATCGGCACGTGGCCGGGGCCTTCGATCATGGTCTGCACGTCGTGCTTCCACGCGATCTGGGTGAGCTCGCCCAGCGTGTCCAGCTCGCCGAACTGCGCGGCGTCGTTGGCGTCGGCCACGCAACCGGGGCGCAGGCCGTCGCCGAGGCTGAAGGACACGTCGTAGGCCTTCATGATCTCGCAGATGTCCTCGAAGTGCGTGTAGAGGAAATTCTCCTTGTGGTGCGCCAGGCACCATTTCGCCATGATCGAGCCGCCGCGCGAGACGATGCCGGTGACGCGCTTCGCGGTGAGCGGCACGAAGCGCAGCAGCACGCCGGCGTGGATGGTGAAGTAGTCCACGCCCTGCTCGGCCTGCTCGACCAGCGTGTCGCGGAACAGCTCCCAGGTGAGCTCCTCGGCCGCGCCGCCCACCTTCTCCAGCGCCTGGTAGATCGGCACCGTGCCGATCGGCACCGGCGAGTTGCGCAGGATCCATTCGCGCGTCTCGTGGATGTGCTTGCCGGTGGAGAGATCCATCACCGTGTCGCCGCCCCAGCGGATCGACCACACCATCTTCTCCACCTCCTCCGCGATCGACGAGGTGACGGCGGAGTTGCCGATGTTCGCGTTGATCTTGGTGAGGAAGTTGCGGCCGATGATCATCGGCTCGCTTTCCGGATGGTTGATGTTGGCGGGGATGATGGCGCGGCCGCGCGCCACCTCGTCGCGCACGAACTCCGGCGTGATCACGCGCGGGATCGCGGCGCCGAAGCACTGCCCCGGATGCTGCACGCGCAGCGCACTGTCGCCCAGCGCCTCGATCTTCTGGTTCTCGCGGATGGCGATGTATTCCATCTCCGGCGTCACGATGCCGCGGCGCGCGTAATGCATCTGGGTGACGTTGGCGCCGGCCTTCGCGCGGCGCGGCGTAGGCAGCCGCGGAAAGCGGATCGCGGCCAGCTCCGGCGCGCTGGCATGGCGGCGACCGAATTCGGAACTGCGCCCGTCCAGTGCCTCGGTGTCGCCGCGTGCGGCGATCCACGCCGCGCGCAGCGCAGGCAGGCCGGCGGCCAGATCCACCCGGTAATCCGGATCGGTGTACGGACCGGAGGTGTCGTAGACGGTGATCGGAGGGTTCTTCTCCACCCCGAACATCGCCGGCGTGTCGGCCTGCGCGATCTCGCGCAGCGGCACGCGCAGGCCGGGATGGCTGCCCGTCACGTGGACCTTGCGCGAACCGGGGATCGGCCGGGTCACGGCCTCGGAAAGTTCCTGCGCGGCACGCGCGAGATCGGACGGCAAGGCATTCATCAGATTGGCTCCGGCTTGGCTTCTTGAATGGTCCGCACACGCAGGTGTGCCGACTCTCGCGAATGGAATCGCATGAGGTAGCCGAAGCGGCGGCGCCGGATGCACGGCGGGCGTGGCCCGTGCGGCGAAGCTCCCTACACCGGTGCTAACCGGATCAGGTTCGAAGGGACTCTCTCAGCCGACCGTTGCGCCGGCACCCCCGCTTCAGGAGCCGGTATTGCAGCACGAAGCGGGGTTTCTGGCGAGTGCCTTCAGCGCGGCGCCCAGGCGCGCAGGAAGGTGGCCACGCCGGCGCGGGCGGTGGCCTCGATCTCGGCGGCGTAGCTCTCGCCGCAGTCCACGCAGCCGAACATGCGGCGCATGAACAGGTCGCCCTTGATCAGGGCAAAGAACTGCACGCAGGCACGCGGTACGTCGTCGATGGCGAGCTGGCCGGCGTCGACCGCCTGTTGCAGCAGGCGTTCCATCAGGCCGTGCGTGCGCAGGGTGCCTTCCTCCCACAGCAGTCGACCGAAACGCGGATTGCCCTGGCGGCAGTCGCCGAGGATGGCGCGGAAGGTGCCCACGGTCTCGGCGTCGCAGTCGAGCCGCGCGTGGATCAGCGCCACGCGCAGCAGGGTCTGCTCAATCGGGGTCTGCGGATCGTGGTCGTAGGTGTTCTCCGGCAGCAGGTCCTCGATGCGCGCGCGGATCACCTCGCGGAACAGGTTGTCCTTGTCACCGAAGTGGCTGTAGACGGTGAGCTTGGAGACCCCGGCCTCGGCAGCGATCGCGTCCATGCTGGTGCCGGCGAAGGCGTTGCGGATGAACAGCGCCTTGGCCGCGGCGAGGATCGCCGCGCGTTTCTCCAGGTCCTTCGGTCGCCCCGGTCCCTGCGACCTGACCGGCGAGATGCTGCTCATGTCGAAGCCTTCCCAAAACGGTACACGGACTTTATTATACGCATTGGTTCAATTATTTCCAGTCGAGTGACGGCGAAAGTGTCCACGGACATCGCCCCGGGCATGACTTACGTCAACGCATCGCGGTGACTTCCGGCACTTAGTGACATGGCGCGCGGGCCGCAGTCTAGTCATTGTCGAGGCGAGGCCAAGCCCTTATCCTTTCAGGTCTTTTTTCGACACTCACGGAACCCTGGCAGACATGGCGATGAACTTCGAGCAGGCGCGGACGAACATGGTGGAGAACCAGGTGCGTCCCTGGGAAGTGCTGGATGGCCGCGTGCTGGACATGCTCGGCCGCGTGCGGCGCGAGGATTTCGTCGTCGCCGAGCATCGCCAGCTCGCCTTCGCCGACCTGTGCCTGCCGCTGGGCCATGGCGAGGTGATGATGAAGCCGGTGCTGGAAGGCCGCGTGCTGCAGGCGCTGAACCTCCAATCCACCGACCGCGTGCTGGAAATCGGCACCGGCTCGGGCTTCCTCACGGCCTGCCTCGCCGGCCTCTCGGCCGAGGTCGTCAGCGTCGACATCCATGCCGACTTCACCGCGACCGCGGGGCAGCGCCTTGCTGCCGCCGGCGTGACCAACGCACAGCTCCACACCGGCGAAGCCGTGCGCAGCTGGCAGCCGGATGGCCTGTTCGACGCGGTCGTCGCCACCGGTGCCGTGGCCGAGACGCCGGCGCGCTGGCTGGGCTGGCTCAAGCCGGGCGGCCGCCTCCTGGTGATCCGCGGCGAGTCGCCCGCGCAGCAGGCCGTGCTGGTCACCCACGAGGGCGAGGGCCGCCAGCGCGAGGAAAACCTGTTCGAGACCGACCTGCCCTATCTCGTCCACGCCGCGCCGGCGGCGCGTTTCGTGTTCTGAATGCCCCACCGTCCGTCACCGACTTCCCCACGAGGCAACCCATGCGTTTGAAGCTGCTCACCCTGGCACTCACCCTGGCTGTCGTCTCGCTGCCCAGCCACGGCGAGGACCTGCTGGATGCCTACCGCGAGGCGCGTGCCAACGATCCGGTGCTGGCCCAGTCAGACGCCAACCGCCTCTCCGTCGGCGAAGGCGTTGACCAGGCGCGCGCCCTGCTGCTGCCGCAGGTCAACGGCACGCTGTCGCTGAGCCAGACCAACGGCGGCAGCGGCGGCCGCATCCAGGACCCGAACAACCCCGGCCAGTTCCTCAGCACCAGCACGTTCGGCCACAGCCGCACGCGCAGCCTCGGTGTCAATCTCAGCCAGACCGTGTTCGACTTCAGCAAGTACGCCAACCTCAAGGCCGCGCACGCCTCGGCGAACGCGCAGGACGAGCTGTACCAGGCCGCATTGCAGAACCTGTTCGTGCGCGTCGCCAGCGCCTACTTCACGGTGCTCACCGACGAGGACCAGCTCACCTTCGCCAAGGCGAACGAAGACGCGTACAAGCAGCAGTACGAGCAGTCCAACCAGCGCTACAAGGTGGGCCTGTCCGCGATTACCGACGTGTACCAGGCCAAGTCCTACTACGAAGGCGCCAAGGCGCAGACCATCGCCGCGCAGAACACGCTGGACAACGACCGCGAGGCGCTGAGCCAGATCACCGGCAAGCCCACCGGCAACCTGAAGAAGCTGCGCGACGACCTGCCGATGAATGTGCCCGACCCGGCCGATCCGGATGCCTGGGTGAAGCAGGCGCTGGTCAACAACCCCAGCCTGCTGGCGCAGAAGCAGAACGTGGCGGCCGCCGAGCACAACGTCACCGCGGCGCGCGCGGGCCACCTGCCCACGATCACCGCCAACGTCAGCTACGGCAAGGACGCGAGCTGGTACGAGAACGCGGCGATCCACTCCAACACGCCGTCCTCGACCACGATCGGCCTCACTCTCAACGTGCCGATCTTCTCGGGCGGGCTCACCCAGTCGCGCGTGCGGCAGTCCATCTACAACCGCGACGCTGCGCAGGATGCGATGGAGATCGAGCGTCGCCAGGTGAGGCACGACACGCTCAATTACTACCGCTCGGTACTGGCCGGCATCAGCCAGGTACAGTCGGGCAAGGCCGCGGTGGAGTCGGCGCAGAAGGCGCTGGACGCCACCCGCGCCGGCTTCGAGGTGGGCACGCAGACCATGGTCAACGTGCTGCTGGCGATCCAGACCCTCACCCAGGCGGAAAGCACCTACTCGCAGTCGCGGCACCAGCTGGTGCTGAACCGCCTGCTGCTGAAGCAGAGCGCCGGCACTGCCAGCCTCAGCGACATGCAGGGCATCAACGCGCTGCTGCAGTAAGCCGCCAGGCAGCAACGGCGACGGCCGGGCCACCTGCCCGGCCGTCGCCGTTCCGGTGTTCCCTCACTCCTGCAGCTGCGCGTCGATCAGCCGCATCAGCCGCCCCACCGCGCCGCGCTCGCGCTCGAACACCCGCTGCGCGGCCCGGCCCATCGCATGGCGCCGGGCGTCGTCGCACAGCAGGTGCAGCACCGCCTCACCCAGCGCCGCGCTGTCCGGCACGCGCAGTGCGCCGCCCTGTTCGATCAGGCTGGTGGTGATCTCCTCGAAGTTGAAGGTGTGCGGCCCCACCAGCACCGGCGTGCCCAGCGCGGCCGGTTCCAGCACGTTGTGGCCGCCGATCGGCACCAGACTGCCGCCCACGAAGGCCAGCCCCGCGCCCGCATAGAACGGCATCAGCTGGCCCATCGCGTCGATCACGAAAACCTGGTTCGCGAGCGCGGGCATGCCGTCGGCGCCGTAGCTTCCGGCAGCGAAACCCAGGCTGCGCACCGCGTGCTCCACCGGACGGAAGCGCTCGGGGTGGCGCGGCGCGATCAGCAGCAGCGCGTCGGGCAGGCGCTGGAGGACCGCGAGATGCGCCTCCAGCACGGCCTGCTCCTCACCCTCGTGGGTGCTGGCCGCGATCCACACCGGCCGGCGCGCGCCCCAGTGCTCGCGCAGGCGCGCGCCAGCCGCCAGCGCCTCCTGCGGCACCGGCATGTCGTACTTCAGGTTGCCGCAGACCACCACGCGGTCGGCCGGCGCGCCGATCAGGCGGTAGCGTGCCGCGTCGTTGCGCGACTGCGCGGCGACCAGGCTCACGCAACCCAGTGCGGCACGCACCATCCCGCGCAGCGGCCGTGGCCGGTAACCGCGCAGCGAGCGCTCGGACAACCGCGCGTTGACGATCATCAGCGGGATGCCGCGGCGGCGGCAGGCGAAGTAGAGGTTCGGCCAGATCTCGGTTTCCACGATCAGCGCCAGCCGCGGCCGCACGCCGGCGAGGAAGCGGTTCACCGCATACGGCAGGTCGTAGGGCAGGTAGACGTGGAACACGCCGTCGCCGAACAGCTGCTGCACGCGCGCGGTGCCGGTCGGCGTCACCGTGGTCACCACCACCGGCGCGCCGGGATAGTCGCGCTTGAGCGCCTTGATCAGCGGCTCCGCCGCGTTCACCTCGCCCACCGACACCGCATGCACCCACAGGCTGCCGCGCAGACCAGGCGGCACCCTGAAGAAGCCGAAGCGTTCCGCCCAGCGCCAGTAATACGGCCGCGAGCGGAAACCGCGCAGCGCCAGCCGCAGCACGATCAACGGCGTTACCAGATACATCACCAGGGTGTAGAGATAACGCAACGGCGGGCTCCGGAAACAGCGCTGCAGTATACGGGAGCGGCCGTGCTGCTCCGGCCCGTCCATTACAATGCGGCGGATGCCCGGCACCCCGCGCCCCGACTTCCACCGCTCGCTGCTCGCGCCGCGCCACTGGCCGGCGTGGCTGGGCGCGGGCGCGATCCGGCTGCTGGCCTTGCTGCCCTATCCGATGCTGATGCGGCTGGGTCGCGCGCTGGGCGCGCTGGTGCAGCGCGTGCCGTCCGCGCGACGCTCGGTGGCGACCACCAACATCGCGCTGTGCTTCCCGGGGCTCGACGCCAAGGCGCAGGCCAGGCTCGTGGACGCCCACCTGCGCGACATCGGCCTGATGCTGACGGAATTCGCGCTGGGCTGGCTCGGTTCGAAGCGCGCGATCACGCGCGTGCCGGTACGCATCGAGGGACTGGAGCACCTCGAAGCTGCCCGCGCGCAGGGCCGCGGCGTGCTGCTGGTGGGCGGCCACTTCTCGCATCTCGAACTGTGCGCGCGGCTGGTGTCGCAGCGCATCAGCATCGCCGGCATGTACCGCAGGATGGACTCGGCAGTGTTCGAATGGGTGGTGCTGCGCGCGCGCCTGGGCTACGCCGATGCGATGTTCGACAAGGACGACATCCGCGGCACAGTGAAGTACCTGCGTGCAGGCGGCACGCTGTGGTACGCGCCCGACCAGGACATGCGCAGCAAGGACAACGTGTTCGTGCCGTTCTTCGGCGTGCCTGCCGCCACCATCACCGCCACGCACCACCTGGCACGCATGTCCGGCGCCGCGGTGATCCCGTTCTTCCACCGCCGGCTGCCCGGCGGCCGGGGTTACGCGCTGCGCCTCGGCGCACCGCTGGACGGTTTCCCCGGCGCCAGCGCGCTGGACGACACCGCGCGCATCAACGCCTGCATCGAGCAGATGGTGCGCGAGGCGCCCGAGCAGTACCTGTGGGTGCACAAACGCTTCAAGACCCGCCCGCCCGGCCTGCCGGCGGTGTACTGACACGCTGAACGCTTGTTCAACGGCGCCCACGCCGGCGTCCCAGTGCAACGCTGAAGAAAGCTGGCGCAAAGGCAACGTTCGCACCATGCGCGCCATGCCCATCCCCATCCTGATGTACCACAACATCGCGCCCGTGCCGCGCGAGCTGAAACGCTGGCGCAGCCTGTACGTGCATCCGCGCTCGTTCGCGCGACAGATGGCGCTGCTGAAGCGGCTCGGCTATGCCGGCCTGTCGATGAGTGCGGCGATACCGTACCTGCGCGGCGAACGGCAGGGCCGCGTCGCGGTGATCACGCTGGACGACGGCTACGCCGACAACCTCGACAACGCGCTGCCGGTGCTGCAGCGCCAAGGTTTCAGCGCCACCTGCTACGCGGTGAGCGGCGCACTGGGCCGCTACAACGACTGGGACGACGCCAAGCTTGGCGTGCGCAAGCCGATGATGGACGCCGCGCAGCTGCGCGCCTGGCACGCCGGTGGCATGGAGGTGGGCGCGCATACGCGCACGCACCCGCGCCTCGGCGGATGCGGCGATGCGCAGCTGCGCGACGAGATCGCCGGCAGCAAGCGCGACCTGGAAGACCTGATCGGCGCGCCGGTGACGCAGTTCTGCTACCCCTACGGCGACCACGACGACCGCGTGGTCGCCGCCACGCGCGAAGCCGGCTACACAGCCGCCACCACGATCCAGCGCGGTCGCGCGCAACCGGGCGGCGACCTGTGGCGGCTGCCGCGCGTGGCGGTGGCGCGCAGCCACCTCCTGCCGCAGTTCGCATGGCGCGCGTTTACCGGCTATGAGGACAGGCGCGGATGAAATTCCTGTTCGCCGGAACCAGCCGCGAGAGCGGCGGTGCCGAGGCCCATTTCGTCACCCTGACCCGGGCGCTGGCCAAGGCCGGCCATACCGTCGAGGCGGTGGTGCACCCGGACGCGCCGATGGCACAGGCGCTGGCTGGCTCGACCGTGCGCCTGCACGCAGGTCGCTTCCGCAACATCTTCGACCTGCGCGGCTACCGCGCGACCATCGCCGCCGCACGCCGTCTGAAACCGGACTGGCTGGTCGGCAACTTCGGCAAGGAATACTGGCCGCTGATCCTGATCGGCCGCCTGCTGGGCATCCCGGTGGCGCTGTTCCGCCACCGCCTCAAGCCGATGAACAATCTCTCGGCACGGCTGGTGGCGCGCTGCGCGCAGCGCTTCTTCGCGGTGTCCGAATACGCGCGCCGCGATTACATCGGGCACGGCATGCCCGCCGAACGCGTGCAGGTGCTGTACAACCCGGTGGACACGGAGCAATGCCGGCCCGATCCGGCACTGCGCGCCGCGCTGCTGCAGCAGCTGGGGCTGGACGAAAGCGCGATCGTGCTGGGCTGCTTCGGCCGCCTCCACGCGGGCAAGGGCATCTATACCCTGCTCGACGCCGCCAACGCGGCAATGGCGCAGGAGCCGCGCCTGCACTGCCTGTGGCTGGGCGACGGCATCGACACGCAGCGGCTGCGCGACAGCATCGCGGCCTCGCCGTTCGCCGCGCGCCACCACCAGCTCGGCTGGGTCGCCGACGCGGCCCCGTACTACAACGCGCTGTCGATACTGGCCTTCCCCTCGATCGCGACGGAAACCTTCGGCCGCACCCCGGTGGAGGCACAGGCCTGCAATGTGCCGGTGCTGTGCAGCGATGCTTTCGGCATCCCGGAGACCCTGCAGCCCGGCGTCACCGGCCTGCTGCTGCCACCCGGCGACACCGCGGCCTGGCGCGACGGCATCCTTGCGCTGTGCAGCGATACGAAGCGCCACCCCATGGCTTCCTCCGCGCGCGACTTCGTGCTGCGGCACTTCAGCACCCTCGTGATCGCCTCCGAATTCGTGCGCCAGCTGGGCGGTCCGTAAAGCTGAGCCTGCCGTCACGGGCTTGCGATCGTCCCTGATCGCGGGAATCAAACGCGCGGCCGTCCATGCCTGCACGCGTCGCTCTTGCGGTCATCCTGATCGCGAGAATCAAACGGGCGGCCGTCCATGGCCGCGCCCTTCAATGTATCCGGCGCCGCGCCTCGTGCAGCTTGGCGTACTTCAGGAACACGTAGTTGGCGCCGACCACGCTGGCGATGAAGCCGGCCCAGCCGTTGAGGAAGTAGCGTTTGAAGAGGTACTGGCGCAGGAAGAACAGCGGCGGGTAGAGCACCATGCGCAGGTCGGTGAAGCGCTGCCGGCGGCGCAGTTTGTGCGCCACCAGCGCGCTGCTGTAGCGGTTGATGCGCTCGATGCGGCTGGCGATGTCGGGGTCGCTGTCGTTGATGAAGTCGGCGCGCCACAGCGTCTTCACCGGGCCGTCCACCTCCATCGCCGCATGGACTTCCACGTCGTTCATGCGGCCGCGGCGGCGGTCATACAGGCGCAGGTGCGCATTGCGCCAGCTCCACGGGTGCTGCACGGTCCAGAACATGCGCTCGCGCCGCGGCAGGCGGAAACCGGCATGCTGCGGCTGCGTCAGCGCACGCTCGATCACCGCGCGGCTGGCCGGCGACAGCACCTCGTCGGCGTCGAGGTTGAGGATCCAGTCGTGGCTGGCCATGTCGATCGCGCGCTGCTTCTGCGGTCCGAACTCGTCGAACGGATGGCTGGCCACGCGCGCACCGTGGCGGCGGGCGATCGCCAGCGTGTCGTCGGTGGAGCCGGAGTCCAGCACCACGATCTCGTCGGCCCAGTCCACGCCGGACAGGCAGGCGTCCAGCGTGGCCGCGTTGTTGAGGGTGATCACCACCACCGACAGCATTTCACGCGTCATCGGACGCCTCCCGGAGGAAGGACTTCCTTGAGGAATCCAGCAGGGATGCCGGGCTTTGCTCTGCCGGCAAGGATGCCGGCACGAACAGACTGCTGCACCACAGCCCCAGCAGCCAGGCGAACAGCAGTCCCCACCACGCCGAATAGAACGCCAGATGGGTGTTCAGCGGGAACAGCATCACGCCCAGCGCCAGCGTGGCCGGAAACGCACGTTCGCGCGCCGCCGCGCCCACGCGCCGCCATGCACGCACCGCCAGCACCAGCGCGGCCAGCCACAGGGCGAGGCCGATGCCGCCGGTCTCGGTGAAAATCTCCAGCACGATCTGGTGCGCGTGGCAGGCACCCTCTCCCTCGCCACAGGACTCGGCCACCACAAAGTGGTCGTTCGCGGGTGCGAACTGCGGGTAGGCATAGCGGAAGGCGCGCACGCCCACGCCGTTCCACGGATGCGCTGCGATCATCTTCAGGCTGTCGCGCCAGATATCGAGGCGCCCGGTCAGTGCCTCGTCCAGCCCGCGATGGGTGCCGTGCAGCGCGTCCAGCGTGCGCTCCATGCGCGCCTCGAAACGGCTGGACGTACGCCATGCGATGCTGCCGGCCAGCGCCAATGCCACGGCCGTCAGCGCGCAGTACAGCGCGAAACGGTGCCACGAACGCGCCTCGCGCCACGCGAAGGCCAGGGCCACCAGCCCGTAGCACAGCCACGCCGCGCGCGAACCGGCCAGCAGCACCGGCCCCAGCAGCAACAGGAAGGCCGCCACCAGTCCCGGCAGACCCCAGCGCCGCCGCGACGCCCACAATGCAAACGGCGACAGCACTGCCAGCGTGGGCCCCAGCTTGAGGTTGTGCGCGCCGAAGATGCCGGAGATGCGCTCGGCCTCGGCATGCCCGCCCAGGCTCCAGCCGGTGAGCGCCTGCGTCCACGCATCCAGCACCCACCAGGCCAGCACGCCCGCCACCGCCACGTACATCGCTTCTAGCCGGTCGCCGCGACGGATGGCGAAGCAGGCATACAAGCCCAGCGGCAGGTAGCGCAGCAAAGCGGCCACCGTACCCCAGCTCTTGCCCGGCGCGATCGAGTCGAAGGCCGACAGCAAGGCCGCACCGATATACGCCGCCAGCAACCATAGCAACAAGCGTGCGCCGGGATGCCCATGCAATGCCCGCGGCTCGCGCACGAACAGCAGGATCACGCCAAGCAGGCACAGGAAGGTGCCGAACTCGCTGCTGCGCCCGAACGGCAGCAGCGCAACCACCAGCCAGAACGGCAGCAGCGGCGAGCGCAGGGCCGCCTTGAGCGAATCGATCGCGGAGTTCATGCGGAAGCCGTGGCGACGACGATCCCGCATTGTAGGGGCTCAGCTGGCGACGACGTCCCCGTACAACGCCAGCGTGGCCTGCTGCATGTCCTCCAGCCGGTAGGCCTGCAGCATCGGGATCGGCGGCGCCACGCGCAGCAGTTCGGCGGCGCGTTCCACCAGCCGTTCGCGGTCGCCCGGCGGCACGCGGCCGGCGGGATACAGCTCGGCCAGCAGCTCGCCCACGCCGCCGTGCGCGTAGCCCAGCACCGGCCGGCACAGCGACAGCGCCTCGACCACGGTGCGGCCGAAGGACTCGGGCTTGTTCGACAGCTGCAGGATCAGGCTGGAGATCGCATAGACGTCGCGTACGTCGTTGCGCGGCGGCGCCAGCGCCACCTGCGCCTCGACATCGCGTGCGCGGATCAGCGCGCGCAGTTCTTCCGCATACGCCTCGCGGCCGGCCTCGACCACGCCGAGCAGCAGCAGGCGTGCATCGATGCCGCGACGCTTCAGGTCCGCCAGCAGCTCGATCGCGTCATGGTGTCCCTTGAGCCGGGTGCCGCGGCCAGGCAGGGTCAGCAGCGGCGCACCGGCCAGCGCGGGATATTCGGCGAAGAACGCCCGCTTCCACCCCTCGTCGGGGCGGTGGCCGTAGGGAAAGGCTTCGGGATCGATACCGCGCGGAATCACCCGCACGCGGCCGGGCTCCAGCCAGCGGTAATGGCCCAGCACGTAGTCGCGCAGGGTCTGCGAAACCACGATCACCCGCTCGCCGCGCAACAGGATCGCGCTGTAGCGGCCGGGCGAGTTGAGCCCGTGCACCGTGGTGACGAAATGCGGGCGCGGATGCAGCCCCTTCAGCGCCCACCAGCCCAGCCACGCCGGCAGCCGCGAGCGGGCATGCACGATGTCGGGCCGGAGTTCGCGCAGGTGCCGGCGCAGGGCACCGAACCGCAACAGGGTACCCGGCGACTTGCGGCCGATCTCCAGCGCGATGTGCTCGCTGCCCTCGGCCTCCAGTTGCTCCACCAGCCGGCCGCCGGCCGAGATCACCACCGAGCGGTGCCCGGCCCGCACCAGCGCACGACCGATCTCCAGCGTGGAATGCTCCGCGCCGCCGGACTGCAGCGCGGGGATCAGCTGGACGACGGTCAGTCGCGGTGTGGTGTCGACACTGCCGGACATGGTTCCCGCCTGCGGGCCTGCATCCTGGTGCACGAGTTTCATCCTGAAATCCAAGCAAGAACAATGCCGTGGTTACCCTGAACGGCGGCCCGGATCAGTCACGCAAAACGTAACGTGCTCCACAATAAGGACAAACCGACTCGCCGCCGTCGTCGACGATCGGCAGGTAGATCTTCGGATGCGAGTTCCATAGCGACATGCCCGGCATCGGGCAGGACAGCGGCAGGTCGGCGCGCGTCACTTCGTAACGATTTTCGGCATTCGCCGGGATCGGCGCGACGGCCGCGGCAGAAGCTGGCATGGGAAGGGCTCCGGACGGGATGCGAGGCCGCCAATGGTAGCAGGCCGCCGCGCCCCGGCAGTGCCGCCGCGCCCGGCCGGCCGGCGTGTCGAACTGCCCCGCTCGCATCGCCGGGCGGGTCCGGAGCGCAACGCAAAACCCGCGCCTGCGCAGGCTTTGCGTTGGCACCTGCCATGGCTTACTTCGCTTTGGGTACCGCGCCTTCGGTGGTGATGCGCACCTTGATCTCGTCGCTCACCATCGGCACGTAGGCGCCCACGCCGAAATCCGAGCGCTTCAGGGTGGCGGTGGCGTCGAAGCCAATCGCCTGCGCCTTGGTCATCGGGTGCGGGCCGACGCGGTTCAGCGTGGCATCCAGCGTCACCGGCCTGGTCACGCCATGCACGGTGAGGTTGCCGACCACCTTGAAGTGGTTGTTGCCCAGCGGCTCGACGCTGGTGCTCTTGAACGTCACCAGCGGGTACTTGGCGGCGTCGAAGAAATCCGCTTCCTTGAGGTGCTGGTCAAGCGCCGGCACGTGGGTGTCGAGCCTGGAGAGCGGCAGCGTCACCTGCACCGAGGACTTCGCCGGGTCCTGCTGGTCGAATACCAGCGTGCCGTCGCCCAGGCCGAGGTCGGCGGTGGGATTGGAGTAGCCGAAGTGGTTCCAGCTGAACAGCACCATGGTGTGGCCCGGGTCCAGCTTGTAGGTGACGGGGCTGGCCTGGACGGCCGCAGCGGCGCCAAGGAGCAGGCCGGCGATCAGGAGAGGACGAAACACGCGCATGGGGTACTCCACAGTGGATGGATGATCGGCCGTGCGACAGGCGCAACGGCATGGACCGGTCGAACCGGCTCGCCGGCGGCGGCGCCTCCGAAAGCCGGCTGTTCGCGGGTATTCTCGGCTCTGCCGGTGAGGCGGCAACCGTGCCGTTGGTCAGTGTATCGACACGCCGCCAGACCAAAAACGCGACCGGGAGCAACGCAGCGTGCACGCACGGGAAACAATCCATCGGCTCCCCTGTGCAGGCGCCGCATGAGGGAAGAGTGCTGGGCCATCACCGACGCCTCCGCGGGCAACCAGCGCCAAGCGCTCGCGCTGGCCGAGCGCATGGGACTGCCGGTGCGCCACCTGCTGCTGGAACCGCGCGCGCCGTGGTCGTGGCTGGCGCCGCGCCTCGCGGTGGGCGGCCGCCTGGCGCTGCCGGCGGATCGGCGCGCCCTGTTCGTGCCGCCGTGGCCGCGGCTGGCGATCGGCTGCGGCCGCGCCGCCGCGCTGTTCACCCGCATGTTGCGCCGGCTGTCGCGCGGGCACTGCTATTGCGTGCAGATCCTCGACCCGCGCATTGACCCGGCGCACTGGGACACGGTGATCGCACCGCGCCACGACCAGCTCGCCGGCCCCAACGTGCTCGTTCCACTGGGCTCGCTGAACCCGGTGGACGAGGACTGGCTGGCCGATGGCCGCGATGCCTGCCCTGCCTTCGAGGAGCTGCCGCCGCCGCGCGTGGGCGTGCTGCTGGGCGGTCCGCGCAAGCAGCTGGCGCTGGATGCCGGTTACGCGCGCGAGCTCGCCGCACGCCTGCTCGCACGGCATCGGCGCGAGGGCGGCAGCCTGCTTGCGCTCGCTTCGCGGCGCACGCCGCCCGCGGCGCTGGCGATCTTCCGCGAGGCGCTGGCCGGCGTACCCGGGCTCGTCTGGTCCGGCCCCGACGACGGCCGCAACCCCTATCCCGGCGTACTGGGCTGGGCCGACCGGCTGGTGGTCACGCCCGACTCGGTGAACATGCTCAGCGAGGCCTGCGCGGTGGGTTGCGCCGTGCATACCCACGTCGCCGCGCCCTTGCCGGACAAGCTCGCGCGCTTCCATCGCGCGCTGCGCGAACGCGGCCTGCTGCATGGACTGGACGAGGACGCCCCCGCGCACCAGTCGCCGCTGCGCGAAACCGCCGCGATCGCGGCCGAACTGAAACGGCGCATGGCCGGGCGCTGATCCCGGCGGGACGAGCCCCTCGTCGCTGCACTGCATGGCACCACGTCTGCGGCTGTGGCATCCCCACTTCACCGCGAGGCGCACGGTCCTGCGCGGCGCGGTCAGTCGAACGCGAAGCCCAGCGCCCGTGTGACCACGGCCACCTCGCCGCACAGCGCCTCCAGCGCCGCGTCGCGCGGCACGACGCGCGGCCGTGCGTCCAGCGTGCAAGCCAGCGCGCGCTGCAACAGGGCGGCATGCGCGCGCGCCAGCGCGGCGGACTGCGCCGTGTCGAGCAGGCCGGCGTCGCGGCAGGCGGCGAGCAAGGCCGCGTTGGCGGTGACGCCGAGCAGGGCGGGATGCTGCGCGGCATGCGCCAGCACCAGGCCCTGCAGCGCGAACTCGATGTCGAGCAGGGCACCGCGGCCCTGCTTGAGGTCGAGCTGGTGCTGGTCGGAACGGTCGCGTTCGGCGCGCCAGCGGCGGCGCATCTGGCTCACTTCGTCGATCACCACGGCGCGCTCGCGCGGCGTGCCGAGGATCTCGCGGCGCACCGCGGCCAGCGCCGCGCCCAGCGCGGCATCGCCGGCCACCGGGCGGGCCCGCAGCAGCGCCTGGTGCTCCCAGGTCCACGCCCGGCTCTGCTGGTAGGCGATGAAGGCATCCAGGCTGCCCACCAGCAGGCCCTTGGACCCGTCCGGCCGCAAACGGGTGTCCACCTCGTACAGGCGGCCCGCGCGGGTGGGCACGGTGAGCCAGTTCATCACGCGCTGGGCGAGGCGCTGGTACCAGCGCGCGCCCTCGATCGGCCGCGCGCCGTCGCTCATCGCCTGCGCGCGGCGGCCGTCGTAGACGAACACCAGGTCGAGGTCGGAGGCGAAGCCCAGTTCCTCGCCGCCGAGGCTGCCATAGCCCAGCACCGCGAAACCGGAACCCTCACCGGGCACGCGGCCGTGCTGCGCGACCAGTTCGCGCTCGGCCAGCGCGGTGACCGCGCCCACCACCGACTCGGCCAGCGCCGCCAAGCGGCGCGCGGTGGCCGCGGCGTCGGCGCGACCGTCGTTGAAGGCGAGGCCGAGCCGGAACGCGGTGGATGACTGGAATTCGTTGATGCGCTCCAGCTCCGCCTCCGCCTCGCGCTCCTCCAGCGTGGCCAGCACGCGGGCGATCTCGGCGGCGATGTCGGCGCGCTTCAGCGGCAACTGGTCGATGCGCGGATCGAGCACGTCGTCCAGCAGCAGCGGCTGCGCGATCACCTGCTCGGCAAGCAGGGCGCTGTCGGCGAACAGCGTGACCAGCCGCTTGCGCGCGGCGGGCTGCTCCTCCAGCAAGGCGAGGTAGGACGAGCGCCGCGCCACCGCCTGGGCCAGCCGGCACAGCCGCAGCAGGCAGGGTGCCGGCGCCGCGCTGCCGCGCGCGGCGGCGATCAGCTGCGGCATCAGGTGGTCCAGCCGCTCGCGCGAGCGCGCCGACATCGCGCGCACCGCGCCGCCCTGCGGCAGCTTGGCCAGCGCGTCGGCCACCTCGCCGCCCGGCACGAAGCCGCTCGCTTCCAGCGCACCGGCTTCCAGCGTGCCGGCGCAGGCGGCCTGCCACAGCGCGGCATCCGCCACCGGCACGCTGGCGCCGCGACCGCCCTGCGGCATCAGGACGGCGGCGAACTCGTTGGCGACGATCTCGCGATGTTTCGCCAGCACCTCGGCCAGCGGCTCCCACGCCGGCCAGTCCAGCCCCGTGGCGATGCGCTCGCGGCTCAGTGCGTCGTCGGGAATGTCATGGGTCTGCGCGTCGCGCAGCATCTGCACGCGGTTCTCCAGCCGGCGCAGGAATACGTAGGCCTCGCGCAGCGCCTTCGCGCGCGCGGCCGGAATGTGGCCACGCGCCTCGCAGGCGGCCAACGCGGGCAGCAGGCCGCGCACGCGCATCGACGGCTCGCGGCCGCCGCGGATCAGCTGGGTGAGCTGCACGATGAACTCGATCTCGCGAATGCCGCCGGAACCGAGCTTGAGGTTGTCCGAGAGGTCCTTGCGCGCCACCTCGGCGTCGATCAGCGCCTTCATCTCGCGCAGGCCGGCGAACGCGGTGTAGTCGAGGTATTTGCGGTAGATGAAGGGCCGCAGCAATTCCTGCAGGCGCTTGCCGGCGATGCGGTCGCCCGCCACCGGGCGCGCCTTGATCCACGCGTAGCGCTCCCAGTCGCGGCCTTCGCGCTGGTAGTACTGCTCCATCGCCGCGAACGACAGCGCGAGGCGTCCGGCATTGCCGAACGGCCGCAGGCGCAGGTCCACGCGTGCGCAGATGCCATCCACCGTGGGCTCGTTGAGCAGACGCACCAGCTGCCGGCCCAGGCGCACGAAGTACTCGCCGTTGTCGAGCACGCGCGCGCCGTCGCTCTCGCCGCCGTTCGGGTAGGCGAGCAGCAGGTCGACGTCGGAGGAGAAATTGAGCTCGGCGCCGCCCAGCTTGCCGAAACCCACCACCACCAGCCGCTGCTGCTCGCCCGCAGCATCGCGCGCCACACCGTAGCGAGCGGCCAGCGCGCGCTCGGACCAGCCCAGCGCCACCTCCAGCAGCACCTCGTACAGCACGCTGGTGGCGGACAGCGTTTCCGGCAATTCGTCCAGGGCGTTGATGTCGCGGAACACCAGCCGCAACGCCTCGGCGTGGCGGAAGCGGCGCAGCGCGGCCAGCGTGAGGGTCTCGTCCCCGGGCAGCTTCAATGCGTCGATGCGCGTGGCGGCGTCGGCGTTCGAACGCAGCCGCTCCAGGCCCGCCGGCGAGAGCAGTGTCGGCTGCGCGCGCCAGGCCTCGAACGCGAAATCGCTGGCCGCGAGCGTGCGGCGGATGCGCTCGGCCACGCCGGCGTCGTCGTGCAGGGGCACACCGGCCGCGCGGCAGCGGGCAGCCAGCTGGGCATAGCGGTCATCGACCAGGGCGCGCAGCGCGGACGATTCGTGGGCGGGGGCAGGCATCGCGCCATTGTGCCGCAGCGGGGACACGAACCGGCACGCGTCCACCGCCGGGCGACCGGCGCGTTGCAGGGCGGATCGGCCTCCGGGTGCCGCCCTCCCGCAGCGAACAATCGGTTCATGTCATCCTGATTACTGTTTCCTTGCAGTCGCCCCGGCCGCGAGCATCAAGCGGGCGGCCGTCCGAGGCCGCACTCCCCGACCACCCCATGACAACCGAGCCCCCGGTTACGCCATGACGCCACCCGTTGTCTCCGCCCCGCGCCGCGTGGTTCCGCGCGCCGCCCTCGTCCTGGCGATGGCGCTGGCCTTCGTGCTGCTCACCGGGCTGCTCGACGGCGGCAAGGGCGTGCTGCCCCTGCGCCTGCTGGACCAGCCGCGCTTCCCCGTCGCCAACGCCTGGCCTGGCCTGCTGTCCGCCGGCCTGCTGCTGGCGATGACGCGTCGCCTGCTGCTGTCGTTCGGGCTGGCCTACCTGTTGCAGGGGCTGATCTACGGCGTCAACGCGCTGAAGGTGGCGAACCTCGGCATCCCGCTGCTGCCGGCGGACTTCCGCATGGTGGGCCAGCTGCGCAAGGGCGGCATGCACCTGCTGGCCGGCTATCTGCCGCACAGCCCGTGGCCATACCTGGCCCTGGCCGCTGGCGTACTGATCCTGGTGGCGATGTGGCGGCTGGAGCCGCCGCTGTTCGCGCGCCGCACCGGCGGCAAGCGGCTCGCGGCCGGCGGCGCGCTGGCCCTGCTCCTCGGCAGCCTGCTCGGCGGCTGGGGCGGCTGGACGACGGTCTACAACGGCCGCGTGCTGTGGCTGGAGCCCTGGTCAGCCGCCTCCACCCGCCTGCACGCCGGCCTGCTCAGCGAGCTGGTGATGTTCCACCTGCAATACAACAAGCAGAAGCCGAAGCCCGACCGCGCGGTGGCCGAGCAGCTGATCGGCCAGTCCGCGGCGGCGCTGCGCCGGCACGTGCATACACCGAACGCCGCCGTGCTGCCCGACATCGTGGTGGTGCAGAGCGAGTCGTTCTTCGACCCCTCGATCATGAAGGGCTACGCGCATGTCGACCTCACGCCCAACCTGCGCCGGCTTGCCGCGCACGGCATCAGCGGCGCGCTGCACGTGCCCACGTTCGGCGGCGGCACCATCCGCACCGAGTTCGAGATGCTCACCGGGCTCTCGCTGCGCTACTTCGACAATCTGCAGTTCCCCTACCTGCAGATGAACCACAAGCTGGTGCCCAGCCTGGTGCACGTGCTGGACGAACACGGCTACGAGACGGTGGCGGTGCACGGCAACGATCCCACGTTCTGGAACCGCAACACCGCGTTCAAGGCGCTGGGCTTCCAGCGCTTCGTGTCGCAGTCCGCGTTCCCGACCGACGCGCCGAACGACGGCAAGTACATGGCCGACAGCGCGATGACCGACGAGATCATGCGCCAGCTCAAGGACAGCGGGCCGCCGCAGTTCGTCTTCGCGATCAGCATCGAGGCGCACGGCCCCTACGACGTGGACCCGAAGGACACCGCCGCGCGCGACGCGATCGCGGTGCCCGCCGGCATCGAGGGCAAGAACAAGCGCGAGCTGCAGAACTACCTCTACCACATGCGTCATGCCGACGAGGAACTCGGCCGCCTCGCCGCGCTGCTCGCCAAACGCCAGCGTCCTTCGCTGCTGCTGTTCTACGGCGACCACCTGCCCGCGCTCACCGACAGCTACCGCATCGACGGCTTCGTCGACGGCGGCAACATGCTGGCGCAGGCCGGCACCTGGCTGCTGGTCGACCCGCATGCCGCGGGCCGACCTGTGCATGAAGACACGGCTTCGTGGCTGCTCCCCGGCAGGCTGCTCGCCGCCGCCGGCATCCACGACGATCCCTACTTCGCGCTCACCGAACTGGTCGGCCCGCCGCTCGCCGCGCTGACCCGCGCCCCCGGCGCCCCGCAGCCGGACGAGGATGCTGCCACCCGCCGGCTCGACCGCTCCATGGCCAGCGTCGAGCAGCTGCGCATGACGCGCAAGCTGCAGCCGATCCTCGCCAGGATCGTGGGACCGGTGGCCCCGGCCTCCATGGCGCACGCCCCCTCGCCCACGCCGACCGCCGCGCTGATGTCCGCGCGCCCCTGATCCGCGCATCGCGCACGCAGGCATCTTCGGCAAGCGCGGCCTTGAACGGGTTCTGAAGGTGCGCACGGCGAATTCAGGCGACAGCCAGCGGCCGATTCCTAGCGTTGTTCCCGCCGCGACGCCATGCGTACGCGGCGTTCCCATCCCGGAGGTGTGCCTGATGAACAAGACGACCCTGCTTGCTGCCCTCGTCGCCTCGACCGGCCTGCTCGCTCTCCCCGCCTTCGCGCAGGACGCCAGCGCCGGCGCGAGCGCCAAGACATCCACCAGCGCCGACGCCGGCTCGCTCATCAACGGCGCCACGCAGACCGCCGCGCAGGCCACCGGCGCGGTCGGCAACACCTTGCACAAGACCGGCGCAGCCGCGCACCCGGCTGCCCACAGGGCGAGGCACTCCGGCAAGATGGCCGTCGAGAAGACCGAATCCGGCGCGGGCGACGCGGCCGGCCCGGTCACCGGCGCAGCCGGCGGTTCGGCCGGCGTGGGTGCCGGCGCCAGGATCGGCGCGGGTGCCGTGGGCGCCAGCGTCGGCGTGAAGACCGATGCGAAGGTCGACGCCGCCGCGGGCCACTGAGTCTGCGTCGTTCCGTGAGCTATGCGGCCCCGGGAGGCAACTCCCGGGGCCGTGTGGCTTCAGCGGCACAGCTACGGCGCGGCCAAAGAAAAACCCCGCCGAGGCGGGGTTTTTCGTGTTGCGCAGCTCTTGTCGAGCAGTGCGGCCGTGGATGACCGCTTGGTCGACTCAGGCCATCGGGGACGATGGCGCGGATGAGGGCATCAGAAATCCATGCCGCCCATGCCGCCCATGCCGCCGGCGCCGGGGCCGCCGTGGTTGTGCTCTTCCTTCTTCGGCAGCTCGGCCACCATCGCCTCGGTGGTGATGGCGAGGCCGGCCACGGAGGAGGCGTACTGCAGCGCCGAGCGGGTGACCTTGGTCGGGTCCAGGATGCCGAACTCGATCATGTCGCCGAACTCGCCGGTGGCGGCGTTGTAGCCGAAGTTGCCCTTGCCTTCCTTGACCTGGTTGACGACCACGCTGGACTCGCCGCCGGCGTTGAACACGATCTCGCGCAGCGGGGCTTCCAGCGCGCGACGGGTGATCGCGATGCCGAGGTTCTGGTCCTCGTTGTCGCCCTTCAGGCTCTCGATCGCCTTCAGCGCGCGGATCAGCGCCACGCCGCCGCCCGGCACCACGCCTTCCTCGACGGCCGCACGGGTGGCGTGCAGGGCGTCTTCGACGCGGGCCTTCTTCTCCTTCATCTCCACTTCGGTGGCGGCGCCGACCTTGATGACGGCCACGCCGCCGGCCAGCTTGGCCACGCGCTCCTGCAGCTTCTCGCGGTCGTAGTCGGAGGAGGTCTCTTCGATCTGCGCCTTGATCTGCTTGATGCGGGCCTGGATCTTCTCGGCCTCGCCGGCGCCGTCGATGATGGTGGTGTTTTCCTTGGTGACCACGACCTTCTTGGCGCGGCCGAGGTCGGCGATGGTCGCCTTCTCCAGCTGCAGGCCGACTTCCTCGGAAATGACCTGGCCGTTGGTGAGGATGGCCATGTCTTCCAGCATCGCCTTGCGGCGGTCGCCGAAGCCCGGCGCCTTGACGGCGGCGACCTTGACGATGCCGCGGATGGTGTTGACCACCAGCGTGGCCAGCGCCTCGCCCTCCACTTCCTCCGCCACGATCAGCAGCGGCTTGCCCGCCTTGGCCACGCCCTCGAGGATCGGCAGCAGCTCGCGCACGTTGGAGACTTTCTTGTCGTGCAGCAGGATGAAGGGATCTTCCAGCTCGACCTGTTGGCTCTGCTGGTTGTTGATGAAGTACGGCGACAGGTAGCCGCGGTCGAACTGCATGCCCTCGACCACGTCCAGCTCGTTCTCCAGGCCCGAGCCTTCCTCGACGGTGATCACGCCTTCCTTGCCGACCTTCTTCATCGCGGTGGCGATGATGTCGCCGATGGCGGCATCGGAGTTGGCGGAGATGGTGCCGACCTGGGCGATCGCCTTGTCGTCGGCGGTGGGCTTGCTGAGCTTCTTCAGCTCGGCGACGGCAGCGATCACGGCCTTGTCGATGCCGCGCTTCAGGTCCATCGGGTTGATGCCGGCGGCGACGGCCTTCATGCCCTCGCGGATGAACGCCTGGGCCAGCACGGTCGCGGTGGTGGTGCCGTCACCGGCGTTGTCGGAGGTCTTGGAGGCGGCCTCCTTGACGATCTGCGCGCCCATGTTCTCGTAGGCGTCGGCCAGCTCGATCTCCTTCGCCACGGACACGCCGTCCTTGGTGACGGTGGGGGCGCCGAAGCTCTTCTGGAGCACGACGTTGCGGCCCTTCGGGCCCAGGGTGACCTTGACGGCATTGGCGAGCGTGTTCACGCCCTTGAGGATGCGCGAGCGGGCGTCTTCGCCGAAGCGGACTTCTTTAGCGGCCATAAAATTTTTGCCTCAAAATTTTTGAAATTAAGGAAAGGGGGTTTGTCGTTTCGAGAGCGTTGCCGGAGCAAGTTTCTGGCGACGAGCGAGCGCGATCGACGCGCTCAGCCCTCGATCACCGCCACGATGTCGTCTTCCTTCAGGAAGACCAGCTCTTCGCCGTCGATCTTGATTTCCTGGCCGGCGTACTTGCCGAACAGCACCACGTCGCCTTCCTTCAGGCTCATCGGACGGACGTTGCCGTCTTCCAGGATGCGGCCGGTGCCGGCGGCGATCACCTTGCCGCGGGTGGGCTTCTCGGTGGCGCTGTCGGGGATGACGATGCCGCCGGCGGAGACGCGCTCCTCTTCCAGGCGCTTGACGATGACGCGATCGTGCAGCGGACGCAGTTTGCTCATGGGTGGCTCCCAAGCTAGGTGGTGGAATGTGGTTTGAGGACTGACAGGCCGGCCCGGGGGACCGCTGTTAGCACTCACCGTAGATGAGTGCCAATTCTAGCGATGCAAGCCCCCGCCGCAAGAGGCGGCGAACCCGATGCCACGCGGCCCGGCCTTGGGGACAGCCAATGGGGCGGTCGCGACCGGGTTTCAAGAGGCAGCCGCCGCCTCTGCTACCGTGGGGTGTCCGCAGCACCGCGATCGCCGCCATGCCCGACCCCGCCGTCCTGCTTTGCCTGTGCACCTGCCCCGATGCAACCAGCGCGCAGCGGCTGGCCGAGACCTTGGTGGGCGAGCGGCTGGCCGCCTGCGTGAACCGCCTGCCCGGGATCCACTCCACCTACCGCTGGCAGGGCGCGGTAACCACCGACGCAGAGGAGCTGCTGCTGATCAAGACCACCGCTGCCCGTTTCGAGGCACTCAAGGCGCGCCTGCTGCAGTTGCACCCCTATGCGCTGCCGGAACTGGTCGCCGTACCGGTGGAGCACGGCCACGCGGCTTATCTGGATTGGGTCCGTGCGGGGACCGAAAGCTGATTCGCAGCCGGGTCCGACGTGCCCGGGTGCGGCCCTGGCGCCAGGATGAAGATCACCAGCATGCTTGCCGGTTCGCTGGCGCTGGCGTTGCCGCAGATCACGTGGCGAACGCCCGCCGGCTCGAACCAGCCCTCACCCGGACCGTAGACGCGCAACGACCCTCCCGCGAGCCGGCCGCGGATGCGGCCGGACAGCACGTAGGCATAGACGTCCCTGCCATGCGCATGCGGCGGTGTGGACTGGCCCGGTGCGTAGGTGACGCGGATCGCCTCGAGTCGCCCTCCCCGCAGGCTGCTGCTCAACGGGGCCGAGAGCAGCGCCTGTTCGGTCGCCGCCAGGCCGCGGCCGGGCAGCATCGCCGCGGCTGCAGCAAGGAACGCGGCCAGGCATGGCACAGCGCCGGCGCGACGCGGAACGGCTGCGCCGCTCATTCAACGCGCCCGAGCGTCTCGAGTTCCGCGCCCAGCCGCGGGTCCACGCCTTCGACGCGGCGCACGATGCGGCCCTGCGCATCGAGCACCAGCACGGTCGGCACGTGCATCACGCGGAACAGGCGGAACAGCCGGCCCGAACCGTCCAGCGCCAGCGGCACGGCCACCTGGTATTTGCGCTGCCAGGCCCGCAGATCGTCCCGCCCCGTCCACAGGTTCGAGGCGACGCCCAGCCAGCGCACGCGCACGTCGTGCGACAGCGCGGCCATCTGCTCCCGCGCTGCACGGCAACTCGCGGCAAGCGCCGGCCGGCTGCCCACGCGCCGCTCCGCCAGATAGGTCTCGCACCACGGCGACAGGAACACCAGCACGGTGGGACGTCCGTCCGGCGCGCGCAGCGGGAACGGCACGCCGTCCAGCGTGGACACCGTCAGCGCGGGTACGCGGTCACCCGCCGCGAGCGGCCGTTCGACGGCATGGCCGGCCACGGCCCTCGCCATCACCATCGGCGCAGGCGGCTCGGCGCGCGCGCTGCGCAGTGCCGCGTCCAGCTTCGCGTTCGCCTCGTGGCCAAGAAAGAGGATGCGGCCGTCGCGGCCGATCACCACGTGCTGCGGCGTCACGCGCAGGTGGAAGGCCGTGCCCGCCGCACCGTCCGCATCGAACACGATCGGCATGCGCGAATCCAGCCCCAGCGCGCGGCGGTATTCGCGCACCGCGGCCACGCTGTCGTCGAAGCCCACGTTCACCGCGATCACGGCCAGATCCTGGCCGGCCTGGGCGTAGACCTGCTTCAGGTGCGGCATCTGCTGCCGGCAGGGGACGCACCAGGTGGCCCAGAACTCCAGGTAGACCGCCTTGCGACCGTACAGGCTGGCCAGGTCGATGGTCTGGCCGTCGATGGTCTTCAGCACCAATGGCGGCGCCGGCTGCCCAAGCAGGCCGCGCGCGGCGGCCTGCGCATGCTGCTCGCCGGTTTCGGCGCGCAGCGAGGCACTCAGGAAGCACAGCAGGATCAGCGAAAGCAGGGCGCGCACGACGATCTCCGGGACCTAAAGGTGCGTGCATGGTCGTCGCGGTGCGCCCCGGCGATAAGGGCCACTTCACGGCAATTACGGGGAACCACCGCGCGACACTCAACCGTCGATCAGCCGGGCCACGCGGTATACCGCCCGGTCGATGTCCGGCGCATCGATCATGCCGAAGCCGAAGGCGATCCCGTTCGGCGCCGTGGCCTCGTGCGCATAGGCACACAGCGGCTCGAGGTGGATGCCGCCGGCGGCGGCACGCGACGCCAGCGTCGCGGCGTCGACGCCGGCGGACAGGCGCGCCGCGAGATGCAGGCCCGCGGCGGAGGGCCATGCTTGCAGCCGGCCGGCGCCGTGGCGCGCCAGCGCGTCGAGCAACGCCGTGCGTCGCGTCGCGTACACCTTGCGCATGTGCCGCACGTGCCGCACCAGGTGTCCCTCGGCGATGAATGCGGCCAGCGTGTCCTGCGCCAGCACGTCGCCGTGCCAGTCGGCCAGCTGCTTGGCGTGGGCCAGCGCCGCGCGCAACCATGACGGCGCGACCGCATAACCGATGCGCAGGGCGGGAAACAGGCACTTGGAGAACGTGCCCACGTAGCAGACGCCATCGTCGCGATCCAGCGTCTGCAGCGCATCCAGCGGCCGGCTGCCGTAGCGGAACTCGCTGTCGTAGTCGTCCTCGATCACCAGCGCGCCGCGCGAGCGCGCGAAGGCGAGCAGCTGGAGCCGGCGGCGCGGCGACATCGCCACGCCGAGCGGAAACTGGTGCGAGGGCGTCGTGTAGACCACGTCCGTGTCCGCGGGCAGGCATTCCACCACCAGCCCTTCCGTGTCCACCGGCACCGCGACCACCTGCGCACCGGCGGCGGCGAACGCGGCACGCAGCGGCGGGTAGCCCGGATCCTCCATCGCCAGCACGGTCCGCCCCGGCGTCACCAGCACCCGCGCCAGCAGGTCGAAGGCCTGCTGCGCGCCGCTGGTGACGATCACGTCGGCCGGCTCGCAGGCTACGGCGCGCGTGAACGAGATGTGGCGCGCGATCGCCTCTCGCAGGGCCGACCGCCCCGCCGCGGCGGCGTACAGGGGCGGTGCCTTCGACAGCTGGCGCAGGGCGCGCGCGGACAGTCGCCGCCATATCTCGTACGGAAACCCGCGATTGTCCGGAATGCCGAGACGGAAGTCGTGTTCGGCCCCTCCCGGCGACATCGGCGGGGGCACGGCATCGAAGCCGCGCCAATGCGGCGCCAGCCTCGCTTCGGGTCCCGGCACGCCGCTCCTGGCGCGCGGCGCATCGCGGCGCGCGGCGAGATCGGCCACGTAGCAGCCTGCGCCACGCCGCGCCTCGAGATAGCCCTCGCCGAGCAGCAAGTCGTAGGCCGCCACCACGGTGTTGCGCGAGATGTCCAGCGCCAGCGCGAGCTCGCGCGTCGCCGGCAGCCGCAGGCCGGGTCCGAGCCGGCCGTCCAGGATCGCCGCGCGCAGCTGCCCGTGCAGTGCCTGCAGCCGCCGGCGCGAGCCGCGCCCGGGCAGGTCCAGTGGAAACTCGAACGGATGCCGCATCACGTCCTCGATCGGAAATTGGCCCACAAGATTTGTCGCAATGCGGACCTTTTGCAAGACCGGAAGGTAACCTAGCCTGATCCCGGACGAAGGCCCCTTCGACACCCGACCGCCATAGCCCCCATCCGATCCGGCCAGCGAGACCACCCGGCATGAAGCAGTCCGATTTCGCCGCGCCGTTGCCGTTGGACGTCGCGCGGGGCAGCCGCCTCCTGCGCGTGCGCGGGAGGGCGGCACCTTCGACCGCCTGCCACCAAGCCGATCCGCGCGGCGGCGGCGCCAGCGACGCCGCCACAAGGCCGCATCCGCAAGCACGGCACTGCCGCTGCGCCATAATCCCCAATCGACCGCGCCCCGGTGCGGTCCAAGACGCTGGAGTTGCAATGCGCACATTCCGTTTCGCCCACGCGACCATCTTCCTGTCGCTCCTGCTGCCTCTGCTGTTTGCGCATGCCGCGTCCGCGCAAACGCAGGACGACAACATCCTGCCGGTGACCGAGGCCTACAAGCTCGGCACGGACGCGAACACGCCCGGCACGCTCAAGCTGCACTGGACGATCGCGCCGGACTACTACCTCTACCGCGGCCGCATGAAGTTCACCGCCGGCCCCGGCGTGACGCTGGGCGAGGCGCAGCTGCCGCCCGGCGAGAAGCATGACGATCCCTACCTCGGCCCGGTGGAGACCTACCACCATGGCGTCGACGCCAGCCTGCCCTACACCGTGGCACCGGGCACCACGCGCCTGCGGGTGGACGTGCAGTACCAGGGCTGCCACGAGGTGGAGCCGAAGATCTGCTACCCGCCGCACACCGAGCACCTCGACCTGCCGCTGCCGGCCGACGCCGCGCCGTCGTCCGCCACCGGCAACGGGCTGGGCAACGCGCTGCAGCAGCTCGGCGGCGGCGTGCCGGCCGGCACGCAGTCCGCGCCCCTGCCGCCGGAACAGGCCTTCCGGTTCACCGCGGTGGCGCAGGACCCGCAGCACCTGCTGCTGCGCTGGACGATGCCGAAGGACTACTACGTCTACCGCGACCACATCGCGCTGCGCCTCAAGGACGCTGGCGGCCTGAAACTCGGCGCGCCCGCGTGGCCGGCCGGTGGCGTGGTGCACCAGGACGCCCAGCTCGGCCCGGTCACCGTGTACTTCGGCGACCTCGAACTGCCGGTGGCGATCGAGGGCGACACCGCGGGCCATCACCGGCTGACACTGGAAGCGAGCTTCCTCGGCTGCCAGGACGGCGGCGTGTGCTATCCGCTGATGACGCGCGACGTGACGGTGGACCTGCAAGGCGGCGCCGCGGCGAATGGCGGCGCCGCGCCCGGCGCGCCCACGGCGACGAGCACGGGCGACGCCTCGAACATTGCCGCAGCGTCGCCCGCCGGTCCGCTGCAGACCAGCCTGTTCACCGCGCTGCTGCTGGCGCTGGGTGGCGGCCTGATCCTCAACCTGATGCCCTGCGTGCTGCCGGTGCTGTCGCTCAAGGCGGTGGGCCTGCTGGAAAGCGGCGAGAGCCCAGCGCGTCGGCGCCGCCACGCGCTGGCCTACACCGCCGGCGTGCTGGCGAGCTTCGCGGCGCTGGGGCTTGGCATCCTCGTATTGCGCTCTGCCGGCCACGCGCTGGGCTGGGGCACGCAACTGCAGCAGCCGCTGCTGGTGGCTGTTCTGGCCTGCGTGATCTTCGCGCTGGGCTTGTCGATGTCGGGCGTGGTGCAGTTCGGCGCCACGCTGGGCAATGTCGGCGGCACGCTGGCGAACCGTGGCGGCGCAGCCGGCGACTTCTTCACCGGCGTGCTCGCCGTGGTGGTGGCCAGCCCCTGCACCGCGCCGTTCATGGGCAGCGCGCTGGCGTATGCATTCGCCGCGCCGGCGCTCGATGCGCTGCTGGTGTTCCTCGCGCTGGGCGTGGGCCTGGCCCTGCCCTTCCTCGCCGTTGCGTTCATCCCCGCGCTGGCGCGCTGGCTGCCGAAACCGGGGCGCTGGATGGAGACGCTGAAGCAGGTACTGGCCTTTCCGATGTACCTCACCGCGGCGTGGTTGGCCTGGGTACTGGCCAACCAGCGCGGTGCCGACGCGGTGGGCCTGCTGCTGGTGGCGATGGTGCTGCTGGCGCTGGTGCTGTGGTGGTTCGAACGCAGCCGGGGACGCGGCCCGCTGCGCTACGTGCTGACCGCCGCGCTGGCGTTGGCCGTGCTGGCGCCGCTGTACCTGCTGGCGCACATGCCGGCCGCAACGGCGGGCACCATCGCGGCACAGCAAGGTACCGTGCCCTACAGCGCCGCGAAGCTGGCCGAACTGCGCGCCGCCGACACGCCGGTGTTCGTGGACATGACCGCCGACTGGTGCATCACCTGCAAGGCCAACGAGCACGCAGTGCTGGATGGCGCGGCGTTCCGCGCCGCGCTCGAGCGCGCGGGCGCGGTCTACATGAAGGGCGACTGGACGAACGAGGACCCGGCGATCACCGCCTTCCTGCAGCGGTACCACTCGCCGGGAGTCCCGCTGTATGTGGTGTTCCCGAAAGGTGGCGGCGCGGGGCGGCAGCTGCCCACCGTGCTGACAACGACGCTGGTGGAGCGGGCACTGGCAGAGGCGGCGCGGTGAACAGGCCGCTCACGGTCCGCCTTCGCGCCCTCCCCTGCCGGCGGGAGAGGAGTGAACGCGGCGGCAGCGGCCCGTGCTGAGCCGCGACAACCTCGTCATTCTGGGGGTGGCGGTGCTGGCCGCCGCGCTGGGCGGCTGGCTGCAGCACGAGAGCCGGCTGGCCCATGCGCCGGCTGGCGTGGCCGTGGCGCGGGTCGGAGAGGCTGCTCCCGAGCTGGAACTGCCGGATCTGCAGGGACGTGTGCACCGGCTGGTCGATTACCGGGGGCGCCGGGTGCTGCTGAATTTCTGGGCCAGCTGGTGCGGGCCATGCCTCGATGAACTGCCTGCGCTGGACGAGGCCCAGCGCAGGTCCGGCAATCCGGGAGCGGTCGTGCTGGGCATCGCGATGGATGAGCCGGCGCGTGTCCGCGCTTTTCTCGCCATCCATCCCGTGCGTTTCCCGATCCTGCTGGGCCGGATGAAACCACCCAGCACCTCGCTGCGGTGGGGCGACCGCGGCGAGGTCCTGCCTTACAGCGTGTTGATCGGCGCCGATGGGCGCGTGATCGCCACCCATCGGGGTCCGCTGGATGCAGCCACGCTCGGCCGTTGGCTCATGGGGAGTGCGGCCGAGGATGGCCGCCCGTCCGGTCTTCGCGCCCGGGGTTGATCGCAAGAATTGCCTGCGCATACGTCGGCGCACGGAGAGTGATGCACTTCTCCTTGGAACATCGCCGATCTGCGTCGAACTGGACAACATCCGCAACAGCGCGCACACTGCGCGCGTTCCGGGCCATCCGGACGCCGTCGAAGGTATGGTGTGGCGAAGATCCTGGTCCTGCACGGGCCCAACCTCAACCTGCTGGGCACACGCGAGCCGGCGATCTACGGCCACGACACGCTGGCCGACATCAACGGCCGGCTGGCCGCGCAGGCCAAGGCTGCCGGACATCAGCTCGACTGCTTCCAGTCCAATGCCGAGCATGAACTGGTCGGCCGCGTGCAGCAGGCGCGCGGCGAGCAGGTGGCGATGATCCTGTGCAACGCCGGCGCCCTCACCCATACCAGCATCGCGCTGCGCGACGCGTTCGCCGCGGTGGCGATTCCGTTCATCGAGGTGCACCTGTCCAACGTGCATGCGCGGGAGCCGTTCCGGCACCACTCCTACCTCGCCGGCATCGCGGTGGGCCTGATCTGCGGCTTCGGCGCCGACAGCTACCGCCTGGCGCTGGACGCTGCCATCGCGCGACTGGCGCCACGCTGAGCCGCCGCCCTTTTCCCTTTCCCGGCCGCCCACGGGCGGCCCATGACATGAAGGCCATCCCATGGATCTGCGCAAGATCAAGAAGCTGATCGACCTGCTCGAGGAGTCCAACCTCGCCGAACTGGAAATCAAGGAAGGCGAGGAAGTGGTGCGGCTGTCGCGCGTGCCCAAAGGCGGCGTGACCGTGGCCGCGCCCGCCCCGGTCGCCGTGGCGCCCGTCCCAGCCGCCGCGCCCGCTCCCGTCGCAGCCGCCGAGGCGGCGCCCGCCGCCGACGCGCTGCCGGCCGGCCACGTGGTCAAGGCGCCGATGGTCGGCACCTTCTACGCCTCGGCCACGCCGGGCGCGCCCGCGTTCGTCAAGGTCGGCCAGCAGGTGAAGGCCGGCGAGACGCTGGGCATCATCGAGGCGATGAAGATGTTCAACCAGATCGAGGCCGACATTTCCGGCACCATCCAGGCGATCCTGGTCGAGAACAGCCAGCCGGTCGAATTCGACCAGCCGATGTTCGTGATTGCCTGAGGCCGCCCGGATGCTAGAGAAGGTCCTCATAGCCAACCGCGGCGAGATCGCGCTGCGCGTGCTGCGCGCGTGCCACAGCCTCGGCATCAAGACGGTGGCGGTGCACTCCACCGCCGACCGCAACCTCAAGCACGTCGGTCTCGCCGACGAGGCGATCTGCATCGGTCCGGCGCCCTCGGCCGACAGCTACCTCAACATCCCGCGCATCATCGCTGCGGCGGAGATCACCGACGCCCAGGCGATCCACCCCGGCTACGGCTTCCTGTCCGAGCGCGCCGACTTCGCCGAGCAGGTCGAGCAGTCCGGCTTCATCTTCATCGGCCCGACCGCCGAGGTGATCCGCCTGATGGGCGACAAGGTCGAGGCGATCAAGGCGATGAAGGCCGCCGGCGTGCCGTGCGTGCCGGGTTCCGGCGGTCCACTCGGCGACGACACCGACGAGAACATCCGCATCGCCCGCGAGATCGGCTACCCGGTGATCATCAAGGCGGCCGGCGGCGGCGGCGGCCGCGGCATGCGCGTGGTGCGCACCGAGGCGCACCTCGCCAACGCGATCACCATGACCAAGCAGGAGGCCAAGGCGGCCTTCGGCAACGACATGGTCTACATGGAGAAATTCCTGGAGAACCCGCGCCACGTGGAGATCCAGGTGCTGGCCGACGGCCAGGGCAGCGCGATCCACCTGGGCGAGCGCGACTGCTCGATGCAGCGCCGCCACCAGAAGGTGGTGGAGGAAGCCCCCGCTCCGGGCATCACGCCGGAGCTGCGCGCGCAGATCGGTCAGGTCTGCGTGGACGCCTGCATCCGCATCGGCTACCGCGGCGCCGGCACGTTCGAGTTCCTGTTCGAAAACGGCCGCTTCTACTTCATCGAGATGAACACCCGCATCCAAGTCGAGCACCCGGTGACCGAGTTCATCACCGGCGTGGACCTGGTGCGCGAGCAGCTGTTGATCGCCGGCGGCGAGAAGCTGTCGATCAAGCAGGAAGATATCCAGATCAACGGCCACGCGATCGAGTGCCGCATCAACGCCGAGGACCCGGACAGCTTCCTGCCCTGTCCCGGCACGGTGAAGCGCTTCGAGGCGCCGGGCGGCCCCGGCGTGCGCGTGGACACTCACCTGTACGACGGCTACCGCATCCCGCCGAACTACGATTCGATGATCGGCAAGCTGATCGTCTACGGCCCCGACCGCGCCACGGCGATCGCGCGCATGCGCCTCGCACTGGCCGAGACGGTGATCGAAGGGGTCAAGTGCAACATCCCGCTGCAGCAGCGCATCATGGCCGACGTGGGTTTCCAGCACGGCGGCCAGAACATCCACTACCTCGAGAAGCGGATGGCGGAGCAGAAGGAACACAAGGCGAGCGGCGAGTGAAGCGTCGCTGAGGCGTGAGAGAACGCACTCCGAAGCTCTCCCGGGAATCCCGATCCTTCTCTCGCTCCCCGCTGCCCGACTCCCACATCTCGCCCCATGCCCTTCCTCGAAGTCGCCCTCACTGCCCGCCTCGAACAGCAACCTCGCGTGGAGGAAGCGCTGGAGGATCTCGGCGCGCTGTCGATCACGCTGCGCGACGCCGACGCCGAGACGCCCGACGAGCAGGCGATCTTCGAACCGGGCGTGGGCGAGCTGCCGCTGTGGCCCACCATCACGCTGAACGCGCTGTTCGACGAGCACGCCGACCGGCGCGGCCTCGCCGCCGCGCTGGGTGAACTGCTGCCGTGGCTGGAGCCCGACCAGCTGGATTTCCGCGTGGTGGAGGACCAGGACTGGGAGCGCGCGTGGATGGACCAGTACCAGCCGATGGCGTTCGGCCGTCGGCTATGGATCTATCCCTGGAACATCGAGCCGCCGGCGGACGACGCACGCGTGGTGGTGCGCCTGGACCCGGGCCTCGCGTTCGGCAGCGGCACCCATCCCACCACGGCGCTGTGCCTGGAATGGCTGGACGGGCTCGAGCTCGGCGGCAGGACCGTGATCGACTACGGCTGCGGCTCGGGCATCCTCGCCATCGCCGCGCTGAAGCTCGGCGCCGCCGGCGCAATCGGCGTGGACAACGATCCGCAGGCGCTGATCGCCTCGCGCGACAACGCCGAGCGCAACGGCGTGGCCGAACGCCTCGCGCTGTTCCTGCCCGAGGATTACGCGGGCGAGCCGGCCGACGTGTTCGTCGCGAACATCCTCGCCGGCCCGCTGGGCGAACTGGCGCCGACCTTCGCCGCGGCCGCGAAACCCGGCGCGCCGTTCGCGATCTCCGGCATCCTCGACGGCCAGCAGGACGAGCTGCTGGCACGCTACGCGGAATGGTTCGACGCGCTGCGCGTGGACACGCGCGACGGCTGGGTGCGCATCAGCGGCAAGCGCCAGGGCTGAGCCGCATCCGCCTGCTAAGCTTGCGGCTCGCTCACCGCCGTGGCCCGCATGTACACGCAATGCCCCGAATGCCTGTCCGTGTTCTCGCTCGGCGCGCAGGCGCTGGTGCAGGCGCACGGCTACGTGATGTGCGGACATTGCGGCGCCGGCTTCGACAGCCTCGCCACGCTCAGCGAACAGCTGCCGCCGGAGCCGTTCCAGGAGCTGCCCGCCAACGAGCAGGCGCTGGTACCGCCGCGCATCGAACTGGTGGTGTACCGCCCACGGCCGCCGGCGCCTGAATCTGCCGTCGCGGTCGAAACGGCGGCATCCGCGGCAGCGGGCGAGGATTTCTCGCAACTGGTGTTCGCCCCGCGCTTCGCAAAGGACGCTCGCCCCCGCAAACCGCCGCGGGCGGAACGCCAGCGCCCTGCACGCCGCGACAGCGGCCAGCCGCGCCGCTGGCCATGGGTGCTGGTCTGCGGCCTGCTTGCGCTCGCGCTCGCGACGCAACTGGCCTGGATCGGTCGCGACACCCTGATCCGCGACCCGTTCACCGGCGGCTGGCTGCGAAGCGTCTGCGGTACCTTCGGCTGCCGCCTGCCGCTGGTCGCGGCGCCGCAGCGATTGCACCTGCTCGCCAGCAACGTCGAAACCCATCCCAACGCGGCACATGCGCTGATGATCAGCCTCAGCCTGCGCAACGATGCCGCATTCGCGCAGCCCTGGCCGGTGGTGGTGGTCACCCTGGAAGACGCGCAGGGGCGCCGGCTGACGATGCGTCGCCTGCTGCCCACCGACTACCTGGATGATCCTGCCGTGCTGCGCCGGGGCCTCGCGCCGGGTGCCGCCACGGCGCTGCTGCTGGAGGTGCAGGATCCCGGCGAGCAGGCGGTTGCCTACGAGTTCGGTTTCGAATAGCGCGACGCCCCCCGGCACCCGTCGCTCCGCGCACGACAGGAAATGCAAGTGCCCCGGCGCCGTTCACGGACAGACGCAGCACTTAAAATTCACCGCCCGCGCGGGTAGACTCCGTCCTTCCGCGTATCGCCGTCGGCATGCGCGAAAGACCGCCGAGGCGGTCGCGGAAGACAATCACAAGCAGCGGCCCAAGCAGCCGCGCAAGACACACAGAGGGAAATGTCAGTGAATGCCGTGAGATTGCCCGCCGCCGAGGCCACCCGTCCGGTCGCTTCGCAGAGTGCGCTGAGCGAATGCGTCAGCCGCACCGTGCGCCGTTACCTCGCCGACCTCGGCGACGCGGACTGTGGCGAAGGCTTGCACGCGCTGGTGATCCGCGAAGTGGAAGGCCCGCTGCTGCGCGAGGTGCTCGCGTTCCACGACGGCAACCAGAGCCGCGCCGCCGTGGCGCTCGGCATCAACCGCGCCACGCTGCGCAAGAAGCTGGCCGCACACGGCCTGCTGTAGACTCACGCTTCTGCATTTGGCCGTCCAAACGGCGGCCACACCCCGGACTCGGCTATAATCGGCAGCTTTCCCGCCTGGAAGCCGCCATGTCCGCCCCCGCCGTCGTCCCCGTCCGCCGCGCCCTGCTCAGCGTCTCCGACAAGACCGGGCTGATCGAACTCGGGCGCCGCCTCGCCGCCAGAGGCGTGGAACTGCTCTCCACCGGCGGCAGCGCCAAAGCGCTGCGCGAAGCCGGCATCGCGGTGAAGGACGTCAGCGAACTCACCGGTTTTCCGGAAATCATGGACGGCCGCGTGAAGACGCTGCACCCGAAGGTGCATGGCGGACTGCTTGGCCGACGCGGCACCGATGACGCGGTGATGGCCGAGCTGGGCATCGCGCCGATCGACCTGCTGGTGCTGAATCTCTATCCGTTCGAAGCCACCGTCGCCAGGCCCGACTGCACGCTGGAGCAGGCGATCGAGAACATCGACATCGGCGGCCCTGCGATGCTGCGCTCGGCGGCGAAGAACTGGAACGACGTGGGCGTGCTCACTTCGCCCGACCAGTACGAAGGTGCGCTGGCCGAGATCGAGCGACAGGGCGGCCTTTCCCGCGCCACGCGCTTCAAGCTGGCGGTCGCGGCGTTCAACAACGTGTCGAACTACGACGGCGCGATCAGCGACTTCCTCAGCGGTCTCAAACTCGACGAAGCCCACGCGACCATCGCCGGCCACGAAACCTTCCCCGCCCAGGCCAACGGCCGCTTCGTGAAGCTGATGGACCTGCGCTACGGCGAGAATCCGCACCAGCAGGCCGCGTTCTATCGCGACCTGTATCCCGCGCCGGGCACGCTGGCCACGTTCAGGCAGCTGCAGGGCAAGGAACTCTCGTTCAACAACATTGCCGACGCCGACGCCGCCTGGGAATGCGTGCGCAGTTTCGTCAAGCCGGCCTGCGTGATCGTCAAGCACGCCAACCCCTGCGGCGTGGCGGTGAGCCTGGACGGGATCGGCAAGGCCTACGACCTCGCCTGGCAGACCGACCCCACTTCTGCGTTCGGCGGCATCATCGCGTTCAACCGCGAGTGCGACGGCGCCACCGCCCAGGCGATCGTGGCGCGCCAGTTCGTCGAGGTGGTGCTGGCGCCGTCGTATGCCGACGACGCGCTGAAGGCGTTCGCGAAGAAGGGCAACGTGCGCGTGCTGGAGATCCCGGTGCCGCCGGGCACCGACCTCGCCGCCGCGCATCCGGGCAACAACGTGAAGCGCGTGGGCTCGGGCCTGCTGATCCAGACCGCAGACACCGGCATGGTGAAGGCCGCGGACCTCAAGGTCGTGACCAGGGTGGCACCCACGCCCGCGCAGATCGACGACCTGATCTTCGCGTGGAAGGTGGCGAAGTTCGTGAAGTCCAACGCGATCGTCTACGCGAAGGACCGCCAGACCATCGGCATCGGCGCCGGCCAGATGAGCCGCGTCTACAGCGCGAAGATCGCCGGCATCAAGGCCGCCGACGAGAAGCTGGAGGTGCGCGGCTCGGTGATGGCGAGCGACGCCTTCTTCCCGTTCCGCGACGGCATCGACGCGGCGGCCGCGGCCGGCATCGGCGCGGTGATCCAGCCCGGCGGCTCGATGCGCGACGCCGAGGTGATCGCCGCCGCCGACGAACACGGCATGGCGATGGTGTTCACGGGGATGCGGCACTTCCGTCACTGAAAGCGGCGGGAACAGATCCCGCACCACGCCACCGCCTGTCGTCCTCTCCTCGTCCGGGAGAGGACCGGAATGAGGGGCCAGCCCCGCGATGCTGCAGCCGTGGCCGCAGGCGTGCCCGCCTGGGCTCAGTGGCCGCCGTCGGCCTGCGCGCCGCTGCTGGGCACGGCCGGCTTGCTGCCGCCCCACTCCAGGATCTTGTACATCACCGGACGCACCGGCGGCGCGCCGTTGGTGGCGCGCATCACGCCGTTGCTGTCCACCGTGTAGGTGTACGACAGGCCGTTCTTCTGGGTCACCACCACCATGTAGACGCGGCCGCCGCGGCGGTACTCCTGGTACACCGCGTCGCCCTCGGTGTGCACGGTGACCTGCGGCGGCGGCTCGCCCCTGGCGTCCTCGGGCCTGCCCTTGTCGCCCGGCATCGCGGGCAGCGGGATCGGCTTGCCCGGCAATGGCGTGGCGTCGACCTCGGCGGGCGTGCTGCCGCTGGTGCCGGCCTGGGCCGGCCGGTCCGGCGGCGCCACCGCCTTCACGCCCGGGTCGTTCATGCCCGGCGGCGGCGGCGCGGGCGCGAACTTCGGCGGCTGCGCGCTGGTGGACTGCGCGTGCGCAGGCAGCGCGACGAAGGCGGCGAGGGCAAGCAGGCTGGCAGCGGATTTCATGGCGACGACCTCGTTGGGTAGCCGAAGCATAACAGTGCAGGCACGGGCGCCCCGTGAACCGCGGCATCGCGTGCCGCATGCCAGAATGGCCAGGATACCCCGAGCCATTCCAGTGCAGGTGTCGTCGCCCCGGACACCCTCATGCCGCAGGCGCGACGTTGCACGCGGGAGCGGCCACGGATGGACCCGGTGTCGAGGCGCGAAGAAGACTGGCCGCCGTCTGTCAGGACGACGCGCCAGCCGAATGCCGACGGGCAGCACAGCCCCAATCCCGCAAATTCAGATGAAGGGGACGATGCCCGCCAGGTTCGCATGTCGCCGCGGCGTCTTGCCCGGACAGCCAGTCCGGGCTGCGCCGCGCACGACAATCTGCGAGCCTTGCGGGCATCATGTCCCCTGCATTGCAATGGATCAGAGCATCCCATGCCCAAGCTCATCCTGATCGACGGTTCCTCCTACCTGTTCCGCGCCTTCCACGCGTTGCCGCCGCTCAGCAACGCACGCGGCGAGCCCACCGGCGCGCTGTTCGGCGTGTTCAACATGCTGCGCGCCACGCTGAAGGCCAGGCCCGATTACGTCGCGTTCGTCAGTGACGCCTCCGGCCCCACCTTCCGCGATGCGATGTACGAACACTACAAGGCGAACCGCCCGCCGATGCCGGACGACCTGCGCGCGCAGGTCGAGCCGATGCTGACGATCGTCGGCGCACTGGGCTTCCCGATCCTGCGCGTGCCGGGCGTGGAGGCCGACGACGTGATCGGCACACTCGCCCTGCAGGCGCAGGCGCAGGGCATCGAGGTGGAGATCTCCACCAGCGACAAGGACATGGCCCAGCTGGTCGGCCCCGGCATCACGCTGGTCAACACCATGACCAACACCACGATGGATCGCGCCGGGGTGATCGAGAAATTCGGCGTGCCACCCGAGCGCATCGTCGACTACCTCACCCTGGTGGGCGACAGCGTGGACAACGTGCCCGGCGTACCCAAGTGCGGTCCCAAGACCGCGGCAAAATGGCTGGTCGAGTACGGTTCGCTGGATGGCGTGATCGCGAACGCCGGCCAGGTGGGCGGCAAGATCGGCGAGAGCCTGCGCGCCACGCTGCCGCAGCTGCCGCTGTCGCGCGAGCTGGTGACGATCAAGACCGACGTGGTGCTGGAGCAGGGCCCCGCCGACCTCGCGCTGCGCCAGGCGGATACGGCGACGCTGCGCGAGCTGTACACGCGCTACGAGTTCAAGGCGGCGCTGAAGGAGCTCGATGCTTCACTCCCCTCTCCCGCCGGGAGAGCGGCTGGGGGTGAGGGTACGGACGAAGCGCGAGGCTCTGCCGAACCCTCACCCCAACCCCTCTCCCGAGGGGAGAGGGGCTCCGCTCCAGGCTCCGATGCCCTACCCGCGAACCTCTCCGCAGAGGGCGAATACGAACTCGTCACCACGCAGGCGCAACTCGACACCTGGCTGGACAGGCTGCGCGATGCGCCCCTGATTGCCTTCGACACCGAGACCACCAGCATCGATCCGATGCAGGCCGACATCGTGGGCCTGTCGCTGGCGGTGGAACCGGGCAAGGCCTGCTACGTGCCGCTGGCGCACGATTACCCCGGCGCGCCCAGGCAGCTGCCGCGCGACGCGGTGCTCGCCGCGCTGAAGCCGGTGTTCGAGGATGCGGACCGCCCCAAGCTGGGCCAGCACGCCAAGTACGACATCAACATCCTCTCGCACTACGGCATCGCGGTGGCCGGCGTCGCCCACGACACCATGCTGGAATCCTACGTGTGGAACGCCACCGCCACACGTCACGACATGGATTCGCTGGCGAAGCGTTACCTCGGCTACGACACCGTGAAGTACGAGGACGTGGCCGGCAAGGGCGCAAGGCAGATCCCGTTCTCGCAGGTGGATCTCGACACCGCCTGCCGCTACGCCGCCGAGGACGCCGACGTCACCCTGCGCCTGCACCATGCGCTGTGGCCGCAGCTGCAGGGCGTGCCGAGCCTGCGCCGGGTGTACGAAGAGATCGAGATCCCGCTCATTCCCGTGCTGGCCGGCATGGAACAGCGCGGCGTGCTGATCGACGTGGACGAGCTGCGCCGGCAGAGCCAGCAGCTCGGCAGGCGCATGCTGGAACTGCAGCAGCAGGCGTATGCCGAGGCCGGGCGCGAGTTCAACCTCGATTCGCCGAAACAACTGCAGGCGATCCTGTTCGACGAGCTGGGCCTGCCCGCGAAGCTCAAGACGCCCACCGGCCAGCCCTCGACGAACGAGGAGGCGCTGGAGGCGATCGCCGACGTGCACGCGCTGCCCAGGCTGATCCTCGACTACCGTGGCCTGGCCAAGCTGCGCTCCACCTACACCGACAAGCTGGCCGGCACGGTCAATCCGCGCACCGGCCGCGTGCATACCAGCTACCACCAGGGCGCGGTGGCCACCGGACGCATCTCCTCCACCGATCCGAACCTGCAGAACATCCCGGTGCGCACCGAGGAAGGCCGGCGCATCCGCCAGGCCTTCATCGCGCCGCCGGGCTGGAAGGTGATGGCGGCGGACTATTCCCAGATCGAGCTGCGCATCATGGCCCACCTGTCCGGCGACGAGGGCCTGCTGAAGGCCTTCCACGAGGGCGGGGACATCCACCGCGCCACCGCCGCCGAGGTGTTCGGCCTCAAGCCCGAGGAGGTCACCAGCAACCAGCGCCGCGCCGCCAAGGCGATCAACTTCGGCCTGATGTACGGCATGAGCGCGTTCGGCTTGGCGCGCCAGCTCGGCATCGACCGCGGCGAGGCCGGCGACTACATGGCGCGCTACTTCTCGCGCTACCCCGGCGTGCACGCCTTCATGGAGGCCACCCGCGAACAGGCGCACCGCGACGGCTACGTGGAGACGATCTTCGGCCGCCGCCTGTACCTGGAGAACCTGCAATCGCGCAACCAGGCGCACCGCGCCGGCGCCGAGCGCGCCGCGGTGAACGCGCCGATGCAGGGCAGCGCCGCCGACATCATCAAGCGCGCGATGATCGCCGTGGCCGCCTGGCTGAAGGATCGCGACGATGCGCACATGCTGATGCAGGTGCACGACGAACTGGTGTTCGAGGTGCGCGCCGACGCGGTGGACGAGGTGCGCGAGGCGGTGCGCGAACGCATGCAGGGCGCCGCGGAGCTGGCCGTGCCGCTGCTGGTCGACGTGGGCGTGGGCGCGAACTGGGACGAGGCGCATTGAATCGCCTGGCCGTCCATTTGTTGGGTTTCCGTGAAATGAATCGGACCTGACTTTTTTTCGTGCTACCCGTAGAACTTTTCCGCAGTCGCGCGTTCTCAGTCATCGGATGCACGCAACGGCATCCATGGCTGATCACCTCCCTGGACAGCCACCCGGACGCGGAGCCTCTCCCCTGGGTTTCCGCCTCCACCGGCCCCGAAGGTTCCCCCTGACCTTCGGGGCCTTTTTTGTGGGTTTATTTGCGCGCTCTGCACTTCATCTGTACGGACCGCCCCGGCATACTCGGAGCCCGTTCCATCGCCGGAAGAACCCATGCGCTTCGCACTGATCGTCGTCGGCCTCGTCCTGCTCGTCGCGGGCCTGTGGGTGCTGTTCGGCCACGGCAGCTACCAGCAGACCGACACGCTGGTGCAATTCGGCTCGGCCAAGCTCACCGCCACGCACGACAAACCCTTCCCGCAGTGGCTGGGCATCGCCGGCGTGGTGGTGGGCGCACTGCTGGCGCTGGGCGGTTTCCTCCGCAAGCGCTGAAGCGCGCCGGTCCCGACGGCCCCACGCCTCCACCGCCCGGCTTGCAGCGGCCACCGGGCGACGGTCCTTCAAGCCGGCGGGCCGCGGGACCACACCCGCTACAATGGGTGCAATGGATGTCTCGCACCTGATCGACTCGCTCAACGACGCGCAACGCGAAGCCGTCTGCGCCCCGCCCGGCCACTACCTGGTCCTCGCCGGCGCCGGCTCCGGCAAGACCCGTGTGCTCACCCACCGCATCGGCTGGCTGATGCAGGTGGAGCGCGTGCCGCCGTGGGCGATCCTCGCCGTCACCTTCACCAACAAGGCCGCGGGCGAGATGCGCGCACGGCTGGAATCGCTGATCCCCGGCGGCACCCAGGGCCTCACCGTGGGCACCTTCCACGGCATCGCCCACCGCCTGCTGCGCCGCCACTGGCGCGAGGCCGGCCTGCCCGAAGGTTTCCAGATCCTCGACGCCGACGACCAGCAGCGGCTGGTGAAGCGCGTGGTCGCGGGGCTGGGCCTGGACGAGGCGAGGTTCCCGCCGCGCCAGGCCACCTGGACCATCAACGGCTGGAAGGACGAGGGCAGGCGCCCCGACGCCATCGAGCATCGCGACCATCCCGTCACGCACACCCTGGTGCGCATCTACCAGGCCTACGAGGAGGCCTGCCGCCGCGCCGGCCTGGTCGACTTCGCCGAACTGCTGCTGCGCGCCCATGAGCTGTGGCTGAAGCATCCTGCCGTGCTGGAGCACTACCAGAACCGCTGGCGGCACCTGCTGATCGACGAGTTCCAGGACACCAACGCGCTGCAGTACGCGTGGATCCGCGTGCTCGCCGGCGGCACCGGCAAGGTGTTCGCGGTGGGCGACGACGACCAGAGCATCTACGGCTGGCGCGGCGCGAAAGTGGAGAACATGCAGCAGTTCCTCAAGGACTTCCCCGGTGCGCGCACGATCAAGCTGGAGCAGAACTACCGCTCCACCGCCACCATCCTCAAAGCCGCCAACAGCGTGATCGCGCGCAACGGCGGCCGCCTCGGCAAGGAGCTGTGGACGGCCGGCGGCGAGGGTGAACGCATCGCGCTTTACGCCGCCTACAACGAGCAGGACGAGGCGCGCTTCGTGGTCGAGCGCATCCGCGAATACATCGCCGAGCACGGCAGCGCGAAGGACTGCGCCATCCTCTACCGCTCCAACGCGCAGTCGCGCAACTTCGAGGAGCAGCTCACCCAGCGCGGCATCCCCTACCGCGTCTACGGCGGCCAGCGCTTCTTCGACCGCGCCGAGGTCAAGGACGCGCTGGCCTACCTGCGCCTCACCGCCAATCGGCACGACGACGCCTCGTTCGAGCGCGCCGTGAACACGCCGCCGCGCGGCATCGGCGACCGCACGCTGGACGTGCTGCGCCGGCGTGCGCGCCATGACGGCGGCTCGCTGTGGGATGCCGCGCTCGCCGAACTCGCCGGCAGCGAACTGGCCGGTCGCGCCAAGAATGCGGTGAAGGGTTTCCTCGCGCTGATCGACGGCATGGCCCGCACGTTTTCTCCCTCTCCCCTCCAGGGAGAGGGCCGGGGTGAGGGGTTGGGCTTGCTGGAGGCTTCCGTTTCGAACGCCCCCTCACCCAACCCTCTCCCCGAAGGGGAGAAGGCTTCCATGTTGCCTCTCGCCGAGCAGATCGACCATGTGCTCACCCACACCGGCCTGCGCGACCACTACGAGAAGGACAGCCGCGGCAACGGCGAGGCGCGCGTGGAGAACCTCGACGAACTGGTCAACGTGGCCAGCCGCTTCGAGCGCACCCAGGAAGACATCGACGCCGGCCTCGACGAGCTGGCCGCCTTCCTCTCGCACGCCGCGCTGGAAGCCGGCGAGGGCCAGGGCGAGGCCTGGGACGACTGCGTGCAGCTGATGACGCTGCACTCGGCCAAGGGCCTGGAGTTCCCGCTGGTGTTCCTGGTGGGGCTGGAGGAAGGCCTGTTCCCCAGCCAGCGCTCCACCGAGGACGAGGGCCGATTGGAGGAAGAGCGCCGCCTCGCCTACGTGGGCATCACCCGCGCCCGCGAGCGCCTGGTCATCAGCTACGCCGAATCGCGCCGCATGCACGGCACCGAGATGCTGGCGCGGCCTTCACGCTTCCTCGCCGAAATCCCCGCTTCGCTGGTCGATGAAGTGCGCCCCCGCGTGCAGGTGAGCCGGCCGCTCTATGCCGGCGCCAGCCGCACGATCGACCACGCGCCGCTGCAGGAAGACCTGCCGGTGAAACTCGGCCAGCGCGTCAGCCACCCGAGCTTCGGCGAGGGGGTGGTGGTCAGCGCCGAGGGGAGCGGCGCGCACACGCGACTGCAGGTGAATTTCGCGGACGGGGGCAGCAAGTGGCTCGTGGCGGCGTATGCCAACCTGACGCCCTTGTAGGTCGTGTCGGTTCCCGGCGGCAGCAAGGCTCCCAGATGGCGGAAAGAAGACTCCCGTCCCCGTTGTTTCCGACCGTGCCAGTCCGGCCGGCCAAACCCGCCTGCGGGCCCTTGCCAAGGCGCCGGAATACGGTGAGGATGCCGGCAATCGCGCCTTCCTGCGTTCTGGCTGAAAGGAGGATGGCATGGATGTCGTGATCGTGGACGACCAGGCTTCGGCACGCACGATGCTGCGGCATATCGTGCAGGACATCGGGCCGCAGCTCGTCGTGCATGATTTCGGCGTGCCCCAGGAGGCGCTGGACTGGTGCGAGGACAACCGGCCCGACCTGCTGCTGCTGGACTACCGCATGCCGGGCATGGACGGACTGGAGCTGGCCAAGGCCTTTCGCAAGCCGCTGCGGAACCGGGACGTGCCCATCGTGCTGGTTACGGTGGTGGGCGACGAGCCGGTGCGGCAGGCGGCGCTGGATGCCGGCGTGATCGATTTCCTGGTCAAACCGATCCATCCGCGCGAGCTGCGCGCGCGCTGCCGCAACCTGCTGCAGCTGCGCCAGCAGTCGGAGTCGATCAAGCAGCGCTCGCTGTCGCTGGAGCAGCGGCTGCTGGCCAGCATGCACGAGGTCGAGGAACGCGAGCGCGAAACGCTGTCGCGGCTGGCACGGGCCATCGAACTCCGCGATGCCGGCACCAGCGCCTTCCTCGAGCGCATGTCGCGCATCGCCGGGCTGATCGCGGAGGGCCTGGGGCTGCCGGAAGAACAGGTGCGCATGATCGAGCTGGCGGCGCCGCTGCACGACATCGGCAAGATCGCCATCCCCGACGCGATCCTGCTGAAGCCGGGCCCGCTGGACGCTGAGGAGCGTTCGCGCATGCAGCAGCACCCGCGCATCGGCTATAAGCTGCTGCAGGACAGCCAGAGCCGCTTCATCCAGGCGGGAGCGCTGATTGCCTTGCGCCACCATGAGCACTGGGATGGCACGGGCTATCCGGACGGGCTGGCCGGCGAGCAGATCCCGATCGAGGCACGCGTGACCACCGTCGCCGACGTGCTGGACGCGCTGCTGTCGCCGCGCCCGTACAAGGAGGCCTGGAGCATCGAGCGCTCGCTCGAATTCGTCGGCACGCAAAGCGGCGCATTGCTGGACCCGGCCTGCGTACGCGCCCTGATGGCCAACCTTCCGCAGCTGCACGGCATCTGCGAGCGCTACTCCCATGTCCCGCTCCGCCGCGACTGGCGTTGACGGCATGCGCCGGGCCCTGGCCTGGGTACGCCTGCGGCTGCGCGGGCGTACGGACAGCGAGCATGCGCAGGTGTTCGTGCGCATCGCGATCACCTTGCTGTTCTCCATCTATCTCGGCTGGAAGGTGGGCTGGGGGAACGACAGCCCGGCGCTGTTCTCGACCTGGCTGATCCTGCTCGGGGAGCTGGGCCTGTCGATCGGGCTGCTGGTCGCCATCCTCGTGGCGCCGCAGCCGTCCCCGTTGCGGCGCTGGCTGGGGATGCTGGCCGATTACGCGGCGATCGGCGGGGTCATGTGCCTGCAGGGCGAGTCGGCCTCCCCGCTGTATGCGGTGTACCTGTGGGTTTCGATCGGCAACGGCATGCGCTACGGGCCGGGCTACCTGTACGCCTCCACCTCGCTGGCCGCGCTGTCGTTCGCGGCGATGATGACCTCCACGCCCTACTGGCTGCAGAACAGCTATCTGTCCTGGGGCCTGCTGCTGGGCCTGATCGCGGTGCCGCTGTACTTCGCCGCCCTGCTCAAGGCACTGACCGCCGCGATCGGGGAGGCTCGCCGCGCCAACCTGGCCAAGAGCCGCTTCCTCGCCAACATGAGCCACGAGTTCCGCACGCCGCTGAACGGGCTGTCGGGCATGTCGGAACTGCTGGCAAGCACCCGGCTGGACGCGGAACAGCGCGGCTACCTGGAAACCATCCAGGCCGCCACCCGCTCGCTGCTGGCGCTGGTGGAGGACGTGCTGGACATCTCGGCGATCGAGGCCGGCAAGCTGCGGCTTAAGCAGGAAAGCTTCGACCTGAATGAGCTGCTGGAGCAGATCAACCTGATGCTGCGCCCCGAGGCGCGCTCGAAACGGCTGGACTACGCGGTGACGGTGATGCCGGGGGTCCCGGCGCAACTGCGCGGCGACGCCCGTCACCTGCAGCAGGTGCTGGTGAACCTGCTCAGCAACGCGATCAAGTTCACCGCCTCGGGCGAAGTCCACCTGAAGGTGGCGAAATCGGGTACGGCCGCCGCGACTGGCGCGTCGCAGCTGCGCCTGCGTTTCACGGTGACGGATACGGGCATCGGCATTCCCGCATCGGCGCGTGCAAAGCTGTTCGAGGCGTTCGAGCAGGTCGACAACAGCCTGGCCCGCAAGCACCAGGGCAGCGGGCTGGGAACCACGATCGCCAAGGGCCTGACCGAGGCCATGGGTGGCTCGATCGGGTTCGAAAGCCACGAGAACGTCGGCAGCAGCTTCTGGGTCGAACTGCCGTTCGGTCTCGCCGTTGGCTCAGTGCGCACATCCGGCGGCGACGCATTGCCGGTCGCGGACGCCCGCATGGCGCCTGCGCCGTCGACCGCGAACAACATCATCGCCTTCACCGATCCGTTCTCGCGCCATCGCGCACGGATCAAGCCGGCGCGCATCCTGGTCGCCGACGACCATGCCGCCAATCGCCTGCTGTTGCAGGGCATCCTGCAGAAGGCCGGGCACCGGGTGATGACGGTGGACGACGGTGAAGTCGCGCTCGACGCCCTGGCGGGCGGCGGTTTCGAACTGGCGCTGCTGGACCTGCACATGCCGTCGCTGAGCGGCATCGACCTGCTGCGCCAGCTGCGCGTGATGGAAGCGGGCTCGCGTACCCGTACTCCGGTGATGATCATCAGCGCCGATGCCACCCCCGAGTCGGCGCAGGCTTGCCGGAACGCTGGCGCGCGCGCGTTCATCACCAAGCCCTTTGCCGCCGCAAGGCTGCTTGATGCCATCGCGGCGATCCTGGGTGGCGGCGACGGCGAGGAACAGGCCAGCTCGCAACCGGTCGCGCATGCCTCCTCCGCGGAGGTGCTGGACCCGTCGGTGCTGGACGAGCTCGCGTCGCTGGGAATGGGCAAGACCTTCGAAGCCGACTTCATCAGCCAGTGCGTCGTCGACGCTCGGGTGGCGCTGGCAAAGATGCGCCAGACCGGGACGGAGGGCGACTGGGACCAGTTCCGCGACCACGCCCATGCCATGAAGGGGATCGCCGGCAATCTTGGCCTGGTGCAGTGCGCCGGCTTGAGCGGCGCCCTGATGCGGATGACCGCCTTCGAGCTGGAACGCGACTGGCGCCGCCATTGCGAAAACCTGACCCAGCGCCTGCACGACGGCGAACTGGCGCTGCAGGCGCGCGGGAGCTGGACACCCGCGCGCGAGGACAACCCGCAGCAGTCATGATCGGACCTGCGCGGCAGCGGGTTCGCCGTGCCGGCGGTACTGCGCGCGCACCAGCCGCTCCATGGTCCGCAGCGACTTCTCGCCAAGCCGCAACGCGGTATCCACCCAGATCTCGGTGATCGCCATCATCTCCTCCAGCGTCACCGGCTGCGCCAGCGCGCGCACCCGATGCATGGCCATGCGCGCGTGCGGGATGCGGCGGTTGGCGCGGATGACCTCCTCGACCGCCTGCATGCCCTGCCCGCGCGGGGCCAACACGTCCACCAGGCCCATCTTGTAGAGCTCTTCGCTGGACAGGACGTCGCCGCTCAGCATCAGCTGCTCGGCCTTGTGCGGCGGGATGCGCTTGCACAGGAAGGAGTAGGCGCCCATCCCCGGGAAGAGGTCGAACAGCACCTCCGGCAACCCCATGCCGACGCCTTCTTCCGCCACGATGGTATGGCAGCTCAGCGCGACCTCGAAGCCGCCGCCCAGCGCGTCGCCCTGCACCAGCGCAATGCTGTGCGCATCGGCATCGAGCCCGGCGTGGAAGGCATGCACGCCACGCACGCACTGCCGGGCGTAGGTCAGCAGGGCGGGACGGTTCTGGTGGCGGATCGCGTCGCAGAAGTATTCCAGGTCGCCGCCGAGGTTGAACGCGTCGCAGTCGGAAGCGAGCACCACATGCCGCAGCCCGGCTTCGCCAAGCATGCGTTCGCGGCGCAAACGGTCGCCCAGGACGTTCTGGTATTGAAGGATGTCGGCAACCAGCGCCGGCTTGAAGCACGCACGACCGGGCGAGGCCGCCAGATCGGCATGCATGTGGCACCAGTGCACGGCGGCATCTGCACTCTCGGTGATGCGCAGGGTGGGGTAACGGGGGACAGCAGCAAGCTTCTCCAGGATCGCGGTAGCCATGGTCGCTCCAGACGGGTAATGCCAGCCCGGGCCGTGGCCGGCGGGGCACGGAAGAACGCCAAGAGGGCCCTCGGGCCTCTATGCACCCAAACGGCCGGAAGTGCAAGGAAAAGCCCGGTTCCGGGAGTTGCATGCCGCGGGTCGGAGGATGGCCGCAAGTCCGGCCGCAAGTCCGGCCGCGCGACCGCCGCCGCGGTCGTCCATCGCCCGGCGGGCGCGCGCCCGCCGGACCGGGCTTCGAAGAACCGGCATGGCAACCGCGGCACTCCTGCCCGCTGCACTCCGCCTTCGCCATGGCGCTCGCGTCGATCGCGTCGACGGCATGGATGGCCGGCCAGCGCACGGCTTCGCAGCAGCCCGCTACGAGGATTTCACCCCGCGGCGATCGTCAGCCGTGCGCAGGCCCGAGCTCGCGCAGCACCTGCGTGACCGCATCGACCACGGCCTGCGGCTGGTCCAGCTCGATGTCGTGGGAGGTGTCGGCCACCTTGCGCAGCTGGCCGCGGCTCGAAGTCGCCACGATGCGGCGCTGGGTCGCGGCGCGTGCCGCCTCCAGTTGCCTGCGCATGTCGGCCGGCGCGTCGGCATAGGTGCCCGCGGCCTGCAGCACCACCAGCGGCAGGTCGCCATGCGACTCGCCAGCCGGCACCGGCGACGCAAATACCGGCACGTTCTGCGCCAGCTCCGAACGTACGGTGTGCCAGAACGCCGGGCGCAGCATGCGCGCGTGGTCGACGGCGGCCACGGCCTTGCTCTGCCATGGCGCCGGCTTGTCGATGCACTGCGCCAGCGCCTGCGGTGGCCTGGCCAGTTCGCCGCGCTCCGCGCCGTGCTCGCAACCCGCGATGAACGCATCGCGCTGCTTGTCCAGCGTCGCGTCGTCCTTCATCCACTGCGCCGGCATGAAGCGGCCAAGATCCTGCGCGGGTGGATCGACCAGCACCATCCCGGCGACCTCGCCGGGATGCTCGCTGGCGTAGCGCCGCACGATGTTGCTGCCCAGCGAATGGCCGACCAGCACCAGCGGCATGTGCAAGCCGGCCGCGCGGATCAGCGCATGCAGGTCGGACACGTCGGCATCGACTCCGCGCGGCAGCGGGCCTTCGCCGCTGAAGCCGTAGCCTGCCCGGTCGTAGGAGCAGACCCGGGCATGCGCCGCCAGCATCGGCTGCACGCGGAACCAGCTCTCCGAGTCGGCGTGCGCGCCGGACTCCAGCAGTACCGTGGTCGGCCCGCTGCCGCTGCAACGCAGGTCGAGGCTGCGCCCCGGGCCGATCGCCACCAGCCGGCCCGGCCTTGCGTAGCTGTCCGGTGTCTGCGCGGGTGCCGCCGGCGAGGCCATGGCGGAAGCCGTCGCCAGCAGGCCCACGCAGGCCATGCCCAGGAATCCAGCGTGCCGGCTTTCCATGCGCGTCTCCGGTTCGGGTGAGGCTTGGTGGGACAGGACGCGCGCGCGGAAGTTCGCGGCCGGGGCCGCCAGGTGCCAACCCCATCCAGCGGCACGGCCTCGCATCCGCGCGCCACCCGCGCCAGCACGCGCGTAGCGGCATCCCGGAGCAACCGGGATCAGGTTCAGCCGCGCAACCGCGGCACCCCGTGCTGGTCGCGTTCCTCGACGGCGATGGCGCTGGTGTCGATCACGCCGCTGGCCGGGCCCGGCGCTTGCCGCACGGCTTCGCCGCGCGCCATGGCGAGGGCGTTGCGATAGCAGCGTTGCGCCTGGGCGGCGTCGCCCTGGCCCTGCCAGGCGTCGCCCAGCGCCTCCCACGCACCCGCGCCGGGTTCGAGTGCCAGCGAGCGTTCGAGGTGCTGACGGGCCTTGCCCCACAGTTTGCAGCGCACGCAAATGCGGCCGATCGCGAGCAGCAGCACGGGATCGTTGGGGTGCTGGTCAAGCCAGCCTTCGGCGCGGCGCAAGCGGGCGTCGAGGTCGCCGCCGGCGAGCACGCCGTACGCCTCCACCAGCTCGGGCGACCATTCGCGGCGCAGCGCGGATTCGAGTTCGTCCATCGCCGGCAGCACCAGGCCGAAGCCGGCGGCGCGGCGCGCGTAGGCATCGATGGCGGCGGGGGCGCGGCGCCGGGCCTTGGGCAGCGATGACCACAGCGTGTTGAGCGCGGCGCCATCGGGCGTGGCGTCGATGGCGGCGATCAGCACCCTGGCCTCGAGCGCGGTGTAGCCGCGCGTGCCGAGCGCGCCGCTTTTCTGCAGCGGGTCCAGTGCGGCGAGCGCGCGACGGGTGTCGCCCGCGGCCAGCGCGGAGAGCGTCAGTTCGCGCCAGCCGCCGGGCGGCAGCGCGGCCTTGTCGGCGTCGGGTGCAAGCAGGGCCAGCGCCTCGCCCGCCTTGCCGTCGCGGCGCAGCACACGGGCGCGCAGCACGCGCGCAGCCTGCGGTGCCGCCTGCGAGGCCTCGGCGAGAATCTCCAGCGCGCGACCGTGCTCGCCGCGGCGCGACGCGGCTTCGGCGGAGGCGAGCAACGCCACGCCACGCAACGCGTCCAGCCGCGAGGCGCGGTTGAGGTCGCGCTCGGCGTCGCCGTGGCGACCTTCCATCAGCGCGACCAGGCCCTCGGCCAGCCGCTTGCGGCTGAGCCGGCGATGCCGGCGGCTCAGCGCGCCGAACGGCCAGCGCAGCAACCGCCAGGCCGCAGTTAGCCCGGCCCAGGTCACCAGCAGCACGACCACGGCAGCAACCACCGTGGTCTCCACACGCCAGCCGTGCAGGCGCACCAGCACGTAACCGGGATCGGCCGCCACCCAGTGCCAGCCGAACGCGGCCAATGCCGCGACGATCGCCAGCAGCAGGATCCAGCGCCACAGGCTCATCGCGCATTCCCCGCGGAGCGCGCCGGCGCGGGGCTGTTCGACAGCGCGTGCACCGCACGCAGGTTGCGCAGCTCGGCCAGGGCAGCGCCAAGCTGCACCGGCGTGTCGTTCGGCAAGGCATCGGTCAGCTGCTTGAGCGTGGCGCGCGCCTGCCGCACGGCTTCCGCGTTGCCGTCGAACTGGCTGGCGAGTCCGGCGTCAGCGCGCTGCAGCGCCGCGACCCAGGCCGTGGGATCGTGCGCGAGCAACGCCGCCTGCGCCTGCGCGAGATCCAGCGCCACCAGCTCGCGCGCGAAGCGCGCATCGGCCACCGCCAGCGGCGCGCCGTTGTCCCGCTGCACGCTGATCACGCCGGCCAGTGCGCGTCCGATGCGCGACCACGCGCCCGACGACGACGCGCCTGCCGGCGCATCGAGCGGCTTCAGCGGCAGTGCAGACAGCGCGCCACGCAGCGTGGTGAGCTTGCCCAGCGCCTCGGCCTGGCCCGCGGGCTGGCTGGCGAGCAGCGCATGGCGTTCGGCCTCGACGCCCTGGCGCAGACCCGCGAACGTGCCGTCGCTCACCGCGGCCAGCGTCTGCGCGGCCAGCGCATAGGCGGCCGCCGCGCCCTGTGCGTCGTGGAACAGCTCATAGCGTTCCTTGGCCATGCGCAGCAGCGACTCGGTCTCGTCGAGCAGCGTGGCATCGCGCGCGGAGAGCGTGTTCTCGGAGAGCTTGCCCACCGCTTCCTCCAGCAGGCGCAGGCGATCGCCCTGCGACTGCTGCGAAGCCTGCAGCGTGCGGTCGAGCCGGTCGGCGGCGTCCAGTCGCTGGGCGAGGTCGGTGCTCCCGCCTTTCATCGCGTCCAGCCTGTGCTCCAGTGCACTGACGCGATCGCGCAGGTCCATCGTGTTCAGCACGGCGGCGTCGACGCCGGCTCGCTGCTGCCACTGGCGCCAGCCCACGTAGCCGGCCGCCAGCAGGGCCAGCAAGGCCAGCAGCAGGGCCAGCGCGACGCTGCCGCCGCGCGGCGCGGCGTCGCGTGATGCGGGTTTTCTGGCACGCGGCATGGTGACGGACGTGGTGGATGGTGCGGGCTCGTGTTCGTTCATGCCCGGCATGCTAGCAGGCAGCCCCGCCGGGTTCGTTGCACGTCCGTGAAACGCTCAACGGCGCGCCGCGGCCGCGAGCAGGTCGGCAGCAAGCGCGGACTCGGCCTGCACGATGCGAGTGAAACCCGCTGCACGCGCCGCCTGCGCCAGCCGGGCGCTGCTGACCACGGCCACCGCGGCGCGCAGGCGCGCCAGCGCAGGCGCCGGCAACAGGTTCGCCAGGTTCTGCAATGCCTCGGCGCTGGACAGCAGCACGCGCGCCGAACGCGGCAAAGCCAGCACGGCGGCGACATGCCGGCGATCCAGTCGCGGTGGCACGCGACGATATACCTGCAGCTCGCACAGCCGCGCGCCGCGCGCGGCCAACTGGTCGCGCAGCACGCCACGGCCGCCGGGCGCGCCGATCAGCGCCACGCGCTTGCCGCGCAGGGCTGTCGCCGCAGGCAACTGGAGCAGGCCTTCGCTGTCCTGCCGCGACGGCACCTGCGCGGACACGCCATGCCGGCGCAGCGCCTGTGCCGTGCCGCGCCCCACCGCCAGTACCGTCGCCCCGGTGCGCAACGGCGCCAGCGCGGCGGCGAAACGCACTGCGGCGGGGCTGGCGAACACCAGCAGGTCGCCGGCCAGCGCGGCACGCAGTTGCGTGCGCATGGCCGCGGCGTCCGCCGCGCCGCGCAGCGACAGCCCCGGCAGCAATTGCGGCACGCCGCCGTCGCCGCGCACGCGTCGCGCCAGCGCGGCAGCGGTACCCGCGGGGCGGGTGATCACCACGACCCTGCCGCGCAGCGGTTTTCCACTCTCCGGATCGTGCATGGCCTTCCGACGGTTCGCGCGGTGATGGCAATCGCCCGTCTGCCTCGCTGCGCGCCGCGAGGCAGGCGGGTCCGGCGAGAGGGTACGGCAAACGGCGCAGGCGCGCCGGGCGGAACCGCGCGCGGAAAGAGCCTCCCCCGGTGGCGGCTGGCGCCGGGGCGGGCGCGCCGCATGGCGACGGCCCCGCACTACAATGCCGCGTCCCCGCCTCCCTGCCCGCTCCATGACCGACCAGGCCGCCCGTGAACTCGTCCGCTTCATCCGCGACAAGATCCCGCTGGCGCGGGCGATGGACCTGGCACTGCTCGCCCACGACGACGACCTGCTCGTGCTCGGTGCCCCGCTGGCACCGAACGTCAACGACAAGGGCTGCGCGTTCGGCGGCAGCCTGGTGAGCCTGATGACGCTGTGCGGATGGGGCCTGGTGGAACTGGCGCTGCGCCGGCACGGCCACGACTGCGACGTGTTCGTGGGCGAATCCGCCGTGCGCTACCTGCAGCCGGTGTGGGCGGATTTCCGCGCCGAGGCGCGGCTCGCCGAGGGCGCGGACTGGAAGACGTTCTTCGACACCCTGCGCTCGCGCGGCAAGGCGCGCATCGAGGTGGCCTGCCTCGTGCCCGGCACCGACGGCCGGCCGGCCGCCACGCTGTCCGCCCGCTTCGTGGCCAGGCGCCGCGATTGATGCGGCGCGCCCGCCGCCGCAGAATGGCACGAATCTCCCGGAACGGACCATCATGCGCCGCCTCCTGCCAATGCTCGCCGCCAGCGCCGTCCTGCTGCTGGCCGGTTGCGCCCAAGACATGCGCAACAACGCCCTGATCGCCACGCTCAATGCCTACGGCAGCGCGGTGCGCTGGAACGGCCTGGAGAGCACGCTGCAGTTCGTCGACCCCGCGGTGCTGAAGGCGCATCCACCCACGGATTTCGACCTGGCCCGCTACCGGCAGGTGCGCGTTACCGACTACGACGACGGCTCCGGCCCGGCGCCACTGGGCGACGACGAGGTGCAGCAGACGGTGCGGATCAGTTTCGTCAACGTCCACACCCAGGTCGAGCGCAGCATCGTCGCGCGCCAGACCTGGCGCTACGACGAGAAGACCAGGCACTGGTGGCTGGAGAGCGGCCCGCCAGACCTCGACCAGGACTGATGCCGGCGACGGATGCCCGTATAATCGCCGGTTCGACCGTACCGGCGCGGCCGTCGCGCCCCGTGGAAACGACATGCAAGATTTCCTGCACAAGCTGCCCCAGTTCATCGGCAATCACGTGGCGCTGTCCGCGCTGTTCGCCATCCTGCTGGTCGGCCTGATCGTGACTCAGGTCATCCTGCTGTTCGGCAAGGTCACGGAGCTGACCCCGGGCGGCCTCACCCAGCTCATCAACCGCGACAGTCCGCTGCTGATCGACCTCTCGGCGATCGCCGACTTCGAGAAAATGCACGTGCCCGGCGCGCGCCACGTGCTGATGAGCCAGTTCGATCCCGAGCACAAGGATCTCGCCAAGGCGAAGGAGCTGCCGGTGGTGGTGATGGACAAGGACGGTCGCGGCAACTCGGTGAAGGCCGCGCAGCGGCTGGTCAAGGCCGGCTTCCAGAAGGTCTACACCCTGGGCGGCGGCGTGCTGTCCTGGCACGCGGCGCAACTGCCGGTGGCCAAGGGCAACAAGTAGGGCGGGGAGAGAGGGGGCGGCGCCGAGGAGCGCGCGCCTGGGCATGGCCTTCTGCTACTTCCCGCTTCTCTTTCCCCTCTCCTGCGGATGGAAGCCCGCGCGCCCGGCGATGACCTGCGCCAGCACGTCCGGCGCGTAGTCGAACGAGTCGTAGTACAGCCGGTCCTCCGGCAGGCCCGCCGCCACGAAGCGATGGCGGGCGACGTCGATCATCGCGGGCGGCCCGCTCATGTAGACGTCGTACGCCGAGAGATCCGGATGGTCGGCCAGCACCGCCTCGTGCACCAGCCCCGCGCGCAGTCCGCTGGCTTCGGCCTGCGCCGCGTCCGACAGCACCGCGTGGAAGCGCAGCCGCGGCGACTGCCGCATCCAGTCCTCGATCTGCGGCTGCAGGTACAGGTCCGCCGCGTCGCGCACGCCCCAGTACACCTCCATCGCGCGACGCGTGCCGAGTTCGAGGAAGTGCTCGACGATCGCCTTCACCGGCGCGATCCCGGTGCCGCCGGCCATGAAGATCATCGGCCGCTCGGAATCCTCGCGCGCCACGAAGGTGCCCAGCGGCCCCTCGATGCGCAGCGTGTCGCCCACCGCCAGCTCGCCCGCCACCCGCGAGGTGAAGCCGCCGCCGGCGACGTGGCGCACGTGCAGCTCGATCGTGCCGTCCGGCCGCGGCCCGTTGGCGATCGAGAAGGGACGGCGCCGGTCGCCGTCCAGCAGCACGTCGAGGTATTGCCCCGGCAGCCATTGCAGGCGCGGCTCGCCGTTGGCCGGCTGCAGGTGCAGGCCGGTCACGTCGGGGGCGAGCGGCCACTTGCCGGCCACGCGCAGCGTGAGCCGCCGGCGCGCGATGTCTTCCACCGAGGCCACCTCGCGCGCCGCCAGCAGCAGGTCGCCCACCGGCACCGCCTGGCACAGCAGCACCGCATGGTGGGCGCGCTCGTCCGCATCCAGCGCCAGCGGCGGATTGCGCGGGTATTCGCAACGGCCGGCCAGCAGGGTGGCCTTGCAGCTGCCGCAGACGCCGGAGCGGCACGAATACGGCAAGGCGATGCCGGCACGCTGCGCGGCTTCCAGCACGGTTTCGCCCGCGGCCACGTCGAAGCGACGGCCGGTGCCTTTCAGGGTGACGGTATGCACCCGCACATTGTCGCCGCGACGGCAGTCGGCCGACAATGCGTGCCGGCTTCACGAGGACCGAGCATGGGCATCTGGCAGCAGGACACCGACCTGGCGCGCATCAACGCGTGGAGCGCGAATACGCTGATGGAGGTGCTGGGCATCCGCATCACCGGTATCGGCGAGGACTGGCTGCGCGGCAGCATGCCGGTGGACCACCGCACCCACCAGCCCTACGGCCTGCTGCACGGCGGCGCCTCGGTGGCGCTGGCCGAGACGCTGGGCAGCATGGCCGCGATGCTCACGCTCGACCCCGCCAGGTTCCGCGCCGTGGGCCTGGAGATCAACGCCAACCACGTGCGCGGCGTGCGCGAAGGCACCGTCGCCGGCACCGCGAAGGCGCTGCACCTGGGGCGCAGCACCCAGGTGTGGGAAATCCGCATCGAGGACGAGCGCCAGAAGCTGGTGTGCGTGTCGCGCCTCACCATGGCGGTGGTGCCGGTCGACGGGACGGCACCGCATTGAACGACACCCCCTACGCAGGCCTCACCCCCGACGTGGTGCTCGATGCCGTGGGTGCCTACGGCCTGTGGCCGGACGGCCGCCTGCTCGCGCTCAACAGCTACGAGAACCGGGTGTGGCAGGTGGGCATCGAGGATGCCGCGCCGGTGATCGCCAAGTTCTACCGCCCCGGCCGCTGGAGCGATGCCGCGATCCTCGAGGAACACGCCTTCGCGCGGGAGCTGGCCGACGACGAGGTGCCGGTGGTGGCGCCGCTCGTGTTCGGCGGCCGCAGCCTGCTGTGGCACGGCGGCTTTCGCTATGCGCTGGCGCCACGGCATGGCGGCCGCGCACCGGCGCTGGAGTCGCGCGAGCAACTGGAATGGCTGGGCCGCCTGCTCGCGCGCCTGCATGCGGTGGGCTCGCGCTGTCCGTTCGTGCAGCGCGGGACGATCGACCGCGCCACGCTGATCGCGCAGCCGATGCAGGCCGTGCTGGCCTCTCCCCTGCTCCCGGCGCACCTGCAGGCCGCCTACCGCGGTGCGGCGCAACGGCTGGACACGGCGGTGGCCACACGTTTCGATGCCGTGGGCTCCGTGCGCACCCTGCGCCTGCACGGCGACTGCCATCCCGGCAACATCCTGTGGACCGATGCCGGCCCGCACTTCGTCGACCTCGACGACGCGCGCATGGGCCCGGCGGTGCAGGACCTGTGGATGCTGGCCAGCGACGACGCGGCGCTGCGCGCGTTGCTGGACGGCTACAGCCAGCTGCGCGACTTCGACCACGCGGAACTCGCGCTGGTGCCCGCGCTGCGCGCGATGCGCCAGCTGCACTACGCGGGCTGGATCGCCCAGCGCTGGCACGACCCGGCCTTCCCCGCCGCATTCCCGTTCGTAGCCGAGGCGCGCTGGTGGGACGAGCACATCGCCGACCTGCACGAGCTCGCCGACGCGCTGGATTGAGCTCCTCGCCTACAATGCCACTCCTTTTCCCGGAGCCCGTTGCCCCATGCGCCAGCTGTTGTTCCGCCTGATCGGCATCCTCGAAGTGGCCGGCGGCTGCTACGGCATGATCCAGATGCTGTACCGCCTGCTGCCGTTCCGTGCGCACGACAGCGTGGTCGCGCTGATCGGACTGGCGCTGTACGCCTTCGTGCTGGTGGCGGGCGTGCTGCTGCTGGAGAACAGCGAGCGCGGCGTGCGCTGGTCGGGCTGGGCGCAGCTGCTGCAGCTGCCGCTGGTCGCCACGCCGGTGTTCAGCTGGGCACTGCACTGCGGCGGCTACGTCAACGTGTTCGCCACGCTGCACCTGCCGCCGCACCTGGGGCTGGCCGCGCACTTCGGCAGCCAGGCCTTCGTGCTTGCCGTCGGCGGCCCCGCTGCCGCGCACCTCGGCATCAACCTGCTGGCGCTGCTGTCCTGGCTGGTGCTGAAGCTGCGTTGAGCGCGTAGAGGCGCACTGCGCGCGAAGGCTTTGCTGTCAATCGGGGCAAAAGCATTCGCGCAGGGGGCGTGCCCCTGTGGGGGTTCAGGCGAACACGATGCTGGCGATCGCGCCGTTGGTGTCGGTGCGCGGACGCATCGACACGTCCCAGCCGTACAGCTCGCACAGCCGGCGCACGATGGCGAGGCCGAGGCCCGCGCCGCTGCCGCCCGCACCCTCGCCGCGCACGCCGCGCTGGAACAGGCGCTCGGCATCCTCCGGCTTGATGCCGGGGCCGGTGTCGATCACCTCGACACGCCCCGCCCCAACCTCGACGCGCACGGTGCCCTCGAGCGTGTACTTGATCGCGTTGCCGATCAGGTTGGTGAGTGCCACCGACAGCACCGAGGCTGGCGCGTTGACGCTGAGCGGCTCACGCGCGTCCAGCTCGATCTCGATCGGCTTGCCGCGCACCTGCGGGCGCTGGCTCTCGATCACGTCGGCGGCGACCCTGGCCACCTCGGTGGTCTCGCCGCGGGTGGGGCCGCGCCGCTCCGCGCGCGACAAGAGCAGCAGTGCCTCGATCAGCTCGGTGGCCTGGCGCGAGGCGCGCTCGATGCGCTTGAGCCGTTCGGCCAGCTTGGGGGTGAGGTCGGGTGAACCCTGCAGCAGCTCGGTGGTGCTGGCGATCACCGCCAGCGGCGTGCGCAGCTCGTGGCTGACGTCGGAATTGAATTCCCTGTCGCGCTCCACCATCGCGGTGAGCCGCGCGGCGTATTCGTCCAGCGCATGCGCCAGCTCGCCCACCTCGTCGTCGGCGAAATGCTGCGCCAGCGGCTCGGCCTTGCCGGCCTTGCGGAAGTCGCGCAGGCGGTTCGCCAGCTGGCTCACCGGCTTCAGCACCTTGCGCGACAGCCACAGGCCGATCGCCAGCGAGAGCAGGCTGAACAGCAGGACCACCGCGATCAGCGACGTCACCAGCTGGCGCTTGCCCAGCTCCTCGCGGCTCACGTCGTAGCGCACGAAACCGATGATGCCGTCCTTGCGCCGCACCGCCAGCTTGTAGTGCCGCAGGCGCCCCTGCTCGTCCACGTCGTGCATGTCGTAGACCCCGCTGGCGAGGTTCTGCCACGCCAGCGGTGCCTTGTAGATGGTGCGGTCGCTCCACATCCAGGCTTCGATCAGCTCGGAGTTCGCGGGCTGACCCGGGTGTGCGATCACCTTGTCGACCGCCTGGTCGACATCGTGCTGCAGCGCCGACACCACCAGTTGCTCCTCGACCTTGGCGCGCACGTACAGCGAGGCCGCGGCAAACAGCACGCTGAGGCCGAAACCGAACAGCGCGAAGGAGAGGACGAGACGGAACCGGAGCTTACGCCTGGACTGCATCCGGCTCGACCATCCTGTAGCCGATACCGTGCCGCGTGTGGATCAGCGGCTTGTCGAAGGGCTTGTCGATCGCCGCGCGCAGGCCGTGGATGTGCACGCGCAGCGAATCGGAATCGGGCAGCTCCTCGCCCCACACCTTCTGCTCCAGGTCCTGCCGCGTCACCACCGAGGGACTGGCTTCCATCAGCGCCTGCAGCAGCTTGAGGCCGATCGGGTTGAGCTGGATGGCCTTGCCCGCGCGGCTCACGGTGAGCGTGTCGAGGTTGTAGGTGAGGTCGGCCACCTTGAGCACGCGGCTCTGCGGACCCTTGCCGCGGCGGGCCAGCACCTCCAGCCGCGCGGACAGTTCCTGCAGCGCGAACGGCTTGGTCATGTAGTCGTCGGCGCCGGACTCGAAGCCGGTGAGCTTCTGCTCCAGCGCGTCGCGCGCGGTGAGCATGAGGATCGGCGTCTGCTTGTGCGCCTCGTGGCGCAGCTTGCGCGCGACTTCCAGGCCATCCATCCCAGGCAGGGTGAGATCGAGCACGATCACGTCGAAGTCGTGCACCACCGCCAGATGCAGGCCGGTGACGCCGTCGCCGGCGAAATCCACCACATGGCCCCGATCTTCCAGATAGTCGCCGATGTTGGTCGCGATATCGCTGTTGTCTTCGATCACCAGTACGCGCATGCGCCGCTCCGCGATGCCGCCGGCGACACGGGCCGGCCCTGGCGGCAAGCTTAACATTCGCGGCCCGCGAAACCCGCGGCAAACCGGCTCCGGCCTGAATGCCTGACACCACCCATGAAAAAACCCGGATGTGCCGGCTGGTCGCCGCCGCATCCGGGCTCAGGGCTCGTCCCGTTACCGCCGCCATCCACCGTCGTCGAACCTCACGGCACGCTTCGGGCAAATCGACAGCGGGATCGTTTATAGAAGCTCGGGAGTTACGCCCGGGTTAACCGCCCGCGCGGCATTCATGCCACGTTCGCCTTGCCGCGCCGCACGCTGCGTTGCGCGCCGTCCCGCTGCGTCTCCAGCAGTTCGACGATCGTGCCAGCCACGTCCACACCGGTGGCCGCCTCGATGCCTTCCAGCCCCGGCGAGGCGTTCACCTCCAGCACCAGCGGGCCGCGGTCGGAGCGCAGCAGGTCGACGCCGGCGATGCCAAGTCCCAGTGCCGCGGCGGCCTGCACCGCGACGCGCTTCTCGGCGGCGCTCAGCTTCACCGCCACCGCGCTGCCGCCGCGATGCAGGTTGGCGCGGAAATCGCCCGCGCTGGCCTCGCGCTGCATCGCCGCCACCACCCTGCCGCCCACCACGAAGCAGCGCAGATCACAACCCTTCGCCTCGGCGATGAACTCCTGCACCAGGAAGTTCGCGTACAGGCCGCGGAAGGCCTCGATCACGCTCTGCGAGGCGCTGCGCTTTTCCGCCAGCACCACGCCGGTGCCCTGGCTGCCCTCGTTGAGCTTGATCACGTGCGGCGGCTCGCCCAGCATCGCGAGCAGGTCCTCGGTGTCGTCCGGGTTGTCGCCGAACACGGTGACCGGCATCGCGATGCCCTGCGCGGCGAGGATCTGCAGGCTGCGCAGCTTGTCGCGCGCACGCAGCACGGCATCGGAGGAGTTCGGCGTGTACACGCCCATCATCTCCAGCTGGCGCAGCACGGCGGTGCCGTAGAACGTGCTCTGCGTGCCGATGCGCGGGATCGCCGCGTCGATGTCGCGCACCGGCTTGCCCTTGTAGCGGATCGCCACGCTGCCGGGTGCGATGCGCACATAGCAGCGCAGCGGGTCGAGCACGCGCACCACGTGGCCGCGGGCGCGCGCCGCGTCCACCAGCCGCTGGGTCGAGTACAGCCGCGCGTTGCGCGAGAGGATGGCGATCTTCATGGACGATCCGTGACTGCCAGCGGCAGCCGTGGCTGGGTATAGGCGCGCGCCGGGTCGACCGCGAAGCGGCCGTCGAGGGCGCTGCGGCCGAGCAGCATGGGGAACAGCATGTGCCGCCGGTCGGTCAGGTTGATGTCGGCCTGGAAACGCCGCCCGGCCAGCAGGATCTCGCTGCGGATGAACCAGCGCTCGGTGCGATGGCCGCCGGTGTCGGTGACCACGCGCCGATCCAGCGCCGGCGCCTCGCAGCGCACCGCATCCACGGCGTGGCGCCCGGTGCGCACGGTGAAGCGCAACCACACCACGCCGTCGCGCAGGAAGCTGTCCAGTGTCTCCACGTGCAGCGCGCTGCTGCGCGCACCGGTGTCGAGCTTGGCCTTGAGCCGGGCGATGCCCAGCTGCGGCAGCGCCAGCCGTTCGCGCCAGCCCAGCACGAGCGGCGCCGGCACGAGCGGACTCGGAGTGGTCGGATCCGTCATCGGTGCGGCGCGCTCGCTGGGGTGGCGATGGGTGCGACAGGCCATTGCGGGAAGGCCATGGAGCGGGTGAAGGGAATCGAACCCTCGTCAGTAGCTTGGGAAGCTACAGCTCTACCATTGAGCTACACCCGCATCGGCCCGCGGATGGTAACCCGGGAAACGGCGCGGTGGGAATCACCGGCCATGCCCTCGCGCATGAACCGTCGCCGGCCGCCGGATATCCGCCGGCTGAACCGCCAGTGCCTCCGCCGCGGAAACTAAGGCGGCCCTAATCCCCGCCATGCGCATAATCGGGCCGTCAATGCACGTCGCGCAGCGTGCTTGAGGCCGGCACGGCATCCGCCGTGCCGGTTCGCGTTGCGCAGCAACCGGGAGACTCCGATGCGTGTGACCATCTTTCTGCGTACCTCATGGCGCCGCTTCCGGCAGCCGCTGGCCGTATTGCTGCTGTGCGCCGTCGCCGCGCTGGCGCAGGCGCAGGCGCAATCCACCGACGACAGCGCGCCGCCGGATCGCGTGGCGAGGCTGTCCTACATCGCCGGCGACCTCGGCTTCCTGCCTGCCGGCGCGCAGGACTGGAGCAGCGCCGACATCAACCGCCCGCTGACCACCGGCGACCGCCTGTCCACCGGCGACGGCACGCGCGCCGAACTGGAGCTGGGCGGCGCCAGCCTGCGCATGGCCGGCAACACCGACTTCGGCATGCTCAACCTCAACGACAACCTCGCCCAGGTGGAACTGACCCGGGGCACGCTCAACCTCAGCGTGCGCCACCTGGACCAGGGCCAGAGCTACGAGATCGACACGCCCACGCTGGCGCTGGTGGTGACCCACCCCGGCACCTTCCGCGTGGACGTGGACAACGGCGGCCAGGGCACCCGCGTCACCGTGTTCGGCGGCCAGGCCACCGTGTACGGCGAGAACAATGCGCAGCACGATGTGTTCCAGGGCCGCAGCTACCAGTTCGGCGATGCCTCGCTGGCGGCACTCACCGTCAGCGACATCGGCGGCGAGGATGCCTTCGACGCCTGGTGTGGCGAGCGCGACCGCCGCTACGTGCAGTCGGTATCGCGCCAGTACGTGTCCACGGACGTGGTCGGCTACCAGGATCTCGACCAGTACGGCAGCTGGCGGAGCAGCACCGACTACGGCGCGGTCTGGTATCCCAGCCGGGTGCCGGTGGGCTGGGCGCCGTACCGCGACGGCCACTGGGCGTACATCGCGCCGTGGGGCTGGACCTGGGTGGACGATTCGCCATGGGGCTTCGCGCCCTACCACTACGGCCGCTGGGCATACATCGGCGGTGCCTGGGGCTGGATTCCGGGGCCGATCGTGGCGCGACCGGTATACGCGCCGGCACTGGTCGCCTTCGTGGGCGGCAGCGGCTGGAGCGTGTCGATCGGGATCGGCGGTGCTCCGGTGGGCTGGTTCCCGCTGGGCCCGGGCGAGATCTACAACCCCTGGTACCACTGCGATCGCGACTACTACCGCCGGGTCAACGTCACCAACATCTACGTGCACAACACCTACAACCGCACCACGATCATCAACCACATCGACGCCCGCTACGACGACTACCGCGACGGGCGCGTGCGGCGCGACCTTCGCTACGCGAACCGCACCGCGCCGCACGGCTTCACCGCGGTGCCCGGCCGGGCGTTCGCCGGCGGCCGGCGCGTGCAGCACGACCTGCTGCGCATCGACCCCCACCGGCTTGCCGCCGCACCCGTGCTGGTCCGCGGCGTCACCGCGGTGCGCCCCGAGCCGCGCCACGTGGCGTCGTCGCGCGACCGGCAGGCACGGCCGCTGCCGGTGGCGGATTTCCGCCGCAGCGTGGTGGCGCGCACGCCGCCGCCGGCCAGGCTGCCTGCGGTGCATCCGAACTTCGCCCCGGCCGCCAGCCGTTTGCCGCAGCGCGCGGCCGCTCCGTTTGCCAACGTGCGCGTGCTGGGCGGCAGCCGCGGCACGCCATACCCGGTCGCCACGGCAAAACCCGGGGCGAACCGTCCCCCTCCGGCACCGCTGCGCATGCGGTCCGGCCCGGATGCCGCACCCGCCGGCCTGCCGAACGTGCGCCGAATGGAAGCGGCGCCGGTACAGCCAGGTGCGCTGCCCTCGGCCCGCTTCGCCCATCCGCGCCCGGACAGACGCACCCTGCCTGCGGTCGAACCGGTCCATCCCGTGCAGCCCGCCGAATCGCGGCAGGCGCCACGGCCTGACGTGAACCGCATCGCCGGCCCACGGCAGGCGCAGCCGCAAGCCGGTGGACGCCCAGCCGGCATGCTGCCGCAACCGCCGCACTTCGAGCGTGCACCCGCAGCGGTGGAACGCACTCCTGCGCCGCGATACGTGCCGCCGCGCCAGGAGCCGCCACGCGAGTACGCCCGGCCAACCTACCAGCCGCAGCCGCGCTACCAGCAGCCGCAGCCACGCTACGAGCAACCGCGGCCGCGCTACGAACAGCTGCAACCCCGCTACCAGCAGCCGCAGCCGCGCTACGAACAGCCGCAACCCCGCTACGCAGCTCCCCATCCTCCCGCCGCACGGTCGCAGCAGCAGCACGCGGAGCCGGCGCGCAAGCCACCGCCGCCCAAGGACGATCAGCGGCATTGAACACCGCGACGACGCCTCTTCGCCCGATGGGCACGGGGATGGGGCGCCGTCGCCCCGATTCGGCGCCAACGGCGCCAGCGGCTACAATGGGCACATGCAGATCACGCTCAACGGCCAGCCGCGCGATTGCGCTCCCTCGACCACCGTCGCCCGGCTGCTGGAAGCCGCCGGCTACGGCGGCAAGCGCGTGGCCGTGGAACTGAACCGCGAGATCGTGCCGCGCAGCCAGCACGGCAGCCGCACGCTCGCCGAAGGCGACCACGTCGAGATCGTCCACGCCATCGGCGGCGGGTGAACCCGCGCGCCCGCTTCCCGCCTCCCCGCGGCGTTCGCGCCGGACGCCGCCATCGCAAGGCCTTCCCCATGAACCTCAAGACCCTCGACGTCACCGATCCGCTGGTCATCGCCGGCACCAGCTATGCCTCGCGCCTGCTCACCGGCACCGGCAAGTACAAGGATTTCGACGAGACGCGCGCCGCCTCGCAAGCCGCCGGCGCCGAGATCGTCACCGTGGCGATCCGCCGCGTGAACATCGGCCAGGACGCGAATGCGCCCAGCCTGCTCGACGCGCTGCCGCCCGGCGAATTCACCCTGTTGCCGAACACCGCCGGCTGCTACAACGCGGCGGACGCGGTGCGCACCTGCAGGCTGGCGCGCGAGCTGCTGGACGGCCACAAGCTGGTGAAGCTGGAAGTGCTGGGCGACCAGAAGACGCTGTTCCCCGACGTGGTGGAAACGCTGAAGGCGGCCGAGACGCTGGTGGCCGACGGCTTCGACGTGATGGTGTACACCTCGGACGACCCGATCCTCGCGAAGAAGCTGGAGGAGATCGGCTGCGTGGCGGTGATGCCGCTGGCCGCGCCGATCGGCTCGGGCCTTGGCATCCAGAACCGCTACAACCTGCTGGAGATCGTGGAGAACGCCAAGGTGCCGATCATCGTCGACGCCGGCGTGGGCACGGCCTCCGATGCCGCGGTGGCGATGGAGCTGGGCTGCGACGGCGTGCTGATGAACACCGCGATCGCCGGCGCGAAGGACCCGGTGCTGATGGCGCACGCGATGAAGCTGGCGATCCAGGCCGGCCGCGCCGCGTTCAAGGCGGGCCGCATCCCGCGCAAGCGCTACGCCTCGGCGTCCAGCCCGGTCGACGGCACCATCGGCTGATCCGCTGCCCCGCCCCGCGCACAGCGGAGGGTCGGGGTGGGACAACCACGTCGCCGCCGGTCCTCGCCTATTCCCGCCTCTCCCTGCGTGCAGGAAGAGCCATTACGCTTCGCAGCATGACGCACGACACTCCCGCCCCACCCGAACGCCTGCGCCGCATCCACAGCTTCGTGCTGCGCGAAGGCCGCATGACGCCGGCGCAGCAGCGCGCCTTCGACGAGCACTGGGCGCGCTTCGGCATCGACTACAGCGGCACCGCGCAGGACTTCGCCGCGCGCTTCGGCCGCCGCGCACCGCTGGTGCTGGAGATCGGCTTCGGCAACGGGGAGGCGCTGGCCTGGGCCAGCGAGCACGACCCGGCGCGCGACTACCTGGGCGTCGAGGTGCACGGCCCCGGCGTAGGCCGGCTGATGAACGCGCTGGCCGCGCGCGACGCACGCAACGTGCGCCTCTACAGGCACGACGCGGTGGAGGTGCTGGAGCACGAGATCGCCCCGGGCACGCTGGCCGAGGCGCGCATCTGGTTCCCCGACCCCTGGCACAAGAAGCGCCACAACAAGCGCCGCATCATCCAGCCCGGGTTCGTCGCGCTGCTCGCCTCGCGCATGGCGCCCGGTGGCCTGCTGCACCTCGCCACCGACTGGCAGCCCTACGCCGAGCACATGCTGGCCACCATGGAAGCGGCGCCCGACTGGCGCAACGCCGTCGCGCCCGGCCAGTACGCCGAGAAACCGGCATGGCGCATCGAGACCCACTTCGAGCGGCGCGGGCTGAAACTGGGGCATGGGGTGTGGGACCTGCTGTATTCGATGAAGTAAAAGCATCGCCCGCTCCGATGAAATGAAAGCAACGCCGCCCCCGGGCGGCGTTTCGTTCGCCCCCTCGCCCCTTCGGGGAGAGGGTTGGGGTGAGGGGGCTACGTTGCGCAGGTCCTCGCTCCAAATATCCAACTTCGCAAGCCCCGCCCCTCACCCTGCGCCCTCCTCGCTCCTCAGTGCTGCGGCCATCCATGGCCGCCCCCCGCGCGCCCCAACGGGAGAGGAAAAAGCGGCAACGGCGTGTCCCTTGGTTCACCAGCCCTTGCGTCGCGCCGCTTATACTTGCGCGAACCTGCCAGGGACGAGCGCCGCAGCGTGAATTCGCCACTGCCACTCCATATCCACCCGCATCCGACGCCCTGCCGGGAAACGCGCTAGTGCCGCTCACGCTCACCCCCGAAATGATCCTGGTGCTCGGGCTGGTGGGCTTCACCATGCTGATGCTGGTGCTGGAGTGGGTCCGCGCCGACATGGTGGCGCTGCTGGTGGTGGTGGTGATCGGCCTCACCGGGGTGATCCCCTCCGACCGCGTGTTCAACGGCTTCGCCGGCAACGCGGTGATCGCGATCATCGCGATCATGATCATGGGCGAAGGGCTGGACCGCGCCGGCGTGCTCAACCTCACCGCGCACATGGTGATGCGCCTGGCCAAGGGCATGGAGTCGCGCCTCGGCCTGGTCATCAACATCATGGCCAGCCTGTTCTCCGCGGTGATCCCCAGCCAGGCGCTGGCCGCGCTGATGATCCCGGTGTCGAGCCGCCTGTCCGCACGCACCGGCGTGCCGATCTCGCGGCTGCTGCTGCCGATGGCGTTCTGCATCCTCACCGCCACCAACACCACGCTGATCGCGAACTCGCCGCTGATCGTGCTGAACGACCTGATCGCCAGCGCGAACGCGAACCTGCTGCCCGGCGCGCACACGATCCCGAAGTTCGGCCTGTTCAGCGTGACCCCGGCCGGCCTCGCGCTGGCCGCGGTCGGCATCGGCTATTTCTACTTTTTCGGCCGCAAGCTGCTGCCCGGCCACGAGGACGAGCGGCTGAAGGTGACGCCCGGCCGCACCGAGAGCTACTTCGCCGACACCTACGGCATCGTGGGCGAGACCGCCGAGCTCACCGTCACCGCCGAGAGCCCGCTGGTGGGCATGAGCATCGGCGAGGCCGAGCAGCTGCACGACGCGCCGCTGATCCTGGCGATCAGGAGCGGCAATGAGGCGCGCATGGCGCCGCCGGCCGACCACGTGATCTGGGTGGGCTCGGTGCTGGGCGTGCTGGGTCCGCGCGAGCAGCTCAACCGCTTCGCCAACAACCAGCTGTGCCGGCTCTCCGCCCGCATGCGCCAGCTGGCCGAGCTGTTCAACCCCAGCCGGGCGGGCATCTCCGAGGTGGTGATCCCGCCGGTGTCGCGCTTCATCAAGCACACCGTGGGCGAGCTGCGCCTGCGCAAGCGCTTCGGCATCTCGGTGCTGGCGGTGAACCGCGGCGACCAGGTGCTGCGCGACGACGTGCGCGCGGTGACGCTGCGCGCAGGCGACACCGTGGTGGTGCACAGCAACTGGCGCGACCTCTCGCTGGCGTCGGAGGACCGCGACCTGGTGGTGGTCACCGACATCCCGAAGGAGGAGCAGCGCCCCGGCAAGATCTGGCAGGCGGTGGGCTTCTTCGTGCTGGCGAAGTGCCTCGCACTGTTCACCAACCTCGACCTCTCGGTGGCGATGATGTGCGGCGCCGTCGGCATGCTGCTGTCGGGCGTGCTGAACATGGACGAGGCCTACAAGGCGGTCAACTGGAAGACCATCTTCGTCACTGCCTGCCTGATCCCGCTGGGCTGGTCGATGGACGCCACCGGCACCGCCGCGTGGCTGGCGCAGTACGTGCTGCACTACCTCGGCCACGCATCGACCTGGCTGCTGCAGGCCACGCTGGCGATACTCACCCTGCTGTTCTCGCAGGTGATGTCCAACGTGGGCGCCACCGTGATGATGGTGCCGATTGCCATCTCGGTGGCGGTGGCCACCGGAGGCAACCCGTCCGCCTACGCGATGATCGTGGCGGTGTCCTCGTCCAACACCTTCCTGCTCAGCTCCGGCCACCCGGCGCTGATGATGGTCACCGGCCCGGGCGGCTACAAGGGCAAGGATTTCCTGCGCGTGGGCGCGCCGCTGACGCTGGCGATGCTGGTGGTCACGCTGGTCTCGATCAACCTGCTGTTCCGCTGAATTGAAGAGTGCGGCCAAGGATGGCCGCCCGTTTCACTCTGCGATCAAGGACGATCGCAAAAAACCAGCCACACCTCGTCGCCGCGCACTTCCACCGCCAGCGCGCGCAGGTGTTCGCCGCGGCAGGGGCCGGCCACGCAGACGCCATCGCGGCGGTCGAAGCTGGCGCCGTGCACGGCGCAGATCACCAGTTCGTCCTTGAGCAGGAAGCGACCCGGCGCATAGTCCAGCCGACGGCCGGCGTGCGGGCAGACGTTGAGCCAGGCGCGCACGGCGTCGCCATGGCGATCGACGATCACGCTTTCGCCGTCGAGCGCAGCGACGTTCTCGACCGCGGTGGCGCCACCGTCGGGGATCTCGTCCAGCCGGCACAGCATGGAAGCGGGGGAAGGGGTATCCATCGGCACTTGTCTCGCAGGCCGGATGGCCTCATCGTGTCACTCGCAAGTCCTTGATTTTAGCATACGGATTTTTAACGCCATGCTCTTCCATCTGCCTTCTCCCCGCCGTTCCCGCCATCCGCTGGTGCGCGCCCTGTCGCTGCTGCTCGGCGTGGCGATGCTGGGCGTACTGCTGGTGTTCGGGCTGGCCGTGGCCGGCGTGCTGCTGGTCGGCGGCGGCCTGCTGCTGGCATGGCGGCAATGGAAGCAGGTCCGCGCGCCGATCGCCCCCGCGACGAAGCCGGCCAGGCCGGCGGCGGACGTGCTGGAAGGCGAATTCGTGGTGATCCGCCGGGGGCCGGTCACGCACTGAGCAGTGCTTCGCGCACGATCCGGATGGCGCCCTGCGCCGCCCCGGCACACCATGGCGGCACGCAGCACCGGATGACGCCATGAACGCCCACCCCGCCCCCATCGCCGACACCCTCGAACGCGTGCGCGCCTGCATCGAAGGCGCCGACGAAGCACCCACGCTGACCGCGCTGGCGCGGTTCGCGCAACTGAGTCCCGGCCACCTGCAGCGCGCGTTCCGCCGCCGCTACGGCATGAGCCCGGCCGAATACCACCGCGCCCGCCGCTTCGGCCAGTTGAAGGCGGCGCTGCGCGACGGCGCGGCGGTGACCGATGCGGTGTACGAGGCCGGCTTCGGCTCCGGCAGCCGCGTCTACGAGCACAGCGACCGCCTGCTCGGCATGACACCGGCCAGCTACCGCGCCGGCGGCGCGGGCGCCAGCATCCGCTACACCACCACCGCGACGCCGCTGGGCCGGCTGCTGGTGGCCGCCACCGCGCGCGGCATCTGCGCGGTGACCCTGGGCGCGAGCGACGCCGAACTGGAAACGCGCCTGGCTGCCGAATTCCCGCAGGCCGCGCGCGAACGCGTGGACGCCGGGCGCGAGGAATGGCTGGACGCGGTGATCGCCCGCATCGCCAGCGAGCTGGGCTGGAGCGAGGCCGCCGCGCCCGCGCTGCCGCCGCTGGACGTGGCCGCCACCGCGTTCCAGTGGCGGGTGTGGAACGCGCTCACCCGCATTCCTGCCGGCGAGACGCGCAGCTACGGCGAACTGGCCGCCGCGATCGGCGCGCCGAAGGCCGCACGCGCGGTGGGCAACGCCTGCGGCAGCAACCGGCTCGCCCTGATCGTGCCCTGCCACCGCGTGGTGCGCGAGGACGGCACGCCCGGCGGCTGGCGCTGGGGCGTGCAGCGCAAGCGGGACTTGCTGGCGCGGGAGCGGCGCCACGCGAAACGCTAGGAGGCGACTGGCAGGAGCGCACGGGGCGTGCTCCTGCGGCGCCGTCGCCTTGACACCGCCTCAAGCCTGCCTTGCGCAAGCCTCGCTACCGCACCGCCCAGGCCACCGCCATCATGCATGCTGCCGCCATTTCCCCGCGGCGGCGCGCGGGCGCAGCTGCAGGCCGCGGGCGGCTCCCCCGTTGCCTGTAGACTGCGCCGCGCGCCACGCACTCCTGCCGAGTTCCCGCCATGAATGACGCCACCGCCCTCACCGCCAACGGCGCGACGAACGCCGCTGCCGATCGCTCCCGCCTGCTGGTGCCGCTGGGCCTGCTGGCGCTGTACGTGATCTGGGGCTCGACCTATCTCGGAATCCGCTTCGCGCTGGAGAGCTGGCCGCCCTTCCTGCTCGCCGGCGTGCGCTTCCTGATCGCCGGCGTGCTGCTGTTCGGCTACCTGCGCCTGCGCGGCGTGGCAGCGCCTACCCCGCGGCAGTGGCGCAACGCGGCCGTCGTCGGCACGCTGCTGCTCGGCCTCGGCAACGGCCTGGTGTGCTTCGCCGAGGAACGCGTGAGCTCGGGCGTCGCCGCCGTGGCGGTGGCCAGCATGCCGCTGTTCGCCGCACTGTTCGGCAGCTGGTACGGGCACCGGCCGAACCGGCGCGAGACGCTGGGCCTGCTGATCGGCTTCGCGGGCGTGGTCGTGCTCAACCTCGGCAGCGACCTCTCCGGCTCGCGCATCGCCGCGCTGGCGCTGCTGCTGGCCGCCGCCGCGTGGGCCTTCGGCTCGGTGTGGAGCAAGCAGCAGGACATGCCGGCCGGCCCGATGAACACCGCCGCGCAGATGCTGTGCGGCAGCGTGGCGCTGCTGCTGATGGGTCTCGCCGGCGGCGAGCGGCTGCCCGCGCACCCCGCGCTGCACGCCAACCTGGCTCTGGCCTACCTGGTGGTGGTCGGCTCGTTGATCGGCTTCAGCGCCTACCTGTACGTGCTCAAGCACGCGCGCCCGGTGCTCGCCACCAGCTATGCCTACGTGAACCCGCCGGTGGCGGTGCTGTTCGGCATGCTGCTGGCGGGCGAATACATCGGGCCGTTCGAACTCGCGGGCATGGCGGTGATCCTGCTCGGCGTGGCGGCGATCACGCTGGCGCGCCAGAAGCGGGCATAGGCGCGGCGCCTCGACCATCGTCGGCTTGCCCCGCGCGCACGCCGCGCGCCACCATGCCCGCGGCATCGCATGGTAGGAGCCAGGGGCATGAACAGCACGAACGAAGGCCTGATGGCGCGCCTGGCGCTGCGCAGCGCAGCCTGGTCGGAGCGCTGGTTTCCCGATGCCTGGGTGTTCGCGGCACTGGGCGTGGTGATCGTGGCGATCGCCGTGCTGGCCTTCGGCGCGACGCCCGTGGCCACCGTCAACGCGTTCGGCGACGGCTTCTGGAGCCTGATCCCGTTCACCATGCAGATGGCCTTCGTGGTGATCGGTGGTTACGTGGTGGCCACCGCGCCGATCGTCGCGCGTTTCATCGGCCTGCTGGCGCGGGTGCCGAAGAGCGGGCGCGGCGCGATCTGCTACGTGGCGCTGGTGAGCATGCTGGCCTCGCTGCTGTCGTGGGGCTTCTCGCTGGTATTCGGCGGCCTGCTGGTGCGCGCGCTGGCGCAACGCGAGGAGCTGCGCATGGACTACCGCGCGGCGGGCGCGGCAGCCTACCTCGGCCTCGGCGCGGTGTGGGCGATGGGCCTGTCCTCGTCGGCCGCGCAGCTGCAGGCGAACCCGGCCAGCATGCCGCCCGGCCTGCTCGCGATCACCGGCGTGCTGCCGTTCACCAGCACGATCTTCCTGTGGCAGTCCTTCGCGCTCACCGCCTGCCTGATCGCTGCCTCGCTGCTGGTGTGCTGGTTCACCGCGCCGTCGGAGCGCAACGCACGCACCGCGCGCGATTTCGGCGTGACCGAAACCGCCGCCGTGCCGGAGCTGCCGCCGCGCACGCGTCCCGGCGAATGGCTGGAGTACAACCCGCTGCTCTCCGTGCTGATCGGCCTGCTGGGACTGGGCTGGCTGGGCCACGAGTTCGCCACCAAGAATGCGGTGACCGCGATCGCGAACCTCAACACCTACAACTTCCTGTTCCTCACCGTGGGCCTGCTGCTGCACTGGCGTCCGCGCAGCTTCCTGGACGCGGTGGCGCGCTCGGTGCCGAGCACGGCCGGCGTGCTGATCCAGTTTCCGCTGTACGGTGGCATCGCCGCCCTGCTCACGCACGCGCAGGGCGCGGGCGGCGTCACGCTGGCGCACCGGCTGTCGCAGCTGTTCGTGCACGTGGCGAGCACCGACAGCTTCCCCGCGGTGATGGGCGCGTATTCCGCCATCCTCGGCTTCTTCGTGCCCTCCGGCGGCGGCAAGTGGCTGGTGGAGGCGCCCTACGTGATGCAGGCCGCGAACGACCTGCACGTGCACCTCGGCTGGGCGGTGCAGGTGTACAACGCCGCCGAGGCGCTGCCGAACCTGATCAACCCGTTCTGGATGCTGCCCCTGCTCGGCGTGCTGGGCCTGAAGGCGCGCGACGTGGTGGGCTACACCTTCATGCAGCTCGTGGTGCACGTGCCGCTGGTACTTGGACTGCTGTGGCTGCTGGGGCTCACCCTGAGCTACGTGCCGCCGGTGATGCCGTAGGAGCGCACAGCGTGCGCTCCCACGGATGACGCAGGCTCACAGTTCGCGCAGCGCCGTGGTCACCGGCAGGCGCGCGGCGCGCACGGCGGGGAACAGGCCGCCGACGAAGCCGATGGCGAGCGCCCACTTCAGCCCGGTCCACAGCAGCGCGGGCGTCACGGCCAGCTTGAAGCTGAGCGTACCCACCGTGCCCTGCGCCAGGGTCGATGCGCTGTAGCCGTTGAAGACCAGCCACGCCAGCAAGCCGCCGATGATGCCACCGAGCAGCGCCAGCAACATCGTCTCCAGCATCACCGCCACCACCACCGGCAGGCCTCGGAAGCCGATGGCGCGCAGTGTGGCGATCTCCCGTGCCCGCGTCGCGACAGTGGCGAACATGGTGTTGAGTGCGCCGAATACCGCGCCGATGGCCATGATCACGCCGACCACGATGCCGATGATGGTGATCGCCTTGGTGACTCCCTCGGACTGCTTGCGAAAATAGTCCAGCGTCGTGGTGGCATCCACCTGCAGGCGCGGGTCGCTGGCGAGGGCCGCCTTGAACGTGCCGAAGGCGGCGGCATCGGTCAGGCGCACGAACACCGAGGTGCGGCTGCTGCCGCGGCGGTAGGTGTCGGCGACCACATTCGCGTCGCCCCAGAGTTCCGAGTCCATCGCACCGTTCGACTCGAACACGCCAACCACGGTCCAGGTCTGGCTGCCCAGCTTGATCTCATGGCCCGGCGTCAGCCCGGCGAACTCATGCTGCGCACCCTTGCCTACCACCAGCTCGCGCAACCCTGGCTTGAACTTGCGTCCGGCAATGATCTTCACGTCCGGACGCACCGCCCAGGCCTCGTCGCCGACGCCACGCATCTGCACGCTGCCCTCGTCGCCGCTGCCGTCGTTGAGCGGCAGGTTCGCCGCCACCACCAGCTCGGGCGAGGCGATCGGCTTGCCGCTGGCGTCGCGGGCGATGCCCGGCGCCTGCGCGATCACCGTGGTGCTCGCATTGTCGAGCACGGAGGACACTTCGGAGTCCGAACCGCCGCGCAGCACGACGGCGGTGTCGGCGCTGCCGCTCATGCTCAGCGTCTGCTGGTAGCCGACTCCCATCGCCAGCAGCGACACCAGCACCGCGACCACGCCGGCAATGCCGATGACCACCACGGACGAGGCACCGAGGCGCCGCGGCAAGGTGCTGATGCCGACGCCGGTGACCGAGCTCGCCTGCCGGCCGGTGCGCAGCAGCGCCATCCAGAGCGCGAACAGCACCGCGACCAGCAGCAGCGCCGGCCATGGCAGGACGGTCCAGGCGGCGACCCCGACGGCGACGATCAGGCACAGGCCGAGGCCACGCAGGAAGGATTTCAACTTGTTCATGACGGATGCTCCTCAGCGGCCGGCCAGCGCGTCGACGATGTTCAGGCGCATCGCCCGCAACGCGGGCAGCGCTCCCACCAGCAGGCCGATGGCGATCATCAGGCCCACGCCAAGCGACCAGCTGCCCGCGCCCACCGGTGGCATGTTGATGACGCCGCCACTGCCGGCGCTAACGATCGGTCCCAGCACGGCCGCCAGCCCGAGCCCCAGCACGCCGCCGATCAGCACCAGCAACACCGATTCGGCCAGCACGATCGCCAGCACGCTGGCGCTGGAAAAGCCGATGGTCTTCAGCACCCCCAGCTCCGTGGTGCGTTCGCGCACTGCCTGCGCCATGGTGTTGCCGGTCAGGAACAGCAGGGTGAAGAACACCGCACCCATGATCGAGAACACGATCAGGCCGACGTTCGCCATCTGCTTGATCCACGACGCCATCGCGGCCTGCTCGGTCTGCGTCTTGGTCTCGTGGTCGGAATTGGCCGAAAGCGCGTCGATCGCCTTCGCCACCTGGTCGGCCTGCGCGGGATCGGCGACGTGGCTGACGTACCAGCCCACCTGCCCCCGGTTGTAGGGATTCGACTCGTCGAAGTACTTCCAGTGCATCAGGATGCCGCCCTGCAGGAACTCGCCGTGATCGGGGTTCTTGGCGTGCATGATGCCGCTGATGTCGAAGGTCCAGTTCTTGCTGCCGTCGCGGTTCGGGAAGATGTTCGACATCAGCGGGATCTTGTCGCCGACCTTCCAGTGGTATTTCTTCGCCAGCACGTCACCGACCAGCACGCCGGTGCGGGTGCTGTCGAACGCCTTGCGTTCCTCGGGCGAGACGACGATCTCCGGGTACATGTCGATGTAGTTCGGACTGACCGCGAAGGTGAAGATCTGGTTGTGCGGATCCTGGTAGGCACCGCCGAACCAGTTGGCGTAGGCCACGCCCTTCACGCCGGGCACGGCCGCGATCTTCGCCTCGAGCGCCGACGGCAGGGGCTGGATGAACGACAGCTTCGAGCCAGTCTGCAGGCGCTCGGCGCCCGCCGCGCTCTTGCCCGCGTTGGCGAAGCTGGTGCGCACGCCATTGAGCATGCCGAACAACAGGAAGGCCGCGACGATCGACACCAGGGTGAGGATGGTACGGGTCTTGCGCCGGAACAGCGCGGCCCAGATCAGATGGAAGTATTTCATGGCGTCGTCCTCAAGCCGTCACTTGTTCGACGAGGGTGCCCTTGTCCAGATGCAGGGTGTGGTTCGCGTATTCGGCGGCCTTGGGGTCGTGGGTGACCATCACGATGGTCTTGCCGTGCTCGCGGTTGAGCGTGCGCAGCAGGCCGAGCACCTCCTCGGCGCTTTGGCGGTCGAGGTCGCCGGTGGGCTCGTCGCAGACCAGCAGGGTGGGGTCGGAGACGATCGCGCGGGCGATCGCCACGCGCTGCTGCTGACCGCCGGACAGCTCGCTGGGCTTGTGCGAGGCGCGCTCCGCCAGGCCCACCAGCTGCAGAGCGATGGCCGCGTTCTTCTTGCGCTGTGCACCGGAAAGCCTGGTGAGCAGCAGCGGCAGCTCCACGTTCTTCTGCGCGGAGAGCATCGGCATCAGGTTGTAGAACTGGAACACGAAGCCCACGTTGGACGCGCGCCACTTCGCCAGCGCGCCGCCGCCGAGCTGGTCGATGCGCGAGCCGGCCACGCTGATGCTGCCGGCGCTGGGCGAATCGAGGCCGCCGATCAGGTTGAGCAGGGTGGTCTTGCCCGAGCCGGACGGCCCCATCAGCGCGAGGAAGTCGCCCTCGGCGATGTCGAGGTTGATGTGGTGCAGCACCTCGACCTTCTGCTTGCCGCGCTCGTAGACCTTGGAGAGGTCGCGGATCTCGATCAGTGTGTCCATGGCGTTGCTCCGATGGATGTTGGCCGGATGTTGGAGCCGTGCCCGCCCGTGCGGGCACGGCCATCAGGGGGAGGTCTTTTCCGTCTTCACGTCCGCACCGTCGCGCAGTGCGGCCGGCGGCGACAGCACCACCGCGTCGCCCGCCTGCAGCGCGTCCGGGATCAGTTTCATGTCGCCGTAGCGCTGCGCCGCCGGCTGCACCGCGCGCAGCTGCGCCTTGCCGCCGGCGACCACGAACACCACGCTGCGGCCGTCGCGCTGCGCGATCGCCTTCGCCGGCACCAGCACGCCCTTCGGCGCCTGCGCCACGTCCGTCGACTTCTGTTCGAGGAAAGACACCCGCACGCCCATGTCGGGCACGATGCGCGCGTCCTTGCGCTCCAGCGCCACGCGCACCTTCACCGTGGCCTTGCCGCGGTCGGCGGCGGGCACGATGGCAATCACGTGGGCGGGGATCTTCCAGTCCGGGTAGGCATCGAGCACGGCCTCGGCGGGCATGTCCGGCTTCACGCGGCCGATGTAGGCCTCGTTGACGTCCACGTCCACTTCCAGCGAATCCATGTCGACGATGGTGCCGATGCCGGTGCGGGTGAAGCCGCCGCCGGCGGAGAACGGCGAGACGATCTCGCCCACCTGGGCATCCTTGGTGGTGATGACACCGTCGAACGGCGCGCGCACCACGCAGTAGTCGAAATTCACCTGGGCCTGCTCGACCTGGGCATCCGCGGCAGCCACCTGCTTCCGCTGCGCGGCGAGCTGGGCACGCGTGCTGTCGGCCAGCGTGCGCGCCTGTTCGGCGGCCTGCTTCGGCACCAGCCCCTGTGCGGCCAGTTCCTGCTGGCGCCTGGCGTCGCGCTCGTTCTGCGCCAGCTGCGCCCGGTACTGCGCCACCAGCGCATGCGCGGCGGCGGCCTGCGCCTTGGCCGCGTCCAGCGCCGCCTTGTACGCGCTGTCGTCCAGCCTCGCCAGCACCTGGCCCTGCTTCACGTGGTCGCCTTCCTCGATCAGCACCGCGGTGAGCGTGCCGGTGATCTGTGCCGATACCGTGGCCTGCCGCCGCGCGGTGACGTAGCCGGTGGCCTGCAGCACCGCGCCGGCGCCCGGGTCGGATGCGGGCGAGACCGCAGTGGCGGTCTGCACCGCGATGGCGCGGTGGCCCACCGCCCACCACGCGCCGGCACCGACCAGCGCGAGCAGCAGCACGATCGCCAGCACGATCCATGGCCAGCGCGCCGGATCCCGGCGGTGGTCGTCGCGCTGGTGCTTCTCGATGCGCAGTTCCTTCAGCAACTCGGCCTGACTCACCGTCATCTCCATGACTCCGCGGTGCGCAACACTGTAAAGACCCCCGCGCCATCGCGGCCACGGGCGGTTATCAGCCATCGACGATGACAGATGTCATCCCGCCTGCGCAATCGGCGGCGATGGCCCGGCCCGTGCCGGCCGAATGGGCCACGCCACCCGGTCGGCCAAAGCCACGGGCGGACGAGCCGGCCGCACACGGCCGGTTCGGGCGCCGCTGCGCTTCGCGCGGTTCGGCCACCGACATCCCCGGCGCCCGGCATCGAGCCCGCCTTCCCTGTCACCACTACCCGCATCGTCCGCCTCCCGGCCGGAACATTCCACCCGGCCTCAGCTGGAGCGACGAACGGAGCCGTCGAAGATCGACGTCGCCCCCGCGGATCTTTCGGCGGCTGCCGGAAGCAGGCCTGCCGGAATCGATGTTTCGGCCCAGGCGGAATTCTCCGCCGGGATGCGGCACAGCGCCTGGCTGGTCGGGGCCGGCTCTTGCGGGCGCAGGACGGCCACGCGGGGCAATGCGGGATATTGAACAACCCTCGGGGAACCTGCACGCTGGTGTGCACCCCACCTCTCATGTCCGCGGAGCCGCCCGTGCCGAACCGTCTGCATCTCGCCTTCCTCGTCGCCGCCCTCGGGTTCGCCACCCCCGCAGCACCTGCGCTCGCCGCCGCGCCGCCAGCCGGGCATTGCACCGCGCCCGCCTACCGGCAGTTCGACTTCTGGCTGGGCGACTGGGACACCTACCGCGTGGACACCGCGGGCAAGGTGCCGCCCGGCGCGCCGTCGGTGGCGCGCAACCGCGTCACGGCCATCCTCGGCGACTGCGTGCTGCACGAGGTGTACCGGCGCACCGACGGCTACACCGGCGAGAGCTTCACCATCTACGACGCCACCCGCCACGTGTGGCACCAGAGCTGGGTGACCAACGAGGGCGAGCTGCTGGTGGCCGAGGGCGGCCGGCACGGCCAGGCCATCGTGCTGACCGGCGCCAGCCGCGACGCGCAGGGCCCCCAGCTGCAGCGGGTGAGCTGGACGCCGCAGGGCGACGGCGTGCGCGAGACGGCGCTGCAGTCGCGTGATGGCGGCAAGACCTGGACGCCGCTGTTCGACATCCTGTTCCGCCCGCATCCGCACCGGGCGGCGGCCAGCCGCTAAACTCGCGGGCATGGACTACGCCATCGCCCCGCCCGCCGTCCCCAGCCTGCCGGTCCAGGGCAGCGCGCTGCGCTTCCCGGTTCGGCGCATCTTCTGCATTGGCCGCAACTACGCCGAGCACGCGAAGGAAATGGGCGCTACGGTGGAACCCGGTCGGCCGATGTTCTTCTGCAAGCCGGCCGACGCGGTGGTGGCCGACGACGCCGACGTGCCCTACCCCTCCGCAACCAACGAGCTGCATCACGAAGTCGAGATGGTGTTGGCTCTGGGCGCGGGCGGCCGAGACGTGCCCGTGGAGCACGCCGCATCGCTGGTGTGGGGCGTGGGCGTGGGGCTGGACCTCACCCGCCGCGACCTGCAGGCGCAGGCCAAGGCCAAGGGCCACCCCTGGGACGTCGCCAAGGCGTTCGACCATTCCGCGCCGGTGTCGGCGCTGCGCAGGCTGGACGGCGCGCTGCCCGGCCCGGACACCGAGCTGCGCCTCAGCGTGAACGGCGCGTTGCGCCAACAGGCACGGCTGGGCGAGATGATCCACGACGTGCCGCATATCCTCGCCGCGCTCTCCGCGCTGTTCGAGCTCAAGCCCGGCGACCTCGTATTCACCGGCACGCCGGCCGGCGTGGCTGCGCTCTCGCGCGGCGACCGCTTCCACGCTGCGCTGGCCGGATACGCCGAACTGGACGGGCGGATCGCCTGAACCGGTCGCGGGTTCGCGCTGCGCCCTTCATGCCGCGACGGCACGTGCTGCGCTAGAGTCCGCCTGCCATCCGGCGTACCAATCGGGGAGTAGCACCAATGAGCATGCTGCAGGAGTTCAAGGCATTCGCCATGCGCGGCAACGTGATGGACATGGCCGTCGGTATCGTGATCGGCGGTGCGTTCGGCAAGATCGTCAGCTCGCTGGTCAGCGACGTCATCATGCCGCCGATCGGCGTGCTCACCGGCGGCATCGACTTCTCCGCGATGAAGTGGGTGCTCAAGCCCGCCGACGACAGCGACCCCAAGCACAAGATCGCCGAGGTGGCGATCAACTACGGCAGTTTCATCAACACCATCCTCACCTTCATCATCATCGCGTTCGCGATCTTCATGGTGATCAGGCTGATGAACCGGCTGCAGAAGAAGCAGGAAGAGGCACCCGCCGCGCCGCCGGCCGACGTGGCCCTGCTCACCGAGATCCGCGACCTGCTGAAGAACAGGCAGTGACGCCGGTCCGCGGGGCGGCCCCAGGCCGCTCCGCGCCCCGCACGCCGTGACTTCCGGCCCGAGCGGGATACCGCATCGGCGCGATAATCGCGGCTCCATCGCAAGGAGTCACGCATGCGCCGCCCCGCCCTCGCCATTCTCGTCGCCGGCCTGCTGCTGGCCGGCGGCCCCGCCAGCGCCGACACCGTCGTTCCCGCCGCGGCCGTAAAGACGGCCAAACAGCTGCGCGACAAGGCGCTGCACGACGACACCGCCTGGCAGCTGGTGAAGTCGCTGACCACCGAGGTCGGCCCGCGCCTGGCCGGCAGCCCCAGCGACCAGCGCGCCCGCGACTGGGCGGTGGCGAAATTCAAGGCACTGGGTTTCGACAAGGTTTACACCGAGCCGGTGAGCTACCCGCTGTGGGAGCGCCGCCACGAGAGCGGCGCCATCGTGGCGCCGTTCCCGCAGCGTCTCGTGCTCACCGCGCTGGGCTATTCGCCGGCCACCCCGAAGGGCGGCCTCACTGCGCAAGTGGTGGGCTTCGACAGCCTGGCCGCGCTGAAGGCCGCGGACCCGGCGACCATCAAGGGCAAGATCGTCTACGTGGGTTACCGCATGCAGCGCCACCGGGACGGCCGCGACTACGGCACCGGCTCGGCGGTGCGCGTGGCCGGCCCGGTGATCGCCGCCCGGAAGGGCGCCGCCGGCTACCTCTTGCGCTCCGCCGGCACCGACGCGCACCAGCGCATCGCCCATACCGGCGTCACCGGTTTCCGCGATCCGGCCAAGGCCATCCCCGCAGCCGCGCTGTCCAACCCCGACGCCGACCAGCTCGAACGCGTGCTGGCCTACGGCAGGCCGGTGATGGTGAAGCTCGACCTCGATTGCGGCATCGTCGGCGAATACACCGGCGCCAACGTGATCGGCGAGATCACCGGCCGCAAGCACCCGGACCAGGTCGTCGCCATCGGCGGGCACCTGGATTCCTGGGACCCGGGCACCGGCGCGATCGACGACGGCGCCGGCGTGGCCATCGCGATGGCCGCCGCCAGGTTGATCCACGACCTGCCGCGGCGTCCCGACCGCACGATCCGCGTGATCGCCTTCGCGAACGAGGAGATGGGCCTGTGGGGCGGCCGCGCCTATGCCGACAAGCACGCGGCGGAAGTGGCGAAGTTCCAGCTCGGCACCGAATCCGACCTCGGCGCCGACAAGGTGTACCGCATGAGCGCCAGCGTGAAGCCGCAGGCGCGGGGTGCAATCGCACAGATCGCCGAGGTGCTGAAACCGCTGGGCGTGGCCTACGACACCACGCGCCCCGGCGGCGGCGGCTCCGACCTGTCGCAGATGCACGCCAGGGGCATGGCCGCGCTCACCCTGGACCAGGACGCCACCCGCTACTTCGACTGGCACCACACCGCCAACGACACGCTGGACAAGATCGACCCGCAGCAGCTGGCGCAGAACGTGGCGGTGTACGCGGCGTTCTCGTACATGGCTGCCGAAGCGGACGGCGACTTCGGTTCGGCGCCGGGCGCGTTCGCGGGGGATGGCGCGGAAGACTGACGCCTGCGGAAAGCTGCGGAACGAAGAAGGCGGCTCCGGGGCCGCCTTCTTCGTCATGACGCCGGCAGGCTCTCGGGGGCCGGCTTGCGCTTGTGCCCGAAGCGCCGCTGCAGGCGGTCCATGTAGAGGTAGATCACCGGCGTGAGGTACAGGGTGAGCACCTGCGACACCAGCAGGCCGCCCACCACGGCCAGGCCCAGCGGGCGGCGCGAGGAGGCGCCAGCGCCGATGCCCAGCGCGATCGGCAGGGTGCCCGCGAACGCGGCCATGGTGGTCATCATGATCGGGCGGAAGCGCACGTGGCAGGCCTCGACGATGGCTTCGGCCGGCGACATGCCCTCCACGCGCTGCCGCTCCAGCGCGAAGTCGATCAGCATGATCGCGTTCTTCTTCACGATGCCGATCAGCATCACGATGCCGACGAAGGAGAACAGGTCCAGCGGCGCGTGGAACAGCATCAGCGTGAGCAGCGCGCCCACGCCCGCGGCCGGCAGGCCGGAAAGGATCGTCAGCGGGTGGATGAAGCTCTCGTACAGGATGCCCAGCACCAGGTAGATCACGAACAGCGCCAGCACCAGCAGCAGGCCCATGCCCTGCATGGATTGCTGGAACGCCTGCGCGGTGCCCTGCACGCTGCCGGTGATCGAGGCGGGCAGGTCGAGCCGGCGCATCGCGCCGTCGATCTCGTTCACCGCCTGGCTGAGGCTCACGCCCGGCGCCAGATTGAACGATACGGTCACCGCCGGCAGCTCGCCCTGGTGGTTCACGGTGAGCGGCCGTGCCTTGCGCGTGAAGCTGGCCACCGTGCCGAGCGGCACCAGCTTGCCGGTGTTCGAGGTGACGTAGAGCTGCGACAGGATGGCCGGATCGTTCTGCAGCGCGTGCTCCACCTGCAGAATCACCCAGTACTGCGTGGCCGCACCGTAGATCGTGGAGACCTGGCCTTCGCCGAACGCGGTGCCCAGCGCGCCCTGCACCTGGCGCATGGTGAGGCCGAGCGGCGCCAGCTTGGCGCGGTCCACCTTCACGTCGATCGCCGGACCGTTGAGATCGAGGTCACTGGTGACGTCCTGGAAGCCGGGCAGCTTCGCGAACGCGGCAAGCACCTTGCCGGACCCGGCGTACAGGGCGTCGAGATCGGTGGACTGCAGTGTGTACTGGTACTGCGCCTTCGACGCGCGGCCGCCCACCTGGATCGCCGGCGGGTTCTGGATGTAGGCGCGGATGCCCGGCACCCTGGCGAACTTCGCCCGCAGTTCCTGCACGATCTGCCCGGGGTCGAGCTTGCGCTGGTCCGCGGGCTTCAGGCGCATGAAGATCGAACCGTTGTTGGTGGTGGTGCGCGGGCCGCCCGACCCCACCGAGGACATGTAGCTGGCGACGTTCGGATCCTGGCCCACGATCGCGGCCAGCTGCTGCTGGCGCGCCGCCATGCCGGCGATGGAGATGTCGTCGGGCCCCTCGGTGTTGACGAACAGCTGGCCGGTGTCGCCGGCGGGGATGAAATCCTTGTTCACCACCACGAACAGCACCGCCGTGACGACGAGGCTCGCGAAGAACACCCCCAGCACCGCGCGCGGATGCGCCACCGCCCACGCCAGCGATCGGCTGTAGTCGTCGCGCACGCGGTTGAAACCGCGGTCGAAGGCCAGCGCCACGAGCGATTTCTGCTCGTGCTCGGCATGCTTCACGAAGCGGCTGCACAGCATCGGCGTGAGCGTGATCGAGACGAAGCCGGAGATCAGGATCGCGGTCGAGATCACCACCGCGAACTCGTGGAACAGCCGGCCCACGATGCCGCCCATGAACATCACCGGCAGGAACACCGCCACCAGCGACAGCGTCATCGAGAAGATGGTGAAGCCGATCTCGCCGGCGCCGACCAGCGAGGCCTGGTAGGGATCCATGCCGGTCTCGACGTGGCGCACGATGTTCTCCAGCATCACGATCGCGTCGTCCACCACAAAGCCGACCACCAGGGTCAGCGCCAGCAGCGAGAGGTTGTCGAGGCTGTAGCCCAGCGCGTACATCACGCCGAAGGTGCCGATCACCGACACCGGCAGCGCCAGCGCGGGGATCAGCGTGGCCGAGGCGTTGCCGAGGAACAGGTAGATCACCAGCACCACCAGCAGGCCGGCCAGCAGCAGGGTGAACTGCACGTCGTCCACCGAGGCGCGGATCGAATCGGAGCGGTCGTACAGCGTCTGCAGCCTGATCGACGGCGGCAGCGTGGCCTGGAACTGCGGCAGCACCGCACGGATGCGGTCGATCGTGGCCACGGTGTTGGAGCCGGGCTGGCGGTCGATCGCCAGCACCACCGCGCGACGGCCGTTGAACCAGCTCGCCACCTGGTCGTTCTGCACGCCATCCCTGGCGTGGCCGAGCTGCGAGAGCGTGACCGGCGCGCCGTTGCGCCACGCCACGATGAGGTCGTTGTAGGCCGCGGCATCCTTGAGCTGGCCGTCCGAACTCACCTGCAGCAGCTGCCGCTGGCCGTTGAGCGAGCCGGTGGCGAGGTTGACATTGGCGTTCGCGATCGCCTGCTGCAGCGTGTCGATGCCGATGCCGTGCGCGGCCAGCTTCGCGGGATCGATGCTGATGCGCACCGCGTACTTCTGCGAGCCGAACACGCTCACCTGGGCCACGCCCTGCACCATCGACAGCTCCTGCGCCAACCGCGTCTCGCCGTACTCGTCCACGGTGGACAGCGGCAGCGTGTCGGAGCTGAGCGCGAGGTAGAGGATGGCCTTGTCGGCCGGGTTCACCTTGCGGAAGGTGGGCGGCGTGGGCATGTTGGTGGGCAGCTGGCGCTGCGCCGCGGAGATCGCCGCCTGCACGTCCTGCGCCGCGCCGTCGATGTTGCGGCTGAGGTCGAAGGTCAGCGTGATCGAGGTCGAGCCGAGCGCGCTGGTCGAGGTCATCTGGCTGATGCCGGCGATGGTGGAGAACTGGTTCTCCAGCGGCGTGGCCACCGCGGTGGCCATCGTCTCCGGCGAGGCACCGGGCAGGTTCGCGCTCACCGAGATGGTGGGAAAGTCCACGTTCGGCAGCTCGTTCACCGGCAGCTTCGGGTACGCGGCCACGCCGAACACCACCAGCGCGACCATCAGCAGCGCCGTCATCACCGGCCGGCGGATGCACAGGGCGGGAAGGTTCAAAGGACACGACCTCCGTGCAAGCCCCGTGCTCCATGTTTACCGCACCATCCGGCAGGCGAACCCGCACGGCACGCTTGCCCCCTCGCCCCTCCGGGGAGGGGGTTGGGGAGAGGGGTCACGCTCGCCGCAGTCCCCATCACCCTTCCACCACCTGCACCTTCGTGCCGTTCGTCAACAGCATCTGCCCATCGGTGACCACCCGCTCGCCGCCGGCCAGGCCCTTCTCGATCACGACGCGGCCGCTGTTGCTCACGCCCGCGTTGACCATGCGCTGCTGCGCCTTGCCGTCCGCGTCCACCACGAACACGAAGCTGCCGTTCGGCGAGTTCTGCAGCGCCGTCACCGGCACCGACACCACGTCGTGCAGGCGCGCGGTGGGCAGGGTCACCTGCACGAACTGGCCGGGGGTGAGGCGATCGTCGGTGTTCGGGTAGTTCGCCTTCAGCTGGATCGTGCCGGTGCCGCTGTCCACCGCGTTGTTGATGAAATCCAGCGTGGCCTGCAGCGGCGCCGTCGTCGCGCCCGGCACCTGCACGCTCACCGCCAGGCTGCGGCGCGCACCCGCCGCCTTGATGCCGTCCAGCGCCGACTCCGGCACGGCGAACGTCAGGTGGATCGGCCGCACCTGGTTGAGCACGACGAGATCGGTGCTGTTCGCGGCCACCTGGGCGCCGGGGTAGACCAGCGGCGCGCCGGCGATGCTGTCCACCGGCGCTGCGATCTGCGCGTAACCGAGCTGGGTCTGCGCCATCTCCACCGCGGCCTGGTCCGCCTTCACCGACGCGGCATAGACGCCCACGTTCGCCTTGTAGCCGTCGTAGTCAGTCTTGGCGACGTAGCCCTTGGCGACCATCGGCGTGTAGCGGCGCAGCACCTGCTTGGCGTTCGCGAGCTGGGCCTGGTCCCTGGCGAGGTTGCCGCGCGCCTGGTCCAGTTGCGCCTGCAGCAGGCTGGGGTCGATGCGCGCGATCACCTCGCCCTTGCGCACGCGGCCGCCCGGCGTGAACGCGATGGCCTGCAGCTGGCCGCTGACGCGCGACTGCACGGTTACGGTGGAGTACGCCTCGGCATAGCCGTTGACCTTGAGCGAGAGTTCGAGATCGCCGCGCTGCGCCACCGCCACCTTCACCGGCACTGCCCGGATCGCCGCCGGCTTGTCTGCGCCGGTCTTGCCGCCGCCCGACCAGACATGCGCGGCCAGCGCGGCCAGCACCACCACGGCCAGCAGCGCGGCGGGTTTCTTCAGGGGAATGCGCTGCGGCATGAGGTCTCCGCTATGTAATCCGGACTTTCCCGCCGAGTGGGGAACCCCGGCATCGGAATGCCGGGATATCGGCGGGAATCAAACAATGGCTCAACGCACCGTGCGCCGATGCGTTGACTGTCACGACATATTTTGTGCCGGTGCGCCATCGCGTCGCCCGTGGCGCCGGGCACCTGGCAGATGCGACGGATGCCGCCAGGGCCTGTTCAGGCCCTACGCGCGGGCAGCGGCGGGCAAACCGGCCCGACCGCGGGGCCGCCTTCGCACGCCGTCATGCGGGGGCAACACCGTTGCGTGGCGACATCGACAAGGTGCCGGGTCCGCGTCATTCCTTGCGCGCCGCCGGCGGTTCGGCCGCATCCAGCGCCTGCAGGTTCTCCTTGATCCGGCCGATCACCGCCAGCGCCTGCAGCAGTTCGTCGTACTCGATGCCCTCGGTGACCTCGCGGCGCAGCTCGCGCGCGATCTGCTCCATGTCGTCCACCACCTCGTGCGCCTGGGCAGTGACGTACAGCCGCCAGGCGCGGCGGTCGCGCGGGTCGGGGCGGCGCTCCACGAAGCCCGCCGCCTGCAGGCGGTCGATCACCCGGCCCACCGCGATCGGCTCCATCTCCAGCGCTTCGGCCAGCTCGCTCTGGCGCATGCCCTCGCGGTGGTACAGCATCTTGGTGGCGCGCCACTGCGCGCGGGTGAGGCCGAACTTCACCGCCCGCCGGTCGAAATGCTTGCGGAACAGCAAGGTCACGTCGTTCAGCAGGTAGCCGAAGGAAAGCTCTTCCGTTTTCGCCATGATGGTTGCAACCTCGCCGTCACCTGCCTCAAGCATAAGCCGAAAGCCGCCGCGCACATGCCCATTGCCGTGATCGCCGCCGACATCACCACGCTCGCCGCCGATGCCATCGTCAACGCGGCGAACGAGGCCCTGCTGGGCGGCGGCGGGGTCGACGGCGCCATCCACCGCGCCGCCGGTCCGGCCCTGCTGGCCGCCTGCCGCGCATTGCCGGAAGTGGCGCCCGGCGTGCGCTGTCCCACCGGCGAGGCGCGCATCACGCCCGGCTTCGCGCTGCCGGCGCGCTGGGTGATCCACACCGTGGGACCGGTCTGGCACGGCGGCGGACGCGACGAAGCGGCGCTGCTGGCGGACTGCCACCGCAATGCCCTGCGGCTGGCGCGCGGACATGGCCTGCGCCGCATCGCGTTTCCCGCGATCAGCTGCGGCGTGTACGGCTACCCCGCGCCGCTGGCCGCCGGGGTGGCGCTGGGCACGCTGCGCGAAGTGCTGGAGCGCGATCCGGCGTTCGACATCGTGCTGTGCTGCTACAGCGAACCGATGCGCGCGGTGTTCCAGGCCGCGCTCACTTCAGCTTGAACGGGTACAGCGGCGGCAGGGCATCGCCATCCGCCTTGTCCACCTCACGCCACGCGAAGCCGCGCCTGAACGCTGCGGCTAGCTCGTCGTCCGCCGCAGCGGCCGGCGCGGCGGCACCATAGCAGCGGCGCTGCAATGCGACGAGCGCCTGCCGTTGTGCCGGGTCCGCCAGCGCCTCAGCCAGTGCGCCAGGATGGCGGATCGCCGGCCGTTCCGCCTGCGCCCACGCCAGCAGGCTGCGCAGCTGCGTCGCTGCATCGCTGCCGCGCGCGGCGGCGAGGAACGCCTGCTGCAAGCGGCGCGCGGATTCACCATGGCGATCGCCGGGTGCCGCGGCGGCGATCCGCTGCGGCGCCGCACGCCGCCGCCACAGCCACCACGCGAGCGCGCTGAGCAGCCACAGCAGCAGGCTGGCCAGCGCGATGGCACGCCATGGTCCGCCCTTCGACGGCGCACTTGCCGTTGCCGCCACTGACGGCGCGGCCGACGCGGCGGCCGGCGCGGCGGCGACGGGCGACGAGGTGGCCGCACCCGCCGCCGGCAGCACGGTGATGCTGTGCGCGGGGATTTCGGCGACCCGGGCCTCGCCGGTGCTCACGTCGAACCAGCGCAGCGTGGTGGCCGGCAGGGTGAGCGTGCCGGCCTGCTCGGGCACCACCGCGAATGCCCGCTGCCGGCTGCCGACCAGCCACGGCCCGTCGTTGGTGGTGGCGCTGGCCGGCTGGTCGGGATAGACCGTGGCGCCCTGCAACGCGGGCAGGCTGAGCTGGGGCAGGGTCTCGAACGGCAGGCCAGTGGCGCTGAGCTTCATCGTCAGGTTGATCGGCTGGCCCACGCGCACCGTGGCGTTCGCATCGGGCCAGCCCGTCAGCGTGAGGCTGAGCGCGCGTGCCGGCAGCCACGCCGCCTTGCCCCAATCCGCGGGCGCGGCCTGCACCTGCGCCGCGAGCGGGGGCGCGCTGGCCGACACCGGCGTGCCCGCGCCGAAGAAGCTGTCGGGATCGGCCGGATCGAGCGCCTCGCCCTGGAAACCCAGCGCGGGAATCCGCAGCGTGCCGGCACGCTGCGGCACCAGCGCATAGTGCCGCTCGATCACGTGGTACTGGCGGCCGCCGCGCACCGCGTCGTAGCGCAGGTCGCCGCCCACCTGGCTGAGCTGCACGCCGTCGATCCGCGGCGTGTCCAGCGAACCGCTGCTGATGTTGCCGCTGTAGTAGAGCCGCACTACGTAGCTGAGCTGCTGCCCCACCCAGGCCTGCTGCGGCGTGACCTCGGCCTCCATGAACACGCTGCGGTGCATGGCGGCGGCCGCGGCCGGGTTCGGCGGATCGACCTCGAGCTGCAGCGGCGCGGTCTGCGCGCCCGCCACCGTGAGCGACGGGATGGTGATCGTGCCGGCATGCTTCGGCCGCAGCACCACGCCGATGACCAGCTCGGAGCTGCTCCTGCCGTTGACGATGCTGAGGCTGCTGCTCTGCGAGCGGCCGAGGATGTCGAAATCCTGCTGCAGGGCGCCGAGGTCGGGCATCGCCACGTTGCCCCCGCTGCCGGCAACGTGCAGGTTCAGCGTCACCGTCTCGCCCAGCTGCATCGTGCCGCGATCCAGCGTGGCCTGCACAGTGGCGGCCCGCGCCAGCAGCGGTACCGCCAGACACAACAGCAGGCACAGACACTGAAGAGTGCGGCCAGGGATGGCCACCCGTTTGACCTCCGCGGTCAGGGACGACCGCACAAATGAAAGCATCACGGCCCGTCCTCGTCGGGTGCGCCGCCGTGGCGGCGCTGGTATTCCAGCTCGAACTTGCGGCGCAGCAGCGCGCCCGGATCGTCGGGCACGCGCTGCAGCGCCTGGCGCAGGTCCGCCGGCAGCTTCGATTGCGGATCGCCTGCACCGTCCGCGCCGAGCTGGTGCGCGGGCGGCACGGCGGCCGCGGGTTTGCCCGCCGCGCCCAACGCCTGGTCCAGCTGCCGCTTCAGCGCCTGCTGTGCCTTCGCGGCCTGTGCCTGTTGCGCGGCCTGCTGCCCGGGCGTCGGCGGCGGCTCGTTCCGCGGCGCGGCGGGCTCACCGGAAGACTTCCCGCTGGTTGGCTTCGCCTTGTCCTGCGGAGACTGGCCCGCGTCGTTCGACGAGTCCGGCTGCTTCTGCGACTGCGCTGGATTGCTGTCTTGTGGCGACGAATGCCCGGCCTGGCTGCCGTTCTTGTCCTGCCCGTCCTTGCCTTGCCCGTCGTTTCCGTGGCCGTTCTGGCCCTGCTTGTCCTGCCCGCTGGTGCCCCCCTGCCCCTGCGTCGAGGACGAACCGCCTTGCTTCTGCTGCTGCGGTGACGAGGACTTCTGCGGCGGCGGCTGCTTGCGCAGCCAATCCTCGACGGCTTGCCGGTTCGCCTTCGCATCGAGATTGGCAGGGTCGAGCCTGAGCGCCCGGTCATAGGCCTTGATCGCATCCTGGTACTTGCCTTCCCGTGCCAGCGCATTGCCGAGGTTGTAGGCCGCGTCAGTGCCCTTCGCCTCGCGCAGCGCCTGCGCGGCGGCGGCATAGTCGCCCGCGCGGTAGGCCGCGGCGCCGCGCCATGCCGGATCGCGCGCCAGTTGCATCGCCTGCTTCGCGTCGCCCCGTTGCAGTGCCGTGGCGGCCTGCTGGTCGCGGCGCTGCCACAGGTCGCGCCAGCTCGCGGCATGCGCGCTGCCGGGCAGCATCGGCAGCAGCGCCAACGGCAGCAGCAGCAGCCAGCCGCGGCGGAAAGCCAAGGCGGCCAGCGGCAGCAGGAGCAGCAGCAGCCAGGGGCCGCGATCCTGCCATTCATCGCCGAGCTGGCCCTGCGCCGTTTGCGTGGCGCCCGCGCGCAGCTCGCCGCGCAGCGCGGCGACATCGGCGTCGTTCGCGCTCATCGGCACGTAGCGCCCGCCGCCGGCAGCGGCGACGGCGGCGAGTGCCGCGTCGTCGCGGCCCGCCAGCTGCAGGTGGCCCTGCGCGTCGTGCAGGAAGCCCCCACCCGGCAAGGGTACCGGCGCGCCGTTCGGCGTGCCCACGCCCAGCACTGAAACGCGCACGCCTTCGGCGCGTGCCTTGCGCGCGGCAGCCTGCGCCGCCACGTCGGCGGTATCGGCGATCAGCACCAGCGAGCCGCCGCCGATCTTGGCATCGCGGATCAGCGCCGCGCCGCGCTCGATCGCCGCCGCCGCGTTGTCGCCGTCCACCGGCATGGTGTCCGGCGCCATCGCATCGAGCAGGGTGCCGAGACTGTGCGCGTCGGAGGTGAGCGGTGCCACCACGAAGGCTTCGCCGGCGTAGCCGATCAGCGCATTGAGGCCATCGCGGTTCGCCGCCAGCAGGTCGTGCGCCTTGAAGCGTGCGCGATCGATGCGGCTGGGCGCCACGTCGTGCGACAGCATGCGTTGCGACAGCGAGATCGCCACCACCTGGGCGGCGCGACGCGCGTACAACGGCTGTTCGACGCGGCTCCAGGCAGGCCCCGCCAGCGCCAGCACCGCCAGCAGCCACGCCAGCGCGAGCAGGCCGAGCGGCAGGCGCTGTCGCGCGCCGCGGCCACGCAGTTGCTGCGGAAGCAGCTCCGCATCGACCAGCCGCGACAGGGCCTGCAGGCCGCGGCTGCGCCGCGAGGCCTGCCACAGCAGCCACGGCAGCACGGCCAGCGCGCACAGCCACCAGGGCCGCAGGAAGTGGAACTGCGCCAGCACCGCGTTCATGCCGGCATCTCTCTCGTTCGCCAGCGCGGCAGGCCGGCCAGCAGCCACAGCAGCAGCGCGGCGCCCAGTGGCCAGGTGAACCATTCCTGGCGCGGCCGCAGGCTCGGGCCGTGCTGCGGCATCGGTTCCAGCGCGTCGATGGTGCGGTAGGCCTCGATAAGCTGGTCGCTGTCGGTGGCACGGAAGAAGCGGCCGCCGGTCTCGTCGGCGATCTTCGTCAGCATGCCCGCATCGAGATCGGCCGACGGATTGACGATCTGGCTGCCGAAGAAGCCCGGCACGCGCATGCGGGTGGCGCCGATGCCTACGGTGTAGATGCGCACGCCGGCTGCTTTCGCGGCGCGCGCGGCCTGCCGCGGGGAGATGCTGCCGGCGTTGTTGACACCATCGGTGAGCAGCACCAGCACGCGTGCCTGCGCAGGCAACGCGGACAGGCGCTTCACCGCGATCGCGATGGCGTCGCCGATCGCCGTCTCGCTGCCGGCCAGGCCCACCGCCACACCCTGCAGCTGCGCGCGTACCGCGTCCAGGTCGTAGGTGACCGGCGTCACCAGGAACGCCTGGCTGCCGAACAGGATCAGTCCCATCTCGTCGCCGCGGCGGCGGTCGATGAAGTTGCCGGCAATCGCCTTCACCGCGCCGAAGCGGCTGACCGGTTGGCCGGCCAGTTCCATGTCGGGCGTGCGCATGCTGCCGGAGAGATCCACCGCCAGCATCAACGCACGGCCGCTGCGCACCTGCGCCTGCGGCGGTCCCACCCATTGCGGGCGGGCGGCTGCCACCACCAGGCACAGCCAGGACAGTGCCAGCAGCCACGGCGTGAAGCTGCTCGCCGTGCTGCCGCCCGCCAGCGCAAGCCGCAGGCCCGGCTGCGGCAGGCGCAGCGCCTGTGCCGGCGTGGTGGGCGGCAGCGCGCGGCGCAACAGCCATGGCAACGGCAGCAGCAGGAACAGCCAGGGCCAGGCGAACTCAAACATCGCCATGCTCCATCGCCGCCGGCTTCCACGCGCGCGGCCGCGCGGCCACCTGCAGCCAGTCGCGCGCCGCAGCCAGCGTGGCCGGCGCGTCGAAGTCCGGATGCGGGCGGTAGATCACCGTCTCCAGCGCGAGCAGGCGCTCCAGCACCGGTATCGCCACCGGCACGCGTGCCAGTGTCTGCCGCCAGCGCTCGCCGCGCTGCTGCGTGGCGCCGGCGTCGTGCCGGCGCGCCACCCTGCGCAGCAGCTGCTGCAGGGCTGCGGCCAGTGCCGCGTCGTCGCCGTCGCACTCGTGCCGTTGCGCGAGGCGGTCGAGCTCGTCGAGGATCAGCCGATACCGCTGCCGCCTGCGGCGCCACCGGCGCCAGCACCATGCCGTCGCCAGCACGATAAGCAGCGCCAGCGCGGCCAGCAGCCACCAGCCCGGCGCCGGCGGCCACCACGCGGGCGCGGGCGGCAGGTGGATGTCGCGCAGCACCGGGCCGGCCTGCGGGGGCACCGGCGAGGTCATCGCCGTTTCCTCGCCACGCCCAGCAGGGCGCTTGCGGCAGGCAGCGGATCGTCGCGCGTGTCGAGCACGCGGCAACGAAGTCCCATGTCACGCGCCAACGCTTCCAGTCGTGCCGGCCCGGCACCCAGCGCCTGCTGGAACTCGTGTCGCTGGCGCTCGCCCAGCAGCACCACGTCGCGGCGTTCGCCGGCGTGCTCCAGCGGATAGCGCCCGGGTGGCGGCGGCTCGCGCTCCAGCACGTCGGCCACCACCAGCACGCCGACAGCGGCCCGCGCCCGGAGGTCGAGCAACTGGCGGCGGGAGGCTTCGTCCGTGCAGAAACCGTCGCTGACCAGCAGCACCCTGCTGGCGCCGTGCTGCAGGCGCCGCGCGCGCAGCAGCGCGTCGGACAAGGGCTCGGCATGCCCCGTGAGCGGCAACGCGTCCCAGTCCGCCAGCGCGCCGCACACCGCGAGTGCCCCATGCACGCCGCCCTGCGGGCGCAGCAGGCGATCGTTGTCACCGAAGGCCATCAGTCCCACGCGCTCGCCGGCGCGCACGGCAAGCCACGCCGCGACGGCGGCGGCGCGCGCGGCCTGCACCGACTTGAAGCGGACGCGGGTGCCGAAGCGCAGGCTGGCATGCGTGTCGAGCAGGATCAGCAGACGCCCTTCGCGCTCCTCCTGGAACAGCTTGGTGTGCAGCCGGCCGCTGCGTGCAGTGAGCCGCCAGTCCAGCCGGCGCACGTCGTCGCCGGGCTGGTAGATGCGCGATTCGGCGTAGTCCATGCCGCGGCCGTAAAGGCGGCTGGACTGCTGGCCGCTGCGTTCCGCGCGGCTTTCCGTCGGCGCCAGCTTCACGCGTCCCGCGCGGGCGCCCAGCGCGATGAGCTCGGCCAGCGACACGCGCGTACGGCCGTCTCCATCGACACGATGCGGCAAGGCGGCGTCCATCGCCACGCTCACGGCAGCGGCACGAGATCCAGCAACCGCGCGATCACCTGGTCGCTGCGCACGCCCTCGGCTTCGGCCTCGTAGCTCGGCAACACGCGATGGCGCAGCACCTCGTGCACGATCGCGTGCACGTCCTCGGGCAGCACGTAATCGCGACCGCCCAGCCAGGCCTGGGCACGGGCGCATCGGTCGAGTGCGATGGTGGCGCGCGGGCTTGCACCCCACGCGATCCAGCGCTTCAGTTCCGAGCCATAGCGGCCGGCGTCGCGCGTGGCCAGCACCAGCTGGGCGAGGTACTCCTCCAGCGCCGGCGCCATGTGTACCGCCATCGCGGCATCGCGCGCGGCGAACACCTCGGCTTGCGTCAGCAGGGCCGCCGGCGCCGGAGCGGGGTGCGCCCGGCGCTGCGCCTGCTCGCGGGCGAGCCGCAGGATCGCCAGCTCCGCTGCCGCATCGGGATAGCCGATGGTGACGTGCAGCAGGAAGCGGTCGAGCTGGGCCTCGGGCAGCGCGAACGTGCCTTCCTGCTCGATCGGGTTCTGCGTGGCCATCACCATGAACAGGTCGGGCAACGGCCGGGTCGCGCGGCCCACGGTGATCTGCCGCTCGGCCATCGCCTCCAGCAGCGCCGACTGCACCTTGGCCGGTGCTCGGTTGATCTCGTCGGCCAGCACGATGTTGTGGAACAGCGGCCCGTGCTCGAACTCGAAGCTGCCCGTCTGCGGCCGGAACACGTCGGTGCCGGTGAGGTCCGCGGGCAGCAGGTCGGGGGTGAACTGCACGCGGTGGAAATCCGCCTCGACGCGCGCCGCCAGCGCCTTCACCGCGGTGGTCTTCGCCAGTCCCGGCACCCCTTCCACCAGCAGGTGGCCGTCGGCGAGCAGCGCCACCAGTAGGCAGTCGACCAGTTTCGGCTGGCCGATGACGCAGGCGCGCAGGTCGTCGCGCAGCTGCGCGAAAGCCTGCTGCAGGCGGCTGCGGGGCGGGGTTTCGGGCATGTCCATCATGGGGGATTCCGGCAGCAGGTCGCCGCTGTTGACCACGGCGGGGCCCGGAAGTTTAGTCGACGGCACCAGCGCGTTCAGACGCTCAACGCAAAGAGGCGGCCGAAGCCACCTCTTTGCGTGCCGCTGAACGCGGAGCCTTACTGCAGCGAATCGTTGAGGATGCGCGGCGTCACGAAGATCAGCAGTTCCGCCTTGGTGTTGTTGCGCTGAGTGTTGCGGAACAGGTAGCCGATGCCGGGGATGTCGCCCAGGCCAGGCACCTTGGTGATGGTGTTGGTCTTGTTGATCTCGTAGATGCCGCCCAGCACCACGGTCTGGCCGTTGTCCACCAGCACCGACGTATTCACCGACTGGGTGTTGATCTGCGGCACCTGGCCGTTCGGCGTGGTGAGGAACTTCGCCAGCGAATCCTTCTTCACGTTGATCGCGAGGTAGACGCGGTTGTCGGCGGTGATCGTGGGCGTGACCTTGAGCTCCAGCACCGCGTCCTTGAACTGCACCGACGCGGTGGGCGCGGCGGTGCCGCCGATGCCGCCCTGGTAAGTCACGTAGCCGATCTCCTGGCCTTGGCGGATCACCGCCTCCTGCTGGTTCGCGGTGATCACGCGCGGACTGGAGATCACTTCGCCGCGGCCTTCGGTCTGTGCCGCCGACAGCTCCAGGTCCAAGGCGTAGTTCTTGCCGAGGATGGCCAAACCAAGCACGCCGCCCGCAGATGCTGCGGTCGATGCCGGCAGGTTCACGTTGAGGCCACCGCTGCCGAGCGTGCCGGGGCTGGTGTTGTTACCCTGCTTGGTGCCCAGCCCGCCGCCAACCTGCAGCACCTGGCCACTGGGGTTGGTGCGATTGCCGTTCGCCCCCCACTTCACGCCCAGCTCGCGGGTGAAGTCGTCGGTGGCGATCACGATGCGCGACTCGATCAGCACCTGCTGCACCGGCTTGTCCAGTTCCGCCACCAGCTTGCGGATCTGCTCGGTCTTGTCCGCCGTGTCGTTGAGCAGCAGGGTGTTGGTACGCTCGTCGTAGGAGACGCTGCCGCGCGGCGACAGGAAGCCGCGTGACACGCCGGCCCCGCCGGCCCCGGCGCCGCCGCCACCACTGCTCTGCATGCTGCCGGTGGTCAGCAGCTTGGCGATATCGGCCGCTTTGCCGTAGCTGATCGGGATGTAGGTGGTGACCAGCGGTGCGTTGTCTTCGGCCTTGATGCGCGCGGCGGCGACGTCCTCCTCGTACTTCGCCAGTTCCGACTGCGGCGCCACCCAGATGACGTTGCCGTCACGACGCTTGTCCAGGCCCTTGGCGCGCAGGATCACGTCCAGTGCCTGATCCCACGGCACATTCACCAGGCGCAGCGTGATGCTGCCGGTGACGCTGTCGGAAGCCACGATGTTCAGGCCCGAAGTGTCGGCGATCAGCTGCAGCACCGAGCGCACCGGGATGTCCTGGAAATTGAAGGTGGCGCGCTTGCCGGTGTAGGCGGGTTGCTGGCCCAGCGCCGGCTGGCCGCCGGCCGCGGCAGTGTTCTCGCCTTTCTTCGCCGCTACCTCGACCACGTACTGGTTGCCTTCCTGCCAGGCCGAGGTGTCCACCACGCCCTTGGTCGCGATCGTCATCTGCACGCCGCCCGCGGCACCGGTGCGGGTGCTGATCGACTGCACCGGGGTGGCGAAGTCCAGCGTGTCCAGCCGCTGCGCGAGGTTCGCCGGCACGCTGGCGTTGGGAATGCTGACCTCGACCTTGTCGCCGATCGTGCGCATCTGCGCATCGGCGCCCGGGCCACTGAAGCTGACCAGCACGCGGCCCTGGCCGTTCGCGCCGCGCCGGAAGTCGATGTTGGTGACGCTGATGCCGCCGGCGGCTGCGGCCGGCAGGTGCTTGGACGGATCGATGATCGCCGCGGTGGTGATGCTGTGCTGCGCCGGCGCCGGAGTGGCTGCCGTCTGCGGCGCGCTGCCGTTGGCCACGGTGAGCACCAGGCTGTCGCCCTCGACCGCCGACTGGTACGACACGGGGCGCATCAGCTCCACGATCACCCGCGTACGGCCACCGGCCGACACGGCCGAAACGCCCGAGGTGGCGCCCTGGCCGATGTCCGTGTGCCGCTGGGCGGTGGTGCCGGTGTTGGCGAAGTCGATCGCGATGCGCGCAGGGTTGTCGGTGGTGAAGATGCGTGGTTGCGGCACCGCGCCGGCGAAGTTCAGGTGCAGCTGCACGCTGCCGCCGGGCAGGGTGGTGTAGCTGATGTCCTTCAGCGTGCTGTTGCCGGCGGCCAATGCGGCCTGACCGAAGCCCGCACCGGCGAGCAGCAGCAGAGACAGGAGACAACGAATGGCGTGGCGCATGACCCGGCCCCGGACGGATTGAATGTGGTTGCTCATTGCATCAGCCCCTGTGTCCCCTATTTCTCGCCGAGCGCGATACTGGCCGGACGTTCCATCCAGCCACCATTGCCGTTGGATACCAGTTCGATCAGATCGATGTGGTCGTCGCTGATGGCGGTGATGTGGCCGTAGTTCTGGCCCATGTATTCACCGCGGTGCACCGGATGGATCACGCCGCTGGGATCCTTGATCAGTGCCTCGGTGCCCGGACCGGTGCCGATCGTGCCGACCATCTTCAGGCTGTCCAGCGCGAACATCTCCAGCGGCTGCTTGGGCCGGTTCTGGTCCGGTCGCGGCCCGCTGGTGGCGGTCGACTGCTCCGTGGCGCTGGGGCCGAACGGATCGCGCAGATCCTGATCCGCGTAGGTGAAGGTTTCGAAGGTCTTGATCACCGGCAACGGCGGAATAGGCGCGCCCTTCTTCGCCTTCTGCTGGGCGATCCACTCGCGCAGATCCGAGGTGCCGCGCGTGCAGCCCCCCAGCATCAGCGCGGCGAGCAGCAGCAGGGCGAGACGCGCGAGCATCGAAGGCTTCGTGACAGTGGACAGCTTCATCACTTGCGCCCCCCTGCCTTGGCCGGATTCTTCTTCGCCTCGGCGGCGGCCTCGTCCTCGTCCAGGTAGCGGTAGGTCTTCACCGTGCCCTGCAGCACCAGCTGGCCGTCCGCGGAAGTGCCGTTCTTGCCCGCATGCTCGGGCGTCAGCGAGACGTCATGCATGGTCAGGATCACCACGCGCGGCAGCGAGGCCACGCCGCTGATGAAGGTGCCGAACTGGTGGTAGGTGCCCACCATCTTCAGCTGGATCGGTTTCTCGGCGTAGAAGTCCTTCGGCACCTCGGGTTGCGGCACGAAGGAATCCACCTGCAGGCCGGCCGACAGCGCGGTCTGCGAGATGTCGATCAGCAGTTCGGGCATTTCGGTCTTGCTGGGCAGCTGGCGCAGCAGCTGGCGCAGCATGTCCTTCATCTCGTCGAGCTGCTGCTGCAGTGCGTCGAGGTTCACCGCCTTGGCCTGCTTGGTGGTGAATTCCTGCCGGAGCTGGGTTTCCTTGCCCGCCAGCGAGGCCAGTTCGTCCTGCTGGCTGCTGACGTAGAAGTACCAGCCCAGCAACACCACCAGCAGGAACAGCAGCGCGGTGAAGAAGATCTTGACCGACTGGGGCCAGCCGCCGACGTTGTTGCGGTCGAGGCTGCGCAGATCGTCGAGGAGTTTCATGCCTTGGCCCCTCCCTTAGCGACGGCGGCGGTCGGCTTGCTTTCAGGCGCCGGCCCGGCTGCCGGTTTCGCTGCGGGCGCGACGGCGTGCGCGGACGGCAGGGATGCCGGAACGCTGCCGGCATGTGCCGGCGCCGCGGCCGAAGCCGCACCCGCCGGCACGTCGGCGGCGCCGGCCTCGTCCGGCTTGGGCTTGTTCAATTTCACGCTGAGGCCGAAGCCATAGGGCATGCGCGTGGCGTCATGGCTGTTGACGGTGCTGCGCAGGTCGACGTGGCCCATCCACGGCGACACCTCGATATTGCGCATGTATTCGGCCACGCTGGCGTTGGACTGCGCCACGCCGTCCAGCGACATGGTGTCGCCGGCCTGCTTGAGGGCGGTGAGGCGCACGCTGGCGGGGATCGTCTTCACCAGCTCGTCGAACAGGTGCACCATCTTCGAGCGATCGGACTGCAGCTGCTCGATGATCTGCTTGCGCGCCAGCAGATGCTCGCGCACCTTTTCCAGATCCTTGATCTTGGCGATCTTGACGTCGAGCTGCTTGATCTCGCCCTGCAGGATGGCGTTGCGGTCGTTCTGGTTGTCGATGCGCGCGCTCATCCAGATCGCCCACAGCAGCACGAAACCCAGTGCGGCCACGAAGGCGGCGCCAAGCTGCCCGTAGAACTCGCGTTCGCGCAGCTTGCGCCGCTCCGCACGCCAGGGAAGGAGGTTGACGTGGGCCATCAGTCGAAACTCCTCAGGGCGAGGCCGACCGCGATCATCAGCGCCGGCGCGTCCTGGGACAGCGACTGCCCCTGCACCTTCGGCGACATCGACATGCGCGCCAGCGGATTGGCCACCACGCAGGGCACGCCGATGTGCTCTTCCAGCATCGCGGCGATGCCGTCGATGGTGGCGCAACCGCCGGCCAGCACCACCTGGTCGACCTTGCTGTATTCGCTGCCGGCGAAGAAGAACTGCAGCAGGCGACTGACCTGCTGCACCAGCGATTCCTTGAACGGCTCCAGCGCCTCGCTGTGGTACGACTCGGGCAGGCCGCCCTTGCGCTTGGCGCGGCCGGCCTCCTCGTAGGACAGGCCGTAGCGGCGCATGATCTCGTCGGTGAGCTGCTTGCCGCCGAACACCTGTTCGCGCGAGTAGATCGTGCGCTGGTTGCGCAGCACCGACAGCGTGGTCATCGTCGCGCCCACATCCACCACCGCCACCAGCGCGTCGCGGCCCACGTTGAGCTGGTCGGTGAGCAGGGCGAACGCGTTCTCCATCGCGAACGCCTCCACGTCGATCACCTTGGCGGTGAGGCCGCCCAGCTCCAGCGCAGCCACGCGCATGTCCACGTTCTCGGTGCGCGAGGCGGCGAGCAGGATGCTGTTCATCTCGGGGTTGTCGCGCACCGGACCCAGCACCTCGAAATCGAGGCTCACTTCGTCGATCGGATAGGGGATGTACTGGTTCGCCTCGACCTGGATCTGGCCTTCCAGGTCCTCCTCGCTCAATTCGCTCGGCATCGGGATGATACGGGTGATCACCGCCGAGCCGGCCACCGCGGCGGACGCGTGCTTGAGCTTGGAGCCGGAGCGCGCCAGCGCGCGGCGGATCGCCTCGCCCACCGCCTCCACCTCGACGATGTTCTTCTCGACCACGGCATTGGGCGGCAGCGGCTCCACCGCGTAGTGCTCGACGCGGTAACGCCCGCCCGCCTGGCTGAGCTGCAGCAGCTTGACCGCGGTCGAACTGATGTCGACGCCGATCAGTGCCGGCTTCTTGGGTGTGAAGAGCCCCACGGTGTTCCCCCTTTGCCCCTGGGCGCCAACCGCCGGAGTTCCGGCGTGATGTGCGCAGGCATTAGATCGAAAATTTAACGGCCCCGCAATGGCCTGCCGCAGCTTTCTCAAGTATTTCCCGTGATGGCGCCCACATTTGGACCACCGCCTTCGCGCAGCGTGACGGAGGCCTCGTTTCGACGCAGACGGACGATCTTGCGGTCGATCCTGTCACGCTCCCGCAGATGTACCCCTCCGCGGCGGTTTGCGGCACAACCTCTATACTCAGCCGGGTTTTGACACGGGCCATCCGCCACACATGCGTATTCTCAAGCGTCTGCTGCGCTGGGCATTGATCCTGGCGTTCTCGGGTTTTCTGCTGGCGGTGCTCGCGGTCGGGGTGGCGTACTGGCTGGTGGCGCCGCGGCTGCCTTCGGTGGCAGTGCTGAAGGATTACCACATGCAGGTGCCGCTGCGCGTGGAAAGCGCCGACGGCAAGCTGATCGCCACCTTCGGCGAGACGCGGCGCATCCCGGTGGCGATCGCCAACGTGCCGGCCAACCTCAAGCATGCCGTGCTGTCGGCCGAAGATGCCGACTTCTACCATCACCCCGGCATCGACCTGCGCGGCATCGTGCGCGCCGGCTGGCACGTGATCCTGGCCGGCGGCGACAAGGTGCAGGGCGGCTCGACGATCACGCAGCAGGTGGCGCGCAACTTCTTCCTGAGCCCCGAGAAGCTGTACTCACGCAAGCTGATCGAGGTGTTCACCGCGCTGCGCATCGAGCACGAGCTCTCGAAGGACCAGATCCTCGAGCTCTACCTCAACAAGATGTTCCTGGGCCACCGCTCCTACGGCGTGGCCGCGGCCGCGTCGTACTACTACGGCAAGACGCTGGACCAGCTGACCATTGCGGAGTGCGCGGCAATCGCCTCCACCTTCCAGCTGCCTTCGGTGGTGAATCCGCTGAACAGCTCGGCGCGCCTGCTGGCGCGGCGCAACTGGGTGCTGGGCGAGATGCTGCGTCACCATTACATCACCGACGCCCAGTACAAGGCGGCCGTCGCCGAGCCGAACGACGCCGCCCCGCACGAGGCGCCGATTCAGGTGGACGCGCCCTACCTCGCCGAGATGGTGCGCCGGCAGGTGCTTGATCGCCTCGGCAACGACGCGCTCACCGAAGGTTACGTGGTGAAGACCACGATCCAGAGCGGGCGCCAGCAGGCCGCGACGGAAGCGGTGCGCAAGGGCCTGATCGACTACGACCGCCGCCACGGCTGGCGCGGCCCGGAGGCGCACCAGGATCTCGCCGCCGACGCCGGCCCGCAGGACTACCAGCGCATGCTTGCCGGCTACACCGACACCTCCGGCCTCGTCCCCGCCCTGGTCACCGCCAGCTCCGCCGATGCCGCCACGGTGTTCGTCGCCCCCAACCAGAGCATCCGCCTCGACCTCGCGGCCGTGGCGTGGGCACGGCCCTACGTCAACGACAGCCGCACCGGCCCCGCGCCGACGCGGGTGGATGCGGTGCTCAAGCGCGGCGACATCGTGCGCGTGTCGCAGGACGACAAGGGCGCCTGGCAGCTGGCGCAGATTCCCACCGCGCAGGCCGCGCTGGCCTCGATCCGGCCGGAGGACGGCGCGGTCGAGGCTCTGGTGGGCGGCTTCAGCTTCACCCGCAGCAAGTTCAACCGCGCCGTGATGGCGGCGCGCCAGCCCGGCTCCAGCTTCAAGCCCTACCTGTATTCGGCCGCGTTCGACCACGGCTTCACGCCGGCCTCGATCATCAACGACGCGCCGCTGGCGCTGCCCGATCCCTCGCGCCCCGGCGGCCTGTGGACGCCGAACAACGACGACGACAAGTTCGCCGGCCCGATGCGCCTGCGCGAGGCACTGGTGCAGTCGAAGAACCTGGTCTCGATCCGCCTGCTCGACGCGATCGGCGTGCGTTACGCGCGCGAGTTCATCACCCGCTTCGGCTTCCCGCTCGACGCGCTGCCGCCGAACCTGTCGATGGCGCTCGGCACCGCGTCGGTGTCGCCGATGAACATGGCGCGCGGCTACGCGGTGTTCGCCAACGGCGGCTACCTGGTCACACCCTACTTCATCAGCGAGATCGACGACCGCAGCGGCAAGCCGGTCTACATCGCCAATCCCGCGCGCGCCTGCCGCGAATGCCAAGAGCGCCTGCTGGAGAACACTCCCCCTGGACCGCCGCCCGCCGACATGAGCAAGCGCCCGGCCAACCGCCTGGCGGAGACCGCCAGCGCTCCGGCGCCCGCCGGCGCGGCCAGCGTCGACGACTCCGGCGTGGAGACCCTTCCGGCCGACGCCCACGGCACCGGTGCGCACCCGCCGGTGCTGGCGCCGCACGTGCTCGGACCGCGCACCGACTTCCTGATCACCTCGCTGATGAAGGACGTGATCCTGCGCGGCACCGGCGCGGCGGCGAGGGCGCTGGACCGCGCCGACCTCGCCGGCAAGACCGGCTCCACCAACGACCACCGCGACGCGTGGTTCGTGGGCTTCAACGGCGACGTCTCCACCTCGGTATGGGTGGGTTTCGACAACTACGGTTCGCTGGGCCGCGGCGAGTTCGGCGCCAAGGCGGCACTGCCGATCTGGATGGACTACATGGGCACGGTGCTGAAGGGGACCCCGCTGGATTCGCTGCCGATGCCGCCGGGCATCGCCACCGTGCTGATCGATCGTGCCAGCGGCCTGCCCACCACGCCCGACGACCCGGACAGCATGAACGAGTACTTCAAGGTCGAGGACGTGGACCGCCTGCGTGCCCAGGCCACCCAGCAGCAGCAGGAACAGCAGAACCCCTACAACATCTTCTGATCCCGCGGCCGCTGTTCCCGCCTTCCGCCGCTTGCGCTAGTCTGGAGGCGCAAGCGGCGGAGGAACCGACATGGCCCGAGGCGAACATCACCGCATCCATGCAAGCGACCGCCAGCAGCGCAACCGGCGGCGCGTAGCCCAGGAAGCGGCCCGCCTGATGAGCGAGCACGGCATCCGCGACTTCCACCGCGCCAAGCTCAAGGCCGCCGAGCGGCTGGGCATCCTCGACACCCAGGCGCTGCCGCGCAACCAGGAGATCGAGCAGGCGCTGCGCGAGCACCAGCGCCTGTTCCTTGCCGACAGTCAGCCGCAGTTGCTGCGCACACGCCGCGAGGCAGCGCTGGAGGCGATGCGCTTCCTCGCCCGATTCGAGCCGCGCCTGGTCGGTGCGGTGCTGGACGGCACCGCCGACGCGCATTCGGCGATCTGCCTGCACGTGTTCAGCGACGATCCCGACGCCGTGCACCGCTACCTGCACGAACACGGCGTGCCGTACGAGACGCAGACGCGCCGCCTGCGCACCAGCCGCGACGGGCAGGCCGAGTTCCCGGTGCTGCTGTTCGCCGCCGATGCGTTGCCGTTCGATCTCACCGTGCTGCCGCGCGACGCGCTGCGCCAGGCGCCGCTGGACCGCGTCGACGAGAAGCCGATGCGCCGCGCCGCGCTGGCCGCCGTGGAGGCATTGCTGGCCGAAGACGATGCCGGCGACGAACTCGAACGCATGCTTGCCGCCGTGCGGCGCTGAACCGCGCATTCCAGGAACCGCGAAACGCGAACGCCCCGGCATGACCGGGGCGTTCGCGTTTCGACGAGGCAGCCGCGCTCAGCGCTTGTTCGACGCCTGGTAGTCGCGCACGTCGTGCCCGGTGTAGATCTGGCGCGGGCGGCCGATGCGCGAGCCGGGGGTCTCGTGCTGCTCGATCCAGTGCGCGATCCAGCCGGCGGTGCGTGCGATCGCGAACATCACCGTGAACATCTCGGTGGGAATGCCCAGCGCCTTGTAGATGATGCCGGAGTAGAAGTCCACGTTCGGATACAGCTTGCGCTCGACGAAGTACTCGTCCTTCAGCGCGGCCTCCTCCAGCTTCATCGCCACGTCCAGCAGCGGATCGCTGACGCCCAGCTCGGCCAGTACCTTGTGGCACATCTCGCGGATGATCTTTGCGCGCGGATCGAAGTTCTTGTAGACGCGGTGGCCGAAGCCCATCAGGCGGAAGCTGTCGTTCTTGTCCTTGGCGCGCTTCACCGCCGACTCGACGTTGTCCGGCGTGCCGATCTCCTCCAGCATCTTCAGCACCGCCTCGTTGGCGCCGCCGTGCGCGGGCCCCCACAGCGCGGTGATGCCGGCGGCGATCGACGCGTAAGGGTTGGCACCGGTGGAGCCGACCAGGCGCACGGTCGAGGTGGAGGCGTTCTGCTCGTGATCGGCATGCAGGATGAACAGAAGGTCGAGCGCCTTTGCGGCCACCGGGTTCATCTCGAGCGGTTCGCTCGGCACCTCGAACATCATGTGCAGGAAGCGGTCGACGTACTCGAGGTTGTTGCGCGGGTAGCGGAACGGCCAGCCAATCGAATAGCGGTAGCAGGCCGCGGCGATGGTCGGCATCTTCGCGATCAGGCGGATCGCCGCAAGCTTGCGGTCGGCCGGGTTCTCGACGTCGAGATCGTCGTGGTAGAACGCCGAGAGCGAGGCCACCGCCGCGGCCAGCATCGCCATCGGGTGCGCATCGTGGTGGAAGCCCTGGAAGAAGTTCTTCAGCGACTCATGCATCATCGTGTGATGCGAGACGTCGTGCTCGAAGGCGGCAAACTCGGCCGGCTTCGGCAGTTCGCCGTTGAGCAGCAGATAGGCCACCTCGAGGAAGCTGGATTTCTCGGCCAGCTGTTCGATCGGATAGCCGCGGTACAGCAGCACGCCCTTGTCGCCGTCGATGTAGGTGATCGCGCTCTTGGTGCTGGCGGTCGAGCCGTAGCCCACGTCGTAGGTGAAGTGGCCGGTGTCCTTGTACAGCGTGCTGATGTCGATGCAGGCCGGGCCAAGGGTGCCGGCGACCAGCGGCAGTTCGCTGCTGCGCTGATTCGACTCGTCCACCAGCTTGACAGTCTTGGGATCGGACACGGGAACCTCCTTAGCGTGGGTCGTCGCCAGCCGGGGCCGCGGGGCGACGCTGGCCAGCGAGGGGAAACGGGCATCGTGCGGGGGAAAGCGCCGATGCGATCCGGGCATTATCGCACATCGATCCCGCGCACATCCGTTCGCGGATGGTCGTACGGACGGCGCAAAAAAATCGCCTGCGGCAATATCGGCAACGTGCCGGTGATGGCGCGAACGGTACCTGCCGACGATGGCCGGCACAAAAGCGCACGGGGCAGGCCTTGGCCTGCCCCGTGCGGGGGTTCGTCGCTCGCCGCCGCCGACTGGCGCGACGGCAGCGGAGCGCGCTTACTTCTGCGCGTAGCGCTTGCGGAACTTGTCCACGCGGCCGCCGACGTCCAGCGTCTTCTGCTTGCCGGTGTAGAACGGGTGCGAATGGCTGGAGATATCCACCTTGATCAGCGGGTACTCGTTGCCGTCCTCCCACTTGATGGTTTCCTTGGCGGCGATCGTCGAACGCGTCAGGAACGCGAAGTCGGACGACAGATCCTGGAACACCACCGGGCGGTAATTCGGATGGATATCGGGCTTCATGACGGGCTCAGTGCAACGTGAAAAGAGGACAAGTGTAGCCAGCGATGCGGCGTCGCGTCAACCAAGCCCGACGGCCATCCCATGCCCCACTCCCAGCGCCCTGCGCACCATCGCGGCGAACCGCTCCTGGTCCACCTCGAGCACGATGCGCGCCTGCGCGGGCCGGCCCAGCCGGTTCGCCCAGTCGACCACGGTGGCGCCGCGGGTCAGCCGACCGTCCAGCTCCACCGCCACCGCGCACGTTTCGCTGCGGGTCACGATCGCGGGATCGATCGCCACCGCCATCGCCAGCGCGTCCGCCGCGACCACGCCGCGGCGGTCGCGTTTCGCGTTGTAGTCGCGTGCGCTGCGGAACACCCGGCCGAAGAATTCCGCACGCCGGTCGCCGGCCGCCAGCCAGCCGTCGAATACGGCATCGTCGAAACCGTGGCGCAGGGTGGCCTCCCAGTCGACCAGCTCGAACGCGGGGAACGCCTCGAACACCACGTGCGCGGCCTCGGGGTCGAAGCCGACGTTGAACTCGGCGGGAATCTTCCCGGTGTTGCCGTGGCCGGTCACCGCGCCCCCCATCACCACCAGGCGCTTCACCCGCTGCGGCAGGGACGGATCCAGGCGCAGCGCCAGCGCCAGATTGGTCAGCGGCGCCAGCGCCACCAGGGTCAGGTCGCCGGGGCGTTCGCGGGTGAGCCGGAGCAGCGCCAGCGCGGCAGCCTCGGCATCGGCCGGCGTCCTGGGCTCAGGGAAGCCCACGTCGCCGAGGCCGTCCATGCCGTGCACGAACGCGGCATCCTCCTCCGGTGCGCGCACCAGCGGCGTGGCGCAACCCGCGAACACCGGAAACGAAGCGCCCAGCAGGTCGCGCAGGATACGCGCGTTGCGTACGGTGTGGCCCAGGCCCACGTTGCCGGCGGCCACGCTCAGGGCCGCGATGTCGGCATGCGCGTGCGCCATCATGATGGCCAGCGCGTCGTCCACGCCGGGGTCGGTGTCGATCAGGAGTTGGGGCTTGCTCATGGCCGACTTTTCCTCGGAAAAGTCGGCAAGTCTAACTCAGCATGCTCTAGGCAATTCTGTCGCCACCCTGCCCCTGCGCTCGCACAATACCAACGCTACGCCCGCGCATAGCGTGCCGCGCCGCCGATCCAGCGCGCGATCAGGCGGTCCGCCGCGCGCGGATGCTCGGCCAGCAGGTGCTCGCCCACCCGCTGCACCGCGGGCAGGAGATGCGCGTCGCGCGCAAGGTCGGCGATGCGGAAGCTGAGCTGGCCGGTCTGGCGCGTGCCCAGCACTTCGCCGGGGCCGCGCAGCTCCAGGTCCTTCTCGGCGATGCGGAAGCCGTCGTTGGTTTCGCGCATCACCGCCAGCCGCTCGCGCGCCAGCTGGCCCAGCGGTGGCTGGTAGAGCAGCACGCAGTTCGAGGCCACCGCGCCGCGCCCCACCCGTCCGCGCAGCTGGTGCAGCTGGGCCAGGCCGAGGCGCTCGCTGTTCTCGATCACCATCAGGCTGGCGTTGGGCACGTCCACGCCCACTTCGATCACCGTGGTGGCCACCAGCACCGCGAGCTCGCCGGCCTTGAACGCGTCCATCACCGCCTGCTTCTCCTTCGGCTTCAGGCGACCATGGATCAGGCCGACCCGGCAGCCGGCGAGCGCGGCGGTCAGCTCGGCATGCGCCACCTCGGCGGCCTGCGCACGCAGCTGTTCGGATTCCTCGATCAGGGTGCACACCCAATAGGCCTGGCGCCCTTCGGCGCAGGCCGCGCGGATGCGCTCGATCACCTCGGCGCGGCGCGCGCTGGACACCGCCACCGTCTGCACCGGGGTACGCCCGGGCGGCAGCTCGTCGATGACGGAAACGTCGAGGTCGGCGTAGGCGCTCATTGCCAGCGTGCGGGGAATCGGCGTGGCGGTCAGCACCAGCTGGTGCGGCACCTCGCCGCGCGCGTGGTCGGCGCCCTTGTCGTGCAGCGCCAGGCGCTGCTGCACGCCGAAGCGGTGCTGCTCGTCCACGATCACCAGGCCCAGCCGGGCGAACGCCACTCCCTCCTGCATCAGCGCATGGGTACCCACCGTCACCGGCGCACCCTCGGCCACGCGGCGCATCGCCGCCTGCCGTGCGCGTCCCTGCTGCTTGCCGGCCAGCCATTCCACCTCCACGCCCAGCGGCGCCAGCCAATGGCGGAAGTTGCGCAGGTGCTGCTCGGCCAGGAGTTCCGTGGGCGCCATCAGCGCCACCTGGCAACCGGATTCCACCGCGGCCAGCGCGGCCAGCGCGGCGACCACCGTCTTGCCCGAACCCACGTCGCCCTGCACCAGCCGCAGCATGGGGTGCGCCCTGGCAAGGTCGCGCCGCACTTCCGCATCCACGCGCTGCTGCGCGGCGGTGAGCGCGAACGGCAAGGCTGCGATCAGTCCGCGCCGCAGCGGCCCAGTCACGGCGAGCGTCGGCGCCTTGCGCCGCTGCACCGCCGCGCGCATGCGCTTCAGGCTGAGGTGCTGGGTCAGCAACTCCTCGAAGGCCAGGCGCTGCTGCGCGGGATGCCGGCCGTGCAGCAGCAGGTCCAGTCGCGCGTCGGGCGACGGGTGGTGCACGGTGAGCAGGGCCTCGCGCAGCGAGGCGAGGCCGTATTCCGCGCACAGCTCGTGCGGGATCAGCTCCAGCGCCGAGTCCGGCGGCAGCAGCGCCAGCGCCTTGGCAATCACGCCGGCCAGCCGCTTCTGGCCGAGGCCTTCGGTGGTCGGATAGACCGGGCTCAGCCGGTCTTCCACCGCCACCGCCTCGCCAGCGCCAAGCCGGCGATACTGCGGGTGCACCATCTCCAGGCCCTGCGCCGCGTGGCGCACCTCGCCGAAGCACACCAGGCGCGCACCCGGCGCCAGCTGCTCGGCCTGCGCGCGGTTGAAATGGAAGAAGCGCAGCTGCAGTGTCTGCCGCGACTCGTCGGCCAGCGCCACCTTCAGCTGCGGGCGATAGCGGAAGCCGCGCTCCACCGCCTCGACCGTCCCTACCACCTGCGCATCCTGGCCAGGGCGCAGGGCGGCGATCGCGGTGACACGGGTACGGTCCTCGTAGCGCAGCGGCAGGTGGAACCACAGGTCCTGCACGCGCTCCAGCCCCAGCTTGTGCAGCAGGGCCGCAAGCGCCGGGCCCACGCCCGGCAGCGTCGACACGGCTTGCGCGCCCGCGTCGACCGTCGCGCTGGCGGCGTTCATCGCCGGAGGGGACGACTCAGCCCAGCACCATGATCGCGTCGACTTCCACCTGCACGCCCTTGGGCAGCGCGGAGACCTCGATGGTGGAACGCGCGGGATACGGCGCCTGGAAATACTCGGCCATCACCGCATTCACCGCGGCGAAGTTGGCGAGGTCGGTGACGTAGATGCCCACGCGCACCACCTGCGTCAGCGAGCCGCCGGCCGCCTGCGCCACCGCCACGAGGTTGTCGAACACGCGGCGCGCCTGCGCCGTGATGTCGCCTTCGACCACGCTGCCGGTGGCCGGGTCGAGCGGTATCTGCCCGGAGAAGTACACGGTGTCGCCGGCGCGCACGGCCTGCGAGTACGGACCGATCGCGGCGGGGGCCTTGTCGGTGGCGATGATCTGACGGGTCATGGGTTGTCCTCGGGATGGGGGCGGATTCGCAAAGGCCAAAGCGTAGCGCGCCGGCCCCGCCCTGCCCACCCGAACCCCGCATCACAGGGGATAGCGGTAGACCCCGCTCACCACCCCGGTGCGGCGCACGCGGCGGATCACGTCGGCGAGGTGCTTGCGGTTCTTCACCTCGATGGCGAACAGCAAGGTGGCGGCGGCGAGGTCGCGCTCGGCGTATTCCACGTTCTCGATGTTGGAATCCGCGGCCGCGATCGCCGCGGCGATGGTGGCGAGCACGCCGGGGCGGTTGATGACCTCGATGCGCAGCTCCGCCCGATAGTCGCCCTGCACGTCGTGGTCCCATTCGATCGCCACGCAGCGCTCGGGCGACTTGCGCAGCTCGGCCACGTTCGGGCATTCCTCGCGGTGCACCACGATGCCCTTGCCCGGCGACAGGTAACCCATGATCGGATCGCCCGGCAGCGGATGGCAGCAATTGGCGAAGCTGAGCACGCCGCGCTCGGCACCGGTGATGCGTATCTTCTCGTGCACCGGACTGGCGCCCGGCGCCACGTCGTCGGATTGGCCGTCGCGCAGGGCGAGCAGGTGGCGCGCCACCAGGTCTGGCATGCGGTTGCCCAGCGCGATCTCGGCCAGCAGTTCCTCCAGCCGCTTGAGCCGCGCCTCGTGCAGGAAGCGGTCCAGCACCTCCGGCGGGATCGCGTCGAGGCTGCCGCCGCGGGCGTCCAGCGCGCGGTCGAGCATGCGGTGGCCGAAGTCCACCGCGTCCTCGTGCTGCAGGTGCTTGAGGTACTGGCGGATCGCGGTGCGCGCCTTGCCGGTGACCACCGACTCCAGCCAGGCCGGGTTCGGCACCGCCGACGGCGCGGTGATGATCTCCACCAGCTGGCCGGATTCCAGCCGCGTGCGCAGCGGCAGCAGCTTCTTGTCCACGCGCGCGGCCACCGCGTGGTCGCCCACATCGGTGTGCACGGCGTAGGCGAAGTCCAGCGCGGTGGCATTGCGCGGCAGCGCGAGGATGTCGCCGCGCGGGGTGAACAGGTAGACCTCGTCGGGAAACAGGTCGATCTTGACGTTCTCGATGAACTCGGCCGACGAAGCGGTGTTGATCTGGCTGTCGGCCAGCGAGGACAGCCACTCGCGGGCACGCGCCTGCGCACTGTTCGCCGGGCCGGAATCGGTCTTGTAGGCCCAGTGCGCGGCCACGCCGCGCTCGGCCACCGAGTCCATCTCGGCAGTGCGGATCTGCACCTCGATCGGCGCGCCGAACGGACCCAGCAGCACGGTGTGCAGCGACTGGTAGCCGTTCGCCTTGGGGATCGCGATGAAATCCTTGAAGCGCCGGTCCACCGGCTTGTACAGCCCGTGCACCACGCCGAGCGCCATGTAGCAGTTCATCGCGCTCTCGACCACCACGCGGAAACCGTACACGTCCATCAGCTGGGCGAAGCTCTTGTGCTCGCCGTGCATCTTCGAATAGATGCTCCACGGCGACTTGATGCGCCCCACCACGCGCGCCGGCAGATGCTCGGCAGCCAGCCTCTGCGACAGCGCCGCCTCGATCTTGCCCATCGCCTCGCGGCGGTTGCCCAGCGCGGCGCGGATGCGCTCGCTGATGACGCGATAGCGGTCCGGGTACAGCGCACGGAAGCCGAGGTCCTGCAGCTCGGCCTTGATCTTGTTCATGCCGAGCCGCTGGGCGATCGGCGCGTAGATCTCCAGCGTCTCGCGCGCGATGCGGCGGCGCGAGGAGGCATCCTTCGCCCCCAGCGTGCGCATGTTGTGCAGGCGGTCGGCCAGCTTGATCAGGATCACGCGCAGGTCGCGCGCCATCGCCAGCAGCATCTTGCGGAAGCTTTCGGCGTCGGCCTCCTGGCGGGTGCCGAAGCGCATCTTGTCCAGCTTGGTGACGCCGTCGACCAGCTCGGCCACGGTCTCGCCGAACTCGCCGGCCAGCGCGGTGCGGCTGAGCGCGGTGTCTTCCAGGGTGTCGTGCAGGATCGCCGCGATGATGGTCTCGGCGTCCATGCCCAGTTCGGCGAGGATGCCGGCCACGGCGACCGGGTGGGTGATGTAGGGCTCGCCGCTCTTGCGGGTCTGGCCCGCATGCGCATGCGCGCCGACCTGGAACGCGCGCAGCACGCGCTCGAGTTGCGGCGCCGGCAGGTAGCCGAGCTGGTCCTTCAGCGCCAGCACGTAGGACGGCAGCGCAGCGGGATCGGTGGCGGCTGGCGTGCTGGCGGCGGTCATGGCTGGACTTGCCGGCGGCGCTGCGTCACCGGCGCGGTCATGCGGCAGGGCGGAACGCGGCAGGCTGCGCATGCGTGCGCATCGGCCGCCCCGATGCGATGCATGCGCGGTCTACAGCCGCCCTCCATCAATCGTCGCCGACCTTGGACAGGTCGTCGTCCACCTCGGCGGCGGCCCACTCCAGCGCCTCGCGCTCGGCGCGCTCGCGCTCGGCCTTGTCGATCTCGTCGATGGTGGCCTGGTCGATGCGGCGGCCGGCGATCTCGCGCAGTGCCAGCACCGAGGGCTTGTCATTGTCGGGATTGACCGCCGGCTCGGCACCCTTGGCGAGCTGACGGGCGCGCTTGGTCGCCATCAACACCAGCTCGAATCGGTTGTCGACCACCTCGAGGCAGTCCTCCACGGTAATGCGTGCCATGCCAAATCCTCAGGGAAATAGAGACTTATACAGATGGTCAGTGTAGAGCAGCCGGCGCTGGCCTGGCAATGCGGACCGCGCGTACCATGTGGGGTTTCGCCACCGGCACGCGGAAGCAGGACAAAACGCGTGCAGAATATAAAACCAGACAGTACACTATTGAAGTTCCAGCGTTTCCAGCCACGCCCCCACCCTGGCCGCGACCCCATGCCGACGCTTTCACCGCTCCGCTCCTTCCTGCCGCGCCGCGGCCCGCGCCTGCCCACCGCGGCGCTCCTGCTCACCGTGGCGCTGCTGGCCGGTTGCGCGATCGCGCCACCGCGCACCGATGACCCGCTGCAGAAGATCAACCGCAAGGTCTACGCGTTCAACGACCGCCTCGACAAGGCGGTGCTGCGCCCCGCCGCTGTGGGCTATCGCAAGGTGACCAACCCGCCGGTGCGGCGCTCGGTCAGCAACTTCTTCACCAACATCCAGATGCCGATCACGATCGCCAACGACCTGCTGCAGGCGCGGCCTTCCGACGCGCTGGGCAGCACCGGGCGCTTCCTGATCAACCTCACCATCGGCGTGGGCGGCATCTTCGACCCGGCCACGAAGATGGGCCTGCCGCTGCAGACCACCGACTTCGGCATCACGCTGGCGCGCTGGGGTGCGCCCGAAGGCGACTTCCTGATGCTGCCCCTGCTCGGCCCCAGCACCGTACGCGACGTATGGCACTACCCGGTGGACGGCTACTTCTTCGACCCGCTGAGCATCGTCGCGCGCACCCACTACTTCGACTATGGCCAGTACTACCTGCCGCAGGTGCTGTACGTGGTGTCGATGCGCTCGCAGCTGATCGACGCCGAGGGCTTCCTGCAGTCGGCCTACGACCCCTACGCCTTCCTGCGCGATGCCTACCGCCAGCGCCGGCTCTACATGCTGTACGACGGCAACCCGCCGGCGGAGGTGATCGAGAAGATGCAGGGCATCGACCAGCAGGGCTTCGACCCCGACGAGCTGCTGCAACAACAGAAGCAGTGGGAGCAGCAGCACTCGACGTCAAAGCCGGCGCCGAGCAAGAACTGAAGCGCAGCACCGGCGCATACGGAAACAGGGCCGATGGCCCCGTTTCCGTATGCGTGTCCCGACGCCGCCTCAGGCCGGCGCCAGCAACGCCTCCACGCCGCTGACCCGGGCCAGCGTGCGCAATCCATCCGGCACGTGCTGCAGGCTCACCGGTCGACCGTGTCCGCGCGCCTCGGCCAGCACCGCGAGCAGGCAGGCCAGGCCGGCACTGTCGCAGCTGCCGATCCCGGCCAGATCGAGCCGCGACCGGTCGCCCGCCCGCAGCGCCTCGTTCATGGCCTGCAGCGCGCCGGCCGCGGTGGCAAAGCCCAGCGTGCCGGATGCGGCCAGCGTGTCCGGTTCAACGGGGAGCAGCCGGAACGCGCGCTCAGCCGTCATGGGGCTTGCCGTTCTGCTCCATCGCCTTCAGCGCCTGGTCGCCCTGGGTCTGCAGGTTCTTGATCAGCTGGTCGAGACCCACCTTGCGGATCTCCGCGTCGACCTGGTTGCGGTAGTTGGTGATGTAGGAGATGCCCTCGATCACCACGTCGTAGGCCTTCCATTCGCCGCTGGCGGTCCTGCGGAACGCGAAGTCCACCGACACCGTCTTGCCGTCGCCGGTGGCCACCTGGGTGCGCACCACGCTGCGCTTGGCATTGAGGTCGCCGGCGAACGGCAGCACCTTCACCGCGCCGTTGGTGTAGTCGAGCAGGCCTTCGGCGTAGCGGTGGGTGATCGAGTTGTAGAACGCCTTGGCGAACTCCGCACGCTGGCCGGGCGAGGCCTCACGCGCATGCTGGCCGAGCACCAGGATCGCCGCGTAGTCCACGTCGAAGTGCGGCAGGAACACCTGGTTGATGATGCCGATCAGCTTTTCGCGGTTCTTCTGCAGCTCGGTCTTGTGGCCGGCCACGTCAGCATCGAGCTGCCTGGCGATGCCCTGCACCACCTGCTCAGGCGTCTGCTGGGCGGCGGGCTGCTGGACGGGGGACTGCTGGGCCATGGCCGGCGCCGCGAGGGTGCCGCCGAAAGCCACGGCGATGGCGAGAGCCAGATGACGCATCATGCGGAAACTCCTGTGCGAACCGTTCGGGGTGCCGGCTTCACTGCTTGCCGGCAGGGGTGGTGGACGAGCCGGCATCCTTCTTGTTGCCGGAGTTGCCGGAGTTGCCGGAGTTGCCGGAGTTGCCGGAACCGTTGACCAGGAACTTGCCGATCAGGTCCTCCAGCTGCAGCGCCGACTGGGTGAGGATCATCTCGTCGCCATTCTTCAGCATCTCCGGCGAGCCGCCGGGCTGGATCGCAACGTACTGGCTGCCGATCAAACCGCTGGTGAACACCGCGGCGGAGGAATCGTCGGGAATCTGGTTGTAGCGGTTGTCGATCGCCAGCGTCACCAGCGCGTCCAGCTTGGCCGGCTCGGCCTGCACCGACACCACCTGGCCGATCGGCACGCCCGCCATCTTCACCGGCGCGCCCGTCGACAGCGTACCCACGTTGGTGAAGCGGGCGGTCACCTGGTAGGTACCGCCGATGTTGTCGGCCGCGCCGCCCGCACCGAAGAACTTGCCGAGCATCTCCTCCAGCGGCGCACTGGAACGTGTGAATGCCAGCTTGCCGCCGTCACCCACGTACTTCCTGGCGTGGCCGTACTCGATGCCCACGTACTGGTCGCCGAGCAGGCCGCTGGTGAACACCGTGGCCACCGAATCGGCGGGGATCGTGTCGTAGCGCTTGTCGATAGACAGCTTCACGTCGGCCACCGCCTTGCCCGGCTCCAGCGCGATCGACTGCACCTGGCCCACGCGCACGCCGGCGATCTTCACCGGAGCACGCTCCTTCAGCTGGCCGATGTTCTCGAACTGCGCATCCACCGTGTAGCTGGCGCCCTGCTGGCGGTTCGCCACCGAACTGGTCTGGGTGGCGAGATAGGCCAGCGCGGCGAAGCCGAGCACGATGAACAGGCCGGTGCCGACGGCATAGGATTTTCTCTGGCTCACGGCAACATCCTCGAAGAAAGTCGGTGCATGCGGGTCACATCAGGAAGGCGGTCAGCACGAAGTCCAGCGCCAGGACGGCGATGGACGAGGCGACCACGGTGCGGGTGGTGGCGTAGGCCACGCCCTCGCTGGTGGGCGGCGCGGTGTAGCCCTGGAACACGGCGATCAGCGCCACCACGGCGCCGAACGCGAGACTCTTCCAGACCACGCCGCTGACGATGTCTTCCCACACGTCCACGGTGGCGGTCATGTTCGACCAGAACGTGCCGTTGTCGATGCCGAGCCAGGTCACGCCGACCAGGTGCCCGCCGAAGATGCCCAGCGCGGAGAACACGCAGCACAGCAGCGGCAAGGCGATCAGCCCGGCGAGGAAGCGCGGCGCCGCCACGTAGGCCAGCGGGTCCACCGCCATCAGCTCCATCGCGGCGATCTGGTCGGTGGCGCGCATCAGGCCGATCTCGGCGGTGATCGCGGTGCCGGCGCGGCCGGCGAACAGCAGCGCGGTGATCACCGGCCCCAGCTCGCGATAGATCGAGATCGCCACCACGGTGCCGGTGGCCGCGGTGCCGCCGAAGATCGACAGCACGTGGTAGAGCTGCAGCGCCAGCACCATGCCCACGAACAGGCCGCAGACCATGATGATGGTGAGGCTCATCGCGCCCACGAACCACAGCTGGCGCACCGTCTCGCGCACATAGCGCAGGCTGCGCGGCACCGCCGCGAGGATCTGCAGCAGGAACAGTCCGCAGGCGCCGATCTGGCCCAGCGCCTGGGTCACCACGTTGTCTTTGCCGATGCGCGCGTTCATGCCTTGCCCCGCGGAAAACCCAGTGCCTCGGCGTAATCGCCGGCCGGATACTGGAACGGCACAGGGCCGTCCGCCTCGCCGCCGAAGAACTGCCGCGTCCACGGCGAGCCGTCGTCGGCGATGGTGCGCGGGTCGCCCTGCGCCACCACCTTGCCGTTCGCGATCAGGAAGACGTGGTCAGCCACCTGCTTGATCGCGTCCAGCTCGTGCGCCACCAGCACGCTGGTGATGCCCAGCGTCTCGTTGAGCGTGCGGATCAGCTTCAGCACCTGGTTCAACGCGATCGGGTCGAGGCCCACGAACGGTTCGTCGTAGAGGATCAACATCGGGTCGAACACGATCGCCCGCGCCAGCGCCACGCGCCGCGCCATGCCGCCGGACAGCTCGCTGGGCATCAGCTGCGCCGCGCCGCGCAGGCCCACCGCCTGCAGCTTGGTCAGCACGATGTTGCGGATCAGCACCTCGGGCAGCCTGGTGTGCTGGCGCAAGGGAAACGCCACGTTCTCGAACACGTCGAAGTCGGTGAGCAGGGCCGAGTTCTGGAACAGGTAGCCGATCTTCTCGCGCAGCGTGTACAGCGCCTCGCGGCTCAGCTCCGGCACGTTGTTCCCGTCGACCAGCACCTGGCCGGCATCGCCGCGCATCTGCCCGGTGATGTGCTTGAGCAGCGTGGTCTTGCCGGTGCCGCTGGGGCCCATGATCGCGCTGACCTTGCCGCGCGGGATGTCCAGGTCCAGCGCGTCGAAGACCTTCTTGCCGCTGAGCACCGTGGTGAGGCCGCGAATGCGGATCAGCGTGTCGTCGGGGGTGGCGGCGGCGTTCATAAGCGGCCTACGTTAGCTGAGCGGCGGGAGGCCGCCAAGCCGCCAGGCACCCGCAAGATGGCGCGGCGTTCAGGCCAGCAGCTCGGCGATCAGGGTTTCGTGCCGGCGGCACTGCAGCGAACCGCGCAGGCGCACCGCGCGCACGATGGCCTGCAGCTCGTCCAGCGCGTCCTCGAAGCGGTCGTTGACGATGATGTAGTCGAACTCGTGCGCGTGCGCGATCTCGCCGCGCGAGTTGGCCAGGCGCCGCTCGATCACCTCCGGCGCGTCCGAGCCGCGACCGCGCAGGCGGCGTTCCAGCTCGGCCCGCGACGGCGGCAGGATGAACACGCTCACGCAATCGGGCTTGCTCCGGCGGATCTGCGCCGCACCCTGCCAGTCGATCTCCAGCAGCACGTCGCGCCCCTGCGCCAGCAGCGCGTCCACCTTGTCGCGCGAGGTGCCGTACAGGTTGCCGTGCACCTCGGCATGCTCGAGGAAGATGCCTTCGGCGATCTCGCGCTCGAACTCCGCACGCTCGGTGAAATAATAGTGCCGCCCGTACTGCTCGCCCGGCCGCGGCGGCCGCGTGGTGTGCGACACCGACAGCGAGATCGCCGGTTCGCGCTCGAGCAGCGCGTTGACCAGGGTTGACTTGCCCGCGCCCGACGGCGCGGCGACCACGAACAGCGTGCTCGCTTCAATAGTCATAAAGCCGCGCAGCGCGTTTGCCCCCTCTCCCCGCCGGGGAGAGGGTTGGGGTGAGGGGCCAAGCCTTGCCGGGAGCACTCATTCAATGTTCTGCACCTGCTCGCGCATCTGCTCGATCAGCACCTTCAGCTCCACCGCGGCATTGGTGCTGCGCGCGTCCACCGACTTCGAGCCGAGCGTGTTCGCCTCGCGGTTGAACTCCTGCATCAGGAAGTCGAGGCGACGGCCCACCGGCTCCTTCAGGCCCAGCACGCGGCGTGTCTCGGCGATGTGGGTGGCGAGCCGGTCCAGCTCCTCGTCCACGTCGCTGCGGGTGATCTGCAGCACCAGCTCCTGCTCCAGCCGGCCGGGATCGGCGGGCTGCTTGAGATCCGCCAGCCGCACCTCCAGCCGGGCGCGCAGCGCGGCGCGGATCTCCGGCATCCATTCGCGCACCTGCGCCACGATGCGTTCGACGGCGTCCAGCCGCTCGCGCAGGACCTGCTCCAGCTTGGCGCCCTCGCGCTCGCGGGTGGCGGTGAGCGCATCGAGCGCGCGGTCCAGCACCTCGAACAGCGCGGCCTGGCGCGCTTCGGGATCGACGGCCTGCTGCCGCAGCACGCCGGGGAAGCGCAGCAATTCGGTGAACTGCACCTGCATGCCCGGGAAGCGCGCCTGCATGTCCAGATTCAGTTCGGACAGACGCGCCAACAGCGCATTGTCGACCTGCAGCGATTCGCTGCGCGCGTCGCCGCTGCGCACGGTGACGTCCACCTTGCCGCGCGAGAGCTTCGCCGCAATGCGTTCGCGCAGGGCGGGTTCCAGGCTGCGCAACTCGTCCGGCAGGCGCGGCGACAACTCCAGGTAGCGGTGGTTGACCGTGCGCAGCTCGCAGCTCAGCGTGCCGGCGGAGCCGCCGGTTTCGGCGGAGGCATAGGCGGTCATGCTGCGGATCATCGGCGGCCTGCGGACGGCGGGGAAGGCCGCAATGGTAAACTTTCCCGCCCAGCCTTGCCCAAGAGCCTGTTCATGACCTCCAGTCCAGGCGGACGCCCCAGCGGCCGCGCCAGCGACCAGTTGCGCGCCGTCGCCATCGAACGCCACTACACCCGTCACGCCGAAGGTTCGGTGCTGGTGAGCTTCGGCGACACCCGCGTGCTGTGCACCGCCAGCATCGAAGACCGCGTGCCGCCGTGGCTGCGCGGCAAGGGCGAAGGCTGGATCACGGCCGAATACGGCATGCTGCCGCGCGCCACCCACACCCGCATGCAGCGCGAGGCGGCCAAGGGTGGCCAGGGCGGGCGCACCATGGAGATCCAGCGGCTGATCGGTCGCAGCCTGCGCGCCTGCGTCAACCGCCAGGCGCTGGGCGAACGCGTGATCACGCTGGACTGCGACGTGATCCAGGCCGACGGCGGCACCCGCACCGCGGCGATCACCGGCGCCTACGTGGCCCTGGTCGACGCGGTGAACGGACTGATGAAGCGCGAGAACCTCAAGCGCAACCCGATCGTGGGCGCCGTCGCCGCGGTGTCGGTGGGCATCTACCGGGGCGTGCCCGTGCTCGACCTCGACTATGCCGAGGACTCGGACTGCGACACCGACATGAACGTGGTGATGAACGACGGCGGTGGCTTCATCGAGGTGCAGGGCACCGCCGAGGGCCACGCCTTCCGCCGCGACGAGATGGACGCGCTGCTGGCACTGGCCGAGAAGGGCATCGCCGAGCTCATCGCCGCGCAGCGCAGCGCACTGGCCGCGGACTGAGCGATGGCTCGCATCGTCCTGGCCAGCGGCAACCGCGGCAAGCTCGCCGAATTCGGCCACCTGCTGGCCGACGCCGACTTCGAGGTCGTCGCACAGGGTGAGCTGGGCGTGGAAGACGTCGAGGAAACCGGCCTCACCTTCGTCGAGAACGCCCTGCTCAAGGCCCGCCATGCCACCCGTGTCACCGGCCTGCCCGCGCTGGCCGACGACTCCGGCCTGTGCGTCGACGTACTGGGCGGCGCGCCGGGGCTGTACTCGGCGCGCTACGCCGGCGGCCACGGCGACAGCGCGGCGAACAACGCCAAGCTGCTGCGCGCACTGGACGGCCGCCCAGACGCCGAGCGCCGCGCCTTCTTCATCTGCGTGCTGGTGCTGCTGCGCCATGCCGACGATCCCGCCCCGCTGATCGCCGAGGGCCGCTGGCACGGCCGCGTGCTGCACGCGCCGCGCGGCGAAGGCGGCTTCGGCTACGACCCGCTGTTCCTGCCCGACGGCCACGCGCTGGCAGCCGCCGAGCTGGACAAGACGCTGAAGAACCGCATCAGCCACCGCGGCCAGGCGCTGGCGCAGCTGCACGCACGGCTGGCCGATCTCGCCGCCTGACATGGCCCTGGTCGCACCGCCGCTGTCGCTGTACGTGCACATGCCGTGGTGCGTGAAGAAGTGCCCGTACTGCGACTTCAATTCACACGGCCTGCGCGACACGCCGCCACCCTACGCCGAGTACACCGGACTGCTGCTGGCCGACCTCGATGCCGACCTCGCCGACTTCGGCGCCGCCGCACGAGGCCGCGCGATCGTCAGCGTGTTCTTCGGCGGCGGCACGCCCAGCCTGTTCGCGCCGGAGCTGATCGCCCGCTTCCTCGACGGCGCCCGCGCGCGGTTGCCGTTCGCCGAAGACGCCGAGATCACGCTGGAGACCAACCCCGGCACGGTGGAGCACGGCCGCTTCGACGGCTACCTTGCCGCAGGCGTGAACCGGCTCTCGTTCGGCATCCAGAGCTTCGACGACGACAAGCTGAAGCGCCTGGGCCGCATCCACTCCGCCGCCGAGGCCGAGGCCGCGGTGAAGTCGGCGCAGGACGCCGGCTTCGCCAACCTCAACCTCGACCTGATGTACGCCCTGCCCAGGCAGGAACTGGCCGGCGCGCTGGACGACGTGGAGCGCGCCATCGCGCTCGCCCCCGCGCACATCTCGCACTACCAGCTCACGCTGGAACCGAACACCGCGTTCGCCGCCAACCCTCCGCCGCTGCCCGACGACGACCACGCCTGGGCGATGCAGGAAGCCTGCGAGGCGCGCCTCGCGCAGGCCGGCTACGCGCAGTACGAGATCTCCGCCTACGCCCGGCCGGGCCGGCGCTGCGTGCACAACCTCAACTACTGGCAGTTCGGCGACTACCTCGGCATCGGCGCCGGCGCCCACGGCAAGCTCAGCGATGCGGCTGCCGGCACGGTGCGCCGGCGCTGGAAGACCCGCCATCCGCGCAACTACATGGAGGCCGCCGGCGGCCCCGCGCGCATCGGCGGCGACGGCGCGGTCGAGGCAAAGGAGCTGCCGTTCGAGTACATGCTCAACGCGCTGCGCCTGATCGACGGCGTGCCGCTGGCGGACTTCGCGCAACGCACCGGCCTGCCGCCGGAACGCATCGCCGCGCCGCTGGCCGAAGGCCGCCGGCGCGGCTGGCTGGCCGACGACCACGCGCGGCTGCAAGCCACCACGCTGGGGCAACGCTTCCTCAACGACGTGATCGCCAGCTTTCTCGACTGAGCCGGAAGGCCACCCCGTCCCCATGCGCCCCGCAGGGCCGTGGGCCGGCTCCAGGCCATGGCGGCCCTGCGGCATCCCGCCTACACTTCCGCAGGGGAATCGACGGAAACGCGTCATGGACGCCGAGCATCGGGAACGCCACTCGACCACCGCCACGGGCGGCCGTACGCACGGCCGCTGGCCCGTGCGCACGCAACGCCTGCTCAACGTGATCGGCCCGCTGTGCGGGCAATGGCTGGAGCCGGCGCTGCAAGGTTGCCTGGACCGCTACGACCACGAGCTGTACCTGCAGGCCGAGCGCTCGCGCAGCCACCTCGAACAGCAGCGCTGCTTCGACAGCCGCGCGCAGCTGCAGCTGCAGCGCCCGGTCTTCATGCAGGCCTACGCGGACCGCCTGCGCAAGGGCTTCGCACGGCTGGGCGAAGCCGAGGAACCCGCGGACGAGGTGCCCGCGCACCAGCCGCTGAGCCTGCTCGAACGCGGCGAACACGAACTGACCGCCACGCTCGACAAGCTCGCCGCGCGCGGCGAGGCGCACCACGGTCCGCTGCTCACCGAACTGGCCTACCGTTTCGCCGTGCTGGTCGGCGCCGCGCCGCTGGAAGGCGCAGCGCTGCCGATCGCGCCGGCCGGACTCGCCGCCGCGATGCGCGACGCGATCGCCACGCTGGACCTGCCGCCGGAACACCGGCTGCTGCTGCTGCAGAGCTTCGAGCAGACGGTGGTCGCGGCGGCAGGATCGCTCTACGAGGCCGTCAATGCGCAGCTGCTGGGCGACGGCCTGCTGCCGCAGCTGCGCCCGTACGCGCCACCGCGCGCGGCGCCGGCACCGCGCGGTTCGCCCGTGAACGAGGCCGCGGTCACGGCGGCGACCGCCGAAACCGCCGCGGCCGCCGGCACCCCGCAGGCGCCGATCACCGTGCTGGAAACCCTGCGCGACCTGCTCGCCCAGCGCCGCGTCGGCGTGAGCGGCACCGCCGCCGTGGGGCGGGCGGCCACGCCGGACGAACTGCAGACCGCGCTCGGCGCCTTGCAGCAGCACCTGGCCCAGGTCACCGACCAGGCCAGCCGCGAACTGCGCAGCGCCCAGCGCCTGCGCGACGAACTGCTGTTGCAGCTCAACGCCGGCAAGCCGGAAGGCGCCGTGCCGACCCGGCTCAGCGCCGAACAGGACGACACGGTGGAGCTGGTGGCGATGCTGTTCGAGCAGATCGGCCGGCAGCTGCACCACGGCCCGCACGCCCGCTCGGTGCTCGACGACCTGCAGCTGCCGATGCTGCGCCTCGCCGTCACCGACCGCGACTTCTTCGACCAGCGCGAACATCCCGCGCGGCGCCTGCTCGGCGCGGTGGCCGAGGCCGCCAACGACTGGCTCGACGGTCCCGACGGCGATGCCGACCAGCAGCTCACCGCACGCCTGCACCAGCTGGTCGAGCGCGCCCGTCACGAACCGCCCAGCGCCGGCCTCTACACCAGCCTGCTGGCGGACATCGAGCACCACCTCGCCCAGCTGAGCCGCCGCGCCCAGGCCAGCGAACGCCGCCATGTGGAAGCGATGCAGGGCCGCGAGCGGCTGGACCTGGCCCGCCACCGCGCCGGCGAGGTGCTCGCCGAACGCTTCGCCGCGAATCCGCCGCGCGGCCTGCTGCGCACGCTGCTCGACCGCGCCTGGGCCGACGTGATGGCACTCACCCTGCTGCAGCACGGCGAGGACAGCCCCGCCTTTGCGCAGCGCCTGCGCGTCACCGACCAGCTGCTGGGCCGTCTGCCGGTGGACGACGCCGACCTGCTGCGCCGCGAAGTGCAGGCCGGCCTGCAGCAGATCGGCATGCACGCCGAGGAAGCCGGCCAGGTGGCGCTGCGCCTGGTCGGCGAGGAAACGGCCGCGCCCGTGCCCGCGCCCGCACCGCCGGCCCCCATGCCCGCAGCGGCGGCAACGCGCCGCGCCGAGGCGCCGGCACCCGATGCCGCCGCGCTCCCCGGCGACGCACCCCGCCCTGCCACCACCACCGCGGCCGCTCCCATCGCGGCCGCCGCCGCGCCGTCCCCTGCACCGGCGCCGCCGGCGCCCGCCCACGACCTGCCCAGCGCCACCGACCTGGCGCTGCGGCTGAAGCAGCGCCAGCGACTGGGCGAGTCGACGCAGGCGAAGGCCGCGACGGCGGGCGACGACGCCGAGCCGCCGCTGGGCCCGCAGGAGGCGCGCATCCACAACCGCCTGCGCCAGCTGCCCTATGGCAGCTGGTTCGAGTTCAGCGACCCGGCCACGGGCGAGGTCAGCCGGCGCAAGCTGGCCTGGTTCTCGCCGGTCACCGGCAACAGCCTGTTCGTCACCCGGCGCGGCCAGCGCGGCGAGGAGCTGAACCTGCGCGAGCTGGCGCGCGCAATGGCCGCCGGCCGGGTGCGCGAGCTGCCGCCGCAGCGCGACGGCCTGCTCGACCGCGCCTGGCACGCACTCACCGGCAACTTGCTGCGCAGCGACCCGCCACCCGCGCCCGGAGCCCGCCCATGAGCACACGCGAGCAGCGCCGTGCGCCGCGCAAGCCGGTCGACGCCGGCATCGTGGCGATCGACACCATCGCCGAGCAGCCGCTCGGCCACCTGTGCAACCTCTCCGCCAGCGGCCTGATGCTGATCGGCGGCCGCGCGCCGCGCAACGAAGGCATCTACCAGGTGCGCCTGCCGCTGCCGGACGCCAGCGGCCACATCGAGCTCGGCCTGCAGGAACAGTGGCACGAGCCGGCGGCGAGTCCCGGCCAGTACTGGGCCGGCTACCGCATCATCGCGATCAGCAGCGCCCACGGCGAACTGCTGGAGCGCTGGCTGCGGCAGGCCTGACCGGGCCCGCGCCGCGCCGGGCCGCCCCGCTGCCGCGCGTTACACTGGTGGGCCGACGTCCCCGCCTGGAACCCGCATGAACGCCCAGTCCGCCCAGCTCTACCCCGCCCATCTCGCCGTCTTGCGCGAACGCGCGGACCGGGCGCTGGCGCTGGGCGGCTTCGACCACCTGCTGGTGGCCGCAGGCACGCCGCCCGGCAAGTTCCTCGACGACCAGGACTATCCGTTCGTCGCCAACCCGCACTTCATGCACTGGCTGCCGCTGACCGACGCGCCGGGCAGCTGGATCGCGTACACGCCGGGCAGCAAGCCGAAGCTGGTGTTCGTGCAGCCGCGCGACTACTGGCACGTGGTTCCGGAGGCACCGCACGGCTACTGGGTGGAGCACTTCGACATCGTCACCGTGCGCAGCGCAGAGGAAGCGGTGGCGCAACTGCCGAAGGGCCGCAGTGCGGTGCTCGCGTCGGCCTGCCCCACGATCGACGGCGTGGCGGCGAACAACCCGCAGGCCGTGCTGGATTGCCTGCACTGGCACCGCAGCTGCAAGACGCCCTACGAGCTTGAGCTGATGCGCGAAGCCAGCCGCATCGGCGCGCGCGCGCACCGCGCGGCGGAGGCCGCGTTCCGCGCCGGCGAAAGCGAGTTCGGCATCCATCTCGCCTATCTCGCCGCCGCGGGGCAGATCGATGCCGAACTGCCCTACGCCAGCATCGTCGGCCTCAACGAACATGGCGCGGTGCTGCACTACATGCACTTCGACCGCACGCCGCCGGCCGCGCACCGCTCCTTCCTGATCGACGCCGGCGCCAGCTGCGCGGGCTATGCCAGCGACATCACGCGGACCTACGCGGCGAATGGCCACGGCGAATTCCAGGCGCTGATCGCCAGCATGGACACCGCGCAACAAGGCTTCGTGGCGAAGGTGCGCGCCGGCCAGAGCTATCCCGAGCTGCACATCCATGCCCACCACGTGATCGCCGGCGTGCTGCGCGAACACGGCTTCATCCGCATGAGCGCGGAGAGCGCGGTGGAATCCGGCGTCACCTCCGCGTTCTTCCCGCACGGCCTCGGCCATTCCATCGGCCTGCAGGTGCACGACGTGGCCGGCTTCCAGCAGGACGAGCGCGGCGGCAGCATCCCGCGCCCCGCCGGCCATCCCTACCTGCGCATGACCCGCGTGCTGGAACCCGGCATGGTGGTGACGATCGAGCCCGGCCTGTACTTCATCGACATGCTGCTGGCCGGACTGCGCGACCGGCCGGTGGCGGCCGACATCGACTGGGCGAAGGTGGACGCGTTCCGCCCCTACGGCGGCATCCGCATCGAGGACGACGTGGCCTGCACCGGCGGCTTGCCGGAAAACCTCACCCGCGACGCATTCGCCGCCGCCGGCTGAGCGGCACGCCGCCGGCGGCCGGCCATCCCGCGATCCGTCACCCGCCGCGCGGCGCACCCGGGCGTGGCCCTTTCGCCGCGCCGCGCAGCCCTCCGTGGCCCGTCGCCCTGCGACAAGCCGCCATGCGGCCGTTCGACGCAACGCGCGTGGCGCGCAGGCCAGTTGATCTCCGTCAACATCGCGAAAATCCAGGGAAAAACAATGTTGGCGCTGCGCCGGGTGCACGATGGCTGGCACATTTTTTCCTGCCCGGCTGACGCATACGATGCGCACCACACGCTGGGAACACGCAGAACCATGACCGGCCCGGAACGACATCACGCCTACCCCTCGCGCCGCCGCGGGCATCGACCGGGCCCGCCTGGCCCGGTGCCCGGGCTGTCCGCCCCGCGGCACTGCCGGCGCGCCCAACCGCCGGGGCCGCCCACGTGCTCCACCGCATTCCCGTAAGGATGCCCTCGCCATGCACGACATCAACGTTGTCGATCTCTCGCGGCTGCAATTCGCGCTCACCGCGCTCTACCACTTCCTGTTCGTGCCGCTCACGCTGGGCATGTCCTTCCTGCTCGCGGCGATGGAGACGGTGTACTTCGTCACCGGCAAGGACATCTACAAGCGCATCACCCAGTTCTGGAGCAGGCTGTTCCTGATCAACTTCGCGCTGGGCGTGGCGACCGGACTCACCATGGAGTTCGAGTTCGGCACCAACTGGTCGTTCTACTCGGGCTTCGTCGGCGACATCTTCGGCGCGCCGCTGGCGATCGAGGGCCTGATGGCGTTCTTCCTCGAGTCCACCTTCGTCGGCCTGATGGCCTTCGGCTGGGGTCGCCTGCGCCGCGGCCAGCACCTGGCGGTGACCTGGCTGGTGGCGCTGGGCTCGAACCTGTCAGCGCTGTGGATCCTGGTCGCCAACAGCTTCATGCAGGCGCCGACGGGCGCGCACTTCAACCCGGCCACGATGCGCATGGAGCTGACCAGCTTCACGGACCTGATCTTCAGCCACGACGCGCAGGCCAAGTTCGTGCACACCAGCATCGCCGGCTACGTGACCGCCGCGGTGTTCGTGGCGGGCGTCAGCGCCTGGTACCTGCTCAAGCGTCGCCACGTGGACATCGCCCGCCGCTCGTTCCGCATGGCGGTGCTGTTCGGCGTGCTGGCCACCGCCGGCGTGATCACGCTGGGCGACGCGCTGGGCTTCATCGGCGGGCAGGCGCAGCCGATGAAGCTGGCGGCGATGGAAGGCCTCTGGAAGACCGAATCCGCGCCGATGCCGTTCAACCTGGTCGCCTTTCCCTCGCAGGAGGACCAGGCCAACCACGGCGCCGTGCGGGTTCCCTACGCGCTCTCCCTGCTGGTCACCCACTCGCTGACCGGCAGCGTGCCCGGCATCGACCGGCTGGAGCAGGACGCCGCCACGCGCATCCGCGACGGCATCCCTGCGGTGACCGCGCTGCAGACGCTGTCGGCCCAGCCCGGCAATGCGGACGCGCTGGCCCAGTTCCACGCGCACGAGAAGGACCTTGGCTACGGCTTCCTGCTGCAGCGCTACGCACCCGACGTGGGCAAGGCCACCGACGCGCAGGTCGCCGCGGCCGCGCGCGACGCGATCCCGCAGGTGGCGCCGGTGTTCTGGTCGTTCCGCGCGATGGTGGCGCTGGGGCTGGCGATGCTCGCCTACTTCGTGCTGGCGGTGATCTACACCATGCGCAACAACGTGGAGCACAAGCGCTGGTTCCTGAAGATCGCGGTGTGGATGATCCCGGCCCCGTTCCTGGCCTGCGAGACGGGCTGGCTGGTCGCCGAGCTGGGCCGCCAGCCGTGGACGGTGTACGACGTGCTGCCGACCTGGATGTCCGCCTCCACCCACAGCGTCGGCTACATGATCTTCTCGCTGGTGGGCTTCGTCACGCTGTACACGGCGTTCATCGTGGTCGAGATGTACCTGATGGTGCGCGCGATCCGCCAGGGGCCGGGCGAAAGCCACGGCGACGCGCCGCTCAACGACAGATCGCAGGCGGCGCGGCTGGCCGGCTATGCGGAGGGCTGAATGATGGAACTGTACGGAGCACTGCAATTCATCTGGTGGCTGCTGCTCGGCGTGCTGCTGGTCGGCCTGGCGGTGATGGTCGGCATGGACATGGGCGTGGGCACCATCCTGCGCTACGTCGGCCGCAGCGACACGGAGCGCCGGGTGGCGCTGAACATCATCGGCCCGCACTGGGACGGCAACCAGGTGTGGTTCATCCTGGGCGGCGGCGCGGTGTTCGCGGCCTTCCCGCTGATCTACGCCACCGCGTTCTCGGGCTTCTACGTGGTGATGCTGCTGCTGTTGTGGAGCATGATCATGCGCCCGCTCGGCTTCGAGTACCGCAGCAAGCTGCCCTCGCCAGCCTGGCGCGGAACCTGGGACTGGGCACTGTTCGTCAGCGGCTGCGTGCCGATGGTGGTGTTCGGTGCGGCGTTCGGCAACCTGTTCCGCGGCGTGCCGTTCCATTTCGAATGGAACCTCACCTCCACCTACACCGGCTCGTTCCTTGGCCTGCTCAATCCGTTCGCGATCCTGTGCGGGCTGCTGTCGCTGTCGCTGTCGGTGTTCATGGGCTCGGCGACGGTGATGAACGGCGCCGAGGGCGTGATGTACGAGCGTGCCCGCGGGCTGGCGCGCGTCGCGGCGATCGCGGCCGTCGTGCTGTTCGCGGCCGGCGGCTTCTGGGTGCACGGCATGGACGGCTATACGCATGCCGGGGGCCCCGGCGCGGGCGTGCCGCAGACGCCGCTGCAGCAGAGCGTGGCGCTGGCGCCGGGCGCCTGGTTCGCCAACTATCGCGCGCAGCCGCTGCTGTGGCTGGTGCCCACACTGGGGTTCGCCGGTATGCTGGCCGGCCTGGCCGCCGCAGGCGCGCGCCGCTCGCACCTAGCCTGGTGGCTGGGCGCGGCGGCGTGGCTGGGCGTGGTGGGCACCGCCGGCGTGGCGCTGTTTCCGTTCCTGCTGCCTTCCAGCAGCGTGCCGGCGCAGAGCCTCACGGTGTGGAACGCCAGCTCCAGCCGGCTGACCCTGGCGTGGATGGTGGGCTTCGCGCTGGTCTTCGTGCCGCTGATCCTGTGGTACACCAGCTGGGCCTTCTACGTGATGCGCGGCAAGGTCAAGGCCGCCGAAGTCGCCGCCGACGAGCACGCCTACTGAGGAGTCGCCATGAAGACCTTCCTGCAATTCCTGCTGTTCATGGCCATGGCGGTCCTGGTGATCCTGATGGCCACCATCCTGGGCAGCCTGGGCGCCTGGTACTTCGCCTGGCTGGTCGGCACCGCGATGATCGTGCTGATCGCCGCGGCCGGCGGCGCGCTGCTCGACCTCCAGGACGAGCACGCCGCGCAGGCCGGCGACGAAGGCCCGCGCCGCGCATGAACGCACGCCCCGGAGACGTGCCGCGGGGCCGGCCTTGCGCCGGCCCCGTGTTCTGAACCCTGCGATGGCCACCGACACGTCCATCTGGCTGCGCGCGCAGGCGCGTCCCGTGCGCGGCCTGCTCGCGGGCGGCATCGCCGCCGGCGCCGCACAGGCGATGCTGATGTGCGCCGGCGCGTGGCTGGTGGCGCACCTGCTGGCGCAGGCGATCTTCGGCGACCGTTCGCTGGCGGTGCTGTGGCCCGCGCTGGCCGTGCTGCCGCCGATCGCGGCACTGCGCTTCGCACTGGCGCTGCTGCAGCGGCGCGCGACGTTCGAGGCCGGCGCCCGCATCGGTGTGCAGGTGCGCGCGGCGCTGGAGGCACGCATCCGCGCGCTGGGTCCGCTGTGGGCGGCACGCCAGTCCAGCGGCGACCTGGTCACCCGCTTCGTCGACGGCGTCGACGCGCTGGCTCCCTATTACTCCGGCTACCTGCCGCAGGTGGCGCTCGCCGCGCTGGTGCCGGCGGTGATCCTGCTGGCCGCCGTGGGTGCGGATCCCTGGTCGGCGCTGGTGCTGGCGGCCACCGCGCCGCTGATGCCGCTGTTCATGGTGCTGGTCGGACGCGCCGCCGAACAGGCCAGCCGGCGCCGCTGGAAGCAATTGCGGCGGATGGGCGCGCGCTTCATGGACGCGCTGGCCGGCCTCACCACGCTGCGCCTGTACCGCGCCGCGGCGCGCGAGCAGGCCTTCCTCGACCTCACCGGCCAGGCCTACCGGCAGGAGACCATGGCGGTGCTGCGGATCGCGTTCCTGTCCGCGCTGGTGCTGGAGTTCTTCGCCACGGTGAGCATCGCCGTGGTGGCGGTGCTGGTGGGGTTCCGCCTGCTGTCCGGCAAGATCGCCTTCGAGCCGGGCCTGTTCGTGCTGCTGCTCGCGCCGGAGTTCTACCTGCCGCTGCGCGCGCTGGGCACACAGCGGCACCGGCGGATGGAGGCGGCGGCAGCGGCGGAAGACCTGTCGCGGCTGCTGGCGGCCGCGCCGCCAGCCACGCCGGCCGCGCCACGGCAACCGGTGCAGACGCGGTGCCCCGCGCTGCGTTTCGAACAGGTCCGCTTCGCCTACGAGGCAGGGCGCGAGGTGCTGTGCGGCCTGGACCTGGACGTCCCGGCCGGCGGCCGGCTGAACCTGGTCGGCGCCAGCGGCGGTGGCAAGAGCACCCTGTTCGCCCTGCTGATGGGGTTCGCCGCGCCGGGCAGCGGCCGCATCCGGATCGACGGCGTGGATCTCGCGGACCTCGATCTGGACGCCTGGCGCCGCCGCATCGCCTGGGTGCCGCAGCGCGCCCACGTGTTCCACGGCAGCCTGCGCGACAACCTGCGCATCGCCGCCCCCGACGCCGGTCCGACGCAACTGGAACACGCGCTCCACGCGGCCGCTCTGGCGCCGGTGGTGGCGCGCCTGCCGCAAGGGCTGGACACGCCGCTCGGCGAACACGGCCAGGGGCTGTCGGGCGGCGAACGCCAGCGGCTGTCGCTGGCGCGCGCCTGGCTGCGCGACGCGCCGCTGCTGCTGCTGGACGAGCCCACCCAGCACCTCGATGCCACCACCGCGGCCGCTATCGAGCCCGGACTGGCGAAGCTCGCCGAAGGCCGCACCACGATCCGCATCGCACACCGCCTGGATGCGATCGGCGACGACGAGACCGTGGCAGTGATGGCGCAGGGACGCATCGTCGAAACCGGCACCGCCGCCGAGCTGCGCCGCATGCGCGGTGCCTTCGCCCGCCTGCTGGCGGCGGACCGCGCGGCATGAGCGGCGGCGTGCCAGCTCCGTCCACGGCATCGACCGGAGCCCTGCTGCGCCGCCTGGCCGGCCTGCTCCGTCCCGAGCGCGGCTGGCTGGCGGCCGGCGTCGCGCTGGCGCTGCTCAGCAGCGCTTCCGGGATCGCCCTGATCGCGGTGGCCGGCCACTTCATCACCGCCATGGCGCTGGCCGGTGCCAGCGGCGCGGCGATCAACTACTACACGCCGGCGGCGCTGATCCGCCTGCTCGCCATCGTGCGTACCCTGGGGCGCTACCTGGAGCGCCTGGTCGCCCACGACGCCACCCTGCGCGTGCTGGCGCGCCTGCGCAGCTGGCTGTTCGGCCGGCTGGTGCCGCTGGCGCCCGCGCGACTGGGCGGGCTGCGCAGCACGGGGCTGTTCTCGCGCCTGCGCGCCGACGTGGACGCGCTGGAGCACGCCTACCTCGGCGTGTTGATCCCGCTGTGCGTGGCCGGGCTGGTCTCGCTCGGCGTGCTCGCGCTGACGATCGGCTACCTGCCCTGGCTGGGCGCGGGCCTGCTGCTGCCGCTGTGCGCCGGCGGCGTGCTGCTGCCGCGCTGGGCGCTGCGCCGCGGCGAAGCGCCCGGCGCGGCGGCAGTCGCCTGCGACGAGGCCTTGCGCGCGCTGGCGGCCGACGGCCTGCGCGGCCGCGCCGAGCTGGTGCTGTACGGCGCCGAGGCGGCGCATGCCGGGCGCGTGGCCGCACTCACCGCGCAGCAACAGCAGGCGCGCCGCACGCTGGATCGGCTGCAGGCGGCCGGCGGCGCCGGCGTGGCGCTGGCCGCCCAGCTGGCCGTGGCCGGCGCGTTGGCGCTGGGCCTGCCGGCACTGCGCGCCGGCGCCCTGGCGGGGCCGGACCTCACCATGCTGGTGCTGCTCGCCCAGGCCGCGTTCGAGGCCATCGCCCCGTTGCCAGAGGCCTGGGCCCAGCTCGGCGCGACACTGGCTTCCGCACGGCGCGTGTTCGCCCTCGCGGATACCCCGCCCGCGATCGTCGACCCGCCCCGCCCCGCGACGGTGCCGGACCGCTGCGATCTGTCGATCCGCGGCCTGCGCCTGCGCTATGCGGACGACGCGCCATGGGCGCTGGACGGCGTGGACCTCGAGCTGCCGCAGGGCGGCCGGCTCGCCCTGGTCGGCCCGTCCGGTGCCGGCAAGAGCAGTCTGCTCGGCGCGCTGGCGCGGCTTTATCCCTGCCAGCAGGGCGAGATCCTCCTCGGCGGCGTGCCACTGCAGGACTGGGCGGGCGACGCGGTGCGCGCGCGCATCGCGGTGGTGGAGCAACAGCCCTACCTGTTCGATGCGAGCCTGCGCGAGAACCTGCTGCTGGCCCGGCCACAGGCCAGCGACGAGGCGCTGGCCGCGGCGATTGCCCAAGCGCAATTGGACGTCTATGTGGCCAGCCTTCCGCACGGCCTGGATACCTGGATCGGCGAGAACGGCGTGCGCGTTTCCGGTGGCGAGGCGCGCCGCATCGCGATCGCCCGCGCACTGCTCGCCGACGCGCCGATCCTGGTGCTGGACGAGCCCACCGAAGGCCTGGATGCCGGCACTGCGGCCGGGCTGTACGAGGCGCTTTCCACCGCCATGCGCGGGCGCAGCGTGCTGCTGGTGACCCACCGCCTCGGCAAGCTGTCCACCCTGGTGGACGAGGTGGCGGAGATGCGCGAAGGCCGCATCGGGGCGCGGATGGCCAGCAAGGCCTATCTGCGGGCGTCGCCCGGCGGCGCGCCCGCGCGCGCAAGCGGCTGAGCGCCTCAGCCGCGCCCGGCCAGCAGCGCCTCGATCGCCTCGGCTTCCTTGGGCACAGCGGCGCTGAGCACCTCGTTGCCGTCGCGGGTCACTGCCACATCGTCCTCGATGCGGATGCCGATACCGCGCCAGCGTTCGTCCACGCCGGCCTCGTCGGGCGGCACGTAGATGCCCGGCTCCACCGTCACCACCATGCCGGGCTCCAGCACGCGCGAGGCGCCGTCGATGCGGTAGTCGCCCACGTCGTGCACGTCCAGGCCCAGCCAGTGGCCGGTCTTGCTGGGGAAGTAGCGCTGGTAGCTGCCTTCGGCGATCGCCGTGTCCGCGTCGCCGCGGAGCAGGCCCAGCGCACACAGGCCCTCGGCGAGCACCCGCACCGCGGCGTGGTGCGCGGCATCGAACGGCTGGCCCGGCCGCACCTCGTCGATCGCGGCGAGCTGGGCGGCCAGCACCACTTCGTACAGCGCGCGCTGCTCGCGGCTGTAGCGGCCGTTGATCGGGATGGTGCGGCTGATGTCGGAGGCGTAGCAGTCCAGCTCGGCGCCGGCGTCGATCAGCAGCAGGTCGCCGTCGTCGAGCCGGGCGCGGTTGTGCTGGTAGTGCATCACGCAGGCATTCGTGCCGGCCGCGACGATGGGCGTGAACGCGGGCACCGCGCCGCGGCTGCGCAGCGCATGCAGCAGCTCGGCCTCCACCTCGTACTCGTACCGGCCCGGCCGCACGTGTCGCCACGCGGCGAGGTGGGCCTCGCCGGCGATGGCGGCGGCGGCGCGCATCAGCTTGAGCTCGGCGCGCGACTTGTACAGGCGCAGGTCGTGCAGCAGGTGCCCCAGCGCCACGAACTCCTTCGGCACCACGCCGCCGCCGCGCAGCTGGCGCAGGCGGCGCATCCAGCCCAGCAGCTGCGCGTCGAACGCGGGCTCACGGCCGAAGTGGCAGTACACGCGCGCACGGCCCTCGATCATGCCGGGCAGGATGTCGTCGATGTCGTCGATCGGGAAAGCGTCGTCCAGCCCGAAGTCGGCCACTGCGCGCTCGGTGCCGATGGAGCGGCCGTGCCAGCGCGCCTGCTCGGCGTCGCGCTCGCGGCAGAACAGCACCACCTCGCCGTGCAGGCGGCCGGGCAAGAGCGCCAGCACCGCGTCGGGCTCGGGGAAACCGGCGAGGTAGTGGAAGTCCGAATCCTGCCGGTACGGCCAGGTGGCGTCGGCGTTGCGCGTGCGCTCGGGCGCGGCGGCCACCAGCAGCACCGCGTCCTCGCCGGCCATCTGCATCAGCTGGCGGCGGCGACGGGCGAACTCCTCGCCCGCGATCGCCGGCACGGCGCTGCGTTCGAGCGGCGCGTTCAATGCAGGCGGTCGCTGCCGGGCTGGCCGTGGCGGCCGGCGGACTCGGTGTACAGCAGCAGCGCGCCCACGCGCAGGAATTCCTGCACCTCGATCAGCGCGTCCTCGTCCTCGGCGGCGTCGCCGAAGTCGAAGGTCGAGGCGGCGATGGTGCCGAAGTCGCGCAGCACTTCCTGCGCATCGTCCGACAGCTGCGCGTGCGCATCGGTGCCGGCGAGGCCGAAGCCGCCGAGGAAACCGCGGCACCAGTCCACCACCGCGTCGGCGCGCTCGGCCAGCGGGCGGTCGGCGTCCGGCAGCAACGGCTCGAAGCCCAGCTCGGGGTCGGCCAGGGCGTCGCGGCACTGCTTGAGCAAGGCCTCCAGCGCGGCCTGGTCCGCCGGCGTGGGCGTCGCTTCCTCCGCGCCGTCCAGCTGCAGCGCGGCCAGCAGGTTGCCGCCGCGCGGCGCGGCGCCGCCGGCCAGGTAGCCGCACAGCGAGCCGTGCAGTTCGCTGGCGTCCACGCCCAGGCGCAGGCGCACGATCAGCGCGTCCAGCTGGTCGTGACTGAGCGGTTCGGTGGCCGGCATGGGGCGTTCCTCGGGGACGGCCCGCCATTCTACGCCAGGCGCGTCGCGGCGCCCCTGGAACCGGCTCCATGGCCTCTCGCCGGAAGCCGCTTGCGCGCTTCGCGGAACCACCGTGGAGGGCGTGGAAACGCCCGCAGTTCCGGGGTGTCCTGCTGCTATAGTTCCGCGCATGAACCCCTCCGACTCCCTTCCGCCCGACGCCGTCCAGCTGGAGCTGGAGGCGCTGGGCCGCCAGGTCGACCGCCTGCTCGACACCGTGCGCCGGCTCAGCGAGGAGAACCGCAGCCTGCGGCACAGCCAGGAGCAGCTGTCGGGCGAGCGCGCCAGCCTGCTCGCGCGCAACGAGCAGGCGCGCAGCCGGGTCGAGGCGATGATCCAGCGACTGAAGTCGCTCGAAGGCAACCCATGAGCGACGTCGCCACCAACGAACCGGTCGCGCTGCGGCTGATCGACCGCGAGTTCCTGATCGCCTGCGCGCCGGAAGAGCGCGAAGGCCTGGTCGAGGCTGCCACCCTGCTCGACCGCAAGATGCGCGAGCTGCGCGCCAATGCCCGCGCGCCCAGCTTCGAGCGGCTGGCGGTGCTCGCCGCGGTGAGCATGACCCACGAGCTGCTGGCGCTGCGCAAGCAGCAGGGCGGCCACGACCAGCAGACCGCCCATCGCCTCGCCGCGCTGCGGCAGCGCCTGGAGATCGCGCTGGAAGGCACCGACGCGCAGCACCGCGCCACACAGGCGGACTTGCTGCCGAAAGCCTGAGGCGCCGCTTGGCGCAAGCCGCCCCGCGCCGACCTTGCCTCGCCTGCTTGGTTTCTACCGCCGAGGCGCCTAGAATCATTCCCGGCGTTTTCTGCGGTGTGCGCCGGCACACTCTTACATTTGCCTTGTTCCTAAATACGGCCCCGGGTCGGCTTTCCATCGGTCGTTGTGCATGTCCGCCGCGTGCGGAAAGCCTCGAGACCATGTCGCCCTCCCACCTGATCCATCGTGGATCAAGGTCGTTCGGTGGGCAGCGGCATCGCGGTTGACGCCACCTATTCCGCGCCCCGTTCGTCAGCCGATGGACGGGGCGTTTTCCGATGGAGAGCACGCCGTGGACGCTGCCGCCCACCGCCGCAACCTGCGAGAGCAGCTGGCCGAGCGCCGCCGAGCGCTGCCGCCACCGGCGCGCATGGCCGCCGCCCAGGGACTGCGCCGTTCGCTGGAGCAGTTGCCGGAATACCTCACCGACGTGCGCGTGGCCGGCTACTGGGCCACCGGCGGCGAGCTGCCGCTGAACCTCGTCATCCCCCCCCTGGCCGCGCGCGGCCAGCGCTTCCTGCTGCCGATCCTGGCCAGGGGCAGGCAACTGCACTTTGCGCCGTGGCGCGAGGGCGACGCGATCCAGCCCAACCGTTACGGCATACCCGAGCCGGTGGCGCCGCACGAATGGTTCGCGCCGTTCCAGCTCGACCTGGTGCTGGTGCCGCTGCTCGCGTTCGACCGCCGCGGCCACCGGCTGGGCCACGGCGGCGGCTACTACGACCGCAGCTTCGCCTTCCTCAACGAGCAGTCGCGGCCCACCGAACCGTTGCTGGTGGGCGTGGCCTACGCGTTCCAGGAGGTCGAGAGCCTCGCCACGGAGCCGTGGGACGTGCCGCTGGACTACGTGGCCACCGACCGCGAGCTGATCGATTGCACCGCCTCCGCACAAGACGGGAACCCCCACGCATGAGCCCGCGCGAACGCCACTACTGGCTGATGAAATCCGAACCCGACGCGTTCTCCATCGACGACCTCAAGCGCAAGAAGCAGGAGGCGTGGGACGGCGTGCGCAACTACCAGGCGCGCAACTACATGCGCGACGGCATGCGCGTGGGTGACAAGGTGTTTTTCTACCACTCCAACTGCGCCGAGCCCGGCATCGTCGGCATCGCCGCCGTCGCCACCGGCGCCTACCCCGATCCCAGCCAGTTCGATCCCAAGAGCAAGTACTTCGACCCCGGCAGCACCCGCGACAACCCGCGCTGGATGCTGGTGGACGTGAAGTTCGTGAAGAAGCTCAAGCGCACCATCACGCTGAAGGAACTGCAGGCCGACGCCGCGCTGGACGGCATGCTGCTGCTGCGCAAGGGCAGCCGGCTGTCGGTGCAGCCGGTGGAGGCGGCGCACTGGGAGCACATCCTCGCGCTGGAGTGAGGCGAAGATCGGCGTGCCTGAATCCATCCGCTTTACTCGCGGCGTGGCGGCAAGGCGTTGGCGAAGCCACTTTGAATCTGGCTTGGCTGGCGTTACGCATGCGTCACATCCAGCTCATCGGTCGGTGACTGATTAAATTCAAGGGAATCGTCGCGGCATCCGTGTTATCCACGAATCGATGCCATGGGCACTGGTCTCCAGACATTCGATTGAGGTGACCGCGCATACTCACCATGACCGTGGCATGCACCGGTGGCATGCTGGCAACACACACATTTGCGGGCACTCATGGAGAGCACACCACGCGCGGCTCACGGGCAGATCAATTCAAGTGTCGGATAGTACGTGCGGTAGCGCTTAGCGTCCCGAGTCAACAGCGCCATGCCTTCGATGGCGGCGTGCGCGCCGATGTAGAAATCCGGCAGCGGCGAACTGCGCGCACCCTTGGCGCGGCGGTATTGCAGGAACACCTTGCCGGCGAGGAAGCCCGCTTCCCACGGCAACTCCAGACGAGTGAACGCATCGGGTGGCAGGACCTCGTCCAGTTGTTCGATGCGTTCGAAGCCGACCGAGACCTCGGCGTAGACGATGGGGTTGATGCACAACTCGGCGCGGGCAACGCACGCGTCCAGCTGCGCAGCCGACCAGCTGTACCACTCCGGATCGTCGGTCAGCACGTCCAGCAGGACGTTGGCGTCCACCAGCACCCTATTCATGCGCCGCGCGTGAGCCGCATGATTTCGTCGGTGGAAAGGCGCGCGGTGGCGCGACCACGCAAGCGCGCGGACAGGCTGCCAGTCCGCCCCTTGGGCGGATGGGCAATGATCGCGTCGGCTTCGCGCAAGGCGGCTTCGCGGACGAAGGCTGCCAGCGGCACGCCGTGCAGGTCGGCGGCGCGGCGGATACGGTTCTTGTCCTCGGCGCTCAGGCGCAGGTCGAGACGGTCGGCGGTTGCGGTCATGACGGGCCTCCTTGTACGGTACATTACCGTACACCCGTTGAATGCGCCATGAGTCCGCCGGCCGGCGCGACTCATCGATACCAGCAGGTCACCCCTTGCCCGGCGCCGCCGGCACCTGCTGGAACACCCGCTGCAGCACGAAATCGCCGGTCACTTCCTCGCCCGACAGCAGCATCGCCATCAACTCGCCACCCAGCACCTGCGGCGCGATCACCACGTCGGGCTGCACCAGCCTGACCCGGCCGAGGTGGCTGGCGTCGTTCACCGCGGCCACGGTGCGTGCGCTGCCGGCCAGCTCCTTCACCGCGAGCACCACGAAGGCATTTTCGGAATCGTCGGCGAGCATCGCCAGCACGGCCTCGGCCTTGTGCGCGCCGGCCTGACGCAGCACGTCGAGATTGCTGGGGTCGCCCACCACCACGTCCACGCCTGCCAGCTCGCCGTCGGACGGCGCCTCGCGCAGCAGGCGGGTGACCGGTCGCGCGCGCCTGGCCAGCTCGCGCCAGGTGTTGATGGCCAGCGAGGAATTGCCGATCACGACGAAGTGGTTTTCCCGTTTCATGCCCGAACCTTTGCGGTTGACGATGCGTTGCAGGCTGCGGCTCACCATCGGCGCGATCACCGCGGTCAGCGAGGTGGCGAACACCGCCACGCCGAGCACGATCACCGACACCGCGAACAGCTTGGCCTCGGGCGTCACCGGCACGATGTCGCCGTAGCCCACCGTACTCATGGTGACCATCGCGTAGTACAGCGCGGTGGTGAGATCGGTGATCGCCGGCCGGAAATCGGCGCCCAGGTAGTAACTGCCGAAGGTGGCGTAGGTCAGCAGCATCGCCACCGAAGTCAATGCGAACAGCGTGCTGGCCGCCACGCTGGAACGGCTGAACTGCCGCCACGCCGCCAGCAGCGCCGCCAGCAGCAGCAGGAAGTAGGCGAACAGCACGTGGCCGTGGTGCGCGCCCATCAGCAGGTTCACCAGCGCGGTGGCGGCGAGCAGCAGCGCCATCGTCCAGGCCAGCCGCGAGCGCAGCAGCAGGCCGATCGCCATGGTGAGCAGGCCCAGCCCGATCAGCAGCGGCGGCAGCACTCCGGGCCTGAGATCGAACTGGCCAGCGGCGAGGCGCCCGAGGTAGTGCTGCCAGTCCACGCCCAGGTCCAGCCGAAGCAGCGCCAGCGCACCCAGGCCCAGCAGCAGCGCCAGTGGCACGTGCGGAAACCAGTACGGCATGCGCAGCGTCCGCTGCACGCGCTGCAGGCTGGCGCGCCAGCGTTGTCGCGTCGTCCTAAGCCACACGATGCGTCGTCCCCGTATCTCCGACAGGCATGCACCGTAACACGCACCGCGCCGCACCTACGCGGCGCGTGCGGTGCGCAGCCAAATCGGGGATCATGGCGCCCTTTCCAGATCAGGTGCCGCCATGAGCAACGCGAACGAGAAGAAGCTGGCCGGCGAAGCCGCGCTGCATTACGTCGAGGACGGCGCCATCGTCGGCGTGGGCACCGGCAGCACGGTGGCGTACTTCATCGACGCGCTGGCGGGCATGAAGGACCGCATCACGGGCGCGGTGTCCAGTTCCGAGCAGTCCACCGCGCAGTTGAGGAAGCACGGCATCGATGTGCTCGACCTGAACGCCACCGGCCCGCTCGCCCTCTACGTCGACGGCGCCGACGAGTGCGATCCGTTCAAGCGCCTGATCAAGGGCGGCGGCGCCGCGCTCACCCGCGAGAAGATCGTGGCGGCGGCGGCGCGGAAGTTCGTCTGCATCATCGACTCCAGCAAGCGCGTGGACCTGCTGGGCCGCTTCCCGCTGCCCATCGAGGTGATCCCGATGGCGCGCAGCCTGGTGAGCCGCGAGATCGTGAAGCTGGGCGGCCAGCCGGTGTGGCGCGACGGCATCGTCACCGACAACGGCAACTGGATCATCGACGTCCACGGCTGGCAGATCGCCGATCCGGTGGCGCTGGAGCAGCAGCTCAACCAGCTCGCCGGCGTGGTCACCGTGGGCCTGTTCGCGCAGCGCCCGGCCGACGTGGTGCTGGTGGGCGACAAGGAAATCTGAGCCACCGTCGGGCGGCGCTCACGGCGCCCCACCCGGCAGCGCATCCAGCGGCGAGACGCGGCGGCGGTCCAGCGCCGCCAACAGCCTGCCGTCGCGCTGGTAGATGTCCGGCCGGTAGCTGACCCGGCCGTCGCGGTGCAGGTGCACCGTCCAGTAGGCCAGCAGCAGGGGCACCGGCCTGGCCAGGTTCACCGTCTGCGTCCTGCCGGTGTCGATCGCACGATCGAGCGCTACCCTGTCCCACTTCGCCGGGTCGCCCAGCAGCAGCACCGCCAGTTCGCGCGCATGCTGCACGCGGATGCAGCCGGAGCTGAAGTCGCGCCGGCTCGCACCAAACAGCTCCTGGTGCGGCGTGTCGTGCAGGTACACCGCGTAGGGGTTTGGGAAACGGATCACCAGCCGCCCCAGCGAATTGCCGGGGCCGGCATCCTGGCGCAGCACGATGCCACGGGGGTTGTTCCAGTTCACGCTCCGCGGCGGAACCAGCTGGCCCTTGCTGTCCAGCACGCGGATGCGGTTGGCGGCGAGGTAGCCGGGATCGGCGCGGATCTTGGGCACGATGTCGTGCTTCAGGATGGTCGGTGGCACGGTCCAGGTCGGGTTGAGCGTTATGTAGGTGATGCGCGACTTGAACACCGGCGTGCTGCGGTAAGGCTTGCCCACCTGCACGCGCGAGCTCCACACCGACTTGCCGTCCTTGTAGTAGCTGACCTTGTAGCCAGCGATGTCGACCACCACGAAATCACCCTGCACCTCGTGCATCAACCAGCGCGCGCGCTCCAGGTTCACCCGCAGCTGGTCGACGCGGCGGTTCGCCGTCACGTTGAGCGCGGCGCGGGTGGCGGCGCCCACGCCGCCGTCGGCGGCGAGGTACTGGTCTCGCTGGAATTGCTTCACCGCCGCCTCCAGCGTGGCGTCGTAGCGCTCGCCCGCGGCTTCGCCCGCCGGCAGGTAACCGCCGGCGACCAGCCGCTGGCGCAGCAACGGCACGCGCGCGTCCCGCATGCCGGGCTTCAGGGTCGGGCCATCGGGCAACCCTGGCCAGCCGCCGCGCTGCGCCACCGCGCGCAAGCGCGCCAGTGCGTCGCGCAACCGGTCGTACAACGGATCCTGTGGACGGGCACGCGCGAACAGCTCGGCCACCCTGCCGCTGTCCACCGCATCGATGGCGGCCTGCAGGTCCTGCGCGGGATCGAGCGGGCGCTCCTCGAAATTCCAGTGCGGGTCCAGCGTGACCGGCGCGACCTTGCCGCGATACAGCTGCACCAGCGCAGCGAGGTAGGCGTCGGTGGCGCGTAGGTCGAACCGTGCGCGCTGCGCCGGCGCGGCCTTGTCATCGGCCAGCGCGGCGCGCATCGCCTTGAGGCGCGACAAGCCGTAGTCCTCCGGATCGAGTCCGTCTGAAGCCGTGCCGGCCAGTGCGGCCAGCAACTGGTCCACCGTGGCCGGCCTTGTCCACGCGGGCGCGTATTGGCGCTGCCGGTAGAAATCCGTCAGCGCGGACATCGCACCGCCGGCCGCGGCGAGCTGCTCCACTTGGCTGCGGATGCTCGCGGTCTCGGGATCCGGCGCCCGCGCCCGGCCCGCCAGCGGCAACAGGCACAAGGCGATCAGCAGCACACGCAAGCGCGACGACAAGGGCGACACGGCCGGCATCCTTCTCCCAGGCGATGTGTATAGCGCATCGCGCATGATCAGGCGATGATCGCGCGTCCTGCTTCATCCGCGCGCCAGGCGCCGGCCGCGGCCACTCAATCGCCCGGCTCGAGGATGGCCGTCAGCGGCTTGCCCTGCACGTTGCCGAGGCGGACGTGCAGGAGACGCGCCAGCGTAGGCGCGATGTCGACGTCGGGGAACGCCGGAATTTCCCCCGCACGCCGGATGCCGTGGCCCGCAGCGATGAAGATGGCCTGCATCAGCGGATCCGAGTTGGGGTAGCCGTGGGCGCCGACCTGCAGCGTCGGCGCGTCGTAACGGCGGGCGTCCTTGTCGCTGAATTCGTAGTCGTCGGCCGCATAGAGCAGCAGGTCGGGCGCCTGGTTGCTCGTGGCCGGCGTGGGCCAGCCACGCTGCGCCGCCTCGTCCGGCGTCAACGCCGCGCGGATGCCGGGCTTGCCGGCGAACAGCGCCTTCAGCGCCAGCCGCGATGCCGGCGTGGCATGCGCCTGGAAAACCAGGGCGAAGCCGCCCTCGGGGAGGCAGAACGCCGGCTGGCCGGTGCCGCCGCCCTGCAGCCCGGCCTGCCGCAGCAACACCTCGGGATTCAGCCGGTGATGGACGCTCTGCTGACCATGGTCGGAGACGATGATGAAGGTGGTGCGGTCCAGTTCGCCGGTGGCGCGCACCGCATCGACGACCTCCTTCACGCGGTCGTCGAGGAAGGCGATGGTGTTGCGCCCGGAATCATTGCCGTAGCCGGTCTCGTGCTCGATGCTGTCCAGCGCGAGCAGGTGCAGCAGCAGCAGATCGGGATGGTGCCGCCGGATGATATCGACGGCCGCACGGGTATAGACCAGGTCGCGCCATGCCTGCGAAGGCCGGCCGAAATGCACGAGTTCGTCGCGAGTGACGACGCCCTCGCGCACCAGTTCCTGCTCGACGGTGCCGTCGGGGTCGGGGTTCTCGGGGAAGCGCCAGTCGATGGTCGGCGCGTTCATGATGGCGACCCAGTCCACCTCGGCCGTGGTGAGCCCCGCTGCATGCGCGACGTCGTAGACAGTGGGCACGGCGACCAGCGCGGATTTCGGCGCCTTCATGTCGATGTGCGGCGGCGTGGCCCGGCGCTGGTTGACGATCAGCCCGTTGACCAGCACGTGGTGCCGGCTGGCGTCGACACCGGTGACCATGCTGGTGTGGTTCGGCCAGGTGATGGTGGGGTTGATCGGCTGCATGGAAACCGCGTGCACGCCCTGGCGCATCAGCGCATGCAGCGTGGGCGCGGGCAGTTCGGGATCCCTGAGGCTTCCGGCGCCGAAAGCATCCAGGCTGATGACGATCACCCTGGGCCGCGGCGCGGCCGTCGCCGCGCGTGCGCCAGGCGCCAGCGCGGCGATGCCTGCAAGGAAGATGACTGCGGCCGACAGGTGTCGCCGCCACATGCTGCCTGGACTCATCGCGCGATTCTCCGTCTTGGAAAAACTTCGCCAGCGTTCCGCAGGGTGCCGTCGCCGGGGCCGGCCGCGACCGCGGTGCATCCGACCTGCCTCACTGCGTGCCGCCCTGCGCATCCAGCGCCGCACCCGGGGTGACGGCGCGCAACGCCTTCTCCAGGAAGCGGCGCGTGCGCTGCTCCCACGAGTCCGCGGCCAGGTCCGGGTTCCAGGTGAGCGTCGCCACGCTTTCGGGCGGCATCGTGTACTGGAAGTACACCTTGTCCTGCGCGACGCTGACGCGGCGCACCTGCGGCTTGCTGTTGACCACCACCAGCACGATCGATCCGTCGTCGGCGTTGCGGAACGCCACGTTGTCGAGATCCGGGCCGGTGGCGGTGGACCACACCCGCACGGCGTCGGGGCGCACGAAGCGGCTGTAGTGGGCGAACGCGTAGTACTCGTCGTTGCGGCTCACGGCGCCGGTGTGCGAGTCGATCACGACCATGCCCTTGCAGTTGTTGCAGCCGCCGGAATGCGGCCCGTGCCGCTCGTCGAGCGCCAGGTTCCAGTAGACCACGCCGCGTGCCCAGTTGCGCAGGCCGCCAAGCAGCAGGTCGCGCGCGAACCACAGCAGTTCGCCGTTCTTCGCGGACTCCCAATCGCCGCCCGAGCATTCGGTCACATAGGCGTCCTTGTGCGGAAAGGCGCGGTGCACGCGGCTCTGCGAGGCCGGGTCGCCCACGTAGCAATGCCAGGCGACGCCGTCGACGTAGCGTGCGGCGGCGGGGTCGGCCAGCACGCTCAACGGCTGCCCCGGCGCATCCCAGTTGTGGTCCCACTCGAGGATGCGGGTCTGCGGATCTCGGTTGGCCAGGGCCGGACCGAGGTACTGGCCGATGATCCGTGCGCGCGCCGCCGCGGACAGCAGCATGCCGGGGTAGGTCAGCGGCTCGAAGGCAGGCTCGTTCTGCACGGTCAGCGCCCAGATCGGGATGCCCTTGCCGCGGAACGCGTCGACGTACTTGGCGAGGTACTGCGCATAGCTGGACTCGTACTGCTCCAGCAACGTCCCGCCGATCAAGCTGTCGCCGCTCTTCATCCACGCCGGCGCACTCCATGGCGTGGCGATGACGCGCAATTGCGGGTTGATCGCCAACACCTCGCGCACGACGGGTATCACATCCTGCTGGTCGGCCGCGATGTTGAAGTGCGCCAGCCCGGGGTCGAGCTGGCCGTTGGGAAGGTCGTCCAGCGTATAGGGCTCCAGCGAAAAATCCGAGGCGCCGATGGTCAGCCGCAGCATGTCCAGGTTGAGTCCCGGCGGCGGCCCGAACATCTCCCGCAGCAGGGCGAAGCGCTGCAGCGCATCCATGCGGTTCCGCAGCAGCCATGCCGACGAATCCGTCAGCGCCGCGCCGAAGCCGACGATGCTCTGGTAGGTCCTGCCGATGTCGATGGTGATGTCGGCCGCGGCGGCAGCCGACGACGCCCGCGCCGGCGCGGCGATCGGGATATCCGGCTGCCGCGCCAGCCGCAGTCGGCGGTCCTGCGTGCTCAGCCACAGCTCGGCCGCCGGCCCCGCCGGCAGCGTCGGCGGCAGCAACAGCGTCGGCGCAGGAGGCAGGCGCAGAGGCAGGCGCAACGCGGTGAGTGCGCACACGGTGAGCGCCACGACCGACGCGATGGGAACCCAGCCGGAAGTACCCCTGCCCTTACCCATGCACGGCGCTCGCGCTGCAGGAACTCGTCGATGGCATCGCGATCACCATGCACTGGATTCGAACCATGGCCAACCTCATCCGAACGTCTGGAACACCGGCCCGCCGTGGCGCTGCGCCGGGCGACGGCGAGGCACCGCCCGGCATGCAGGAGCCGGAAGCCTGGGCGGCAGCGACCAGGCTCCACGAGGCTACAGCTTGTAGTTGAAACCTAGTAGCACGGTGCGCCCCCAGGTGTCGTATTCCAGCGGCCGGGTCATCGGCACGTTGTTGGCCAGCGTGGCGTACTGCACCGTCGCATCCGGCGAATTGCCCAGGTTGTTCACCTGCAGAAGGATCGACAGCCCCTTCCAGCGACCGTCGTCGAACTCGTAGCCAAGCTGCAGGTCGGTCTGCCGGTTCGCCAGGATCTTGGTGTAGCCGAGCTGGTCGAACAGCGCCACCGCCTCGCCGGTGAACGAGGAGCGGTAGCGCTGCGCCACGCGCACCGAGAAACCGTAGCGCTCGTAGTACAGGACGATGTTGCCCACCTTGTGCGACAGGCCGGGCAGCGTCTTCGGGCCGCCAGGGATCGACGAGACGGAGCTGGTGGGGATGTTGCTGTTCGTCAGCGAGTAGTTGAGCTGCACGCCGAAGCCCTCCAGCGCGGGCGTCAGCAGGCCGCCTTCCAGCGCGCCGGCCAACTCCAGGCCGTTCATCGAGCCGCCGGTGCCGTTCTCCGGCAGGGTGAACGAACCGTACGGGCTGCTCGGCTGCAGGGTGGGCGAGTTGTTGATGTAGCCGGTGAAGTCGTAATGCAGGATGGTCTTGTTGTAGATGTAGTTCAGCAGGTTCTTCCGGAACACCGCCACCGACACGTAGCTGGCCTTGCCGAAGTACTTCTCCCACGACAGGTCGGTGCCGACCGCGACGTAGGGTTTCAGCTGCGGGTTGCCGCCGCTGCCCGACCACACCACCTGCCCGGCCTGCGGGCCGTCGGTAAGCTTCGACACCCATGCGGAGGAGGACACCTTCTCGTCGTCGATGCGCCCGCGCGCCATGGTCTTGGCCAGGCCGAAGCGCAGGTACTGGCCGTCGCCCAGCGTGGCGACCAGGTTGAGGCTGGGCAGCACGTTGTTGTACGTGGTGCCGCCGTGGATCGAGCCGGCCAGCGCCCCGCTGCTGTCGGTCTGCAGCGCGTCGGAGGACTGGTCGGTGTGCACGAACTGCACGCCGACGTTGCCGCGCAACGGAATGCCCGCCAGCTCGGTGTCGATGTTGAACTTGACGTAGGCCAGCGGCACCTTCTCCTCGACCGTGTAGTTGCGGCTCCAGTCGCCCGCGCCGTTCTCCGGCGTGAGGTAGAACTGGCTGTACATCGCGCCCAGCACGTTGTAGTTGAGGATGCGCGGGATGCCGCCGTAGCCGAGCGAAGTGGGGCCGTAGAGGAAGGCCGGATCGACCGGCGCGCTGAAGTGGTTCTGGTAGGTGATGTCCGTGCTGCCGTTGCCGTTCAGCCATGCGAAGTCGACCGCGGCGTGCTTGGTCTTGGTGCGGTCCGAATAGTCGAGGCCGAGGTCCACGCTGCTGAAGATCCAGCCCAGCGGATGGCTCACTTGCAGCCGGAACGCCTTGATCCGGTCGTTCTGGCGGTCGAATTCCTCGCGACCGTTGTAGCCGTAGTTGTCCGGATCGGTGAAGACCATGTTCGCCGGGCTGGCCAGGTCGACGCCCGGCCTGAAGTCCGGATAGCCCTCGCCCGCCGGCGTGTTGAAGGCGACGTCGGTGAACGCGCCGTTGGCGAGGCCGCTGAACAGGTAGGCGTCATGCAGCTTCACCCGCGCCGAGGACGTGGACAGGTCCAGCGACGTCGTCCAGTCGCCCAGATAGAGCCTGTTGTTCCAGCCGAGCGAATACAGCTTGTCGTGTTCCTTGGTGTACTCGTTCTGCAGGATCGGCGCGATGCCGGCGATGGTGCCCGAGGTCACGATCGGCAGCGGCGTGCCGGGCGAGGTGCCGACGTTGCTGTACGACACGTTGTCCCACGGGCTGCTGGACCACTGCGCGCCGTTGGTGAACTTGCGCCGGTTGAAGGTGGAGTAATACATGTCCAGCTTCGAGTAGTAGACCTCGTTCGGCGCCCACTCGAGCACGGCCATCAGGCCGTTGCGCTTCTCGTTCTGCGACTGCGCGCGCAGCTGCATGCCCTCCTGCGAGATCACATTGTCCGGCATGCCCGGCGTGTGCGGTCCACCCCAGTTCTGGTCGATGCCCGCGCTGCCGTTGTCGGCGCTCCACCACCAGGCCTGGTACTGCTTCTCCTGGATCGGCTGGTCGAGCTGCGCGAAGCCGACGGCGACGCCCAGCGTGTGGTCGAGGAACTGGTCGATGTAGGAGAAGCTCGCGCGATGGCCGCTGGTGCCCGTGCCGGTGCCGGGGTTGAGGCTGCCGTTGGTGTTGTGCTCGCCGCGCAGGTCGAACACCATCGTGCGCCTGGGCAGGTCCAGCGGGTTGATGGTGTGCAGGTCCACCGTGCCGGACAGGCCCTGGCCGACCACGCTGGCGTCCGGCGTCTTGTACACGACCGCGCCGTTGATCAGTTCGGCCGGGTACTGGTCGTATTCCACGCCGCGGTTCTCGCCGATCGTCGCCTGCTCGCGCCCGTTCAGCGTGGTGCCGGCGAAATCCGGCGACAGGCCGCGGATCGAGATCGCGCTGGCCTGGCCGTCCACGCGCTGCGTGGCCAGGCCCGGCAGGCGCGCGAGGCTGTCGGCGATGCTCACGTCCGGCAGCTTGCCGATGTCCTCGGCGGAGATCGCCTCGACGATGTCGTCGGAGTTCCGCTTCGTGTCCAGCGCGCTCTGGATGCTGCTGCTGATGCCGGTCACCACCACGGCGCCGAGCTGGCTGGCCGCCACCTTGGTCTTCTTGCCCTTGCCGGTGGCCGGCGCCGGCTTCGCCGCCTGCCCAGACGGCACCTGCTCAGGCGGCACCTGTTCCCCTGGGGCCGGCTTCGCTACGCTCCGGCCCGTGGTCTCCTGCGCCAGAACCGTGCTGGCCGGTGCGGTGCAAAGCCATGCGGCGGCACACGCCAGGGCCAGCATCCGTCGCTTCCCGGGAACGGCTCTCCCCTCCGACATCCACATCTGACGACTGCTCATCCGCTTGCCTCCCTTGTCGCTTCTGTCGGGATCCCCCCTGGTTCCGCCGGGCCATCGTGCTCGGCCCCGTGTGAACCGTTATGTGAAGATGAAGCCGCCCGCTCCATTCCGGAACCGTCATTTCGGTCCGCGAGGCGGCGCGACGCGCGACGCGGAGCGCCTGCATGGGCGTGAATGAATTCTTAACGCCTCGCGATTAGCATCGCTGCTTCGCACCGCCTGCCCTCCGCTTCATGAACCCCATCATTCGCCGTGCCGCTTTGCTGGCGGCCCTCGCCACCGGCGCATGCTTCCTGTCCGCCCATGCCGCCGAGACCCCGCTGGCCGCCGCACTGCACCAGCTGGCGCCGGCGGCGAATCCAGCCGTGATCGCGCTGGCGCTGCAGGCAACCGATTGCGCCACCGCGCGCGGCCTGCCGCCGTCGGACCGGCTCGCCGTGATCGACTACTCGTTGCCTTCCACCGAACCGCGGCTGTGGGTGTTCGACCTGGCGCACCGCAAGCTGCTGTTCCGCGAACTGGTGGCGCACGGCCGCAATTCCGGCGGCGATCTCGCCACCAGGTTTTCCAACCGGCCTGACAGCCTGGAGTCCAGCCTGGGGCTGTTCCGCACGCTGGGCACCTACGACGGCCACAACGGCTATTCGTTGCGGATGGAAGGGCTGGACCCCGGTTTCAACAACAACGCGCTGGAGCGTGCGCTGGTGATCCACGGCGCCGCCTACGTCAACCCGGCGCTGGCCCGCAAGGAAGGGCGCATCGGCCGCAGCTGGGGTTGTCCGGCGGTGCGCACGGCGGTGGTGCACCCGCTGATCGACGCACTCAAGAACGGCCAGTACGTGTTTTCCTACTACCCGAACCCGCAATGGCTAAGCGCCTCGCGCAACCTGCAGTGCAGCCCCGCGCAGACCGCCACGGCCAGCCTGGCGCATTGAGCGCAGGCGCATCGCGCCACCCGTGAAAACGGCCCCACGGGGCCGTTTTCGCCATGCCGCGCGGATCACCCCGCGTTGTGCCTGAAGCCCTTGCGTGCTCCGGCCGGGACATCCTCCGGGCGCGGCTTGAGGCCGTCGCGGAAACGCAGGTAGCGCGCGGAATGGCGCGCCTCGCGCAGGCGCCGCGCATGCGCGGCGAGGATGTCGCCGCGGGTGAGGATGCCGACCAGCTTATGCGGGTCGTCCTTGCCCACCACCACCAGCCGGCCCACGCCCTCGGCCACCATGTGATCGGCCGCCTCGCGCAGCGAGTGACCTTCGTTCACCGCGATCGGCGGCCGCGTCACCAGCTCGCCCAGCGTCAGCGTGTAGTGCCATTGCGGATCGAGCAGGCTGCGCCGGGTCAGCACGCCCTGCACGCGACCGCGCTCGTCCAGCACCGGAAACCCCTGGTGCAGCGAGTCCGGCGTGCCCTCGTTGAGCCAGCGGCGCACCTCGGCCAGTGTCTGCGCGGTCTTCAGCGTCACCACCTCGCGGGCGCAGGCGTCGCCCACCACCACCTGGTCGAGGTAGTCGGCCGCGTACTCGGCGGGCACGCGCACGCCGCGGCGGGCGATCTTCTCGGTCATGATGGTGTTGCGCATCATCAGCGCGGAGATCAGGTACGCCGCGGTGCAGCCGCCCAGCAGCGGCAGCAGGCCGGCGGGCTGGGCGGTGGTCTCGAACGCGAACACCACCGCGGTGAGCAGCGCGCGAGAGGCGCCGGCGAAGATTGCCGCCATGCCCACCAGCGCGGCGATGCGCGGATCGATGCCGAAGCGCGGGGCCAGCGCGGCCACGCCGATGCCCATCATCGCGCCCAGCGCGCCGCCGATGGTGAACAGCGGCGCCAGCGTGCCGCCGGAAGTGCCGCTGCCCAGCGAGATCGACCAGGACAGGAACTTCATCACGCACAGGAAGGCCAGCGCCGCCAGCGTCAGCCGGCCGTTCACGATGTCCTCGATGTTGGTGTAGCCCACGCCCAGGGTCAGCGGCGCGAAGTAGCCGACCACGCCGACCACCACGCCGCCGATCGCCGGCCACCACATCCAGTGGATCGGCAGCTTCTCGAACCAGTCCTCGATGCCGTAGACGATGCGCGTGGTCCACACGCTGAGCAGGCCGACCACCGCGCCGACCAGCACGTAGGTGGCCAGCGCCCAGCCGCCCGGCGAGGCCAGCACCGGCATCTGGAACACCGGCGCGGTACCCATCAGCACGTAGCGCATGCCGGTGGCGGCCACGCAGGCCAGCGCCACCGGGATCAGCGAGCGCGGGCGCAGTTCGAACAGCAGCAGTTCCACCGCCAGCACCACCGAGGCGATCGGCGCGGAGAAGATCGCCGACATGCCCGCCGCCGCGCCGGCCGCCAAGAGCACCTTGCGCTCGCTGCCGGTGACCTTGAGGATCTGGCCGATGAAGGAGCCCAGCGCGCCACCGGTGGCGATGATCGGGCCTTCCGCGCCGAACGGGCCGCCGGTGCCGATCGCGATCGCCGAGGAGATCGGCTTCAGGAAGGTGATGCGCGGCGGGATCTTCGACTCGTTGAGCAGCACCTGCTCCATCGCCTCGGGAATGCCGTGGCCGCGGATCGCGCGCGAACCCCAGCGCGCCATGAAGCCCACCACCACGCCGCCCAGCGCGGGGATCAGCACCACCCACCAGCCCAGGTGCGGTACCGCGCCGGCGGGCGAGGAGAACGCGGCGGAGACGCGGCCGTAGAACACCAGGTTGGTGATCAGGCCGATCAGCATGGTGAGGATCTTCGCGATCAGCGCCGCGCCGATGCCCAGCGCCACCGACACCGCGGTGATGCGCAGCACGCGGCGGTCGACCAGGGTGGAGCGGCGCGGCATCTTCGCCGCATCCAGCGTCGCGCCCAGCGAGGGCGACAGCGGCAGCGCGTCGGTGCTGCCTTCGGTGCGCACGTCCGCGTGGCCGGGAGGATTGTCAGCCGGGGAGGTCATGGAGAGGTCCGTCGCAACTCAAAGGCGGAAATTCTACGCCGCGTCCCGTGCGAACCGAAGCTGCAGGATCTTGCGTCGACCCGACCCACCGGATGGGGATGGACGTCCAGACGGCCGAACCGGGCCGCTGCCGCCGGCGGAACGGAGGGCGGACGCCCCCGTTCCGCGGCGTGCCTGCCTCAGCGATGCAGCATGCCCATCATCATGCCGCCGAACACCAGCGCCAGCACGAAGGCCAGCACGAAGAAGATCACCATGTACAGCAACTGCACCAGGCAGGACTTGCCATAGCCGATCTGGCTGCCGTCCTGCGCCGGCAACAGCAGGTTGATGACCAGCGCGCCCACCAGGAACTGCGCCACGAACGACAGCAGGTGCCCCGCACCGCCGTGCAGGACCAGCCCCACCACCACCGATGCCAGCCACGACGCCAGCACCGTGCCCAGCGCCCGCGCGAAGGACGGCATGTGGCCGACCACCAACCTATAAGCCAGGCTCAGCACCAGCGCCGAGACCACCACGGCGACCACGATCATGACCAGGCCAAACACCAGGCCCATGCCTGCCAATGCTCCGAATACCGACATCCCCAACATGGCAACCCCCGATCGTCCGATGAATCGCCGCGTCCCCTCTGGCGCGGCGCTGGCGCCAGCGTAACCGATGGCCCGACCGGTGTCGCAAACTTTTGCTGTCCCGCAACCTTCATACAAGAGTGGTGCAATCCCGCGCACGCCCCGGGATGCGGACGACGCGACCCGGGGCGCGCCGCGAGGGGGAATCCGTATCAGGAATGTCTCGCCCATCCAGCGTCACCGCATCCACTCCGGGAGTTTCCACATGCGCAGCCTCCGCTTGCTCCGCAAGGCATTGTTGCCCGCGTCGATCGCCGCCATGGGATTGGCGCTCGCCGCCCATGCACAGACCGCCCCCGTTCCGCGCCGGCATGCCGGCGACGTTCGGCATGCGCCCTGGCCATCGCCGCAGGACAGGATCCGCACCGCCACGCCGATCAAGCACCTGGTGGTGATCTTCGACGAGAACCGCTCGTTCGATCACTACTTCGGCACCTATCCGGTGGCCGCGAATCCGGCGGGTGAGCCCGCGTTCAAGGCCCGGCCGTTCACGCCGCACGTGGAAGGCCTCACGCCGGCATTGCTCAACGCCAACCCGAACAAGTTCAACGCGATCAACGGCGCCAACGCGGTGAATCCGTTCCGCCTCGACCGCACCCAGGCCAACACCGAAGGCCAGAACCACAACTACACGCCCGAGCAGCTCGCCTACGACAACGGCGCCGCCGACCGCTTTCCCGCCTACACCGGCAACAACACGGTGACCACCACCGGCGCGTTCGGCGCGCACGGTCTGGTGATGGGCTACTACGACGGCAACACCGTCACCGCGCTGTGGAACTACGCACAGAACTTCGCGATGGACGACAACGCCTACACCGATACCTATGGCCCCTCGACGCCGGGCGCGATCGCCGTGGTGTCGGGCACCAACAACGGCGCCAGGGTGGTGCTGGGTTCCGCCGCCACCATCCCCGACGGCCAGGGCGGCCTCAGCCTGATCGGCGACACCGACCCGGGCTACGACGTCTGCTCGTCCACCAGCAAGACGGTGATGATGTCGTCGCGGAACATCGGCGACCTGCTCAATGCCGGACACATCACCTGGGGCGGCTTCATGGGCGGCTTCGACCTCGGCGCCACCAACGTGAACGGCAGCACCGGCTGCGCGCGCAGCACCTATTCCGGCGTGCTGGACGCCTCCATCGCCGACTACATCCCGCACCACAACTGGTTCCAGTACTACGCCAGCACCGCCAACCCGACGCATGCGCGCCCGACCTCGCTGGCCGAGATCGGCCGCACCGACGACAAGGACGCCACCGCCACGCCGGTGCACCACGAGTACGACGTCAGGGATTTCTTCAAGGCCGTGGCGGCGGGCAACTTCCCCTCGGTGAGCTACATCAAGCCGCCGGCCGTGAACGACGCGCACCCGGGCAATTCCGATCCGCTGGACGAACAGGCCTTCCTCGTGAAGCTGCTCAACTTCCTGCAGCACCAACCCGACTGGGGCAGCACCGCCGTCATCGTCACCTACGACGACTCCGACGGCTGGTACGACCACCGCTACACCTCGCCCACCACCTCGTCGTTCGACGCCACCACCAAGGAAGGCTCGGTCATCGGCGCCGACCAGCTCAACGGGCCGGGCGTGTGCGATGCCAAGGGCGCCAGGCCGGGCGTGGGCGTGAACGGCAACACCGTCAACGGCCGCTGCGGCCCCGGCACGCGCATTCCGTTCCTGGTGATCTCGCCGTGGGCGCGCAGCAACTACCTGGACGACACGCAGATCACGCAGGCCTCGGTGGTGCGCTTCATCGAGGACAACTGGCTGCACGGCCAGCGCATCGGCCAGGGTTCGAACGACGCCACCGCCGGCAGCATCATGGGCATGTTCGACTTCCACCGCCGTGCATTCGACATGACGCCGCGCCTGTTCCTGGATCCCGAGACCGGCCTGCCGGTGGACAAGCGTTGGCATTGGCATTCCTGACGCCAGCCGCCTCGCCCCCCTCGCCGCAAGCCGGTGAGGGGGGCGTCGCACGCCACGCTCCCCGCGCCATGCCCCCGTCGCGCCGCCTGGCCGGGCTGCTGCTCGGCGCGGCCGGCGCCTTCGGCTGTCTCGCCAGCCACGCCTTCGTCGACCGGGCGACCAGGCCGCCGGACGATGGCAGCAATCCGCACCCGGTGCACCTGCGCCTGCCGAAGGCGCAGCCGCTGAGCGCGGTGGCGCAACTCGGCAAGGCGCTGTTCTTCGATCCGCTGCTGTCTGGCTCGGGCAGGCAATCCTGCGCGTCGTGCCACAGCCCCGCGTACGGCTACAACCCACCCAACGCGCTCGCCGTGCAGCCGGGCGGCGTGCACCTGCACAAGGCCGGCTACCGGCCGCCGCCGTCGCTGGCCTACCTGTACCGGCAGCGCCCCTTCAGCATCGGTCCGGACAGCTCCGCCGACGACGTGGTGCCCAATCTCAATGCGCTGGCCGCCGCCGCGCGCAACGATCCGCGCGCCGGCAAGCTGGCGAACGCCGCCCCCGCCGCGCCCGCGATGGTCCCGCAGGGCGGCCTGTTCTGGGACGGCCGCGCCGACTCGCTGCAGCGGCAGGCCTACCTGCCGCTGCTCAATCCGGTGGAAATGGCCAATCGCAGCACGGCTGCGGTAGCCGCAAAGCTGGTGCACAGCCGCTACCGCGCGAGCTTCGTGCGCTTGTTCGGCACGGGCATCGTCGACGATCCACAGCAGCTCGTCGACGAGGCGATGTTCGCCATCGGCCGCTTCGAGATCGAGGATCCGTCCTTCCATCCCTTCACCAGCAAGTACGACGCGTGGCTGCAGGGCCATGCCCGCCTGACCCCCGCCGAGGCGCGCGGCCTGCGCCTGTTCGACGACCCCGCGAAAGGCAACTGCGCCGCCTGCCACCTCGACCGCCCCACGCGCGACGGCCTGCCGCCGCTGTTCACCGACGCCCAGTACGAGGCGTTGGGCGTGCCGCGCAACACGACGCTGGCGGCCAACCGCGATCCGCGTTTCCACGACCTCGGCCTGTGCGGGCCGTTCCGCAGGGACCTCGCCGCGCAGACGCAGTACTGCGGCATGTTCCTCACGCCCACGCTGCGCAACGTGGACCGGCGCGCCGTGTTCTTCCACAACGGCGTCTACCGCTCGCTGGCCGAGGTGCTCGACTTCTACAACCTGCGCAGCGTCGCGCCGGAAAAGATCTATCCGCGCGACGCGCAGGGCCATGTGCTGGTCTACGACGACCTCCCCGCGGCCTACCGCGCCAACGTGGACACCATCGACGCCCCGTTCGACCGCCGCGCGGGTGACCCTGCCCCGCTCTCGGCGCGGGACATCCGCGACATCGTTGCCTTCCTGCACACGCTGGACGACGGCTGGCGGGCGCCGGCAGGCGGCAGTCCGGACGGGTAAGCTGCCGCCCTGCTCCCCGGCATGCATCGCGCCCCGCGACACGCTCCGCATTATGTAGTACAAATAGCATGCAAGACCGCGAAGCACGCGGTCGCGGCAGGGAGAACGGCATGGTAAAGCCCGTCGTGGTGCGCAACCTGCACGGCCAGGTGGTGCAGGAGCTGGGCCGGCTGATCGTCGGCGGCGAGATCGCGCCGGGCGAGAACCTGCCGCGCGAGGAGCTGCTGGCCGAGCGCATGAAGGTGAGCCGCACGGCGCTGCGCGAGGCGATGAAGGTGCTGTCGGCCAAGGGCCTGATCGAGTCGCGGCAGAAGACCGGCACCCGCGTGCGCAAGACCGTGTACTGGAACCAGCTCGACGCCGACGTGCTCGCCTGGCGCTGCGCCTCCATGCCCACCGACGACTTCGTGGAGAAGCTGGTGGAGATGCGCGAGGTGATCGAACCCGCCGCCGCCGCCGCCGCGGCGCGGCGGCGCACCGGCGAGCAAATGCTGCGCATCGAGTCGGCCTACGCGGCGATGGAGGCGGCGGCCAGCCTCGACGCCTGGACCGTGGCGGACCTGGCCTTCCACGAGGCCGTGCTGCACGGCACGCACAACGAACTGATGATCTCGCTGTTCTCGGTGATCGAAACTGCGCTGGGCAGCTACTTCCAGCTGTCCGCCAGCAGCGCCGGCGACTTCCGGTATTCGCTGCCGCACCACAAGAAGGTGATGGACGCGATCCGCCGCCGCCAGCCGGAAGTGGCGCGCGAGGCGATGCAGAAGATGGTGGCCGACTCACGCAGCAACATCCGCCGCCATGCCAGGGATCGCGCGGCCGCCAAAGCATGACCGGATTGATCGCACTCGACTGGGGCAGCAGCAGCCTGCGCGCGTTCCGCTTCGACGGCGCGGGCCGGCTCGCGCAGACGCGTGCGCGCCCGTGGGGCGTCCGCCAGCTGCCCGCGGGCGGCTACGACGCCGCGCTGGCCGACGTCACCGCCGGCTGGCCTGCGCTGCCGCGGCTGGCCTGCGGCATGGTGGGCAGCCGCAACGGCTGGCGCGAGATGCCCTACCTCGACCTGCCCGCGGACGCCGCGCAGCTCGCCGGCGCGCTCGGCGCCGTGCATGCCGCCGATGGTTCGGATGTCCACCTGGTTCCGGGCCTGCGCGACCCGCACGGCCCCGACCTGATGCGCGGCGAGGAAACCCAGCTGGTCGGCGCGCTGGCGTTGCGCCCCGCGCTGGCCGGAGCCGGCACCTTCATCCTGCCCGGCACGCACAGCAAGTGGGCCACGGTGCAGGGCGGCGCCGTGACCGGCTTCCGCACCCTGATGACCGGCGAGCTGTTCGCGGTGCTGCAGCAGCATTCCATGCTCGGCGCCATCGGCGCCGAGGCGGCGGACGATGCGGCAGCGTTCGCGCGCGGCGTCGCCACCGCGCGCGACAGCGGCGCGGCCGGCGCGCTGAGCCGCCTGTTCTCCGCGCGTGCGCTGATGCTGGACGGCGCGCTGGCGCCGGCATCCGTGCCCGATTATCTCTCCGGCCTGCTGATCGGCGAGGAGTTCCGCGCCGCGCTGGCCGACGGCCTCGCCCGCCCTGACGCGCCGTTGCAACTGGTCGGCGACGACGCCCTGTGCGAACGCTATCGCCGCGCCGCCGCGCTGTTCGGCATCGAGCTGCCCGCGCCGCTCGCAGACGCCGCCGCGCATGGCCTGTGGCAACTGGCGGTGCAGGCCCGTCTCGTCCAGCGCCATCCCGAGGAATCCCGCGCATGCTGACTCCCTGGCTGAAGCCCTTGCCGCTGGTGGCGATCCTGCGCGGCCTCGCGCCGGGCGACGCGGTGGCTACCGGCCGCGCGATCGTCGCCGCCGGCTTCCGCGTGCTGGAGGTGCCGCTGAACTCGCCGCAGCCGTTCGACAGCATCGCCCTGCTCGCCGAGGCGCTGGGCGCGAACGTGCTGGTGGGCGCGGGCACGGTGATGACGCCGGCGCAGGTCGACGCGGTGGCGCACGCGGGCGGCCGGCTGATCGTGATGCCGCACGCCGACGCCGCGGTGATCCGCGCCGCCAAGGCTGCCGGCCTGCTGTGCGTGCCCGGCGTGGCCACGCCCACCGAGGCCTTTGCCGCGCTGGCCGCCGGCGCCGACGGCTTGAAGCTGTTCCCCGCCGAGCAGTTCTCGCCCGCCGTGCTCAAGGCCTGGCGCGCGGTGCTGCCGCGCGAAGTGCCGGTGCTGCCGGTGGGCGGCATCGCGCCCGACACCATGGCGCCGTGGATCGCCGCGGGCGCCGCCGGCTTCGGCATCGGTTCGGCGCTGTACGCTCCGGGCCGCACCCTCGACGACACCGCACAACGCGCCCGCGCCTTCGCGCAGGCCTGGGAATCACTGGACAAGCACGCATGAAGATCACCCGCCTCACCACCTATCAAGTGCCTCCGCGCTGGCTGTTCCTTCGCATCGACACCGACGCCGGCGTCACGGGCTGGGGCGAGCCCGTGGTCGAGGGCCGCGCGCACACCGTGGCCGCCGCGGTGGAGGAACTGGCCGACTACCTCGTCGGCAAGGATCCGCGCCACATCGAGGACCACTGGAGCGTGCTCTACCGCGGCGGCTTCTACCGCGGCGGCCCGGTACTGATGAGCGCGATCGCGGGCATCGACCAGGCACTGTGGGACATCAAGGGCAAGGATCTCGGCAAGCCCGTGCACGAGCTGCTCGGCGGCCCGGTGCGCGAGCGCATCCGCGTGTACTCGTGGATCGGCGGCGACCGCCCGGCGGATACGGCCAGGGCGGCGCAGGAGGCGGTAGCGCGCGGCTTCACCGCGGTGAAGATGAACGCCACCGAGGAACTGCAATACGTCGACAGCCACGCCAAGGTCGAGCGTGTGCTGGAGAACGTGCAGGCGATCCGCGACGCGGTGGGCCCGGACATCGGCATCGGCCTGGATTTCCACGGCCGCGTGCACAAGCCGATGGCCAAGGTGCTGATGCGCGAGCTGGCGCCGTACAAGCTGATGTTCATCGAGGAGCCGGTGCTCTCCGATCACCTGGAGGCGATCCCCGAGCTGGCCGCGATCTCGCCGGCGCCGATCGCCCTGGGCGAACGGCTGTACTCGCGCTACGACTTCAAGCGCGTGCTGCAGACCGGCGGCGTGGACATCATCCAGCCCGATCCCTCGCACGCCGGCGGCATCACCGAGACGCGCAAGATCGCCGCGATGGCCGAGGCCTGGGACGTGGCGCTGGCGCTGCACTGCCCGCTCGGCCCGATCGCGCTGGCGGCGAACCTGCAACTGGACGCGGTATGCCACAACGCCTTCATCCAGGAGCAGAGCCTGGGCATCCACTACAACGCCGGCAACGATCTGCTCGACTACGTGACCGACCGCAAGGTGTTCGCCTACGCCGACGGCTACGTGGGCATGCCGAAAGGCCCCGGCCTCGGCATCGAGGTGAACGAGGCCTACGTGACCGAACGCGCCCGGGTGGGCCACAAGTGGCACAACCCGGTGTGGCGCCACGCCGACGGCAGCGTGGCGGAGTGGTGAGCGCGATGGCCGACCGCTACGCCAGCTATCCCAGCCTGCAGGGCCGCAGCGTGCTGGTCACCGGCGGCGCCAGCGGCATCGGCGCGTCCTTCGTCGAGCACTTCGCGCGACAGGGCGCCAAGGTGGCCTTCCTCGACGTGGACGAAGCGGGCGCGCAGTCCGTGCTCGCCGGCCTGGGGGACGTGGCGCACGCGCCGCGGTTCCTGCGCTGCGACCTCACCGACCTCGACGCGCTGCGCGCCGCCATCGCCGCGGCGCGCGCGCACATCGGCCCCGTCGCCGTGCTGGTCAACAACGCCGCCAACGACGTGCGCCACGCGCTGGCCGACGTGGATGCCGCCCTGTTCGAGCGCAACGTGGCGGTGAACCTGCGTCACCAGGTGTTCGCCACGCAGGCGGTGATTCCCGACATGCGGCAGCTGGGCGGCGGTTCCATCATCTGCCTCGGCTCCACCGGCTGGATGAAGAAGAACGCCGGCTACCCGCTGTACGCGATGGCCAAGGCCGCCGTGCGCGGCTTCGTCAACGGCATGGCGCGCGAGCTCGGCCAGCAGCGCATCCGCATCAACGCGCTGGTGCCCGGCTGGGCCATCACCGAGAAACAGCGCGCGCTGTGGCTGGACGCCGAGGGCGAGGCCGAGATCGCGCGCGTGCAGTGCCTACCCGGCTACCTGATGGCCGAGGACCTGGCGCGCATGGCGCTGTTCCTCGCCGCCGACGACAGCCGCATGTGCACCGGCCAGGATTTCATCGTGGACGGCGGCTGGGTATGAGCACAGCAGTGCAAGCGGCCCTGCAAGCCGCGCTCGACGCTCGCAACACGCTGGGCGAAGGCATCACCTGGTGCGAGCGCACGCAGGCGCTGTACTGGACGGACATCCCCGCGTGCACGCTATGGCGCCACTCGCCTGCCAGCGGCGAGACGCGGCAATGGCAGCTGCCCGAGCGCCTCGCTTCCTTCGCGCTGTGCGAGGCGGACGGCTGGCTGCTGCTGGCACTGGCCTCGCGGCTGGCGTTCTTCCGGATCGAAGACGGTGCGCTGCACACCGTGCGCGAGGTGGAACCCGGGTTGCCCACGCGCTGCAACGACGGCGCCTGCGACCGCCAGGGCCGCTTCGTGTTCGGCACCCTGCACGAGCCCTCCGGCGGCGGCGCGAAGCAGCCCATCGGCGGCTTCTGGCGCCTGAACGCCGACCTCACGCTGGAAAAGCTGCCGCTGGAAGGCGTGGCGATCAGCAACAGCCTCGCCTTCAGCCCCGACGGCAACACGCTGTACTACTGCGACTCGCTGACGCGCACGATCCGCTGCTGCGACTACGGCGACACAGTCTCCCACCCGCGCGACTTCGCCGACCTGCGCGGCACCGCGGGCGAACCCGACGGTTCCTGCGTGGACGCCGACGGCGGCCTGTGGAACGCGCAATGGGGCCTGGGCCGCGTGGTGCGCTACCGCGCCGACGGCAGCGTGGACCGCATCCTGCCGGTGCCCGCCAGCCAGCCCACCCGCCCCGCCTTCGGTGGCGCCGCGCTGGATACGCTGTACGTCACCAGCGCCCGCGACGGCCTGGATGCCGAATCGCTGGCGAACGAGCCGCTGGCCGGCGCGCTGTTCGCCGCGCAGGTGGGGAGATGCGGCTTGCCGGAGCCCCGCTTTGCGGGTTCGCCACCCGCGGACGACACTGCATGAATAGCCGGGAGCCGCCCGGGCCGAGCACGGCGGAGCGAAGTTCCTCCAGGCCGGGACGCGCGATTCCCGCCGGCCGTCCGGCATCCGCGCATCCGGAAGCATGGACGTCCAAATCCCCTATGCGCGGCGTGCCTTCGGCGCTACGCTCGGCCGGATGGATTTGAAGCAGTTCCGCACCAGACCGCACGCACGCCATTCCACGGGGAGAAACCGATGAGCGACACCACCGCACCACCCGCCGCCGCGCACGGCAAGGCCGCCGCCGTCTTCGTCTGCATCCTTGCCGCGCTGGCCGGCCTGATGTTCGGCCTCGACATCGGCGTGATCTCGGGCGCGCAGCAGTTCCTGCAGAAGGATTTCGGCATCAGCGACGACACCCTCGGCTGGATCGTCAGCGTGATGATGCTCGGCGCCGCACTGGGCGCGCTGGTGGCGGGCTGGCTGTCCAGCCACCTGGGCCGCAAGCGCACGATGATCCTCGGCGCCGTGCTGTTCGTCGGCGGCTCCGTGCTGTGCGGCCTGGCGTGGACGCCCGAGGTACTGATCGTCGGCCGCCTCGTGCTCGGCGTCGCCATCGGCCTGGCCAGCTTCACCGCGCCGCTGTACCTCGCCGAGGTCGCGCCGGAATCGATCCGCGGCGCGATGATCTCGCTGTACCAGCTGATGATCACCATCGGCATCCTGGTCGCCTTCCTCTCCGATACCGCCTTCAGCTACTCGGGCAACTGGCGCTGGATGCTGGGCGTGATCGCGATACCCGGCGCGCTGTTCCTGCTCGGCGTGGCCTTCCTGCCGGAAAGCCCGCGCTGGCTGATGATGAAGGGCCGCGAGCCCGAGGCCGAGCACGTGCTGCAGCGGCTGCTCGGCAACCGTGATGCCATCGCGCGGGAAATCGGCGAGATCCGCGAGCAGCTCAAGACGCCCCAGCGCGGCGTGCACATGTTCATGCAGAACGCCAACTTCCGCCGCTCGGTGGGGCTGGGCGTGCTGCTGCAGGTGATGCAGCAGCTCACCGGCATGAACGTGGTGATGTACTACGCGCCGCGCATCTTCCAGGGCATGGGCTACGACACCGAGTCGCAGATGTGGTTTACCGCCATCGTCGGCCTGGTCAACGTGCTCGCCACCTTCATCGCGATCGGCCTGGTGGACAAGCTGGGCCGCAAGCCCATCCTCTACATCGGCTTCGTGGTGATGGCGATCGGCCTCGGCGTGGTCGGTACCATGATGAAGCTCGGCATCCACACGCACGGCCAGCAGTTCTTCACCGTGGGCATGCTGCTGGTGTTCATCGTGGGCTTCGCGATGTCGGCCGGCCCGCTGATCTGGACGCTGTGCTCGGAGATCCAGCCGCTCAAGGGCCGCGACTTCGGCATCGGCTGCTCCACCTTCACCAACTGGGTGGCGAACTGGCTGGTCGGCCTGTCGTTCCTGCCGCTGCTCAACGGTATCGGCCAGGCGGAGACGTTCTGGCTGTACGCCGCCTTCAACGTGGTGTTCATCGCGTTCACGTTCTGGCTGGTGCCGGAGACCAAGGGCGTCACGCTGGAGCAGATCGAGCGCAAGCTGATGGCCGGCCAGCCGCTGCGGCGGATCGGCCAGTAAGCGCCGGCAGGCGGACGACCGTCGCGACGACGGTCGTCCCGCCGCCGATGCAGGGCGCCGCGGCTGTCGCAGGTAGAGCGGCGACCGCGGCAGGCCATTGACCACCGCCGCGACCGGCGCGGCGCCGACGCGCCGCGATCGGGCCGCGCGAAGAACCTCGAAGCAAGCCGTCCCGCGCCACCGCCTGCGGGACCCGCCCCGACCGGCGTCGAGCCATCGAGCGCCGATGCACGCGATGACCACCACGATGCACGGCAGTCGCCCGCGCGACGGCGCCGCCGTGATCGCGTGCCCGCGGCATCGGCCTGCGGGCAATCGGTGTCGGACGCCGGCGCAAACCGCCCGGAACCATCGCCACATCCCTTGCGCCCCACGGTCCACCAAAAGCACCGCCTCGATGTTGCGGCGCAGCTTGACGCCCTGCATATAAATATTTTTATCCTAAAATACTACTAATTGACGAGAGCGAGTGAAACGCCCCAAACGACCGGACCTCCGGCTCGCTTTGGCTTGCTTTGCGGCGAGTGGCCGATCGCCACGCGTCGGCGACATCTGAACCGCGCGACCGGGGGGCAAGCGCGGCTCGATCCGAGTGGATCGACGTGGCGCAGCGCGACGTCAGGTCCGCCGTTCACACAAATGTCAACGAGCATCACGCATCTAGGGGCAATCCATGCAACGAACCAAATTGACGTTCTCCGTGCGCCAAGCCCTTGCCGTCATGGGTGGCGCCTGCCTGCTCGGCTACGGCGCGCAGGGCTATGCGCAGACCAGCGGCGCCGCACCAGGCACCGGCGCCGCCGTGGCGGCACCCGTCCAGGGCGCTTCCGCCGGCAGCACCCAGAAGAGCGGTGACAAGAAGAAGGTGACCGAGCTGAACGCGATCAACGTCACCGGCCAGCTGGCGGCGATCCGCCGAGCCCAGTCGATCAAGCGGGACGCGGTCAACGTGGTCGACTCCATTTCCGCGGAAGAGACGGGCAAGTTCCCCGACCCCAACGTCGCCGACGCCCTGCAGCGCGTGCCCGGCGTGTCGGTGAACCGCAGTGGCGGCGAATCCAGCCAGATCGCCATCCGCGGCTTCGGTCCCGATTTCGTCGCCGTGACGGTGAATGGCCGCCAGATGGCCTCCGCTTCCGGCTCGCGCGCCTTCGATTTCGCCGTGCTCCCGTCCGACATCATCAGCGTCGCCCAGGTCAACAAGACCTCGTCCGCCGACATTCCCGAGGTCGACATCGGCGGCGTGGTGGACATCCAGACCGCGCGCCCGCTGGATTTCAACGGTTTCCACGCGACCGGCTCGGCCGCAGGCGTCAACAACAACCTGACCGGAAGCTGGTCCGGCAAGACCACGCCCGACGTGTCCGGCCTCACCGGGTGGACCAATGCGGACCACACCTTCGGCTGGCTGGCGTCGGTGCAGTACTACAAGCGCGACGACACCCAGATCAACACCCAGGCCAATTCCTGGTACGCCAACCAGAACATCTCCCAGCTTTCCGGGCTGAGCGATCCCAGCTACACGCACGTCGCGATCCCGGAAACGCTCGCCAACAACGTGATCGACGAGCGCCGCACGCGCAGGAGCTTCACCGGCTCGATCGACTGGCGCCCGTCCGACCGGCTCACCGTGCAGTTCGACACGCTGTACGCGGGCTACCGCATCGATCCGCTGGAGCACGAGTTCGGCGAATACGGCAACGCCAGCGACATCCAGTCGCTCACCACCGACGGCAACAACACCGTGCTGAACTACGTGCGCAAGAACACCGGCGTGATGTCCAACGACTACGTCGTGTCCTACAACCCCAGCAATGAAAAGATGCTGCAGAACGGGTTGAACGTGGCGTTCAACCTCGACCCGTCGACCACCCTCACGCTGGACGTGTCCAGGTCCAAGGCCTGGAACAAGCAAAGCCCCTACGGCTACTTCTCCGTGATCGGCACGCGCAACGTCGGCGTCAATCCGACCTGGACCAACAACGGCGACAGCACGCCGCCGAGCTACACCAACATCCTGTCCACCACGGACACGAGCCACCTGTACGCGCACTGCTGCAACCAGGGCGGCCAGTCGAACAACGTCACCGACGGCATCACCCAATACCAGCTCAACCTCACCAAGAGCTTCGACGGCGTCCTGTCCACGCTCGAGTTCGGCCTGCAGGAAAACCGGCACCACAACAAGTCCGTGCAGTGGGTTACGCCGCAGGGCATCCTGTGCAACGCGTACTGCGGCTACGCCGTAGCGGTGCCCGCCGATGCCGTCGGCACCTACGTCTACACGCCTCCCGCGCCGATCAGCGGCGTCTCGCAGCCCGGCCTGCCGTCGCAGTGGCTCCAGTACGATGCCTTGGCCTACATGAACTGGCTGACCACGCCCGCGGCCTACAACCAGCTGACGCCCGACAAGCGCGCCGCCCTGCTCGCCGCGCTCGCGCAGTACGGCAGCTTCGGCCCGAAGCTCAACCCGGGCAGCTTCAATGAAGTGCAGGAGACCGACAAGGCCGCGTTCGCCAAGGCCGTCTTCGAAGGCACGATGTGGGAGAAGCCCTGGACGCTGGATGCCGGCGTGCGCTACGTGCACGTGAGCTCCGAGTCGCAGGCGATCTTCCAGGAACCGATCAGCTATCGCGTGGACCCCAACGACAGCAGCGCAAGCCAGGTGGCCTACGGGCCGCTGCAGCCCCAGTCCGCCACCGGCGGCTACCACAAGTGGCTGCCGTCGCTGAACTTCAGGCTCAACCTGCTCGACAACCTGGTCTATCGGCTGGCCTTCTCCAAGACCCTGACGCCGCCGACGCTGAACAACCTGTACTACAACCAGAGCTTCGGCACCCGGCCGGAGTCGCTGACGATCTCGCAGGGCAACCCGAATCTCCAGCCCTACACGTCGATCAACTACGACACCGGCTTCGAGTGGTACATCAACGACTCGAGCTACCTTGCGCTCGAAGGCTTCTACAAGAAGGTCAGCAACTTCAGCACGATCGTCAGCACGCCGGTGCAGTTCCTCGGCCAGACCTGGTCGCTGAGCGAGCCGATCAACCTGAACTCGGCGAACATCTACGGCGAGGAACTGACCTTCAACTATCAGTTCACCCACCTGCTGCCGGCGCCGTTCGACGGCCTGGGCATGGCGTTCAACTACACCCACGTCAGCAGCAGCGCCAGCCTCAACCCGGGCACGATAGCGGCATCCGGCAAGTTCGCGGTTCCGGGCATCGGCGACTCGGCCAATCTCAGCGGCTACTACGAGAAGGGGCCGTGGCAGGTACGCCTGGCCTACAACTGGCGCGGCAAGTACCTGGAGAGCATCGCCTACGGCTCCGGTGCGCAGCCTGCCACGCGCACCGACTACGGCGAGCTGGACATGAGCGCCAGCTACAAGCTCAACCGTCACGTCTCGCTGTTCGTATCCGGCACCAACCTCACCCAGTCGCACCTTTACGACTACTCCACCTACCCCAACCGCTTCCTGTATGCGGAGGCGGACGGCACGGTGTACACCGCAGGCGTGCGCGGCACCTTCTGAAACCTCTCCCCTGCACCGGTTCCATGAAGGGTTTCGGAGCCGGTGCCTCTTTTTATGATGGGACGCCCTCGCTTCGACGCATCCGAACGAAGCTTCCCGCACCCGCAGTTGGAAACCGATCGACGAGGCGTCGAATGCCGCCCCGACAGGCACCGGGTTCGACGCACCGCCACCCGGCCCGGATCCATCCCACCCGCCCTGGAGAAATCCATGAACCGATTCATTGAACGCCTGCTGCGCCCGGCAGCCCCGCTTGCCCTCGCCCTTGCCACCGTGTGCGGCGCCGCACCCGTGCTGGCCGCCGGAGCAAAGCCTGCGCTGCCGCAGATGGGCTTCAACAACTGGAACTCCACGCACTGCCGCGCCGAATTCAACGAGGCGATGATCCGCGGCGTCGCGGACAAGTTCATCAGCCTCGGCCTGCGCGACGCCGGCTACCGCTACGTCAACATCGACGACTGCTGGGCGAACTGGCAGCGCGACAAGAACGGCCGGCTGATGCCGAACCCCAAGCGCTTTCCCAGCGGCATCAATGCGCTCGCCGACTACATCCACAGCAAGGGCCTGAAGTTCGGCCTGTACTCCAGCGCCGGCACGTCGACCTGCGAGCCGCTCAAGGAAAACCGCGGCTTCCCGGGCGGCCTGGGCCACGAGAAGCAGGACGCCGCGACGTTCGCCTCCTGGGGCGTGGATTACCTGAAGTACGACAACTGCAACAACCAGAAAGTCGACGCGCGCCGACGCTACGCCGCGATGGCCGAAGCCCTGCGCGCGACCGGCCGGCCGATCTTCTACAGCGTCTGCGAGTGGGGCGAGAACAAGCCCTGGCTGTGGGCCGGCAAGCCGCCGGTCAGCGCCGGCTCGTGGCGCACCACGGGCGACATCAGCGACACCTATGCCTCGATGCTGAAGAACTTCAAGCAGAACGTGGTACTCGACAAGTACGCCACGCCCGGCCACTGGAACGATCCGGACATGCTCGAAGTGGGCAACGGCGGCATGACCGACGTCGAATACCGCAGCCACTTCAGCCTGTGGTCGATCATGGCCGCGCCGCTGCTGATCGGCACCGACCTGCGCACGATCAGGCCGGACGCGCTGAAGATCCTGCTCAACAAGGAAGTGATCGCGGTGGACCAGGACCCGCTCGGCGTGCAGGGCCATCAGGTAAGCGACGCGAACGGCATCCACGTGATCGTCAAGCCGCTCAAGGACGGCAGCGAGGCCGTGGCGGTGTTCAACGAAACCGATGCGGCGCGCGCCGTGAACGTGGGTGCGCGCGAGATCGGCCTGCGGAGCGGCATGCACTATCGCCTGCGGGATCTCTGGGCGCACACGGACGCGACCGGCGACGGCTCGATCAAGCTCGACCTGCCGGCGCATGCCACCGCGATGTACCGCATCAGCCGCCTCTGAGATGGCGGCGGTCGTCCATGCCCGCACGCCAACCGCGCAACGGTGACCCGCGATGCTGCAGATAAGGAACGGGACGCTCAGCCTGCAGGTGCTGGCCGAAGCCGGCGGCGGAATCGCCGGCTTCGACTGGCATGGTCGGGGCGCGCCGATTGCGCTGATGCGTCGCTGCGAGCCGGCGCCCGGCACCCCGGAACGCCGCATCGATCCGCGGCGGTTGTCCTGCTTCCCGCTGCTGCCATGGAGCAACCGCATCACCGACGGCGGCTTCACGGTGGACGGGCGCCGGGTCGAGCTGCCGCCCAACTGCGAAGGCGAGCCGTGGCCGATCCACGGCGACGGCTGGCAACGCGCATGGCAGGTGGAATCGCATGGGATGCACGAGCTGCTGCTGTCGTTGCGAAGCACCTCCGCCGCCGCGTACTGCTACGAGGCGACCCTGCACTACGCCCTGCTCGACGACGCCCTGCAGGTCGAGCTGGCGGTCACCAACACCGGCCCGGCAACGATGCCGTTCGGGCTGGGCCTGCACCCCTACTTCGACCGCCACGGCGGCGCGCGCCTGCGGGCGCCCGCCTCCCGGGTGTGGCTCAACGATGGCCGCACGCCGCTGCCGACGGCGTGCGTCGACGTTCCCGCCGCCTGGGATTTCCGCACCGAACGCACGTTGCCGGAGCACGGCCTCGACCACGCCTTCGAGGCCTGGACCGGCGAGGCCGCGATCCACTGGCCGGCGCTGCGACTCGGTCTGCGGATCGACGCCGAGGCGAGCGCGTTCGTGCTCTACACGCCAGCCGGCGAGGACTACTTCTGTTTCGAACCGGTCGACCACCCCATCGACGCCGTGCATCTGCCGGGAGGCGCGATGGCGCACGGCATGACGCTGCTTTCGCCACGCGCCACGCTGCGGCGCCGCTATGCCTTCGGCGTGCTCGACATGGCGGGCGGTTGATGCGCGGCGGACCGGCAGCTTGAGAAATCCGCCCATGGGTCTTGCGAAATTCGTTCCCGCCGCCGTGGATGTCCCCATCGACCCCCGCCGTCGCAGCACAATCCGGGTACGCGGGAGATCCATCCCGGCGGAACGGCGACATCCGGAAAGACCGGCGGCGGTACCCGTCCGGTCGATCACCCTACGAGGAGAGTTGCAGTGAAGCATCGTCCATGGATCAAGGCCGCGCTGGTCGCCGGCAACCTCGCCTGCGCGGCAGCCGCATCGGCCAGCGCCGCAGCCGCGGCACCCGCGCCGACGGCCCACCGCATCGGCTTCGACAAGTACAGCTTCCAGATCGACGGCAAGCGCGTCTACCTCTGGTCGGGCGAAGTGCATCCCTACCGCCTGCCCAGCCCCGGGCTGTGGCCGGACATCTTCCAGAAGATGAAGGCGGCGGGATTCAACACCGCCTCGATCTACTTTTCCTGGGGCTACCACTCGCCGCGCGAGGGCCAGTACGACTTCAGCGGCGTGCGCGACCTCGACCGCCTGCTCGACGACGCCCGCGATGCCGGCATCTACGTGATCGCGCGCCCCGGCCCCTACATCAATGCGGAGGTCGACAGCGGTGGCTTCCCGCTGTGGCTGACCGAGAAGCCGGTGAAGAACCGCAGCCCGGATCCCGCCTACCTCAAGCTCGCCGACCAGTGGATGACGCAGATCGACCGCATCCTCGCCCGGCACCAGCTCAGTGACGGGCGCGGCACGGTGATCGCGTACCAGGTCGAGAACGAGTACTACAACGGCTCGCCCGCAGGCCGCGCGTACATGCAGCACCTGGAGGACAAGGCCCGCGCCGACGGCATCACCGTGCCGCTGGTCGGCAACCACAACGCCACCTTCGTCAGCGGCAAGGGCGCGGTCGAGGTCAGCGGCTGGGACTACTACCCGCAGGGCTTCGACTGCTCGCACCCGTCGCAATGGAAACCGGCGCCGGACATGGCCGAGCACCGCTTCGCCGGCGAGCCGCTGTTCACCGCCGAGTTCCAGGGCGGCGCGTTCGACCCGTGGGGCGGGCCGGGCTACGCCAGGTGCGCGCAGCTGATCAGCGACCGCTTCGCCAACGTCTTCTACAAGCAGAACATTGCCGCGGGCGCTACCGCGCAGAACTTCTACATGCTGTTCGGCGGCACCTCGTGGGGCTGGCAGGCGATCCCGCAGAACTACACCTCGTACGACTACGGCGCCGCGATCACCGAGAGCCGGCAGTTCGATCCCAAGTACTACGAGGACAAGCGCATCGGCTACTTCCTCCACGCCGCAACGCCAATCACGAAGACCGATGCGATGGCGCCGGGCCGGCTCGACAATCCGCGCCTCGTCGACCGCGCGCGGATCAACCCCGACACCGGCACGCAGTTCCACCTCGTCCATCAAGGCGACAGCACCGCATCGGCCGTCGAGCAGACGCACCTGGCCTTGTCGCTGAAGGAAGGCGCCTTCGAGGTGCCGCAGCAAGCCGGCACCGCGATCACCGTCGACGGCCGCGAAGGCAAGCTGCTGGTGGCCGACGCCATGCTCGGCGCGACGCGGATGGTCTACTCGACCTCGGAGCTGATGACCGATGCGACGATCGGCGACCGCGACATCGCCGTGCTCTACGGCCGCCGCGGCACCGACGGCGAGACCCTGCTCGGCTTTGCCGCCCGGCCGAAGGTGACCGTGCTGTCGGGCCAGGTGACGCAGCACTGGGGCAAGAACGGGCTGCGGCTGGACTACCGGCACGACGGCCTGGCGCGGGTGCTGGTCGAGGGCGGCCCGCGGCCGCTGTTGCTGCTGCTCGGCGACGACCAGGCGACCGAGCGCGTCTGGCGCCAGGACACGCCCCGCGGGCCGGTGCTGCTGCTCGGCTCGCACCTGCTGCGCAGCGCGCGCTACGACGGCAGCACGCTGGCACTGACCGGCGACGGCGACAGCGATGCCCACGCGGAGCTGTTCGCCGCCGGTGCCGCCGCGGTGCGCTGGAACGGCCAGCCGCTCGCCGTCGCGCGCACCGCCTCCGATGGCCTGGCGCTGACGCTGCCGGTGCCGCAGCCGGTCGTGCTGCCGGCGCTCGACCACTGGACGCGCCGCGCCGGCGCGCCGGAGATCGCCCGCGGCTTCGACGATGCGAAGTGGCGCGTCGCCAACCTCACCACCACCCGCAGCGTCACCCGGCCCGGCACGCTGCCGGTGCTGTTCGCCGACGACTACGGCTTCCATACCGGCAACACCTGGTACCGCGGCCACTTCACCGTCGATGCGCGCCACGCCGCGCCCACGGGCCTCAGGCTCAAGGTGATGAGCGGCGGCAACGGCGGCGCCTACTCGGTGTGGCTCAACGGCCACTTCCTCGGCAGCGTCACGCGCAACGACGTCGGTTCCTTCGGCTTCCCCGCCGGCATGATCGTGCCGGGCGACAACGTCGTGTCGGTGCTGACCGTCGACATGGGGCACGAGGAGGACTACGACTCCACCGGCGAGAACCGCACCGCGCGCGGCATCGTGTCGGCCGAGCCGCTCGGCGCCGATGCCAGGGCGATCACCTGGCGCCTGCAGGGCGCGATCGCGGACGAGGACCCGCAACGCGGCCCCTACAACTTCGGCGGACTCTACGGCGAGCGCCAGGGCTGGCCGCTCCATCCCGGCCCGGCCGCCGACTGGCAACCCGCCACGCTGCCCTCCGCCGACGCCACGCCCGGCGTGACCTGGTACCGCGCCAGCGTGCCGCTCGACCTGCCCAGGGGCCAGGACACCTCGCTGGGCCTGCAGATCAAGGATGCACCCGGCCGGCACTACCGCGCGACGATCTTCGTCAACGGCTGGCAGATGGGCAACTACATCGCCGACCTCGGCCCGCAGCATCGCTTCCCGATCCCCGACGGCGTGATCGACCCGCACGGCAACAACGACATCACCATCGCCGTGTGGAAGACCGACGCATCGCCGGGCGGCCTCGGCACCGTGTCGCTGGTCGACTTCGGCTCGTACACGTCGCCGGTCGACGTCGACACGGTCCGCTAGAAACATGCCACGGTCGCGACGCTTCAAGCCGAGGAACGACATGAAACGAGCCCTGCTTGCCGCGCTCGCGACCCTCGCCCTGTGCGGGCCGGCGGTCGCGCAGACCGCGCCGGCCGAGGTCAGGCTGAGCATCGACCTCGATCACCCCGGCGCGGTGATCGCGCCGGCGGTCGAGGGCCAGTTCGCCGAGAACCTCGGCCGCGGCATCTACGGCGGCCTCTGGGTCGGGCGCCATTCCTCGATCCCGAACCGCCACGGCTACCGCACCGACGTGATGGATGCGCTGAAGGCGCTGCACGTGCCGGTGATCCGCTGGCCCGGCGGCTGTTTCGCCGACACCTACGACTGGCGCGACGGCATCGGCCCGGACGCCAGGCGGCCCAAGGGCATCAACACCAACTGGGGCGGCGTCACCGACGACAACAGCTTCGGCACCCACGAGTTCATGGATTACACCGAGGCGCTCGGCGCGGCGGCCTATGTCTCGCTCAACCTGGGCTCACTGCCGGCCTACGACGCGCGGCAGTGGGTGCAGTACATCACCGACGGCGGCGATTCCGCGCTGGCGCAGCTGCGGCGCGCCAACGGCCGCGACAAGCCGTGGAGCAATCTCAAGTACGTGGGCTACGGCAACGAGCTGTGGGGCTGCGGCGGCAACATGACGGCCGGCTACGCCGCCAGCCTGTTCAAGCGCTACGCCACGTTCGTGAACCCGGCGCCGGGCGCGCCCGACTTCGTCAAGGTCGCCTCGGGGCCCAACGAGGGCGACTACGCCTGGACCGCCACGATGATGCGCGACGCGGCCGGGCAGATGGGCGCGCTCTCGCTGCACTACTACACCATCCCCGGCCCGTCCTGGCAGCACAAGGGATCCGCCACCGGCTTCAACGAGGACGCCTGGGCGACGACGCTGGAGAAGGCGCGCCGCATCGACACGCTGATCGCCCGGCACGCGGCGATCATGGACAAGTACGACCCCGGCAAGAAGGTCGCGCTCGCCGTGGACGAATGGGGCACCTGGTACGACCCCGCGCCCGGCAGCCATCCCGGCTTCCTCTACCAGCAGAACACGCTGCGCGACGCCGAGGTGGCGGCGCTGACGCTGGACATCTTCTTCCGCCACAGCGACCGGGTGAAGCTCGCAGCGATCGCGCAGATGGTCAACGTGCTGCAGGCCATGGTGCTCACCGACGGCGACCGCATGCTGCTGACGCCCACCTACCACGTCTTCCGCATGTACGTGCCGTTCCAGGGCGCCACGCCCTACCCGGCGACCGTCAGCGGGCCGCATTACGTGGAAGGCAGGCACGTGCTGCCGATGGTGGATGCCTCGGTCGCGCGCGGCACCGACGGCAGGCTCTACCTTGCGCTCGTCAACCTCGATCCCGAGCGCGCCGCGCACGTCGTCACCGCGCTGGCCGGCACGGCGAGCGGCCAGATCCTCACCGGGCCGGAGATGGACAGCCGCAACACCTTCGCCGCGCCGGACGCGATCCACCCGGTTGCCTATGCGGGACGCAGCGAGCACGGCAAGCTGGCCTTCGAGCTGCCCGCCAAGTCCATTGCGGTGGTCGCCATCGACGGGCAATAGACGTGGCGCGGCGGCGGGCGGGCCGCCTCGGGGAAGTTGCGCGATACTGGGTCTCGCCCCGCGCAACAGCGGTGCGCCATACCTCCGCCATGACCCTGCGCAGCCTGTTCATCGACTTCAACAGCTACTTCGCCTCGGTGGAACAGCACGAGACGCCGGAGCTGCGTGGGCGGCCGGTGGGCGTGGCGCCGGTGGCGGCGGAAACCACCAGCCTGATCGCCGCCAGCTACGAGGCCAAGGCGCACGGCGTTGGCACCGGCACGATGGTGCGCGACGCGCGGCGGCTGTGCCCCGGCATCGCCATCGTCGCCGCGCGGCCGCCGTTGTACGTGGCGTGGCATGGGCGCCTGAAGCAGGCCATCGACCGCGCCATCCCCATCGCCCATGTCGGCTCCATCGACGAGATGGCCTGCGAGCTGGTGGGCCGCCAGCGCCAGCGCGCGGAAGCCGAACGCATCGCGCAGCAGGTGAAGGCGGAGATCGCCCAGGCCGCGCCCGGCGGCGCGATCCGCTGCTCCATCGGCATCGCGCCCAACGACTTCCTCGCCAAGACCGCCACCGACATGCGCAAGCCCGACGGCCTGGTGGTGATCGAGCAGGCCGACCTGCCGCGCGCGCTGCACAGGCTGAAGCTGCGCGACCTGTGCGGCATCGGCGCCTCGATGCAGGCGCGCCTCAACGCCGAAGGCGTCTTCACCGTCGAACAGCTCACCGCCGCGTCGAAGCTGGTGCTGCGCCGCGCCTGGGGCGGCATCGTAGGCGAGCGCATGTGGGGCCTGCTGCGCGGCGCGTGGCTGCCGGCCGCGCCGACCTCACGCAGCGCGCTGGGCCACTCGCACGTGCTCGGCCCGGAACTGCGCACGCCCGAAGGCGCGCTGGCGGTGCTGAAGAAACTGCTGGTGAAAGCCGCCATGCGCCTGCGCCGCGACCAGCTGCTGGCCGGCGCGATGACGGTGGCGATCCGCTTCGTCGGCTACGACGAACGCTGGGAAAGCGGCATCCAGTTCGACCCCACCGACGACAGCCGCAACCTGCTGCACCTGCTCAGCGCCCTGCTCGACACCGGCCGAGTGCGCCAGCGCCCCCTGCCCGGCCCCGCCCGCGCCGTGCCGCTGTCGGTGAGCGTCACCCTCACCCGCCTCGCCGAGCGCGGGCAGACCAGCGGCTCGCTGTTCGCGCCCACCGCCCACGCGCGCCCGGTCGACGCCGTGGTTGACCGCATCAACGCGAAATACGGCCTCAACAAGGTCTACTTCGGCGGCATGCAGGCCGCGCTGGAACACGACGCCGCGCCCATGCGCATCCCGTTCAACCGCATCCCCGACGGCGCCAGCGAACAGGAAGCCGAACACAACGCGCTATGGCTGCAATCGCTCAACCGCTTCAAGGCGATGGCGGAGGGGGAGCATCGGCGGCGGGAGAAGGAGCGCGGCGGTGGGCGCGGGGGAACGCCTTCGCTCGGAGGGAGATAACCGTACCCTCTATGACGCGCTCCACCGGAAAGCGGATCCGGATTCATCATTGCTGGTTCATTGTTCCGAAGCGCTACCTTCGCACACACGCTTACATGGTCTATTTTCGACCCAAAGCAAACATCCTCCCGGCTCACCCGCTTTCCGTCAGCTTTGTCTGACCACATCATCGGTGTGGAGAAGAGGATAGCGACGTCTGGTTGGTTGTTGCCGCGGAGAATGATTTGTTCATTGGGGCACACTCAAATGAGTTAGATCGATGCGGAACGGCACCACCGCCATGCGATCGACCGTGACGCCCCAAGCAACAGCTTCACCTGACAGCCGGTCGCCGCTGCGGCGTACGTCGAGCGACAACTTCTGCAAATGCTCGCGCTTTGCGTCCTGGCCCTTGATGACCCCGGTGGTATCGCCGACCAGCCGCTTGTCGAGCAGCCCTAGTCCATCGACCCTGGCAGCGGGCGCATCGCCCACCGCAAACGTCGCCTTGCCGTCCGGCGAGACGCGCAGTGTCACCGGGATCGCCTTCCCCTGTGCAGTCAGCTCGCCCTTCCACACCCCGGCGTATTCGCCCGCTGAGTGCAGGGGGATCGGCTTCGGGGCTTCGAATGAGAGCCCCTGCCATCCAGGCACCAGGCTGGCGACCAGGCGATCCCGGACCTTTTCGATGAACTGCCGGTCTGCGTGGCTATTGCTGAGGACCACGCAGCCCACGTCGGCACCCGGCACCAGCACGAATTCGGACCGAACACCGCTCTGCCCACCTGGATTGCCGACCACGTGCGAGCCATCGGCGCGCTTCCAGACATCCCAGCCCAGGGCGTAGTACTGATCTCTCCCGATCAACACCTGGGGTTCGTGCAGCTGGTCGAGTTCATGGTCGGACAAAATCGGCGTCTGATCGGCGCGGTGGTCCTTCAGATTGAACATGGCCCAGCGCGCAAGATCGTGTGCGCTGGCGTACACCCCGCCGGAGCCGGGGGTTGCGGTCACGTAGAACGGCATGGGATGCCCATTGTCGTCGTAGCGAACGGCACGCGAGGAACGAGGCTTCGCGTCAGTCTCGAAGAAACTGTCTTTCATGCCAAGCGGCTGGAAGATGTGCTTCTCCAGGTAGGCCCCGAAATCTTCGTGCGCACTGCGCTCGACGATGTCATCCAGCACCTGGTAGCCCAGGTTCGAATATTCGTAGTGCGTGCCGGGTGGCGCGACCACCTCGCCGTAGTCCCGCAGCAGGGCATCTGTGGTCGGCGGCCGAGGTTTCGCGCCCCGCATATACATCAGGAAGAATGAGGGCAGGCCTGACGTGTGCGAGGCCAGCATGCGCACGGTAGCTGCCGACGTCGGCCCCTGGTCGTCGACGATCTTGTCCTCGCCAAGGTAATCGTTCGCGGACGCATCCAGCTTGATCTTGCCTGCCTTTACCAGGGTCATCATGGCGGCGGCGGTAAAGGTCTTGCTGGTAGAGGCGATCGAAAACGGAGTGTGCGCCGTCACCTTCCGCCCTGCTTCTCGATCGGCCCAACCGAACCCCTGCTCCCACACGATGTGCCCGTGCTGGACGAGCGCCAGGGAAACGCCGGTCAGGTGTCCTGTGGCGATCTCTGCCTGGATGTCATGTGCAATCTGCGCATAGGCGGGACCGGGGGCATTGCCGCCAATGGCACGCGCTGGCAACACCAGCGATGTGCTCAGCAAGGCAAGGCCAGCAACTAACATACGCGGAAAGAACAAAGCCATGTCATCCCCAGTTTTGTCAGATCGCAGGTGTGATGTCACTGCACGCGCAAAAGGTTTAAATCTGTTGGGATGCGACGCTTTCCGGACAGGGCTCGGCGCCCGCGGGGCCAGCACGTACGAACGTTCTCAGCTCGCATGTCGATGCATCCTCTTCACCGGCCTTGCGCTCCATGTGCGGCATTGGTCACATCGGATACGCGGAAGAAGGCTGGCTCCACGCTGGGCGCACCGCTGGCACACTTCGCTGGACTAGTATTGGCCTGACAACCTTGTTCACGACGGATGCGCAAGCTGTGCGCCATTCAGCCCTGGCGTTGGGCGGCAACTCGATCCGCTTGAGTACACGGAGCCGGAGAACGATGTCCCCAAGAATCGACTCAGCGTCGCGGTTTATCTCGGCATCACCTCAAACCGTCTATCGAGCCTTCGTCGAGCGGCGCGCGATGGAGCAATGGCTTCCCCCGGAAAACATGTTTGGCAAGATGTTGAAATTCGACTTCCGCGAAGGCGGCTCGTATCGCATGCGGCTCACATACTTGCCACAAGAGCAAGGACGAGGGAAATCCTCGGAGGACTCCGACGAAGTCGAAGTGCGCCTGACCAAGATCGAGGCCGGAAGAAGGATCGAGCAAGAAGTTACCTTTGAGAGCGAGGACTCGGCGTTCTCTGGCGTCATGTACATGATCTGGACGTTCGAGCCCCTGGACGAAGGAACGCTCGTGATGATCCGAGCCGAGAATGTGCCGGAAGGGATCCGGCCGGAGGACCACGATGCAGGCCTGAACTCATCGTTGGAAAAGCTCGCGAGATTCGTGGAAGAAGATAGGCGGCGCCGGTAGCGAGAGCGCTCGCTCCACAATTGCATATGGCGGACGGCGCCGCGCGCCGCCGCTGATGCTGGGTGTTTGGCGCCCGCTTCCGGTCAATCACGCCCCATGCAGACTCGATAGCTACACCGCACACTGCGACAGGATGAGACATATCCGAAGCAGACATGATCAATGACCTGAAGAAGTGTCAGGAACCCCCAGTGTCAGATCTACCGCCCCATTGGTCCTCCTCGGTATCGCCTGCCTAGGGGCAGGGCCGACGCTGCATTTTGCCATCGCGTCTCGGAAGCACTGGATGTTGGCTATGCGCTGCGCGCCCCCGGCTGCAACATTCGGCGGTGATGATGTCTTCGTGGACCAGGCGATACTTTGGCTGACAAAAGGCTAGCTGTCCGGAGAGAGTCCAACAGCAGCTCCAGCATGTCCGCTTCCGGCCCCAAACAGGCCGTCAGCCGCCCGGCCGCCGCTTCCGCCGCAGTTCCGCCGCCTCGGCCCAGCGCGTGGCCACGCGTGGCGTGGTGATGCACACCGCGGTGTCGGTGACGGTGGTCACCGCGCGTTCCAGCAGCTGGATGTCGGCCTCGTGCTGGCGCGCCACGTGCGGGTCCTCGAAGAAGATCGCGCGGTGGCAGCGGCGTTCCAGCACCAGGTCGGCGATCTGCGCGTCGCCGCCCATCGGGCCGCTCTGGTAGCGGTCGGCCCACGCCTGGCCCTGCGGCCAGCCGCGGCTCCAGGCCAGTTCGTTGAGGCGCGATCCGGTGGTGCCGGTGGCGACGCGGCGGGCGAAGCGCGACAACGTGTCGAAGTGCTCGGCCGCGTAGGCCAGCATCGCGGGCTTCATCGCGTCGTGCGCGATCAGCGCCAGCGTCTGCGACTCGAACGCATGCAGGTCATCCGCGCCGGGGTCGGGCGCCAGCCCGGCGTGCATGCGCTCCAGCTCGATCCAGTCGCGCGCCGAGGCCACGGTGGAGAGGAAGGGCTTGGCGTGGATCACGCATTGGCGCTTGAGCGCCGCCGCCTCGGGAAACACCGAGGACGGGTCGACCGGATCGATGAAGTAGATCGCGCCGTCAAGCGTGCGCGCGTCGCCGTCCATGCCCACCACCTCGGCCACCAGCTTCATCAGGCCGCCCGCGCGGCCGTAGGGGTAGCGGCGCAGCGGCGGGTAGTCCGCCAGCAGGCCGGCCCGCGCGATCGCGTCGCGGGTACGGCCCACCGCGTGCAGGCCGAGGTTGAGTTCGCGGATGCCGCGTTCGCAGGCATGCAGCCAGCGGAACAGCGCCGCGTCACGGTGGCTGTGGTGCAACTGGTTGGCGGCAAGGCCCATACGCATCGAGTCACTCCTGGCATAGACGAATAAGAAACGGCAGAAGCCCGCGGCCGCTCACGGGGTGTCGGCGCCGGCCGGCCATGGCAGCAGCATCACCAGCTTGTGGTCGGCGTGGCCGGCGGGCACGAGGGTGAGCTGTTCGTAGGCGACCGCGCCCCACGCAGGATGGAGGAAATCGCGGCGGCCGCCTTCGCGCGCCAGCACGTCCTGGCGGTGCCAGCGCCCGGCGAAGTCCGCGCTGGCGCCGCAGAGCTGCTCCACCAGCGCGAGCAGGCCGGCGTCGTCCGGATGCAGCGCGGTGTCGGCGCGGAATTCGGCGACCAGGCGCGCGGCGCGGGCATCCCAGTCGGCGACGAAGCGCCGCGCCGAGGCGTCGAGGAACATGTAGCGCAGCAAGCACGGCTCGCCGCTGTCCGCCCACGGTGCGAACAGCTGCACGGCGGCCGCGTTCCAGGCGAGCCGCCGCCAGTGGCGATCCAGCAGGTAGGCCGGCATCGGCAGCGCCTGCACGGCGGCCAGCAGCGTGGCAGGCGCGGCCTCGCCGCCGGCGTCGCCGGGCGGATGCGGATCGCGCCGCCGCGCCAGCTCGAACAGGTAACCGCGCTCGGCCGGCGTGAGCGACAGCACCTCGGCCAGCCGCGCCAGCGCTTCGGCCGACAGCGCGATGTCGCGGCCCTGTTCCAGCCAGGTGTACCAGGCGGTGCTGATGCCGGCGTGCTGGGCCACCTCCTCGCGGCGCAGGCCGGGCGTGCGTCGCCGCCCGGCGGCGTCCCGCGGCGGCGGCATCGCCTCGCGGCGCGCGCGCAGGAAGCGCGCCAGGCGCTGGCGCCGTTCGCCGTCGATGTCGTGGGAGGTAGCGTTCATACCGGGATAAGTGCGCAACTTACACCGGCCGCGGCGCGCACGCAGAATCGCGCCACCCGCCGCCCGGAGACCCTCGATGGACCCGAACGCCACCTTCGTCGTCGACCAGTACGCGCCGCGCGCCGCCGACTACGTGACCAGCGCGGTGCACGCCGGCGGCGCCGACCTCGACCAGGTCGAAGCGCTGCTGCGCCAGCACCGGCCGGCGCGGCTGCTCGACCTCGGCTGCGGCGGCGGCCACGTCAGCTATCGCGCCGCGCCGCTGGTGACGTCGGTCACCGCCTGCGACCCGACGCCGAGCATGCTCGACGCGGTGCGCGCCACGGCGCGCGAACGCGGCCTGGACAACATCGCCGTGCAGCACGCCGTCGCCGAGCGGCTGCCGTTCGCCGACGGCGCCTTCGGCGCCGTGGTCGCGCGCTTCACCACGCACCACTGGCAGGACCGCGACGCCGGCCTGCGCGAGGCGCGCCGCGTGCTGGCACCGGGCGGGTTGGCGGTGTTCATCGACGTGACCTCGCCCGAACCGGCGCTGCTGGACAGCTGGCTGCAGGCGATCGAGCTGCTGCGCGACGTGTCGCACGTGCGCAACTACCGGGTGTCCGAATGGACCGCCGCGCTGGCGCGCGCCGGCTTCGCCATCGACAGCCTGACCCCGCGGCGGCTGCCGCTGCCGGATTTCGGCGAATGGACGGCGCGCACGCGCACCCCGGCCGACCGGGTGGCGGCTATCCGCGGGCTGCAGCAGGCCGCGCCGGAGGCGGTGCGTCGGCACTTCGCCATCGCCGCAGACGGCGGGTTCACGCTGGACACGGTGACCCTGGTCGCGCACGCGGACTGAGCGCCGCGTCGGCGCGGACTCAGGCCACCCGCTCCGCCGCATCCATCGCCTGCATCGACAGCATGCGCGCGATCGCCGCGGCGGCCTCGCGGCCGTCGTGCACCGCGCGCACCACCAGGTCCGCACCGCGCACGTTGTCGCCGCCGGCGAAGATGCGCGGGTGGCTGGTCTGCTGCGGCAGCGCGCCGTCGGCACCGGCGACGATGCGGCCGGAGTGGGCCAGCTTCACGCCGTGCGAGGCCAGCCAGTCGGGCGGGCTGGGCAGGAAGCCGAACGCCTGGATCACCACGTCGGCGCGCAGCTCGCTCTCGCTGCCCTCGACGTTGCGCGGGCGCGGGCGGCCGTGGCCGTCGTCCACCAGCTCGGTCTCCACCACGCGCACCGCACGCGCGCGGCCGTGCTCGTCGCCGAGGATCGCCAGCGGCTGGCGCCGGAACAGGAAGTTCACGCCCTCCTCGCGGCTGTAGCCCACCTCGCGCGCGGAGCCCGGCATGCTGGCCTCGTCGCGGCGGTAGACGCAGGTGACCGAGGCGGCGCCGAGGCGGATCGCGGTGCGGTTGCAGTCCATGCCGGTGTCGCCGCCGCCCAGCACCACCACGTGCTTGCCGCGCAGGTCGAACGCGGGTGGCGGCGGCTCGTCGCGCAGCAGGCGCTCGGTGTTGCCGATCAGGAACGGCAGCGCGTCGTGCACGCCGTGCAGCTCGCGGCCCGGCAGCCTGCCGTCCACGTAGGTGTAGGCACCGGTGCCCACGAACACCGCGTCGTAGTCGTCCAGCAGCTCGCCGAACTCGATGTCGCGGCCCACCTCGCGGCCGAGCAGGAAACGCACGCCCATGCCTTCCAGCAGCTCGCGGCGCAGGCGCATCACCTGCTTGTCGAGCTTGAACGGCGGGATGCCGTAGGTGAGCAGGCCGCCGATCTCCGGCTGGCGGTCGTACACGTCGGCGGCGATGCCGGCGCGGCGCAGGCGGTCCGCGCAGGCGAGGCCCGCCGGGCCGGCGCCGACGACGGCCACGCGCCGGCCGGTCTCGCGCACCCCGGAAAGGTCGGGCCGCCAGCCGCGGCGCAGCGCCTCGTCGGTGACCCAGCGCTCCACGCTGCCGATGGTCACCGCGCCGAAATCGGTCTGCTCCAGCGTGCACGCGCCTTCGCACAGGCGATCCTGCGGACACACGCGACCGCAGATCTCCGGCAGCGGGTTGGTCTCGTACATCAGCGTGGCCGCTTCCATGATGCGGCCGTGCTGCACCAGCTTCAGCCACTCCGGGATGTAGTTGTGCACCGGGCAGGCGTGCTCGCAGTAGGGATTGCCGCAATCCAGGCAGCGCTCGGCCTGCGTGGCCGCCTGCGGCGCCGCGAAATCGCCGGAGATTTCCCCGTAGCCCAGCACGCGGATCGCCACCGGCACCGTGCGCGGCGTCTGCCGCGGCACGTCGAGGAACTGGAACAGCTTGTCGCTCATGCGAACCTCCCACCACACCGGCTTTGCTTCGGCTCGAAGGCGGCCAGGATGGCCGCGGCCGCCGACAGGCGGACGGAACCGCTTTGTCTCTCATGAAGAGAGCACCGAGGCGAGCACCCGCCCCTCACCCCACCCTTCTCCCCGGCGGGGAGAAGGGGCAAACGCAAGGAGCGCATCGCTTGATTGAAGCAGGACATCACGCGGCCCTCCGCAGTTCTTCCGCCAGCACGGCCAGGCTCGCCGCCTTCGGCTTCACCAGCCAGAACTTGTATTGCAGGCCGCGGAAATCGCGCAGCACCTGTCGGCCCCAGTCGCTGCCGGTGAGCTCGGCGTGGCGCGTCACCAGCCCGCGCAGGTGCTGCATGTGGTGCTCCATGCCCTCGGGCGAGATGCGCAGGATGTCCACCAGCTCGTGGTTGTAGCAGTCCACGAAATCGCGCTCGAGGTCGAGCACGTAGGCGAAGCCGCCGGTCATGCCCGCGCCGAAGTTCAGGCCGACCTTGCCGAGCACCGCCACCACGCCGCCGGTCATGTACTCGCAGCAGTGGTCGCCGGCGCCTTCCACCACGGCCACCGCGCCGGAGTTGCGCACCGCGAAGCGCTCGCCGGCGCGGCCCGCGGCGTACAGCTCGCCGCCGGTGGCGCCGTACAGGCAGGTGTTGCCGATGATCGAGGCGTCCTGGCTGGCGAACGGCGAATCCGCGGGCGGACGCACCACGATGCGGCCGCCGGCCATGCCCTTGCCCACGCCGTCGTTCGCCTCGCCGGTGAGCTCGATGTGCACGCCGCCCGCGTTCCACGCGCCCAGGCTCTGGCCGGCCGCGCCCTCCAGCTGCAGCACGATGGGCCGCTCGTCCATGCCGTGGTCGCCGTGCCGGCGCGCGATGGCGCCGGACAGGCGCGCGCCGATCGCGCGGTCGGTGTTGGCGATCGCGTAGCTGAAGTGCCCGCCCTCGCCCAGCTCCACCAGCGGCGCGGTGTCCGCCGCGATGCGCGTGGCCAGCGCGGCGGCGTCGCGCACCGGGTTGCGCGCCATCGCGCAGGCGCTGTCGCTGGCCGCGCCGAGGCTGGCGCCGTCGAGCAGCGGCGCGAGGTCGAGGCCGTGGCGCACCGGCGTGGCGCCGTCGCGCTGCGCCAACAGTTCGCTGCGACCGACCAGTTCCGCCAGCGAACGCGCGCCCAGCCGCGCGAGGTGTTCGCGCACGTCGGCGGCGATGAAGCGGAAGTAGTTCATCACCATTTCCGGCAGGCCGGTGAAGTGCTCCCTGCGCAGCACCGGATGCTGGGTGGCGATGCCGGTGGCGCAGTTGTTGAGGTGGCAGATGCGCAGGTACTTGCAGCCCAGCGCCACCATCGGGCCGGTGCCGAAGCCGAAGCTCTCGGCGCCGAGCAGCGCTGCCTTGACCACGTCGAGGCCGGTCTTCAGGCCGCCGTCGGTCTGCAGCCGCACGCGGCCGCGCAGCTCGTTGCGGCGCAGCGTCTGCTGGGTTTCGGCCAGGCCCAGCTCCCACGGCGTGCCGGCGTACTTGATCGAGGTGAGCGGGCTGGCGCCGGTGCCGCCGTCGTGGCCGCTCACCGTGATGAGGTCGGCACCAGCCTTCACCACGCCCGCCGCCACCGTGCCCACGCCCGCGTGGCTGACCAGCTTCACCGAGACCAGCGCGTCGGGATTCACTTCCTTGAGGTCGTGGATCAGCTCGGCGAGGTCCTCGATGGAGTAGATGTCGTGGTGCGGCGGCGGCGAGATCAGGCCGATGCCGGGCTTGGCGTAGCGCAGCCGCGCGATGGTGGCGTCCACCTTGTGGCCAGGCAGCTGGCCGCCCTCGCCGGGCTTGGCGCCCTGCGCGATCTTGATCTGCAGCACCTCGGCGTTGACCAGGTAGGCCGGCGTGACGCCGAAGCGGCCGGAGGCGACCTGCTTGATCTTCGACATCTTCTCGGTGCCGTAGCGCGCGGGGTCCTCGCCGCCCTCGCCGGAATTGCTGCGCGCGCCCAGCCGGTTCATCGCGGTGGCCAGCGCCTCGTGCGCCTCAGGCGACAGCGCGCCCAGCGACATGCCGGCGGAGTCGAAGCGCTTCAGGATCGCCTCGACCGGCTCCACTTCGTCCAGCGGCACCGGCGCGCCCAGCGGCTGCACGGCGAGCAGGTCGCGCAGCGCCGACGGCGGGCGGCGGTCGACGTGGTCGGCGTAGGCGCGGTAGTCGGCCGAGTCGCCGGTGCGCACCGCCTGCTGCAGCGTGGCGATCACGTCGGGGTTGTACATGTGGTACTCGCCGCCGTACACGAACTTGTACAGGCCGCCCGCGCGCAGCGGCTGCGCCGCGTTCCACGCCTCGGCGGCGAGCAGGCGCTGCTCGTTCTCCAGCTCGGCGAAGCCGGCGCCGCCGATGCGCGAGGGCGTGCCGGGGAAGCACAGCGCCACCACCTCGGGCGCCAGCCCCACGATCTCGAACAGCTGCGCGCCACGGTAGCCGGCGATGGTGGAGATGCCCATCTTCGAGAGGATCTTCAGCAGCCCCTTGCGGATGCCGCGACGGTAGCTGCGGCCGATCTCCAGCCGGTCGCCCTCGATGTGGCCCTCGCGGCCCAGCTCGAACAGGCTCTGGTAGGCCAGCCACGGGTAGATCGCGGTGGCGCCGAAGCCGAGCAGGCAGGCGAACTGGTGCGCGTCGCGCGGCGTGGCGGTTTCCACGACGAGGTTGCACTGGCAGCGCAGCCCCTGCTCGACCAGGTGCGCGTGCACCGCGCCGGTGGCGAGCAGCGAGTGGATCGGCAGCTTGTCGCGCTCGGGGTAGCGGTCGCTGAGGAAGACCAGCGCGTTGCCCTCGCGCACCGACTGCGCCACGTCCTCGCAAAGCTTGCGCAGCGCCGCTTCCAGCCCCAGCTCCGGCGCGTACATCAGGTCGAAGCGCGGCGTGTTGGCGAACTGCGGCAAGGCCAGCAGCTGGCGCAGCTTGCGCTGGGACAGGATCGGCGAATTGATCAGGATCTGCTTCGCGTTCTCGGGCTTGAGCTCGAACACGTTGCCTTCCGGGCCGATCTGGGTGACCAGCGACATCACCAGCTTCTCGCGCAGCGGGTCGATCGGCGGGTTGGTGACCTGGGCGAACGCCTGGCGGAAGCGGTCGAACAACGGCCGCACCTGGCGCGACAGCGCGGCGACCGGGGTGTCGTCGCCCATCGCGCCGGTGGCCTCGGCCTCGAGCTCGGCGATCACCTTCAGCACCGTCTCGCGCTCCTCGCGCGAGAGGCCGTACAGCTTCTGGTAGCAGCGCAGCTGCTCCACCGGCAGCGGTTCGGCGGCCAGCGAGGGGTCGATCAGGTCAGATTCGAGATAGCTCACGCCGGCGCGCAGCCAGTCGCGGTACGGCGCGCGGGCGCGGTTGACCGCGTCGATGTCGGCGTCGCGCAGCAGGCGGTGCTCGCGGAAATCCACCGCGATCATCTCGCCCGGCGCGAGGCGGCCCTTGGCGATCACGCGCGCCGAGGGGATGTCCCACAGGCCCGCCTCGGAGGCGATGATGAAGTGGTTGTCGTCGGACAGTGCCCAGCGCGCGGGGCGCAGGCCGTTGCGGTCCAGCGTGCAGGCGGCGTAGCGGCCGTCGCACATCACCAGGCCGGCGGGGCCGTCCCAGGGCTCGCTGTGCAGCGCGTAGTACTCGTAGAACGCCGCGAGGTCCTCGTCGATGTTCTCGCGCGCGGCGAACGCCGGCGGCACCAGCACGCGCATCGCGGCGAGCAGGTCGAGGCCGCCGGCCAGCAGCACCTCCAGCGCGTTGTCCAGGCTTTCCGAGTCCGAGCCCTGCTGGCGCACCAGCGGGCCGAGGTCGCCCAGCTCCACGCGCGGCGAGCGCCAGATCGTCTCGCGTGCCTGCATCCAGCGGCGGTTCGCGCGGATGGTGTTGATCTCGCCGTTGTGCGCCAGCAGGCGGAACGGCTGCGCCAGCCGCCACTGCGGCGTGGTGTTGGTGGAGAAGCGCTGGTGGAACACCACCGCGTCGGCGACCAGCCCCGGATGCGCGAGATCGGCGAACACCTCGCGCAGGCGCCCCGGCGCGGCCATCGCCTTGTAGCCGATCAGTTCCGCCGACAAGGTCACCACGTAGAACGACGCGTCCTCGCGCAGTGCGTGCTCGGCACGGCGGCGCGCACGGAACAGCGCGCGCTCGAACGCCTCGTCGTCCATGCTAGCGCCGGCGTCGACGAAGAGCTGGCGCACGCGCGGCCGTGCGGCGGCAGCCAGCGGGCCGCAGGCCGCCTCGTTCACCGCCACCTCGCGCCAGCCCGCCACCCGCACGCCCTCCTCGGCGAGATGCCGTTCCAGCACGGCCGCCGCCGAATCATCGGCCGGATCGAGGAACACCAGGCCCGCTGCGAAGCGTTCGCCCACCGCGATGCCCGCCTCGTTCGCCAGGGCGCGCAGCCACGCCTGCGGGCGGCGGATCAACACGCCGCAGCCGTCGCCGCTCACGCCGTCCGCGTTCACCGCGCCGCGGTGCGAGAGTTTCGCCAGCGCCTCGAACGCGGTATCGACGACCCACGCGCTGGCGCGGCCGTCGATCTGCGCGACCAGGCCAAAGCCGCAGCTGTCGTGTTCGAAGGCCGCATCGTACAGGTTGGTTCCGCCGGACTGCTTCATCTTGCTCGCTCGCTGGATGGCAGGGCACAGAAGGCCAGTGGCGCCAAGGCGCCGGTCTGGATTCGTGGATTGCGGTTCGACTACAACACAATTGCTGCGTCGCGTCAAAGCCTTCTATACGTCCAAACGGAATCTGGCGTCCGGGAGTGGAACAGCCGCTCCGATCGCACGTCCGCCGCAACGGAGGGCGATGGCCGCCGCATTGCCGCTGGCGGATGCTCCCCTGCGGCGCCCGGATGGCCGGGAAGACGGCCATTCACGCGAACCGCCCGGCCCGCCGAGGAACCATGCAGCCGACGTCGCCACACCGATCGAGCTACTGGAGTCCGCGAGCCAGCGAGCCTTCAAACCCAGCCGGATCCGGATCGCCCGAAGGCTTTCCGGCGCCCAGATCAAACAGGCCATCACCAGTGTGCCGTACGCCGCGGCCGGCCGTGGCGCGCCGCCAGACAAGGCCCTGCTGCCCGCCGCGCTGACGCGGACGCGGCTGCTGTCGGCGCCAATGCGCGAGCAGGCGGACACCCCCCGCGTCTGCGTCAGTGCTCCTCGCCGGGGGCATCCAGGCACGGACGCGCCGCGTGGTCGGAGCGACCCGCCCGGCGGGGTGACCACGGGCCCGGCCGGGTGCGTGTGGCGTCCTGCGTGCCGGCGAACGCCAGGCTCACCGCCAGACCCGGCGCGGCGTCCTCCAGCCGCAGCGTGGCGCCATGCAGCTCGGCGACGGAGCGCACCAGCGCGAGTCCGAGTCCGTTGCCTTCGGTGTGGCGGCTGCGGTCCAGGCGCATGAAGGGTTGCAGCACCTCGCCGCGCGCCGGCGCCGGGATACCGGGGCCGTCGTCGCGGACGCCCGCGTGCACGACCTCGCCGGCCATCGCCAGCCAGACCGTGACGGTCGTCGCCGGCGGCGTGTGGCGAATCGCGTTCTCGATCAGGTTGACGAACACCTGCACCAGCAGCTCGCGGTCGCCATGCACCGGCGGCGACGGACGGATGTCCGCGCGCAGGATCCCGGACTCGGCCTCGGCGACCGGGGCGTAGGCATCCACCAGCTCCTCCAGCAGCGGCGCGAGGTCCACCGGCGCGAAGCCGCTGCGCGGCTCGCCGGATTCGACCCGGGCGATACGCAGCAGCGCCTGGAATATGTTCAGCAATTCGTCGATCTCGCCGAGCGCGCCGTCCACCGCGGCCGCCAGCCCGGGATCGGACGCGGCGGACGGATGGCGATGCATGCGCTCCAGCCGCTGGCGCAACCGGGTCAGCGGGGTGCGCAGGTCGTGCGCGATGTCGGCGCCCAGCCGGCGCACGTCGGCCAGCAGCGAGGCGATGCGGTCCAGCATCTGGTTCACGGTGAGCGCGATCATGTCGAGTTCGTCGCCGCTGCCGCGCAGCGGCATGCGCTCGGCCAGGTCGCCCTCGCTGATCCGTCCGGCTGCGTCCGACATCGCGCCGACCCGGCGCAGCAGCTGCCGTCCAATCAGCCAGCCGACCACCAGCGAGCCCGCGACGATCAGCAGCAGGGCCAGCGCGAAGATGCGCGCCGCCACGTCCTGCATCTGGCGGATGTAGTAGCTGTCGCGGCCGACCACCAGCCAGCCGTTGCGCGCGGTGCGTACGGTGTAAAGCATCAGCAGGTGCGAGCGCGGCGCCGGCAGGCGGCTGGTGGCGCGGGGCGTGAAGCGCTCCACCGACCAGCCCTCGCGCGGTGGCCGGTCGTCGAGGTTGCCGGCCAGCTTGATGCCGTTGGCGGCGTACAGCGCGTACCAGCGCGGCAGGCCCGCGCCGAGGATGGTGCGCTCCTCGATCTCCGTGCTTAACGCGTCCAGGCCCTGCTGGTAGGACAGCAGCACCAGGTCGCGCGTGTCGGCGCGCAGCTCCTCGCGTTGCTCCAGGCGCGCCTCGCGCTCGGTGCCCAGCCACAGCACCGCGGCGGTCAGCACGGAAAACAGCGCGAACAGCCCGGCCAGGATCAGCGCGAGGCGGAACGCGCTGGTCTGCCTATGCCGGGCGCGGCCGGGCCTGGAGCCGATAGCCGTAGCCACGGACCGTCTCGATGAGGCTCTCGCCGCCGTTCACGCGCACCTTGCCGCGCAGGCGCGACATGTGGGTCTCCACGACGCCGGTGCGCGGATTGAAGTGGAAGCGCCAGACCTGCTCCAGCAGCATCGAGCGCGTCACCACCTTGCCGGCGTGGCGCATCAGGATCTCGAACAGGCGGAACTCGGTGGGCGTGAGGTCCAGCGGCTCGCCCATGCAGGTCGCCGAATGCCTGGTCGGGTCCAGCGCCAGCGGGCCCCATTCCAGCGACGACGATTCGCGGCTGAGCGCCGGCCGGCGCGACAGCGCGCGCAGCCGCGCCACCAGCTCGGCCATCGCGAACGGCTTGCCGAGGTAGTCGTCGGCGCCGGCATCCAGGCCCTCGATGCGCTGGTGGGTCTCGCACAGCGCGGTGAGCATGATGATGCCGGACTGCACGTCGGCGCTGCGCACGGCGCGGATGAAGCTGATCCCGTCCAGCCCCGGCAGCTTGCGGTCCACCACGATGCCGTCGAAGCCGCCCTGCACGGCCAGCGCCACGCCCTCGCGGCCGTCGCCGACCGCGTGCGTGGCGTAACCTTCCTCCAGCAGCCCGCCGTCGATCCAGTCGCGGGTCTCGCGGTCGTCCTCGACGATCAGCACACGCAAGGCAACCTCCGGCTCGATTCCGTCGGCGTCGGACGCACCGCCGGCATCAGAGTCCGTTACGGTAGGCGGCGATTGTGACGGTCCGGTGAAGCCGGGCATTCAATCCACCGGACCGCCGCGACGGCTGCCCAGCCGGTTCCACGCCACGCCAGGCAGGGACGGCGTCTGCTGCTCGCGCGCCGCCTGCAGGGCGTCCGGATCGAGGCCCAGTGCCGAGAGCATGGTCGGCGCCACCGCGGTGGTCGACACCGGCATGTCCAGCCGGCGGCCCGGCTCCGGCAGCATCGGCCCGGAGACCAGCAGGGCCACGTGGGTGTCGTCCATGTCGAAGCCGCCGTGCTCGGCGCGCTTGGCGGCCCCCGCCTTGGCGTAGATCACGCCGGGCTGCGGGATCACGATCAGATCCGGCGTGCGCACGTCGTGCGCCGGCGAGGGGAACAGCAGGCCGAGCCGGCGGCCCCACAGCACGCGCTCGATGCCCAGCCGCTTGCGGTCGGCCAGCAGGGTGCGCGCCACCGTGCCGGTGGTGCGCTGGTCATGCAGCCAGATCAGCGCGCTGCGATCGGTGGTGAGCTGGGCCGGCTCGCCGTCCGCCGCCGCCGCGATCACCGCGCGCAGCCAGCCGGACGGCACGTGGCGGAGCTGGTCCGGGTCGATCGGGCCGTTGCCGTGCTTCGCGGTGAGGACCACCAGGGTGCTTTGCTCCAGGTGGCGGCGCGCCAGCTCGGCCATCAGCTGGCCGATCAGGTTGTCCACGTGGGTCAGCGCCGCGTCCAGCGAGGGCGTCGGCGTGCCGTCGGCACTCTGGTAGCCGGCGAGCTTCTCGGCCACGTTGATGCTCTGCAGGTTGAGCCCGAACAGCGCCGGCACCGGGGCGCGGGTGCGGCCGTCGTGGCGGTAACCGTCCACCTCGTGGATCACCGCCTGCATCTTGCCGGTGTCGTAGGTCTCGGTGCGGGCGATCGAGGCGGTGACCGCGTCGGTGTCGGGATGCCCCTCGCCGTCGTTGCCGATCTCCGGCGTATACAGGTCGGCCACGCCGTCGCCGGAGGGGCCCTGCACGATCGCGTAGGCGGGGTGCTTGTCCGCCCAGGCGGTGTAGCCGCCGGCGGCGCGCACCACGTTGAACACCGTGTTCACGCGCAGGTACTGCCAGGGATAGACCGGGCGGCAGCCGTGCGCGGGGTCGCGGGGCAGCTTGGCCGCGTCGATGCCCCTGCCGCCGGGCGTGTCCACCGCCTCGTTGTAGAGCACGTGCGCACCGGTGGCGCTGCACGGGCCGGTCGGCGGCGCCAGCGAACGATCCCAGCTGTTGTCGTAGTAGACGCCGGTCACGGCAGGTGTGCCGCCGGTCAGCAGGGCAAGCAGGCCGGGGAACGAGTCAGCCGGCACCACCGTGCTGGCATGGGTGTACTCGATACCGCGCGCGGCGAGTGCGGCCAGGTGCGAATCGGGATGGATCCGGATGTAGGTGCGCAGGTCCAGTGCGTGCAGGCCATCGACGCTGATCAGCAGCACATGCCTGACCGGCGCGGCCGCGACCATGCCGGGGCCGGCGGCCAGGCATGCCGCCAGCGCGAATCGGAGGAATCGTGTCATGGGACTCGGGATACGGGAGGTGGGTGCCCGCCGCGGGGCACACGGCCCGGCGGCGGGCGGGGCGTTCAGAACGGCAGCGAGAACGTGCCCATCACCGCGCGGCCGGCGACGGCGTAGAACAGCGGCACGCCGTTGGCGGTACTGGTCTCGTCGATCAGCGGGGTCTGGTCGGTGAGGTTGCTGACGCGCAGGCCAAAGCGGCTGCCGCGCGGCAGCAGCCCGCCGTCCTGCAGGGTGTAGTTCAGCGACAGGCTGACCAGCGTCACCGCCGGCAGACGATAGACCAGCGCCGGATTGCCGTTCGCATCGACGCCGGTGTCGCCATAGCTGACGCCCAGATGCTTGGCCAGCAACGATCCGCTGAATGCCCCGGCGCGATACAGGACACCGGCGGCGGCGGTGGTCTTGGGCACCTTCTTCAGCTGCAGCCCGGTCTTGTTCACGGTCGCCTTGTTGTAGCTGGCGTTGCCGTAGAGGCTGAAGCCGTCACCCACGTAGACGCTGCCCTCGACTTCGGCACCGCGGTAGCGGGTGCCGCCGAGGTTGGTGAAGAAGGTCTCCTTGCCTACCTTGCGGCTGCTGATCTGGTTGGAGAAGTTGATCGCGTACACGTCGCCGGACAGGCTCCACGTGCCGTTCTGCCAGCTGGTGCCGAGCTGGTAGTTCCTGGTCGACTCGGTCTGCAGGCCCTGGTTGGCGGTGGCCGGGTTGGACACGTAGTACTGGTTCTCGTTCGGCGCCAGGTAACCTTCGGCGGCCTGCAGGTAGGCCGACCACTCCGGCGTGATCGCGTAATGCAGATCGAACGAGGGCAGCGCCTTCTTCCAGGTCTGGCTGTAATCGAACGCGGTGCGCACCTTCTGCTGGATCGGCGCGACGTCGTGGCGCTTGAAGGTGACGTACTTCAGGCCAGGCGTGAAGGTGAGCTGGTCGGTGATGTGCCAGGCGTACTGCAGATAGGGCTGGATCACCCAGAAGGTACCGTCGATGCGGCGGTCGGTGGCCTGGCTCACCGGGTCGCCGCCCTTGAGGACCGGGTTCAGCGCGCCGCCGAGGCTGAAGTCGATCTCCGCCTCGTAGCGGTGGTAGAGCTGCTTGTTGGCCCACACGCCGTAGTCCAGTTCGCCCGGGCCCAGCGACTGCGACAGGCGCAACAGGTCGCCCCAGTTGCGGTACAGCAGGTACATCTTCTGGCCGGGGATGTTGTTGTCGCCGTAGACGGTGCCGTTGGGCGTGCCGAGGCCCGCCGGGAAGGTGCCGTCGCCGGTGGAGCCGGCCGGGCCGCTGAGCTGGCCGTAGTCCATGTTGCCGCCGTTCGGGTCGAGGCCGTTCCAGCCGCGGTGGTAGTACGAGTAGGTGTAGAGCTTGTTGTCGAGCGTCACCGCGCCGAGTTCGGAGGCGAGGTCGACGTATTCGAAGTCGCTGTTGAAGTGGTCGTAGTTGTAGCCGGTGTAGGCCTGGCTGCGCGGGTCGTTCGAGAGGCCGTAGCGCTTGCCGAACACCTGCATCTGGCCCTGCATGCCGCCGGTGTAGGGGTAGTTGCCGTCGGACACGTACGGATACGAGGTGGCACCGACGATGGCCGCGTTGCTGCCGCCGTTGGTATTGCGCATCGCCAGCAGGGTGAGCGTGGTCGAATCGCCGAACGGCTGCACGAACTTGGCGACGACGTTGCTGCGGTCCACGCTGGCGCCGGAAAGATAGCCGTCCGAACGCAGCTGGCGGTAGTCGAGGTAGCCGCTGCCGCCGTTGGCGAGCGTGCCGGTATTGAACTTCACGCCGGCCATGCGGGTGGCGAAGCTGCCGTAACCACCGTACAGCTCGGTGGTGGTGCGTGCCAGCGGGTCGCGGGTCTGCATCGCCACCGTGCCGCCGAAGGTGGCGTAGCCGATGGTCGAGGCCTGGCCCGGGCCGCGGTCGACGACAACCTGGCCCAGGTCCTGCGGCATGAAGTAGTTCGCCGAGTGGTGGGTGAAGTCGTTCGAGTCGCCGACCGGAATGCCGTCCATGGTCAGGTTGTACTGGCCATCGCTCATGCCGCGGATGGTGAAGCCCTTGTTGTTGCCCAGGCCCGGGCCGTTCGGCTCGATGTCGACCACGCTGGGCGCCAGCGCGGCGATCGAGCTGTAGCTGCCCATCGGCATGGTGTTGTTGTCGATGTAGGACCGGCCGATGATCGACTTCGGCTCGATCGCCTTCAGCGAGGCATGCGTCGGCATCTCGTTCTGCAGCGGCGCGGCGGCCACCACATGGACGCCCTTGAGGTTCTTCACATGGCTGCTGTCGACCGCGGGGCTCGCGGGCGGTGTCGGTGTATCGGCGGCCCGCGCCGCGGGAAGGACGGCGGCGGCCACGGCCAGCGCAAGCACGGTAGGCAACGGAAAGCGGCGACGCAACGACATGGGAAAGTCTCCGTAAGGACGCGAGAATTCCCGGCATGCTGGACGTCGGGTATGGCGGCGGCTTTACCGTGGACTGTCGATCGCCGCGCGAAAACCTTGCGAAATCGCAAGATGGCTGTCGCCGCCGTCAGCAGGCTCGGCGATAATCGGCCGATGCCCAGTCCCGTCCGCGCCGCCCGCCTCTCCCTCCTCTCCGTCGCGGCGCTGAGCGCCGCACTCGCCGTCACGCCGGCGCAGGCGCGGCAGGACAAGAGCCAGGCCGAGCAGGCCGCGGCGAAGCAGAAGCTGAGCAACGTGCACCAGGAACTGCAGGCGCTGGACAAGCGTCAGACCGCCACCGCTGCCCGCCGCGATCGGCTCAACGCCGAACTGGCGAAACAGACCACCGCGCTCGCCGCCGCCGCACGCGCCCTGCGCGACACCGATGCCCAGCTCGCCGCCAAGCAGCAGCAGCTCGAACAGCTGCAGCAGCAGCGCGCCGACCTCCAGCAGAAGCTGGCCGGCCAGCGCGCCGCGATTGCCGACCTGCTGCGCGCCAGCTACGCGCTGGGCCACGGCTCGGACCTGCGCCTGCTGCTGGACAACGAGGACGTGGGCCGGATCGCACGGGCGCTGGTCTACTCGAGATACTTTCAGCAGGACCGCGTGCAGAAGGTGCAGCAGCTGATGGCCAGCCTGGCCCAGCTGCAGACGCTGGAGGGCCAGATCACCGCCGAGCAGCAGGCGCTGCAGGCGCAACGCGCACAGCGCGAGCAGCAGAGCCGGCAGCTGGCGCGGCAGCGCGCCGCGCAGCAGAAGCTGGCCGCCGCGGCCGACGCCACCTACCAGGACCAGGCCCAGCGGCTGGCCGCGCTGAAACAGGACGAGCAGTCGCTGAACAACCTGGTCGACCGCCTGCAGAAGCAGATCGACCAGGCCATGCGCGAGGCCGCCGCCCGCGAAGCCGCGCGGCAGGCCGCCGCACGCAGGCACGGCGGCAAGGCGCCGCCGCCCATCGCCGTGGGCGGCGCCGGCGCCAACATCCGCGGCAACCTGCCCTGGCCGGCGTCGGGCGAGGTGCACAGCTACGGCAACGGTGTGCTGATCCGCGCCGCCGGCGGCAGCGAGGTACATGCGGTGGCGAACGGCCGGGTGGTCTACGCCGGCTTCCTGCGCGGCTACGGCATGCTGCTGATCCTCAACCACGGCAACGGCTGGATGAGCATGTACGGCAACAACGAGGCGCTGCTGCACAACGTGGGGGACGCGGTGAAGGCCGGCCAGGCGGTGGGTACCGCCGCTCCGCCCACCGGCGTCAACACCGGCGCCTACTTCGAACTGCGCCACGACGGCAAGCCGGTGGACCCGCGCAGCTGGCTGGCCCAGCACCGCTGAACCGGCCGGGCGCACGCCGTTCAGCCTGCACCGTTGACGGCCGCCCGCCGTCGTCGCAGGCTGGCAGTGTCCAAACCCGCCGCGGAGCGGCGGGCGCCCCCTTCCCCGGAGTCGTACCATGCGGTTTTCCACCTACAGCCTGTGCGCCCTGCTGCTGGCGGCGCCGTACCTCCACGCGCAGACCGCGCCGGCCGCGAGCGCGCCCGAGCCGCCCGTCGAACTGGCGCCCACCCACGTGCACGCGAATGCCCCCGCCAAGGCCGGCGACACCCAGGTCGACCTGCAGGACATCCGCCGCTTCAGCCGCGTCTACGACATCGTGCGCCAGGCCTACGTGGAACCGGTGGGCAACCACGAGCTGATGAAGGACGCGATCACCGGCATGCTCGCCGGACTCGATCCGCACAGCGAATACCTGGACAAGGAAGGCCTCGCCCAGCTCGACGAGGACACCACCGGCCAGTACAGCGGCCTCGGCATCGAGGTGCTGCAGCAGGACGGCGGCCTGGTGATCGTCACCCCGATCGACGACACGCCCGCTTCGCGCGCCGGCATCAAGCCCGGCGACAGCATCGTGAAGATCGACGGCGTGCTGGTCGACCCGCAGAACGTGGACGACATGTTCAAGAAGCTGCGCGGCAAGCCCGGCAGCAAGATCACGCTGACCATCCTGCACAAGGGCAGCGACACGCCGCTGGACATGCACCTCACGCGCGAGAACATCGCGATCACCAGCGTCAAGGTGCGCCAGCTCGACCCCGGCTACGACTACATCCGCATTACCCAGTTCCAGAGCGACACCGCCGCCGACCTGGAACACAAGCTGGCCGTGCTGATCGCCAAGGACGGCGCGCCCAGGGGTGCCGTGCTCGACCTGCGCAACAACCCGGGCGGCCTGCTCACCGCCGCGGTGTCGGTGAGCGACGACTTCCTCGACTCGGGCACCATCGTCACCACCCGCGGCCGCCTGCCCGATTCCAACATGAGCTTCGGCGCGCATCCCGGCGACCTGCTCAAAGGCGCGCCGCTGGTGCTGCTGGTGAACCACGGCACTGCCTCCGCCGCCGAGATCGTTTCCGGTGCGCTGAAGGACAACCATCGCGCCCTGCTGCTCGGCCAGCGCACCTTCGGCAAGGGCGTGGTGCAGACCGTGCTGCCGCTGGACGCCGACCATGCGGTGAAGATCACCACCGCGCGCTACTACACGCCGAACGGCACCTCGATCCAGGCCGAGGGCATCAAGCCCGACATTCCGCTGGGCGACCTCAGCGTGCGCAAGGCCGACGCCGCGCCTTCGCTGATCAGCTCGGAAGCCGACCTGCCCAACCACCTCGCCAACGAGAACGCCAAGGCCGGCGGCGACATCGACAACGACGGCAGCGCCGCCGAGAGCGCGCTGGCCACCCGCGACTACGCGCTGGCGCAGGCGCTGAACGTGCTGAAGGGCATGGCGCTGGGACGCGGGGCCGCGGTCGCGAAGTAGCAACGCCCCTGCGCGCTGCTACAGCCGCCCGCCCTGGTCGGCGGCCAGCAGTTCCGCCGGCAGCGGCAGCACGTCGAGGCCGCGCGCGAACAACATCGCCTGAAAGCGCTCGCCCATCTGGTCGGGCAAGGTGAGCCGCTTCACCTCCTGCGCGAGGCGATAGCGCGCCGCCTCGTCGGCGGCCTGTGAATGCGCCGCCTCGAACGCCTCCTGCAGGCCGCTGGCGATCAGGAACTGCGCCTGCGGCAGGTAGGCGGCCACGCCGAAACCGGCGCTGTTGCCGGCCTCGGCCAGCGCGGTGAAATCCACCGAGGCGGTGAGGTCGTTGAGGCCGGGCAGCCACAGCGGATCGGCGTGCGCGTGGTGGCGGTAGTGCGCCATCAGCGTGCCGTCGCGGCGCTCCGGCTGGTAGAACTCGCGGCGCACGTAGCCGTAGTCGACGAACAGCATCACGCCCGCTTCCAGCGCGCCCGCCACGGCCTGCAGCCAGTACGGCAGCTGCGGCAGGATCTCGCTGCGGTAGCCGTCGGCGAAATCCGCGCCGAGGTCGCGCTCGACGTGGCGCACCGCGCCGGCCACCAGCGCGTCGGCCGGCCGGTCCACGCGCACCAGCCGGCCTTCGCCGTCCAGCGCCACGTATTCCTCGTAGACCTCGCCACCCTTCATCGCGATGCGCGTGGTGGGCAACGCGTCGATCACCTCGTTCGCGAACAGCACGCCGCGCCAGCCGTGGTCGGGCGGACCGTCCAGCCAGCGCACGCGCGCGTTGACCTCGGCCGGCAGCGCAGCGGCCAGCCGCTCGCGCTGGCGCTCGCGCAGGTCGGCGCTGGGTTCGAGGATCAGGTAGCGGTGCGGCAGGCTGCCGGCCTCGGCCAGCGCCTTGAGCGCCGCCTCCGCGAACGCGCCGCTGCCGCCACCGAGTTCGAGGAACGCCGCCTGCTCGCCCAGCGTGTCCAGCACCGGCGCCACCACGTTCGCCACGCAGCGCGCGAACAGCCCGCCCAGCTCCGGCGCGGTGACGAAATCGCCCGCCTCGCCGAACTTGGTCTTGCCCGCGCTGTAGTAGCCCAGCCCCGGCGCGTACAGGCAGCGCTCCATGAACTGCGAGAACGGCATCGGCCCGTGCGCGGCGATCTGCTCGCGCAGGTGCTGCAGCAGGCGGTCGGAATGCGCGCGCTCGTCGGCGCCGGGTTCGGGGAGTCGGGATGCCATCGTTGCGTCGTTGCCGGAAAACGCGACAAGCATAGCGGATGACCGACGGCGCCCCGCTCCGTCAGAAATCCTTCTGCAGGCTCAGGTACAGGCCGCGCCGCGGGCCGTACTGCGGCGCGCCCACGCCGATGCCGGTGCCGTCGCGCAGTTCGTAGGTGCGGTCCAGCGCATTGATCAGCGCCAGCTGCGCATGCAGCTTGCCGGTGTCCCGGAAACTGAAGTCGCGCGACACGTTGAGGTTGAGCTGGAAATACGCCGGCATCGAGGCACCGTTCGGCACCACGCCGTCGCGGCGCAGGCCGCTGCCGAACAGGTAGTCCGCGCCGACGCGCGTGCCGTCGCCGAAGGCGTAGCCGAGGCCACCCGAGGAGGTCCAGGCCTGGTCGTGGTCGAGGAAGATGTAATGGTCGGCCACGTAGGCGAGGTCGTCCGGGGCGAAGTTGTACTGGCTGGTGATCACGCGTTCGCCCATCGCGCGGCTGGCGGCGAGGTTGAAGTAGGCGTTGAACGGGCCGCTGTCGTAGTTGGCGGTGAACTCCGCGCCCTTGATGCGTCCCTTGGCGTAGTTGAAGGTGGAATACACCAGCGCGGCGCCGAACTGGCCCTCGTCCTGCAGTCGCCGCACCTTGCGGTAATAGGTATCCAGGCCAAGGGTGAGCGAGCTGCCGAACTGCTGCTGGATGCCGACGTCGAAGTAGTCGCTGCGCTCGGCCAGCGGCGTGTTGTCGCCGTTGTCGGGCAGCGCGTTGGTCGTGCCCGCGAACTTCCGGATGTTCGCCGTGGTGATCGCCTCGGTAGCCGGCGGCGTGAAGTAGCGCGAGTAGCCGGCGTGCAGCGTGGTGTCGGCGCCGGCCTGGTAGACCACGCCCAGGCGCGGGCTGAGCTGGCTTTCGGTGCGGAACGCCTTGTACACGTCGCCGCGCAGGCCGTAGTTCACGGTCAGGTTCTGGCCGATGCTCCACTCGTCCTGCACGTAGCCCGACCAGGTCCTGGCGACGACGCGGTTGCCGTCGACGATGTTGATCGGCGTGGTGCCGGTCTGGTTGCCGCCGGCGTCGGCGGGGAATACCCAGGCGTCGTTGGTGCTTGGCGCGCTTTCGTAGCTGCCGTAGATGCCGTAGCGCAGGGTGTGCGCGTCGCCCAGCGGCGTGGCGAAGTCGGCCTGCAGCGTGCTGGCGCGGTTGCTGCGCGAGATCGCCGAGGCCACGCCGTTGAACATCAGGTCGCCGACCATGTCGGGCGTGAAGGCCAGGCTGGAATAGCGCTGGCCCAGCGACACCTGGTAGTCGGTTTTGCCCAGCTTGCCCTGCAGCGACAGCACGCCGAAGCGCGTCTGCTCCCGTTGCCGCTCGTCGAGATCGGCCGAATCGAAGCCGGTCCGGTCGAGGTACCGGAAGGACGGCTGCTGGTTCGGGTTGTCGGGGATCTCGAAGCGGTTGTTGGCCATGCCGAACATGAAGCTCAGCCGCGTGCCGTCGTCGACCAGGTAGGACACGTCGCCGAACGCCTTCACCTGGTTGGTGTGGTCGTGGATCGGCTTGCGGCTGGCCGTGGGGTTCTCGATACCCGCGTCGTTCTCGAGGTAGTTGCCGGTGAGGAACCAGCTCCAGCGGTCGCTGCTGCCCCACACGGAGGCATTCGGATTGAGCGTGCCGGACGAGCCGGCGGTGACGCCCACGCTGCCGCCGTTGCCGAGGTCGTGGCCGCTCCGCGTGGTGATGTCCACCACCGCGGCGGTGCGCAGGCCGTACTGCGCGGGCAGCGCGCCGTCGAGCAGCTTCACGTTCTGGATGGTGCGCGCGTCCAGGGTCTGGCCGAAGCCGGAAATCGACTCGGGAATGATCACGCCGTCGATGCGGTACTGCAGGTTCGCGTGGTCGCCGCGCACGTGCAGGCCACCGTAGGAATCCTGCACCACGCCCGGCGCCTGCAGGATCACCTGGTTCACCGGGGTGGACGCGCCCAGCGGCAGCTGCGCGATCGCCTTGCGGTCGATCACGTACTGGCTGGAACCGGTGTCCGGCGACAGCGCGTTGCGCGCCTGGTCCAGCGCGGCGGAGACGCTGATCGCGCCGAGTTCGCGCACCGTCGGCGCCGGGCGGTTCCGCTCATCGGCCGGACCGTCGTCCGTCGTCGTGCCGCCGACCGCGGCGGAGCCGGTGGCGGGCGGGGTGGCGCCGGCGCGCGCGTGGACGGGAGCCGCGCCCAGTGCGATGGCGAGGCTGATGGCAAGCAGGGAGGGCTTCATGGGCGGGGGGTTCCAGGTGGTCGGCGAACCGGCATCGCGGCCGATCCATATGTGTAATGTTATAACATTACTAACACAGACCTGAGCGGACCTGGGCCACAAGTCATGGCCACGCGACACCGGTGTTGATCCTCGCTTCATGCCGACGCCCTAGACTGGTTCCCTTGCGCCACGCCAGTTGCGCCCACGGAGTGCGCCATGACCCAGCGACGCCCGCCCGCCCCCGATCGCGCCGGCGGCAGCCGGCAAGTACCCGCGGTGATCGGCGGGCACGAGGAAGCAAGCCGGATCACCCAGGCCATCCTCGACTTCGTCAGCCGCATCCCCGACAGCACGGTGGACGGCACGGCCGATCCGCGGGCGCAGGCGCGCCAGATTGCCGCGCGCGCCGCGCAGCGCGCCGCACTCACCGCCGGTACGCTGGCGCTGCCGCCCGGTCCGCTGGGCTGGCTCACCCTGCTGCCCGAGCTGGTGACGATCTGGAAGCTGCAGGCGCAGATGGTCAGCGACATCGCTGCCGCCTACGGCCGCCACGCCGAACTGGGCCGCGAGCAGATGCTGTACTGCCTGTTCCGCCACACCGCGGCGCAGGCCTTCCGCGACCTGGTGGTGCGCATGGGCGACCGCCTGCTGTTCCGCCGCATGTCGCAGACGGTGGTGGAGCGCATCGCGAAACAGCTCGGCGTGAAGCTCAGCCGCCGCGCGCTGGGCGAAGGCGCATCGCGCTGGCTGCCGGTGATCGGCGCACTGGGGGTGGGCGCCTACGCGTACTACGACACCGGGCAGGTGGCCGCCACCGCGATCGAACTGTTCGACGGTGGCATCGAACGCGAAACCGGCGACACGCCGACGGAGCCGGCATCGCCGGCACGCCGTCTCGTCGGGGCGGTGCGCAAGGCCGCCTCGCGCCGGCGCGGCACGCCCCCGGACAAGGCCTGAGGCGCTGTCGCGGGTGACGCGGATGCGCCGATCCGGCAAGCTGTAGACAACCGCCGCCGCGCAGGAGCCGCCGCATGCCGCCACGCCGTGAACGCCCCGTCGCTATGGTCACCGGCGCCGGCAAGCGCGTAGGCGCGGTGATCGCGCGGACGCTGCATGCCGCCGGTTACGACGTCGTGCTGCACTGCCGCCGCTCGGTGGCGGAAGCGGAGGCGCTGGCCGCCGAACTGGAACGCGCGCGCGCCGACAGCACCCTGGTGCTGCAGGCCGAACTCGCCGATCCGCATGCGCTGCCCGCGCTGGTGGACACCACGCTCGCCCGCTACGAGCGGCTCGACGCGCTGGTCAACAACGCCTCGGCCTTCCATCCCACGCCGGTGGGCGCGGCCACCGTGGCACAGTGGAACGAACTGTTCGCCTCGAACGCGCAGGCGCCGTTCTTCCTCGCCCAGGCGGCCACGCCCGCGCTGCGCGCCGCACGCGGCGCGATCGTGAACCTGGTGGACATCTACGCCGAGCGCCCGCTCGCGGACCATCCGATCTACTGCATGGCGAAGGCAGCGCTGGCGGCGATGACGCGCTCGCTCGCGCTCGACCTCGCCCCGGACATCCGCGTCAACGGCGTGGCGCCCGGCGCCGTGCTGTGGCCGAGCGACGGCAAGCCGTACGCGGACCAGCAGGCGATGCTGGCGCGCACGCCGCTGGCACGCGCCGGCGCGCCCGAGGACGTGGCCGGCGCCGTGCTGTGGCTGTTGCGCGACGCGCCCTACGTGACCGGCCAGATCGTCCGCGTCGACGGCGGGCGCAGCCTGTCGGTGTGAATCAGCCCTTGCGGCGGAACGCCGACTCCAGCAGCGCCTGGTCGAAGCCACCGCCCGCCTCGCCCGCTTCCGCGTAGCGGTACAGCGCCGCGGCGTAGATGCCCTGCAGGGTGGACTGCACCAGGCCCAGCAGCGTGAAGCCGACCACCACCAGCACGATCGCCGGCACGATGACGGCGATCGATTGCGTGGCGACCGCGCCGAACACCAGCACCGCCGCCAGCAGGGCCGCAAGGAAGAACACCAGGGCGAACACCACGCCCAGGCCCGCGTTGCCGATCACGTTCTCGCCCCAGGTCTGCTTGAGCAGCTCCGCGCTGCGCTTCACCGCGTCGACCGGCCCGGTGTCCTCGCTGGCCAGCACCGGCACCACCAGGAAGGTGGCCACCGTCCAGGCCAGGCCGAGCAGGCCCACCACGAAGCGGCCGACCAGGCCCAGCCGTTCCTGCAGCGCTCGCAGGAACAGGCCCACGGTGGCTGCGATCAGCGCATAGCCGAAGATGCTGCCCAGCCGCGAGCGTGCCAGCGCGAAACCGTCGGCCAGCCCGGCCGGCTCGCCGCGCAGGCGCTGCAGCGCCACGCCGGCCAGCGCGGTGTTGAAGAACACGATCACGAAGTACTGCACCAGATAGAACGCGAACAGCACCACGTAGTAGCCCGGTGCGAAGCGGCGGCCGTCGAGGTCGACACCATGGTGGCCGACCGCCGCCAGGACCACCGGCAGCAGGAAACTGGCCGCCACCACGAGGGTGCACAGGCCGGACAGCAGCGGAAACAGCAACAGCGACTTGTCCGAGCGCAGCACGCCTGCGCTCGCCTTCATCAACGCCCAGCTGCGGGCGAACTTTCCGGCCATGCCCCCTCCCTCCATGCACGCGATTGGAGCCACCGTTCTAGCACCGCGCGCGCCGCAGCGACAGTGCAAGGGCGCATCGACCGGCTCCGTCCGTCAGAGCGGCTCGGCCAGGAGCGGCTCGCGCTCCTGCGGGAATGCCGCCCACAGCTCGGCCATCGTCCGACCGCTGACGGGATGGCGCACCTGCGGCGCGATGTCGGCAAGCGGCTTCAGCACGAAGGCGTGCTGCAGCTCCTTGCGCGGGATCTGCAGGTGGCCGGGACCGTCGATCACCTGCTCGCCGTACAGCACGACGTCCACGTCCAGCGTGCGGTCGGAGTAGCGCGGCACGTCACGGCGGCGGCCGTGGCGATCCTCCAGCGCGTGCAGCCAGTCGTTCAGCGCCTCGGGTTCGAGCTCCGTGTCCAAGCCTACGGCGAGGTTGACGAAGTCGGCGCCGTCGAAGCCCACGGAGCGGCTGCGGTAGGCCGGCGACACCGCGATGGCACCGAAATGCGTGCGCAGTTCGTCCAGCGCTGCGCGCAGGTAGCGATGCGGCTCGAGATTGGAGCCGAGGCTGAGGTAGACGCGGGCCATCAGCCGGCCCGCACGCCACGTTCGATGCGCACGCCCACCGCCTTCGCGCCGCGCACCGCACCGGGCTTGGACAGCGTCAGTCGTACCCAGCTCACGCCGAATTCCTCGCGGATGATCGCGGCGCAGCGTTCGGCGAGCGTCTCCACCAGGCCGAAGCTGGAGGCGCCCACGTAGTCGATCAGCCGCTTCGACACGTCCTTGTAGTTCAGCGTGTGCGCGATGTCGTCGCTGGCGGCGGGCACCGTGTTGTCGAACGCCATCTCGATGTCGAACGACAGCGTCTGGCGCACGCGGCGTTCCCAGTCGTAGATGCCGATCACGGCGTCGATACGCAGGTCTTCGATGAAAACGATGTCCATGGGAGTGCGTCGGCAAAGCCTGGGCGCTACACGATCCGCGACTGCGCGCGTGGATGCAAGTCGCGCGGGCCGCCGGCAAGCGTGCTACACAGGAGCGACCGAAATCCGGAGCACCGCCCATGAATGCGAAACCCGCCGTCACCGCCAGCATCGCCGCCACGCCTTATGCCGTGCGCCTCGCCGACGACCGTGGCCACACCTGGCAGGGCGACGAACCGCCCGAGCTGCACGGCGGCGACACCGGCCCCAACCCGCACCGCCTGCTGCTTTCCAGCCTGGGCGCCTGCACCGCGATCACGTTGAAGATGTACGCCGAGCGCAAGGGCTGGCCGCTGGAAGGCGTGGACGTGGCGCTGGACTTCAACCCGGACGGCACGCCGCCGCCCGGCAGCAACCGGATCAGCCGCCGCATCGCCCTGCGCGGCGAACTGAGCGACGAACAACGCGCGCGCCTGCTGCAGATCGCCAACGCCTGTCCCATCCACAAGGTGCTGAGCGGCGAGATCCACATCGATTCCGCGCTGGAATAGAACCGCGCTGCGGCGACGGCGTGCGATCATGGCGCATGACTGCCTTCGCCACCCTGCCGCTCAAGCCCGCCCTGCTCGCCAGCCTCGACACCCTCGGCTATACCGAGATGACGCCGGTGCAGGCACGAAGCCTGCCGCCGATGCTGGAAGGCCGCGACGTGATCGCGCAGGCGCAGACCGGCAGCGGCAAGACCGCCGCCTTCGGGCTCGCCCTGCTGCAGGCCCTGCAGGCGGAAACGATCCGCCTGCAGGCGCTGGTGCTGTGCCCCACGCGCGAGCTGGCCGACCAGGTCAGCAAGTCCATCCGCAAGCTGGCGGCGAACATCTCCAACGTGAAGCTGCTGACGCTGTGCGGCGGCATGCCGCTGGGGCCGCAGCTGGCCTCGCTGGCGCACGATCCGCACATCGTGGTGGGCACGCCCGGCCGCGTGCAGGAGCACCTCAAGCGCGGCAGCCTGCACGGCGGCGGCATCCAGGTGCTGGTGCTGGACGAGGCCGACCGCATGCTGGACATGGGTTTCAGCGAGGCGATCAACGACATCGTCGGGCGCATCGCCAAACACCATCAGACGCTGCTGTTCTCGGCCACCTACCCGGAGGCGATCCGCGAGGTGAGCAGGCGCCTGCAGCGCGAGCCGGTGGAAGTGACGGTGACAACGCCGCACGAGGAAACCACCATCGAGCAGCGCTTCCACGAAGTGGAGCCGGCACAGAAGATGGACGCACTGGCGCAACTGCTGGCCAAGGGTACGCTGAGCGCGGAGCAGGCGCAGCACGCGCTGGTGTTCTGCAACATGCGCAAGGATGTGGACGCCGTCGCACAGGAGCTCGACCGCCGCGGCTTCTCCGCGCTCGCCCTGCACGGCGACATGGAACAGCGTGACCGTGACGAAGTGCTGGTGCAGTTCGCCAACCGCAGCTGCTGCGTGCTGGTGGCCACCGACGTGGCCGCACGCGGCCTCGACATCACGGCGCTGCCGCTGGTGGTGAGCTACGACATTGCGCACGACCCGGACACGCACACGCACCGCGTGGGCCGCACCGGGCGCGCGGGCGAGAACGGCCTCGCCATCACCCTGGTCACGCCGCGCGAGCGGCCCAAGGCGCAGAACATCGAGCAGCAGCTCGGCCAGCCGCTGCCGTGGCATCCGTTGCGCGTGTCGCCTCCGCGCGGCAAGCAGCTCAACCTGGCGCCAATGAAGACCCTGGTGATCGACGCCGGCCGCCAGGACAAGCTGCGCCCCGGCGACGTCCTCGGCGCACTCACCGGCGACGCCGGGCTGGCGGCACAGGACATCGGCAAGATCGACGTGTTCGCCACCCGCGCCTACGTGGCGATCAGTCGCGCCCTGGCGAACAAGGCGCTGGAACGGCTGCGTGCGGGGCGCATCAAGGGGCGGAATTTTCGCGTGCGGGCGCTCGGCTGAGCCTTTTCCCTTTTCTATTGTTGGGACAGGTGGCGTTTCCCCTTTTGCTTTCGCAAGCGACAAAGCGGTTTCGGGCGCCGGCAGGCGACCGAAATCGCTTTGTCGCCGGCGAAGACGCACGAGCAACTGCCCCTCTCCCCCGACCACTCTCTCCTGCAGGCGGGAGAGAGGAAATCGAGGCGACCGCGAGCACCCGCCCCTCACCCCGACCCTCTCCCCAAAGGGGAGAGGGAGAAAGGCACACGCGTCAACGCTTGGCCAGCGTGCCGCGCAGCGGCACGGATGGACGGCAAGCGCCAACCGGGGTGGCCTTCTCTTGTGGTTACTTTTCTCTTGGCCACGCAAGAGAAAAGTCACCCGGCCACCGGCAGGTGGACGAAATCGCTTTGTTGCAATCAACGGATTCGAGGCGGTCACCTGCAGGCTGGCGAGCCTGCTCTGCCGCATGCGCAAGCTCAATAACTCGACTGGCGCCGCAGCCAACGCGCCGCGCCGCGCCCCGCCAGCAACCCGCTGGCAAAGCACGCGGTCAGCAGATAGCCGCCGGTGGGTGCCTCCCAGTCCAGCATCTCGCCGGCGCAGAACGTGCCGGGCCGCGCGCGCAGCATCAGGTGTTCGTCCAGCGCTTCCAGCCGCACGCCACCGGCGGTGCTGATCGCCTCGGCCAGCGGGCGGGGCGCACCGAGCGCCAGCGGCAAGGCCTTGATCCGCGCGGCGAGCGCGGACGGATCGGCAAGCACCGCCTTGTCGACTCCCTCGAACACCAGCGCGCATTTCGCGGCATCCAGATGCACGCGGCGGCGCAGCCAGTCGCCGAGGCTGTGCCTGCCGCGCGGCGCGGCAAGGCGTTCGGCCAGCACCGCCTGTGTGACGCCCGGCGCCAGGTCGAGTCGCAGCAGTGCCTGGCCGTCCCGGGCGATCCGCTCGCGCAGGTCCGCGCCGATCGCATAGACCAGGCTGCCTTCGATGCCGTATTCGCTGAGCACGCACTCGCCCTGCCGCACTTGCGCCACGCCGTGCCGATCGACCCAGTGCGCCGTCACCGCCTTCAGCGGCGCGCCGGCGAAACGGCTGCGCAGATGTTCGCTCCAGGCGATCTCGAAGCCGCAATTGGCGCTCTGCAAGGACGCCACGTCGACGCCAGCCGCGCGCAGCGGCGCCACCCACGCGCCGTCGGAACCCAGCTTCGGCCAGCTCGCGCCGCCCAATGCCAGCACGGTCGCATCGGCGGCGACGGCGCGCTCGCCGTCCGGCGTGGCGAAACGCAGGGCACCGTCGCCCCGCCAGCCCTGCCAGCGATGATGCATGTGGAAGGCCACGCCCGCACCGCGCAACCGGTGCAGCCAGCGGCGCAGCAACGGCGCGGCCTTCATGTCGGCGGGAAACACGCGGCCCGAGCTGCCGACGAAGGTCTCCACGCCCAGCCCGCGCGCCCAGGCGCGCAGCGCCTCGGCGTCGAACGCGCGCAGCCAGTTCGCGACTTCCTCGCGCCGTGTGCCGTAACGCCCCGCGAAGCGTGCGAACGGCTCGCCGTGGGTGAGGTTGAGCCCGCCCTTGCCGGCGAGCAGGAATTTCCGCCCCACCGAGCCCATTGCGTCGTACAGGTCGACCGCGATGCCCGCGGCGCAGGCTGCCTCGGCGGCCATCAGGCCGGCCGGGCCGCCGCCGATGATCGCGAGGCGTGGTGGGGTGTCAGTCGTCATCCGCCCATGGTCGCACGGCGGCTGCCGCCGACAAACGAGAAAGGCCCGGCCGTTGCCGGCCGGGCCTGATGCTCCCTGCAGCGCGCCTCCGTGCGCGCACGATCCTTCACGGCCGTCCGATCAGAACGTCAGGCTCCAGCTGTTGAGCGTGCCGTAGTCGCCGCTGTACCACGGGTCGCTGTCGATCACCTTCAGCTTCCAGGTGCCGTTGCCCTGCACCGACGAAGCGTTCACCGTCCAGGTCTTGTTGATGTTGCCGTCGTCGTTGTAGTCCGGGTACTGCAGGATCGCGTAGGCACCGTTCGGGGCATACAGCACGATCTCCAGATCGCCCGACCAGTTGTGCGTGATGTTCACGTGCACCTGGAGGTTGGAGGGCGCCGCACCCGGCTCGCCGGTCACGCTGATGCTGCTGGTGACGGTGGCGTTGTCGTTGATCGCCTGCTGGGTGTTGTTGCTGAAGGTGCCGCCACCGCCACCGCTGCTGGCGACCGTCACGGAGGCGGTCTTGCTGCTGGTGGCACCGGTGTTGTCGGTCACCGTCTCGGTGACGTTGTAGGTACCCGCCGCGGCGTAGGTGTGGCTCGGGTTGGCTGCGGTCGAGCTGCTGCCGTCGCCGAAGGTCCACGAGTACGAGCTGATCGTGCCGCCGGTGTCGGTGGACGCATCGGTGAAATTCACCGTCAGGCCGTTCACCGTGTCGGTGAAGTTGGCCACCGGCGAGCCGCCACCACCGCCGCCACCGCCGCCGTTCACGATCGCATGCGAGATCGCGCAGGAGTTGGTGTCGTTCGACCAGCTGGCCTGCTCGGTGAAGGTGCCCGTGCCCATCGCCACGTTTGCCGCACCGCCCGGCTGCCCCGCCGCGATCCACGCGCACTCGTCGGAGTTCTCCTCGCCGCTGCTGGCGTTGGTCCAGCCGCCTGCCGGATAGGTGTCCGACATCATCTCGTGCCACTCGTGGCCCAGCGTCATCGTCCAGCCGTCCAGCGTGCCGGCGCTGCCCGAGTTCACGAAGTTGACGCCGCAACCCGCACCGCTGTCCATGTTGTAGGGCTGGTTGCTGTAGGCGATGTCGCCGTACGACGAGGTGGTGTAGTCGTGCCACGCGCAGTACTGGCCCTGGTAGTTGTCCGGGTTGGTACCGTGCGGCGACATGATGACGTAGTAGGTGTAGCGGTTCGAGCCCTGCGCGGTGTTGCCGAAGTGCGCCGCCGCCTTGATCGCCTCGTTCGCCAGGTCGGCCTGGGTCGGGGCGCTGGGCGCCGCTGCCGAGTTGTCGTAATAGACGCCGGCCAGCACGCCACCGCTCTGGTACGGCACGAAGTTCGCGTTCGACGGGCAGCTGGTGGCACCCTTGGCCACGTTCGGGCCGTCGCACCACTGGGTCAGGTCGGCCGACCACAGTTCGTTGCCGGTGCCGATGCCCTTGAACATCTCCTCGGCCACCGCGGCGGCACCGTCGGCGTCGCCCGAGAACACGCTGTCGCCCTTGCTGTTCGTGGTGCGCGTGCCCCACTGGCTGCCGTAGTAGACGATGTACACCTTCACGTGGCCGTCCATCACGCCCACGCCGTCGACGCCGCCGTTGTAGGTCAGCGTGTTCGAGCTGGTCGCCGTGGTCGCGGTGGTCGCGTGCGTGTTGCGGTACTGCTTCATCTTCTGGTGCACGGCAAGCGTGGGTATCACGCCATGGCGATAGCTGTGCCCGTAGGCGGGCGAATAGGGATTGACCGCCGGCTGCGTCGTGTGGCCGGCCAGCGCCGGACCCGCCGCGAGTCCGAGGACCACGGACGCCGCGACGGCCTTCAACATTAGGTGTTTCATGGAAAACCCTCTTGAAAGTTGTTTGGACATGCCGAGACCGCGCCTTCGCGCGCCTCCACGTCCCACCCTGCTGCGCCATGGCGCAACACCTCCCCCCACCGACTGTCCGTGGCGCCTGGGGTCTTTCGAAACGCCGCTCCCCTTGCTCCCTCGCTCCGGCATCTCGCAACGCCACCACATGCTCAAGAACGGATGCCGGCGCAAAAGCCCTACCTTCGAATTTCGATCGCCATCGCGCCGGCGCCGGCAAAACGTGCGCGCCGTCGCAGCTTTCGCCTCGGGCCTTGTCCCGACCGCCTGTCGCCGGGCGGGTTCGCCTGCTCCAGGGACGGCAATGCACGCATGTGGCGCTCGCATCGCCTCGGGAAGGACAGCGGCGATGCGGGCGGAGGCCCTGCACGATCCGGTGTGGCCTGGCCGCGACCCGGCCGCGAAACCGCCGGAGCGCCACTGCTTTCGCCAGTGCGGACGCGAAAAGGCCCGGCCGTCGCCGGCCGGGCCCGATGGATCCATCCGTGCGCGAGGCCTGCGCCTCATGCACGGCCTGGCGGCATCACAGGATCGGATGCGAGATCGCGCAGGAGTTGGTGTCGTTCGACCAGCTCGCCTGCTCGGTGAAGGTGCCCGTGCCCATCGCCACGTTCGCCGCGCCGCCCGGCTGCCCCGCCGGAATCCACGCGCACTCGTCGGAGTTCTCCTGGCCGGTGCGGGGATTGGTCCAGCCGCCTGCCGGATAGGTGTCCGACATCATCTCGTGCCATTCGTGGCCCAGCGTCATCGTCCAGCCGTCCAGGTAACCGGCCGAACCCGAATTCACGAAATTGACGCCGCAGCTCGTGCCGAGGTCCATGTTGTAGGGCTGGTTGCTGTAGGCGATGTCGCCGTACGACGAGGTGGTGTAGTCGTGCCACGCGCAGTAGCCCTGGGTCGGGCTCTGGTAGTTGTCCGGATCGGAGCCGTGCGGCGACATGACGATGTAGTAGGTGTAGCGGTTCGAACCCTGCGCGGTGTTGCCGAAGTGCGCCGCCGCCTTGATCGCCTCGTTCGCCAGGTCGGTCGCGGTCGGCGCGCTGGGCGCGGGGGAGTTGTCGTACCACGAGCCCGCGTACACGCCGCCGCTCTGGTAGGGCACGAAGCTCGCGTTCGACGGGCAACTGGTGGCGCCCCTGGCCACGTTCGGGCCGTCGCACCACTGGGTCAGGTCGGCCGACCACAGCTCGCCGCCGGTGCCGATGCCCTTGAACATCTCCTCCGCCACCGCCGCGGCGCCGTAGGCGTCGTTGGAGAACACGTCGTCGCCGTTGCCGTTGAGGGTCTGCGTGCCCCACTGGCTGCCGTAGTAGACGATGTACACCTTCACGTGGCTGTCCATCACGCCCACTCCGCTGGTGCCGCCGCCGTAGCTCAGCGTGTTGGAGCTGCCCTTGCGATGTTGCGAGGCGGCGTAGCGGTGCATCAGCTCCTGCACCGGGAGCGTGGGTATCGCGCCATGACGATAGCTGTGCCCGTTGGCGGGTGCGTAGGGGTTGAACTCCGGCGATGCGCCATTGCCGGACTGGGCCATGGCCGCCCCTCCAGCCAGCGCGAGCAGAACGGATGCCGCAACAGCCTTCGATGCGATGTGCTTCATGTGCACTCCTCCGAGTGATGGTGTGATGGTGCCCGCATGCACCCGCATGCCTGGGCATGGACCGCACGTCCCATGTTGGACACCCCAGGCCTGACCGGCCGCCGTGCAAGCCCGGGATGAAAACGGCGTGCACTCCGGCCCGCCGCGTCTCTCATCAGGCGGCAGGCATGCGCGGCAACGCGCGCTCGATACGGATGGGACTGGACATCTGCAGACACTCCCCAGAGAAATTCGAGGCGAGCGGATCCGGCGCGGCAGCACGGGCCCGCGGCAACAGGATCAGCGCACTCGCGTGCGGCACCACTTTCTGCTTGCCGGACGATTCCGGGGCGCCCGTCGCGGCCGTCGTCCCCGCTTGCTCCCTCGCACGGACGGCCTTGGGCACCACGCGACGACGCCCGCCCCCGCAAGCGTCATCCGGAACCATTCGCCGATGCTCCCCATCGCGAACCCGCGCAACCTACGCATTCGAATTTGCACCCGTCAATATCAGGAACGGCGAAATCGAACCGACGGCACATTGAATGTTTACATTCGATTCATGCGGATTTGCCATCCGCGAAATCGGGCGTTTTCGCCGCTTCTGTCGCATCGGTGCGAACCGCCATGGATCCTGGGAAAGGCCTGTAAAAAAAGTCGCTGCCACGCCCACGACGACACCCCGTGCCACGCAAACGCAGGGCCGCCGCCTATATCCAGTCATGTCGAAACAAATTGCGCATCCGGAATATCCGCAAGATCCAGCCGCGCGAAATAAAGCTGCGCCGATCGGCCCCGATGGCCGCACTGCATCGCCAGGCCAATCCGATCCTTCCGGCACACGCGCCTGCGGCAGCCGGCACGCAATTGCGATACCGTGCCCGCCGTCACGCCGAACCGCCGGCGAGCGCCCCGCCGAACGCGAGGCGCGACCCACCTTCTGCACGGGGAACCATCACGATGCCTCGAATCCCGTCCGCATGGTGCTGGCTTGCCCTGGGCACTGCCTTGCCCGCCATGGCTGCCGGGCTACCGGCGATGCCCCGCGAACAACCCGCGCTGCATGCGCTGGCCACCGCCCCGAGCGAGACGGAGCTGCGCGCCACCATCACCGCGCTGGTGGGCTTCGGCACCCGCCACACGCTGTCCGACACCAGGTCCGACACACGAGGCATCGGCGCCGCGCGGCGCTGGGTGAAGACGCGCTTCGAGGCGATCTCGCGCGATTGCGGCGGCTGTCTCGAGATCGTCACACCCTCGCAGGTGTTCAGCGGCAAGCGCATCCCGCAGCCGACGGAGGTGATGGATGTGGTGGCGATCAAGCGCGGCAGCACCGATCCGCAGCGCGTGATCGTGATCACCGGCCATCTGGACTCGCGCGTCAGCGACGTGATGAACGCCAGCAGCGACGCACCGGGCGCCAATGACGACGCCTCCGGCGTGGCCGCGCTGATCGAGGCGGCGCGGCTGCTGTCGAAACAGGACAACCGCGCCACCCTGGTGTTCGCCGCCTTGTCGGGCGAGGAGCAGGGCCTGTACGGCGGCAAGGTGCTCGCCGACTACGCAGTGGCGCACGGCTGGCAGGTGGAGGCCGAGCTCAACAACGACATCGTGGGCAACAGCCGCGGCCAGAACGGCGTCATCGACAACACCGTGGTGCGGGTGTTCTCCGAAGGCACCAAGAGCAACGAGACACCCGCGCAGGCGGCCTACCGCCGCTACCACGGCGGCGAGGTGGACTCCCCCTCGCGCAACCTCGCCCGCACCATGGCGGCGCTTGCCGACCAGTACATGCCCGACTTCCGCGTGCGCATGGTCTACCGCACCGACCGCTACGCCCGCGGCGGCGACCAGGTGCCGTTCCTCGAAGCCGGCTACCCGGCAGTGCGCGTCACCGAGGCGCACGAGGACTACACGCGCCAGCACCAGGACCTGCGCACGCAGGACGGCGTGCGCTACGGCGACACCATCGACGGCATCGACTTCCGCTACCTCGCCCGGGTGACCGCGCTCGACGCGATCACCATGGCCGCGCTGAGCCGCGCGCCAGCGCCGCCCACCGGCGTGGACGTCCACGGCGCGCTGGCCACCGACACCACGCTGGACTGGCGCACGGTGCCGGGCGCGGCGGGCTACCGCGTGCACTGGCGCGACACCACGGCGCCGCAATGGCAGCACGCGCGCGCGGTGGGCGACGTGGGCCACGCCGTGCTGCAGGACGTGGTGATCGACGACTGGTTCTTCGGCGTGTCGTCGGTTTCCGCCGACGGCTACGAAAGCCCGGTGGTGTTCCCCGGCTACGCCGGCAGCTTCGAGCGGTCGCCGGCCGCGAAACCCGGGCACTGAACCCACGCTGGCGTCGCCGCACTCCGCCCTGTAAAAAGCCTTTGCGACGCACCGAGGGGGAGCGCCGCGGCGCCGCCGGCTGGCCGCGCATCCATGGACGACACTGGGGAGAACACCGCATGAAATGCAAATTGCTGCTGCCGGCGCTGGCGCTGCTGGCGGCTTTCGCCTGCCCCGCGCCGGCCGGCGCCGCCGACGCCCCGGCCGCATCCGCCGCCGACCGTGCCAGGGCCTTGGTCGACAACCTGCACCCGCTGTCCGGCGACGTCGCCGTTCCCGGCGCCCAGGCCACGCTGCAGCTGAAACCCGGCTACGGCTTCCTGCAGGCCGCCGACGCCCAGCGCGTGCTCACCAAGCTGTGGGGCAACCCGCCGGACGACAAGGTGCTGGGCATGATCCTGCCTTCCACCGATCCCGCCACCGTAATGGACGGCCATGCCTGGGCCGTGGTGGTCACCTATGTCGACGACGGCTACGTGTCCGACGAGGACGCGAGCAGGATCGACTATGACGAGCTGCTCAGGAACATGCAGAAGGCTACGCAGGCGCGCAACGCCGAGCGCGTCAAGCAGGGGTATCCCGCGGTCGAACTGCTGGGCTGGGCCGAGCCGCCGCACTACGACGCCGCCAGCCACAAGCTCTACTGGGCGCGCGACATCGAGTTCAAGCGACCCGACGGCAGCATGGGCGGGCGCACGCTGAACTACGCGATCCGCGTGCTCGGCCGGCAGGGTTACCTCTCGCTCGACGCGGTGGCCCCGATCGGCGAACTTGCCAAGGTGCGCGCCGACATGCCGGCCGTGCTGGCGATGACCGATTTCGACGCCGGCCAGCGCTACGCCGACTACAACCCCAGGACCGACAAGCTCGCCGCCTACGGCATCGCCGCGCTGGTCGCCGGCGGCATCGCGGCCAAGGCCGGCCTGTTCGCCAAGCTCGGCGTGATCCTGCTGGCGCTGAAGAAATTCATCATCCTGGGCGTGGCCGCAGTGGCCGCCGCGTTCCGCAAGCTGTTCAAGCGCAAGCCGGCGCAGCGCTGAAACCGGCGCAGCGGCGCGCGGGCGCGAAGCGCCCCGCCCGCGCGCCGCTACGCGTCCAGCCGCACGCCCAGCTGTGCCAGGCGGCGCAGGCCGTCGGGGCTGGGCAGCAGCGCGCGGCTGCGGCTGACGCGGCGCAACCAGCCGGCATCCAGCATCGCGTCGGTGAGCGCCACGCCCAGCGGGCCACCCACGTGCAGGCGGCGCTCGGTCCAGTCGAGGCAGCCGCGGCCGCGCAGACGCAGCAGGCGTTCGGCGGGCTGTGCCTGCCAGCCCGCGTCCACCAGCGCCTCGATCGCGGGTGGCTGCAGCCGCAAGCCGTCGCCGGCCGTCCGCAGCCAGCCGCGATCCAGCCACGCCGCACACATCGCCACGCCGAGCTCGCCGGCCAGGTGCCGGTAGCAGGTGCGGGCGCGGCACAACGCCGGATCGCTGCCTTGCGGCCGCGGCACTTTCGGTGCGCGCGGCAATGCCATCGCCTCCAGCCACGCCGCCACGTCGTCGTCGGCCAGCCGGTAGTAGCGGTGGCGGCCCTGCTCCCGCACGGCCAGCAGGCCACCGTCCAGCAGGCGCTTCAGATGCGCACTGGCGGTAGCCGCACCGACGCCGGCGACGCGCGCCAGCTCGCCGGCGGGGCGGGCGCTGCCGTCCAGCAATGCCAAAAGCATCGCCGCGCGCGCGGGTTCCGCCAGCAGGGCGCCGAACTCGGCCAGCTGGTAGCGGTTGGGCATGTCGGCGCGGTTCATGCGCGCAGTGTAGTGCCCGCCCTGCGCGCTGGTTTCGCCACGCGGCGAAACATCCGCCGCAGCGTCCGCCGACACTGCCGGCATGGACATTTATCACGCTCCCGACACGCTGCAGATCCACCCCTCGATCCTGTACTTCGGCACGCCCGTGCTGCTGGTCACCACGCGCAATCCGGATGGCTCGGCCAACATCACGCCGATGTCGTCGGCCTGGGCGCTCGCCGACCGCGTGACGATCGGCCTCGCCGGCGGCGGTCAGGGCCTTGCCAACCTGCTGCGCGAGCGCGAGTGCGTGCTCAACCTGGCCAGCGAGGCAATGCACGAAGCGGTGGAGCGACTCGCACCCACCAGCGGCGCCGATCCCGTACCGGCGTGGAAGCGCGGCTATCGCCACGCGGCGGACAAGTTCGCCCTCGCCGGCTGGCACGCACTGCCTTCCGCGCTGGTGGGCGCACCGCGCATTGCCGAGGCACCGCTGCAACTGGAAGCGCGCGTGCTCGATGCGATCGAGCGCCCGCTGGAGGCCTGGCGCGGCAATGCCGACGGCTACGTCACGCTGGAGCTGGAGGTGTGCCGGGTGCACGCGCATGCCGACATCGTGGTGCCTGGCACCTCGCACATCGACCCGCGCCGCTACCGGCCGCTGCTCTACGTGTTCCGCCATTATTACGGCGCGGGACCGGCGCTGGGCCGCACGTTCAAGGCCGAGGTGTAGGCGACCCTGCAGCAAGTCGCCGCACCGGGCGCATGCCGGATCAGGTGCCGCGCGGCTTGGCCCGGTGGGTAGCCGTGGCGGTCCACGGGTCGTCGGGCCATGGGTGCCTCGGATAGCGTCCCTTCAGCTCCTTCTTCACCTCGGGGTACGTGCGCTCCCAGAAGCCGCGCAGATCCTGGGTGACCTGGATCGGCCGCCCCGCGGGCGACAGCAGATGCAAGGTCACCGGCACGCGACCGCCGCCCACGCGCGGCGTATCGGCGAGGCCGAACAGTTCCTGCAGCTTCACCGCCAGCACCGGCGGCACGTCCGGCGCGTAGTCCAGCCGGCGCGTCTGGCCGCTGGGCACCGTGAGCGCATCGGGCGCCTGCACATCCAGCGCCTGGCGCTGCGCGTGGTCGAGCGTGGCCGACAGCGCCTGCGAGAGTTCCTCCGCGCCCAGCGCGTCGAGCCGGCGCTTGCCGCTGAGGTAGGGCGCCAGCCAGTCCTCCAGCGTGGCGAGCAGGTGTGCGTCGGAGACGTCGGGCAGGCCCAGCTCCGGCATCCAGCCGCGCAACGCCTGCAGGCGCAGGCGCAGGCGGCGCGCGTGCTCGCTCCACGGCAGCGCATCCAGCCCCTTGCTGCGGACCGCCGCCAGCAGCGCGGGCAGCGCATCCTCCGGCTGCACCGGCACGCTGCGGCGCTCCAGCACGATCGCGGCGTAACGGTATTCCTCGAACGCTTCCACGGCGTCGCGCGCATCGTTCCAGCGCAGCGCGCGTTCGCGCACGAAGCGTTGCGGGTAGGCGCGCTCCAGCACGCGCGGGTCGAACGGCGCCGCGGCGAGGATCAGGCTGTCGCGCGCCTCGAGGCGCAGGTCGAGCGCCACCAGCCACGGCTCGCCGAGCAGCGCGGTGTTGTCGTGCAGGCGCGCACCGCGGCCGTTGGCCAGCGTGTAGCGCAGGGGATTGGCCTCGTCGCGGCGTGCGATGCGGTCGGGGAAGGCGTGCAGCAGCAGGTCACCCACGGCATGGCTGTCCGGCGTGCCGCTGGCAGCGCTGCGCACGTCCAGCCGGCGGCGCCAGCCTTTCGCGGCCTGCTCGATCGCCGCCAGCGCGCCGGCATCGGCGCCGTGGCCGCGGCGATCGCGCCAGGCGTGCAGCGCGGCCACGCGCATGCGGAAGTCGTCGCTGCGCGCCTGCTCGCCACGCAGCGGCGGACGTGCCTCCATCAATGCCAGCAGGTCGGCCACCAGCGGCAGCAGGTTTTCCGGCGCGCGCAACGCGGCGGCGCCCAAGCGCGGCGTGGCTCCCAGCGCCAGCATGCGCCGGCCCAGCGCGCCGATGCGGCCGTCGGCGTCGAGCGCGCCGAGGTCCGTCAGCAACGTGCGCGCCTGCGCCAGCGCGCCGGGCGGGGGTGCGTCCAGCCACGGCAAGGTGTCGCTGCCCCATGCCGCGAGCTCCAGCGCGAGGCCGGAGAGTTCCGCCTGCGCGATCTCCGCCGTGCGCGCCGGCTCGAGCCGTTTGCTCTGCGGCCACAGGCGATACGCCGTGCCCGCCGCCACGCGCCCCGCACGACCCGCGCGCTGGTCGGCCGAGGCCTGCGAAATGGCCACGGTTTCCAGGCGCGTGAAGCCGGAATTCGGATCGAAGCGCGGCTCGCGTGCAAGGCCCGCGTCGATCACCGCGCGGATGCCCGGCAGGGTGACGCTGGATTCGGCCACATTGGTCGCCAGCACAATGCGCCGCGTGCCGGGTTCGGCGGGCGCCAGCGCCCACTGCTGTTCGGCCAGCGACAGTTCGCCGTGCAGCGGCACGACTTCGAGACGCCCTCGCCTCTCCCGCGGAGAGAGGGTCTCTTCGAGAATCGCCTGCGCCCGCGCGATCTCGCGCCGCCCCGGCAGGAACGCCAGCACGTCGCCGTCGTTCTCGGCCAGCGCCTGCCTCGCCACGCGGGTCAGATGGTGCTCCACGCTCTCCTGCGTGCGGGCCGGCGGATGCTCGATACGCACCGGGAAGCTGCGGCCCGGACTGGTGATCCGCGGCGCATCCAGCCAGCGCGCGATGCGCTCGCCGTCCAGCGTGGCGGACATCACCACCAGGCGCAGGTCGGACCGCAGCGTGGCCTGCACGTCCAGCGCCAGCGCGGCACCGAGATCACCGGCGAGATGACGCTCGTGGAATTCGTCGAACAGGATCGCACCGATGCCGGCCAGCTCGGGATCGTCCTGGATCAGCCGGGTGAGGATGCCCTCGGTGACCACCTCGATGCGCGTGCCCGCCCCCACCTTTGATTCGAAGCGGATGCGGTAGCCCACCGTCTGCCCCACGTCCTCGCCCAGCTGCCGTGCCATGAACTGCGCGGCGGCGCGTGCGGCGATCCGGCGCGGCTCCAGCAGCACGATCTTGCCGCCGCCCAGCCACGGCGCCTCAAGCAGGGCCAGCGGCACCTGGGTGGTCTTGCCCGCGCCGGGCGGCGCCTCCAGCACCAGCCGCGGCGTCGCGGCGAGCGACGCACGGATGTCGGGCAGCAGCGGGGTGATCGGAAAGGTCGGAGCGGCGGAACTCATCGCGGCGATGATAGCGCCCCGCCCCGCACGGCAAGGCTTGCATCACGGGCTGGCGCCACACTGCTTCACCCACTCGCGCGCGGTGCGCGCGCCGGCCGGATCGCCGGTCCTGTCGCGCACCTGGGCCACCACCTGCCAGTTGCGCGCGCACAGCCCACCCTTGTGCGTGCCGGCGCGCCAGGACTTCATCGCCAGATCCTGCGCGTCGTGATAATCGCCCTTGCCCAGCGCGGCCTCGGCCTGCTGCTGCAGCTGCTCGGCCGGGCTGGCCAGCGGCATGGTGGTGGCCGCGGCGGGTACTGCCGCGGGGGCGGCGGTGCTAGCGGGCGGCGCAACCTCCGGCGCCACGCCCGCCTGCCGCTCGGCCCGCAGCGGCTTCAGCGATTCGAAACCCTTCTGGTAGTCGTCGGTGATCTGGCGCGCTTCTTCGCTGTTGCGGATCACGCGCGGGGTGATCAGCACGATCAGTTCCGTGCGGTCGCGGTTGCGGCTGGTGGTGCCGAACAGGCGGCCGAGGATCGGGATGCGGTTGAGGCCAGGCACGCCGTTGTCGTCGATGCCCTCGTTCTGCTGGATCAGGCCGCCCAGCAGCACGGTCTGGCCGCTCTGCACCGCCACCTGGGTCTGCATGCTGCGGTCGGAGATGGTGTAGTTGCCGTTGGCATCCTTGGTGGTGGGATTGCTCACTTCCTGGCTGACGTCGAGGTAGACGAGGCCGCCCGGGTTCACGCGCGGCACCACCTTGAGGATCACGCCGGTGTTGAGGTACTGCACCTGGCCCAGCGTGCCGATGGTGGTGGTGCCGGTGCCGAGGCCCGGCGTGATGTAGCTCTGGTTCACCGGCACCTGGTTGCCCACCTGGATGCTGGCCGGCTGGTTGTTCATCACCACCAGCGAAGGTGCGGACAGGGTCTTGGTGTTGCCGCTGTCCTCCATCGCGCGCACCGCCACCTGCATCTTGCTGTTGATGAAGGAATAGAACAGCGGCTCGCCGCCGAACGCATTGCCGCCGCCGCCCAGCGCTACCTGGCGATGGCGGTAGGGTTGCCCCGGGGTGATCACGGTGTTGCCGTTGCTGTCCGTGCTGGTGGTGCTGCCGGTGAGGCCCTGCAGGTACCATTGCACGCCGAACTGGAACTGTCCGGTGAGGCGCACCTCGAGGATGCGCGTTTCGATCTGCACCTGCAGCGGGATCGTGTCCAGCCGCTTGATCGCCGCCTCGATCTCGGCCCACTGCGAAGGCCGCGCACGCACTAGCAGCTGGTTGTTGGCGTCCACCGAACCGATGCGGATGCTGCCATCCTGCGAAACGTACTGCTGGTCCTGGCTGGCCGCATTGGGGTTGCCGTAACCGGTGGACGACAGCGCGCCGCCGGACAGGCCACCCGGCCGGTTGCCGCTGTTGCCGAGGCCACCGATGCCGTTGCCGATGCCGCCCAGGCCGCCGCCTGCAGTGTTGCTGCTGCCGAAGCTGCCCGCCGTGCTGCCCATGCCGCTGGCCGCGCCGCGCGCGTTGTCGGCGCCGCCCAGCGTGCCGGAGGTGAGTCCGGGCCCGACTTCGCCGCCGGAGCCGCCGCCGCTGCCGCCGCTGGCGTAGATCTGCGCCAGGTACTTCGCGAGGTCGGAAGCCTTGATGTTGCGCACGTCGTACACGTAGAGCTGCGGCTGGTTGCCGCCGCCCTGGTCGATGCGCGCGATCCAGTTGCCCACTTCGTCCACGTAGTTCGGCTGCGTGCTGATCACCACCAGCGCATTGGTGCGCTTGATCGGGATGAAGCGCAGCATGCCGGCGAGCGGCGTGTCGCCCTTGGAGCCGAACATCTCGTCCAGCTTGGGCATCAGCTGCTCCACGTCGGCGTGCTGCAGGTTGAACACGCCCACCGACATGCCGCGCAGCCAGTCCACGTCGAAGGTCTGCACGGTGCGCTGGTAGTTGGCCAGCTCCTCCGGCGTGCCGGACATCACGATCACGTTGCGGGCGGGGTCGACCAGCAGCACCGCGTCCGGTCGTGCGAACGGCTTGATCAGCTTCTGCATCTCGCTGGCGGCGATGTAGTGCAGCGGGAACAGCCGCGCCTGCAGGCCGCCGGCCGGTGCCGCCGCGCCGAGGCTGGGCACCAGGTTGCCGCCCACCGCTTCCTTCGCCGGCAGCACCACGTAGCTGCCGTTGCGCTCGACCAGCGCGTTGTTCGTCCACGACAGCAGCGTCTCCAGGATCGGCAGCGCCTGGCTCGCGTCCACCGGCTCGGCGGTGGAGAAGGAGATGTTGCCCTGCACACCGGGCACGATGGTGTAGTTCTTCTTCAGCAGGTCGCCCAGGATCGCCTTCACCACCGCCTGCACGGGCTGGTTCTCGAAGTTGAAGGTGACGCCGTTGGCGCCGGCCGCCGACGGGCGCGGCGTGGCCAGCCCGGTGGCGTGCACGAACTGGCCGCTGCCGCGGCTGACCTGCGGCAGCGCACCGGCGTTGGCGGTGGTGGTGGTCTGGCCGTTGTTGAGCGGCAGCGGTGCCGGCACCGGTGCGTGGGTGCCGGCCATCGCCTCGCGTTGCAGGGAGGCGTCGTCCGATTGCGGCGGCAGGCTGGCGCAACCGGCCAGCAGGGTGAGCGCCGCCAGCGCCGCGGCGCGCGGCAGGCCGGACCAAAGGCGGGCGGATGTTCGCGAACGTGCGAAGGCGGGCTGGCGGGACATGGATCAGTGGGCTCCTTCGTGGTTCGCGGCCTGGCCGGCGGCGCGGCGTTGCAGGATCGCGGCCTTGAGTTTACGCAGGCGATCGAGTTGCTGCGGGCTGTACTGGGGCGGCGGCGCCATCCGCGGCGCGCCGTTCCGGTTCAGCGGCTCCACCCGCTGCACGCTGTCGGCGCCGGCCGGGCCGGCGGCCTCCCTGGGCGCACCCGCGGGTACCGCGGCGGGCGCGGGCGCCGCCTTCGGGGCGTCGATCGGCGCGCCGGCAGGCAGCTTCAGTTCGGTGCGGCCCTGCGCGGAATCGAGGACCACCGAGCGCGGCTTCACCTCGACCAGGCTGAGGCTGCCGTCGGGCAGCGACTGCCCCTCGCGCAGGCGCAGCTCCTTGTCGCCGTTCTTGTCGTGCAGCAGCGCCATGTGCAGCTGCGGGGTGAGGATGATGCCGGTCAGCGCCAGGTCGCCGAGGCTGCTGCCGCCGCTGGCCGCGTGCGCCTCGGGCTTGCGGTCGGGGCTGAACAGCGATTGCTGCCACACCGGCGCGAATTCCGCCAGCGGCACCGACGTGGGCAGGCTGGCGGGCCGGTTGGACGCGGGTGGCAGGCGTGCGGCGCGCGGTGCGTTCCAGCGCACACCACGGCCGAGCCCGGCCAGCAACGCCAGCCACAACGCGCCCAGCAGCAGCGCGAGGATCACCAGGGCCGGGGTCAGCCGGCGTTGGCTGGCGGCGTTCATGGCATCGCTCCCGTCGCGTCGGCGGCGCCGTCCGGCGCGGGCGACGATGCGGCGCCCGCAGGCGCGGTGTTGGCGGGACGCACGTAGCCGGACAAGGTGAACTGCACTTCCAGCGATGGCCCGCTGCCCTGCCGCGCGGTCACCGGGTTGCGGTAGATGTTGAGGCTGTCCACGAACAGGTAGGGCGTGCCCTGCTCCAGCGACTGCAGTACCCCCACCAGCGGCTCGATGTCGCAGCTGAGGTTGATGCTCGCCGCCGCCTTGCGGTAGGGCTCGCCCGCGGCCACCTGCGGGTTGGGCACCGGCATCTTCTGCGTCACCGTGCAACTGCCGCCTTGGGTGTGTGCGCCCACCGCGTCCACCACGCGCTGCATCAGGTCGGCGGTGGCGGTGTTCGGGTCGTCCTCGGGCAGGAACGCGCTGCTGGCGGCCCGGCCGGCGCCCAGCGCAGCGATGCGCCGCTGCAGCAGCGGCTTCTCGGCGATCGCCGCGGCATAGCGGCTCTGGGTGTCGCGCAGGTCGTCCATCTGCGCGGCGATGTCGCGCAGCGGCGCCACGAACCACCAGTGCAGCAGCAGGAAGTAGGCCAGCAGCAGCGCCAGCAGCAGCAGGCCGACCGCCGCGATGCGGCTGTCGCGCGGCGAGAGTTTCAGCGTCTTCACGGCGCGCTCCCGCCGGCGGCCGGCTGGGTGGCGCCGGCATGTTCCGGCGCCGGCTTGTGCAGCTGCGCCACCATGTAGAAACGCTCCTTGCCGGTGGCCGGATCGGACTGGATGCTGCCCTGGAAGTTCGCATTGTCGAGCAGCGGCGACCCCTTCAGCAGATCGAGCAGCTTCGCCGCCTGCGGGCTCTGGCCCTGGAAGCCGACCTGGCCGTTGTCGTCGAGGCTGAAGCGCTCCAGCCACGCGCTGGACGGCAGCCGCCGGGTGAGGTCGAGCAGCACGCCGAGCGTCGTGGCGCGCTGCGCCTTGCGCTGCGCCAGGAAACCGGCCGCGCCGGCGTCGTCCTGCAGCTGCTTGCGCAGGTTCGCCACCTGTTGCGCCTCGCCGTGCATGGCCTCGACCTGCGCCTGCATCTGCGCCAGCGCGCTCTCGCGGTTGCGCAGCCAGCTGCCCATCGAGAGCAGCAGCAGCAGCACGCAGGCAGCCGCGAGCAGCAGGTTCAGCCGCAGCCGCGGGCGCGTGCGATGCGGCGCCTGTCCGGGCGGCAGCAGGTCGACGCCGAGGCGGCCGGCGTCCTGCGCCAGGTCCACCGCGTCGACCGGGATGCCCAGCACGTGCAGCCGCTCCAGCAGCGGGTCCAGCGTGTCGCGGCGCACCGCCAGCAGTTCCACGGCGCAACGCCCGGCCGCCGCCGGCTGCGCCAACTCGCGCACGGCGTAATAGACCTGTGCCGCGCTGAACGGGGTCTGCCGGTCCATCTCGAACGCCGCCACCTGGCGCAGGTTCGCGCGCGCCGCCAGCGGCAGCTGCAGCGTACGCCGCAGCACCGCCGCGGCCGGCAGCAGCAGCGCCAGCCGGCGATCCTCGCGCTCCACGCCCTGCCAGGCCGTCGCCAGTTCCGCCTGCTGCGCGACCGCGTCGAGGCTGTCGCTCCAGCGCGCCAGCGGTTCGGCCTGCCCGCTGCGGCGCAGCCGCCAGTCGCCGCCTGCGTGTTCCAGCAGGTGCCAGCTGGCGCCCTCGCCCAGCAGGCTGCGCCAGCGCGGCGGCAGCAGCGCGCGCAGCTCGCCGCCCCACCACGCGAAGAACGCCGGCAGCGGCGAAGCCCGCCAGCCGCGGCGCGTTTGTTCCAGCAGTGGCCGCAGCGACTGCATCCCCGCACTCATTCTTCGTCGCCCTCCTGCCAGCGCAGCACCCTGTACGGCTGCGCGGTCATGCCCCCCGCCTGAAAGCGTACCGTGGCGCGGATCACCGCGCGCGTGCCGTCGGCCAGCACCGCCTCGGCGCGGATGCTGTGCGTGATGCCGCCGCCGATCGCCGGTGCGGCCTCGCGGCTGTTGCGCTCCCGCGCCGCCTTGAGCGCCTGCAGCTGCTGCGGATCGAGCCCGGGGATCGCGGCCAGCGCGAGTGGCGGCGCGGTATTCGGATCGGGAAAAGCCTGCCCGGACCAGATCGTGATGACCGGCTCGATCTTGCGGTACAGCTGCGGCGTCATGCCCAGCACCAGCTGCAGCTCCTGCAGGCTGGCGAACGGGCCGTGGCGCGGGCCGTAGTCGCGGCCGGCCGCCGCGTAGGCGGCGCGGTCGTCCGCGAGCTCGATGCCGGGACGGGGAAAGCTGCGCCACGCCACCACGCGCGCGGCCAGTTCGTTCGCCGCGGCGATGTCCAGCCCGGCGGCGTGGAACAAGCGCTGCAGCACCTCGGGCGTGGCCGTGTTGAGGTCCACCTTGCCGCCCTCGTCGGTCACCGCCACGCTGACCGCGGCGCCGTCGAAGCGGAACGGATAGACGCGGCCGTCGCCCACCCAGCGCCGCAAGGGGAGCGGATCCTCCACCGCGTAGATCGCCCGCATCACGCCCGCCTCCGCGGCGTAGTGGGCACGCGTCTGCGCGAACTGGTAGCGCGTCTGCAGCGCCTGCGTGCGTGCCAGCACGGCGTAACCGCCGAGCAGGATCGCCAGCAGCGTGCATGCCCACAGCACCAGCAGCAGGGCCACGCCGCGTTGCCGCACGGGCCGCCTCATGGCGCCCCTCCGGCCGGCAGGCTGCCCGGCAACAGGCCGACCCGGCCTACCACCGCCGAGGCGTCGACCCGCAGCGGCACGTCCAGCTCCGGCCAGCCGTAGCCACCGTGCGGCTGCAGGCGGATACGCACCAGTTGCGGCAGGCGGCTGCCGTCGGTCCAGTCGCCGCTCCACGGCAGCTGGCGGTTCTGCGCATCGCGGCCACGGTAGCCGAAGCTGCCGCCCTTGAGGTGGTCAAGCAGCACCTGCGGCTTGCCCAGCGGCTTCGGCGGCTGGTTGTCCGGCGGCAGCAGGGCCAGGCTCAGCTCCAGCCGCTGGCCGTCCTTGCCGCCGTCCACCAGCCGCAGCACCTGCAATTGCGGGCCCAGCTTGCCGAGGTAGCCCGGCAACGGCGCCACGTAGCGCATCTCGTGTTCGCTGCCGGCGAACAGGATCGGCCGCCCGCGGTCGTCGCGGCCGATCGGCTGGGCCAGCGCCTGGGCCAGCTCGCGGCGCAGGAAGCGTTGCGCCGAACCGATGTCGTCCATCCGCGCGATCGCGGCGCTGCCCGAGCGCACGCCGTGGATCGCGCTGCGCACGCCGCCGTACACGCCCACCAGCAGCAGCGCCAGCAGCGCCAGCGCGCCCAGCACCTCCAGCAGGGTGAAGCCGCGCTGGCGCGTCATGGCGCGGCCCCGTCCGGTGCCGTCGGCGCGCCCAGCCGCAGGGTGCTGAAATGCGCGACCTGCGGATGCGCCGCGCTGCCCCAGCTGACGGCGAGGTCAAGCCGGTAGAGCTGCAGCAGCGCGCCGCGCGGGCGTGGGCCGGGCGGATTCCACGGCGTCACGTCCAGCTGCCAGCGGTAGGCGTGGTCGAGGACGCCGCTGCGCTGCCCGGGCCGCAGGGGCTCGCCTACGTACGCGCTGTCGAGCAGGCTGCGGGCCCGCAACGCCACCTCGTCGTGCACGGCCGCGTTGCGCGACAGCGCGATCGCGCCGCCGGCCACCTTCATCAGCGCGGCGAAGGCGATCGCCAGCAGCAGCATGGCGGCGATCACCTCCAGCAGGGAGAAACCCCGCTGCCGGGAACGGGAAACCGCGGATCCGGCGTGGCGCAAACCGCCAGCGCGGGCAACACGACGCCTGCGGGATCCGAGTTCCGAATCCCGTATCCCCGACCCCGCATGGCGTATCCCGGACTTCACCGCTTCGCCACCTCGTCCACCACCGCCACCTGCCCGGTGAGCCACGACACGTTGATGCGCCATTGACGGCGGCCGCTCTGCAACGTGATGTGACCGCCGGTGGAGCTGCCGTCGGGGAAGAAGCGGATGCGCCCGGTGTGCTGGTTCGGGCGGTCCTCCAGCGCGCTGGTGACCGACAGCTTCAGCCCCTTGGGCAGGCGCACGTCCTTGCGCTTCGCGTCGCTGTAGGTGCCGGCGCGCAGGTCGACGTCGAAGTGCTGTTCCTTGCCCTGTACGATCGCCTGCGCCCGGGTGGCGCGCAGCGCAGCGGCGATCTCGCCGCTGGCCGCGTTGATGCGCGCGCTGGCCAGCCCCTGCGTCACCGACACCGACACCGCCGCCGCCGCGATGCCGATCAGCAGGATCACGACGAGCATCTCCAGCAGGGTGAAGCCGCACGCACGCCGCCCCGCATGCGGGAGTGCGGACGATCCCACCTGGCGAGCTACCCGACCCATGCCTGCGTGCCTACTGCCAGTTGCCCACGTCCTTGTCGTAGCCGTCGCCGCCGGGCTTGCCGTCGCGGCCGTAGAAGATCAGGTCGAAGTTGCCGTGCTCGCCGGGGTACTTGTAGCCGAACGCGTGCTGCCAGGGATCCTTGAGTTCGGACTCCTTCGCATACGGCCCTTGCCAGTTCGGCGCGTTCGCGGGCTTGGTCACCAGATCCCCCAGTTGCTGCGGCGGCGTGCCGTTGTCCAGCGCATAGTTCTCGATCTTCTGGCCCAGGGTCACCAGCTGGGCCTTGCCGGCGCCGTACTTGCCCTTGTCCATGTTCTTGCCGACCTGGGTCACCACCACGGCGCCCACGATGCCGATCAGCACGATCACCGCGAGCATTTCCAGCAGGGTGAAGCCACTCGCGCGGCGTCGGATTCGGATGTGTCTGTGCTGCATGGTGTGGCCTCGTGGCATCGTCGGAATCGGGAATCGGGAATCGGGCGCTACTGGATATTGCTGGTGAGGCTGAGCAGCGGCAGCAGGATCGCCGCCATGATGAAGCCCACCAGCACGGTCATCACCACGGTGAGCGCGGGCACCAGCGCGGCGAGCAGGCGGTCGATCGAGCGGCGGCTCTCCAGCTCGAAGGTGTCGGCCACCTTGAGCAGCATGCCGTCCAGCTCGCCGGCCTCCTCGCCCACCTGCACCATCTGCAGCGCGAGGCGCGGGAACACCTTGGTCTGCGCCAGGGCGAGGCTGAGCCCGGAGCCTTCCTTCACCTGCTCGTGCGCCTGTGCCAGCGCCTCGTCCAGCGCGCGGTTGGCGGTGACCTGGCGCGCGATGGACAGCGCGCCGAGCAGCGGCACGCCGTTCTTCAGCAGCGTGCCCAGCGTGCGGGCGATGCGTGCGGTCTGCACCTTGAGCAGCAGCGGGCCGGCCACGCGCAGGCGCAGCACGCGCGCATCCCAGGCCAGCCGCGTCGCGGGATCGCGCAGGCGCGCGCGCAGCACGAACACACCGCCGGCGATCAGCAGCAGGATCAGCCACCACCACGCCTGCAAGGCATTGCCCAGCGCCAGCACCAGCTCGGTGACCCACGGCAGCTGCACCTGCATGTCCTGGAAGATCGGCACGAACTGCGGCACCACGTACGCCAAGAGCAGCACCAGCGAGCCCAGCACACCCACCAGCAGGAAGGCCGGGTAGATCAGCGAGTTGATGATGCTGCCGCGCAGCTGCTGCGAGCGTTCAAGGTAGTCGGCGAGCCGGCGCAGCGTCTCCTCCAGCGAGCCGCCCGCCTCGCCCGCGCGCACCAGCGCGACGTACAGCTTCGGGAACACCCCGTGTTCCTCGTCGAGCGCCTGCGACAGCGGCATGCCACCGCGCACGCGGTCGCGCACGCGCTCGATCAGCTTCTTCGCGCGCTCGCCCTCCGGCAGGTCCATCAGGATGCCGAGCGCGCGGTCCAGCGGCTGGCCCGCGCCGAGCAGGGTCGCCAACTGGTGGGTGAACTGCGCGAGCTGGTCGCCGGTGAACGCGCCGCGCTTGAACAGCGCCGCGAAGCCGGAGCCGCCGCCCATCGCGTCGGCGGGCTGCGCCTCCAGTGGTGTGTGGCCCTGGTCCTGCAGCCGCGCCACCACCTCGTCGACGCTGGCCGCCTCCATCTGGCCTTGCAGCAACTCGCCGGTTTCGCTGACGGCTCTATATCTGAATTGACTCATGGGACTCGATGCCCCCAGGCCTCGACGACCCCGAACGCAAGCGAACCCGCCCGGCACGTTTGCCCCCCCTCCCCTCCGGGGCACGCGGGGAGTGGCCACGGATGGCTGCAGCTTCGAGGAGCGAGGAGAGGGTTGGGGTGAGGGGTCACTCTCGCGGCAAGCCCGCTCTGGACATGCCTCGAGGCAAGCACCCGCCCCTCACCCCGGCCCCCTCCCCGCAGGGGAGAGGGAGTTATTCCTCGCAATGAGGGAAAGAGCAGGTCAACCCTCCTGCGTGACACGCAGCACCTCCTCCAGCGTGGTGACGCCGGCGAGCGACTTGGCGATGCCGTCCTCGTACATGGTGCGCATGCCCTCGGCGCGGGCCTGCTTCTCGATCTCGCCGGCGTCGGCGCGCTGCATGACCAGGCGGCGCAGCGGGTCGCTCATCACCAGGAACTCCATGATCGCCTGGCGGCCGCGGTAGCCGCTGGGGTTGGCGGCGCTGGAGCCGGGCTTCCACAGCCGGATGGGCCTGCCACCCGCGTATTTCTCCAGCTCGAACTGGGCGGTCACCTCGGGAGAGGGCTCGTAGGGCACCGCCGTCTCCGGATCGAGCCGGCGCACCAGCCGCTGCGCCAGGATGCCGTTCACGGTGGAGCCGAGCAGGTAGTCCTCCACGCCCATGTCGAGCAGGCGGGTGATGCCGCCGGCCGCGCTGTTGGTGTGCAGCGTGGACAGCACCAGGTGGCCGGTGAGCGCGGACTGGATCGCGATGCGGCAGGTCTCCAGGTCGCGCATCTCGCCGATCATGATCACGTCAGGGTCCTGGCGCACGATCGAGCGCAGCGCCGCGGCGAAGTCCAGCCCGATCTGCGGCTTGGCCTGGATCTGGTTGATCCCCTCGATCTGGTATTCGACCGGGTCCTCGACGGTGATGATCTTCACGTCGGGCGTGTTGATCTTCGACAGCGCGGTATACAGCGTGGTGGTCTTGCCCGAGCCGGTGGGGCCGGTGACCAGCAGGATGCCGTGCGGCCGCTGCAGCACCTCGACGAAGCGCGACTGGAAACTGTCGGTGAAACCCAGCGAGGCGAAATCGAACACCACCGATTCGCGATCCAGGATGCGCATCACCACCGACTCGCCGAAACTGGTCGGCACGGTGGACACGCGCAGGTCCAGCTCCTTGCCCTGCACGCGCAGCTGGATGCGGCCGTCCTGCGGCAGGCGCCGCTCGGCGATGTTGAGCTTGGCCATGATCTTCACGCGCGAGATCACCGCGGCGGTGCTCGATGCCGGCGGCGCCTCCACCTCGTGCAGCACGCCGTCGATGCGGTAGCGCACCTTCAGGCGGTTCTCGAACGGCTCGATGTGCACGTCCGAGGCGCGCTGTTCCACCGCGCGCTGCAGGATGAGGTTGACCAGGCGGATCACCGGCGCCTCGCTGGCAAGGTCGCGCAGGTGCTCCACGTCGTCCACCTCGCTGGCGCCGCCGTCGATGTTCTCCACGATGGTGCCCATCGCGGAACGGCCGCTGCCGTAATAGCGTTCGATCAGGTCGTCGATCTCCGAGCGCAGGCCGATGCGCAGCGCCACCGGACGGCCCGCCGCCAGCGTCACCGCCTGCAGCGGGTACGGGTCGGCGGGATCGGCCATCACCAGCGCGAGACCGCCGTCGCCGTCGCTCACCGGTACCACGTGCTGCTGCTTGAGGAAACGCAGCGAGAGCTCGAGATCGGGCGGCGCGAGTTCCGGCGCCTCGCGCGCCGCCAGCATCGGCACGCCGAGCAGTTCGGACCACGCCTCGGCCAGCTCGCGCTCGTTGACCAGACCCAGCCGCGCCAGCAGCGCGGTAAGGCTGCCCTCGGTGGCTTCCTCGTGCAGGCGGCGCGCCCGGACCAGGTCGCCGTCCTTGAGGCGGCCTCGTGCCACCAGCAGCGCACACACCGCCGCCTCGCGGTCGTCGGCGACCGCCCGGGACCCTCCATCCTGCGCCGGCTGGATGACTGCCGACATACGCCCACCCCGCTCGTGAATTGCCGCTTGTCCGTAGTAGAACGCCTTTCCGGCCGTACCCCCCACGTGCGACCGGCGAGCCTGCATAGGTAGCACAACGGCGAAGCGGCTGGCGAGCGCGGCGCGGCGGCCCCGTGTCCGGCAACCGGCTTGCCGCCTTGTTCCACTCTGGGACAATGGCGTTTTCCACCGGGTTCCCCCATGCAACTGGTCGACATCGGCGCCAACCTCGGCCACGAATCCTTCCGCCACGACTTCGACGCGGTGCTGCAGCGAGCGCGGGAACACGGTGTGGGCCGGATGATCGTCACCGGCGCCTCGCGCGAGGGCAGCGAGCACGCGCTGGCGCTGGCGCATGCGCATCCGGGCGTGCTGTGGGCCACCGCCGGCGTGCATCCGCACCACGCGGTGGACTACGACGACGCCACCGACGCGCAGCTGCGCGAGCTCGCGCAGGATCCTGCGGTGCGTGCAGTGGGCGAGACCGGGCTGGATTACCACCGCAACTACTCGCCGCGCGAGACGCAGCTGCGCGCGTTCGAGCGCCAGCTCGCGATCGCGGCGGAACTGGGCAAGCCGCTGTTCCTGCACCAGCGCGATGCGCACGGGGACTTCGTCGCCCTGCTGCGGCGCTGGCGCGACAGGGTCCCCGCCGCGGTGGTGCACTGTTTCACCGACAGCCGCGAAGCGCTCGCCGACTACCTCGCGCTGGACTGCCACATCGGCATCACCGGCTGGATCTGCGACGAGCGCCGCGGCACCCATCTGCGCGAGCTGGTGCGCGGGATCCCCGCCAACCGGCTGATGATCGAGACCGACGCGCCCTACCTGCTGCCGCGCACCGTGCGGCCGCAACCCTCGCACCGGCGCAACGAGCCGATGTACCTCCGGCACATCTGCATGGAGATCGCGCGCGACCGCGGCGAAGCGGCGGAAACCACCGCGGCGCACAGCACGGCGACCGCAGAGGCATTCTTTGGCCTGCCGCCCGCCTGAACGAATCATGCCCGGCCGATCCGCGGCCTGCCCGGAGGAACCGGCCGTGCCCGTGGCCGGCATCCGGCGCAGCTCCAGGCCCGGCACCCGAAACTGAACGCCTGCTGCGGCGCGGGTTGCGCTGCGCCTGCGCCATGCCGCACATTCCCCCGCCGGGGAGAGGAAAACCGTCCGAAGCATGCGCAGTCCTCAGGACAATACGTCGGCCGTGTCGCTGACAGTGCCGGAAGCGGCCGCGGATGCGAGCGTTTTCGACGCGTTCGTGCGCGAGCACCGCCGCCCGCTGCTGCAGTTCCTGCGCTCGCGCACGGCCACCGAACAGGACGCCGAGGACGTGCTGCAGGAAAGCCTCGCGCGACTGTTGCGCTACCGCGACCGGGAATCGCCCGACGCGTGGAGGGCCCTGCTCTACCGCATCGCCGCCAACGTCGCGCACGACCAGTACCGCGCCGCCACCAGCCGGCGCAGCAGCGAGCACGTGCCGCTGGACGACCTGCCGCTGGTGGCGGACGAGCACACTCCCGAGCAGCGCGCCGCCTACGACCAGCAGGTGGCCCGCCTCAGCGAGGCGATCCTGTCCCTGCCCCCCAAGTGCCAGCGCGTGTACCTGCTCAAGCGGGCGCACGGGCTCAGCCGCGACCAGATCGCCGCGCGCTGCGGGATTTCAGTGAAAATGGTGGAAAAACACATCGCCACGGCCATGGCCTTGCTGCGTCGCAAGGTAGGCGATTCCTTCGCGGATACGTTTTGACAGACATGGGTACAGGGACCACATCGAAAGCGACGACCGGCAGCCGCCCCGGCGAGGCCGAGCTCTGGTTCGCGCGCATGCTCGAACCGGACATCTCCGCCGCCGAGCGCGCCGCTTTCCAGCGCTGGCACGATGCCGACCCTGCCCATGCCGCGGCCTGGCGCGAACTGGACCAGCTGTGGCGGCAGAGCGCCGACGCCGTGCGCCATCCGGCGCTGGCGGCGGCCGCCTGGCGCGCCTTGCACGAGGAACCGCCCGCACCCTGGTACCGGCGTATCCGTTTCCTGCTGCCGGCGGTGGCCGCCGTGGCCAGCACGGCCGTGGCGGTACTGGTGCTGCTGCCGCGCTGGCGCGCCGGCGAGGTCCCCGCGGCCGGCGTCGCCTACCAGACATCCACCGGCCAGCAGCGCAGCATCCGTTTGGCCGACGGCACCACCGTGACGCTGGACGCCCAGTCCAGCCTGCTGGTGCGCTACGACGGGCAGCAGCGCCGGGTGGACCTGCTGCACGGACGCGCCCAGTTCGCGGTGCGCCACGATCCGCGGCATCCCTTCGCGGTGCATGCCGGCAACGGCGTCGTCACCGACATCGGCACGGTGTTCCAGGTGCGCACGGATGCGGATTGCACCAGCGTCACCCTGCTCAAGGGTGCCGTGGATGTTGCCGCCGCCGCGCCTGACCATGCCACCGAGCGGGTGTCGCTGAGCCAGGGCGGCAATCAGGTGTGGTTCGGCCGCGATGGCCGCATCTCGCCACCGCAGCCGGCCGACCTGCAGGCCGCCGAGGGCTGGACCGAGGGCAAGCTGTTCGTCCACGACTGGCGGCTGCCGGAGCTCCTTGGGGAGATGAACCGCTACAACCACCTGCAGATGGCGATCGGCGATCCGTCCCTGGCCGGTCTGCGCGTCAGCGGCGTGTTCAATGCCCACGATCCGCAGACGCTGCTGCAACTGCTGCAGAAGGGCTGGCCGGTGCAGGCCCGCTACGTGAGTGCCAGCCGCGTACTGCTGCTGCCCCCGCAGCAGACCGGCGCGGCCGCGAAACAGGCGGGCACCCAGCCGAGCCGCGAATGAGCGGACCACCCAGCCGTCCCGAGGCTGAAGGTGATCCATGACACGGTCGGTACGCCAGCGACTGCAATATCCTGCACACCCGGAATCCCTGCAGCCCGAGCGGCAGCCGTGCGCACCGGACATGCCTCCGGCAGGCCCGGCCCCCGGTGACCGGCGTGCTCCTCGCCCGCCGGGGCGCCCCGATCGTCTTCGGCCGGGGGCGTCCGCGGCATGATCGTATGATGCAGGTGCATGACCGCCCGGGCGGACATGCCGTACCGCTGAAGCAAGGCAGACTCGGGGGCTGCATGCGTGCGAGGCGCGCAAGTACGACGAAAGGGACACTGCCGTTGCTCCGGGTCGTGGCATACCTGCTGGCCCCCCTCGCGCTGCCCGTGCTCGCCGACGCGCCTGCGGCCGTCGTCCGACCGGTGCCGCAACATGCCTATGCCATCCCGCCCGAGCCCCTCGACCAGGCCCTGGATGCACTGGCGGTGCAGGGCGGCGTGCAGGTGGCCTACGCGCCGGGGCTGGTAGCCGGCCGGCGCACGCGCGGCCTGACCGGCCGCTTCAGCCCCGACGAGGCGCTCGCGCGGCTGCTGGCCGGCACCGGACTGGGTTGGCGCGACCTGGGCGGCTCCAGCTTCGTGCTGCTGCCGGGGCCGCCGCCTGCCAGCCCGCGCGTCGTTCCGCTGCGCGCGCCCGTGAAGAAGGCCGTGGTGCCCACCTTGGCCACGGTCTCGGTCACCGGCACGCTGATCGGCAATGCCAGCGTGCAGACCGCCACCCCGGTGCTCACCCTCACCGCCGCGCAGATCCAGGCGCGCGGCTTCAGCAGCGTGTCCGAGGCGCTGCGCAACATGGTGTTCGCCACCGGGTCGGTGCAGGGGCCGCAAACCGCCGGCTCGTTCACCCAGGGCGCGCAGCCCATCAGCCTGTTCGGGCTCAGCCCGCAGTTCACCCTGGTCCTGGTGGACGGCAAGCCGCTGGCGCGGTTCGGCCGCCCCTACAACGGCACCACCATCGCCGCCAGCGTGACCAACCTGCCGCTGTCGATGGTCGACCACATCGACGTGATGGCCGGCGGCGGCTCGGCGATCTACGGCTCCCAGGCGATCGGCGGCGTGATCAACATCGTCACTCGCTCGCGACTGCACGGCGGCGCGGTGGAACTGCACGCCGGCCACTACCCGGCCGGTGGCGGCGCCAGCCAGCGCATGACCTTCAGCTGGGGCCGCACGCTGGGGCGCTGGGAGATCGTGGGCGCACTGGAGTTCTCCAACGCCGATCCGATCTGGGGTTACCAGCGCCCGCTCACCGACGGCACCGGCCCGCAGCACCGCACGCCCCCGGTCCAGGCCGGCATCCTGGACTACGGCACGCCGGCGGGCTTCGACGGCTACCCGCACGGCCACCTCGATCCCCCCGCCGGCTGCGACGACAACCTCTTCGCCGGCAGCACCATGCTGGTCGGCAGCGGCACGGGCGATCGCTATTGCGGTTCGCCGCGCCGTGACGCCTGGCGCACCTACAGCAACCGGGAGCGCAGCTACGACGGCCTGCTGAAGCTGCGCTACCACCCGAGCGAGCGGTTGCGGCTGTATGCCGACGCGATGTGGAACTGGCAGCAGCAGCGCTGGTATCCGGGCCCGACATACTGGACCTCGGACAGCCTGCCGGGCGGCGCCATCGAAGATGCCGCCAGCGGCCGGATCCTCTACCCGGAACGGGTTTTCGCGCCCGAGGAAGTGCCTGGCGGCGCCTGGGGCCAGATGGCGCGCCAGCGCGACCAGCTTTACCAGGTCGACCTGGGGGCGAACGGCAACTTCGGCAACTCCGGCTGGACCTGGGACCTCTACCACCTGCGCAGCGGCGACAACACGCACGTGGACGAGCCGCTGCTGGTCACGCCGCGCGTGAACCGCTTTTTCGACGCCCTGCTGGGTGCCACCGGCACGACCGACCCGGCCAGCGGCCTGCCGCTCTACCGCAGCGACTACGCAGCCTTCTTCGGCGCCATCACGCCCGCCCAGTACGCCAGCTTCGCGCAGTACGCGAGCGAGGCCAGCGACACCCGTCTCGACGCCACCCGTCTCACCGTGGGCAACACCGCCTGGTTCAGCCTGCCCGGCGGCGACGCCGGCTTCGCCGCGCTGGTCGAGGCCGGCGGCGAAGCCTGGCACGAGCCGCTCGATCCGCTGTTCCTGGCACAGCTGGCGTACCAGCACACCGCGTCGGGCGGGGGCGGCCATCGCCCGCATGCCGCCGCTGCGTTCGAGCTGAACCTGCCGCTGCTGAAGCCACTGACCCTGGACCTGTCCGGCCGCTACGACCGCTACGGCGATCCGGTCCGCGCCAGCCACCGCTACACCTACCGCGTAGGCGTGGAATACCGCCCGTTCGACACCTTGCTGCTGCGCACGAACTACACCACCGCCTTCAAGGCACCGGACCTTTCCGCGCTGTTCATCAGCCCCTCGGGCTACTACGCCACGGTGACCGACTTCTACCGGTGCGCGCTGGCCGGGGCTGCCGACTGCAGCGCGTATGCCTATCCCGTGCGCGGCACCACGCTGGCCAACCCCGCGCTCAAGCCCACCGACGCGCGCAGCTGGTCGCTCGGCGCCGCCTGGTCACCCACCGCCCGGCTGGACCTCAGCATCGACTATCTCCACATCGCCATCCGCAACGAGGAGGCGATGCAGAACGTGGACCTGCTGTCCTTCGACGAAGCCCGCTGCCGGCTCGGCCTGCTCGATCCGGCGTCGGCGTACTGCCGCGCGCTGACCAACCCGGTCGACGGCCAGGTCCGGCGCTCGACGCCGGGCGGACCGATCGACAGCATGACCACCACCTACGTCAACCTGTCCAGCGAGACGGTGCGCTCGATGTTCGCCGCGCTGCGCTACCGCTTCGCGCCCACCCGCCGCGGCAGCTTCCGCCTGGAGTTGGACTACAGCGGCCAGATCCACCACGACATCCGCTACGCGACCGGCCTGCCGCTGCAGGTGCAGGTCACCGGCCCGCACGACATGTTCACCGGGGCGCTGGGCTGGACCAGCCCGGGCGGCGCCTGGACCAGCACCTTGTACGGTCGCCGCTACGGCACCTCGCCCAACCAGGCGACCGTGCTCCACGGCGCGGGCTATCCGGGCGCGGCGCGGCTGCACCCATGGGTCACCTTCAACTGGACCCTCGGCTACGAACCCGCGCGCCGGCTTGCGTTCCTGCTCGCGCTGGACAACCTTGCCAACAAGATGCCGCCGCACGACTCCACCTTCGGCAGCTATCCCTACTTCGACGACCAGAACTACGACATCTACGGCCGCCAGATCATGCTGCAGGCGCGGCTGCTCTTCGACGCCCGCTGACTGACGCCGCGCACACGCGTCCCGCCCGCGGCGCAGGGAAGCGCGGGGCTACCCGACCCGCCCCACGCGGACGATGAAGGGCCAGCGCACCGCGCGCACCTGCGCGGGATCGCCCCAGGCGGCGGCGAGCTCCGGCGCCGCCGCGCCCACCGCATCGCTGCCGGTGCGCCGCGCATGCCGCTGCGCGGCCGACCACGAGCGCAGGTAGGCGAGGAACTGCGCGAGGTTCCAGTCCGCGCGCATGACGAACGTGGGCGCGTCCACGCGCTCGAACGGAAACGGCAGGTCGCGGTAGCCGGCGTCCACCAGCGCGCGCTCGGGCGGCCAGTCCGGGCCCAGCGTGCCGGCGTAGAGCCGGCGCTCCACCGCGTCCACCGCGCGGCTCACGCTGCAGTTGCCGTAGGCGGAGACCGCCAGCAGCGCGCCGGGTTTCGCCACGCGGCGCACCTCGGCGTGGAAGGCGTCAAGGTCGAACCAGTGCAGCGCCTGCGACACGCCGACCAGGCTCGCGCTGCCCGCGGCGAGCGTGCTGCGCTCGGCCGGTTCCACGCGGTAGTCGATGCGCGGATGCGCGTCGGCCGCGGCGATCTGCGTGGCGCTGGGGTCGCTGGCCACCACGCGTTCGAAATGCGCGGCGAGGCCGCGGCTGGCCTGGCCGTTGCCGCAGCCGGCGTCCCAGGCCAGCGACAGGTCGGGCGCCTGCGCGGCGAGCCAGTCGAACCAGTCGGCGGGCGGCAACGGGCGGGCGTCGCGGTACAGCGCGGCGTGGCCGGAGAAGTGGTCCTTGAACTCCATGCGGTGACTCCGTGGGGAACGGCGCCGCATTATCGCGCCAGCACGCGCACGTGACCGGGCGCCAGCCCGTCCAGCGCATGCTCGCCGATGCGCACGCGGATCAGCCGTAGCGTGGGGAAGCCCACCGCGGCGGTCATCCGCCGCACCTGGCGGTTGCGGCCCTCGCGCAGGGTGAGCGTGAGCCAGCTGGTGGGGATGTTCCGGCGGAAGCGCACCGGCGGGTCGCGCGGCCACAGCCATTCCGGCTCCGTCGCGTGCACGGCCTGCGCCGGCAGGGTGGGCCCGTCGTTGAGCGGCACGCCACGGCGCAGCGCCGCCAGCGCCTCGTCGGTGATCGCGCCGTCCACCTGCACCAGGTAGGTCTTGGGCTGCTTGTGGCGCGGGTCGGCCAGACGATGCTGCAGGCGGCCGTCGTCGGTGAGCAGCAGCAGGCCTTCGCTGTCGTGGTCCAGGCGCCCGGCCGCGTAGACGCCCGGCTGCTTCACGTAGTCGGCCAGCGTGGGCCGGCCCTGCTCGTCGGTGAACTGGCACAGCACGCCGTAGGGCTTGTTGAGCGCGATCAGCACAAAACCATGCCTCGTCATGTCCGCAGGAAATGCACGCCATGTCTGGCCTGCCGCCCATCAGGCACTTCGCCCGACGGATGGAGCCGGGTCCGGGCATGCGCCGGCCCTCGCCTCAGAACGGCCGCGGGCACACCGACTGCAGGCCGTCGATGTGCTCGTGCAGGTCGGAGGCGATGCCCTGCCACATCGGGTCGAGGATGAAGTCGATGCCCTCGCGCCGCGCGAGCTTGGCCGCGGGGATGAAATCCGCGTCGCCGGCCACCAGCACGATCTGGTCCACCTGCTGCTTGTAGGCCAGCGCGGCGATGTCGATACCGATCTTCATGTCCACCTGGGTCTGGCGCATGTCGGGCTCGAAGTGGTCGTCGCGCAGGTCTTCCCACTTCAGGCCGCCCTCGCGCAACTGCTGCAGGGTGGCGTATTTCAGCTTCCATTCGCCGCGTTCGGCGAGCCGCCCCAGCCGCAGCGCCATCTTGCGCTGGCGGCGCAGCTGCTCGTGCAACTCGCGGCGGAACGCGGCGGCGCCGCTCCTGCCGAAATCCACCGTGTCGCCGCTGATCGGCCGCACGAAGGTCTTGTCCAGCGGCGGGCAGTCGTAGAAGAAGATGCGGTACAGCGATTCGCGCGGGCGATCCAGCGCCTTTAGGTGTTCCAGCGCCATGCCGAACACGGTCTTGGCCACGGTGCGCGCGTCGTTCGCGTCGCGCTCGCCCCACACCTTGCGGTAGCGGGCAAGGAAGAAGGCGCCGTCGACGAGGATGGCGGTGCGTTGCATACGAGATCCTTATGGGTGGAGCGCGATAGGAAGAAATGATGTGCTGCGCGTACTGGCCGCCCGTCGACATTTTACGCAAGGGCGGCGCCGAGGGCGCGTCAGGCGACGGTCAGCGGCACGCCAGGCTCCCAGGCGGACATCTGCGCGCGGTAGGTCTCCGCCTCGGCCAGCAACCACTCGCGGAAGCTCTGCAGGCCGCGGTGCTCCTGCGAGCGCGGCGGGTACACCAGCCAGTACGCCTCCTGCACCGGCAGGTAGTTGCGGCCCAGCACCAGCAGCAGGCCGGCGTCGATCAGCGATTTCGAGGTGACCATGCGGCCCAACCCCACGCCGAGGCCTTCCAGCGCCGCATGGCGCGCCGCGTCGATGCTGTCGAAATTTGCCACGCGGCGCGCGGGCAGGCGGCCGCCGAAATTCGCGAACCAGTCGCGCCAGCGGTCGGCCGGGTGCGGATCGCCGAGCAGCGGCCAGTCGCTGAGGTCGTCGCGGCTGGCGTCGCCCATGCGCGCGACCAGCGCGGGCGCGGCCACCGGCGCGATCCACTCGCCGAACAGCCGCTCGCTGTGCAGCCCCGGCCATTCGCCACGGCCATAGCGCAGTGCACAGTCCACCGGCTCGCGCTCGAAGTCCACCAGTGTCGAACCGGACTGCAGGCTCAGTTCCAGCTCGGGGTGCGCCGCCACCAGGCGCGGCAGGCGCGGCACCAGCCAGCTGGACATGATCCCGGGGCTGGCGCTGAGCGTGAGCGCGTCGTGGCGGCGCTCGCTGTAGCGCATCAGCGCGTGCTCGATGCCATCGAAATGCTGGCCCACCGCTTCCAGCAGCCGGCAGCCTTCGGTGGTGAGGGCGACGCCGCGGGGACCGCGCTCGAACAGGCGTCGCTCCAGCCGGTCCTCCAGCTGGCGCATCTGGTGGCTGAGTGCGCTCACGGTGAGGTGCGCCTGCTCGGCGGCGCGTGACAGCTTGCCGTGGCGGGCAACCAGTACGAACTGTTGCAGCAGGTCCAGCGAGAGCCGGGTCATGTTGAATGTCCCTCAAGGCAGGCTTGCGAAGATATCGCTTTTTCGGACTCCTGCCGCGCTTTACCTTGTACTCGTCCCCACCCCACTTGCAAGGAATTCACCATGCGCTCGCCCTTCGTCGGCCTGCTGCTGCAGCACGGCCATGTGCATTCCCCCGAACTCGCCCGCCAGTTGGACCGCGCGGATCAGCGTCCGCTGGGCCTGCTCGGCGCGTTCCGCCGGCTGACCGCGACCGACGCCGAACGCCGCAACTCGTGGCGTGGCACCGCCGGCGGCGCGCGCCGGCTGTTTCCCGTCAACTCGCCGTGAGCGGCGAGGCCGGCGCATCATGGCCGGCCTCGCCGACGGAGCCGCCGATGAACCGCCAGGCCATCAACTTCCAGCAGAAGTTCGCCCTCTTCGCCGAGCCATGGCAGCCCAGGGTCGTCGCCGAGATGAACGACTACCAGTTCAAGCTCGTCCGGCTGCAGGGCGACTTCGTCTGGCACGCCCATGCGGACACCGACGAATGCTTCATCGTCCTCGCCGGCAGGCTGCGCATCGATTTCCGCGACGGCGCCGTCGAGCTCGCCGCCGGCGAGATGTTCGTGGTGCCGCGGGGCGTCGAGCACAAGCCGTTCGCCGACGGCGAGGCCAGGGTATTGCTGGTCGAGCCGCGCGGCGTCGTCAACACGGGGCAGGTGGCCAGCGAGCGCACCGCCCGCAACGACGTCTGGGTCTATGGCCGCCCCGCCCCCCGCACGGGAGAACCCCATGATCTGCCGCATCTGGCACGGCGTCGTGCCGCGCTCCAGCGCCGACGCCTACGCGCGCTTCCTTGAGCGGCGCGCCATTCCGGACTACCGTTCCGTTTCCGGCAATCGCTCGGCCGCCGTGCTTCGACGCGACGAGACCGCTGTCACGCATTTCATGACCGTGACGCACTGGGATTCGGAGGACAGCATCCGCGCCTTCGCCGGCGACGACGTGCTCAAGGCCAGGTACTACCCGGAGGATCGGGACTACCTGCTGGAGTTCGAGCCACTGGTCCAACATTTCGTCGTGACCGCTTCCGACGGTCCCGCCTGAGCGACCCGCCCGGGCAAACGCAGGCAACTGCGGATCGCCGGATTCCGGAAACGATCCGCAGCCGGGCAATGGTGCGCCGGCCGCACCCGCATCAGGAGCCTGCCATGCCACACCGCCCACTCGGCCGTTCGCCGCTCTCCATCGCCCCGCTCGTGCTGGGCGGCAACGTGTTCGGCTGGAGCGTGGACGAAAAGAGGGCGTTCGAGCTGCTGGATGCCTTCGTCGACGGCGGCGGCAACCTGGTCGACACCGCCGACGTCTACCCGGCCTGGGTACCGGGCAACCGCGGCGGCGAGTCGGAAACCATCATCGGCAAGTGGCTGAAGCAAAGCGGCAAGCGCGAGCACGTGCTGATCGCCAGCAAGGTGGCGAAATGGGTCGAGCACCCCGGCCTGTCGCCGATCAACCTCCGCGCGGCGGTGGAGGGCTCGCTCAAGCGCCTGCAGACCGACCGCATCGACCTCTACTTCGCCCACCAGGACGACGCCAGCGTGCCGATGCACGAGACGCTGGGCGAGTTCGCGCGGCTGATCGGGGAAGGCAAGGTGCGCGCGATCGGTGCCTCCAACTTCACTGCCGACCGCGTCGCCGAGTCGCTGGCGGTAGCGAAAGAATACGGCCTGCCGCGCTACGAATGCCTGCAGCCGGAATACAACCTCGTCCGGCGCGCCGGCTACGAGGCGGAGCTCGAACCGCTGGCGCGTGCGGAAGGCCTGGGCGTGGTCTGCTACTACGCGCTGGCCAGCGGCTTCCTCAGCGGCAAGTACCGCAGCACGGCCGATCTCGCCAGGAGCAGCGCGCGCGGCGGCGCGGCACGACGCTTTCTCAACCCGCACGGCCTGGGCGTGCTCGCCGCACTGGATGCGGTGGCCGCCGCGCATCGCGCCACACCCGTGCAAGTGGCGCTGGCGTGGCTGATCGCCCGCCCCGGCCTCACCGCGCCGATCGCCAGCGCCACCAGCGTGGCGCAGCTCGAGGAACTGCTGGGCGCGCTGTCGCTCACGCTGGGCGCCGACGAGATCACCGCGCTGGACCGTGCCAGCGCGGCCTGATCAGCGCGCGGCGGAACCCGCGGACACGGGCGCCGCACCACCGCTCGCGGCGGGAGCGTCGTCCAACCCGATCGGCGGCTCCACCGCGTAGCCCTGTGCCTTGAGCTTCGCGATGTAGCCGGTGGGCGACAGCAGCTCGTCCATCGGCAGCAGCGCGAAGCTGCTCGCATCGTCCACCAGCGCCTTGCGCGCCGCGGCCAGCCACGCCGCCTGCAGTTGCGCAGGCACGTCGTCGAAGCCGAGCTGGTGCGCGAAACCGGCACTGGTGATCGCGGCGATGCAGGCGTCGCGGCGGTGGCTGTCGGGCAACTGGCGCAGCGCCTGGAGGTCGCCGGTTGCCCAGGCATTCGCGCGCGCGGTCATCGCCGGCAGGTCGTGCTCGATGCTGTCCAGCGTGCGGCTGAAACATTCCAGGTCGCTGGGCGCCGCGACCTTGAACGCCTTGAGCGCCGCGCGCGGCTGCTTGATCTCCACGCGGTATTCCACCGGCGTTTCCGCCACACCGTCGCGCTTCGCCAATGCGGCGACGGCGCCCGGTACGCCACCGTCGCCGCTCAGGCCATTCGCCTTCAGCGCCTTCCTGTAGAGCTCCTGCGCCGCGAACAGCGGTCGCCAGCGTTCGATGCCGCGGTCGTCGCCGATGTATTGCTTCTTCAGCGCCAGCCAGCGCGCGTACGTCGGCGCGTCCATCACCTGGTCCAGTGTCTTGCCGTCGGGGTTCTTGCGCGCGCCGTAGGCCGAGGGCAGCAGGAACAGCTTGCCGAAGAAACCGATGTCCGCCTTCAGCCTGATCTTCGGCTCCAGCAGCACCTGCTGCGACTGCGCCAGCACCTGCTGCACTTCATGCGACTCCCACTGCATGTGCCCCGGCAACGGCGACAGCGTGCCCAGCACCCACAGCACGTGGCCGTCCCTGCTCACCTTCCACAGCCCCGGCCCCGTGACCACGCCGCTGACCACCACCGGCGCCAGCAAGGGCACGTCGGCAGGTACGGGCGGTGGCGCCGCCGTGGTCGCCGAGGACGGCACCTGGGCCGGCGCGGCAAGCAAAACCGGTGCAGCCAGCGCGAAACACAGCAGCGGAATCCAGGGGCGCATCCGGTTCATCCTCGTCATCAATCGCGACTGTGTCGGTTCCGCGATGTTCGCCGCGGCGACGGCAACGGCACTTGAACGGCCGCCATCGCCACGGAATAATTTCCACGTTCGCGTCACTGGCGCCGCGAGAGGGAGCACCCTCGGGGAGCGCGAACAACATACCGCAGCCGCGCGCCTGGGCACTCCTCCTTCTGCCTCGGAGTCGTGCCATGCCCACCACGCCCCATCTGCTTGCCTTCGCGCTGATTGCCCTCGGCCTCGTGCTCACACCGGGTCCGAACATGATCTACCTGATCTCACGTTCGATCTGCCAAGGCCGCGTTGCCGGCCTGATTACGCTTGGCGGCGTGGCGCTGGCGTTCATGGTCTATCTGTTGTGCGCGGCGTTGGGCATCACGGCCCTGCTGTTCGCCGTACCGTACGCCTACGACGCCTTGCGTCTCGGCGGCGCGCTCTATCTGCTCTGGCTTGCATGGCAGGCGGTACGTCCTGGCGGGCGCTCGCCATTCCACGTGCGCGAGCTGGAACGCGTGCAACCTCGCAAGCTCTTTGCGATGGGCTTTCTCACCAACCTGCTCAATCCGAAAGCTGCGGTGCTTTATCTTTCGCTGCTGCCGCAATTCATCAGCCCCGGGCACGGCAGCGTATTCAGCCAAGCGCTGGTGCTCGGCACCACCCAGATGGGCATCAGTCTCACGGTGAACGCAGCCATCGTCGTACTTGCCGGCAGCATTGCCACATTCCTCGGCAGTCGACCACTCTGGCTGGGCGCGCAACGCTGGATGATGGGCACCGTGCTTGCCGGGCTTGCCGTACACATGGCCGTACAGTCCAGGCGTTGAAGCGACAAAACAAACGGGGCGCCGCAGCGCCCCGTTTCGCCAGTCAGCGGAGCTGGCCTACTTCAGCCCTGCCAGCGCCGCATTGAACGTGGCGCTGGGCCGCATCGCCTTGCTCACCCGTGCCATGTCGGGGTGGTAGTAGCCCTTGATGTCGACGGGCTTGCCCTGCGCGCCGTTCAACTCGCCGACGATGGCGGCCTCGTTGTCCGCCAGCGCCTTGGCCAGCGAGGCGAACTTCGCCTTGAGCCCGGCATCCTCGCCCTGCGCGGCGAGCGCCTGTGCCCAGTACAGGGCGAGATAGAAATGGCTGCCGCGGTTGTCGAGCTCGCCCACCTTGCGTGCCGGCGACTTGTTGTTGTCGAGGATCTTGCCGTTGGCTTCGTCCAGCGTCTTCGCCAGCACCTTCACGCGCGCGTCGCCGGTCTTGTCGCCGACGAATTCCAGCGAAGCCTGCAGCGCAAGGAACTCGCCCAGCGAATCCCAGCGCAGGTAGTCCTCTTCGAGGAACTGCTGCACGTGCTTGGGCGCTGAGCCGCCGGCGCCGGTCTCGAACAGGCCACCGCCGGCCATCAGCGGCACGATGGACAGCATCTTGGCGCTGGTGCCCAGCTCCATGATCGGGAACAGGTCGGTGAGGTAGTCGCGCAGCACGTTGCCGGTGACCGAGATGGTGTCCTGGCCCCGGCGGATGCGCTCCAGCGAGAACTTCGTCGCCGCCACCGGATCGAGGATGCGGATGTCGAGGCCTGCGGTGTCGTGGTCCTTGAGGTAACGCTCGACCTTCTTGATGATCTCGCGGTCGTGCGCGCGCTGCGGATCCAGCCAGAACACCGCCGGGGTGCTCGACAGCCGCGCGCGGCTCACCGCGAGCTTCACCCAGTCCTGCACCGGGGCGTCCTTGGTCTGGCAGGCGCGCCAGATGTCGCCGGCTTCCACCTCGTGCTGCAGCAGCACCTTGCCGGACTCGTCGATCACCTTCACCACGCCGTCGGCGGCGATCTGGAACGTCTTGTCGTGCGAACCGTATTCCTCGGCCGCCTGCGCCATCAGGCCCACGTTGGGCACGCTGCCCATCGTGGTGGGGTCGTAGGCGCCGTGCGCCTTGCAGTCCTCGATCACCGCCTGGTACACGCCGGCGTAGCAGCGGTCGGGGATCACCGCCTTGGTGTCCTGCTGCTTGCCTTCGGCGTCCCACATCTTGCCGGAGTCGCGGATCATCGCCGGCATCGAGGCGTCGATGATCACGTCCGAAGGCACGTGCAGGTTGGTGATGCCCTTGTCGGAATTCACCATCGCCAGCTGCGGGCGCCTGGCGTACTCGGCCGCGATGTCGGCCTTGATCGCCGCCTGCGTCTCCACCGGCAGGCTGCCGAGGCGCGCGTACAGGTCGCCGATGCCGTTGTTGGCGTCGAAGCCGGCCTGCTTCAGCGCGTCGGCGTGCTTCGCCAGCACGTCCTTGTAGAACTCGCCCACCACCACGCCGAACATGATCGGGTCGGAGACCTTCATCATGGTGGCCTTGAGGTGCACCGAGAACAGCACGCCCCTGGCCTTGGCGTCGGCGACCTGCGCGTCGATGAAGGCGGCCAGCGCGCGGCGCGACATCACCGCCGCGTCGAGGACCTCGCCGGCCTTCAGCGCGACTTTTTCCTTCAGCACCTTGCCGGAGCCGTCCTTGCCGAACCATTCGATCCTCACCGCGGTCGGCGCGTCCGCCACCACGGACTTTTCGCTGCCGTAGAAATCGCCGTCGTCCATGTGCGCCACGTGGGTCCGCGAATCCGCGCTCCACGCGCCCATCTTGTGCGGATGCTTGCGCGCGTAGTTCTTCACCGAGAGCGGCGCGCGACGGTCGGAGTTGCCTTCGCGCAGCACCGGGTTCACGGCGCTGCCCTTCACCTTGTCGTAGCGCGCCTTGGCGTCCTTCTCGGCGTCGTTCTGCGGCGTGTCCGGGTAGTCCGGCAGCGCGTAGCCCTGCGCCTGCAGCTCCTTGATCGCCGCCTTCAGCTGCGGCACCGAGGCGCTGATGTTCGGCAGCTTGATGATATTCGCGTCCGGCGTGGTGGCCAGTTTGCCGAGCTCGGCGAGGTGGTCGCCGATCTTCTGGCCGTCCTTGAGGCGGTCCGGGAACTGCGCCAGGATGCGTCCGGCCAGCGAGATGTCGCGCGTCTCCACCGCGATGCCCGCGGTGGCGGCGAACGCCTCCACGATCGGCAGCAGCGACGCCGTGGCGAGGAACGGCGCTTCGTCGGTGAGGGTGTAGATGATCTTCGGCGTGTCGGACATGGTCGGCGGGACTCTCTGACGGCGATGGGGGAATGGCGCGAAGCCAGCGCGCCATTGTCGCGGTTTCCCGCGTGGGCGGCAAAGCGCCGCGTCATGCCGCAGCGCATCGCACCGGCATCGCTCCAGTCGCGATGCGGTGCGGCCTGCCCGTTCGTCACATCGTTCTGCTAGCGTGCCGGCTTCATGCACATATGCGATCCCGTCATGTTCCCTCGTCGCACCAGCCTCGCCCTGCTCGCCACCGCCCTGCTCGCCGGCTGCGCCCGGCAACCCGTGCGCACACCCGCCCTGCCCGACGGCACGCACGCCACGGTGGCGATCCTGGAAACCACCGACATCCACTCCAACATCCTCGGCTACGACTACTACAAGCAGAAGGCCGACCCCACGCTGGGCTTCGACCGCACCGCCACCCTGATCGGCGCGGCGCGCAAGGAGTTCCCGAACCACTTCCTGTTCGACAGCGGCGACACCATCCAGGGCTCGGTGCTGGCCGACTGGCAGGCGCAGGTGCAGAAGATGCCCTGCGACCGCGAGCTGGCGATCTACCGCGCGATGGATGCGGTCGGCTACGACGGCGGCACCATCGGCAACCACGAGTTCAACTACGGGCTGGGCTGGCTCTCGCAGGTCACCGGCACGCCGATGGACGTGGACGGCGGCGCGCGAGGGCGCTGCGACGGCCCGCATTTCCCGCTGGTGCTGGCGAACGTGGACAGCGCGCGCGACGGCGCGCCGATCTTCAGGCCGTGGACCATCGTCAGCAAACCCATCGCCGTGCAGTTGCCGGACGGTCGGACGGAGAACGTGCCGCTGCGCGTGGCTATCGTCGGCTTCACCCCGCCGCCGATCCTTGAGTGGGACAGGCAGAACCTCGCCGGCAAGGTCACGGTGGACGGCGTGGTGGAGGCGGCGAAGAAGTACTTGCCGCAGATCCAGGCGCAGCATCCCGACCTGGTGGTGGCGATCGTGCACGGCGGCCTCGACACCGCGCCGTACACACCCGCAATGGAGAACGCCGGCTGGCACCTCGCCGGCGTGCCAGGCATCGACGTGATGCTGCTCGGCCACTCGCACACCGAATTCCCCGGCCCGCGCTTCGCGCACATGAAGGACGTGGACGACGTGCGCGGCTTCGTGCGCGGCGTACCCGCGGTGATGGGCGGCTTCTTCGGCAAGGACCTGGGCGTCGTCGAGCTGGCGCTGGATCGCCGGGACGGACGCTGGATAGTCGACAAGGGCCGCACGCACAGCGAGGTGCGGCCGATCTGCAGCAAGCCTGGCGACGCCGCCAGCTGCGTGGCGTCCGACCCCGCCATCGCGCCGCTGGTGGCCAAGGTGCAGCAAGCCGCGGTGGCCTACGTGAACACGCCGATCGGCCGCAGCGAACTGCGGCTGTCCAGTTATTTCGCCGACGAGGGCGACATGACGGCGCTGGCCGTGGTCAACGCCGCGCAACGCGACTACGTGCGCACCGAGCTGCCGCGCCTGCATCCGGAGCTCGCGAACGTGCCCGTGCTCTCCGCCGCCGCCGCGTTCCGCACCGGCTTCGGCGGCCCGGACGACTACACCGACGTGGCACCCGGTCCGCTCACCCTGCGCAGCGCGGCAGATCTCTACTTCTACCCGAACACGCTCGCCGCGGTGCGGACCGACGGCGCCGGCGTGAAGGCCTGGCTGGAGGAATCCGCCAGGCGCTTCCAGCACATCGATCCGGCGAAGAACGCGCCGCAGGCATTGATCAACACGCACTTCCCCGGCTTCAACTTCGACCAGATGCAGGGCGGCATCCATTACGTCATCGACGTCTCGAAACCGGCGGGCCAGCGCATCGTGTCGCTCACCTACGAGGGCAAGCCGGTGCGGCCCGACCAGCCCTTCATCATGGTCACCAACAACTACCGCGCCAGCGGCGGCGGCCGCTTTCCCGGCCTCGACGGCAGCAACATCGTGCTGGCCGCGCCCGACGGCACGCGCGAGATCGTGGCGCGCTGGATCGAAAGGCATCGCGCGATCGGCGCACGCGACCTGCCCGCCCGCTCCTGGCGATTCGCCAAGCTCCAGACCGCCGGCCCGGTGGTGTTCACCAGCGCCAGCGGCAAGGCCGGCATCGCGAAGTCCGACGGGCTGGATCATGTCCGCGAGCTGAAGGATCACGGCGACGGCACCGCCACCTACGCGATCGACCTGTCGCGCTGAGCACGCGGCCATGGGCGCCCGCCAGCACGACATGAACGGCTACCCGCGCCCCGGTCCGTGGCGCATCCCGCGCAGCATCTGGGCGCTGGGCTTCGTCTCCATGCTGATGGACATCTCCTCGGAGATGATCCACGCGCTGCTGCCGGTGTACCTGGTGGGTACGCTCGGCATCTCGACGCTGGCGGTGGGCTTCATCGAGGGCATCGCCGAATCGACCGCGTCGATCATCAAGGTGTTCTCCGGCGCGCTGTCGGACTGGCTGGGCCGGCGCAAGCTGCTGGCCGCGATCGGCTACGGCCTGGCGGCGCTGACCAAGCCGGTGTTCCCGCTGGCGCAATCGGTGGGCTGGATCCTGGCGGCGCGCTTCGTCGACCGCGTCGGCAAGGGCATCCGCGGCGCGCCGCGCGACGCGCTGATCGCCGACCTGGTGCCGCTGGGCATGAGCGGCGCGGCGTTCGGACTGCGCCAGTCGCTCGACACCACCGGCGCCTACCTCGGCCCCTTGCTGGCGATCGCGCTGATGTGGCTGGGCAGGGACGACATCCCGCTGGTGTTCTGGGTGGCGGTGCTGCCGGCGGTCGGCGCGTTCGCGCTGATCGCGCTCGGCGTGCGCGAGGCGCCGCGCAGGACCACCGCACGCCCGGCGCGCATGCCGCTGGCGCGCGCCGAGTTGGCGCGCCTGCCGGCGCGCTACTGGTGGGTGGTGGCGGTGGCCGGGGTGTTCACCCTGGCGCGCTTCAGCGAGGCGTTTCTCGTGCTGCGCGCGCAGGAACTGGGGCTTGCGCTGATGTGGATGCCGCTGGTGCTGGTGCTGATGAACGTGGTCTATGCGCTGGCCGCCTACCCGTTCGGGCGGCTCGCCGATCGCGTCGACCGCGGGGCGCTGCTGGCCGCCGGCTTCGGCGTGCTGGTGCTCGCCGACCTGGTGCTGGCGTTGCCCGGCGGCCTGCCCGGCCTGGCCGTCGGCGTGATGCTGTGGGGGCTGCACATGGGCATGACCCAGGGCCTGCTGGCCGCGCTGATCGCCGACGCCGCGCCGGGTTCGCTGCGCGGCACCGCGTTCGGCATGTTCAACCTGGTGTGCGGCGTGACCCTGCTGCTGGCCAGCGTGCTGGCCGGCGAACTGTGGCAGCGCATCGGCCCGCCGGCCACGTTCCTGGCAGGCGCCACATTCACCGCGCTGGCGCTGCTCGGACTGCTCGTGCTGCTCCATCGCCGGCACCTGGCAGGCCGCTGAGCGGCGGTGGATGTCCAGCCCCGCGGCCCGGCCGCGGACGGCTGGCCGCGAATCGCCCGCGGCAGGCGGCCGATTCGCGCAGCCCTGCACCGGCACATGCCGGAGCCGGAATTTTCCGCAAGGGCCGGGTGGAGCCTCCGAGGAGCAAAGACTCAGTCCACCGGCGTGTGGCGCAGGCGGCCCACCTCAGCGGGCCACACCGCGCCGGCACGGTTCGACCAGGACTGGCGGATGTAGTTGACCACCGCCGCCACTTCCTCGTCGCTCAGCTGCTGCGCGAACGGCGGCATCGAATACGGCCGGGGGTTGCCGGCGGTGGCCGGCGCGAAGCCGCCGAGCAGCACGCTGCGCACCGCGTTGGTGGCGGTGGGCCCGGTCACCGAGCTGTTGCCGTCCAGCGGCGGGTAGACGCCGGGCACGCCCTCGCCCTGCTTGCCGTGGCAGGCGGCGCACTGCCGCGCGTAGAGTTCGCCGCCCTGTGCATGGCTGGCCGCCGGCGCGGACGCGGCAGGCGCGGGCGCCGGCCCGCGCGATGGCAAGGCCTGCAGATAGGCCGCCACGGCCCGAAGGTCGGCATCGCTCATGTACTGCGTACTGTGCCGCACCACGTCGGCCATCGGGCCGAACGCCGCGCCCTTCGAGGACTGCCCGGTCTTGAGCAAGTCGACGATGTCCTGGCCACTCCAGCCCGCCAGGCCGCCGCCCGTCTGCGTGCCGAGATCCGGCGCATACCAGTCCTGCGCCGGGATCGTGCCGCCGGCGAGCCGGTGGTCCTTGTCCATGCCGCCCCAGGCGTTGCGCGCGGTGTGGCATTCGTTGCAGTGGCCCAGGCCTTGCACGAGATAGGCGCCACGGTTCCACTGCGGCGACCTGGCCGGGTCGGGCCGGTACACGCCCGGCGTGAAGTACAGCGCGCGCCATGCCAGCAGGCTGCTGCGCACGCTGTAGGGAAACGCAAGGCCCGGTTCGCGGTCGGGCTGGTGCACCGGCGGCAGCGACTTCAGGTAGGCGAAGATCGCCAGCGCATCGTCGCGGGTCACCCGGGTGAACGAGGTGTAGGAGAACACCGGGTACAAGGGTTCGCCGCGGCGGCCCTTGCCTTCGTGCAGCGCGCGCCAGAAGTCCTCGAAGCTCCAGCGGCCGATGCCGGTGTCCGCGTCGGGCGTGATGTTGGGCGCGGGCACATCGCCGAATGGCGTGGCCAGCAAGCGGCCGCCGGCATAGCGCTGGCCGCCGCGCGCCGTGTGGCAGGCGGCGCAGTCGCCCACCGTCGCGAGGTAATCGCCGCGCGCGACCAGTGCGGGATCGCGCAGCTTCGCGGCCTCGGCCTCGAGTTGCGCGGCCGGCGCCTGGCGCACGCGACCGGGCGCGAGCAACCACCAACCGAGCAGTGCCGCCCCGGACAGCACCAGGACCAGGATGCCGCGTCGCCACCAGCGTTTCATGGACTCACCCCGTTCTTGCCCAGCACGCACCAGCCCGGCAGCGGCTCGCGCTGCGCGTCGGCTGGCAAGGGACGCATGTCGGCGGGCGGCGGCTGGCCGGCCAGCCATGCGGCCACCGCGACCACGTCGTCGCCGCTCATGCGATTGGCCACCACCACCATGCAGCCGGGGCCATCGGTGAGGCGCTGGTGCGTGCGCCACGCATCGAGCTGGGCGTCGATGTAGGCGTAGGACAGGCCCGCCAGGCCCGGCACCATCGGTTCCACGCCGGTCAGCGTGCCGCCGTGGCAGCTCTCGCAGGACGGCACGCCGCGGCTGGGGTCGCCATGGCGGACCAGCAGCTCGCCGCGCCGCAGTGCCGCCGCCGATACCGCGGGCACCGGCTGCCTGCGGTACGGCACCTGCTGCGCGGCGAAGTAGTCCGCGATCTGGCGCAGGTAGTCCGGGCTCAGCTGGCGCACCACGTATTCCATCGCCGCGTGGTGGCGCTGGCCGGCCTGGAAGGACTCGAGCTGCTGCAGCAGGTAACCGGCCGGCTTGCCGGCCAGGCGCGGCACTTTCGCGTCGCCCGGCAGGCCTTCGCCGTGGCCACCGTGGCAGCTGGCACAGGCCGCCACGCGCTGCTGCATGGAATCGGGAACGTCCGTCGCGGCGACTGCCGCACCGGTGCCGGACGCAAGCAACACGACGCCGGCGCGGAACAGCCAGCGCAAGGGGAGGGGGAAGTTCATTCCCGCCATTGTAGTTACGCATGCCCCCACCGGACCGCGAAAACGGACCATCGCGACAACCTGCCGCGGTGGCGTGCCGCTGCCGGCATCGCGGAACAGTTGCAAATGCACCTGTTGACTGCAGTGCAACATCGGCCTTAGTGTCAGTGCCATGTCGCCGCTTTCCGCCCTCGTCCGCATGATTTCCGCTCCGGCTGCCGCCGGGCGCATGCCGTCGTGCGCGGGCGACATCGCCAGCAGCATTACCACCACGATTACCACCGGTACCGGTACCCGGTCCGGGCGGAGTGTCGTGCGTAGCTGAGTTTTCCCACGCAACGGCCCGCCCTCGACGAGGCGGGCCGGCACACACCGACGCGCCAGACAGGACGGGCCTCCAACGGAGAGGCCGTCGTGATCACCTGTGCACCCGAGCAAGTCCCGCTTCATCCCCTGCCACCGCTGGCGGTGCCGCGCGCCGGCACCACCGTTCGGCGCACGCTGGCGGTGGGCGTGATCGGCCCCGGCCGGGTCGGCAGCGCCTTGCTGGAACAGCTGCGTGCGGCGCAACCGCGGCTGGCGCGCGACCTTGCGCTGGAACTGAAGCTGTGCGGCGTGGTGGCCAGCAAGCGCATGTGGCTGGACTGCGACGACGCCGAACTCAACGGTCGCCACGGCGGCGCGCAGATCTGGCGGCCGAACGATCTGGATGCGTTCGTCGCGCACGTGCGCGGCGACGAGGCGGAGGGGCGTCACGCGCTGCTGATCGACTGCAGCGCCAGCGAGGCGGTAGCCGCGCACTATCCGCGCTGGCTGGCCGCCGGACTGCACGTGGTGACACCGAACAAGCTGGCCGGCAGCGGTCCGCTGGAACGCTGGCAGGCGATCCGCGCCGCCTGCGCGGGCGGCGCGCGCTTCCGCTACGAGGCCACCGTCTGCGCGGGCCTGCCGGTGGTGCAGACCCTGCGCGACCTGCTCGACACCGGCGACGAGCTGCTCGCCGTGGACGGCATGTTCTCCGGCACGCTGGCATGGCTGTGCAACCGCCATGACGGCCGCCAGCCGTTCTCCGCACTGGTGCGCGAGGCGCACGCGCTGGGCTATACCGAGCCCGATCCGCGCGAGGATCTGTCCGGCCTCGACGTGGCGCGCAAGCTGGTGATCCTGGCCCGCGAGGCCGGCTGGCCGCTGTCGCTGGAACACGTGGCGGTGGAGAGCCTGGTGCCGGCCGCGCTGGCCGCCCTGTCGCCGGATGAATTCATGCAGCGCCTCGACGAACTCGACGCGCCGCTGGCCGCGAAACTCGCCGCGGCACGCGCCGAAGGCGGTGTGCTGCGTCATGTCGCCAGCCTCGACCGCCACGGCCACGCCAGCGTGAAACTGGCGGTGCTGCCGGCCACGCATGCCTTCGCGCACAGCCGGCTCACCGACAACGTGGTGCAGTTCACCACCCGCCGCTACTGCGATAATCCGCTGCAGGTGCAAGGCCCCGGCGCCGGGCCCGAGGTCACCGCGGCCGGCGTGTTCGCCGACCTGCTGCGCATCGCCGACTCGCTGGGGGTGCAGGCATGAGCGCCCACGCCGACGCCCTCGCCCCGTTGCAGGAACCCATGCGCGCACGATCACCACGCCTCGACCACGCCACCGCCTTCGCCCCCGCCTGCGTCGGCAACGTCGGCGTGGGCTTCGACATCCTCGGCCACAGCATGGCCGGCGCGGGCGACCGCGCCGAAGTGCGCCGCATCGACGCGCCCACCGTGCGCATCGCGGCGATCCACGGCTGCACGACCGCGCTGCCCACCGACGCCAGTGCGAATACCGCCGGCGCCGCGCTGCTCGCGCTGCGCAAGGCACTGGGACTGCAGCACGGCTTCGAAATCACCCTGTACAAGGGCATCGCGCTGGGCTCGGGCATGGCCGGCTCGGCGGCTTCCTGCGTGGCGGCGCTGGTCGCCGCCAACGCGCTGCTGGAGACACCGCTGCCGCGCGAGGCGCTGTACGGCTTCGCCATGGACGGCGAGGCGGTGGCCAGCGGCGGACGCCACGGCGACAACGTGGGCCCGCAGCTGGTCGGCGGCCTGGCGCTGTCCACGCACGACCGGCTGCTGCGCATCCCGGTGCCTGCCGACTGGCATTGCGCGCTGGTACATCCGCATTTCGTGCTGGAAACGCGCCGGGCGCGTGCCGCGCTGGCCGGCAACTATGCGCTGGGCGAATTCGTGGCGCAGAGCGCGAACCTCGCGCTGCTGCTGGCCGGCTGCTTCCGCGGCGACGCTGCACTGGTGCGCGATGGGCTGAAGGACGTGCTGGTGGAACCGCGCCGCGCACCGCTGGTGCCGAACTTCGCCCGCGTGAAGCAGGCGGCGCTCGACCATCGCGCGCTGGGCGCCAGCATCTCGGGAGGCGGCCCCAGCGTGTTCGGCTGGTTCGAACATCGCGCCGAGGCCGTGGCGGCCTCTGTCGCGATGCAGGCAGCCTTTGCCGAGGCCGGATTGGACAGCGACGCGTTTGTCGCACCGATCGACGGGCCGGCGGCGGCGCTGGTGGACGACGAGATGGAGGCATGAGCCGCGCGCTTCATCTCCCGCTTCGCTTCGGGGGGATGGTCGGGGTGGGAGTCGGATGCTCGCGACGACCGTTCGCTTCTGCAACCCGGCTCGCCTGCGGCGGGCTTTCGGTCGCCTGCCGACGCCCGAGCCACTTCTCTTTGCTGGCCCACGCCAACGCCGGGAGCGGTGGCGAACAGCGATGCTGGCCCGAAGGGCGAAGGGCAGGATGCCCGGAGCCAAGAGAAGTAGCCAAGGGAAATGGCCTCGTTCAATACGCCGACACTACAAGCAGGACGTGTCGAGGACTTTGGAGCTGCTCCCGTCTACGCGATACACGATACGTCCACACTGCGCCGTATCCGGGAGCTGAGGAAAGCAAGCCATCGCGCACGGGGGACATGGGTCATGAGTGAGTCGCTGCGTTATTTCAGTACGCGCGGTCGCGCGCCAGCTGCCACCTTGAGTGAAGCCGTCGCTGCGGGTTTGGCGCCGGATGGTGGGCTGTATGTGCCGGAGCGGTTGCCGACAGCTGCGCCGGCGGATTTCGATCCGCGCGGCTCCCTGGCCGACACCGCCGCCACCTTGCTCGCGCCGTTCTTCGCGGGCGATCGGCTGGCCGACGAGCTGCCAGCGATCTGTGCCGAGGCGCTGGATTTCCCGGTGCCGTTGCGCGCGCTGCCGCATCGCGATGCGCAGGTGCTGGAGCTGTTCCACGGCCCCACCGCGGCGTTCAAGGACGTGGGCGCGCGCTTCCTGGCCGCCTGCCTGCGCCGGCTGCCGCGCGCGGACGAACGTCCGCTCACTATCCTGGTCGCCACCTCGGGCGATACCGGCGCGGCGGTGGGTGCGGCCTTCCATCGGCAGCCGCATGTGCGTGTGGTGATCCTGTATCCGGACGGACTGGTCTCGCCACGGCAGGCGCACCAGCTCGGCTGCTTCGGCGACAACGTGCGGGCGCTGCGCGTGGCGGGGCGTTTCGACGATTGCCAGCGCATGGTGAAGGCGGCACTCAACGACGCCGGCTTGCAGCACACCGTGCCGCTCAGCTCCGCCAACAGCATCAGCCTGGGGCGCCTGCTGCCGCAGATGAGCTACTACGCGCACACCGCGCTTGGCTGGTGGCGCGAGCACGGCGCGCCGCTGGACTTCATCGTGCCCACCGGCAATCTCGGCAACGCCCTGGCCTGCCTGTGGGTGCGCGCGATGGGGCTGCCGGTGGGCGAGGTTCGACTGGCCTGCAACGCCAACGCCACGGTGCCCGAGTTCTTCGCCGGCCGCGACTATGCGCCACGCGAAGCCGTCGCCACGCTGGCCAACGCGATGGACGTGGGGGCGCCCAGCAACTTCGAGCGCCTGCGCTGGACCTTCGGCGGCGACGACGCGGTGCTGCGCCAGGCGCTGCACGCGCAAAGCGTGGACGACGCCACGATCCGTCACACGATTGCCATGCATGCCGACACGCATGGCGAGGTGTTCTGCCCGCACACCGCCACCGCCGTGCATCTGCTCGACCGCTTGCGCGAACGGGGCGACACGCGCCCCTGGGCCGTGGTCGCCACCGCGCACCCGGCGAAATTCGACCAGGTGGTGGAGCCGCTCGTCGGGCGGCCGCTGCCGGTGCCGTCGGCGCTCGCGGCGATGCTGCAGCGCTCGGCCAGTGCCGCACCGATGCCGGCGAGCGACGATGCCCTGAAACACCGGCTGCAAGACCCCGCCTGCGCCTGAAACCGGCGACGATCGTGCCGTCAATACGGCGTCAACACATACCCTGCCCGTAGATGACTGGTGTTGATCCACCGCAGTGCGGAGGAGCTGCGCAGCCGCTACGATGCGTCGAGGAGGTGCCGGCTGCGCCGGTGGCACGCACTCGCGCGCTTGATCCGCGTCGGCAGCATGCGGCTTTGCCCGCAGCCGCGCACATCACCGCCTCCCGTCCCGGCCGCCGTCAGGCGGCCGCACGTTGGCCAGCAGACTGGAGGCGCCCGCATGCGGAATCTGGAAGACAGCAGGATCGGCATCATCGGCCTGGGCTATGTCGGCCTGCCGCTGGCGGTGGAGTTCGGCAAGCACTACGACACGCTCGGCTTCGACATCAACCAGGCACGCATCGACGAGCTGCGCGGCGGCAGCGACCAGACGCTGGAAGTGGACGCCGCCGAGCTGGCCGCCGCCACGCGCCTGCGCTACTCGGCCGTGCTGGACGACCTGCGCGCCTGCAACGTCTACATCGTCACCGTGCCCACGCCGATCGACCAGGCCAAGCGGCCCGACCTCACCCCGCTGGTGAAGGCCAGCCAGACGCTGGCGAAGGTGCTGAAGCAGGGCGACATCGTGGTGTACGAGTCCACGGTCTACCCCGGCTGCACCGAGGAAGTGTGCGTACCGATCCTCGCCGAGGGCTCCGGGCTGGTCTTCAACCGGGACTTCTTCGCCGGCTACAGCCCCGAGCGGATCAATCCGGGAGACAAGCAGCACCGCGTCACCGGCATCCTCAAGGTCACCTCCGGCTCCACGCCCGAAGTGGCGGATTTCGTCAATCGCCTGTACGGCTCGATCATCACCGCCGGCACGCATCGCGCCAGCTGCATCAAGGTGGCGGAGGCGGCCAAGGTGATCGAGAACACGCAGCGCGACCTCAACATCGCGCTGGTCAACGACCTCGCGATCCTGTTCAACAAGCTGGGCATCGACACGCTGGAGGTGCTGGAGGCGGCCGGCACCAAGTGGAACTTCCTGCCGTTCCGCCCCGGCCTGGTCGGCGGCCACTGCATCAGTGTCGACCCCTACTACCTCACCCACAAGGCACAGGAAGTGGGCCACCACCCCGACGTGATCCTGGCCGGCCGGCGCACCAACGACGGCATGGGGCCGTACATCGCCGGCGAAGTGATCCGGCTGATGGTGCGCAAGGGCATCAACCCGGTGAACGCGCGCGTGCTGCTGCTGGGCCTGGCGTTCAAGGAGAACTGCCCGGACCTGCGCAACACGCGCGTGGTCGACATCGTGCAGGCGCTGCGCGGCTACAACGCCGCGGTGGACGTGCACGATCCCTGGGTGAATGCGGCGGAGGCCGAGCACGAATACGGCCTGTCCCCGTTGGCCGAACCGCCGGCCGGCGCCTACGACGCGGTGATCGTGGCGGTGGGCCACAAGCAGTTCGTGGCGCTGGGCGCGGACGGCGTGCGCGCCTACGGCAAACCCTCGTCGGTGGTCTACGACGTGAAGTACGTGCTGCCGCGCGACGCCGTGGACGGGAGGCTGTGATGGCCACGCTCGACGCCCTGCTGCCGGCCGCCCTGCAGGCGCGGGTGCGCGCCGGATCGGGCACCTGGCTGGTCACCGGCGCCGCCGGCTTCATCGGCTCCAACCTGGTCGAGGCGCTGCTGGGCTTGGGCCAGCACGTGGTGGGCCTGGACAACTTCGCCACCGGCCACCGGCGCAACCTCGACGAGGTGGAACGGCTGGCCGGCCCGGAGGCATGGTCGCGCTTCCGCTTCATCGAGGGCGACATCCGCGAACCGGCGGATTGCCGCAGTGCCTGTGCCGGCGTGCGCCACGTGCTGCACCAGGCGGCGCTGGGTTCGGTGCCGCGCTCGATCGAGGACCCGCTGGCCACCCATGCGGCCAACGCCACCGGCTTCATCAACATGCTGGTGGCCGCGCGCGACGCCGGCGTGGCCAGCTTCACCTATGCCGCCTCCAGCTCCACCTACGGCGACGAGCCCAGCCTGCCCAAGGTGGAGGACCGCATCGGCCGCGCGCTGTCGCCTTATGCGGCGACCAAGCTGTTCGACGAGATCTATGCCGAGGTGTTCGCGCGCTGCTACGGCTTCAGGTCGATCGGGCTGCGCTACTTCAACGTGTTCGGTCGCCGGCAGGACCCCGAAGGTGCCTACGCCGCGGTGATCCCGCAGTGGATCGCCACCATGATCCGCGGCGAGGACGTGTTCATCAACGGCGACGGCGAGACCACACGCGACTTCTGCCACGTCGCCAACGCGGTGCAGGCCAACCTGCTTGCCGCGCTCGCGGCCGAGGAGCACCGCGACCTGGTCTACAACGTGGCGGTGGGCCAGCGCACCAGCCTGAACCAGCTGTTCGAGGGGCTGGTGCAGCAGCTGGCGGCCGAGAACGTGCGTTACGACCGCCCACCGGTCCACCGCGAATTCCGCGCCGGCGACGTGCGCCACTCGCTGGCCGACATCAGCCGCGCCGCGACGCACCTGGGCTACGCGCCCACGCACACCCTGGTCCAGGGCCTTGGCGAGGCGATGCCGTGGTATCTGGGCTTCATCGCGCGACAGAAGACGTCCTGAGCAACCGCTCAACATCTCCATGCGATCCCGCGCCAGGGGCTGCTTGCGCACGGCCCGGGGCAGGACGACGGCAGCTGGGGAGGGTCCATGGATGGATGCGGCGCCCCGCGCACGCCAGATCCGTGCCCCTTGAGTTACAGGGCGGGGCGTGGACGTCCATCCCCCGACGAGGCGATGCCGCGCGCGTGAAGTAAACGGACCAGAGCCATCGCATGAGCGCCAGACGGCGACGTGCGGCTCCACCCTCGCTTTCGCTGGCGTGGACTCCCCCGCCCGGCGCCATGCCATGCACCGCCGCAAGGCGGCCGCGGACGCAACGCGGGGTTGCGCCGGGATATTGGCCAGGCCGCAACAGCCCGCACCCGCCCAGCCCTCCCCCAGCGCTGGCCCGCCCCGCCTCGTCCACATGCAAGCGCCGCCGGGCTGCCGGCAGCCCTCCGCCCGCGACCGGAGCCCGGCCAGTGCATCCGGATGCGATTTCTGAGTATTTCATTCTCATTTTGTGATGTATTTCGCAAAACATGTATTGCGTCATCGTCACACACATGGTATGGACACCGGCTCACCGCATTGCTACTCTTCATCGCCCGCAGGCACCGGAAGCCTGGGGAGGGGGAAGGGAATGCTGCGGTTCATGCACACACAATCCACGCGCTGGCTGCTCTTGCTGGCGGTGGCGGAGTTGCTCCTGCTTTGCGCGTCCTTGGCCGTGGCCATCTGGCTGCGCTTCGGCAGCATCGACGAACTGGGCCACCTGCCCGCACGCGCACTGATGTTCGCCCTGATGCTGATGCTGGGCCTGGCTGCCATGGGCCAGTACCAGGCCCACATGCGCGTCACCTGGTTCGGCCTGCTGGCGCGCCAGGCGGTCGGTTTCGCGCTTGGCGTCCTGGGCCTGGTCGTCGCCTACTACGTGCTGCCGAAGGCCTACGTGGGCCGCGGCGTGCTGGGCATCGCGCTGGTATTGGGCTTCGTGGCGGTCACCGCGTTCCGCGCGGCGTTCCTGCGGCTGGTCGAGGTGGACGCGTTCAAGCGGCGCATCCTGGTGCTCGGCGGCGGCGCGCGCGCATCGCAGATCCACAGCCGCATGCGCCGTCGCTCCGACCGGCGCGGCTTCGTGGTGGTCGGCTTCGTGCCCCGGCCCGGCGAAGCCCTCGACGTGCCCGCCGGGTTGCTGGTCACGCCCGACGCCCCGCTGGACGTATGGGCCGAGCGGCACGGCATCGACGAGATCGTGGTCGGCGTGGACGACCGCCGCGGCAGCCTGATGATGGACGAGTTGCTCGAATGCCGGCAGCTTGGCATCGAGGTAACCGACCTCACCACCTTCTTCGAGCGCGAATCCGGGCGCGTGCAGCTGTCGCTGACCTACCCCTCCTGGCTGGTCTATTCCGGCGGTTTCTACGCCTCGCCGATGCGCCGGCTCAGCAAGCGCTGCTTCGACCTCGCCGCGGCCCTGCTGGTGCTGGCGCTGACCTGGCCGCTGATGCTGCTGACGGCGCTGGCCATTCGCGTCGAATCGGGCGCCGGTCAGCCCATCCTGTATCGCCAGGAACGCGTGGGCGTGCGCGGCAAGACCTTCTGGCTGATCAAGTTCCGCAGCATGCGCACGGACGCCGAACGCGACGGCGTGGCGCGCTGGGCGGCCAAGGACGACGACCGCGTGACCCGCGTCGGCCGCTTCATCCGCAAGGTGCGGCTCGATGAGCTGCCGCAGCTGTGGAACGTGCTCAAGGGGGAAATGAGCTTCATCGGCCCGCGCCCCGAGCGGCCGCAGTTCGTCGCCGACCTGGCGCGGAAGATCAGCTACTACAACCTGCGCCACTGCCTCAAACCCGGCCTGGCCGGCTGGGCGCAGCTGCGCTACCCCTACGGCGCGTCGGAGGACGACGCCGCCGAGAAGCTCAAGTACGACCTCTACTACGTCAAGAACAACAACCTGCTGTTCGACCTGCTGATCCTGATCCAGACGGTCGAAGTGGTGCTGTTCCGTCGAGGCGCACGCTGACCGGGAGCACCCGCCAGGGCTGGCTTGGCGGGATCCATCATGATGCGAGGATTCGCGATGCCGAGCCCAAGCTTGCCGGGTCACCCGGACACTCCCGCCCCGCGCGGGCGGGAGTCGGCCGCCGCAGGCCGTCGCTGGCGCTGGCGCGTCGCGCTCGCTGCGGCGGCCGCGCTGCTGGCGGCAGTGGTGATGGCGCAGGCCATCGTGCGGATCCGTGCCCAACCCGCGATGCCGGTGCCGGCCAGCCGGACGGCGGCACCCGCCGTGGCGCCGGCAGCTGAACCCGATGCGCCCCCCGCATCCGCGCCTGCCGCAGCGGCACGGATGCAGACGGCGCCCGCCCCCCCGGCGGCACGGCGGGCGCAGGGCGCGCCGGATGCCGAGCCACCCTTGCGGCAATCGTCGGAGAGCCTGGCGTGGACGTACCGGACCCTGCCCTGCGATAGCGGCGGCGGCCTCGCGGAATCCATCCCGGCGGGCGCCGGTCCATGCAGGCCCTCGCACGTGCTGACCCTGGTGGACGCACGGACGACGCAACCGCACGGCGCGTCCGCACCCGCTCCGGCCGCCTTCGGCGTGCGGGCGCTGGCCGCCACGACGCTGGCGCCGCATCCGCGGCTGCTGCTGGACAGCGCCACGCTGACCACGCTGCGCCAGCGCGCCACCAGCTCCAACCCGCAATGGGTGGCGCTCAAGGCGAAGTGCGACTCCTACATCGGCGGCACGGTGGAATACCCCTCCGGCAATGCCTACCCGGACCTGCCCAACGTCGGCCAGGGCTACCAGGGCAGCGACTACGTGACCGCCTTGCTGGCCGAAGGCATGTGCTACCAGGTGCTCAAGACCAGCAACGCCTCGGCGGCGGCCAACTACGGCGCCAAGGCGGTCGACATCCTGCTCAAGATGTCCGCCTCCGGCAGCCAGGGACAGCCGCCCTGCACCGACAGCGGTTACGGCATCCGCTTCTACGGCGTCGGCATGGGCCTGGGCTACGACTGGGTCTACGACCTGCTGACGCCGACCCAGCGCACGCAGGTCTACACCACCGCGAACGCCTGGATCACCGCCTGGGAGGCGCCCAACGGCTGCGCCGACTTCGAATACGCACACCCGCAGAGCAACTACTACGCGGGCTACTTCCACGCCAAGGCCGCCATCGCGCTGGCCACCTACGACGAGAACCCCTCGGGGCCGGCGGAGTGGGACGACTGGCTGAACAACCAGTTCGCCAAGCGCGTGCAGCCGTACTACCAGCAGCACCTGCTGGGCGGCGGCTGGCCGGAGGGCTACGCCAACTACGCCCCGCTGGGCATCCTCAACATGACCACGCCGCTGCGCGAGGTGAAGACGGCCACCGGCCAGGACCTGGTGCACGCCGGCGCACCCTACAGCTTCCCGCTGGACAGCGCCGAGTACGCGATGCACTTCACCTGGCCATCGCGCTCCTATTTCGACGACCGCGACACCAACCACTCGAACTCCGACGGCCAGCCGCCGGGCACCACCCAGGTGGGCCTGTTCCAGCAGCTGCTCGGCGCGCTCGCCTACTGGGGCTCGCCGCACACGGCGATCTTCCGCCAGTACCTCGCCGACGTCGACGCCGCCACGAACGGCTACGGCTACGCGGACGAATGGCTGCGCTTCCTCGCGCTGGACCCGGCCGGCGCGACGGCGCCGGTGAGCGGCCTGCCGCTGTCGTACTTCGCCCCGGGGCTGGGCGCGGTGGCGGCGCGCTCGGACTGGGGCACCGGCGCCGTCTGGATGTCCTTCCGCGCCGCCCCCTACGCGAACAATCCCGCACAGGGCGAGGAATACTTCGACCAGGGCAGCCTCGCCCTGGTACGCGGCGGCACGCCGCTGCTGCTCAACGCCCCCGGCTGGCTGGTGCACAACCCGAACGGCACCGCCGACGAGGACCTGGTCTACAACGACAACTTCGGCAGCTTCAGCAGCGGCAACGTCTACTCGGGCAACCGCGAGGAAGAGAACGTCTTCTACGTCCGCAACCTCGGCAACGGCTCGCTGGTCGAGCCGTTCGGCCAGTTCGCCAGCACCACCGCGGACAACCAGGCCACCACCAAGGTGGCCGCGTTCGAGGACGGCAGCAGCTACGTCTACGTGCTGGCGACCGGTTTGCAGGACATGTACCGCAGCTTCGCCGCCGGCCCGGCGGTGGTGAACTGGGCGCGCGAGGTGGTCTACCTGCGCCCGGACCGCTTCGTGGTCTACGACCGCACCACGGCAGGCAGCGCGGGCTACGACCAATACCTGGCCTGGCACTTCCCGGCCAGCCCGGCCACCGGCACCGCCGCTGCCGGCGGCAATCGCCTCGACATCACCTATGGCGGCAGCTACGCCGGCGCGATGATCACCGTGCTGCCGCAGAACGCGACGCTTTCCACCGCGGCGCTGTACCCGTCCAGCAACCCGGTCAAGGCCTGGCAGGTGCAGGTGCGTTCGCCTGTCGCTGGCGCCAGCCAGCAATGGCTGACCGTGTTCGACCTGTCAGCGTCGTCGTCCAGCGTGGCCAGCGCCAAGCCGGTGACCGTCACCCAGGGCGGCATCCTCGGCGTGCAGCTGGCGGCGCCGGACGGCAACGCGGTGGTGGTCGGCAGCACGGGTGCCGCCGGCACGCCACTGGCCGGCACGATCGGCTACACCGTCGACAACCTGACCGCACTGCACGTGATCACCGACCTGGCTCCGTCGGCCGGCTACACGGTGACCGTCGCCGCCGCCAGCGGCAACCGGCAGACCGTCACGGTGACCCCGGGCGGTTCCACCGTGAGCAGCGTGCACGGGGTGCTCAGCTTCACGGTGAGCGGCGGCAGCGTGCAGCAGCCGACACTGCGGCCGCCGCCGGTGTCCGGCCTGCCGGTGCCCGGCTATCCGAAGCCGTACAAGGGATGATCGCCGCCATGGAGACGCCGGTCGTGCGCACGCGCCGTTCAGCCATCCTGCTCGATGTCGGTCACGTACATGCCGGCGCCGAGGTCGCCCGCGCGGCACGGATCCATCCCGGCGACGAACAGCGGTTGCTGCCCGCGCACCACGAAACCTTCCGCACGCCACGCCTGGAGCACGGGCGGGGTGACGGCGAGGCGCACTTCGATCGCCTGGTAACCCGCCTCATAACCCATCCGGCAGAGTTCCCGGATGGCAAGGCGATCGGCTCCCCCCACGCCGCCGGCAAACCACGCATCGGTCACGGTCATGAATCCGGGTGCGCGCACGTTGGTCTCGCAGACGAACCAGGCCAGCAGCGGCGCGCCCGGCGCGGGCGCCACCAGCAGGAAGCGGCGGCGCACCGCCGGCAAGCCGAGAAAGCGCCACTCCAGCATCGCGCCGGTGCGCATCGTGCTCAGGCCGTCGCCATGCCCGGAACGTTCCCACAGGGCCGGCATGCGCGGATCGACCGCGTCGGTCCAGACCACGTGCAGGCCGGAACGCCGACCCAGCGCCCGCAGCCCCCGGCCCACGGCGACCGCACCGTCCAGCAGCGCGCCGCCGGCCCGGCCGAGCGGGCCGGGCAACACGCGCGGCGCGTAGCTCCCGTAGCGCAGCAGCTTCACGTGCCGCAGCAGCTGTGCGGGCACGCCGAAGCCGGCGCGCCGGCAGACCGCACCGCCCTGCGCATTGGTCAGGCCGTAGGCGAATTCGAAATGCTCAAGGCTGGCCGCCGCCATGCTGCGCGCCAGCCCCAGTGCCGGTTTGAGCGAGCGGTGCGTCGGCAACACCGCGAAATGGCTGACCACCGCAGCCTGCAATGCGCGCCCCTGCCAGAGCATGGGGCGCGGGCCGGCGCCGATGGTGCCCACGATCTCGCCGCTGGGACGATGGCGCAGCAGCCGAAGCAGCGGACGTCCGAACGGGCAATCCAGGTAGAAGACGTCGTACATCCGCTCGAGCTGGTCCTGCCAGCCGATGTGGCCGCGCCAGATGCCGATGACGGTGCCGCGATCCCGCTCGAGGTGACCCTCGACCGTCTCGTAGCGATCGTCGAGCACGGTGTCCCGCGTCTCCATGCGTGCGCATCCCCCAGCGGCGACGATCCGGAATTCTGCGCGCCGCCCCGCTGCCGTTCAAGGCGGCGCCGCCGCACCGGCGGCGATGCGCGGCCGGCGCGCGCGCCGCATCGGGCGGCGCGCCGCCCGGGCGCGGTCGCGGGCGATGCCGGCGACCTCGCGGAGGCCACGACATGAGCCACCAGGAAGCAGTCGTGCAGATCGACTGGGGTGCGTTCGATCCGTGGAAGATCATGCCGGTGCGCCATCGGCTGATGCAGCACCCGCTGCTGCAGATGGACGCACTGGTGGAGCTGGGGCGGCGTCTCGACGCGCGCGGCAGCGTGCGCACGCACAGCGACGACGCCGTCGCGGGCACCCCGTTCAACACCGCGCCGCGCATGCACCCCAACCGCGCGGGCGCGGCGGCCACCCTGGCCGGCATCGCCGAGGCAAAGGCCTGGATGTCGCTGCTGAACGTGCAGGCCGACCCGCTCTACCGCACCCTTGTCGACGAAGTGCTGGATGGCGTCGCCCCGGGTGTCGCACGCCGCGACCCCGGCATGGGCTATCGCGGCGGCTGGATCTTCGTCACCTCGCCGCGCGCGGTCACCCCGTTCCATTTCGACAAGGAACACAACTTCATCCTGCAGGTACACGGCCGCAAGACGCTGTACGTATGGGACCCGCGCGACACCGCGGCCGCCAGCGAACGGGCGCGCGACCTGTTCCACGCCACGCACAGCCGCGATCGGCTGCAGTGGGACGAGTCGCTGCGCGCGCGGGCGCACGTCTTCCACCTCGAACCCGGCGACGGCGCCTACATGCCCTCCACCAGTCCGCACATGGTGGAGAACGGCGACGGACCATCGGTGACGGTCAGCTGCACCTACTACACCGACGCCACGCGCCGCGACGCGCTGCTGCACCGGACGCACGAGCGGCTGCGCACGTGGGGCATGGAGCCGCCGCCGGTCGGGCACAGCCGCTGGCTGGATGCCGGCCTGCTGGCCGCGTTCCGTGCCGCCGCCCTGCTGCGCCGGTGCCGCGCGCGCATCGCCGGCGTTCCGCTGCCGCAACTGGACCGTGAGCCGTACGCGCTCGCCCGATCATCGTGAACGCCATGGAAAACGAACGCGCCATCGCCATGCCAGACGCCTCGCCGGGACTGCCGGAAGCCCTCCCCTACGCCGGCCCGCGCGGCACCGGCGTCGGCGAAGCGGCGTTGCCGCTGGATCCGTCGCTGCCGGCCGCGCTGGGGCGTCGCGCCGCACAGGCCGGCGTCGATCCGGCCAGCCTGTACCAGGCCGCCCTCGCCCTGCTGGAGGCGCGCCTCACCGGACGCGACAGCGTCGCACTGGCGATGCCGGAACCGGCACCGCCAGCCGTCCGCGTGCTCGCCGTGCCGGCGCAGGCCGAAGTCGACGACTGGCTGCACGCCTGCGCCGCCGCGCCGCTGCAGGCAGACGCCGAACCCAGCCCGGTCGGCGCATGGCAGCACGAGGCATCACGCCGGGTGCCGCTCGCCTGGTCGATCACGACGGACGCATCGGCCAGCCTGCGCCTGCGCCACGACCTGGCGGCATTCGACCCCGCGGCAGCCGCGCTGCTGGCGGCCTGCATGCATCGCGTACTCGCCGGGCTGGCCACGGCGGAACGACTGGAGACGGTGACGGCCTGCGATCCGCAGGAACGGCAGCGCATCGACACCGTGTGGAACGCCACTGCCGGATCGCGACATCCGGCGGACACCGTGCACGGACTGTTCGCCGAGATCGCGCGCACCCACGCCACGGCTCCTGCCCTGGCCTGGAACGGCGGCGAAACGAGCTACGCCGAACTGGACCAGCGCGCCGCGCGCATCGCCGCCGGTCTCGCCGCCGCCGGCGCGAGGGCCGGCTCCGTGGTGGCCATGCTGCTCGACCGCTCGGCCGACGCCATCGCCGCCATGCTCGGCATCCTCAAGGCGGGCGCGGCCTATCTCCCGCTCGACCCACACGACCCGCCGGAGCGGCTGGCCCGCATCGTCACGGACGCCGGCGCCGCGCTGGCGATCGGCGAGGCGCAGGCCGCGCCATCGCTCGGGCCCGGCGTGCCGCTGCTGACGCTGGCGCAGCTGGAACAGGCGACCGGCGACGCGGTGCCGCCGGGCACCGGCGGAGATGCGCTGGCCTACGTGATGTACACCTCCGGTTCGACCGGCACGCCCAAGGGCGTGGAAATCCTGCATCGCGGCATCATCCGGCTGGTGCGCGAGGTGCGCTACGTCGACCTCGGCGGGCAACCGCGCGTGCTGCATGCCGCACCGCTGGGCTTCGACGCCTCCACCTTCGAGATCTGGGCCGCACTGTTGAATGGCGGCACCTGCGTGATCCACGACGAGCGCGTACCCAGCGCGCGCGGCCTCGGCGCCACCATCGCCGCGCACCGGGTGCGCATCGCCTGGCTCACCGCCGCGCTGTTCAACGCGGTGGTGGACGAGGACCCGTCCCGGCTCAACGGGTTGCGGCAGCTGCTGATCGGCGGCGAGGCCCTGTCGGTGCCGCACGTGCGGCGCGCCCTCGCGGCACTGCCGGACACCGCCATCATCAACGGCTACGGCCCGACCGAATGCACCACCTTCGCAGCGACCTGGGCCATCCCGCGCGAGCTGTCCGCGCAAGTGCGCTCGATCCCCATCGGCCGTCCGATCGCCGACACCACGCTGCACGTGCTCAACGCCCGCGGCGAAGCGGTGCCGGTGGGCGTGGTCGGCGAGTTGTACATCGGCGGCGCGGGCCCGGCCCGCGGCTACCGCGGCCAGCCGCGGCTCACCGCCGAACGCTTCGTCACCGACCCGGCGAGCGGCGAGCGCAGGTACCGCACCGGCGACCGCGCGCGCTGGCTGCCCGAGGGCGTGGTGGAGTTCGCCGGGCGGCTGGACGACCAGGTGAAGATCCACGGCCACCGCATCGAGCTGGGCGAGATCGAGGCCGTGCTCCGCTCGATCGACGGCGTGCGCGCCTGCGCGGTGCTGGCGCGCGAGGACCGGCCGGGCCAGCGGCAACTGGTGGCCTACGTCGTGGCCGACGGCGCCGCGGACGCCCCCGCGCTGCGCGCGCGACTCGCGCAGCGCCTGCCCGACTACATGGTGCCGGCGCGCTGCCTGCTGCTGGCGTCGCTGCCGGTCACCCGCAACGGCAAGCTCGACCGCCGCGCACTGCCTGCGCCGGACCGCCGCCGGCCCGAATGGGCGCAGCCCTGGGTGCCGCCGCAGGGCGCGCTGGAAGCCGCCGCGTGCCGGGCCTTTGCCGAGGTGCTGGCGATCGACGAAGTCGGCCGCAACGACCACTTCTTCGAGCTGGGCGGCAGCTCGCTGCTGGCGCTGCAGGCGCTGCTGCGCATCCGCGAACAGTGCGGCATGGCGCCCACGCCAGCCGCGTTCTTCGACGCGCCCACGCCCGCCGGCGTTGCCCGCGCGCTGCAGGCGCCGGACGCGGCGCCGGTGCCGGACGCGCCCGCGCACGACGGCGACGAACCCATCGCCATCATCGGCATGGCCGGGCGTTTCCCCGGCGCCGCCAGCGTGGAGGCGTTCTGGGACAACCTCTGCGCGGGGCGCGAGTCGATCACGTTCTTCGCCGACGGCGAGCTGGATGCCTCGATCCCCGCTTCGCTGCGCGACGACCCCGCCTACGTGCGCGCGCGTGGCGTGCTCGACGACGTGGAGCGGTTCGACGCCGGGTTCTTCGGCATGCCGCCGCGCGAGGCCGAGCTCACCGATCCGCAGCAGCGGCTGTTCCTGGAACTGTGCTGGGAATGCATGGAACGCGCCGGCCACGTGCCCGACGCGGACGCGATGCCGGTGGGCGTGTTCGCCGGCATGCACAACGCCACCTACTTCCAGCACCACCTCGCTGCGCGGCCGGACCTCGTCGCGCGCTTCGGCGCCTTCCAGGTGATGCTGGCCAACGAGAAGGACTACGTCGCCAGCCGCGTCGCCCACCGGCTCAACCTCACCGGCCCGACGCTCAGCATCAACACCGCGTGCTCCACCTCGCTGGTGGCGATCTGCGAGGCGGTGGAAGCGCTGCGCGGCGGACGCTGCGGCATGGCGCTGGCCGGCGGCGTGGCGATCACCTGCCCGCCGCGCAGCGGCTACCTGGGCCAGGAAGGCACCATGCTGTCGCCCGACGGCCACACCCGCAGCTTCGACGCGCAGGCGGCCGGCACGGTGTTCAGCGACGGCGCCGGCGTGGTGCTGCTGCGCCGCCTGTCCGACGCGCTGGCCGACGGCGACCCGGTGATCGCGGTGATCCGCGGCGGCGCGGTGAACAACGACGGCGGCGGCAAGGCCAGCTTCATGGCGCCCAGCAGCACAGGACAGGCGCGGGTGGTGGCGCAGGCACTGGCGCGCGCCGGCGTCCCGCCGCGCAGCATCGGCTACGTGGAAACGCACGGCACCGCCACGCCGATCGGCGATCCCATCGAGCTGGAAGGCCTCACCCGCGCGTTCCGCCAGGGCACGGCGGATACCGGCTTCTGCCGCATCGGCTCGCTGAAGAGCAACGTGGGCCACATGGTGATCGCCGCCGGCGCCGCCGGCGTGATCAAGACCGCGCTGGTGCTCGCCGAGCGGAAGCTGCCGCCGAGCCTGCATTTCCGCATGCCCAATCCCGCGATCGACTTCGCCGCCTCGCCGTTCGTGGTCAACGACCGGTTGTGCGACTGGGAGGCCGGCCCCACGCCGCGCCGCGCAGGGGTGAGTTCCTTCGGCGTGGGCGGCACCAACGCGCACCTGGTGATGGAAGAGGCGCCGGCGCGGGAGGCGTCGACGCCCGCCACGGGCCCGCAGCTGCTGTGCCTTTCGGCGCGCACGCCGGGCGCGCTGGCGGCAACGGCGGCGCGCCTCGCCGACCACCTCGCCGCGCATCCCGCGCTGAACCTCGCCGACGCCGCGTGGACGCTCGCGGCCGGCCGCAAGGCGTTCGCGCACCGCCTCACGCTGGTCGCCGACGGCGTCGACGACGCGGTCGCGGGGGGGGGGGGGGGGGGGCGGGGGGGGGGGGGGGGGGGGGGGGGGGGCGGGGGGGGGGGGCGGGGGGGGGGTGGGGGGGGGGGGGGGGGGGGGGGGGGGGGGGGGGGGGGGGGCGGGGGGGGGGGGGGGGGGGGGGGGGGGGGGGCGGGGGGGGGGGGGGGGGGGGGGGGGGGGGCGGGGCCGGGGGGCGGGCGGGGGGGGGGGGGGGCGGGGGCCGGGGGGGGGG
>NZ_JALBWP010000009.1:0-419745 GCF_050026795.1 Rhodanobacter aciditrophus
GGTGGCTAACACCACCCCCCTGGAACGCGCGGCCGGGGCCCCCGGGGGGGGGGGGTTGCCTAACGTTTTCATCTGGGTGTATGCGTGGGGGGGGTATGTGTGAAGGTGGGGGTTTGCGGGTGCTAGGCCCAAATTGGCTCATCGCACCTGAATACGCGGGGTGCGACAGCGACTAATTGCGCTGTCCCACCGGCGATCGCTTCAATCCGCCACGTCCGCCACCAGCCTATCCAGCTCCGCCTTCAGCGTGGCGCCGTTGACGCGCAGCCAATCGCGCTGCTCGCGCCAGTCGGGCAGCAGGCCCTCGACCTGTGCCCAGAAGCGCGGCGCGTGGCTGCGCACGCGGAGGTGGCAGAGCTCGTGCACCAGCACGTAGCGCAGCGCGGCGGGTGGCGCCAGCGCCAGCGCGAGGTCGAGGTTGATGCGGTCGCGGGTGTCGAGGCTGCCCCACAAGCTCTTCATCGGCCGCACCTTGAGCGCGGTGGGCGCTAGGCCCAGTTGCGGCACGTAGAACGCGAGCCAGCGCGACACGTCGCGGCGGATCAGCGATTCGAAGTGCGAGGCCAGCAGGCCGCGCGCCACCGGCAGGGCCCGGGTGTGCGGGCGCGGGATCACCAGGGTGAGGCCGTCGGCGTGCGCCTCGATCTTCGGATAGGCGCCCTCGGTCCAGTCCAGCGTTGCCGTCTCGCCGCGCAGCGGCAACGTCGTGGCATGGCCCACGCGCAGCGGCGGCAGCGGCTTCACGATCAGGTTCAGCTCGTCGAGCTTCTGTTCCAGCCAGTCGGCGTGGTGGCGCAGGAAGGCGCTGACCTGGGCCGGGTGGGTGCCGTCGGGATAGGTCACCCGCGCGCCCTTGGGCGTGACGGTGAGGCGCAGGCGCCGCGCACGCGGATGCGCGGCCTTGAGCACGCGGATGGTGTTGCCGCCTGCGGTCGCCAGTTCCAGCCAGTCGCCTTCGAGATGCTGCGCCATGATCCTGCTGCCTGCACATCCGGGGCGGCGCAAGGATCGGCGCGCCCGGACGGACAGTATGTGGGGAGAACCGCGTCCCGGCGCAAGGGCCGCGGGTCATGGGCCCGCCAGGCCACGCCTGGCGCCAATCTCAACCGTCGCTGGGACGTGGCAGGCCGAACCATTCCTCCAGTTTGGCCAGCAGGCGCTCCAGTTCCAGGGTGAGCAGGGCGAAGCCGGCGTCGGCCTCGGCCTGGGCGTCCTCGTGGCTGTCGCCCATCTCGTCCATCACCACGTCGAGGAACTTCAGCTTGCGCACGATCAGGTCCTCGCCCAGCACGAAGCTCATGCGGTCGTCGAACACCAGGCCGAGCTGGAACACCTGCTTGCCGTTGCGCAGGTGCTCCTTCACCTCTTCCGCATCGAGATCCTGACGGCGGCACTTGGCGATCGCGCCGGTGGCGGTGGCGGGGTCGCGCAGTTCCACCTCGTCGCCGAACGCGAGGCCGGCGGGCAGCGTGCCGTTGGCGAGCCAGTCGGTCATCAGCACGCGCGGACCCTCCTCCGGCGCCAGCGGCACGGCGGGGAAGCTGCCCAGCGCCTCGCGGATCTGGCTGAGCGCGTTCTCGGCCGACTTGCGGCTGGAGGTGTCCAGCACCAGCCAGCCGTGTTTCGTGTCCACGTAGGCGGACATCCGCGAGCTGCGCACGAACGCACGCGGCAGCAACTCGGTGAGCAGATCCTCCTTGAGGCGCTTGCGCTCGCGCCCGCCCACCTTGCGGCCTTCCTCCTCGGCGATCTTGCGCACCTTGCGCTGCAGCTCGTCGTTGACCACCGCTGCAGGCAGCAGCTTGTCCTCGCCGCCCACGGTGAGCCAGGTGCAGTGCTTCACCGCGTGGGTGAGCGGCGCCTCGTCACCGCGGCCCACCGGCGGCACGAAGCCCTTGGTGAACATCTCCAGCGGGCCGCAGGGGCGCAGCCGGTGTTCGCCGAGCGCTTCATCGAGGCGCTTGAGGTCGTCGGCGACGGCGGGGGAAAAGCGGAACAGGGTGAGGTTGCGGAAGAACATTGGATATCCATGCAGATGCGAAGGCCGCCCAGCGGCGGCCTTCGCGGGAACGACGAGGCGACGGGATCAGGCGCAGACGGCGGCGACGGCGCGCGTCACGTAGTCGATATTGCCGGTGTTGAGCGCAGCCACGCAAATGCGCCCGCTGGAGAGCGCATAGATCGCGAACTCCTCGCGCAGGCGATCCACCTGCGCCTTGCTCAGGCCCGAGTAGGAGAACATGCCGGCCTGCCTGTTGATGAAGCCGAAGTCCGGCGCGCCCAGCGCGGCGAGCTTGTCCACGAAGGCCGCACGCATCGCATGGATGCGGCCGCGCATCTCGCCCAGCTCCCGCTCCCACAGCGCGCGCAGCTTGGCGCTCTCCAGCACGCCGGCCACCAGCTTGCCGCCGTGCGTGGCGGGGCTGGAATAGTTGGCGCGGATGGTGGTCTTGATGTTCGACAGCAGGCGCGCGGCCTCGTCGCGGTCGGCGCCGACGAAGCTCAGCGCGCCCACGCGCTCGCCGTACAGCGAGAACGACTTGGAATACGAGTTCGCCACCACGAAGGCGGGGATGCCCGAGTTCGCCAGCAGACGCACCGCGAGGGCGTCGTCGACGGGATTCTTGTCGAAGCCCTGGTAGGCCATGTCCACGAAGGGCAGCAGGCCGCGGTCCTTCAGCAGCGTCACCACCTGCGCCCACTGCGCGGCGTCCAGGTCCACGCCGGTGGGGTTGTGGCAGCAGGCGTGCAGCAGCACCACGGTGCCCGGCTCCAGCCGGCCGAGGTCTTCCAGCATGCCGGCGAAGTCGAGGCCGTGGCTGGCGTCGTCGTAGTAGCGGTAGTCGACCAGCTGGAAGCCGGCGGTGCGGAACACCACGTGGTGGTTGCCCCAGCTGGGGTTGCTGATCGCCAGCTTCGCGTCCGCACCCAGCACCTTCCTGAGCAGGTCCGCGCCCACGCGCAGCGCGCCGCTGCCGCCGATGGTCTGCGCGGTGGCCACGCGGCCTGCTTCGAGGATGGCCGCGCCTTCGCCGAACAGCAGGTTCTGCGTGGCACGGTTGTACGCGGGCAGGCCGTCGATCGGCAGGTAGCTGCGCGGCTGGTCGTCGCGCGCAAGCGCCTGCTCCACCTGGCGCACCGCATGCAGCACCGGCACCTTGCCCTGCTCGTCCACGTAGATGCCCACGCCAAGGTTCACCTTCTCCTTGCGCGGATCGGCGAGGTAGGCCTCGGTGAGGCCGAGGATCGGGTCGCCCGGAGCCATTTCAACGGAAGCAAAGATGGACACGTAATTCCTCGCTCATCTACCTATGGAAGTATGGACGTCCAAACGGACGGACGCCCATGATCTCAGATTTCGCCGCCGGCCGCCCGCCCGGGCGCATCCAACCCTTCGAAATCGAACAGCCTGCGGTCGGCCAGCTGCGACGGCGCCACGTTGCCCAGCGCGCGGAACATCGTCTCGCTGCGGCCGGGGTGCTCGCGCTCCCACTCGTCCAGCATGCGGCGCACCTGCCTGCGCTGCAGGTTCTCCTGCGAGCCGCACAGGTTGCACGGAATGATCGGAAATTCCCTCAGAGCAGCGTATGCAGCGATCTCGCTCTCGCGGCAGTAGGCCAGCGGGCGGATCACCACATGGCGGCCGTCGTCCGAGCGCAGCTTGGGCGGCATCGCCTTCAGGCTGGCCTGGTGGAACAGGTTGAGGAAGAACGTGGCGAGGATGTCGTCGCGGTGGTGGCCCAGCGCGATCTTGGTGATGCCGTTCGACGCCGCCCAGGTGTACAGCGCGCCGCGGCGCAGTCGTGAACACAGGCTGCACATGGTCTTGCCCGCGGGGATCACCCGGGTGACCGTGCTGTAGGTGTCCTGCTCGATGATGTGGAACGGCACGCCGCGCGATTTCAGGTACTCCGGCAGCACATGCTCGGGGAAGCCCGGCTGCTTCTGGTCCAGGTTCACCGCGATCAGCTCGAAGCGTACCGGCGCCTTGGCCTGCAGTTGCAGCAGGACGTCCAGCAGCGTGTAGGAATCCTTGCCGCCGGACAGGCACACCATCACCTTGTCGCCCTCCTCGACCATGCGGAAATCCGTGATCGCCCTGCCGACCTGGTGGCGCAGGCGCGCTCCGAGGCGCTCGACCTCGGCGGCAGGCGTGGAAACGGCTTCGGGCAGCGCGGACATGGCGGAAGTCGGGACGGCGGGGCGGCCATTGTACCCGTCCGCTCCGCCCGCTTCCGGCAGCGCTACACTACGGGGCACCGTCCGCACCGCCGCGCACCGCCATGCAGGTTCAGGATCACGCCGAAACCGCCCAGCTGCTCGCCGAGCTGCGGCAGGAGCATCGCGACCTCGACGCCGCGATCAACCAGCTGGCCAGCGCGATCGGCCGCGACGAGCTGCAGCTCACCCGGCTGAAGAAGCGCAAGCTGCTGCTGAAGGACCACATCGCACGGTTGGAAAGCAAGCTGATCCCGGATCTCGACGCCTAGGATGCCCCGGGCGGCCCCGGCGCCAACGCACGCAGGCCACGGAACCGTCGTCGACGGTCGGGCCGGCTGCCTGTCGATGCGGCGGGCCGACGACGGGCCTACAGCAGCCGGTTGACCAGCCGGTCCAGCCGCACCCGGCTCAGCCTGCGCAGCAAGCGCCGCACTTCGGCCGGGTAGCGCCGGGGGCTTTCCAGCGCGTGGTAGTCGGCCAGCCGCGTGGCGTGCCGGCGCAGCGCCGCCCACTCCGCCTCGTGCATCGCGTGCAGGCAGTGCGCGGGATCGCGCAGCAGCAGTCCGTTCTCCAGATCCAGCGCCCACGCTCGCGGGTTGAGGTTGTGGCCGGTGAGCAAGGCTGCATCGTCGTCCACGAGCAGGCCCTTCAAGTGGTAGCTGTTGTCGCCGTCGCGCCACAGCCACAGGTTCAGCTGGCCGCTGGCAAGCTGGCGCGCGTGCGCGCGGGCGAAGCGGCGCAGGTTGTTCTCGTACAGGTAGGGCAGCAGGCCGATCGTGGTGAACGGCTGCTCCGGCGGGATATAGAAATCGTTGGCGGTCTTGTCGCCCACCATGATGTCGATGCGGCAACCGCGCCGCAGCGCCATGCCGACCGCCACGCGCACCGAACGCGGCAGGTTGAAGTACGGCGTGAGCAGGATCACCCGCTCGCGCGCCTGCTGCAGTAGCGCCAGTAGGGCGTCGTTGAGCGCGTTGTCGTTGCGGCCGAGGCCCAGCAGCGGCGTCACCGCCACTTCGCCGGCCTGCGGCGTCTCGTGCGGCACCGCGTAGGCGGCGGATTGCAGCGCCTGGCGCAGCTCGCGGATCGCCGGCAGCAGCGCGCGGGTGGCCGGCGCCCCGGGCGTGTCCAGCCTCGGCACGGCGGCGTTGTCGGCGAAATGCCGCTCGACGAAGCCGGCCAGCGCATCGGCGAGGCCGCGATGGCGCAGCAGATGGTAGCGGTCCAGCCGGTAGCGGCCATGCCGCGCGAGATAGACGTCATTGAGGCTGGCGCCGGTGTACAGCACCGTGTCGTCGATCACCCAGCCCTTCAGGTGCAGCACGCCCAGCAGTTCGCGGCCCTGCACCGGCACGCCGCGGATCTCCACGCCGTCGCCCAGCCGGCGCGCGAACTCGCGGTACATGGCCGCGTTGCCTTCGCTGTGCTGCCGGCCGATCAGGCCGCGGCGGGCACGGTGCCAGTCCACGTACACCGTGACGCGCAACGCCGGATGCCGCGCCTTCGCCGCGTACAAAGCGTCGAGCACCTCGCGACCGCTGTCATCGTCCTGCAGGTACAGCGCCACGATCACGATGCGCTGCCGGGCTTCGCCGACCAGTTGCAGCAGGGTCCGGCGGAATTCGTCCGGCCCGGAGAGCGCCGTGATCGCCCCGGCCGGCACGGCGAAGGCGGTTTGCCGATTCGCAGGTGCCACGGCGCCACGGTGCCGCGGCAGGAGGCGGCGGGCGAGGCGACCCGGGGCGTTCATCAGGCGATTCATGGCCGCGCATGATGGCAAACCCGGTGCGCGCTTGCCTACCGCCGTACGGCGGCGCGGCGCCTCACCCGGCGTGCGGCCGGCGGCAGCCGTGTGCACGGCCGGCCGGCACACGGCCCGGCCGGCCCCGATGGGCCGCGGGACATCCGCGAGCCCGCCGCCTTGCACACAGACGCGAAGGGCGCCGCGCGGCGCCCTTCGTGCCTCGTGCGACTGCGTGCCGAGACTCAGCCGCCCTTGATCGGGAAGGTCTGCGTGGCGCCGCTGGACGCGGGTGCGGCGGGATTGCCCCGCGTGACACCGGGCGTCGCCGGGCGCGAGCCGCACTGGTAGGCGCCCCAGGGCTGCGCGCCGTCCTTGGGTTCAGCCAGCGGCTTGATGGTGTCGGCGTGCATGGTGGCGGCCTCGTTGCGCGCCATCACCTGCAGTTCGTCGCGCACCTTGATGTCGTTGCGGTTCACCGGACCCACGTGGTCCATCACCGAGACGGTGATCTTGCCCAGGTCGCGGCAACCGGAGACGTCGCCGTTCCACGCCGTGCGCACGTTCTGCGACGCCGGGGTGGGATTGATGCCCCACGTGCAGGCGCCCAGCAGCAGGGTGGGGACGAGCAGCAGCACGGTCTTGCGCATGGACGACTCCGGATCGCGTGGGGAACGGCCGGGCGGCAGGGCGCCCTGCCGCCATGCTAACGCGCGGCGCGCGGTCGCGTCCCGCATGGCGCGGCGCCCGTTCATGATCCTGGCAGCGGCGCGCCGGGAACCGTTTGCAAGCCGGCCAGGGAGGCACCCGGAAACGGACGTCCATCCACGACCGGCTGATGGCGCGCGGATGCGGGCAGGCAAGCCCGCCCCCGGGAATCTGACGGCGCAGGGGTTGCCGTGCCGCAGCCGCCATGCGGCAACGCGCGGCCTGGCCGGCCAAGCAGGCCCTGTGCGGTGCGCCGCCTGCCGACGACCACCGCGAGGCGACGCGGGCCAGACGGAGAACGCGGGCCGGCTCCTACTTCGCCACCGGCTTGCCGTCGGCGTCGAGCACCTGCACCTCGCCGAGGTTCAGCGCGCGCACCGGCGCCTCGATCTGCTTGAGGTCGCCCACGATCACCCACGTCATCGCGGCGGGCCGCACGATCTGCCTGATCGCCGCCTCGGCCTCGGCCGGAGTGACCGCCTCCAGCCTCGGCTTCAGCGTCTGCACGTAGTCGTCGGGGCGGCCGTACTCGACGATGCCGTTCATCGCGCCCAGCACCGCGGAGGTGGTCTCGTAGCTGCCCGGCAGCGCGCGGATGCGCTGGTCCTTGATCTTGGCGATCTCGGCGGCGGTCAGCGGCCTGTCGCCGATCACCGCGCGTGCCTCCTTCAGCACTTCCGCGGCGGACGGTGCGGTCTTGTCGGTCTGCACCGGCGCGTAGAACAGCATCGGGCGCTGGCCCTGGGCATCCATCAGGAAGCTCTGCGCGCCGTAGGCCCAGCGCTTGTTCTCGCGCAGGTTCATGTTGAGGCGCGAGGTGAAGGTGCCGCCGAACGCGCCGTTCGCCACCTGGATGGCGAGGTTGTCCGGCGCGCGCGTGGACGGCGCGAGCAGGCCCGCCATGATCAGCGATTGCGGCGCGTCGGGCCGGTCGATCAGGAACACGCGCGGCCTGGCCTGCGCAGCCACCGTGGCGATGTTCTTGTGCGGGATCGCCCCGGCCGGCGCCCGCCAGTCGCCGAACACGGCGTTCAGCTCGGGGATGATCCGGTCCAGCGTGGTGTCGCCGGCCACGAGGATCTTCACGTTGTCCGGGCGCAGCCAATCGTGCTGGAACGCGCGCAGGTCGGCGGCGGTGAGCGCCTTGATGCTGGCCTCGGTACCGCTGCCGGTGAACGGAATGCCGTAGGCGTGATCCGCGCCGTACAGCAGTGGCGGCAGGGTGCGCAGCGCGAGGCCCACCGGCTGCGTCTTCTCCTGCGCGATGTCGGCCAGCCACTGGCCGCGCACGCGCTCGATGTCCGCTGGCTTGAACGCCGGATCGCGCACGATGTCGGCGAACAGCGCCAGCGAGGGCTGCAGGCGGTCGTTCAGCGCGTTGAGCGAGGCGCTGCAGCTGTCCAGCCCGCAGCCGACGCTGGTGATCGCCCCCAGCCGCTGGCGCGCCTCGGCCACGGCCACCGAATCCATCCGGGTGGTGCTCTCGTTCATCAGCCGTGCGGTGAAGTTCGCGGTGCCGAGCTTGCGGCCCTGGTCGGCGGCGTAGCCTGCATCGAACAGCAGCTGCACCTGGGTCACCGGAATGGTGTGGCGCCGGGCGAGGATCACCTCGATGCCGTTGCCGAGCCTGCCGCGCTCGAGCTTCGGGAAGCTCAGCGGCGGGAACGCGTCGACCTGCGGCACGCCCTGGTCGCGATCCACCGTGCTCCTGGTGACGGCGTATTGGTGTGCCGTCGGCAGCTTCGGCTGCGGGCGACCGGCGGCGGCGCCCAGCGGCTTCACCGCCTTGTCCTCGGCCGCGGGGTCGAAGCCCTTGCCGGCGGGCAGCACGGTGAGCAGGTAGTCGCCCCTGCTCAGCCAGTGGTCGGCCGCGGCCTTGACGCTGGCCGGCGTGGCCGCGTCGGCGCGCGCGAGGTCGAGCCTGTAGGCGCCGGGGTTGCCGCGATAGACCTGCCCCTCGGCGAGGATCACGGCCTTGCCGCCGAAGCCGCCCACCTTCTCCAGCCCGCGCACGAACTGGGCGCGGTTGCCGATCCTGGCGCGATCGAGCTCGTCGGCGGTGGGGCCGCCGGCGAGGAACTTCTTCAGCTCGTCGGCGATGGCCGCTTCCACCTTGGCCGGCTCCACGCCCTGCTTCACGTCGGCCTGGATCTGGAACTGGCTGGCCAGCGCGAACGGCGCGATGCTGGCGGAGACATCGTCCGCCAGCTTGTCCTGGTACACGAGGCGCTGGTACAGCCGCGAGGTCTTGCCGCCGCCCAGTACCGTCGAGGCGAGGTCGAGCTGGATCGCGGCGTCGCTGCCCAGCTGCGGCACCACCCAGGTGCGGTAGATGCGCGGCTGTGCCACGTGGTCATGCTGCACGCCGCGCGTGGACTTCGCCAGCGGAGTGATCCACGGCTGCTGGTGCGCCACCGGCTTGCCGGCGGGGATGTCGCCGAAGTACTTCCGCGCCTTCGCGCGCGCCTCGGCCACCGTGATGTCGCCGGCCAGCACCAGGGTGGTGTTGGCGGCGCCGTAGTTGGCGTGGAACCAGTGCTTCACGTCGTCCAGCGAGGCCGCGTTCAAGTCGGCCATCGAGCCGATGGTGTCGTGCTGGTAGGGGTGGTTGGCGGGGTAGGTGTTGGCGAGGATGTTCTCGTCCACACGGCCGTAGGGGCGGTTCTCGCCCTGGCGCTTCTCGTTCTGCACCACGCCGCGCTGGGTGTCGAGCTCCTTCTGGCCGATCGCGCCGAGCAGGTGGCCCATGCGGTCGGATTCCATCCACAGCGCCATGTCCAGCGCGGTGGTGGGTACCGTCTCGAAATAGTTGGTGCGGTCGAACCAGGTGGTGCCGTTCATGTCGGTGGCGCCGGCCAGTTCGAACGGCTGGAAGTAGGTGCCCTTGTGGTGCTCCGAGCCGGAGAACATCAGGTGCTCGAACAGGTGGGCGAAGCCGGTCTTGCCCTTCGGCTCGTCGGCCGAACCGATGTGGTACCAGATGCTCACCGCCACCACCGGCGCCTTGTGGTCCTCGTGCACGATCACGGTGAGGCCGTTCGGCAGGGTGAAGCGGGTGTAGGCGATCTCCGGCACGCCTTGCGCGGCCGGCGCACTCTTCGCGGCCATGGCCACGTCCGGCGCCGTGCCGCCGGCGACGCTCATCAGGCCCGCGATCAGCAGGGCGAGTGGCTTGCTTCCCATCGTGTTGCTCCTTTTCGGCTCGGGTGCCGCCCGAGGCTAGAGGAGATCGCAAGTTCTTGACAGTGACGAACGGCAGGACCCCGCCAGTCGTCCGGGCAGCTGTCCGATTGGCCTGTCCGGCTGTCCGCGGACAACCGGGCGGCCCGGGCGCCCTGCCAAAAAATTCTATATATGTCAGTGTCTTGAAACGATTCTGCGACTTGGCACACGGATTGCTCTGCAATACGTGCAGGAACTACCCACCCTTGTCGGAGACACCCCATGAAATACGAGAACCTGATGCTGAGCGGCCTGTTCGTCGTCTGCCTGCTGGTCTGCACCCTGGTACTGGGCGCGATGCTGAAGGCCGCCCCGTCCTCGGTGCAGCTGGCCGCCACCGGCAGCGTCGGCAATGCCCTGCTGGCCGCGCCCGTGCAGTGCGCCCTGCCGGCCGACGGCGTGATCTGCCCGCGCCTGCCGGGCTGATCCTCCCGACCCGCTCAACGGAGTATCGCCATGAAACACGAAACCCTGATGCTGAGCGGCCTGTTCGCCGCCTGCCTGCTGGTCTGCACCCTGGTGCTGGGCTCGATGCTGAGCACCAGCCCGGCCCCGTCGCAGACGGCCGCCTCCCGTACACTGGCGGTTTCGACCAGCCTGTGCGCGGTGCCGGGTGGCGTGCGCTGCCCGCTGCCGCGCGGCTGATCGCAGGCAAGTTGGCTCGTGCGCCATTGCGCACGCGATAATCGCCGGATGCTGCACGTCATCCTGTTCCGCCCCGAAATTCCGCCGAACACCGGCAACGTCATCCGCCTGTGCGCCAACACCGGCGCCGCGCTGCACCTGATCCGCCCGCTCGGCTTCGCGCTCGATGACGCGCGCCTGCGCCGTGCGGGCCTGGACTACCACGAGTACGCCAGCGTGCAGGTACACGACGACCTCGACGACTGTCTCGCAACCATCGGCCGGCCGCGCGTGTATGCGTTCACCACCCGCGGCCGCACGCGCCACGTCGATGCCCGCTACGCCCACGGCGACGCGCTGCTGTTCGGCTGCGAAACCGCCGGCCTGCCCGCCGAGGTCGTGAACGCCATTCCCGATGCGCAGCGCATGCGCCTGCCGATGCGGCCTGACAGCCGCAGCCTCAATCTTTCCAACGCCGTCGCGGTGGCCGTGTACGAAGCCTGGCGGCAACTCGGCTTCGACGGCGCGATCACCTGAGTCTTGCACGCCGCGCGCCGCCTTGCACGCGTCCGCACGCATCCGCCCGTTACAATCGCGGCATGACCGCCCCCACACCCAACGCCTGGCTGCCCACGCCACTGCGCAAGCTGGCCGGACGCGCGCTGGAAGCCGCGCTGAACCACACGCTGTCGCTCGATCCCGACACGCAGCACAAGCTCGCCGCCCTGAACGGCCGCCGCGTGCTGCTGCACCTGCGCGGACCGGAGCTGGCGCTGGCCGTACAGGTGGTCGACGCGCACCTCAAGGTCGGCCCACCCGATCCGGGCGAAGCCGGCAGCAGCTCGCTGCACGTGGCCGCCACGCCCGGCAGCCTGCTGGCGATGGCGCTGCGCCGCGGCGACGACGGCGTGGCGCCCGGCAAGGTGGAGATCGCCGGCGATGCCGAGCTCGCGCGGCGGCTGGAAAAGCTCGCCACGCAATTCGCGCCGGACTTCGAGGAGGCGTTCGCGCGCAGCTTCGGCGACGTGCTGGGCGTGCCGATCGCGCGCGCCGTGCGCAAGGCGCTCGCGCACGCGAAGGAAACCGCCGGCCATCTCGCCGAGGACGGTGCCGCCTGGCTGCGCGACGAGTCGCGGCTCGCACTGGCGCCCGGCGAGGCGGAAGCCTTCCTCGACGGCGTGGACGCGCTGCGCGAACGCGGCGAGCGGCTGGAAGCGCGCCTCGCGCGGCTGGAAGCACGCCTGAAAGGAAAGTCCGCGTGACCCCGCTTGCCGTCGTACCGCGCCTGCTGCGCGTGGCCGTGGTGCTGCTGCGTTACCGGCTCGACGAGCTGGTCGACGCTGCCCACCTGTTCCGCCCGCTGAAGCTGCTGCGCCCGCTGCTGGGCCGGCCCGTCGTCGACGTGCGCCCGCTGGCGCGCGGCGTGCGGCTGCGCCTCGCGCTCACCGAGCTGGGTCCCATCTTCGTCAAGGCCGGCCAGGTGCTCTCCACGCGCCGCGACCTGGTGCCCGCGGACATCGCCGACGAATTGGCGCTGCTGCAGGACCAGGTGCCGCCCTTTCCCGGCATCGAGGCCAAGGCCATCGTGGAGGCCGAGCTGAAGGCGCCGGTGAACCGGCTCTATGCCCATTTCGACGAGACGCCGCTGGCCTCCGCCTCGATCGCCCAAGTGCACGCTGCGGAACTCCCCGACGGCCGCGCCGTGGTGGTGAAGGTGCTGCGCCCCGGCATCGACGCCAAGATCGCGCGCGACGTCCGCCTGCTGCATTCGCTGGGCCTGCTCGCGCAGCGCTGGCATCCGAACGCCGACAAGATCCGCCCGCTCGACGTGGTCGCCGAGGTGGAGAAGATGCTAGAGCATGAGCTGGACCTGCAGCGCGAAGGCGCCAGCGCCAGCCTGCTGCGGCGCAATTTCGCCAGCGGCGTGGATCTCTACGTGCCCGAGGTGCACTGGGACCTGACTTCGCAACGCGTGTTGACGCTGGAACGCGTGCACGGCATCAGCAGCGACGACATCGCCGCGATCGACGCCGCCGGCATCGATCGCAAGGCGCTGGCCGCGAAGGGCGTGCGGGTGTTCTACGAGCAGGTGTTCCGCGACAACTTCTTCCACGCCGACGCCCACCCCGGCAACATCTGGGTCGACCCCACGCGCCCCACCGAACCGCGCTTCATCGCGCTGGACTTCGGCATCATGGGCTCGCTGCCCGAGGCCGACCAGTACTGGCTGGCGCAGAATTTCATCGCGCTGTTCGAGCGCGACTACGCGCGCATCGCCAGGCTGCACGTGGATGCGGGCTGGATGCCGTCAACCGTGCGGCTGGACGAGCTGGAGGCGGCCGTGCGCACGGTGTGCGAACCCTACTTCACCCGCCCGCTGTCGCAGATCTCGCTGGCCGAACTGGTGGTGAAGCTGTTCCAGACCGCACGCCGCTTCGAGCTGACCCTGCAGCCGCAGCTGATCCTGCTGCAGAAGACCCTGCTCAACATCGAAGGCGTGGGCCGGCTGCTCGATCCGGACATCGACATCTGGGCGGTGGCGCATCCGGTGCTGAAGCGCATCCTGCGCGAGCGCTACAGCCCGCTGCGCACGCTGCGCGAGGTGCGCAGGCGCCTTCCCGAATGGTTCCACCTCGCCCCGCGCCTGCCTGAACTGGTGCACGACTCGCTCGAGCGCATCGCCCACGGCGAGCACCGCCTGCTCGCCGACGTGGATACGCTCAGCCATCAGCGCCAGCTGCTGCGCCGGCTGCTGCGCATGATCGCGGGCAGCATGCTTGGCGCCACCCTGATGCTCTGCGCCACCCTGCTGTGGGCGCTGGCGCCCCAGCACGGACCATGGCTGCCGCTGGGCATGGCCGTGGCGGGGTTGCTCGGCTTCGCCTGGGGTTGGTCGCAAAGCAGCCGGTCGTAGGAGCACCCTGTGCGCGAGCGCTCTGCGCCCTGATCCCGGCACAAGACCACCTCGCACAGGCTGCGGTCCTACCCCATGCCCATCGACATCCTCTACCAGGACGACGCCCTGATCGCGGTGAACAAACCCGCGGGCCTGCCCGTGCACCGCTCGGCGATGGTGAACGACGCCGAACGCTATCTGGTGGACGTGCTGCGCGAGCAAGTGGGCGGCAATGTCCATCCCGCGCACCGGCTCGACCGCGCCACCAGCGGCGTGCTGCTGGTGGCGCGCAGCGGCGAGATCGCCGCCGCACTGGGCGAGCAGTTCATGGGGCGCGACGTGCACAAGCAGTATCTCGTGGTGGTGCGCGGCTGGCCGGAACCGGCCGGGGGCACGATCGACTACCCGCTGCCCGGTGCGCGCGAGACCGGCCCTCGCCGCGAGGCACGCACCCGCTACCGCCGTCTCGCCACGACGGAGGTGCCGATCGCGCTGGGCCGCTATCCACAGCAGCGCTATGCGCTGCTGCTGGCCGAACCGGAGAGCGGCCGCTTCCGCCAGATCCGCAAGCATCTCGCACACATCCACCACCCGGTGATCGGCGACTGCCAGCACGGTCGCGGCGACCACAACCGCCTCTACAAGCAGCATTTCGCCTGCCATCGCATGCTGCTGCACGCATGGCGGCTGGATTTCCGGCATCCTGCAACGGGCGAGGCGATGACGCTGCAGGCGCCGCTGGATGGCGAGTACACCGCGCTGCTGGAACGCTTCGGCTGGACGCTGCCGGGGGATGAGCCGGACGGCCCTCCGCGCTGTCAGCGCTGAACCCGGCTACGCGGCCGCAATGCAGGTAGCGGCCGGGACGGCCGCATGACGGGCCCCGGCTCCGCTCCGGCGGCGCTGCGTCCGGCCCGGACGCATACCTGCAGCCTCCCGCCCGTGCCATCCCCTAAACTTCCCGCATGCTGACCATCGGCCGCACCCTTGTCCTGCCCGAGACCGAACTGATCGAGCGCTTCCTGCGCGCCGACGGACCCGGCGGGCAGCACGTGAACCGCACCGAGAGCGCGGTGGAACTGCGCTTCGACGTGGCGCACTCGCCCACATTGCCGCAGGCCGTGCGCGAACGGCTGCTGGCGCGACGCGACCGCCGGCTCACCGACGAGGGCGTGCTGGTGATCCAGGCGCGTCGCTTCCGCGACCAGGGCCGCAACCGCGACGATGCGCGCGAGCGGCTGGCCGAGATCATCCGCGCCGCACAAGCGGCGCCGAAGGAGCGCGTGGCGACCAAGCCCACGCGCGCGTCGCGGGAGCGCCGCCTCGTCGGCAAGCAGCAGCGCGGCAAGCTGAAGCAGACGCGTTCGCGCGACTGGAGCCGCGAATGAGCGCGGCCATCCTTCCCCCTGTGCCGCCGCAGGCCCCGCGTCGGCGCAGCCGGTTCTGGTCGTGGCTGATGCGCCGCGTGCTGCGCCTGTCCGGCTGGCGACTGGTGGGCGAACTGCCCAACCTGCCCCGGCTGGTGGTGATCGGCGCCCCGCACTCCTCGTACTGGGATGGCGTGTGGGGGCTGATGATGAAGGTCGCGCTCAACCTCGACATCAACATCATGATCAAGCGCGAGGTGATGGACAGCCCGCTGGGCATCGTCCTGCGTCCGCTGGGCCTGATTCCGATCAACCGCAAGGCGGCGCTCAACGTGGTGGGCCAGATGGCACAGCGTTTCGCCACGCACGAGAAGATGTGGCTGGGCATCACCCCCGAGGGTACGCGCAAGGCGGTGAAGCAGTGGAAGAGCGGCTTCCTGCGTATCGCGCGCGAAGCGAACGTGCCGGTGCTGCCGGTGTTCATCGACTACCCCACGAAGACCTTCACGCTGGGTGCGCCGCAATACTCCACCGGCGACGACGACGCCGACATGGTGCGCATCCGCGCGCTGTTCCGCGGCTACCGGGGCAAGCATCGCGACACCGAGTAGCGCGCTCTTGGTCTCCAGGCACTCCGCGCTGTCGTCGAGCGGCCGTCGGCTGGCGGCCCGGGGCACAGCGCACGACCGGTCGCCAAGTCGCGCCGCGTGCTGCCGCAGGGCGACCGGCCGACGGCAGGCCGCAGGGCTGGACCGGGTTTGCCGGCATTCCGGCGCCGTCGCCCAGCCGCGGACGGCCGTCCACTCCTTTGCTTCTCCCTGGCCCGCGCGCAAACGGTTCCCGGCGCGGGACGCTTGAACACCACCAACGGACGCTGCCATGCCCGGTATCCAGCACTACGACGCATTCCTGCTCGCCTGCATCGCGCTGAACCTCACACCAGGTCTGGACACGTTCTACATCCTCGCGCGCAGCGGTCGCGAAGGCCATGCCGTGGGGCTGGGCGCTGCGCTGGGCATCAACGCCGGCTGCGTGGTGCACACACTGGCCGCGGTGCTCGGTCTGTCGGCGCTGCTGATGACCTCGGCGCTGGCCTTCGCGGTGCTGAAATACCTCGGCGCGGCCTACCTGGTGTGGATCGGCCTGCGCATGCTGCTCAGCCGGCAGCACGAACACAGGCCGACGCAGACGCGCGGTGCCGGTTTCGCCGCCGCGTTCCGCCAGGGCATGCTCACCAACGTGCTGAACCCCAAGGTGGCGCTGTTCTACCTCGCCTTCCTGCCCCAGTTCGTGACGTTGCATGCCGCCCATCCGCAATTCGGCCTGCTCGTGCTTGGCGCCAGCTTCATCGGCACCGGGCTCACCTGGTCGCTGGTGCTGGCCCTGGCGGGCGGTCACATCCATCGCCTGCTGCAGTGCAAGCCGCAGGTCGGCCGGTGGATGGACCGGATCTGCGGCACGGTGCTGCTTGGTTTCGGATTGAAACTGGCGTCGCAGCGGTACGGCTGACGCACTACCGCCCCGAGTGCCCCGGCTCGTCGTAGTCGCGGTACGTCAGCAAGCCCGGGCGGATCAGGTCGATGAAGGCGCGCGCTTCGGCGTTGAGGAACTTGCCCTTGCGCATCACCACGCCGTAGCTGCGCTGCGGGAACCAGCGCGACATGTTGCGCACGGCGAGTCGCTCGCGGTCGGCGTCGGTGATGCAGATGCCGGTGACGATGGAGATGCCGAGGCCCATCGCCACGTATTCCTTGATGACATCCCAGCCGCCCACTTCGATGGCCACCTGGTATGGCACCTGGTTCTGCTGGAACACCAGGTCCACCAGGCGGTAGGTGGACAGCCGCTGCGGCGGCAGGATCAGGCCGTAGGGCGAGAGATCCGCCAGCGCCACCTCGGTCCTGGCCGCCAGCGGATGGTCGGGCGGCAGGATCAGCATGGGGTCGTAATGGCGCACCGGCGCCCAGGCGATGTCATGCGGTACGTCGAGCATCGACCCCACGGCAAAATCGGCCTTGTCCTCGCGCAGCATCGCCAGGCCGTCCCTGCCGGTGACATTGGCGAGCTGCAGGTGCACGGCGGGGTAGCGCTCGCGGTAGCGACGCACCAGCTCCGGCAACAGATACTGAATGGTGGAAGTGCCGGCCGCGATGGTGAGCTTGCCGGCCTGCAGCCCCTGCACCTTGGCCTGGAAGTCGCGGTCGAGGTTGTCCCAGCCCTCCACCAGCGGCCGCGCCAGTTCGTACAGCGCCTCGCCCGCGTCGGTGAGGTTGATGCGACGGCGGCGGCGTTCCAGCAGCGCCATGCCCAGCTCGCGCTCCAGCGCCTGCAACTGCAGGCTCACCGACGGCTGGGAAAGATACAGCGCCTCGGCGGCACGGCTCAGCGTGCCCAGTTTCACCGTAGCCACGAAGGCACGCAGCTGCTTGTGGCGGTTGCCCTTGTAGTAGAAGCGGGCGGCTTCGCCGGCCGTACCATGCGCAGACGTACGTTTTTTTGCTGCGCTGCGGGTCGACTTTCCGGGCGGTTTCGACGTCTTCGATGGAACTTTGCGCTCTTTCATCTCAAAGGCTTGCATATGACATTGATGTAAGCAATATCAAAGATTGAAACATTTGCTTTGTCAAACTGTAAATCCATGACCTAGCTTCGAGTCGTCCAACGACCGGAGCCTCCCATGGCCTTGCCCCGCGAACGCCTGGCTGCCGAAACCGTGCAGCTGCACACCCAGCCCACCCACGCCCAGCAGGCGATCCTCAGCCCGCAGGCGCTGGCCTTCCTTGCCGGCCTGCATCGCCGTTTCGATGGCCGCCGCCGCGAGTTGCTGGCCGCGCGCCGCGCGCGGCAGGCGCGCTGGGACGCCGGCGAGCTGCCGGATTTCCGCGCCGACACCGCCGCGATGCGCGAGTCGGAATGGACGGTGGGCCCGATCCCGCCCGCGCTGCGCGACCGCCGCGTGGAGATCACCGGGCCGGTGGAGCGCAAGATGATCATCAACGCGCTGAACTCGGGCGCGAAGGTGTTCATGGCGGACTTCGAGGATTCCTCGGCGCCCAGCTTTGCGAACCAGCTCGACGGCCAGGTCAACCTGCGCGATGCGGTGGCCGGCACGCTCGACTACACCTCGCCCGAGGGCAAGCACTACCGGGTCAACGCGAACCCCGCCGTGCTGGTGGTGCGCCCGCGCGGCTGGCACCTGCCGGAACGCCATATCACGGTGGACGGCGAAACCATGGCCGGCGCGCTGGTGGACTTCGGCTTGTTCGCCTTCCACAACGCACGCGCCCTGCATCGCCGCGACCTCGGCCCGTACTTCTACCTGCCCAAGCTGGAATGCATGGAAGAGGCCGCGCTGTGGGACGACGTGATGGCATGCGCGGAAACCGAACTGGACCTCCCGCCCGGCAGCATGAAGGTCACCGTGCTGATCGAGACGCTGCCCGCTGCATTCCAGATGCACGAGATCCTGCACGCACTGCAGTCGCGCTGCGTCGGACTCAACTGTGGGCGCTGGGATTACATCTTCTCCTACCTGAAGACCCTGCGCGGCCACCGCGACCGCCTGCTGCCGGAGCGCGGCCAGGTGCAGATGACGGTGCCGTTCCTGAAGGCTTACTCGGAGCTGCTGATCCAGACCTGCCACAGGCGCGGCGCCTTTGCGATGGGCGGCATGGCCGCGCAGATCCCGATCAAGGGTGACGCGGCCGCCAACGAGGCCGCGCTGGCCAAGGTGCGTGCCGACAAGCTGCGCGAGGTGCAGGCCGGCCACGACGGCACCTGGGTGGCGCATCCCGCGCTGGTGCCGGTGGCGCAGGCGGTGTTCGACGCGTACATGCCCGAGCCGAACCAGCGCGACGTGGAGCGCGCCGACGTGCGCGTCAGCCGCGAGCAGTTGCTGGCCCCTTGTCCCGGGACGATCACCCGCGCCGGTTTCGACAACAACGTCGAGGTGTGCCTGCGCTACACCGCGGCCTGGCTGGAGGGGCTGGGTTGCGTGCCGATCCACCACCTGATGGAGGACGCCGCCACCGCCGAGATCGCGCGCGCGCAGCTGTGGCAATGGCTGCACCACGGTGGCCTTGCCTTCTCCGACGGCGCGCCGATCGATTTCGCGCTGTTCGACCACGCGCTGGCAATGCATGGCCACCGGCTGCGCGACAGCGCGCACCCCGGCGCCGCACGTGCCGATGACGCCGTCGCGTTGATCCGCACCCTGATCCACGCCGAGACGCTCGCCGACTTCCTCACCCTGCCCGCCTACGAGCAGCTCGCCTGACCGCCCGCCACGGAGCCATCCCATGAAGACCACGCTGCCCACCGCCGAACAGATCACCCTGGACTGGAACAATAGCCCGCGCTGGAGCGGCATCCGGCGCAACTACACGGCCGAGGACGTGGTGCGCCTGCGCGGCACCGTGGCCGTCGAGCACTCGCTGGCCAGGCGCGGCGCCGAACGGCTGTGGAAGAGCCTGCACGAGGAGGACTTCGTCAACGCGCTGGGCGCGCTCACCGGCAACCAGGCGATGCAGCAGGTGAAAGCGGGCCTCAAGGCCATCTATCTCAGCGGCTGGCAGGTCGCCGCCGACGCGAACCTCGCCGGCGAGATGTACCCCGACCAGTCGCTCTACCCCGCGAATTCGGTGCCGCAGGTGGTGAAGCGCATCAACAACACCCTGCTGCGCGCCGACCAGCTGCACCACGCCGAAGGCGACGACGGCATCGACTGGCTGGCGCCCATCGTGGCCGATGCCGAGGCCGGCTTCGGCGGCGTGCTCAACGCGTTCGAGCTGATGAAGGCGATGATCGAGGCCGGCGCCGCCGGCGTGCACTTCGAGGACCAGCTCGCCAGCGTGAAGAAGTGCGGCCACATGGGCGGCAAGGTGCTGGTGCCCACCCGCGAGGCCGTCGACAAGCTGAACGCCGCGCGCCTCGCCGCCGACGTGCTCGGCGTGCCCACCCTGATCGTGGCACGCACCGATGCCGATGCGGCCGACCTGCTCACCTCCGACATCGACGACAACGACAAGCCGTTCGTCACCGGCGAACGCACCGTGGAAGGCTTCTTCCGCGTGCGCCCCGGCCTGGAGCAGGCGATCAGCCGCGGCCTCGCCTACGCGCCTTACGCCGACCTGGTCTGGTGCGAAACCAGCAAGCCGAACCTGGAGGATGCGCGCCGCTTCGCCGACGCCATCCGCGCGAAGTTCCCAGGCAAGCTGCTCGCCTACAACTGCTCGCCGAGCTTCAACTGGAGGAAGAACCTGGACGACGCCACCATCGCGAAGTTCCAGCACGAGCTGGGCGCAATGGGCTACAAGTTCCAGTTCATCACCCTGGCCGGCTTCCACAGCCTCAACTACGGCATGTTCGACCTCGCCCATGGCTATGCGCGCCGCCAGATGAGCGCCTTCGTCGAACTGCAGGAAAGGGAATTCGCCGCCGCGGGGCGTGGCTTCACCGCGGTCAAGCACCAGCGCGAAGTGGGCACCGGCTATTTCGACGCGGTGACCCAGGCGATCCAGCAGGGCCAGTCGTCGACCACGGCGCTGAAGGGCTCGACGGAGGAGGCGCAGTTCGCCCGCCACGCCGTGGGGTAAAGCGGGGAACAGGGCAATAAATGCCGGGGTGACAGCGCGGCGTGGGCGCCCCGTCGTTCCTCTCGTGTTTCCTCGCGCCGCAACCCGGCGGCGCGGGCGCCAGCACTACCCCGCTTGGCCATTCAGAAGCGGCGGTACTGCAGCGCCTCGGCCAGATGCTCGCGTTCGAGCAGCGCGGCGCCACCGTCGAGATCGGCGATCGTACGCGCCACGCGCAGGACGCGATGGTAGGCACGGGCGGACAGGCCCAGCCGCTCCAGCGCCTGTTCGTACCAGCGACGCTCGGCCGGGCCCAGCGCGCAGTCGCGCTCCAGTTCGCGATGGCTGATCTCCGCGTTCGGCCGCCCTGCGCGCACCAGTGCGTGCCGCCGCGCGCGCAGCACGCGGGCACGCACCGTGGCGGAATCCTCGTCGCGCGCGCTGCGCGCCGCGTCCATTTCGTGCAGCGGCAACGGCGGCACCTCGACCGCGAGGTCGATGCGGTCCAGCAGCGGCCCGGAAATGCGCGCGCGATAGCGCTGGACCTGCTCGGGCGTGCAGCGGCACTGCCGCCGCGGGTCGCCGGCATGCCCGCAGGGACAGGGATTCATCGCCGCCACCAGCTGGAACTGGGCGGGAAAGGTGGATTGCCGCGCCGCGCGCGACACCACGATGCAACCCGACTCCAACGGCTCGCGCAGCACTTCGAGCACGTGCCGGCTGAATTCCGGCAGTTCGTCGAGGAACAGCACGCCGTTGTGCGCCAGCGAGATTTCGCCCGGCCGCGGCTGCGAGCCGCCTCCCACCAGCGCCACCGCCGAGGCGGTGTGGTGTGGTGCGCGGAACGGCCTGCGCCGCCAGCGCGCGGGATCGGTGGGCTGGCCGGCGACTGACAATACCGCGCAGGTCTCCAGCGCCTCGGACTCGGAGAGTGGCGGCAGGATGCCGGGCAGGCGCTCGGCCAACATGGTCTTGCCGGTGCCCGGCGGTCCCACCATCAGCAGATGGTGACCACCCACGGCAGCAATCTCCAGCGCACGCCGCGCCTGCAGCTGGCCGCGCACGTCGCGCAGGTCGGGTCCGTCGTGGATACCGCCGTCGACGTTGACGGCTGCCGGCGTCGCCAGCTCCTGCGCCCCGCGCAGCCAGCCGCAGACTTCGGCCAGGGTGTCGGCCACGCGGACATCCACTTCCGACACCAGCGCCGCCTCGGCGGCGTTCGCACGCGGTACCACCACCTTGCGTCCGCGCGCCCGCGCGCGCAGCAATGCGGGCAGCACGCCGGACACGCTGCGCAGCGAGCCGCTGAGCGCCAGCTCGCCGAGGAATTCGCAATCGTCCAGCTTCTCGCGCGGCACCTGGCCGCTGGCGGCGAGGATGCCCAGCGCGATCGGCAGGTCGAAGCGCCCGCCGTCCTTGGGCAGCTCGGCCGGCGCCAGGTTCACGGTGACCTTGCGGCCGGGGTATTCGAACGCGGTGTTCTGGATCGCCACCCGCACGCGATCGCGCGCCTCGCGCACGGCAGCTTCAGGCAGGCCTACGATGCTGGTGGCCGGCAGGCCTCCGGAGAGATGCACCTCGACCATCACCTGGGGTGCGGCAATGCCTTCCTGGGCGCGACTGAGGGTGACGGCGAGGCTCATGCGGCCGCCCGTCGCCGGCTCGCGCGGAAGCCGCTGTCACACACCCGCATCGAGCGACTCCATTGCGGCGTCAGGTCAGAAACAACCGCCCCCGACCAGTTAGCTCGGGGTGAGGGTGACAGATCGGGGGCGGCTCCCGGGAGGCTTGGTCGTGCTAGTCCCCGCGGGTGGCGACGGCGGCCTCGAGTTCGGCCACGCGGCGCTCCAACTCCTCGACCTTGACCCGTGTGCGCGCAAGCACCTGGCTCTGTACGTCGAATTCCTCGCGGGTGACCAGATCGAGGCGGCGCAATCCCTGCGCCAGGACATCGTGGAAATTGGCCCGCAAATCCTGCTGCGCCTGCGCCACTCCGGGCGGAACCAACGATGCAAGGCGCCGTGCTATCTGATCGACATCCAGCCTATCCGTCATGGATGGCGCCTCGAACTCGTCGGGAAAAAGTATCGGTGAACGAAAGGTGGACACACCATCGGCGGACTCCGTGACTTGGTGTAGGAATTGTCCTACACGCACGGGTCAGGCGACAGCGGAAGGCCGTGAAGGCAAAATGACCCTCCGCGTCGCCCCCGACGCCCCTGCCGAGGACATCCCATGAAGCTGGTCGTGGCGATCATCAAGCCGTTCAAGCTCGACGACGTGCGCGAGGCGCTGGCCGAGGTCGGCGTGCAGGGCATCACGGTGACCGAGGTAAAGGGCTTCGGTCGCCAGAAGGGCCACACCGAGCTTTACCGCGGCGCCGAGTACGTGGTCGACTTCCTGCCCAAGATCAAGCTGGAGGCGGCGGTGGCCGACGAACAGCTGGAACGCGTGCTGGAAGCCATCCAGAACTCCGCCCGTACCGGCAAGATCGGCGACGGCAAGATCTTCGTCAGCTCCCTGGAACAGGTGATCCGCATCCGCACCGGCGAGCTGGACCAGGACGCGCTGTAGCCCGCCGCCGTCGCGATCCCCGCTGCCGAGCGCTCAAGAGCCAGTGCCGCGCCGGAAGCCGGTACGCCGATGCCGGAAGTTGCGCTTGAGGCGTTACAGCATCAGCTCCCAGTACTGCCCCACCAGGTCCTTACCGAAGGACCGGTGCGGCTCCTCGCTGACCAAAGTGAAGCCGGCGGCCTGGTAAATGCGCCGCGCCGAGACCAGGCAGTCGTTGGTCCACAGCACCATCTTCCGGTAGCCCTTGGCCTTGGCGAAGCGGAGGCATTCATCGACCAGGCGGCGGCCGAGGCCGAGCCCGCGCGCCGAAGGCTCCACGTACAGCAGTCGCAGCTTCGCCGTGTCTTCGTCGCTCCGGACGACGAAGACGGAGCCCACGACCTCGCCTTCCGATTCGGCGACCCAGCAGCGCTCCTTCTCGCGATCGAAGTTCTTGACGAACTGTCCCACGATCTCCGCCACCAGCCCTTCATAGGTCCAGTCCCAGCCGTACTCGTCGGCGTACAGGCGGGCCTGCCGGGAGATGATGCAGCCGAGGTCGCCGGGTTCCGGATCGCGCAGTACGAAGGCCGCCTGATGCGGCAGGTCGCCCAGCATGCGGCGGATCCGCCGCATGCTGCCCGTCAGCATTCGCCGGTCAGCGGGGGCGAGCGGTTCGAGCAGCCCGGTGACTTCCCTGGACGACGCATCGTTCAACCGGGCGAAGGCTTTTCGGCCACGGGCCGTCAGGGAGAGCGTCAGCCGCTTGGCGTTCTCGGGCGAGGGTGCGCGCACGATCAGGCCCTCCGACTCCAGTCCGGCAACCAGGCGGCTTACGTAGCCGGCATCCAGGTGCAGCCGACTGGCCAGCTCGCTGGCGGAACAAGGTTTGTCGCGGGGCGCCTGCGCCACCTCGTAGAGCACACGCACCTGCGGCAGTGCGTAGTCGGACTCGAGCAGGTGCTCGCTCAGCGCGCCCACCAGGCGCGTGTGGAAGCGGTTGAATGCGCGAACCTCTTCGACGTCGCCGTTCATTTATTGCCTCAGGCATTCTTATATTGCTTTTAGCAATATATGCGCGGAGCGCAGGCGCCGCAAGCATCATGTGCCCCTCCGATTCGCGGCGCGCCAGCCGCTCCCCCGCTCCCGGAACAGGCCTCTGCGCCGGACTGTGCGTTCAATCAACTCGTGCCTGGAACGACGCGCCTGCTGTGGATGCGCAAGCCAGCCGCGATGCGGGCTGCACGCACTTATCCACGGCTTGTACACAATTTGTTGTGTTGACCCATCCATATCAACCCGATATGTTGTGTCCGTCGGTGCCCCGCCAGACGCGATCGTCGGCAGGGCTCAAAAGGGAATCCGGTGCGAATCCGGAACTGCCCCGCAGCGGTAAGCGGAAACGAACGTCTCATCAGCGCACTGATCCACAGCGATCGGGAAGCGGAGACCAATAGGCGGGTCGCAAGACCCACGTCCGCAAGTCCGAAGACCTGCCGACACGGCCTGGCCGGAGCGCCATGCCGAGTGGTGACGGCTTCCGCGGGGAGGCGCGTCGTCGCATCGGGCCCAGCCGCCCGATCGCGCGGCCGTCCGCGAGCAACCGCCACTTCAGCCCTGCGCGCGGGAGCAGGCGGTTGATCACACCGGTTGGAGTCACCGACATGCAGCCTCTCGATACCCCCACCCGTGAGCGTTCCGGCGCCCGCGTGGAGTCGTCCGCATTTGCCGCCGGGGCCGTCGCGGCCACGGCATCCATCAGCGAAGCCCCGATGTCCGCACTGCCAGAACAACTGCACACCGAACCCTTTGCCCTCACCCCGCCGCACAACCCCGGCCAGATGCGCGTGACCAAGCGCAACGGCGGCCAGGAAGCGGTGGACGTCAACAAGATCGTGCGCGCAGTGACGCGCAGCGCCGACGGCCTGCACTCAGTCGATCCACTGCGCGTGGCGCTGAAGACCATCGGCGGCCTGTACGACGGCGCCACCACGCAGGAGCTGGACCAGCTCTCGATCCGCACCGCCGCCGCGCTCACTGCGGAGGAACCCGAGTACGGCCAGCTCGCCGCACGCCTGCTCGGCGCCTACATCGACAAGGAAGTGAGCGGCCAGGAAATCCAGAGCTTCTCGCAGTCGATCGCGCGTGGCGCGGAGCTCGGCATCCTCAACCAGCGCCTGCGCGACTTCGTCGCCGCCAACGCGCGCAAGCTCAACGATGCGATCGACCCGCTGGCTACCCGCCGCTTCGAATACTTCGGCCTGCGCACCGTGTACGACCGCTACCTGCTGCGCCATCCGCAGCGGCGGCTGGTGATCGAGACGCCGCAATATTTCTTCATGCGCATCGCCTGCGCGCTGGGCGGCAGCGAGATCGGCGAGACGCTGGAGCTGTACCGCCTGCTCTCAGCGCTGGAATACATCGCCAGCTCGCCCACCCTGTTCAACGCCGGCACCGCGCACGAGCAGCTCAGCTCGTGCTTCCTGCTCGACTCGCCGATCGATTCGCTGGAGTCGATCTACGACAAGTACGCCGACGTGGCCAAGCTCAGCAAGTTCGCCGGCGGCATCGGCCTGGCCTGGTCGCGGGTGCGCTCGCGCGGCTCGCTGATCCGCGGCACCAACGGCCACTCCAACGGCCTGGTGCCGTGGCTGAAGACGCTGGACGCCTCCGTCGCGGCGGTGAATCAGGGCGGCAAGCGCAAGGGCGCCGCCTGCGTGTACCTGGAACCGTGGCACGCCGACGTCGAGGAGTTCCTGGAGCTGCGCGACAACACCGGCGACGAGGCGCGGCGCACGCACAACCTCAACCTCGCCAACTGGATCCCCGACGAATTCATGCGCCGCGTGGAGAGCGACGGTGACTGGTCGCTGTTCGATCCCAAGGTGGTGCCGCACCTGGTCGACAGCTGGGGCGAGACGTTCGAGAAGGCCTACCGCGAGGCGGAAGTCGCCGGCCTGGCCGTGAAGACGGTGAAGGCGCGCGAGCTGTACGCGCGCATGCTGCGCACGCTGGCGCAGACCGGCAACGGCTGGATGACCTTCAAGGACCGCTGCAACGCCACCAGCAACCAGACCGCCAGGGCCGGGAATGTCATCCACCTGTCGAACCTGTGCACCGAGATCCTGGAGGTCACCTCGGCCTCCGAAACGGCGGTCTGCAACCTGGGCTCGGTCAATCTGTCGCGCCATGTGGTCGACGACGCCTTCGATTTCGACAAGCTCGCCGCCACGGTGCGCACCGCCGTGCGCCAGCTCGACCGCGTGATCGACCTCAACTTCTACCCGATCGCCACCGCCAAGGTCGCCAACAGCAAGTGGCGCCCGGTCGGCCTGGGCGTGATGGGCCTGCAGGACGTGTTCTTCAAGCTGCGCCTGCCGTTCGACTCGGCCGAGGCGCTGGCGCTGTCCACGCGCATCGCCGAGGAGATCTATTTCCACGCGCTGTCGCAGTCGAACGAGTTGGCTGCCGAGCACGGTCCGCACCCGGGTTTTGCCGAGAGCCGCGCGGCCAGCGGCGAACTGCAGTTCGACCATTGGACCAGCGCCGCGCCGCACGACCAGGTGCGCTGGGATGCGCTGCGCGAATCGATCAGGGCCAAGGGCCTGCGCAACTCGCTGCTGATCGCGATCGCCCCCACGGCCACCATCGCCTCCATCGCCGGCTGCTACGAGTGCATCGAGCCGCAGGTAAGCAACCTGTTCAAGCGCGAGACGCTGTCGGGAGATTTCCTGGTGGTCAACCGCTACCTGGTGGAAGAGCTGAAGACGCTGGGCCTGTGGACCGGCGAAATCCGCGACGCGATCAAGCTGGCGGAGGGCTCCATCCAGGGCATCAACGCGATCCCGGAACGCCTGCGCACGATCTACCGCACGGTGTGGGAGCTGCCGCAGAAGGCGCTGATCGATCTGGCGGCGTCCCGTGGCGCCTACATCGACCAGAGCCAGTCGCTGAACCTGTTCATGGAGAACCCGAACATCGGCCAGCTCAGCTCCATGTACATGTACGCATGGAAGTCCGGCATCAAGACCACCTACTACCTGCGCTCGCGCCCGGCAACGAAGATCGCCAAGACCACGGTGTCAGCCACTCCAACGGCAAAACCGGTGGCAGTGACGGACCAGGAGCAGGCCACGGCCGCCGTGTTCTGCTCGCTGGAGAACCCGGAGTATTGCGAGGCTTGTCAGTAAATCTCGGGGCCACCCCCGCGTAGGCGGGGATCCAGAGCCTTTTACCGACACGTTTCGGCGAAGTAGCGGAAGTCACTGGATTCCCGCCTTCGCGGGAATGACGAGCCAAAAGACAAGCGCCCGCCTGACCGGCACGACACCGACGAGGAACCACCATGTCCGTCCAACCCGAACGCGCACAGCGCATTCTTGATCCCGGCTTCGAGCTCACCCTGCGCCCCATGCGCTACCCGGCCTTCTACGAGATGTACAAGAACGCCATCCGGAACACCTGGACGGTGGACGAGGTGGACTTCTCGCTGGACACCGCCGACCTCAACGCCAAGATGTCGGCGGCCGACCGCCACCTGATCCATCGCCTGATCGCGTTCTTCGCCACCGGCGACACCATCGTGTCGAACAACCTGGTGCTGAACCTGTACCAGCACGTCAACGCGCCCGAAGCACGCATGTACCTGTCGCGCCAGCTCTACGAGGAGGCGCTGCACGTGCAGTTCTACCTCACCCTGCTGGACACCTACATTCCCGACCCCGCCGAGCGCGCCAAGGCGTTCGCGGCGATCGAGAACATCCCCTCGATCCGCGCGAAGGGCGAATTCTGTTTCAGGTGGATCGACTCGATCCACGACCTGCAGCGCCTGGAGACGCGCGAGCAGCGCCGCCAGTTCCTGCTCAACCTGATCTGCTTCGCCGCCTGCATCGAGGGGCTGTTCTTCTTCGCCGCCTTCGCGTACGTGTACTACTTCCGTTCGCGCGGGCTGCTGCACGGCCTCGCCTCCGGCACCAACTGGGTGTTCCGCGACGAGAGCTGCCACATGGCGTTCGCCTTCGAGGTGGTGCGCGTCGTGCGTGCGGAGGAGCCGGACCTGTTCGACGAGGGCATGCGCGCGCAGGTCGAGGAGATGCTGGAAGACGCCATCGCCTGCGAGACGCAGTTCGCCGAGGACGTGCTCTCCGGCGGCGTGGTGGGCCTGTCGGTGAAGGACGTGCGCCAGTACCTGGAGTACTGCGCCGACCAGCGCCTGGCCCAGCTGGATCTTCCCAGGAAGTATGGCGCGACGAACCCGTTCGACTTCATGGACCTGCAGGACGTGCAGGAAGTCACCAATTTCTTCGAGCGCCGCGTGTCGGCCTACCAGGTGGGCGTGGAAGGCGAGGTGGCGTTCGACATGGCGTTCTGAACTCCGCGCAGGTGCGCGACGCCGCCACCGCGCGCACCTGTCACATTTTTTGCCCTAAGATGCGCCACGCCGCTGGCGGCAACCAGCGCATCGTCGTCGACCGCCTCCCCTCGGGGAGGCGTTGTCGTTCCGGGACACACCAAAAACCACGAGGAACCCATGGCTGCCACGATCCGCGCCCGTACGCTTCCGCTTGCCATCGCCGCACTGCTGGCGGCCGCTCCCGCCTTCGCCCAGAACATCACCACGTCCGGCGCCATCGGCCGCGTGCTGGACGCGCAGGGCCACCCGGTGGCCGGCGCCACCGTCACCATCCTGCACGTGCCCTCCGGCACCACCAAGTCGGTGACCACCGACGCCGACGGCCGCTACGCGGCGCAGGGCCTGCGCACGGGCGGTCCGTTCACCATCACCGCGGCGAAGTCCGGGCTGGCCGGCGCGGAGCAGGACAACGTCTACCTGCAGCTGGGCCAGCCTTCCGCGATCAACCTCACCCTGGGCGCGGGCGCCGAATCGGCGCGCACGCTGGGCGCGGTGACGGTGAGCGCGTCGTCGCTGGCGCAGACCTTCAGCTCCGAGAACAAGGGCCTGTCCACCACCATCTCGCAGCGTGAACTGCAGGCCACGCCGCAGGGCAACCGCTCGATCGACGACGTGGCGCGGCTGGACCCGCGCATCACCGTGACCGACCAGGGCACCGGCGCGATTTCCGCCGCGGGCATGAACAACCGCTACAACAACATCGCGGTGGACGGCGTGACGCAGGGCGATCCGTTCGGCCTCAACGCGAACGGCCTGCCCTACCAGAAGTCGCCGATCTCGCCGGAGACGATCGCCGAGTACAACATCTCCACCGCCAACTACGACGTCTCCTCCGACGTGGTCGGCGCCGACGTCAACGCGGTGACCAAGTCCGGCACCAACCGCTTCCACGGCGCGGTCTACTACAGCTACCGCAACGCCAACCACCTGGTGGGCGATGCCGGCTGGCTGCCCAGCAGCAACCCGGGCTACCACTACAAGGGCTACCAGAAGGACGCCACCTACGGCTTCAACGTCGGTGGCCCCATCGTCAAGGACAAGCTGTTCTTCTTCGTTTCGGCGGAACACGAGAAGACCACCGGCATCGGCGCCGACTCGGCCAACGGCCTGGACGCCTCGCTGGGCAACGGCCCCTCCACCAGCAACAAGGTGTCGCCGGGCGACCTGCAGAAGATCATCGACGCCGCCACCAAGCTGGGCCTCACTCCCGGCAACTTCGGCGGCCCCACCGGCCTGACCTACGACGACAAGCGCTATCTCGGCAAGATCGACTGGAACATTTCCAACAATCACCGCGCCAGCTTCACCTACCAGTACACCAAGGAGCTGCTGCCCGCGGTGGGCGGCAACAGCCCGAGCAGTGTGGGCCTGACCAGCTACACCTACACCAAGGCCATCACCACCAACAACTACGTGCTGCACCTGTACGACGACTGGAGCGACAGCTTCTCCTCCGAGGCGAAGGTCGGCTATCAGAAGTACGTGCAGGACACCACCGCGCCGTTCCAGCAGCCGTCGGTGAACGTGAATCTGTCGCCCACCGGCAAGGGGCCGTCGGTGAACCTGGGCGAGGAGCAGTATCGCCACTACAACCACATCGACACCAAGAAGCTCAGCGTCTTCCTGGCCGGCACCTGGTACCTCGGCGACCACGCGGTCAAGGGCGGCATCGACTACCAGCGCAACCAGATCAACAACCTGTTCGGCCAGTCCGAGTTCGGCGTCTACACGTTCTGGGGCATCGACAACTTCCTGGCCGGCAACTACAACAAGTACTCGCTGTACCACCCGGCGCCGGGCTACGCGCTGGCCGACATCGCCGGCCAGTGGACGTACAGCCAGTTCAGCCCGTTCCTGCAGGACACCTGGCAGGTCAACGACGCGCTGTCGGTGCAGTATGGCGTGCGCATGGACGTGCCGCATTCCAACCGGCAGCCGGTGTACAACGCGGCGTTCGCCCGGGCGTTCGGCTACGCGAACAACTACACCGTTGGTTCCGCGAACCGCATCGTGGAGCCGCGCCTGTCGTTCAACTACAGCTTCGACACCACCTACAAGACCCAGCTGCGCGGCGGCGCGGGCCTGTTCCAGACCAACCCGCCCACGGTGTGGATGACCAACCCGTTCCAGAACAACGGCGTCACCCTGCTCAACTACACCTCGTACGACCCGGCCAGCGCACCGTTCAGCCCGGATCCGTTCGCGCAGAACATCCCGGCCGGCGGCGGTGCAGGCTCGATCGACACCATCGCCCGCGACTTCCGCCTGCCCAGCGTGTGGAAGATGAGCCTGGCACTGGATCGCGAGCTGCCGTGGTGGGGAATGGTGGCCTCGGCCGAGTACCAGCACATCCAGGTGCGCGACGGCATCCTGTATGAGGCGGTGAACTTCGGCGCGCCCACCGGCACGCTGCCGGACGGCCGCGAGCAGTTCTGGAAGGTGCCGGGCGAGGCGCCGAAGACCGCCGACACGCTGGCCAACCACAACCCGGCCTTCAGCACCGCCTCCACCCTGCTCACCAACACCCACCGCGGCAAGTCGGACAGCCTCACGCTGGCACTGAGCAAGCCGTTCTCGGACAGCTGGTCCGGCAACGTCAGCCTCACCTTCAACCACGCCACCGACGTCGACCCCGGCACCGACACCATCGCCTATAACGGCTACCAGCGCGTGGCGCGGCTGAACCCCAACTCCGATGTGCTGGCCACTTCCAACTACAACGTGGCCAAGACACTCAAGGCCTCGCTGACCTGGCAGCACGCGTTCTTCGGCGACTACAACACGCAGGTGTCGCTGTTCTACAGCGGCCACACCGGCCTGCCCTACACCTGGGTGTTCGGCAACGATGCCAACGGCGACAGCGTCGGCGGCTGGGATCCGGTGTACATCCCGGCGGCGAACGATCCGAAGGTGGCCTACGCCGCCGGCACCAGCGCGCAGGTGATCCAGCAGTTCCAGGCCTTCCTCGCCAGCGACGGCTACCTGCGCGACCACCGTGGCCAGATCGCCAACCGCAACGGCGACCGCACCGCCTGGGTGAACGAGCTGGACATGAGCTTCTCGCAGGAAGTGCCCGGCCTGTTCAAGGGCAACAAGGGCGTGCTGCGGCTGGATGTCTACAACGTGCTGAACCTGCTGAACAGCGACTGGGGCCAGCAACGCAACACCGGCATCTACCCCACGCGCATCCTCGCCAACTACGCCGGCGTGAACGCGCAGGGCCAGTACGTGTACTCGCTGCCCACGGACAAGAACGGCAACTACCAGGCGCAGCCGCTGCAGACCTACGACGGCGGCTTCTACGATCCCAGCCGCGTGGTTTCGCGCTGGTCGGCCATGCTGACCCTGCGCTACACGTTCTGACCGGCCGTTCCGGCCATGCTGAAACACGGGCGCCTGCGGGCGCCCGTGTCGTTTCCGGCGCCGTCAGCGCCACGCTTGACGTGTAACGAACGTTACATGTAACGTTCGTTACATGCAAAGCCGGAAAGACGCGCTGATCGAACCCATCGTCGGCTACCTGCTGGAACACGGGCTGGCCGACCTGTCGCTGCGCCCGCTCGCCGCAGCCGTCGGCACCAGCGCGCGCCTGCTCGTCTACCACTTCGAATCGAAGGAGCGCCTGCTCGGCGAAGTGCTGGAAGCCATGCAGACACGGCTGCGCCAATCCATGGGGGAGCTGCTGGAACGGCAATCCACCAGGCGTCCGGAGCAACCGCTGAAGCTGCTCTGGCGCTGGGCCATCGCCGACGCCAACTACCCTTACCTCAAGCTGATCTACGAGCTGCAGATCCTCGCGGTGCAGAACCCGGGCACCTATGCGCAATACGTGCAGCGCAACGCCGCGCACTGGATGGACTTCATCCTCTCGATGTTCCCCGCCTCGCGGCGCGACCCCGCCTTCGCCACCCTCTGCGGCGCCGTGTTCGACGGCCTGTTCATCGAACTGATGTGCACCGGCGACCGCAAGCGTACGACCCGGGCCATCGACCGCTTCGTACAGATCGTTCTCGACGCGCGCAGGCACCAGGCCGACGCCTGACGCGTCCGCATTCCTTCGACATCCAGGAGACAACGTCCATGAGCAACGTGACCGCCCATCCGAGGGCCGTCGGCAAGCGCCGCTGGTTCACCATCGCCGCGGGCCTGCTGCTCGCGCTCGGCCCGGTGAGCCTGCCCTTCAGCACCTGGGATCACGAGTTCGCCGACGTCGGGCACCTGGTCGGCAACGAGGCGATCTGGTGGGTCTACATCGCCGCGATGCTGCTGTACGTGCGGCGGATCGAGCGGCTTCCGTTGTCGTCGATCGGCTTCCGCCGCCTGGGGGGCGCGAACGCCGTCATCGGCGTACTGGCTGGCGTGGCGGTGCTCGTGGTGCTGGGCACGATGTACTACCTCGTGCTCCCCGCGCTGCACCTGAGCGATTCGGTGGCCGCCACGGCGAATGGCAGCGCCCTGATGGCGACGCCGTTCTGGTGGCGCCTGATCTCGACGGTGCGCGCCGCCGTGTCCGAGGAGGTGCTGTTCCGCGGCTACGCGATGGAACGCATCGAGGAACTCACCGGCAGCCGGGCCATCGCGACCGTTTTCTCGCTTGCCGTGTTCACGCTCGACCACGTGACCTACTGGGGCTGGAGCCACGAGCTGATCGTCGCCGTCGGCGGCCTGGCGTTCTCGCTGCTGTACCTGTGGCGTCGCAACCTGTGGGTCAACATCATCGCGCACTTCATCGTGGATGCCGCCTCCGTCCTCGGATAGCTCCCGGGCGGCACTTGACTACACGTGTCGTCACACGTAACGTGGCGACACGTGTAGTCAACCAAGGTGTGCCCGCATGACCCGACCCTCCATCGGTGACCAGGAACTGGCCCTGCTGCATTACCTGGCCGAGCACGAACCCGCCTCGGTGGGCGAGGTGGCTGCCGGCTTCGGCGAGGCGCATGGCCTTGCCCGCTCCACCGTGCTGACGATGATGGAGCGGCTGCGCGCCAAGGGTTATCTCAAGCGCCGCCAGGCGCAGGGCGTGTACCGCTACAGCGCCGCCACCGGTCCCGGCGAGGCGATGCGCAGCGCGGTGGGCAGCTTCGTCGAGAACACGCTGCGCGGCTCGGTGTCGCCGTTCGTGGCGTGGATGGCGGAGCGCGGCGAAGTCAGCGACGACGAACTCGCCGAACTGCAGGCGCTGGTGAAGCGGCTGAAAGGCACGCGCAAGGAGAAGTGAGATGACGACGCTCGATCATCTGGCCTCCGTCCTGCTTGAACGCCTGGCCTGGACGTCGCTGCAGGCGGCGCTGCTGGTCGCGGCGGTGGCATTGCTCATACGCGTCCTGCCGCGCCTGTCCGCCGCCGCGCGCTGCGCATTGTGGTGGCTGGTCGGCCTGCAGGTGGTGCTGGGGCTCTGCTGGCAGGCGCCGATCCGCCTGCCGCTGCTGGCGCCGCCGCCGGCGGTTGCCGAGGCGCCCGTCGCTGCGGTGCGCATTCGCGCGGACGGCGGCGCCGCCGCCATCGATCAGGCTGCCGCCGTACGGCCTCCGGCTGGACAAGCCGCGGTGCCGGCGCTGGCCAGCACGCAGCGGGACGCCGCACCCGGCTGGCTGTCCACCCATGGGTGCGCGGTGCTGGCCGCCGCCTGGCTGCTCCTGCTGCTGGCGCAGTTGCCCGTGCTGATCCGCGAGTACCGGAACGGGCGCCGTCAGCGCCGGGATGCGCGGGCGACCACGGATGCGGCCCTGCTGATGCGTTGCGCGCGGCAGGCGCGCACGCTTGGGCTGCGTCGCGCGCCCGCCGTGCTTGCCTCGCCCGCAATCGCCTCCCCGCAGGTCAGCGGCGGCTGGCGCCCGGTGGTGCTGTGGCCGGCGCACGACGCGTTGAGCGCGGACGAGGCCGCACTGGCGCTGGCCCATGAACTCGCGCACCTGAGGCGCGGCGACCTGCTGCTCGGCTGGGTCCCTGCGCTGGCTGCACGCCTGTTCTTCTTCCACCCGCTGCTGCGCTGGGCGATGCGCGAATACGCGCTCAACCGCGAAGCCGCCTGCGATGCACTGGCCGTCGAACAGCAGTGCGTCGCGCCGCAGGACTACGGCCGGTTGCTGCTGCGCCTCGGCGTGGCCCCTCCGATGCACGCGGCGCTGGCCGGCGCATCCCCCACCTTCCACAACCTGAAAAGGCGACTGACCATGCTGCAACAGACCACCACCGCCATGCCGCGCGTGCGCGGCTGGCTGCTCGTCGCGCTCGTCGCGCTGATCGGCGTGCTGCCGTACCGCGTGGTGGCGTACGGCCACGCCGCCGCGGCGGCGGCCAGTTCCACCGCCCTGCCCCCGCCGCCGCCGGCACCTCCGGCACCGCCCGCGGTGATGTCCGCCGCGCCACCCGCGCCCCCGCCGCCCGGCATGGCGCCGCCTCCTCCGCCACCGCCCGCACCGCCATCTCCCCCGGCGCCGCCGCTCGATTACGGTCATGCGGCACACCACGTTTTCATCAGCACACGGGAGAACAGCGATCACGGCTTCGCCCTGATCGACGGCGACTCGGTCACCATCGACGGCAGCGACGGCGACGCCAGGGCCGTGCAACAGCTGCGCAAGCAGGGCCAGCCCTTGCTCTGGTTCCGTCGCGGCGACCGCTCCTGGGCCATACGCGACCGGGAATACATCAAGCGCGCCGAGGCCATCTATGCGCCGGTCAAGGCACTCGCCAGGCAGCAAGGCGAACTTGGCGGGCAACAGGGAGTCCTGGGAGCGCGACAAGGCGAATTGGGTGCGCGGCAAGGCGCGCTCGGTGGCCGGCAAGGCCAGTTCGATGCACGCGTGGCCGCACTGGCGGAACAGCAGGCGCGCATCGCCAGCCGCATCGCGATGATGGACGGCCAGTCCGCCGCGGGCGGCAGCAGCCAGGCCGGCGCCGAGGGACGCAAGGCGCTGGCCGCCGAATCCGCAAAGATCGACGCCGAACGCCAGTCCATGCGCGCCCAGCAAGCCGCCTTCGAGAAGCAGCAGGCCGAACTGGGCGAGCAGCAGGCGGCTTTGGGCAGGCAGCAGGAAGCCCTGGGCAGGCAACAGCAGGCCCTTGGCGAGCAACAGCGCGTGGCGTCGGCGAACGCGAACCGGCAGATGGACCAGCTGCTGACCGAAGCGCTCGCCAAAGGCATCGCGCAGCCGGTCGCCCATCGCTGAGACGGCACAGCCAGGAACGCAAAAGGCCGGGGCTTTCGCCCCGGCCTTTTCGTTGGCACCGGTCAGACAACCGCGATCAGAACCACGGCCACTTCTTCAGCTCGTACTCCTTCGGCGGTGTGTCGCCGGCGAGGTGCTGCACGAAGTAGTCCCAGCGACGGCGCGTGGCGTACGGCGTGGCGGCGGCGTAGCCGTGGTGCACGTTCGGGATGATGAGCATGTCGAAGTCCTTGTTGGCCTTGATCAGCGCATCGGCCACCAGGAAGGTCTCGCCCACCGGCACGTTGTCGTCGATCGTGCCGTGCACCAGCATCAGTCGGCCCTTGAGGTTCTTCGCCATGTCCTGGTTGGCCTGGTTGTCGTAGCTGGTGGTGCCGTCCTTGTTCGTCACCAGCAGGCCCTGGTACTTCTCGCCCCAGTCGTTCTCGTAGTTGCGGTTGTCGTGGTTGCCGCTCTCGGCCCAGCCGACCTTGAAGAAGTCGGGATAGCGGAACATCGCGTCGGCGGTGGTGTTGCCGCCACCGGAATGGCCCCAGATGCCGACGCGGTTGACGTCGATCCACGGGTAGCGCTGCGCCAGTTCCTGGATGCCCTTGACCTGGTCGGGCAGGGTGTTGTCGCCCATGTCGCCGTACCAGGTGTGGTGGAAGGTGGCGGAACGCCACGGCGTGCCCATGCCGTCGAGCGCGACCACGATGAAGCCCAGTTCGGCCAGCGCCTGGTTGTCGCCGCGCGACGGCAGGAAGCTGCGTCCGCGCACCGAGCCGGTCTGCGGCCCCGGGTAGACGTAGTCGATGACCGGGTACTTCTTGTGCGGGTCGAAATTGGTCGGCTTGAACATCAGGCCGTACAGATCCGTCTTGCCGTCGCGCGCCTTCACCGTGAACGGGACCGGCGGCACCCAGCCGGCGGCCTTGAGGCGCGTGATGTCGGCCTTCGCCACGTTGGCGATGACGTGGCCGTCGGCGGCCGAGCGCAGCACGGTCACCGGCGGCGTGGTGGGCGTGGACCAGCTGTCCACGAAGGTCTTGCCGTCGGGCGACATGCTGATGGTGTGGTCGGCGTCCTCCGGCGTGAGCAGCACCGGCTTGCCGCCGTCCAGGCCCACCTTCCAGAACTGCCTGTAGTAGGGGTTCACGCCCGGCACGCGGCCGGTGCCGGTGAACCACAACTCGCGCGCCCTGCGGTCGAGGTGCAGCACGTCGATGACGTTGCCGTCGCCGGTGGTGATCGGGTGCAGCTCCTTGCCGGTGTTCGTGTCGTACAGGTAGAGGTTCTGCCAGTCGTTGCGTTCGGACGGCCAGACGGCTTCATGCGACTCCGGCAGGTAGCGCCAGTTGGCGTGTTCCATGCCGCTTTCGTAGTAGGTCGCCACCTTCTCGTCGAACGCGGTGCGCACGGCGCCGGTGTCGGCGTCGGCCACGCGGTACCAGACCTGCTTGCGGTCGCGCGAGCTGTTGACCATGGCGAGGGTCTTGCCGTCGGGCGCCCACTTCAGGTCGTCCCAGTGGCCGTCGCTGCTGCAGCTGATGTCGTCGCACAGGCTGGACAGGCGCTGCTGCGGCGGCAGCTTGAGGCGCACCACCTTGCGCGAGGCCACGTCGATCACCACCGGCTCGATCATGAACACCTTCTTGTCGCCCGGCAGCGGGTACTTCCAGGCATCCAGCTTCGGGTGGCCGACCTGGGTGCTCACGGTGTACATCTCGCCCACGCCGCGCTGGTCCTGCTGATAGGTGGCGATCCGCTTCGAGTCGGGCGACCAGTTCAGCACGGCGCGCTTGGTGTGGATCCAGCCGGCGTTGTCGGTGGCGTAGCCGAAGTCCTTCACGCCATCGGTGGTGAGCCGGGTCTCCTTGCCGGTGGCGAGGTCGCGCACCCACAGGTTCCAGTCGCGGATGAACGCTTCCTTGGTCTTGTCGGGCGAGACGATGCCGGGCTCGTCGCCGGTCTTCGCCTTGGCCTTGGCGGTGCATTCGCCGGCGCCCTTGAGGTCGCACAGGTAATGCTTGCCCCTCAGGTCGATGTCGTAGCGGCCGTCCTTCTGCACGCTGAAGTCGAAGCCGCGCGCCGGCACCTTGTTCGCCGGCACCGGCTTGCCGGTGGCCTTGGCCAGCGCAGCGGCCAGCTTGGCCTGGTCGAAGGCCGGCGCGGCCTTGCCGGTGGCGGCGTCCATTTCCATCGCGTGGTCGCCGCTGGCGTCGTGGTCGACGTACCAGAAGTGGGTGCCGTCCAGCCACTTCACCCGCTGCACGTCGTGATCGACCAGCGGCGCGGTGTTGTAGATCATGAAACGCTCCGCGCGCGCATAGTCCTGCGCGGTGAGCGTGCGTCCCTGCGCCATCGCGCCGCTGGCACACACCAGCAGCCCTGCTGCCAGCGCGCCAGCTAGGCGCCTCTTGCCGATCGTCGAATGCATGTCGTGTTCCCCTCGGGATGCCGGATGTTCTGGTGGAGCGGGCTTCGCGCAGCCGCGCGAACGCCCGATGCTAGCGCGCCATGACCTTCGGCACCCCTGCCAAAGGTTGAGGGGAGGCAACCGCCATGCGTGATGCGCCCGGCATGCGGGCGGCGGGGCCGCTGCGGATCAGCGTGCCGCGGACTGCAGCACGATCTCGTCCGGCGCTGCGCGGACGGCCTGCAGGAGGCGGCTGCGCCGCAGCGCATTCACCAGCGCCAGCGGATCGCCCGCGTCGAACACGCCGCTGACCGGCAGGTTGCGCAGGGCGGCATCGCCGATGACCAGCCGGGTGTCCGAATAGCGGTTCATCGCCGCCACCAGCTCGGCCAGGCTGCGGTGGTGGAACACCAGCTCGCCACGGGGCCAGCCGCGCGCGGCGGCAAGGTCCGCCGGCCGCACGCCGCCCAGGCGGCCGTAGCCGTAATCGACCTGCTCGCCGGGCCGTAGCGTCAGCTGCTCGCTGCTGGCAGGAAGGCTCACCGACACCCTGCCGGCGAGCGCGACCACATGGACGAGCCCGGCCCAGCGGCTGACCTGGAAGCGGCCGCCGGCCGCGCTGACGACGCCATCGCCGGCATGCACCGCGAATCGCGGCACGGCGGATGTCGACGCGAACTGCGCGCGGCCTCGTTCCAGCGTGACCAGCGGCCGGGCATCGGCGCTCACGCTGGCCGCGGTATCCGTGTCCAGCAAAGCCGTGCCGTCCGGCAGGGACAGCACGCGTTGCCCGCCGGTGGCGGTGGCGTAGTGCTGCAGCGAGGCCTGCCGGACCACTGCTCGCCAGGTGCCAACGGCAACCGGCAGCACGCATGCCGCCGCCAGCACCAGCACCTGCAGCAGCGGGGCGCGCCGGGCCGGCACGCCGGTGTGCTGCCGGCTTCCGCTGCCGGTCGCCGGCCGGGGCGCCACGGTATGGCTGTAACCCGGCTGAGCATGCGCGTCGACCGTCGCGGCCGCGAAGCGGCGGGCCGCAGCGGTTTCATCGGGCGACGATGCACGCCGGTCCGGTGCGCGCTCGACGCGCCGCCGCGCCGCCTCGCCCGGGCGCATCAGAAACACGACGTTGTCGGCGTAGATGCGAGCCATGACGATGACGCCAGACCTCCGCTGCCGTTCCCCGACGGTACGGCCGGACGCCAGTTAACCCGTGCCTGCGACAATCTGTCATCTGGCGGCGCAGCATCGCGGCGGTCCCGGTCATGCAGCCTTCGGGCCGGTGGCTGACCCGGTCAGCGCGCGGAGCTTGCTGGAGTGCTGCCGCTGCGATCGCGGGCGATCCGCCGGAAGACGTGCTGGCGGGCGCCGGTGCGCCTCCGGGAATGCCCGGAAACCGCGGTACCGAAGGGGAAAAGCCGCTGCATTCGTGTAGGATTTTTCCCAGCGTGCCTGCCGTGAGAACCGCACCATGCCCACGCAACGCAGAGTGATCGGCAGCTACCTCTCGCCGTACGTGCGCAAGGTGCTCGCATTCCTCGAACTGAAGGGGCTGGATTACGAGATCGACCCGATGCCGCCGTTCATCGGCAACGACGCGTTCGCGCGGCTGAGCCCGCTCCGGCGCGTGCCGGTGCTGCTCGACGAGGGGCTGGTGCTGAACGACTCGTCGGTGATCTGCCAGTACCTGGAGGACCGCCACCCGGCGCCCGCGCTCTATCCGCGCGACATCGGCGACCGCGCCCGCGCACGCTGGCTCGAGGAATACGCCGACACGCGGCTGGCCGACGGCCTGGTCTGGCGGCTGTTCTACGAGCGCTCGATCCGCCGCCGCGTGTTCTGCGAGCCGCCGGACGAGGCGGTGGTGACGCGGGCGCTGGAGGTGGAGATACCCGCTGCGCTCGACTATCTGGAAACCCAGCTGCCGGACGACGGCTTCATCTTCGGCGCGCTGTCGATCGCCGACCTCGCCATCGCCAGCTTTTTCCGCACCGCCGCCTTCGTGCGCTACGCGGTCGACGCCGCACGCTGGCCGCGCACCGCCGCGCTGGTGGGGCAGGTGCTGGAATTGCCCGCGCTGCAGAAGCTGGCCCGCTACGAGGACTGCATGCTGCGCCTGCCGCTGGCCGAGCAGCGCGCCGCCCTGCTCGCCGCGGGCGCTCCGCTCACCAGCGAGACGATGGGCACCTGCCCGCCGCGCCCCGTGCTGCCGCGCATCTCCTGAGCAGGTTTTTCAGCCGTAGCTTTTCCGTCCACGCCCGGGATCCGGCCGCTCGTCACCGCGATCCCGTCGGCCATCACGGGGCCAAGGCAGCCTGGCGCACGGGCGATAGCCTGACGACAGCTCACCACCGGGACGATGCCCGTGAAACGTCATGCCGACCTGCGCCTGCATCTGCCGCACTGGCCCGCGCGGGCGCTGGCGGCCGGCATGGCAGCCCTGGCGTGCCTGCCTGCCCACGCGCAGGCCACGGCATGCGATCGCCCCGGACTGCATGGCCAGAAGCGGGACGCGGCCACCATCCGGCGGCTCGAACGGGCCTGGTCCGTCGCCTTCCTCACCGGCGACACGCAACTGGAGTCGTGCCTGCTGCTGCCGGCATTCACCGAGATCCTCGGCGACGGCCGCCTGCAGCACCTCGGCGACGAGCTCGCCCTAGCCCGGGCCAACCGCGGGAAGCGCCTGCCGATACCGGATTTTCCCGACGAGGGTGTCCTGCTGCGCGGCGACGCGGCTGTCGCCTACGGCGTCAGCACGTCGAAGGGAGCCGACGGGCAGATCCGGCGGCAATGGTTTGCCGACTTCTACGTCTGGGACCGCGGTGCATGGCGGGTGTACTTTGCGCAGCAGACGCCGATCGGGCCGCGCTGAACCACCGCCCGGTGGTCACTGCTGTCGCCCCATCAGTTCCACCAGCCAGTCCACGAACACGCGCAGGCGCGCCGGCAGCTGCCGCTGCGGCGCGTACAGCACGTGCACGGGCAATGATGGCGGCGGCAAGCCGGGCAGCAGCTCGCGCAGCGCGCCGGCCGCCAGCGCGGCGGCGACGCGGTAGCGGGGGAACTGCGCGATGCCCAGTCCCGCCTCGCAACAGGCGAGGTAGGCGTCCACGCCGCTGACGGTGACGCGCGCAGGCAGGCTCAGCGCGCGGCGGCGACGCTTCACCAGGAACTCCAGCGAGGGCTCGGGCCGGCGCGTGGTGGGCGAGGCCCAGTTCACCGCGAAGTGTCCCTGCTGCAGCTCGGCCAGCGTGGCGGGCCTGCCGTGGCGGCGCAGGTAGGCAGCGCTGGCCACGGTGACCTGGGACAGCGTGGCCACGCGCCGTCCCACCAGGCCCGAATCGGGCAGTTCGCCCACGCGCAGCACGCAGTCCACGCCTTCGCGCAGCAGGTCCACGAAACGGTCGCTGGTGCCGATGTCCAGCTCGATCTGCGGAAAGCGCGCGCAGAACTCCGGCAGTGCGGGTACCACCAGTTGCCGCGCCAGCGTGGCCGGCAGGTCGATGCGCAGGCGACCCTGCGGCTTCAGCGCGGCATCGCGGAAGCCGGCTTCCACCTCGTCCAGGTCGGCCAGCAGACGCACGCAATGCGCGTACCAGGCATGACCGTCGCGGGTGACGCGCTGGCAGCGCGTGGTCCGCTGCAGCAGTTGCGTGCCCAGCCGGGCCTCCAGCCGCTTGATGGCGTTCGTGACGGTGGCGCGCGGCAGGCCGAGGTCGTTGGCCGCGGCGGTGAAGCTGCCCAGCTCGACGATCCGCGCGTACAGCCGCATGGTGTCCAGGCGATCCATGAATTGTTTTTGCTTTTGGAATAGTCATGGCGATTATTGTGTATTTATTCCACAACCGCCACGGCGCAGCATGGCGCCACCTTCAACCAAGAGAGAGCATCCCGCATGCAAACCCGCACGCTCGGCAAGAACGGTCCCCAGGTTTCCGCCCTCGGCCTCGGCTGCATGGGCATGAGCGACTTCTACGGCCACCGCGACGACGCCGAATCGATCGCCACCATCCGCCACGCGCTGGACCGCGGCGTCAGCCTGCTCGACACCGCCGACATGTACGGGCCGCACGTCAACGAGGAACTGGTGGGCAGGGCGATCAGGGGACGTCGCGACGACGCCTTCGTCGCCACCAAGTTCGGCATCGTGCGCGACCCGGCCAACCCCGTCGCACGCGGCGTCAACGGCCGTCCGGAATACGTGCGCGCCGCCTGCGAAGGCAGCCTGAAGCGGCTCGGCATCGAGACCATCGACCTGTACTACCAGCACCGCGTGGACCCGAACGTGCCGATCGAGGAGACCGTGGGTGCGATGGCCGAACTGGTGCAGGCGGGCAAGGTGCGCCACCTCGGGCTATCCGAGGCCTCCGCCGCCACGCTGGAGCGCGCCGGCAAGGTGCATCCCATCGCCGCGCTGCAGAGCGAGTTCTCGCTGTGGACGCGCGACCCGCAGCAGAACGGCGTGCTCGACGCCTGCCGCCGGCTGGGCATCGCCTTCGTGGCCTATTCGCCGCTGGGGCGCGGCTTTCTCACCGGCGCGATCCGCTCGCCCGACGACTTCGAGGCCGACGACTACCGCCGCAGCAGCCCACGCTTCCAGGGCGGAAACTTCGCGCGCAACCTGGCGCTGGTGGACAAGGTGCATGGCATCGCCGCCGACAAGGGCTGTTCGCCCGCGCAACTGGCGCTGGCCTGGGTGCTGGCGCAGGGCGAGGACGTGCTGGCGATCCCCGGCACCAAAAAACGTTCGCGGCTGGACGAGAACCTGGGCGCGCTGGACGTGGCACTGTCGAAGGACGAACTGGCCGCCATCGACGCGGTGTTCCCGCCCGACGCGGTGGCCGGCGAGCGCTATGCCGCGGCGAGCATGGCGCACGTCAACCGCTGAGCCGGCGACCGCCCCTCTCCCGCACGCAGGAGAGGGGCTTCCAAGGATCAGTGCATCGCGTAGCTGTTGTTGGAGCGGTCCGCGTCGGGCAGCTTGTGCCCGGGATCGAGCTCCAGCCTGGCGATGGGCTTGGTGGTGTCCAGCGTCACCTTGGGCGTACCGCCGAAGCGCCAGGCCTCCACCGGCAGGCGGACGTCGCGATGCGTGCCGTCGGCGAAGTCCACGCGCAGCGTGGCGGGCATCACCAGCTTCTGCCGGCTGACGAGGTTCACCACCACGCCCTTGGCCGGGTCGTTGTCCACGTAGCTGGCGCCGCTGACGCCCATGTCGAGCTGCCAGTTGTGGAAGTACCAGCCGCGCCACCACCACGACAGATCCTCGCCCGCCGCGCTGTCCATGAAGCGGAAGAAGTCCGAGGGCGTGGGATGGTGGTAGGCCCAGGTCCGGATGTAGGCGCGGAACGCGGGGTCGAAGCGGTCGGGGCCGAGGATCTGCTCGCGCAGCAGCACCAGGCCCAGCGCGCCCTTGAAGTAGCTCACCGCGTGGCGGTACTTCTCGCTGACGGAATCGGCGTGGGCCATCAGCGTGGGCGCGTCCGGGTCGGCCAGCACGGGCAGGATCTCGTCCACCGGATTGCCGCCCTTGGGCGCGTACTCGCTGTCGCGCTTGGGCCCGTATTCGCCGTGGTTGAAGGCATCCGACGCGTAGACGTCGATGAAGGTGTTGAAGCCCTCGTCCATGAACGCGTGGCGGCGCTCGTTCGAGCCCACGACCATCGGGAACCAGTCATGGCCGATCTCGTGCGCGGAGATCCAGAACAGCGGCTTGCCGCCGTCGGTGTAGCCGTCGAACACGATGCCCGGATATTCCATGCCGGCGCCGTGGCCGCCGAGGTTCACCGCCACCGGCCACGGGTATGGATACCACTTCGAGGAGAAGTGCTCGATCGCGCCCTTCACGTATTCGGTGGAGCGGTTCCACTTGTCGGCGCCCACACCCTCCACCGGGTAGATCGACATCGCCAGCGCGTGCTTGCCGTCGGGCAGGTTGATGCGCGCGGCGTCCCACACGAAGGCGGGCGAGGCGGCGAAGGCCACGTCGCGGGTGTGCTCCATGTGGAAGCGCCAGGTGAGCGTGCCGCTGCGCGTGGGGCGGCTGGCGGGATCGTTCACCTCGTCCGGCTTGCGGATGTACACGGTGCGGTCGCTGTTCGCGGCCTCGGCCAGGCGCGCCCGCTCGGTGGCGGTGAGCACCTGCTCGGGATTCGTCAGCTGGCCGGAGCCCTCCACGATCCAGTTCCACGGCACGGTCACCGCGTAGTCGATGGTGCCGTATTCGAGATAGAACTCCTGACCGAGGTAGGGCAGCGTGTCCCAGCCGCGCAGATCGTCGTACACCGCCATGCGCGGGAACCACTGCGCGATCTCGTAGATGTCGCCGTTCTTCGTCGGGGTCACCGCAGTGCGGCCGCCCCACACGCCGGGCACGGTGTAGTGGTAGCGGATGTGCAGCTTGAGCTGGCCGCCCCTGGCCTTCAGCGGCGCGGGCAGGTCCACGCGCATGCGGGTGTCGTCCACCAGGTAATGAACTGGCCGGCCGTCCACTTCCACCGCGTCGAGCCGGTAGCCATCGGTGGACTCGCCGCGCTTGCTCGGCCACGGCGAGGTGAGCGCGCCGCGCGAATCGCGTTTGTAGATGTTCTGGTCGAGCTGCACCCACACCGCGTCCAGCGCGTCGGGGCTGTGGTTGGTGTAGGTGATGGTCTCGTCGCCAGACAGGCCGTGCGTGGCCGGGTCGATCGTGGCCTTGATGTCGTAGTCGGCGCGGTTCTGCCAGAACGCCGGGCCGGGCCTGCCGGCGCCGTCGCGGAACGCGTTGGCCGGCTGCGGCAGCGACAGCGGTGCGAACAGCGCCTGCGGATCGAAGGCAGCGCTCTTGTCCTGGGCAAAGGCCGGCGCGCACAAGGCGGCGGCCACGGCGAACAGGGCGGCGGCGCGGCGGGCCGTGGTCGGATGGTTCATCGGGGTCTTCGGCATGGGGAGGCCCGCCCACTATAGGAACGACGCCGTGCGGGCGGATAGGCCAGAAGTACTGGTTGGACCACCCCCCGCTAGAATGAGCGCATGAGCACGCCCGACCACTCCCCGCTCGGCAAGTCCACCGCCTACGCCGACCGCTACGACCCCAGGCTGCTGTTCCCGATTCCCCGTGCCGCGAAGCGCGCCGAGATCGGCGTGGGCACGCCGTTGCCGTTCCACGGCATGGACATCTGGAACGCCTACGAGCTGAGCTGGCTGGACCCGCGCGGCAAGCCGCAGGTCGCGGTGGCCGAGTTCCGCATCCCGGCCACGACGCCGAACATCATCGAATCGAAGTCGTTCAAGCTGTACCTCAACGGTTTCGCGCAGGAAGCGCTGGCGGACACGGCCGCGCTGCGCGCCCTGCTGCAACAGGACCTCACTGCCGCCGCCGGCGACGCGGTGGAGGTGATCCTGCATCCCGCGCGCTGCGCCGGGCATCCCTGTGCCGACCTGGCAGGCGAATCCATCGACGGGCTGCCGGTCGCCATCGACGACTACGGCCCGCCCAAGGCCGGCTACCTGCGCGCCGATGCGAATGCCGCGGCCGTCGAGGAGACCCTCGTCAGCGACCTGCTGCGCTCCAACTGCCCGGTCACCGGCCAGCCCGACTGGGCCAGCGTGCAGATCCGCTACCGCGGCGCGCCGATCGACCGCGAGGGCCTGTTGCGCTACCTCGTCTCCTTCCGCACCCACAGCGAATTCCACGAGCAGTGCGTGGAGCGCATCTACATGGACGTGATGGCGCACTGTGCGCCCGCGCGGCTCGACGTGTACGCGCGCTACACCCGCCGCGGCGGACTGGACATCAACCCGTTCCGCAGCAGCGTGCCGGCCGCGCCGGGCAACATCCCCGAGAACCGGCGCGGCGCCCGGCAGTAATCGGCGCTTCAGAGCACGGGCGCTAGCCTCGACGTCGCCTGCCCGCAACGTCATCGCTTCCGCTGCCGGACCGCGACCACGGGAACACCGCCATGCGCCGTCTCGCCCAACCGCTCGTCCTGTGCTGCGCCGTCGCCCTGCTCTGCGGCTGCCACCGGCACGAGGGCACGCCGGCCGAACCCGCGGCCGCCGTGTCCGGCGCGGCACCGGCGGCGACGCGTGGCGGCCAGCCGGCTTCCGCCAGCCATGCCGCACCGGCGACAGCCGCCACCACGCCGGCGCCCGCCGCCAGCGCAGCCAGGGACACCACCACGAATGGCAATGCCTTTCGCGTCGCCACCCTCACGCTGGGCAGCGCGATCGACGCCGGCTACGCGGTGACCGCGCCCGCCACCCGCTTCGCCCCCGACACGCCGGTGATCTACGCCAGCGTCTCCACCAGCGGCCGTACCGCCGGTGCCACGCTGGGCGTCCGCTGGCGCTACCTGGAAGGCCGCGGCGTACTGGTCAACGAGCTGAGCCAGGCCGTTGCCACGGACGGCCCCGCCGTCACCACGTTCAAGGTGCAGAACCCCAACCTCTGGCCCGCCGGCAGATACAGCGTGGAGATCTCGCTCGACGGCAAGCCGGTGGCGCAACGCGATTTCGAAGTGACCGACGGCGCCGCGAAGCGGGAGTGAGGCGGCGCGCGGTGGCCGGTCCGCCGCATGCGCGCCACGCGGCGCGCCCGCGGGTGGATGCACCCGCCTCCGGCGTGGCGGCGGAGCGCAGCATCGGTCACGACAGGCGGCTACATCCCCGGCGGCGCGATGGCCGGGCATGGGGATGAGACGAGAGCCCCGCCTCGCGCGGAACCGGAGGCGATCATGAACCTTACTCGATCCGCCAAGCGACCAGAAAAAACTTGGCGCAGCCAAGGCACAGATTTGTCACAGGGGATTGGCGCGCCCGGAGGGATTCGAACCCCCGACCAATGGCTTCGGAAGCCACTACTCTATCCGGCTGAGCTACGGGCGCGTGATGGTCGCGGCGCGCATGGATGCTTCGATCCGGGGCGCGGCGGAGGGGCAGTATAGCGGAGATGGCCGGGATCGCCCATGCGGGCGACCCGGGTCCGCGAGGGGGGCCGTCGCCAGCCCCCTCATCCTGGCCCTCTCCCCGGCGGGGAGAGGGCGGCAACGCGGGATCAGCGGGCCTTGAACAGCGTGGTCAGCGTGTCGGGCTTGCTGGTGTCGCGCACGATGTGCGGGTACTTCAGGCCGCCGTGGTAGTCGATGCGCAGCGTCTTGTACTCGTCGAAGTTCTTCACCAGCAGCTCGATCGGCTGGCTCTTGTCCTTCGCGGCGGCGGCGACGGCGTCCTTCAGCGCGTCGGGATCGTAGTCGCGGCCGTTGACGGCGACGATGGTCATGCCCGGCGAGAGGCCGGCCTTGAACGCGGGGCCGTCCCACAGCACGTCGGCGATCGCGCCGCCCTTGCCCACCGCCACGCCCAGCGAGAAGGTGAGGTCGGCGAAGTGGCGGCGCGCCTCGAACGCCTTCAACGCGGCGTTCGGCTTGTCGGTGTAGACGAGCTTCCAGCCGTGCGACTCGAAGCCGCCGGTGAGCGGGCCGTGGCCGTCGAGCCGGCTGCGCAGGTACGTCGCCCAGTCGTACGGGGCGATGCCGTTGAGCGTCTTCACCACGTCGTCGAAGGTGTAGGTGTTGGTGACGAAGCTGCCGTTGTCCATGCCGAAGAAGGACTTGGCGAAGTCGTCGATGCTCTTCTTGCCGTGGCTGAGCTCACGCAGCTTGCCGTCCACGTCCAGCCAGATCAGCTGGCCGGCCGAGTAGTAGTCCTCGCTGCTCTGGTAGTTGCGGTACGGCAGCGGCGCGCGCTGGGCGATGATCGGGTCGTTGGTGGTGTCCTGAACGTTGCGCCAGCTGGCAAGGCCGGGGCGGCCCTTGTCGTAGGTGGCAGCCACGAAGGCCCACATGTCGTGCGCCTGCTCGGTGTTCCACAGGCCCGAGCGCGAGGCCATCACCTGGCCCCAGAACTGGGTCTGGCCCTCGTACACCCACAGCAGCGAGTCCTGCATGGGCACGTTGAAGTTCGGCGTCCACAGGTCGGCCGGGCGGCGGTACTTGCCGTCCCAGGAGTGGTTGAACTCGTGCGAGAACAGGTCGCGGCCCAGCGCGTTCTTGTCCCACTCGGTGAAGAAGTCGGCGGAGGTGCCGTCCTCGCTGGACTGGTGGTGCTCCAGGCCGTTGCCGCTCATCTTGTCGCTGAGCGAGACGAGGAAGTCGTAGTGGCTGTAGTGGTGCGCGCCGTACAGCTTGTACATCTGCTGCACCAGCTCGCGGAACGGCTTGACCTGCTCGGGCTTGATCTCGAGGTATTTCGGCGCGTCGGCCACGATGTCCATGTGCACCGCGGTCTTGGCGCCTGGATCGAGATCCAACCGCTTGAAGTACTTGCCGGCGTAGATCGGCGAGTCCACCAGGGTGTTGAAGGTGGTGGGCTTGAAGTGCACGGTGTCGCCGTCGCGCGAGGCCACTTCCAGCGCGCTGCCGAACTGCCAGCCGGCGGGGAACGTCACGCTGGCCTCGGCCTTGATCTGGCGGGTGTAGTAGCCGGCCGGGTACAGCGTGTTGGCGTTCCACTGCAGGTTCAGCATTTCCGGCGTCATCACCACGCGGCCCTGGCGGGTGTTCTGCGGCGTCAGGTACTGGAAGTCCACCTCCACGTTGCCGGCGCCCTGCGGCACCTCGACGTGGAACGCGTAGACGTTGAGCGGATCGCGCGTCCACGGCAGCACCTTGCCGTTCGCCTTCACCACCAGGCCGGCGAACTTGTCGATCGGGCCGCTGGGCGAGTGGTTGCCCGGCAGCCACTGCGGGTACAGCAGGGTCAGCGGGCCGGGCTGCGCGGGCACCACCTCATGCACGCGGAACACGCGGTGCGCGATGTCGGTGGCGTCCACGCTGATCTGCAACGTGCCCGGGTACGCCACATCCTGCGGCGGCGGCACATCGGCAAGGGCGTTGAGGCTGACCAGGCCGAAGACGCTGGCGGCGATGGCGGAGGCGAGGCGGGTGGCTTTCATGGGTTCTCCCTGGGGCAACGACCCGCGCGGGACGGATGGCGCAGGCACGAGCTTTCGATGCTAGAGCGGCCGCGGGGCGGACTCCCCTGCCAGAGGTCATGCGTGCAGGCAATGCGGCGACGCATGGCGGAAGGGGCCCGCTCCGGTCCGGCGGACAGCCTCTCCCGCTCCCGGGGCCGAAGCCGTCCATGGCGTCTCCCCGCATGCCGGAGAGGCAGCAAGGCCGGCTACTTGCGCGGCGCGGCGATCGCGTCGAGCAGGTCCTTGCCGCCGGCGCGCACCAGGTGCGGGTAGCGCAGGCCGCCGTGGTAGTCGATCTTCACCGTGCTGTAGACGTCGACGTTCTTCACCAGCAGCTCGATCGGCGCATTGCCACCCTTCGCCGCGGTGATCGCGTCCTTCAGCGCATCGGGCGAATAATCCTTGCCGTCCACCGCGACGATGACGAGGCCCGGCACCAGGCCGGCCTTGAACGCAGGGCCGTTCCACTGCACATCGTAGATGTGCCCGCTCTTGGACGCCGACAGGCCGATCGAGGCGGCGAGGTCGACGCCGTGGCGGACGCCCTCCATCGCCTTGGTCTGCGCGTTGGGCTTGTCGGTGTAGACCAGCTTCCAGCCGCTGCGCGCGATGCCGTGCTCGGGAAGCGTAGTGCCGGTGTAGTCCAGTCGCGCGCGCAGGAACTTCGCCCAGTCGAACGGCTGCACCTGGTTCAGCGTGTTCACCACGTCGTCGAAGGTGTAGGTCTTGGTGACGTAGCTGCCGTTGTCCATGCCGTAGAAGGCGCGGGCGAAGTCGTCCAGCGAGTGCTTGCCGCCGGAGAGCTCGCGGATCTTGGTGTCCACGTCCAGCCACAGCATCTGGCCTTCCGGGTAGAAGTCGGTGCCGCGGCGCCAGTTGGCCCAACCGCCGCCGCCGTAGTAGGTGAGCGGCGCGGCGTCGGCAGTGTCCTGCAGCGAGCGCCAGGCACGGCCGGTGCGCTCGCTCATCGAGGCATCGATGTTGGCCATCGTGTCGCGGAACTGCTCGGGCGACCACAGGCCGGAACGCGCGGTGAGCACGCTGCACCAGTAGTCGGTGAGGCCCTCGTACACCCACAGCAGGTCGTCCTGCATCTTCACGTTGAAGTTCGGCGTCCACAGGTCGGCCGGGCGGCGGAACTTGCCGTTCCACGAATGCACGAACTCGTGCGGCATCAGGCTGGCCGCCAGCGCATGCATGTCGTCGTTGGTGAAGAAGTCGGCCGGCAGGCGGTCGTCGCTGGACTGGTGGTGCTCCAGCCCGAAGTGGCCGGTGTGGTCGGACAGCGTCAGCAGGAAGTCGTAATGGTCGTAATGGTGCGCGCCGAACAGCAGGTTGGTCTGCTTCACCACCGCGCGCTGCTGCTCCAGCTGCTTGGCGGTGAGCTTGACGTCCTTCGCGCCGTCGCCCACCACGTTGAGGTGCACCGGCACCTTGGCGCCCGGCGCCAGGTCCACGCGGTCGAAGTGCTCGCCGGCGATCAGCGGCGAATCCACGAAGTTGTTGAAGCTCACCGGCTTGAACTGCACGGTGTTGCCGCTCTGGCTGGCCACCTGCAGCGCGGTGCCGAACTTCCAGCCGGCGGGCAGCTGCACGGTGGGCTGGATCTGGATCTGCCGCGAGTAGTAGCCGGCCGGGTAGAACGCCACCTGGTTGAACTCCACGTCCACCAGGTTCGGCGTGGACGAGGCGCTGGCGCCGAACAGGCTGCCCTCGCCGTCGCCCGGCGAGAGGAACTGGAACGAGAGGTCGAGCTGGCTCGCGTCCGCCGGCACCTCGAGGTGGATCGCGTACATGTCGCGCAGGTCGCGGCGCCATGCCAGCTGCTTGCCGTTCGCGGTGACGACCAGCCCCGCCACGTTCTGGATCGGGCCGGACGGCGCGTGCTCGCCGGGGATCCATTCCGGATACAGCAGCGTCATCTCGCCCGGCTTCACCGGGATCGTCTCGTGCACGCGGAACATCCGCTTCGCCGCGTCGGTGAGATCCACGTTCGCGGTGAGCATGCCGGCATACGGCTGGTCGACCGGCGCGGCGCGGCGGGCATCCTGTGCGGTGGCGGCGACGGGCAGCGAAAGGGCTGCGACCACCGCGGCGGCGATCAGGCTGGAACGGAAGGCATGCTGTTTCACGGGTGGCTCCGGGCTGGCGCCGGCCCGCGCGGGAACCGCGCTGCCGGCAGGAACGCGTCGTCCGTCGTGGCGACGGGCGGCGGGTGACCGAGCGATGGTAGATCGCGCATTGCGCGACTCACCCTGCCAGAGGTCATGCGCGGATGCCTGAAAATTCTTGCGCTGCGATTGCGCAAGCAGACGGTCCCGCACGACACTGGCGAGGTACGTCGTCATCCCGGTGCACCGAAGCATGGACATCCGACCCGACCCGCTGGAAAGCCCGCAAGTCCTGGCGCTGCTCCGCGAGCACCTGGATTCCCTCGCCCCCACAGCCCCTGCAGAAAGCCGCCACGCGCTGGATCTCGGCGGGCTGCGCCGGGCCGACGTCACGTTCTGGTGCGTCTGGGACGGCACGGCGCTGGCCGGCTTCGGTGCGCTGCGGCAGCTCGACCCGCGGCATGGCGAGATCAAGTCCATGCGCACCGCATCCACCCATCTGCGCCGGGGCGTCGCGTCGCGGATGCTGCAGCACCTGATCGACGAAGCGACTGTCCGCGGCTATGCGCGATTGAGCCTGGAAACCGGCTCGATGGCGTTCTTCGAGCCGGCGCGACGGCTGTATGCCACGTTCGGCTTCGTTCCCTGCGCCCCGTTCGGCGACTACCGCACCGACCCCAACAGCGTGTTCATGACGAAGTGGCTCGGCGGGAATCCCCGCCGCCGCGGCTAGTCGCCGCCCCGTTCCAGCTTGCTGTGCCGCATGCCGTAGCCGAAGTAGATCAGGCAGCCCAGCGCCATCCAGGCCACGAAGCGCTCGAACGTGATCGCGGGCAAGCCGCCGATGCGCTGCCAGCCGTGCGCGTCCGGCCACGGCAGACCGAAGATCAACAGCAGCGAGAACGCCACGCCCAGCGGCGCCAGCAGCGCGATCCAGGGCATGCGGAAACTGCGCGGCAGCTGCGGCTTGCGGATGCGCAGCACCAGCACCGCCGAGCAGATGATGATGAAGGCACTCAGCGTGCCGATGTTGACCAGCTCGGCCACCTCGCCGATCGGCAGCAGGCCCGCCACGATGGCGGTGAACACGCCGAGGATCAGCGTCGGGCGCGCCGGCGTACCGAAGCGCGGGCTCACCCGGGCGAACCAGGCGGGCAGCAGGCCGTCGCGCGCCAGCGCGAACCAGATGCGCGCCGCGCCCAGCATGAAGGCGAACAGCACGCTGGTGACGCCCACCACCGCGGCCACCGCGATGGCGATGGACACCCAGTGCAGCCCGATCGCCTCGAAGGCCTGCGACACCGAGGCGTCGCCGCCGAGGTTGCTGTAGTGGGTGATGCCGGTAAGCACCAGCGACACCGCGATGTACAGCGCCATCGCCACCGCCAGCGACAGCAGCACCGCACGTGGCAGATCGCGCTGCGGATGCCGCGCCTCCTCCGCTGCCGTGGTCAGCGTGTCGTAGCCGAACACCGCGAAGAACACCACGCTGGCGCCGGTCAGCACGCCGGCCCAGCCGAAGTGGCCCGTGCCCTGCGCGTCGAACACGCGCGGCGGGATGAACGGGTGCCAGTTCGCGGCGTGGATGAAGAACGCGCCGACGCCGATCACCAGCAGCACGCCGAGCACCTTGATCGCCACGATCGCGGTGTTGAAGCGTGCGCCCCACTCCATGCGCACGGTGAGCAGCAGTGCCACCGCCAGCGACACGCCGGCGGCGATCACGTTGAAGCGGTGGCCGTCGCTGGGCGCCACAACGGCGTGGCCGCCGTGCACGCCGAAGGCCTGCTGCAGGTAGTAGTGCATGGTCTGCGCGCTCATGCTCTGCTGCGCCCACTCCGGCAAGTGCACGCCGGCCGAGGCCAGCAGCACCTGCACGTAGCCCGACCAGCCGATCGCCACCACGGCAACGACCAGCGCGTACTCCAGCAGCAGGTCCCAGCCGATGACCCACGCCACGAATTCGCCCAGCACCGCGTAGCCGTAGGTGTACGCGCTGCCGGTGACCGGGATCAGCCCGGCGAACTCGGCGTAGCACAGCGCGGCGCAGGCGCTGCCCGCACCGGCGATCAGGAAGGACAGCGCCACCGCGGGCCCGGCGTTCGCCGCCGCCTGCTGGCCGGCCAGCACGAAGATGCCCACGCCGATGATGCCGCCGATGCCGATGGCGGTGAGCTGCCACAGGCCCAGCACGCGGCGGAAGTCGCCGCGCTGCCCCGCCTCGCTCTGCAGCTGTTCGACGGACTTGTGGCGGAGCATTCGGCTCAGGAAACGCATGGGCTCATTCCGGCGGGCAACCGGCGGATCATAGCGAATCGCCGCCGATGGTCATGGGCCAACGGTCACGCGAGCCGCGCCCGTGCGGGCCTGGCGCTGCCGCGCAGCCACGCCAGCGCCAGCGCGCTGAGGCCGAACACCAGCGCGAACGCCAGCGCGATGCGGCCGTCCAGGTGGACGACGCCGAACCAGCGCCCGCTGGCCGGCGGCAGCACGGCGAGAACGACCACGCGCAGGCCCTCCGCCCACCACGCCCAGCGCCGGCCTTCCATCAGCGCGCCGAGCACGCTGATGCCGAGCACCAGCCAGATCGCGTAAAGCAGCAGGGTCGGCAGGCCCGCGCCCGCCGTGATGCCCAGGAAATGGGTGACCATGCCCAGCAGCAGCGCGAACTGCAGCAGCACGTAGAACTTCAGCGGCGCAGGCAGCGGCGGGTCGTAGCGTTCGCCGGGCATCGCGAAGGGCGGCCTGGGGAACCGCGCCGCCACGTCGGCGGGCCGCCATCCCGGCGGCTTGATCCACACCAGCAGCTTGTCGCGCCAGCGCCGTGCGTGCCACGCATCCTGCGCGGTGCGCCAGTACACCTCGGCGTTCGCCCACAGGGGATTCCAGCTGCGCAGCGGCGAGCGCGTGCCGTACACCGGCGGGTCGGCGTCGTCCTCCTCCACGAAGCTGCCGAACAGGCGGTCCCACAGGATCAGGATGCCGCCGTAGTTGCGGTCGAGGTAGCGGTCGTTCACCGCGTGGTGCGCGCGATGGTTGGACGGCGAGCAGAACACGCGGTCGAACCAGCCGAGCCGGCCGATCTGCTCGGTGTGTACCCAGAACTGGTACAGCAGGTCGATCAGCGCCACCGCCACGAACACCCCGACCGGCACGCCGAGGATCGCCAGCGGCAGGTAGAAGACCCAGCCGAGCAGCGCGCCGCTGCCGGTCTGGCGCAGCGCGGTGGACAGGTTGTAGCGCTCGCTCTGGTGGTGCACCACGTGGGCGGCCCACAGGATGTTCACCTCGTGGCCCATGCGGTGCAGCCAGTAGTAGCAGAAGTCGTAGCCAAGCAGGGCGCCCACCCACACCGCCACGCTGTCGGCCGGCAGGCGGAACAACGCGAGATGTTCGGCGCACCACGCGTAGATGCCGATGCTGAGCAGCTTGGTGAACACCGCCACCAGCTGCGAGATCGCGCCCAGCCCGATGCTGTTGATCGCGTCGTTGCTGGCGTAGGCGTCGCGCCCGCGCAGTTTCGCCACCACGAGCTCGATGCCGATCAACAGGAAGAACACCGGCGTGGCCCAGGTGATGATGAGTTCCTGCGTGTTCATGCCGCCTCGTCTTCGACAGGGACGCCCTGCACCGAGCGGGCGATCCACCACAGCGCCAGATAGTACGCCGCCAGCACCCACAGGCTCGCCAGCGGCAGCGGGCCGCGGAAGCGGTCCCAGGCCAGCACGCTGTCGCTCAGCATGAACATCAGGGCGCCGCGCGCCGCCAGCCGCGCCGACGCGTCGCCCCGCCGCGTCCACGCGCGCGCCACCGCCTGCCCGCCCATCGTGGCCAGCACCATCACGTAGACGATCACCGGCACGCGCAACGACGCGTCGATCGCCCCCCACAACAGCGCGAGATTCGCCGCGCCGTAGCCGAGGCAGGCCGCCAGCGGCCACGCCGGCCGCGCGAAGCGGCTGTCGCCGAGGAAGGCCGCGATGAAGCAGGCATGGGCGATCAGGAACGCCAGCAGCCCCGGCACGAACAGGTCGCCCGGCAGCATCAGCAGCACGTCGCCCGCCAGCGAACAGGCGATGCCGGCCAGCACCCGGCGCCGGTAGCGCGGCGACACCGCCGGCCGCGCGCGCCACGCCAGCGCGAGGATCAGCATGGTGGCGAGCGGCTTGGCCAGCCAGTGCAGCCAGAGCCAGCCGGGAGCCTGTCGCGCCAGCAGGGCGCCCGCGATCGCGGCGACCGCCGCCACAAGCGTCGCCGCGGCGAGTCCGCGTGACTGTGATGCGACGGCGTGGTCCGGCATGCGGGGCGCTTACTCGTACACGTGCAGCCGCCGGAAGATCCAGGCGTAGTAGGACGCCAGCAGCGCCTTGTCCGGGCAGTCGTCGTAGCGTCCCTGGCAGCGGTCGCGCAGCGCGGTGGCGGCGGAGAAGTAGGGATCGGCGGGCAAGCCCGCGGCCTGCAGCACCATGGTCGGCAGGAAGGCGATGTCGAGCGCAGGGTAGTTCGGCAGCGGTGGACCGGCGAAGTTGCTCTTGACCATGTAGTAGGTGAGGAAATCGCGCTCGGGCACCAGTGCGGGCGGCAGCGTGCGCGCCAGCGGACGGATCAGGCTGTCGAAGGACGGCTGGTGGTCGCCGAAGTGCACCAGCACGGTGGGCTGGTCGCGGTCGAGGAAGTCGCGCTCCAGGCCCTGCATCGCCACGTCGGAATCATGCAGGCGCCACAGGTAGGTGTCGAAATCCAGCGCGCTCTCGCCCCTGCCGGTCAGGCCCTGCACCAGGTTGCGCCAGGGCGGCGGCAGCTTCGCCATCGGGTTGTCGTCGTGCGGGCCGTGCTGGTTGATCGTGAGGATCATCACGAACACCGGCTGGCCCGGCTTCTTCACCTTGTCGTACACGCGCTTGGCCGCGGCGAACATCTGCGCATCCGTCTCCTCCCACTCGTCCAGGCCCAGTTCGCCCGCGCCGTAGAGATGGTCGAAGCCGTAGGCGCGGTACGCGTCGCGGCCGTTGAGGAAGGCGCCATTGGTGGGATAGATCGCGATGGTGAGGTAACCCAGCCGGCGCAGCAGGTCGGGCAGCGTGTCGTGCAGGTGCGGCGCCAGCACGAACGGGGCGTACATGCCGCCGGGGCCGAAGATGTCCTGCGGCATACCGGTATGCACGGCGAACTCGCTCACCCAGGTGCCGCCGCCGAAGGTGTGCGTGCGCAGCAGGCCGGTGCCGCGCGTGCGCGCGTCGGGCTGGAACATCGCGAACTTGCAGGCCGGCGCGTCGCAGGCGGTGAAGATCGAAGGGTCGAAGGTGCTCTCCTCCAGCACCTGCACGATGTCCGGGTACGGCGACGGCGGCGTGCCGGGCGCGACCTGCGCCGTGGCGCCCCAGTCGCGTTCGGCGCTGGCCTCGTCCGCCATCGCCGGCAGCGTCACGCCGGCATCGTTGAGGTTGACGAAGAAGTTGGTGAGCTGGGCGTCGTCGGAGAGCTTGTCCCACACGTTGCGGTTGTGCAGGCTGGCGAACGGCCCCGCCGGCAACAGGCATACGCGGAACGCCAGCGCACACAGCAGCACGCCGGCCATGCGCCACGCCGCCCTGCCCCGGCCGCGTCGCTGCGCCAGCAGCGGCCGGTCCAGCTTCCACGCCAACACCAGCAGCAGCGGCACCAGCAGCAGCACGCCCACCGTCAGCAGGTAGAGATGCGGGTAATGGCGCAGCGTGGCGATCAGGCTGGAACGCGCGTAATAGACGAAATCCGCCGGCATCAGCGCCGTTTCGAGGTAGCTCTCCTTGAGCCCGGAGATGAAGCGCAGTGCGAAGAACAGGCCGCCGCCCAGCAGCAGCGAAAGCGCGAGGCGCAAGGTGGCGCACAGCAGCGCACCGGCGACGCACAGCACCAGCACCAGCACGAACAGCTTCTGCAACGGCTCCGGCTCCGGCCACGCCGTCGCCCAGGCGCAGGCCGCGAAGGCCAGCACGGCACAAACCCGCACCACGTCGCTGCGCGTGAAACGCGACGGAAACCGAACCATGCCGCATGCCCCCTGATGGCAACCCGACGGACGCCGGACTGTCATCTTAAGGGGAGCAGCGCGCCTGCGCGCGGGGATGGCTGCCGCGTGTTCAGCCGGGCAGCGTGTCGGTGCTGCACGCCCGGGTTCTGGCAGCTGACGTTTGACTTCGCAACCGGCGAAGCGGTTTTGCATGTCTGCCGCGAGGAACAAGGAGGGTTCGGGCGTCTGCTGCGAGCGACAGGGCGCCTTTGTGCGCCTATCGCAAGGGACAGAGCGGTTTCGGTCGCCTGCCGGCGCCCGAGCTACCTCTCTTTGCTGGCCCAAAGAGAGGTAGCCCAGAGAAATGGCCTGGTTCGATCCGCCGACACTACAAGCAGGACGTGTCGAGGATTTTGGACCAATTCCCGCCTACACGATTGACGGGGCGGCCACCCCGCGACGTATCTGGGAACTGAGGGGACAAAGCCTCGCGGCGCGTAGCGCCGCTTTGGCTTTGGCTTTGGCTTTGGCTTTGGCTTTGGCTTTGGCTTTGGCTTTGGCTTTGGCTTTGGCTTTGGCTTTGGCTTTGGCTTTGGCTTTGGCTTTGGCTTTGGCTTTGGCTTTGGCTTTGGCGTTGCTCTGGTTGTTGCCTCTGCGCGCTGGGAGTGCGCTGCTTCTCCGGGGCCCCTGGGCGGCGGTGAGGCGGGGACGACAAGGCCGCGCAGCGGGCATCGCCATGGAAGGCGATGCCTTTTCGCGCGGGCAGGAGCCCGCTCGAAAAGCCCGGCCCCGCCTCACGGACTCGGAGGGCAGGATGCCCGCAGAGCGCCGCCCCGGGGTGGCCTTTCTCTTTGGTGACTTTCTCTTTGGCCACGCAAAGAGAAAGTCACTCGGCCACCGGCAGGTGGACGAAACCGCCTTGTTCCTGGCGGCAGGTGGACGAAACCGCCTTGTCACCGGCGAAGACGCACGAGCAAGTGCCCCTCTTCCCCCGCCAGCTCTCGCGCAAAAGGGAGAGGAAAAACCGAGGCGACCGCGAGCACCCACCCCTCGCCCCAACCCTCTCTCCAAAGGGGAGAGGGAGAAAGGCGTTCAGCCCGGCAACCGCATCGGCGCCACCTGCCGCCGCCCGGCGCGGCGCGCGCGCCATGCCTTCCAGCGCGCGCCGAGGCAGGAGAACACCACGTACAGCGCCGGCGTCGAGAGCAGCGTCAGGCTCTGCGAGATCAGCAGGCCGCCGATCAGCGCGATACCGAGCGGTCGGCGCAGCTCGCTGCCCTCGCCCAGGCCGATCGCGATCGGCAGCGCGGCGAGGATCGCCACCATCGTGGTCATCATGATCGGGCGGAAGCGCACCAGGCAGGCTTCGTGCACGGCCTCCAGCGGGCTCTTGCCGTGCTCGCGCTCGGCCACCAGGGCAAAGTCGATCATCATGATCGCGTTCTTCTTCACGATGCCGATCAAGAGCACCAGCGCGATCTGCGCCACCACCGAGAGTTCCGTGCCGGTGAGCCACAGCGCCAGCAGCGCGCCCACGCCGGCCGCCGGCAGCGTGGACAGGATCGTCACCGGGTGGATCAGGTTCTCGTACAGCATGCCGAGCACGATGTAGACGGTGAGCACCGCCGCCAGCACCAGCCACAGCATGCCGCTCTGCATGTCGCGGAAGCGCCGGAAATCGCCGCCGAGGTTGAGCCGGATGTCGCCCGGCATGCGCATGTTCTTCACCGTGGCCTGGATGATCGCCATCGCCTCGCCCATGCTGGTGCCCGGGGCGAGATTGAAGCTCAGGTCCATCGTGGTGTACTGGTTCTCGTGGGTGATCGACGAGGGCGCCAGTCCGGGCACCTGGTGCGCGAGCGCGGTGAGCGGCACCATCTTGCCCGCGCCGGAACGCACGTACACCTGGTTCAGCGCCTCCGGCGTGGCGGTCTGGTTCGGCAGCGCGTTCACCACCACCTTGTACTGGTTGATGTCCGAGTAGATGGTGGACACCTGGCGCTGGCCGAACGCGTCGTACAGCGCGCCGTCGATCGCGCCGATCGACACGCCGAGGCGCGCCGCGGTGGCGCGGTCGACCACGATGTTCTGGCGCAGGCCGCCCTCGTCGACGTCGCTGCCCACGTCCTGCAGCTTGGGGTTCTTCTTCAGCTCGGCCACCAGCCTCGGCAGCCAGGTTTCCAGCTCGGCCAGGTCATTGCCCTGCAGGCCGATCTGGTACTGCGCGCCCTGGCTGGTGCCGCCGCCGCTGGCGCTGGGCAGGTCCTGCAGCGGGCGCAGGCGCAGGTTGAGGTCGGGATACTTCGCCGCCTTGGCGCTGAGCCGCGCCAGCACCGCGAAGGTGTCGTCCCTGCGGCCCTGGGCACGGGTCTTCAGGTCGATGTTGAACGAACCGCTGGCGCCCTGCCGGCTGGTGCCGAGGCGGGTGCCCACGGTGGCCACGTCCGGGTCGGCCATCAGCATCCGGGTGAGCCGCTGCAGGCGCTGCTCGCTCTGCCCGAAGGAGACCGTGGCGCCGGAGCTGGCACGGCCCCAGATCAGGCCGGTGTCCTGCGGCGGGAACAGGCCGCTCTTCACCACCCCGAACAGGAAGAACGTGGCGACGATCAACACCAGCGGCGTCAGCGAGAACACCAGCGCGTGGCGCAGCGAGAAGTTCAGCGCGCGGCTGTACACGGCCAGCATGCCGGCGTGGAAGCGGTCCAGCGCGCGGCCCAGCCGCGACGGCGCGGCGCGGTCGTCGTGGCCGTTGAGGAAGCGCCCGCACAGCGCCGGGGTCAGCGTCAGCGACACCAGCGCCGACATCACGATCGCCGCCACCAGGGTCACCGCGAAGTCGTGCATGAACATGCCGGTGTAACCGCCTGCGAACAGCAGCGGGATGAACACCGCAATGAGGGAAGCGGTGATCGAGACGATCGTGAAGCCGATCTCCCTCGCGCCCGCCAGCGTCGCCTCCATGCGCGTCATGCCCGCATCGATGTGGCGGATGATGTTCTCGATCACCACGATCGCGTCGTCCACCACGAAACCGATCGCGATCACCAGCGCCAGCAGGGTGAGGTTGTTCAGCGTGTAGCCGAGGATGTACATCGCCACGAAGCCGCCGGCCAGCGACAGCGGCACCGTCAGCGCGGCGATCAGGGTGGGCGCGAGCCGGCGCAGGAACAGCGCCATCGTCAGCACCACCATCGCCAGCGAGATCAGCAGCGTGGCCTGCACTTCGTGCAGCGAGGCGCGGATCGTCGGCGTGTCGTCGAAGAACGGCGTCATCACCGTGCCGGGCTGCAGGTAGTTGCGCAGCGCCGGCAGCTGGGCGCGCACCTCGTCCACCGTGGCGATCACGTTGGCGTCGGACTTCTTGAACACGTACATCAGGATCGCCGGCCGGCCCTGGAACCAGGCCGCCTGGTAGGCGTCCTGGGTGCCGGCGTAGACCTGCGCCACGTCGGACAGGCGCACCGGCGTGCCGTTCTTCATCGCGATGACCAGCCTGGCGAAGTCGTCGGCGGTATGCAGCTGGGCGGTGGCGCTGATCGCCATGGTGGTCCTGCCGTTGGACAGGAAGCCTTCCGGCGAGGTGACGTTGGCGGCGGTGAGCGCATTGCGCAGTTCGTCCGGCGAGATGCCCATCGCGTTCAGCGCACGCAGGTTCACGTCGACGCGGATCGCCGGCGTGGCGGCGCCGGCGATGTCCACCGAGGAGACGCCCTTCAGCTGGCGCAGCCGCTGCGCCAGCAGGGTATCGGCCACGTTGTACAGCGCCGCCGGCGACTGCGTGGCCGAGGTCAGCGCGATCGCGATGATGGGGTCGTCGTTCGGGTTCGCCTTCTGGTAGCTCGGCGTCACCCCGGGGGGCAGGTCCGGTGTCGCGGCATTGATCGCGGCCTGCACGTCGCGCGCGGCGGCATCCAGGTTCACGCCGGTGTTGAACATCATGAAGACGAAGGTGCTGCCTTCGGAGCTGTGCGAATTCATGATCTGGATGCCGGGCACCTGGCCCAGGTGGCGCTCCAGTGGCGCGGCCACGGTGCTGGCCATGGTCGAGGCATCCGCGCCGGCCTGGCTGGCCTGCACGAAGATCGCCGGGAACTGCATGTTCGGCAACGCCGACACGCCCAAGAGGAGGTAGCAGATCACGCCTGCCACGAACACGCCCATCGCCAGCAGCGAGGTGCCGATCGGGCGACGGATGAAGGCGCCGGAGATGTTCATGCCGGGCGCCCAGGGCAAGACGCGGCGGCGCGGCGGGGGGAGATGTTGCAATTCATGTCCTGCTCAACGTGCACGCGGCGAAACGGTTGATCGTTTTGCCGCGCCGGATGCGACGCTGCCGCCCCGCCTTTCTCAATGCGCCGCGCCCCCTGCCTGCGCGTGCGCCAGCGCGCGCCGCTCGCGGCGTGCGCGCAGCCAGTCCTGGAAACGCTCCATGTACAGGTAGATCACCGGGGTGGTGTACAGCGTCACCAGCTGCGACAGCAGCAGACCGCCCACGATCGACACGCCCAGCGGCCGGCGCAGCTCCGCGCCGATGCCGTTGCCCAGCGCCAGCGGCAGCGCGCCCAGCATGGCCGCGGCGGTGGTCATCATGATCGGGCGGAAGCGCAGCAGGCAGGCGCGGCGGATCGCCTCGCGCGCGCCCATGCCCTTGCGCTGCGCCTCGATCGCGAAGTCGATCATCATGATCGCGTTCTTCTTCACGATGCCGATCAGGAGCACGATGCCGACGATGCCGTCCACCGACAGGTCCATGCCGAACAGGATCAGCGCCAGCAGCGCGCCCACGCCGGCCGGCGGCAGGGTGGAGATGATCGTCAGCGGGTGGATGTAGCTCTCGTAGAGCACGCCCAGCACGATGTAGATCACCACGATCGCGGCGAGCAGCAGCAGCACCTCGTCGCCGAGGCTGTTGGAGAACTCTGCCGCCTTGCCGATGAACTCGCCGCGCACCTGCGGCGGGAACTTCAGCTGCGCCTCGACCTGGTGGATCGCCGACACCGCGTCGGACAGCGAGTAGCCCGGCGCCACGTTGAACGACAGCGTCACCGCCGGCAGCTGCTGCTGGTGGCTGATCACCAGCGGCGCGCTGGCGACCTTGGCGCTGACCAGCGAGGACAGCGGGATGGTGCCGCCGGCGCCGATCGTGAAGCCCACGTTGCCGGTGTTGCCGATGCCGGACGGCGTGGCCGAGTTGCTGGACTTCAGCTGGCCGAAGCTGGTGGCGTTGCTGCCGGTGAGCGCACCGTTGCCGTTGCCGCGCACGGTGAGCTGGTCGAGCAGGGCCGTGGTGGTGCGGAACTGCGGCGCCACCTCCAGCACCACGCGGTACTGGTTGATCTGCGTGAAGATGGTGGAGATCTGGCGCTGGCCGAACGCGTCGTACAGCGTGTCGTCGATGGTCTGCACCGGCACGCCGAGGCGGCTGGCCTTCTCGCGGTCGATGGTGAGCTTGAGCGCGTTGCCCTGGTCGGCGAGGTTGTTGTCCACGTCGGACAGCTCGGGCCGCTGGCGCAGCGCGTGGGTCATCTGGGTGGCGTATTTCGCCAGCTCGCCGGCATTGGTGTCGGACAGCGCGTACTGGTACTCGGTGGCGGAGACGCGGCTGTCCAGCGTCACGTCCTGCACCGGCTTGAGGTACAGCGCCACCCCGGGGATGCCCGCCACCGCCTGCTGCAGCCGCGGCAGGATCGCGTCGAGGCCGTCGCGCTTGCCGCGGTCCTTCAGCACGATCGAGAGCTGGCCCTGGTTCAGCGTGGGATTGATCGTGCCCGCGCCGATGAACGCGGCCACGCCGGCCACCGCCGGATCCCTGCGCAGCGCCTCGGCCACCGCGCGGGTGCGCTGCTCCATCGCGGGGAACGCCACGTTCTGGTCGGCCTGCACCACGCCGGTGATCAGACCGGTGTCCTGCTCGGGCAGCAGGCCCTTGGGGATCGCGATGTAGAGGAACACGGTGACCGCCACCGTGGCCGCCGCCACCACGATCATCAGCCGCCGGTGGTCGAGCACCCAGTCCAGCGAACGCTCGTACAGGCCCACGGTGCGCGCCCACACGGTGCGCCTGCCGGCGGCGAGGTGGCGCTCGTGAGCGTCCTCGCCCTCGGGCAGCTGGTCGGGGCGCAACAGGTAGGCGCACATCATCGGCGTCAACGTCAGCGACACCAGCATCGAGATCGCCACCGCGATGGTCAGCACCCAGGCGAACTCGTGGAACAGCCGGCCGGTGACGCCGGGCATCAGCAGCAGCGGCAGGAACACCGCGATCAGCGACACCGTCAGCGACAGCACGGTGAAGCCGATCTCCTTCGCGCCCAGCTCGGCCGCCTCCTTGCCGTCCTTGCCCTGCTCGATGTAGCGCACGATGTTCTCGATCATCACGATCGCGTCGTCCACCACGAAGCCGGTGGCCACGGTGAGCGCCATCAGCGAGAGGTTGTCCAGCGACATGCTGGTGAAGCTCATCACGCCGAAGGTGCCGAGCAGCGACAGCGGCACCGCCACCGAGGGGATCACGGTGGCCCACAGCCGGCGCAGGAACACGAAGATCACCGCCACCACCAGGAAGATGGTCAGCAGCAGGGTGAACTCCACGTCGTGCACCGAGGCGCGGATGGTGATGGTGCGGTCGGCGAACACGTCCAGGTGCACGTCGGCCGGCAGCGCGGCACGCAGCTCGGGCAGGATCTGGCGGATCTGCTGCACGGTCTGCACGATGTTCGCGCCGGGCTGGCGGCGGATGTCCAGCAACACGGCGGGCTTGCCGTTCGCCCACGCGGCGAGCTGGTCGTTCTCCACGCCGTCGACCACCCGGGCCACGTCGGAGAGCATCACCGGCGCGCCGTTCTTGTAGCTGACGATGGTGTTCTTGTATTCGGCGGCGCTGGCGAGCTGGTCGTTGGTGCCGATCGAGTAGCTCTGCGTCTTGCCGTTCAGCGTGCCCTTGGGCGCGTTGACGTTGGCCTGGGTGAGCGCGCTGCGCACGTCCTCCAGCGTGAGGCCGAGGTTCGACAGCTGCGCCGGGTTTACCTGCACGCGCACCGCGGGACGCACGTTGCCGGCGATCGAGACCAGGCCCACGCCCGGCACCTGCGACAGCTTCTGCGCGAGGATCGAGTCGGCGAAGTCGTTGACGTCGCGCAGCGGCCGGCTGTCCGACTGCAGCGACAGCGTGAGGATCGGCGCGTCCGCCGGATTCACCCGGTTGTACACCGGCGGGTACGGCAGGTTGTTCGGCAGCACGCCGCGCGCCTGGTTGATCGCCGCCTGCACGTCCTGCGCGGCCACGTCGATGTCGCGGTTCATCGAGAACTGCAGGATGATCGTGGACAGGCCCGCCGAGGAATCCGAACTCATCATGGTGAGGCCGGAGATCTGGCCCAGCTGGCGCTCCAGCGGCGTGGTGACCAGCACCGCCATGGTGCTGGCGCTGGCGCCCGGGTACTGTGTGGTCACCACCAGGCTGGGCGCCTCGATCTCGGGCAGCGCCGACACCGGCAGCTGGCGGTAGCCCAGGATGCCGAGCAGCAGGATCGCCACCATCAGCAGCGAGGTGGCGATCGGGCGGCGGATGAAGAGCGTCGAGAATCCCATGGGTGTCCGTGCTGCCGTCTGGATGGCGTCCTGCTCGCGGCGCCGCGGCGCCGGGAGGTGTTGCGGGCCCGCCGCACGGAGCGGCGGGAGTCCGGGCTCAGTGGCGGCGGCCGCCCCTGCCCTGCTGCTTGGCCTTCTGCAGGTCCGCCGCGGTGGGTGCCGGCGGCACTTCGCCGGGCTTCAGCGGGTTGACCTTGCTGCCGGGCTTCAGGCGGAACTGGCCCTCGGTGACCACCTGCTCGCCCGCCTTGAGGCCGCTGCCGATCATCACGTGGCTGTCGCCCACCTCGCCGGCCACGACCACCGGCTGCATCTTCACCGTGTTGTCGCCCTGCACCTGGTAGACGTAGTCGCCGTCGGGGCCGCGCTGCACCGCCTCGGCGGGGATCACCAGCGCACCGCTGTCCGTGCGCACCTGCAGGCGCACGTTGACGAACTGGCCCGGCCACAGCTCGTTCTTCTCGTTCGGGAACTCCGACTTCAGGCGGAACGTGCCGGTAGTGGTGTCGATCTGGTTGTCGATCACCTTGAGCACGCCGCCGGTGGCCACCGGATGCGCGTCCACCCGGTCGAGCGCGGTGACCTGCAGCGGCGCCTCCTGCTGCGCCCTGCGCACCATGTCCAGGTTCTGCTCGGGCAGGGTGAACATCACGTTGATCGGGTGCAGCTGGGTCAGCGTGACGATGGTGCTGCCGGTGGTCACCACGTTGCCCGGGTCCACGCTGCGGATGCCGGCGAGGCCGTCGATCGGCGAACGGATCTGGGTGTAGTCGAGCTGCACCTTGGCGTCGCGGATCGCCGCGTCGTCGGCCGCCACCGCCGCCTCGTACTGCATCACGGTGTTGTGCTGGGTGACCAGGTCGCTCTTCGCCACGTACTGGCTGTACTTCGGATCCTTCGAGCGCTCGTAGTTGCTGCGCGCGGTGGCCAGCAGCGACTCGTCCTGGCTGCGCTTGCTCAGCTGCTGGTCGTAGCTGGCCTGGTAGGTGCGCGGATCGATCTGCGCGAGCACCTGGCCCTTCTTCACCGGCTGGCCCTCGGTGAAGTCGAGGCTGAGCAGCTGGCCGCCCACCTGCGGGTTCACCGCGATGGTGTTGAGCGCCTGCACAGTGCCCAGCGCGGTGAGGTAGACCGGCACGTTCTCCCTCGCCACCGGCACCACGGTGACCGGTACCGGGGCGTTGTCCTTGCCGTCCATCCCGCCTGGCCGCCCCGCGCCGCCGGGCTTGTGCAACAGGCGCACGGCGACGATGGCCAGCACGACCACCGCGACGACGATCAGCGCGATCTTCCAAAAACGCGACATTGCGGAAAACTCCCGATAGGAAAACTGCGTCAGCGTGGAATCCGTGCCGACGCGGTCCACGGTCGGCGGATTGGGGCCCAGCATAGGTGCAGTGCAACGAAATGGAACAATGCCAGTTGACAGGGGTGAGGCATGACCGATGGCAGGGATGCGCTGCCGCCGCACTGCGGCGCTTGGACAGGCGCCTGCCTGTCGCGGTTCCGCAGCGCGACAGATCGCCGCTGCCCCGGGCTGAAAACTTGTCGATGGCTTCGTCTATACTCCGGGCCTTGTGCCTGCCCGACCCGCCGCGTTGCGTCGCGGCCAGGACCGGCGCGGGCATTCGGCAGCCAGTCGGCCAGCCGCGTGCCGCAGGGGCCTTCCGGACGATCCACCGACCTGGAGTACATACGTGAGCGGTTCCATGAACGATTCCGACCGGGTTTTCGTGCACCAGTTCGCCAAGCTGATCGGCGGGCTGGGCGTGCTGACCGTGGTGCTGATCCTGGTCGCCCTGGCGATCTACCGCGGCGAACCCAAGGAAACCGACCCGAACGTGCAGGCGCAGGTCGCCGCGCGGCTCGCGCCCGCCGGTGCCGTGTATGCCGGCAACACCGGCCGCGCCGCCATGCAGGCCGCCGCCGCCGACGCCGCCAAGGCGGCCGCCGCGCAGGTTGCCTACGGCGGCACCACCGACGGCAAGACCATCTACGACAACCTGTGCACCAGCTGCCACACCGCCGGCGTCGCCGGCGCGCCGAAGCTGGGCAACAAGGCGATGTGGGCGCCGCGCATCGCGCAGGGCCTCGATACCCTGATCAAGCACGCCACCGAGGGCTACCACGGCCCCGACGGCAACTTCATGCCGCCCAAGGGCGGCAACCCCGCGCTCACCGACGCGCAGGTGAAGGCCGCGGTCACCTGGATCGTCAGCCAGGCCAAGTAACCCACCCGCTCAAGCAGGCCAACGCAGACGCCGCCTCCGGGCGGCGTTTCGTTTGCCCTCCCGCTGCGCAGGGGCAAGGCGCCGAGGCCTGTCGGCTATCATTGGCGCATGGATCTCCCCGAACTCCCCCCCGACCCCGCAGGCTTTCCCGCGGAAGCATCCGCCTTTGCCCTCACTGGCCCCGCCGGCGCGCTGGAGTGCATCGGCGACGTCGCCGAGCGCGCCGATGCGCGCCGCGGCGTGGCCGTGATCTGCCACCCCAACCCCGTGCAGGGCGGCACCATGCACAACAAGGTGGTGACGATGGTGGAGCGCGCGCTGCGCGAGTCGGGGCTGGACACCGTGCGCTTCAACTTCCGCGGCACCGGCGCCTCGGCGGGCAGCTACGACGACGGCGACGGCGAAAGCGAGGACCTCGCCGCAGTGGTCGCCTGGCTCCGCCGCGTGCGCCCCGGCGACGCGCTGTGGCTGGCCGGCTTCTCGTTCGGCAGCTACGTGACCATCCGCAATGCCGCGCGGCTCGAGGCCGACGCGCTGGTCAGCATCGCGCCGCCGGTGGGGCGCTGGACCATGGCCGACGTGCTGCCCGGCTGCCCCTGGCTGGTGGTGATGGGCGAGGCCGACGAGGTGGTGGAACCGCAGGCGGTGTTCGACTGGGTGGCCGGCATGGACCATCCGCCCGAACTGATCCGCATGCCCGACACCGGCCACTTCTTCCACCGCCGGCTGATGGACCTGCGCGGCGCAGTGAAGCACGCGATCGCCGACTGGCTGCCCGCGCGGCGCGATTGAACCCGCCATGAGCGAACCCCTCTCGCCCGCACCCAGCGTGCGTTACCAGGAAGGCGTGGCCGCGCACCGCTGGGAATCCGACCCCGCGCAGCTCGCGGTGATGCCCGAGTTCGACCGCCTGCACGCCGCGCTGTGCGCAACGGCGAACGGCAACGGCGGCCTGTTCGGACGGCTGAAGTCGCTGCTCGCCAGCGAGCCGGGCGCGCCGCCGCCGGGCCTGTACCTGTGGGGCACAGTGGGCCGCGGCAAGACCTTCCTGATGGACCTGTTCGCCGCCAGCCTGCCGCACGGCGTGGCGCTGCGCCGGCACTTTCACCGCTTCATGGGCGAGGTGCACGAACGGCTGCGCGAGCTGGGCGAACGGCAGGACCCGCTGGACGAGGTGGCCGCCGGCCTCGCCGCGCGTTGCCGCGTGCTGTGCCTGGACGAGTTCCTGGTCAACGACATCGGCGACGCGATGATCCTCGCGCGGCTGCTGGAAGGCCTGTTCGCGCGCGGCGTGGCGCTGGTCACCACCTCCAACACCGCGCCGGGAAACCTGTACAGGGACGGTCTGCAGCGCGCGCGCTTCCTGCCCGCCATCGCATTGCTGGAACGCCATTGCCGCGTGGTCGAGATGGCCTCCTCGCACGACTGGCGCCTGCGCGCGCTCTCCCAGGCCGCGGTGTACCACACCCCGCCCGGCGCCGAGGCGCACCGCGCGCTGGAGCGCCTCTTCCAAGACCATGCGCAGGGCACGGTCGGTGAGGGCGGCATGCTGCACGTGAACGGCCGCGACATCCCGTTGCGCAGGCGCGCCGACAACATCCTGTGGTTCGACTTCGCCGCGCTGTGCGAGGGCCCGCGCGCGGTGGCCGACTACATCGCGCTGGCCAAGGCCGGACCCGTGGTCATCGTGTCCAGCGTGCCGCAGTTCACCCTCTACAGCGAGGACGCCGCCAAGCGTTTCGTGCAGCTGGTGGACGAGTTCTACGACCGCCGCGTGAAGCTGGTGCTCTCCGCCGCCGCGCCGATCACCGAGCTGTACGACGGCGAGCGCCACCGCGCCGAATTCGGCCGCACCGAGTCGCGCCTGATCGAGATGCAGAGCGAGGACTACCTGGCGCTGCCGCACCGCGCCGACTGAGCGGCGGCGGATTCCCGCCTTCCGGCCCGGTCCACCGGCGGCCGGGCACGCCAGCGGCCGGTGCGCGGAGGCGCGCCGGGCGCGCGGATGGGGAAGCCCGCGGAACGCGGCATTTTCCGCCAGTGCCGGGCCGCGCCCCGCGATTGCCACCCCATCGCCGCCGCAGTAGCCTGCGACGGCTGGCACTGCGCTGCCGCACTGGGGGATGGCACGATGGACATCTGGCAGGGGCCGCTCCCTGGCGGGCGGCCCGGCACCGACCACACACCGGCAACCACCCAGGTGACCGAGCAGCACGCGCTGCCCGGCTTCGAGGCCGTGGCGCGGCTGGCATCCGGCGCACTGGACGTGTCGCTCGTCGCCTTGCTGCTCGCCGACGGCAGCGCCTTCTGGTACATCCCGCCCGGCCAGCCGGATGCCCCGCCGCTCGACGGCGCGCTGCTGGCCGCCTGCCGGGTGGCCGCGCGCCGCGGCCAGGCGGAGGTGGTGCCCGACGCACGAGCGGATGCCCGCTTCCTGCCCGCCGGCACCGACCCCGCGCAGGACGGGATCGGCTTCTTCGCCTGCGAACCGGTGTTCGGCCTCGGCGGGCAGTTGCTGGGCGCCCTGTTCGCCGTGGATCGCCAGCCGCACCCGGCGCTGCGCGCCGGCGCCCAGGCCGCCCTGCGCGACGCGGCCTCGCTGGCCGGTACCGGCGCGGCGCTGCGCAGCTACCTCGACCGCACCGATCCGGCCACCGGACTGCCGCATCGCAACGCCTTCTTCGCCGACCTGCACACGCACCTGCCGAGCGGCGCCGACACCGCCTGGATCGTCGCCATCGAGGCGGCGCCGGTGGCGCGCTTCAACGCCCTCGTGCGCGCCATGGGCCACGTCTACGCCGACGCGCTGATGCGGGCGATGGCGGCACGGACGCAGGCCTGGATGACGCCGGACATGCAGCTCTACCAGGTCGGCACCTCGCGCCTCGCGGTGCTGCTGGCCGGTCTGCACGACGCCCTGCCGCCCGCGCAGCTGGATGCCCTGGTGGCCACGCTGCGGGCGCCGATCGACTGCCTCGGCGTGCCGCTCACCCTGCAGCCCGGCGTGGGCCTGCTCAAGGTCGAGGCACGGGAGCTGCGCGGCGGCGATCCGCTCCGGCGCGTGATGAACGCCGCGCATGTCGCGCAGAACAGCGTGCGCGGCTGGGCCGTGTACGACCAGCGGCAGGACGAGCGCCAGCGGCAGGAGTTCTTCCTGGTCACCGAACTGGCCGCCGCGCTCTCCGAGCGCACCGAGCTGGAGCTGCATTACCAGCCGCGCGTGGACCTGGCCAGCGGCCGCTGCGTGGCGCTGGAGGCGCTGGCGCGCTGGCGCCACCCCACGCTGGGCGCGGTTTCGCCCGCCACTTTCGTGCCGCTGGCCGAGCAGGCGGGCCTGATGCGCTCGCTGACCGACTGGGTGCTCGACCACGGGCTGGCGCAGCTGGCGGAGTGGCTGCGCGGCGGGCTCGACGTGCGGCTGTCGCTGAACGTCTCCAGCATCGACCTGGACGCGACGCTGCAGCAACGCCTCGCGGCGGCAGCGGCGCGCCACGGCGTGCCGCTGGCCCGGCTGGAGCTGGAGTTCACCGAGAGCGTCGCGATCCACCACAACGAACTCACCCGCGACGTGCTCGACGCGCTGCGGCGGGCCGGCGTGGGCATCGCCATCGACGACTTCGGCATCGGCTACAGCAACCTCGACGCGTTGCGCCGGATGCCGGCCACCAGCCTGAAGATCGACCAGTCGCTGGTGCGCAACCTGGACGCCCGCCCGCACGACGCCGCGATCGTGCACGCGATGGCGGCGCTGGGCCACGACCTGGGCTTCCGCGTGGTGATGGAGGGCGTGGAGACGGCCAGCGTCCTCGCCGCCGTGCGCGATGCGGGTTGCGACGAGGTGCAGGGCCACCATATCGCCGTGCCGCTGCCGGCCGCCGCGGTGGCCGGCTGGCTGCGCGAGCATGCGGCACCCGCGGCTGCGGCCGGCGCGGGCCATGCGGAGCGCGCGCACAGGTTCTAGGATTCCGGCAGCGCACCACCGCCGGAGCCCGCCATGCCTGTCGTACTCGCCTTCGCCCTGTGGCTCGGCGCCGCACCCGCAAACCCGAACGGCGATTTCGATGCGCGCGTGCACCAGGCGAAGATGGCCGAGGCCGCAACCACCGGGCCGGCCTATCAGAAGGCGCTGTGGGACAGGATCGGCAACCCCACCACCGACGCCTACAAGGGCTGCCTCGCCGGCGACCGGCCGCCGGACAAGTCGCCGTTCACCCTGGTGCTGGACCTGGATGCGCAGGGCAAGCCGCAGCGCATCGCGGTGCGCCCGGCCACTCGCGTCGCCACCTGCATGGCAGGCCGCTTCGCCGGCTGGACGTTCCCCGTGCCGCCCGCCTCGCCGGTGCCGTATCCGCTGGAGATCGACTTCAGCGTGACACCCTGACCCGGATGGCGGGAAGGTGCCCTCCCGCAGCTCCCCGGCTCCACCGGTCACGCACCCGGGTGCCGGGCCGCTGCGCGGTCCATCCGCGGATCGGACTGGCGGGCTGTCCGGCGACCGGCCATCGCCTTATGTGGTGGCCGCGAGGCGCGACTGCTGGTAGCGCCGGTGATGCACCAGCAGGCCGGCGTAATACGCGATGTAGTAGCCCACCAGCAGGCCGATCACCAGCATGGTGAGCGGGCTGGACTGGTAGCCCATCGGTACGACCGTGGCGCCGGGCGGCGCGCTCGCCGCCAGCGCCTGGGCTTGCTGCATCTGCGGCCACAGCACCATGAAGCGCCAGGCCAGCCGCCCCAGCAGCAGCGCGGTGAGCAGGGCGCCGATCCACGGGTTCGGCAGGTAGCAGTCGCCCTTCACCGGGTCGGTCTCGAATCGGGTCAGGCGCAGGCCGAGCAGGCCCAGTGCCGCGCCGGCGACCGCGCCGCCCAGCACACCCTCGGCGAGCCGCACGTCGTGCAGGCCGCCCAGCAACAGCAGGGCGCCGACCGCGGCGAAGATCACGATGCGAGCGACCATCCGCCTGCGGCGGATCGGCTGGCGGCCGAACTGGCGACTGATCCGGCGCCAGATCATCAGCACCACCAGCGGGGCGGCGATGGCGTAGCTCATCAGATGGGCGGGCATGGCGGAAGCTCCGTGGCTTGGATGCCCGCAGGCTAACCGCCCGGCGCGGTTCGTTCGACTGACCGGTTGCAGGCATCGCGCATGACGGCTGTCATGCGCCTGCGCGGAACAGCCCGGCCGGCGCCTACTTCGCCTTGCCCTGGTTCGCCACCGCGGCCATCTTCGCCGCGATCGCGTCGGCGTCGCCGAGGTAGTAGCGCTTCAGCGGCCTGAGGGTTTCTTCGTCGAACTCGTACACCAGCGGCACGCCGTTCGGGATGTTCATCTCCACGATGTCGGCATCGGAGATGCCGTCCAGGTACTTCACCAGCGCGCGCAGCGAATTGCCGTGCGCGGCCACCACCACGCGCCGGCCGGCCTTGATCGCCGGCGCCAGCACCTCGTGCCAGTACGGCAGCACGCGGGCCACGGTGTCCTTGAGGCATTCGGTGTCCGGGATCTGCTCCGGCGCCAGCGCGGCGTAGCGCGGATCGTGCACCGCCGCGTTCTCGCCACGCACCAGCGGCGGCGGCGGGATGTCGTAGCTGCGCCGCCAGATCTTCACCTGCGCCTCGCCGTACTTCGCCGCGGTCTCGGCCTTGTTGAGGCCGGTGAGCGCGCCGTAGTGGCGCTCGTTGAGGCGCCAGTCGGTATGCACCGGCAGCCACATCAGGTCCATCGCGTCGAGCACGCCCCACAGCGTGCGCACCGCGCGCTTCAGCACCGAGGTGTGCGCCACGTCGAACGCGTAACCCTCGCGCTTCAGCAGCTCGCCGGCCTCGCGCGCCTCGTCCATGCCCTGCGTGGTGAGGTCCACGTCGGCCCAGCCGCTGAAGCGGTTGTCGAGGTTCCACTGCGACTGGCCGTGGCGGATCAGGACGAGCTTGTGCATGGCGGGAATTCTCGGCGGGGAAGGGCGGAATGGTAGCGGCAGCCGTCTCCCCTGCCAAAGGTCACGCCAACCGTTTTCCGCCGGCACGCATCCCAGAGCCATGTCCCCCACCGAACGGAGCCCAGCCATGCGCCGCATCCTGCTTTCCCTCGCGCTCTTCCTGCCGCTGGCGGCCGTCGCCGCGGACAACGACATCGAGAAGGTCAACGGCAGCGTGTGGGTGGACGCCGGCCAGCATGCCGGCGATGTCGGCTCGGTGAACGGCAGCGTGCACGTCGGCGAGCGCGCCGTGGTGCAGAAGGTCAGCACCGTCAACGGCTCGGTGGATCTCGGCGCGCAGGCCCATGCCGGCGAACTGGGCACGGTGAACGGCGCGATCCGGCTCGCCGCCGGCAGCCAGGTGGCCGGCAAGGTCGAGGCCGTCAACGGTGCGATCACGCTCGCGCAAGGCGCCCAGGTGGACGGCCACCTCTCCAACGTCAACGGCGCCATCACCCTCGATGCCGCGCACGTCGCCGGCGGCCTGGAGACCGTATCCGGCGACATCACCGTGGGCGCCGGCTCGCACGTCGAGGGCGGCATCCTGGTCGACAAGCCGAACAACGGCTGGTTCCGCTGGGGCAGCGAGCGCAAGCCGGTGGTCGTGATCGGCCCGCACACGGTGGTGCAGGGCACCCTCGAGTTCCGCCGCGACGTGGTGCTGAAGGTCAGCGACAGCGCGCAGATCGGGACAGTGAAGGGTGCCGCCGTGGAGCGCTTCCACGGGGACGCGCCGTAACCCGCAATTCCACCTCCGTCGCCACGACGGAACATCCGAACCACTGCAACGGGCCATCGTCCGGATGGCTCGCCAGGAGACTGCCATGAACACCCGAATCTTCGTCGCGGCCATCGTCGCCGCGGCGCTGGCCGGCTGCGCCCGCACACCCGTGAACCACGACGCGCTTCGCCAGCGTGCCGAACGCAGCTGCCGCGTCCAGGCCTCCGTATCGAAGGCCTATGCGGTCGATGGCACCGGCGTGGGCATGCGCAGCGTCGCCTATGTCCGCTGCCTGCGCACGGCAGGCTTCAGGGACGAGGCGTGAGGCGGGTGGGCACTACACCCAGTCGCGCGGCTTCAGGTATTCCGCCAGCCGCGCCTCGGCGGACCCGGCCTCCGGCTGGTACGCGTACTCGAAGCGTACCCGCGGCGGCAGGCTCATCAGGATCGATTCCGTGCGGCCGCCCGACTGCAGGCCGAACAGCGTGCCGCGGTCGTAGACCAGGTTGAACTCCACGTAGCGCCCGCGCCGGTACAGCTGGAACTCGCGTTCGCGCTCGCCGTACGGCGTGTCGCGCCGGCGCGCGGCGATCGGCAGGTAGGCGTCGAGGAAGCCCTGGCCCACGGCCCTGGTGAAATCGAGGCAGCGCTCGAAGCCACCTTCGTCGAGGTCGTCGTAGAACAGGCCACCCACGCCGCGCGTCTCGCCGCGATGCTTCAGGGTGAAGTACTCGTCGCACCACCGCTTGAAACGCGGGTAGGCGTCCGCGCCGAACGGCGCGCACAGGTCGCGCGCCACCGTGTGCCAGTGCACCACGTCCTCGTCGAACGGGTAGTACGGCGTGAGGTCGAAGCCGCCGCCGAACCACCACACCGGCTCCACGCCCGGCTTGCTGGCCTCGAAGTAGCGCACGTTGGCGTGCGTGGTCGGCACGTAGGGATTCTTCGGATGCAGCACCAGCGACACGCCAGTGGCGACGAAGCTGCCGCCGGCAAGCTCGGGCCGGTGCGCGGTGGCGCTGGGCGGCAGCTGGTGGCCGCTGACGCGCGAGAAGTTCACGCCCGCCTGCTCGAACAGCGCGCCGTCCTTGAGCACGCGGGTGCGTCCGCCACCGCCCGCGGCGCGCGTCCAGGCGTCCTCGACGAAACGCGCGCCGCCGTCGAGATGTTCCAGCGCGGCGCAGATGCGGTCCTGCAGTTCGCGCAGGAGGGTTTCGGCGCGGTCGGCTTGCTCGCTCATCGATCGGACTCCGTGGTCGTTGCCGCGAGCTTAGCAAGGGCAGCCGCCTGCGCCGCTGCGGCGCGGCGCCGCGAGAACCCGCGATGGAGCAGGGACCCGCCGCGGCTGAACAGGCTCCGCGCGCCAGCTAGGCAGGACGCAGGACGCTCGCTAGGCTGATGCGATGACGACACCGATGACCCCACTGGCGGTCAGCGCCTGCACCGTCACCTCCGCGCTCGGTTGCGGGCTGGCGGCGCAGCGCGACGCGCTGCTGCGCGGTCGCGGCGGGCTGCGCGCCAACGATTTCGGCAGCGAGCCGCGGCTGGGCTGGATCGGTCGCGTCGACGGCGTGGAAGACGCGGCGCTCCCCGCCGCGCTGGCCGCCTGGGATTGCCGCAACCACCGCCTCGCCTGGCTGGGCCTGCGGCAGGACGGCTTCCTCGACCGCGTGCGTGCGGCGCGCGAGCGCTACGGCGCGCGCCGCGTGGCCCTGCTGCTGGGCACCTCCACCGCCAGCATCGGCGCCACCGAGGAAGCGTACCGCCGGCTCGATGCCGACGGCCGCTTTCCCGCCGACCTGCGCCGTCCCGCGCTGCACGCGCCGGATTCGCTGAGCGCGTTCGCCGCCGCCGCACTGGCGCTGGACGGCCCCTGCCTCACCGTCTCCACCGCCTGCTCGTCCAGCGCCAAGGTGTTCGCCAGCGCCGCGCGCCTGCTGGCGCTCGGCCTCGCCGACGCGGCCGTGGTGGGCGGCGTGGACAGCCTGTGCGACAACGTGCTGTTCGGCTTCAACGCGCTGGAGCTGATCTCGCCTGCCGCCTGCCGCCCGTTTGACGCGGCGCGCGACGGCATCTCGATCGGCGAGGCGGCCGGTTTCGCCCTGCTGGAGCGCGCGGAGGCCGCGCCGCGGGCGCCGCGCCTGCTCGGCTACGGCGAGGCCAGCGATGCCTGGCACATGTCCTCGCCACATCCCGACGGCCACGGCGCGGAACTGGCGCTGGACGCGGCGCTGGCCCGCGCCGGCCTCGACGCGACGCAGATCGGCTACGTGAACCTGCACGGCACCGCCAGCCGGCAGAACGACGCGATGGAAGCCGCGCTGCTGGCGCGGCGCTTCCCCGCGACGACGCGCGCCAGCTCGACCAAGGGCTTTACCGGCCATACCCTGGGCGCGGCCGGCATCGTGGAGGCCACGATCGCGCTGCAGGCGATCGAGCACGGCTTCGTGCCGGGCAACCTCGGCGCCGCCACACCCGATCCCGCCTGCGGCCCGCAGTTCGCGTGGCGTGGCGAATCGCGGCACGTGGACGTGGCGCTAAGCAATTCCTTCGGCTTCGGCGGCAACAATGCCTGCCTCGTGTTCGGGCGCGCGCCATGAGCGGCATGCAGCTGCACATCGAAGGCATCGGCCTGTGGTCGCCGCAGCTGGCGGATTTCGCCGCGCTGCGCGCGCGGCTCGCCGGTGCCGCGGGGGCCGCGGCCCCGGCGCCGGCCGCCGCGCTGCTGCCGGCGAACGAACGCCGGCGCGCGCCGGAGAGCGTACGCCTCGCGGTGGAAGTGGCCGGCCAGGCGCTGGCAATGAGCGGGCGCGAGCCGACCACGCTGGCCTGCGTGTTCGCCTCGGCCCACGGTGACCAGGCGATCACCGACGCGATCTGCGCCACGCTGGCGCGCGCGCCGGCGGAGCTGTCGCCCACCCGCTTCCACCATTCCGTGCATAACGCGCCGGCCGGCTACTGGACCATCGCCACGGGCTGCCGCGCGCCATCCAGCGCGGTCTGCGCGGGCGCCGGCACGTTCGCCGCGGCGCTGCTGGAAGCGGCGGGCCAGGTGCTGGCCGAGCAGCGTCCGGTGCTGCTGGTGTGCAGCGACATCGCCGGGCGCGAGCCGCTGCTGGAGATGACCGGCTGCGCACGTGCCTTCGGCTGCGCGCTGCTGCTGGCGCCCGAGGCCGGCACGACCACGCTGGCGCGGCTGCGGCTGGAGCCGACGGCGGATCACGCCTCGTCCACGCCGCCGCCCGCTACGCTCGCCGGCGAGGCGGAGGGCAATCCCGCCGGCGCCGCGCTGCCCCTGCTCGCCCTGCTGGCCGGGCATGGCGGCCGTTGCCGGCTCGCGCACGCCGCTGCGCCCGACCTGCTGCTCGACATGGAGTGCGTCGCTTGAACCCCAATCTGCCCCGCTGGTGCGTGCTGATCCCCTGCCTCAACGAGCAGGTGGCGATCCGCGGCGTCGTCGAATCGGTGCTGGCGCTGGGTGCGCCGGTCATCGTGGTCGACGACGGTTCGGACGATCGCACGCCGGAGATCCTCGCCACGCTGCCGGTGACGGTGCTGCGCCACGGACAGCGCCGCGGCAAGGGCCAGGCGCTGCGCGACGGCTTCCGCGAGGCGCTGCGCCAGGGCTACGAGGCCGTGCTGACGATGGACGGCGACGGCCAGCACCTGGCCGCCGACATCCCGCGCATCGTCGCCGCCGCCGTCGCGTATCCCGGCCAGCTGGTGATCGGCGCGCGCCTGCTCGACAAGGCGCAGCAGCCGAAGGCGCGCCGGCGCGCCAACGCGTTCGCCGACTGGGGCATTTCCTGGGGTTGTGGCCAGCCGGTGGCGGACACCCAGAGCGGCCAGCGCTGGTACCCGCGCGCCGCGCTGGACCTGGTCGACCTGCCGGCGCAGAACTTCGTGTTCGAGGCGGCGATCCTGATCGCCGCCTCGCGCGAGCTGGGCATGGGCATCGTGTCCGTGCCGATCGCCTCGCGCTACCCGCCCGGCGCACGCCCCAGCCACCTCCGGCCGGTGCGCGACACCCTGCGCATCACCCTCTACACGATCGCCCGCGTGCTGCACTATGGCCGCGTGCTGGACAGCTACCGGCGCTCGCATACCGCGCCGCGGGTGATCGACGGCACGCCGGAGAACAGCCGGCCGCTGGCGCCACTGCCCGGCACCCGCTGAACACGCGGCGATTCAATCCGCGGCGGGCCGATCGGGCCGCCGCCAGAAATCGTGGAAGTTGAACCAGTTGTACGGCGCCACCCGCACGTAATGCTCCAGCCGCGCCGCGTAGCGCGCCAGCAGCGCGTCCAGCGCGGAGCCGCGCCCTTCGCGCGGGATCGCCACGCGCTCGGCGAACGGCTCGAACACCAGCCGGTAGCGGTTGCCGCCCAGGTACAGGCCGAAGCACAGCAGCACCGGCACCTGCAGCGCGTTCGCCAGCAGCCACGGCCCCACCGGCAGCGGCGCGGGGGTACCGAGGAAATCCACCTCGCGTTGCGCTTCGTGCTCTCCCGCGCGATCGGCCAGCAACGCCACCATCGCCCCCTGCCGGCAGGCCTCGGCCGCGGCCAGCACCACACCAGCGCCGCCCTGCGCGGCATCGATCACCGCCGCACCCACCTCCGGCGCCAGCGCCTCCAGCAGCTCGGTCATCGCCGGCGTCTTGCCCTTGTCCAGTACCACGCGCAGGGGCACGTCGGGGCGCCGTGCGCTGAGCGCGCGCAAGGCCTCGAAACTGCCCTGATGCGAGCCGACCAGCAACACGCCACGGCCTTCGCCGATACGCCGTTCCAGTTCCGCCAGCCCCTCGATCGCGATGTCGAAGCCGCGCTCGCCGTGGGCGAGCAGGAAGATCCGGTCCAGCGTGGTGGCGGCGTAGGCGTGGAACTGGCGCAGCATCGCCCACGGGCCGGGCGCATGCCCGAACACACGCGTGAGGTATTGCCGCGAGGCACGCCGCTCGGCGCCGCGGCGCAGGAAGAAATACAGCGTCACCGGATACAGCAGCAGCCGGCCGAAGCGGCGGCCGCCGCGGAGCGCCAGCGTGCGGATCAGCCACAGCGCGAAGCGGCCACCGCCTTCGCGGTGCGCTCGCCAGTGCGTGGCATCGCCCATGCCGCGCGACGCCCTCAGCCGTTGACGCGATGCGCTTCGACGTGCGCCGACAACTCGCGCAGGCTGGCGAAGATGCGCCGGTTGTCGGGATGATCCGAACGCAGCTGGAAGCCGTAGCGCTTGGACACCGCCAGCGCGATCTCCAATGCGTCGATCGAGTCCAGCCCCAGCTCGCCGCCGAACAGCGGCACCTCCGGGTCGATCTTCGCGGGATCGAGCGCTTCGAGATTCAGGCTTTCCACGATCAGGGTGGCCAGTTCGTGCTGGGCGGCGGTCAGTTCGGCCATGTGCGCGGAAGCTCGGGAAACGTCTTCGAAACGGTGGAAAGCAGCGGCGAAGTGTAACATGGAGCCCTTGCCTTTCCCGGGTGCAGGAGCCTGCATATGATCCCCACATGGCCCGTGTTGCCCAGCCGTGGCCGTCAGGCGGCGATGCCCGGCGCGGCAACCGCCCGGCCGGCCGGCCGGGCAGGCCGTGCCGCCGCATGGCGGCCATCGCAAGACACCGCGCAGAGCCGGGCCGGGTTGCCCGCATCCCTGCGTCATCATTCCGTCGTGGACGGACGTCCGCTTTCCCGTTCTTCCCTGGCCTGCGCGCAAGCGGCTCCCCGCGCGGGCCAAGCGGGGACCACAAACAGGCTCTGACATGCTCGAGGGTTGTGAAAGCAGGTGGGTCGAGACCGGCGCGGCGCGCGCGCCGCGCATTTCCTACCGCACGGACCACGCCGCCACGCTGCTGGCCGAACCCGGCATGCTGGCGGTGTTCGGCTTCGGCTGCCCTGGCGCAGGCGGCGACGATCCACGCTGGGTGCGCGTGCCGCTGGAACCTTTCGACACGCCTGCGCCGCTGGAAGCCTGGCAGGTGGACGGCCCGGTGCGGCACGGTCGCCACGGCGCATTGCGCTGGGCGTCCGGCGGCGGCTGGCTGTTCGCCGCGCTGGAACTGGACGAACGCGAACACGGCGGTCCCGCGGGTGCGGCCCGGGTCGCGTACGCGCGGCTGCGCGACTTCATCCGCGACCGCGACGAACAGCGCGTGCTGCGCATCTGGAACTACCAGGGCGCGATCAACCAGGGTGAAGGCGACGCCGAGCGCTACAAGCTGTTCTGCGATGGCCGTGCCGAAGGCTGCGGCGACTGGTTCGCCGCCGGCTACCCCGCCGCCACCGCGATCGGCCACCACGCTCACCCGCACCTGTTGCAGGTCTACCTGCTCGCCGGCATGCACGCCGGCACGGCGGTGGAAAACCCGCGTCAGGTCAGCGCGTGGCGCTACCCGCGCCAGTACGGCCGCACCTCGCCCGGCTTCGCCCGCGCGATGATGCTGCCCGCACAGGACGCGCTGGCGATCTCCGGCACCGCCGCCGTGGTGGGCCATGCCTCCGCCCATGAAGGCGACACCGCGGCGCAGCTCGGCGAAATCCTGCTCAACCTCGAAGCGCTGCTGGCCAGCGCCGGCATGCCCGCGGGTTTCGACACCCAGGCGCCGCTGAAGGCCTACGTGCGCCACCCCGCCGATGCGCCGCGCGTGCGCGAGCTGCTGCAGCGGCGCCTGCCCGGCGTACCGGTGCTGCTGCTGCACGGCGACGTCTGTCGCAGCGAACTGCTGGTGGAACTGGACGGCTGGCGTTACGCCTGAAGGTGAGCGCGGTTGCGCCGCTCCACGTTCAATGACAACCGATCACGAGCAAGCGGATCGGATACTGCCACTCAATTTACGACTGTACCGAATCTGGCGCCTTCACCTTCTGGCACAGGAGATCTTTATGAAAGGACACAACTTCTGGAAGCTGCTCGTCCTGTTCTCGACGTTGAACCTGGTTGGCTGCATTACGACCCAGATGTATCGCCCCCACTACGCCTACGAACAGCTGTCCAGTGTGCTGATTTCGGTGGATGGCGAGCACCTGGTTGCGATCACCGACAAACACGACTACGTGTTCGACCACGCCTCACGCCTGATCGCCATCATCAAGAGCGACTTGCGCAGTTATGTTTCCGCCAGCTTCGACGACTTTGAAGTCGCCACTGACGGTGCAACATCCGGCACTGTCGTATTGACGCTACGCGGTTTTCCGCCAGAGCGTGTCCAAGAGGCAGCCAGCAACGGGTTCGCACCGGATCGATGGAACCGACTCAGCCTGCGCATTCCGCTGAGGGGAACAATGTACAAAGGCAGCAAGACACCGCTCGGCGCGAGATATGCGCTGAATCAGGCTTATACAGTAAGAATCAAACAGGACCCGTCTGCCATTGCCACCACGGGAAAGATACTCGCAACGCCAGTGACGGCTGCTGCCGATGGCGTGTTGGTGCTTTCGGGTGCGGCACTGATTCTTGTTGCATCACCTTTCGTGAAACAGATGTAATCACGGGCAAAATGCTAGCTTGGAACCGCTTGCCGGATCACCAGCGAGCCATATGCCTGAACAGCGAATTGCTGCATGCATGCGCTGTCGTCAGACTTTTTCCGGCCGCTTCCAGCCGGCCAGCGTGAGCTGGCGTCCGCGCGCCACGGTGAGCTCGCCCGCCGGGGCGTCGCGGGTGATCACGGAGCCGGCGCCGATGGTGGCCTGCGCGCCGATCGTCACCGGCGCCACCAGCGCGCTGTTGGAGCCGATGAAGGCGCCGTCCTCGATGCGGGTGGCGAACTTGTTCACGCCGTCGTAGTTGCAGGTGATGGTGCCGGCGCCCACGTTGACGCCGCGGCCGATCACGCTGTCGCCGAGGTAGCTGAGGTGGTTGGCCTTGCTGCCCTCGCCGATGCGGGTCTTCTTGGTCTCGACGAAGTTGCCCACGTGCACGCCGGCGTCGAGCTCGGTGCCGGGGCGCAACCGCGCGAACGGGCCGACGGTGCAGGGGCCGTGGGTGACCACTCCCTCCAGGTCGCAATGCGCCTGCACCACGGTGCCGGCGGCGAGGCGCACGTCCTTGAGCCGGTTGAACGGGCCCACGCGCACGTCGTCGCCCAGGTGCACCTCGCCCTCGAGGATCACGTCGATGTCGAGTTCCACGTCGCGGCCCGCCACGACCGTTCCGCGCACATCGAGGCGCGCGGGATCGGCGAGGCGGACGCCGTGCTGCTGCAGCGCGCGCGCGGCGCGGCGGCGATGCTCCGCCTCCAGCTCGGAGAGCTGCAGCGCGTCGTTCGCGCCGGAGGCCTCGACCGGGTCCGCGCATTCCACGCTGAGCGCGGGGCGCCGTTCCTCGTTTGCCAGGCGGAATACGTCGGTGAGGTAGTACTCGCCCTGCGCGTTGTTGCGGTCGAGCCTGCCGATCCAGCCGCGCAGCGCGGCGGCAGGCGCGACCAGGATGCCGGTGTTGACCAGGTCGATGGCGCGCTGCTCGTCGGTGGCGTCCTTCTCTTCGATCACGCAGCGCACGTGGCCGTTGCCGTCGCGCAGCACGCGGCCGTAGCCGTGCGGATCGGCCGCGCGGATCGCCAGCAGGCCGAAGCCGCCGTCGACCTGCACCAGCGTGCGCAGCGTCTCGGCGCGGGTCAGCGGCACGTCGCCGTACAGCACCAGCACCAGTGCCTCGTCGGGCACGCCGGGCAGCGCCTGTTCCACCGCGTGGCCGGTGCCGAGTCGTTCCGCCTGCAGTACCCAGCGCAGGTCGTCCTGCCCCGCGAAGGCGGCCGGCACCTGGTCGCCGCCGTGGCCGTAGACCACGTGGATCGCGGCCGGCTGCAATGCACGCGCGGTGGCCAGCACGTGCGCCAGCAGCGGCCGCCCGGCCAGTGGCATCAGCACCTTGGGCCGCGCGGATTTCATGCGCGTGCCGGTGCCGGCGGCGAGGACGATGACGTGGAGCGGTGCCTGGTTCATGCGCGTCTGCCTTGACCTGAGCTGGCCGGAAAGTCTATCAGTCTGCCCGTGGCGAACTCCGGACGCCCGCGAGGCCGCAGGCGGGCGGCGCGGTGCCCGTTCAATGTCGGGCCGGCGCGGAGGACACCGTCGCCTTGCCGGCGCGGCATTCGAAGCGGAAGGCGTACAACAGGCTGAACGGCTTGGTCTGGCTGTCCACTTCGTGGGCGTTGCCATCCGCATCGGCGGCCCAATGGCTGATGCGCAGCGGGTCGAACCGCCACTGCAGCATCGCCGTGCGCACGGCATCGTAGTACGGCTGCCAGCGCGGCGAGGCGGGCGTTTCAGGTGTCGACAGGGCGCGCACGTCGCCAACCTTGCCCGTCGCGTCCACGATCACCTGCACCCGCACTTCGCGCAGGGGCGGGCAGGCCGCCAGCTGTTCCGGCGGATAGGCGGGCAGTACACGCCGGAACGGCGTGGCGCCGGTGGCGGTATCGCCCAGCGCCAGCTGGTAATGTGCCGTGTGGCCGTCGTCGAGCATCCGGTAGCTGGCGCGGCCCTCGTTCGGCGCCCCGGCGGGCGGCGCGGCGACGGTGGCGCAGGCTGTCAGCCCCAGCGCGAGCAGGCCCGGAAGCAGCGACTTCACGCGTTTCGTCATCGAACTGCCTCCGCTGGCGGAGCGGACGACGCTATCAGATTACATATGTAATTTGAAGTGCGGCCCCGCGCCCGCGGCCACGGCGGCCAGACATGAAAACGCCGGCGCGAGGCCGGCGTCTGGTGGGTGCATCAGGGGATGCGTCAGTGCTTGAGGTTGCGCCGCATGCGTTCCAGTGCCTGCAGCTGGGCCAGCGCCTGGGCCAGCTTGGCCTGGGCCTCGGCCACTTCCAGCGCCTCGGTGCGGTTGGCCAGCGCGTCCTCGGCTTCCTTCTTGGCGCGCTGCGCGGCGGTCTCGTCGAGGTCGGCCGCGCGGATCGCGGTGTCGGTCAGCACGGTGACTACCTGCGGCTGCACTTCGAGGATGCCGCCGGAGACGTAGAACTGCTGGCGCTCGCCTGCGGCCAGCACCACCTCGACGTGGCCCGGCTTCAGGCGGGTGATCAGCGGTGCGTGGCGCGGCGTGATGCCAAGCTCGCCCAGCTCGCCGGTGGCGACGAGCATCGTGGCCTCGCCGGAGAAGATCTCGGCTTCGGCGCTGACGATGTCGACTCGGAGGGTGGTCATGGTTGGTTACTCGTCACGTTCGCGGGAAACGACGGGGTGAAGGGAAGCAGGCTCAAGTCGCGGCATTGTCGCCAGCTTGCCCGTGCCTTTGCGAAAGCCGCTTAGGCGGCTTTCTTGGCGCCCATCTCCTCACCCTTCTTGATCGCCTCGTCGATGCCGCCGACCATGTAGAACGCCTGCTCCGGCAGATAGTCGACATCGCCTTCCACGATCATCTTGAAGCCGCGGATGGTTTCCTTCAGCGACACGTACTTGCCGGGCGCGCCGGTGAACACCTCGGCCACGTGGAACGGCTGGCTGAAGAAGCGCTCGCACTTGCGGGCGCGCGCCACCACCTGCTTGTCTTCCTCGCTCAGCTCGTCCATGCCGAGGATCGCGATGATGTCCTTCAGCTCCTTGTAGCGCTGCAGCATGCCCTGCACGCGGCGGGCCACGTCGTAGTGCTCGGCGCCCACCACCTGCGGATCGAGCTGGCGGCTGGTGGAGTCCAGCGGGTCCACCGCCGGGTAGATGCCCAGCGAGGCGATCTGGCGCGACAGCGTCACGGTGGAGTCGAGGTGCGCGAACGTGGTGGCCGGCGACGGATCGGTCAGGTCGTCCGCGGGCACGTACACCGCCTGGATCGAGGTGATCGAGCCGGTCTTGGTGGAGGTGATGCGCTCCTGCAGCACGCCCATTTCGTCGGCCAGCGTCGGCTGGTAGCCCACCGCCGACGGCATGCGGCCGAGCAGCGCGGACACCTCGGTGCCGGCCAGCGTGTAGCGGTAGATGTTGTCCACGAAGAACAGCACGTCCTTGCCCTTGCCGGACGCGTCCTTCTGGTCGCGGAAGTACTCGGCCATGGTCAGGCCGGTCAGTGCCACGCGCAGGCGGTTGCCCGGCGGCTCGTTCATCTGGCCGTAGACCATCGCCACCTTGGACTCGGGCAGGTTGTCCAGCTTCACGACGCCGGCGTCCTGCATCTCGTGGTAGAAGTCGTTGCCCTCGCGGGTGCGCTCGCCCACGCCGGCGAACACCGACAGGCCCGAGTGCTGGGTCGCGATGTTGTTGATCAGCTCCAGCATGTTCACGGTCTTGCCCACGCCGGCGCCGCCGAACAGGCCGACCTTGCCGCCCTTGGCGAACGGGCAGACCAGGTCGATCACCTTGATGCCGGTTTCCAGCAGCTCGTTGGCCAGCGCCTGCTCGTCGTAGGCGGGGGCCTCGCGGTGAATCACCCAGCGGTCTTCGGCGTTGATCGGGCCGACTTCGTCGATCGGGTTGCCGAGCACGTCCATGATGCGGCCCAGGGTGGCGTTGCCCACCGGCACCTTGATGCCTTCGCCGGTGTTGCGGGCGAGCAGGCCGCGCTTCAGGCCCTCGGTGGAGCCCAGCGCGATGGTGCGGACCACGCCGTCGCCGAGCACCTGCTGCACTTCCAGCGTGATCTCGGTGCCGTCGATCTTCAGCGCGTCGTACACCTGCGGCACCTGATCGCGCGCGAACTCGACGTCGATGACCGCGCCGATGATCTGAACAACTTTGCCCTGGCTCATGGATGTGCTCCGGATGGATCTTTGTGATTTCGTATCAGCGCCGACGAAGCGTCGCTCTTGTTAGGAGTGCGGCCATGGAAGGCCGCTTTTTGATCTGCTCTTGCAGGCATGGATGCCTGCACTCATACAGCCCAACCGCGGTCAGACCGCAGCGGCGCCACCAACAATCTCCGAGATTTCCTGCGTGATCGCCGCCTGGCGGGTCTTGTTGTAGACCAGCGTCAGCGTGTCGATCACCTTGTTCGCGTTGTCCGAGGCGCTCTTCATCGCGACCATGCGCGCGGCATGCTCGCTGGCGAGGTTCTCCAGCACGCCCTGGTACACCACCGACTCGATGTAGCGGCCCAGCACGTGCTCCAGCACGGTCTGCGCGTCGGGCTCGTAGATGTAGTCCCAGTCGTGGGCCTGCTCCAGCTTGATGCCGGCATAGGCCGACTCGCCGGCCGCCTCGTGCGCCTCCATCTCGGCCGCCACCAGCGGCAGCGGCAGCAGCGCGTCGATGGTGGGCTTCTGCGTCATGGTGTTGACGAAGTCGTTGTAGGCGAGGAACACGCGATCCAGCGCATTCGCCGCGTAGGCGTCCAGCACCACCTTGATCACGCCGATCAGCTGCTCCAGCTTCGGCCGCTCGCCGAGGTGCGTGGTGCTGCCGATCAGGTTCACACCCTTGATGCGGCGGAAGAACTGCAGCGCCTTCTGTCCGATCGCCACCACGTCGACCTGCACGCCCTTGCCCTGCCACTCCTGGATCGCGGGCAGCAGGCGGCGGAACATGTTGGAGTTCAGGCCGCCGCACAGGCCGCGGTCGGTGGACACCACGATGTAGGCCACGCGCGCCACGTTTTCGCGCTCGACCAGGAACGGATGTCTGAAGTCGGTGCTGGCCTGGGCGATGTGCGCGATCACCTTGCGCATGGAGCGCGCATAGGGGCGCGAGGCCTTCATCAGATCCTGCGCCTTGCGGATCTTCGAGGCCGAGACCATCTCGAGCGCGCGCGTAACCTTGCGCATGTTCTGCGTGCTCTTGATCTTGGTTTTGATTTCGCGTCCGCTAGCCACGTCTGCCTCGATCTGTCGGGTCTGCGCAATGCCGGTTCACGAACCGGCGTGCCGTTCCGGGATTACCAGCTGCCCGTCTTCTTGTATTCGTCCAGCGAGGCCTTGAAGGTGGCTTCGATGTCGTTGTTCCAGTCGCCGGTGGCGACGATCTTCTTCATCAGCTCGCCGTGGTTCTGGTGCATGAAGGCGTGCAGGCCCTTTTCGAACGCCAGTACCTTGTTCACCGGCAGGTCGTCCAGGTAGCCCTTCTCGGCGGCGTACACCGACAGCGCCAGCTCGGCGATCGACAGCGGCGCGTACTGCGCCTGTTTCATCAGCTCGGTGACGCGCTGGCCACGGTCGAGCTGGGCGCGGGTGGCCGGGTCGAGGTCGGAGGCGAACTGCGCGAACGCGGCCAGTTCGCGGTACTGCGCCAGCGCGAGCTTCACGCCGCCGGAGAGCTTCTTGACGATCTTGGTCTGCGCCGAACCGCCCACGCGCGACACCGAGATGCCGGCGTTCACGGCCGGGCGGATGCCGGCGTTGAACAGGTCGGTCTCGAGGAAGATCTGGCCGTCGGTGATCGAGATCACGTTGGTCGGCACGAACGCGGAGACGTCGCCGGCCTGCGTCTCGATGATCGGCAGCGCGGTCAGCGAGCCGGTCTTGCCCTTCACTTCGCCGTTGGTGAACTTCTCGACGTACTCCTCGCTGACGCGCGAGGCGCGCTCGAGCAGGCGCGAATGCAGGTAGAACACGTCGCCCGGATAGGCCTCGCGACCCGGCGGACGCTTCAGCAGCAGCGAGATCTGGCGGTAGGCCACGGCCTGCTTGCTGAGGTCGTCGTAGACGATCAGCGCGTCCTGGCCGCGGTCGCGGAAGTACTCGCCCATGGCGCAGCCGGCGTACGGCGCGATGTACTGCAGCGCGGCCGACTCGGAGGCGGAGGCGACGACGACGATGGTGTTGGCCAGCGCGCCGTTCTCTTCCAGCTTGCGCACCACATTCGCGATCGAGGAGCGCTTCTGGCCGATCGCCACGTAGATCGAGAAGATGCCCGAGTCCTTCTGGTTGATGATCGCGTCGATCGCCAGCGCGGTCTTGCCGGTCTGGCGGTCACCGATGATCAGCTCGCGCTGACCGCGGCCGATCGGGATCATCGAGTCGACCGACTTGTAGCCGGTCTGCACCGGCTGGTCGACCGACTTGCGCCACACCACGCCCGGCGCGACCTTCTCGATCGGCGCGTTGAGCTTCGCGTTGATCGGGCCCTTGCCGTCGATCGGGTTGCCCAGCGCGTCGACCACGCGGCCGAGCAGCTCGGGGCCGACCGGCACTTCGAGGATGCGGCCGGTGGTCTTGGCCACGTCGCCCTCGCGCAGGTGCTGGTATTCGCCCAGCACCACCGCACCGACCGAGTCGCGCTCCAAGTTCAGCGCCAGCGCGAACGCGTTGCCGGGCAGCTCGATCATTTCGCCCTGCATCACGTCGGCCAGGCCGTGGATGCGCACGATGCCGTCGGACACGCTGATGATCGTGCCCTCGTTGCGCGCTTCCGCTCCGAGCTTGAACTGCTCGATGCGGTTCTTGATCAGTTCGCTGATCTCGGACGGATTCAGGGTGGTGCTGGACATGGGTCGATATCCTGAAATTTGGAAGCTTTTTTAAGAGTCCGGCCATGGATGGCCGGCTTTTGCTCTTCGCGAAACGGACTTCGCGTGAAACTTTTGATCGTCCTGCCGTGGATGGCCGGTTTTTGCTCTTTTGCGAAAGGACTTCGCATGAAACTTTTGTGGTCCGGCCAGGGCTGACCGGCGGTGCACTTCGCGAAGAAGACTTCGCGTGAAACTAACCTGCGAGGGCGTTGCCCAGGCGTTCCAGTCGCCCGCGCGCGGAGCCGTCGATCACTTCGCTGCCGGTGTCGATCACCGCGCCGGCCAGCAGCGAAGCATCGACGCTGGTTTCCAGCTCGATCTCGCGCTTGAAGCGGCGCTTCAGCGACGCCTTGAGCCGCTCGGCCTGGGCCCCGTCCAGCGCCATCGCGCTGGTGACCTTCACCAGGAGCTGCGACTCGGACTCGCGACGGTAGTGCTCGTACAGTGCAGCCACCTCCGGCAGCAGCGCCATGCGGCGGTGCTCGGCCAACTCGCCCAGGAACTGCGCGAACGGCGCATCGGCCGCGATGCCCTCGGGCAGGTGCAGCGCCACCAGCTGTGCCGGCTGCACGCGCGGATCGTTGCCGAGCGCGGCGACGCGCGGGTCCGCCGCCACCTGGGCGGCGAACGCCAGCGCCTGCGACCACGCGGCCAGCGCGCCGGCGGCATGGGCCAGCTCGAACGCGGCGCGGGCGTAGGGACGGGCGAGGGTGATTGCCTGGGCCATCGATCAGACCTCGGCGGCGAGCTGGTCGAGCAGCGCCTTGTGCGTGGAGGCATCCACCTCGCGCTGCACGATCTTCGATGCACCCTGCACGGCCAGCGCACCGACTCGCTCGCGCAGTTGCTCGCGCGCCTGTTGCGCCATCGCGGCGATGTCGTCCTGCGCGGCAGCCTTCAGCCGGTTGATCTCGACGATCGCGTCCGCGCGGGCCTTGTCGAGGATGCCGTTGGCCTGCTGCTGCGCCTTGTCGATGATCTCCGACGCCTGCTGGCGCGCCTTGCGGATCTCGTCCGCCACCTTGGTGTCGGCGTCCTTCAGCTCGGCGTGCGCGCGCTCGGCAGCGCTGAGGCCCTCGGCGATCTTGATCTGCCGCTCCTCGATGGCCTTGTTGATGTGCGGCCAGATGAACTGGACGCAGAACCAGATGAGGATGGCGAAAGCAATCATTTCGCCGATCAGGGTCGCGTTGAAATCCATCGCTGCCTTACCTGCAAATACGGAATGGAGCCGGCGCGGGCGTCAGGCGATCCGCGCCGAGAGAATGGCGGCGCCAGGCGCCGCCTCGGGGCATCAACCCGCAGCCAGCTTGGACAGCAGCGGGTTCGCCACGGCGAAGTACATGGCCAGCGCCACGCCGATCAGGAACGCCGCGTCGATCAGGCCGGCCAGCAGGAACATGCGGCCCTGCAGCAGCGGCACCAGCTCCGGCTGGCGGGCGGCGGCTTCCAGGAACTTCGAACCCATCACACCGATGCCGATACAGGCACCCAGCGCACCGAGGCCGATGATCAGGCCGAGCGCGATGGCGGTGAAGCCTTGGACTTGAGCAATGTGAGCGACTAGTTCCACGGTGATCTCCTCGAAAAAACGGTTTTGCGTTGAAGGGTTGAAGCGGAATCAGTGATGGTCGTGCGCCATCGCGATGTACACGATCGTCAGCACCATGAAGATGAAGGCCTGGATCGAGATGATCAGGATGTGGAAGATGCCCCACACCGTGTAGCCGATGATGCCTGCCCCGTACAGCGCCCAGCCGGCCAGGCCGGCACCCGCGCTGAACAGGCCGGCGATCAGCATGAACACCAGCTCGCCCGCATACATGTTGCCGAACAGTCGCATCGCCAAGCTCACCGGCTTGGACAGCAGCTCGACCACGTTCAGCGCGAAATTGGGGATCCACAGCGCCGGATGCTTGCCGAACGGCGCGGTGAACAGCTCATGCATGTAGCCACCGAAGCCCTTCGCCTTGAAGCTATAGACGATGATCAGCAGGAACACCGTGATCGACATCGCGAACGTCATGTTGATGTCGGCGGTGGGCACCGCGCGGAAATGGCCGATGCCGAACTTCTCGGTGATCCATGGCAGCAGGTCGACCGGCAGCAGGTCCATCGCGTTCATCAGGAATACCCAGACGAACACGGTCAGCGCCAGCGGGCCGAGGAAGCGGCGGTCGCCATGGAAGACATCCTTGACCTGGCCGTCGACGAACTCGAGGATGATCTCGACGAAGGCTTGGCCCTTGCCGGGCACGCCGGAAGTGGCCTTGCGCGCCTTCGACCAGAACCACAGGCAAAACAGCACGCCCAGCGCCAGCGAGACCGTGATCGAGTCAAGGTGCACCGCCCAGAAGCCGCCCTTGCTCGCATGCGGAACGAGATGCGTCAGGTGATGCTGGATGTATTCGGTAAGACCGCCCTGCGGCTCGCTTGCCATGTATCAACCCTTGAATCTGAATGCCGCCAGATAAACCGCGTAGGCAGCCACCAGCCCCGTCACGGCGGCCAGCGGCGGCAACTTGTACTGAAACAGGATCAACCCCAGCCCGCCGACGACCACGGCCCACTTCAGCAACATGCCGAGCAGCAGGCGGACGAAAGCCGCCGCACCGCCGACCAGCCGGCCAAAGGCCTGCACGGACATCAGCGCGGTACCCAGCGCTACCGTGAAACCTCCCGCCGCAGCCGAAACCGCCTCCCGATGCCCCTTCAGCAGGAACATCACGCCGACCAACGCCGCCACCGCGAGTTGCAGCAGCACCGTGCGCAGTGCGAGGCGCCGACCGGCGTCGAGACTGTTGAGCACGTAACCTCTCCGCACCGGTTTCCACCAGGTGGCACCGATACAGCCACGAACCACGATTCAATCCGTAAAAGTATATCAGTGCCCCGCCTGCAGCGACAAGCCGCGGGCGCTGCGGCAACTTGTCCGGCAAGCCCTCGCTGCGCCGCTTGGCGCCTGGTCATTGTCGTTTGATTCACCAAAGAAAAGGGCCGGACTGGGGAAGTCCGGCCCAGGCTGCCGCGCGGAAGGGAGGGAGCCGCCGGCAGGGTGTCACTCGGGTTGTGGAAAACTTCTTACTTCGCAGCCTTCTTCGCGGCCGGGGCGGCCACTGCCTCGTTGGCGGCCTGGCGCTGCTCCTGCACCAGAGCCTGCAGCGATTCCGCAGCCTTCTGCGTCACGGCGATGATTTCCTGCGAAACCGCCACCGCACGCTCGGCTTGTTCGCGGCTCAGGCTGGCGCCCTTTTCCCAAAGGCCGCGCAGGGCGTCGACGTCACGCGTCTCCAGCACCTCGGCCACGAACGCGGCCGAATCGCGGGTCTGCTGCTCCAGCGCCTTGAGCTGCAGCCCGGCGACCGTTTCCAGGCTCTTCAGTGCCAGCGACTGCGCCTTGAACGCGCCCTCGGTGACCTGCTTGGTGTAGGCGAAAAACTGGTTGTTGAACTGCTGAGTCATGAGCTTGCCCTCGCTGGGGTTTGCGGGTAGTGGCAAGCACTCTAGCAAGCTTTTTTGTGCAATGCAATATATTTTTCGGGAATCGACCAGACCACTCGACAAATATGCCGTAGGCACAGGGTATTGCAATCTCATCGATCTCGTCGCGATGCGTCAATAACTGGCCCGGCTGCAGCCGGCGCCGGACGTGCAGGTCTCGTGCACCACCACTTCCTCCAGGCCCGGCAGGCGCGGCTCCAGCCGCTGGAAGATCCAGCGTGCCAGCACTTCGCTGGTGGGATTCTCCAGGCCCTCGATTTCGTTGAGGTAGCGGTGATCCAACTGCTCGAACAGCGGCGCGAAGGCCGACTTGACGTCAGCGAAGTCCATCACCCAGCCGCTGTGCGCATCGGGCTCGCCCGCCACGTGCACTTCCACGCGGAACGAATGCCCGTGCAGCCGCGCGCACTTGTGCCCCGGCGGCACGTTGGGCAGACGGTGGGCCGCCTCGATCTGGAAAACCTTGAAGATGCGCATGCTCGGGCTCCGGCGATCCGTCGACCGCGAATCGCACGGGCGCGGGATGGAGCGCATGGTGGCTATGGGTGGACTCGAACCACCGACCCCAGCATTATGAGTGCTGTGCTCTAACCGGCTGAGCTACATAGCCATGGGGAAAACCGCCGCACCGGATCGCCTGCGATGCCGGATGCGGGGCGCGGCAGTTTAATGGCGCGCACGCCCCGGTTCAAGCTCCTCGGCTTGCCGCGCCCCGGCGTGCATGGTTGAATCGGGTCATCGCCTTGCGCGCGCCAGCCGCTGCCGGCGCGCGACCGGGCCCGAGGATGACGAGATGATCGACGTCGATGGCTACCGTCCGAATGTGGGCATCGTGCTGCTGAACGCGGACGGCCGCCTGTTCTGGGCGCGCCGCATCAACCGCGACGGCTGGCAGTTCCCGCAGGGCGGCATGCGCAGCGACGAGACGCCGCTGGAGGCGATGTACCGCGAACTGGAAGAGGAAACCGGCCTGGCGCCCGAGCACGTCGAAGTGGTGGCCTCCACCCGCGGCTGGCTGCGCTACAAGCTCCCGCAGCGCTACGTGCGCCATCACCAGCATCCCACCTGCATCGGCCAGAAGCAGGTGTGGTTCCTGCTCAAGCTGGTCAGCGACGAAGCCTCGCTGCGACTGGATGCATGCGAAAAGCCCGAGTTCGACATCTGGCGCTGGGTGGATTTCTGGTACCCGGCCGCCCACGTGGTGAACTTCAAGCGGCAGGTGTACGAGCGCGCGCTGCGCCATTTCGCGCCACTGGTGGAAGGCATGTGCCGGATCGAACTGGGCCACGCCCCGCCGCGTGAAGCCGCCGACGCCCCGCCGGACGAGGCGCGGCATGGCTGGCGCGCCGCCTGAACCGAGGCAGGCCGGCGCCAACCGCATAGTTGACAATCATTCGCATTTGCGTTCTGATGCGCGGCATGTACATCTGCCTGTGCAACGCCGTCACCGACCACGACATCCGCCGCGAAGTCGCGGCCGGCGCGCGCACGTTCGCCGAACTGCAGGCCCGCACCGGCTGCTCGGACTGCTGCGGCTGCTGCGAGCCCGAGGCCCGCGCCTGCCTGCAGCAGGCCATCGAGCAGGCCGCGGCCACAACCGCGCTGCCTGCCTTCGTCGCGGCCGCCTGAGCCGCCTGCGCGTTTCGCGCGCGAACCGTTGCCGCTCCTGTTTCGCCCACGGGGCGGCGAACTTCGTATAGTCGTCGCATTCCCAGGCAGCGGAGACGGCCATGAAGGGCGATGCCAAGGTCATCGAATTCCTCAACAAGGTGCTCTACAACGAGCTGACCGCGGTCAACCAGTATTTCCTGCACTACCGCATGTTCAAGGACTGGGGCTATCCGGAACTCGCCGAGCACGAGTACAAGGAATCGATCGAGGAGATGAAACACGCCGACCGCCTGATCGAGCGCATCCTGTTCCTCGACGGCCTGCCCAACCTGCAGCACCTGGGCAAGCTGCGCATCGGCGAGAACGCGCTGGAGTGCATCCAGGGCGATCTCGACCTGGAGCTGGCCGCGACCACGGATCTGCGCGCCGCCATCGCGCACAGCGAGGGCATCGCCGACTACGTCAGCCGCGACCTGTTCAAGGGCATCCTGCACGACGAGGAAGAGCACATCGACTGGCTGGAAACCCAGCAGAGCCTGGTCAAGGACATCGGCGCGGAGCGCTACCTGCAGAGCAAGATGCAAGGCTGAGCCGGGCGCTGGTCATGCCATCGCAAGGCGGGCGAAGTATGCTTGTGCTGCCCGCCTGCATCCCCATCTGAGAGCCATGGATACTGTCGTCCCGCTTCCCGCCGTTCCCGACTACCGCAGCAGCGGCGCGCCGCTGCTGTTCACCGAGGCCGCCGCGCGCAAGGTGCACGAGCTGATCGCCGAGGAGGGCAATCCCGCGCTGAAGCTGCGCGTGTACATCTCCGGTGGCGGCTGTTCGGGCTTCCAGTACGGCTTCACGTTCGACGAAGCCCAGGCCGAGGACGATTTCGCGCTGGAACGCGAGGGCGTGACGCTGCTGTGCGATCCGCTGTCGCTGCAATACCTCACCGGCGCCGAGATCGACTACAGCGAGAACCTCGGCGGCTCGCAGTTCGTGATACGCAACCCGAACGCGAAGACCACCTGCGGCTGCGGCTCGTCGTTCTCGACCTGATGCGCATGGGCACGCCAGCGCCGCCCAATACCTTCGCCGGACTCAGCCTGATCCTCGACCGCATGGCCGAGCGTCGCGACGACGCGGCCTGGGTGGCCGTGCAGGCGGCCGCACCCGGCGCACGCTTCCTGCTGCTCGATGCCGAGGGCCGCGCGTTCCTGGAAAGGGGTCGCGATGCCTTGCGCTGGCTCGACGCCGGCGAGCGCCGGCAGCTGTGCGCCGATGTACCGGTCTGGCTGCTCGGCATCGTCGACGGCCACCCGCACTTCCTGTTGGCGCTGGAGGACGACGCGCCGACGTCGGCGCTGGAATCGACGCTGTCCGCGCGCCGCGCCGGCCTGCGCGACGCCGGCCTGCTGCTGCCCGCCGATGAAGCCGGCCTGTTCGCCTACGCCAAGGGCCTGGCGCACTGGCAGCGCGAGACGCGGCATTGCGCGCACTGCGGCGCGCCGCTCGTCATTGTTTCCGCCGGTCATCGCATGCACTGCACGAACGCTGCCTGCGGACGCATGCATTTCCCGCGCACCGACGCCGCGATCATCGTGATCGTGGAGCACGACGGCGCCTGCCTGCTTGGCCGCCAGGCCGCATGGCCCCCCGGGCGCTACTCCACGCTGGCCGGCTTCCTGGAACCGGGCGAGGCGCTGGAGGATGCGGTGCGCCGCGAGGTGATGGAGGAATCCGGCGTGCTGGTTGGCGAGGTGCGCTACCACTCCTCGCAACCCTGGCCGATGCCCGCCTCGCTGATGGTGGGCTTCACCGCGGTGGCGCGCGACCCCACGATCCGCCTGCGCGACCGCGAGCTGGAGGATGCACGCTGGTTCACCCCGCGACAGATCGCCGACGGCATCGCCGACGGCAGCTTCCTGCCGTCCACGCCACTGTCGGTGTCCTACCGCTTGCTGCAGCACTGGTTGCGCGAGCGTGCGGGCATGGAACTCGACGCCCTGCTCGCCGCACGCGCCGAGCACGCCTGAGTCGCGCGTTCGCGCATCATGTGACGGCGCAGCGCCTCGCATACAATGCGGCCAGTCCCCAGAGTCCCTGCGCATGGCCATCCGTCTGCTCGTCGCCCTGATCGCCCTCGGTCTGCTGCACTGGCAGCCGCGCCTTGCGCACTGGCGCAACGACGCCGGCTTCCGCCGCTGGGTGATGCAGCTGGGCGACACCAGCGGCACCGGCCGGGTAGTGCTGGCGCTGCTGCTGCCCCTGCTGCTGTGTGCATTGGCAATCTGGCTGCTGGGCCTGCCGCCGCTGGCCGACTTGCTGCACTTGGTGTTCGCGCTCGCGGTGCTGCTGTTCTGCTTCGGCCCGCATGCGTTCGAGGCCGACCTCGAGGCGATCCTCAAGGCACCGGACGGCGCCAGCCGCGAAGCCGCCGCGCAGGCGCTGGGCGAGGGCGGCGAGCACGTGCCGTGGCGCGCACCGGAACTGGGCGAGGCCACTGCCTACGCCGCGCTGCGCCGGCGCTTCGGCGTACTGTTCTGGTTCTTCCTGCTGGGCCCGGTGGGGGCGCTGCTGTACCGGCTGACGCGCGCGCTGGGCCACGACGACACGCTGCGGCTGGACGAGGAGGCGCGCAGCACCGCCCGCCATCTCGCCAATGCGCTGGACTGGATTCCGGCGCAGCTGCTGGTGTTCACCCTCGCTCTGGTCGGCCACTGGGATGCGGTGATCGGCGCGTGGCGGCGCTGGCATCAGCAGGTGCTGCCGAACGGCTGGTACCGCGAGGGCCCCGGCTTCCTCGGCGCCGCCGCGCGTGCCGACATCCAGGTCGACATCGAGGGCGGCGAGGGCTACGCCGAGGAGCGCAGCGACCCGTTGCTGGAACTGCGTCGCCTGCGCAGCGCATTGCTGCGCGCCCTGCTGGCGTGGCTCAGCGTGGTGGCGCTGATCGTGATCGGCGGCTGGCTGCGCTGATTGCGCCGGGACCGGGGACCCGGACTCAGGCCAGCTCGCCGCGCAATTCGCGCACGCGCGCTTCCAGTGTGGCGGCGCTGACCCGCTCCGGCGGCAGCGGCGCATCGACCACCAGCTCCACGCGGGCGCGGAAGCGTCGCGGCAGGCGTGCCCGGCCCAGCGCGGAGTCGCGCCGGCTCCACATGCTGCCCCACAGCCCGCGCAGCGCCATCGGCAGTACCGGTACCGGCCGGCGCGCGAGGATCTTCTCCACGCCGGGGCGGAATGGCGCGACCGCGCCGTCGCGCGTCAGCGCGCCTTCGGGAAAGATGCACACCAGCTCGCCATCGGCCAGCGCGGCATCGATGGCGTCGTACGCCTGCTGCAGCACCGCGGGGTCTTCCTTCTGCCCCGCGATCGGGATGGCTTTCGCCATCCTGAACAGGGATTTCAGCAACGGGACGTTGAAGATCCTGTAATACATCACGAAGCGCGCCGGCCGGCGCAGGTTCGCCATCAAGAGCAACGGATCGACGTAGCTCACGTGGTTGCACACCAGCAGCGCCGCGCCTTCCTCCGGCACCCGCTGCAGGCCGTCCGCGCGCACGCGGTACAGCGTGCGGGTGAGCAGCCAGGTGATGAAGCGCAGGATGAACTCCGGCACCAGGGTGAAGATGTAGGCCGCCACCAGCACGTTGAGCAGGGCGGCGGCGAGGAAGATCTGCACCGCATCCAGCCCCAGCGCGCCCAGGCCGAGGCCGAAACCCGCCGCGGCCACGATCAGCACCGCGTTCATGATGTTGTTGCCGGCGATGATGCGCGAGAGCTTCTCGCGTGGCGCGCGCGCCTGCACGAAGGCGAACAGCGGCACCACGTAGAGGCCGGCAAAGGCGCCGATCAGGGTGAGGTCGAGCACGATGCGCCAGCTGCCCGCGCCGCGCAGGAAGTCCAGCCAGTCCAGCCCGCGCACCGGCGCGGCACTATGGCGGGCGAAATAGAGATCCACGCCGAACGCGGTGAGCCCGAACGCGCCCAGCGGCACCAGGCCGATCTCCACGCGGCGGCCGGAAAGCTTCTCGCAGGCCAACGCGCCCACGCCGCTGCCGATGGTGAACAGGGTAAGCACCAGGGTATAGACCGTGTTGTCGCCCCCCAGCGTCTCGCGCGTGTAGATCGGCAGCTGCGCGATCAGCACGGTACCGAAGAACCAGAACCAGGAGATGCCCAGCACCGCGTTCCACACCGCGCGGTTGGCGTGGGTGATGCGCAGCACCCGCGCAGTCTCGCCGAACGGATTCCAGTTGATCTTGAGTTCCGGCGCGGTCGCCGGTGCCGGCGGGATCGCACGGCAGCTGAGGTAGCCGATCACCGCCACGGCCAGGGTGATGCCCGCCGCCAGCCACGGCCCCGCTCGCGCCACGCCCATCGAGGTGGTGCCGGCGATCATGCCCAGCAGGATCGCCAGCTGCGTGCCCATCTCCACCAGCCCGTTGCCGCCCACCAGCTCGGCCGGCTTCAGCGCCTGCGGCAGGATCGCGTACTTGATCGGCCCGAACACGGTGGAGTGCAGCCCCATCATGAAAAGCACCACGAGCAGCAGCATCGCGTGGTGGGTGATGAAGCCCGCGGCGGCCACCGCCATCGCCAGGATCTCGAACAGCTTCACCCAGCGGATGATGCGCGTCTTCTCGAACCGCTCCGCCAGCTGCCCCGCGCTGGCCGAGAACAGGAAGAACGGCAGGATGAACAGCGCCGGCGCGAAGTTCGTGTAGAGCGAGGCTGCGTGGTCGTCCAGCCCCAGCTGGAACGCCACCAGCACCAGCAGCGCATTGCGGAACGCATTGTCGTTGAACGCCGCCAGCGCCTGCGTCCAGAAGAACGGCGCGAAGCGGCGCTGGCCGAACAGGGCGAACTGGCTCATGCGGGTCCTTGCGGCGGAGTCGGCGATCAGCTTAGCCGATGCCCCTGACCCCGCCCCAGCCCTCCCCCGCACGCAGGGGAGGGTCTGCGCCGCCCGGTCAGTTCCGCGATTGCAGCTTCGAGAGGAGGCGCAGCATCTCCAGGTACAGCCACACCAGGGTGACCACCAGAGCGAACGCGCCGTACCACTCCATGTACTTCGGCGCGCCGGCATGGACTCCCTGCTCGATCATGTCGAAATCCAGCACCAGGTTCAGCGCCGCGATCGCCACCACGGCGAGGCTGAACAGGATGCCGATGCCGCTGCTGGCGCCGATGAAGCCGAAGGAGTGGCCGAAGAAGCCCATCACGAAGCTGGCCAGGTACACCAGCAGCACGCCGCCGGTGGCGGCGACCACGCCCGCGCGGAACTTGTCGGTGACGCGGATCAGCCCACTGCGATAGCCCAGCAGCAGCACCGCCATGGTGCCGAAGGTGAGCGCCACCGCCTGCATCACGATGCCCGGATAGCGCATCTCGAAGATGGCCGACAGCGCGCCCACGAACACGCCCTCGGCCAGCGCGTAGAGCGGCGCCGTGACCGGTGCCCAGGTCTGCTTGAACGCGGTAAGCATGGCCAGCACGAAACCCGCCAGCGCGCCGGCGAGCACCAGCGGCCCCAGCGCGGGCAGGCTGGCCGGACCGGCGAAACGGCTCCAGCTGAACATCGCACCGACCACCACCAGCACCAGTAGCAGGCCGGTCTTGTTGACGGTCCCGTTCAGGCTCATCGCACCGTCGTCGCGGCTGAATACCGCGCCGCTGGCCGCATCGAGGAAGGTGTTCTTGTTGAGTGCGGGATTGCCGCTTTGCATGTCGTACTCCTGTCGGGTTGTCGCCATCCTGACCTGCCGCCGCGAGACCGGCAAGCGGTGACCTCGCCTGCACGCCGTCGCTGCGAGGATGGCGGACATCTTCAAACAGGCAGAGACCGCCGCCATGCACCAGCAGTTCCACGTCGGCGACCACGTGCGCTGGAATTCCGAAGCCGGCTACGTCACCGGCCGCATCGTGAAAGTGCACACGGCCGATACGCTGTACAAGGGCCATCCGCGCCACTGCAGCCCGGCTGACCCACAGTACGAGATCAAGAGCGACAGGACCGACCACGTCGCCATGCACAAGGGCACGGCGCTGCAGAAGATCGCGTGAACGCCCCTGCTCCCGCCACGATCTGGACGATCGGCCACTCCACCCGCACGCTGGAGGAATTCCTCGCCCTGCTCGCGGCGTTCCGCATCGAGGCGATCGCCGACGTGCGCCGCTTCCCCGGCTCGCGGCGCTGCCCGCAGTTCGCGCGCGACACGCTGGCCGCCGGCCTGCCCGTGCGCGGCGTCGGCTATGCGTGGTTTCCCCAGCTGGGCGGACGCCGCCGCACGCGCCCGGATTCGCCGAACACCGCCTGGCGCAACGCCGCGTTCCGCGGCTACGCCGACCACCTCGCCAGCACGGAATTCGCCGAGGGACTGGCAGCGCTGCTGGCGTTCGCGGCGCGCCAGCGCACGGCAGTGATGTGCGCCGAGGCGGTGTGGTGGCGCTGCCACCGCTCGATCATCGCCGACGTGCTGAAGCAGCGCGGCATCGAGGTGATCCATATCCTCGACCTGCAGCACGGCGTGGTGCATCCGTGGACCTCGGCTGCGCACATCGAGAATGGCGAGCTGAGCTACGCGGCGCCGCCATCGACACCGCGGTAGCAGCGCGCCCGTGCGCCGACGCCTCTGGCCCGATCGGCCTGCCAGGGCGTCCGCACGCAAGGCGCTCCTACCGTGGCGGGCTCTGATAAGCACCCTGGGCCAGCTGCAGCAGGATCTTCATCTCCTCGCGCAGCGGCAGCGGCGCGATCACCTCGGCGTCCGGGCCGTACTTGAGCACGTCCATCAGCAGCTCCTTGGAATTGGAATAGGGCAGCTGCAGCTCGTAGCGGCCGTCGGCCAGCCATTCGCCCTTCTGCTGCGAATGCCAGTGCTCGTCGGCCACCCAGCGCGCGGCGTGCGAGGAGAAGCGGATCGTGGCCCAGGCCTTGGGCTGGCCGGCGAAGATGCCGTAGCTGGAGGCGAGCGTCTGGTCGAGTTCGGCCTCGGGCACGTCGCGTGCGGGGGCGTCCAGCGCCTGCGCCTCGGCGATGCGGTCCACCGCGAAGCTGCGCAGTGCCTCGCGGTCGTGGTCCCACACGTCGAGGTACCAGTTGTCGCGGTAATGGGTGAGGCGCTGGGGCGACACCGTGCGGCGGCTGTCCGCGCCGGTGGTGCGCGCGCGGTAGCGGAAGCGCAGCTGCTTCCGCTCCAGCACCGCGCCCGCCACGATGCGGAACGCCTGCTGGTCGAGCTTGCGCGCGCCCCACGGGATCACCCGGATGCGCTCCACCGGCAACGCCTTGCCGCTGCCGCGGTCGGACAGCAGGTGCTCGATGCGCGACTTGAACGGTGCCAGCGCACCGGCCAGCACGCCGGGGCCGCTGCGCCCGATCAGCTCGTTGAGCGCCAGAAGTGCCGCCAGCTCGTCGGAAGTGAGCCACAGACCCGGCAATTCGAAGCGCTCGCCTTCGGCCTGTTCGTAGCGGAACGCGGCATGCTCGCCGCCACCGCTCTCGATAGGCGCGCCCAGCGCGTCGCGCAGGAAGCCGATGTCGCGGTACAGCGTGGCGCGCGAGCACTCCAGCTCGTCCATCAACTTGGGCAGCGGCACCGGGTAATGCGCCGACTTCAGCAGGCGATGCAGGGTGAGGATGCGTTCGTAGCGGTCCATGGCGGGCTCGGCGGTCGCGGCGGTAGTGCAGGGCGGAGTTGCTAGCATGGGTACGCCTGCCGGCGCCCGCAAGCCTGCCGAACGTTTGCCTAACCCGCACTCCCGACGGCTGGCTTAAGCTTGGAACTCCGCCTTCGACGGACGGTACCCGCCCATGCAACCCACCCGCGAGCGGCCCGGCGCGACCGCCACCGGCGTCGCGATGCCAGCGCCGTCGAACGCCCGGCCGACCCGCGCGGCCGCGCTGATGCAGGTGCTCGCCACCGGCGGGTACGGCGTGTGGCTGTGGCTGGGCCTGTCGTTGCTGCTGGGGGTGAGCCCGCCGGGCCGCAACGGCACCCTGGTTCCGCTGGGTTTGGGCGCCGTGCTGACCGGCAGCGGCCTGCTGCTGGCCAGCCTGCGGATACCGGGATTGGCCAGCTGGCACGGCTGGCAGCCGCGGCCCGGCCATCGCCCCACGCGTTCGGCACTGATGGCGCTGGCGACCTGGTTGCCGGTGCTGGCGGTGGCAGGACTGGCGCGTGGCGACAATGGCTTCTGGGTGACCCGGCTGGCCGGCGCGGCGCTGATGCTCTGCAGCCTCGTCAGCCTGCTGCTGGCCACCCACGACGACCGCGCCTGCCTGCCGCTCCCGCTGCAGCGCGCGACCGCCCTGCTGCCGGCCTGCCGCATCACCATCGCGGCCTACATCGGCGGCCTCTGGCTGTGGTTGTGCGTGCTGGCGCAGGGCGAGTTCGAAGGCGGCCGCGGCGCCTACCTGTGGGTACTGCTGCTGCTGGCGCTGTCGCTGGGCCAGGGACTGCTCGAAAGCGGGCTGTGGCAATCCCTGCGCGAACCCGAGACGCCCTCCGGCGAGGCGGTGGCGAAACACGGCAGCTTCCCCGCGCGCCTCGTCGCCGCGCTGCTGAGCTACGCGCTGCCATGTACGGCGCTGCTGCTGGGCGGCGTCGCGGGCAGCCTGCCGGCGGCCGCGCTCGCCGCGCCCGGCAGCCTGCTGGGCCAGCTGCTGGAGCGTTATCTGTACGAGGGCGCGCTGGCCGTGGCGGCGGGCGCGAGGCCGCCCGCACCCGGCCGTGTTCATTGAAAATTCAAGCCGTTCCGTTAAGGTGTGCCACTTACAATTGTTTAACGAAACGGAATCCCCACCGATGAACAAGACCCTGATCGCCGCCTTGCTGCTGGCGGCGTGCACCAGCTTCGCCGCGCAGGCGCAAGACGCCGACAACGGCGCGAACAACGGCGGCTGGAGTGGTTCGGGCGAGTTCGGCTTCGCCTCCGCCACCGGCAACACCCGCTCGCAGAACGTCAACGCGAAGCTCGGCCTGAACCAGGAAAACGAGCAGTGGAAGAACAGCTTCTTCCTCGACGTGCTGCGCACCAAGGTGCAGCAGAAGGTGATCGACCAGGCCGGCAACACCATCGAGCAGTTCAACACCACCGCCAACCGCTACGACGGCGGCGCCTCCGTGGGCTACAAGCTCGATCCGCGCAGCTACATCGTGGGCGCGGCCCGCTACGACCACGACCAGTTCGGTGCCAACCTGTGGCAGGGCGTGGTCTCGCTGGGCTACGGCTACATCGCACTGAAGGACGCCCGCAACGAGCTGTCGTTCGAAATCGGCCCCGGCTACAAGAAGTACCGCCCGGCGGATCTCACCGTGATCGTCAATGGCGCCTCCAGCAGGGAACGGCAGCCCGTGCAGCACGAGGTGGTGGCGCGCGGCCTGGTCAACTACAAGTTCCGCCTCACCGCCAACACCTCGTTCGAGGACACGTTCCTCACCGAAGCGGGCTCCAAGAACACCTATCTGCAGAACGACGCCGGGCTCGCCGTCAGCATGACCAAGAAGCTGGCGCTGAAGGTCGGCTTCCAGGTGCGCCGCAACAGCGATGTGCTGCCGGGCATCAAGAAGACCGACACGCTGACCACCACCAACCTGGTCTACAACTTCTGACCGGCAGACCAGCGATCGGCCTATCGCTGGTCTGCGCGACCCCCGGATGGGTCGCTCGCCGATCAAGCACGCGGGCTTGATCGGCGTCGAACAGGGGACACGAGACATATGACGGCCCCAGCCTCCGGCGGGGCCGTTTTCGTGCCGGAGTCAGGCCCCCAGGAACTCTGCCGCACCTTGGCCCAGCAGCGCCTGCGCCACCGTGCGCCCCAGCGCCTCGGCATCCTCGCCGTCCGCCTGTGCGTGCAGCAGGCGCCCCCCGGCGGCATCGCCCACCAGGCCGCGCAGGTGCAGGCCGCGCTCGGTGAGCGTGCACCACGCGCCCACCGGCACCGTGCAGCTGCCGCCGAGCGCCTGGTTCATCGCGCGCTCGGCCCCGACCTCCAGCCGCGTACCGGCGTCGTCCAGCACACCGAGCAGGGCCAGCACGGCAGGCTGGTCGGCGCGTGCCTCGATCGCGATCGCCGCCTGTCCCGGCGCCGGCAGCCAGTCGGGCGCGGCCAGCCGGCTGCGGATGCGCCCGGCCAGGCCCAGCCGCTCCAGCCCGGCGCAGGCCAGCACGATCGCGTCGTAGTGACCGGCATCCAGCTTCGCCAGGCGCGTACCCACGTTGCCGCGCAGGTCCAGCAGCTCCAGGTCGGGCCGCAGCGCGCGCAGCTGCGCCTGCCGGCGCAGCGAGGACGTGCCCACCCTCGCGCCCGGCGGCAGCGCGGCGAGATCGGCATGGTGGATGCTGACGAAGGCGTCCGCCGCGTCCGCGCGGGGCAGGATCGCCGGCAGCACGAAGCTCGGCTCCAGTTCCGCCGGCACGTCCTTCAGCGAGTGCACGGCGAGGTCGGCGCGGCCTTCCAGCATCGCCACCTCCAGCTCCTTGAGGAACAGCCCCTTGCCGCCGATCGTCGCCAGCGGCTTGTCGAGGATCTCGTCGCCGCGCGTGGACAGCGGCACCAGTTCCACCGCCAGCCCCGGGTGCGCCGCGCGCAGCAGCGCCGCCACGTGCTCGGCCTGCCACAGCGCGAGCGCGCTCTTGCGGGTGGCGATGCGCAGGGTGTTCGGGGTCATGCGGGCTCCACGGTCTGGCTCGTGCGCCATTGTCGCCGATGCCATGGCCGCTGCGCAGGCAGCGACGAATCGACGCGGCCTCACCCCATGCGCAGCAGCTTGCGCAGTGCGGGCAGGTTGCGCCGGCTCACCTCGGGGCTGAAGTCGGTGCCGGCCAGGCGGGCCAGCACGCGGCCGTCGGGCAGGCTCTTCAGGCCGAGCAGACGGGCGGGCGGCACCAGGCAGTTGCGGTGCAGGCGGATCAGCTGGTCGGGATAGGCCTCCTCCAGCTGGCGCAGCGACTCGTCGATCAGCAGCTCGCCGCCGGCGTGCCGCACGCACACGTATTTCTCCTCCGCGAGCAGGCAGATCACCTCGTCCAGCGCCACGCGCACCTGCTCGTCGCGCACGCGCGCGTGCAGCCACGCGGTGGCGGTGCGCGGCGCTTCGGCCAGCCGCTTGCGCGCGCGCTGCAGCGCCTCGCGCAGGCGCTCCAGCCGCACCGGCTTCAGCAGGTAGTCCACGGCCTCCAGCTCGAAGGCGTGCAGCGCATGGTTCTCGTAGGCTGTGCAGAACACCACCTGCGGCCGCGCGCGCCCGGCCAGCCGCGCGGCCAGGGCCAGGCCGTCCAGGCCCGGCATGTTGATGTCCAGCAGCAGCAGGTCGGGCTGCAGGTCGGCCAGCGCGGCCAGCGCGGCCTCGCCGTCGCCGACGCTACCGGCCAGTTCCGCGCCCTCGCATTCGCCCAGCAGCGCGGCGAGCCGCAGGCGCGCCAGCGGCTCGTCATCGACGATCAGCACGCGCATCGCCGTCCTCCCTGCTCGTCGACGGGCCGTGTTCCAGCGGCAGCCGCAGGCTCACCACGTAGCGCTCGCCCTCCGGTCCGGCCCGCACCGCAGCGCGCGGACCGTAGCGGAACGCCACGCGCCGGCGCACGCTGTCCAGGCCATGGCCGCTGCCGCCGCGCGTGGGCGACGCCGGCAGCGGGTTGGCGATCTCGATCTCGATCGCCCCGCTCCCGCATGCGCCGCACAGCGTCACCACGCCGCCTTCGCGCAGCGGCTGGATGCCGTGGCGCACCGCATTCTCCACCAGCGGCTGCAGCAGCAGGCGCGGCAGCGGAAAGCCGGGCGGCAGGTCGTCCAGCTCGCGCTGCACGCGCAGGCGGCCGCCGAGGCGCAGCTGCTCGATCGCAAGATAGCGGTCGATCAGGCCCAGCTCCTCGCCCAGCGTGCCGTCGCCTTGCTCATGCTGGCCCAGCGCGGCGCGGAACAGCTCGGCCAGGTCCTCCACCGTGCGCTCGGCCGCCACCGGATCGACCGGGATCAGTGCCGCCACGGTGTTCATGCTGTTGAACAGGAAATGCGGGCGGATGCGCGCCTGCAGTGCTTCCACCTGGGCGCGCGTCACCGCGGCGAGGCGCAGGCGCCACTGCGCGGCGACGTAGAAGTAGCGCAGGATCGCCGCGCCGAGCAGCGCGGCGATCAGCACGTTGTCGCGCACGAAAGCCGCCGGGCCGTTGCGCAGCAGGCCCATCTGCAGCGCCTCGTCCAGCCCGTGCGCCACCCAGCTCGCCGCGCCCACGATCGGCATGATCAGCAGCCACGCGGCGAGGTAGGGCAGGTGCCCGGGCAGGCGCTGCAGCCACGTCCGCAGCAGGCACAGCGCCACCCCGATCACCAGCGCCAGCCAGGTCACGAACAGGATGCCGACGCTGTAGCCGGAGAGGTCGCGATGGTCGCCCGCGGCAAGCCACACCACAGTCGCCGCAAGCGCACCGGTCACCAGCAGGGTGAACAGCACCGGCAGGCTGCAGAAGTCCGGCAGCGGACTCGGTTCGTCGGGGTGGCGAAAGAGAGGCTCGCGCATGCGCGCAGTATGCCGCAGCACCGGGCCGGTTCAGCCCAGGCGCGCGCCGAGCCACGCACGCAGATCGGCGATTTCCTCGGCGCAGACCGCATGCGCCATCGGGTAGCTGTGCCAGTCCACGCGATAGCCCAGGCTTTGCAGCTGGTCACGGCTGGCGCTGCCGCGCGGCGGGATCACCACCGGATCGAACGTGCCATGCGCCTGGAAGATCGGCACATCCGCGTTCGCCGCACTGCGCTCGGCAGCGAGCGTGCCGGCGATCGGCAGGTAGGTGGACAGCGCCACGATGCCGGCCAGCCGCGAGGCATGGCGCAGGCCCGCCGCCAATGCGATCGCGCCGCCCTGCGAGAAGCCGGCGAGGAAGACGCGCCCGTCCGGCACCCCGCGCCCGCGCTCGCGGTCGATCAGCGCCTCGGTGGCGGCGATGGAAGCGCGGATGCCGGCCTCGTCCTGCTGCGCCACCAGGTCGAAGCCGTAGATGTCGTACCACGCGCGCATCGCCATGCCGCCGTTGACCGTCACCGGCCGCACCGGCGCGTGCGGGAACACGAAGCGCAGCGCCGGCCAGTCCGCCGCCACCAGTTCCGGCACGATCGGCGCGAAGTCGTGGCCGTCCGCGCCGAGGCCATGCAACCAGATCACGCTGCAGCGGGGACTGGCGGCGGTTTCGATTTCGACGGCGGGGAGCGGTGCGGGCATGGCGGGGATCGCGGCGGCAAGGCGCACAGCTTAGCGCCTGCCGCGATCCCGGACCGCAACCCCGGCGCGGGCCTCAGGCCGCCGCGGCCAGCCGCTCCAGCGCCCGCTGGTGCGAAGCGTGGATGGTGTCGCGCTCGGGCACGGTGCCGCGCTCGAGGTGGGTGATCCATTCGTCGGTCGTCATCACCGCGGCGTAGCGCGACTGCTCCACCACCGCGAACACGCGGTGGATCTCCTCGGCCGTGGCCGTGCCGGCGCGGTTCGCGTACGGCACGCTGCCGGAGGCGTCCATCAGGAATTCCACCTGAAGGCCCGCGTCGAAGGCGTGCTTGATCGTGGTGTCGTTGCAGTTGTGCGTCATGTAGCCGACCACCGCGAGCGTGTCGACGGCATGCGCCACGAGCCACTCGCCGAGGTCGGTGCCGGCGAAGGCGCTGGGCAGGGTCTTGCGCAGGTAGTGCTCGCGCGGGCGGCCGGCGACGACGGGGTGCAGTTCCCAGCCGCGCGAGCCGGTGGCGAACAGCGGCGCGTCGGCCGGCGAGGACTGCTGCGCCACGATCACCGGGATGCCGGCGGCATGCGCGGCATCCATCGCCCTGCCGATGTTGCGCAGCGAATCGGCCACCGGCGGATACTGGATGCGCAGGCCGCCGGTCTCGTATTCGTTCTGCACATCGATCACGACGAGCGCGCGGCGCGGGTTGCGGACTTCGTTCATGGCGGCGTTCCTCACAGGCATGGGACGGCTTGTCCCGGTGCCGCCATGATCCGCGCCCGCGGGTTGCGGCAGCAGTGGCCTGATTGCCAGTTTTGGTTAGAATCGGGCCAATCCGGTACGAGGGCATCGGCATGGCCAGGACACGCGTGGCAGTGGTGGCGTTCGACCGGATCCGGCCGTTCCACCTGTCGGTGCCGTGCGCGGTGTTCGGCGAGACCTCCGGCAGCGAGACGCCGTCGTTCGAGCTGCGCGTGTGCACGGCCGAGGCCGGCGAGCTGCACACCCAGGCCGGCTTCGGCATCGTTGCGCGGCATGGCCTGCGCGCGCTGGCCTGGGCCGACATCGTGGTGGTGCCGTCGTGGCGCGATCCGCGCGAGACGCCGCCGGAGGCGCTGCTGGCCGCGCTGAGGCGGGCGCACGCGCGCGGCGCACTGGTGGTCGGGCTGTGCGTGGGCGCCTTCGTGCTGGCCGAGGCCGGCCTGCTCGACGGCCGTCGCGCCACCACGCACTGGCGCTGGGCCGCACGCTTCGCGCAGCGCTATCCGCGCGTGCGGGTCGATCCCGGCGTGCTGTACGTGGACGAGGGCGACGTGCTCACCTCGGCCGGCACCGCCGCCGGCATCGACTGCTGCCTGCACGTGCTGCGCCGCCGCCTCGGCGCGGAAGCGGCGAACCGCGTGGCGCGCGGCCTGGTGGTGCCACCGCACCGACAGGGCAGCCAGGCGCAATACATCGAGCAGCCGGTACTGGCGGCCGCGCGCGACACGCCGCTGACGAAGACGCTGGACTGGGCCATGCGCCACCTCGACGCAGCGCACAGCCTCGACTCGCTGGCCGCGCGCGCCGCGATGAGCCGGCGCAGCTTCACCCGGCACTTCCGCCGTCACACCGGCACCACCGTGGGCAAGTGGCTGCTGGCGCAGCGGCTGGCGCTGGCGCAGCGGTTGCTGGAAACCACCGCGCAACCGGTCGAGCGCATCGCGGAACGCGCCGGCTTCGGCACCGCGCTGTCGATGCGCCAGCATTTCGGCGCGGCGCTGCACACCACACCGTCGCTGTACCGGCGCGAGTTCCGCGGCGGCTAAGCGCGCGCCGATCGGCCCACCGCCGGCGCCAGCGGAGTTGCTCAGGCCGGGACATCGTTCACTTCGAAGGCAGCCCCAGCTCCTGCGCGAAGAACGTCAGCATCAGTGCGGTGTTGCCCACGCGCTGGGAAAACGGCGCGCCGATGCCGTGGCCGGCGTCCATGCGGGTGAGCAGCAGGATCGGCCGGCCCGACGTGGTGGCGTTCTGCAGCGCCGCGGCGAACTTGCGCGACTGCCACGGCGCCACGCGCGGATCGTTCGCGCCGGTGGTCATCAGCACCGCGGGATAGGCGGTGTGCGGCTTGACGTTCTGCAGCGGCGAGTACGCCAGCGTGGCCTTGAACTGTGCGGGGTTGGCCACCGTGCCGTACTCGGGCACGTTGTAGGCACCGTTGGCGAACTCGGTCTCGTGCCGGATCACGTCGTAGATGCCCACCATGCTCACCACGGCGCGGTAGTCGCCGGGGTGTTGCACCACCTGCGCGCCCATCAGCAGGCCGCCGTTGCTGCCGCCGAGGATGCCGAGGTGCCTGCGGTCGGTCCAGTGTGTATCGACCAGCGCCAGCGCGGCGGCGTGGAAGTCGTCGAACACGTTCTGCTTGTCGAGCCGCTGGCCCTGCTCGTGCCACAGCTCGCCGTTCTCGTTGCCGCCGCGGATGTTGGCGAACGCCAGCACGCCGCCGCGCTCCAGCCAGGCCAGCTCGGGGCCCACGAAGTGCGGCGCCACGGGAATGTCGAAGCCGCCGTAACCGTAGAGGATGACGGGCCGCGCGCCGTCCGGCGTGACGCCACGCATGGCCAGCACGGTGACCGGGATCCGGGTGCCGTCCTTCGAGGTACCGTCGATGCGGTACGCCTCCACCTTCGAGTAATCGGCGGCGGGCTGCACTTCGAACAGGGTCTTCAGCGTGCCGGCCGTCGCGTCGTATTCGGCCCAGCGCGACGGCAGCGTCCAGCCGCCGTAGTCGATCAGCGCGCGACCCTGACCCTGCTCGGCGGCGATGCCGCCGATGCCGATGCCATGCGCGGGCAGCGGCAGGCGGCGCACGAACTTAGCGGCCCGGTCGTACTGCTCCACCCACCAGTCCGGGCCCCAGCTGCGCACCACCAGGAAGCCGCCGGCGACCGGCGCCACCTGTTGCAGCGCGCCTTCGCGCTGGCCCAGCAACTCATGCGCCTTGCCGCCCGCACCCACCGCCAGCAGCTTGCCGCGCGGCGCGCCGGCGAAGCTGGCCGCGACCAGACGCTGCCCCAACCAGTCCGCGAAGCGCACGTCGGCGGCAGCACCCAGCACCTTCTTCCAGGCATCGCCTTCGCGCAGCCACACTTCGGCGGGGCCGCCGTCGCCCACGTTGGCCAGCACGGCAAGCTGCTTCGCGCCGGGCGACGAGAGCAGGCGGTATTCGGCCACCCTGGAGTAATCCTTGCCGAACACCGCGACGTCCTGCGCGGCCGCCTCGCCCAGCACGTGGTGCACCAGCGCCGCATGGAACTGCACCACCTCGTGCCCCGCCGGCGGCCGCGGGAAGCGCACGTAGGTGAAGCCCTTTTCGCCCGCGTCCCAGGCCAGGCCCTGCGGCGTGGTGCCGCCGCCGGCCCAGGGTAGGGCGTCGGGCAGGATCTTGCCGCTGGCCACGTCGAGCACACGGATGGTGGTCAGCTCGCTGCCGCCCTCGGCGGTGCCGTAGGCGAGGTAGCGGCCACTGGGCGAGGGCCAGTAGCCGGTGATCGCGGTATTGCCGCCATTCGCATCGAGATCCACCAGCACGCGCGGCTTGCCGTCCGGCCACGGTTGCGCGATCAGCTGCGGTTGCGGCTCGGGCGGCGTCTCCTGCAGGTAGAACAGCGTGCCGCCGGCCAGCAACGGGCCGGAGCGGGTGGTGGAGGTGATGGCGAGCTGCCGCACGCGCTCGTTCATCGCGCTGCCGTCCGCCATCGCCGCGACCATGTAGTCGGTGTAATGGTTCTGTGCGGCAATCCAGCGCTGCACGGCCGGCGCGCCGGCGTTTTCCAGCCAGCGGTACGGGTCGGCCACGCGCACGCCATGCAGCACGGTGGCGTCGTCGTCACGCGGCGAAGCGGGCGGCTGCGGCATGTGGCTGCCGATCAGCGATACGTCCTTGCGGGCGCGCGGCGGTGTCTGCTGTCCGGCGGAGGCCGCGGCGGCAAACAGCACGAGTGAGAAGGCCAGCACGATGCGCATGCGGATTCTCCGGACGGCGGCGAGGCGCTCGAGCGTAGCGCCAGCCGGCTGCAGGTGCACCTGACTTTCGGCACAGGAGGAATCGGCTGGCCGGCGCGCTCGGCTATGCTCGGCCTTTTGTCGCAGGAACCGCCATGCGCCGTACCGCCTTTGTCGCCGCGCTCCTGTTTGCCGCCATGCCGGTCCTCGCCGGCGACCTGACGCTGGAGCAGGTCATGGCCAGTCCCGACTGGATCGGCCACGCGGTGGAGAACCCGTACTGGAGCGTGGACGGCCGCAACCTTTACTACTCGCTGAAGCGCGACGGCGACACGGTGCGCGACCTCTACCGGGTGAACGCCGCCGGTGGCGCCGGCACCAGGCTCGCCCCCGCCGCGATGGCGCAGGCCGACGGCTCCGCCGTGTACGACCGCAGCCACCGTCGGGCCGCCTTCGTCCTGCACGGAGACGTGTTCCTGGTCGACCTCGCGTCGAACCGCCGCGTGCAGGTGACGCGCACGCCGCAGGCCGAGTCCGCACCGCAGTTCTCCGCCGGCGGCCGCGCGCTGCAGTTCCGCGACGGCAACGACTGGTACCGCTACGACCTCGCCAGCGGCGTCACCTCGCCCGCCGCCATCCTGAAGTTCGCCGACGACCCGCAGGCGAAACGGCCCGACGAGCTGGAACGCCGCCAGCTCGCCCTGTTCGGCACGCTGCGCGAGCTGAAGGCCGACCGCGACGCGCACCGCGCGCAGCAGGATGCGCTGGATGCCGCCGACCCCGGCCGCGCGCCGCAGCCGTTCTGGCTGGGCGACAAGGTCAAGGCGGTGGACACCGAGCTGTCGCCCGACGGCCGCTGGATGCTGGTGGTCACCCTGCCAGCGCACCACGAAGGCGGCAAGGCGCCTGACGTGATCCATTACGTCACCGACTCGGGCTACACCGAGGTGCAGAAGGCGCGCACCTACGCCGGCCGCAACGATCCCGCGCCGCAGTCGCTGCTGCTGCTCGACCTCGCCGCACACAAGGTCTGGCCGCTTGCCACCGGCAACCTGCCCGGCATCAAGGACGACCCGCTCAAGGCCATCCGCGCGCGGACGATCGCCGCGCTGGAGAAGGCCGGGCACGCCGACGAGGCCAAGGCGCTGCAGGCGCCGGCGGTGCGCCCGGTCACCATCGCCCCGGTCGACAGCGACAGCAACGGCGGCGGCATCGCGTGGAGCGCCGACGGCAGCCAGGCCGCCGTGCAGCTGCGCGCGATCGACAACAAGGATCGCTGGCTCGCCACCGTCGACTTCGCCCGCCACACGCTGGTGCCGCAGGACCGCCTGCACGACGACGCCTGGATCAACTGGAGCTTCAACGACTTCGGCTGGGAGAAGGACAACCGCACGCTGTGGTACCTCTCCGAGGCCAGCGGCTGGTCGCGCCTGTACGCGAAACCGCTGGACGGCAAGGCGAAGGCGCTCACCGACAACCGCCGCTTCGAGGTGAGCATGCCGGCGCTCAGCCCCGATGGCCGCTGGTTCTACCTGCTGGCGAACAAGGTCGCGCCGTACAGCTACGACGTCTACCGCATGCCCGCCGGCGGCGGTTCGTTGACCCGGGTGACGCACTACGAAGGCGTGGACGGCTTCACGCTGTCGCCCGGCGGCAGCCGGCTCGCCGTGCTGCACTCCGCGCCCTACCTGCTCGACCAGCTCGCCGTGCAACCGGCCGCCGGCGGCACGCCGCGCGAACTCACCGACACCATGAAGAGCGCGTACACCGCGCATCACTGGATCCAGCCGCGGTTCGTCGAGGTGCCCTCCTCGCACGGCGCCGGCGTGGTCCATGCCAAGTACTACGGCCCCGCGGGCGAAACCGACGCGCCCGCCTCGCGCCCCGCGGTGATCTTCGTGCACGGCGCCGGCTACCTGCAGGACGTGTCGAAGCAGGAGACGTACTACGTCCGCGAACAGATGTTCCACAACCTGCTGGTGCAGCAGGGCTACGTGGTGCTGGACATGGACTATCGCGGCTCCGCCGGCTACGGCCGCGACTGGCGCGACGCGATCTACCGCGACATGGGCCATCCCGAACTGGAAGACCTGCTCGACGGCAAGGCCTGGCTGGTGAAGCACCACGGCGTCGACCCGAAGCGGGTGGGCATCTATGGCGGCAGCTACGGCGGCTTCATGACCGAGATGGCGCTGCTGCGCGCGCCGGGCCAGTTCGCGGCGGGCGCCGCGCTGCGTCCGCCGGCGGACTGGGCCACCTACAACCACGAATACACCTCGAACATCCTCAACGACCCGCAGCTCGACCCCGGGGCGTACACGACCAGCTCGCCGATCGAATACGCGGAGCACCTGCAGGACCCGCTGCTGATCGAGCACGGCCTGATCGACGACAACGTGATGGCCAGCGACTCGATCCGCCTGTACCAGCGCTTCGTCGAGCTGCACAAGAAGAACTTCTGGATCTCGCTGTACCCGCTGGAGCGCCACGACTTCAAGCACGCCGACGACTGGTACGACGAGTACCGCCGCGTCGACGAGCTGTTCGACACCTACGTGAAGCGGCGCGGGGAGTGACGCCTCAGCCGCGCGGCGGGCGACGCACGGCGCGCAGCCGGCCGCTGCGGCCGCCGCCGCAATAGAAGCGCTCGCCATCTGCATCGAGTCCCGACACGCCCATGCCCGGCGGCATCTCCACGGCCTCCAGCGGCGTGCCGGTGGCGGGATCGATCCGCAGCAGTTCGCTGCCGTCGTCTTCCCAGGTGCCGTGCCACAGCTCGCCGTCGATCCAGGCCACGCCGGTGACGAAGCGGTTGGACTCCAGCGTGCGCAGCACCGCGCCCGTAGCCGGATCGACCTGGTGGATCCTGCGTTCGCGGTACTGGCCCACCCACAGGCTGCCCTCGGCCCAGGCCAGCCCGGAATCACTGCCGCCGCCGGGTGCCGGCAGGGTGGCGAGGATCTCGCCGCTCAGCGGGTCGATCTTCTGGATGCGGTCCTCGGCGATCTGGAACAGGTGACGGCCATCGAACGCGGTGCCGGCATGCGCGGCTACCGCGAGCGACTGCTTCCTCTCGCCGCTGGACGGATCGATGGCGTCGAGGCGGTCGCCGCTGGCGATCCAGAGCTGTTCGCCATCGAAACACACGCCGCCCACGCGGTCGATGTCCGGGTAGGGACCGTATTCGTGGAGGATCTCGGCCTTGCTTCGTTTCATGCGCGCATCCTAGTCGCCCGGCAGCGGCGTGGGGAGTAACAGGGCGGTCGCGAATCCCGGCATCGGCGGCATCGTCCAGCGGCGGGCCCGGCCATGGCCGAGCGGCTGCACCTTGCCGTCCGCCGCCAGTGCGTCGAGTGCACGCTGCACGCTGCGCTGGCTGGTGCCGAGAACCAGCGCCAGTGCCGAGCTGGACCAGGACTCGCCGTCGGCGAGCAGCGCCAGCACCGCCGCATGCGCTTCCTCGACCGGTCGCGCCAGCACCACCACTGCGGCAGCATGGCGCGGCGACAACACGAACCCATGCCGGGTCGCGCGCAATCCGGCAATGTCGCGCAACAGCGCGCGCAGCCGCCCGATCTCGACGCGCAGCCGCGCGCGGTGCGTCTCGTCGGCGTATCGCGTACGGAAGGCGTGCCGGATCAGCACATCCCGCGGTACGTCGTGCGGCCAGGCTTCGCCCAGCCTGCGGGCCAGCGCGAACAGCACCGGCCGCGTGGCGAGCGGCACGGTCGCATCGCCCGCGTGCACGGCATGCCGGCAGGCGTCCACCACCAGCGCGCCGGAGCCCAGCAGGGCTTCCACGTCATGCAGCCGCAGCGGTTGCGCGACACCGTGCTCGATCCGCCGCGCCGCCGGCGCGGCCAGCGCGAGCGCGGCCTGCTCGACTTCCGCGATCAGAGCGGGAATGCCGGCGCGCCGTGCGGCATCCCGGGCGCGGCCGAGCGCCGCCTGGGCGATCCGTGCCTGCACGTGGCGCATGGCGATGCCCGCCTGCAGCAACGCATGGATGGCCTGCAGCGACGGCGGGCTGCGCGCGGGATCGAGCGCGGCGAGCGCGCGAGCGGCGGCGTCGATGCGCCCGAGCAGCAGCAGCCGACGGACGCCCAGGTAACGCGCATGGGCGGCGTTCGCGTGGTCGCCGTGCGCCTCGAGCGTGGCCTGCGCCGTTTCCAGCACGTGCGTCGGCGCACCGAGTTCGCGTGCGGCCAGCGCCACTTCGGCTTCGGCCACCACGCAGCGGGCGCGGGCCACGGCTTCGCTCGGACCGAAGGCACGCGCCGCGCGGCGCAGCAACGCCCTGGCAAGGGCGAAGTCGCCGAGCTGCGCCAGCGCGATGCCGCGCAACGCCAGCGCGGGCGGGTCGTCGCGCAGCGCGACGCGGTTCAGCGCACCCAGCGGATCGCCCGCCGCCAGTGCGCGGGCCGCGGCGGTGATCAGCGAATCCATCGGGACGGGCTCAATCCGCCGCGCCGTGCAGGCATGGAGCAGGCTTTCCGAATCCCGCCACGTTTGTCACTCCCACCCGTCGATGGCCCGGCGGCAGTCTATCCCACGGCCGCCAGGCGCCGGCGCCGGCGACGAACGGCGATGGCACGACACGAACACGAGGAGAAACGGGATGAAGAAGGTCGCTGTGTGGGGCTTCAGCTGGGTACCGCCCTTTGCCCAGGGGCTGGTGCGCGATCTGCGCGTGCGCTGGGCGCTGGAGGAGGCGGGGCTTGCCTACGAAAGCCGGTGGATCGACATCGACGAACGGAATTCCGAGGCCTACCGCAGCAGGCATCCCTTCGGCATGGTGCCCGCGCTCGAGACCGATGGCGGGACCCTGATCGAATCGGGCGCCATCGTCCATGGCATCGCCGAACAGTGCGAAGCGCTGATGCCGCCCAGCCTGCGTACCGAGACGCTGGCCTGGATGTTCGCCGCGCTCAACACCGTCGAGCCGCCGCTGTGGAACCTGTTCGTGCTCGACCAGCTGCACGGCGACGAGGCGTGGACGAAGCTGCGCCGTCCGGGCGCAGTCGAGGAGGCGAAGGCCCGCCTGGCCGCGCTGTCCGGGTGGCTCGACGGCCGCGAGTACCTGCTTGGCCGCTTCACCGCAGCCGACATCCTGATGGCGACCGTACTGCGCTTCATCCGCCACACGGACCTGGTGGCGGAGTTTCCGCCGCTCGACGCCTACCTCAAGCGCTGCGAGGCGCGGCCGGCCTGCCAGGCGGCCCTGCGCAACCAGGCGGACGGCTACCTGCGCAACGCGCCGGTCGCCGCCTGAACGGGTCGAGGATGGTCCACGGCGGTTCGAGGCGCCGGTGACGCCAGCAGGTCATCCAGGCCGGCGCCTGGTGCCGGACACCGCAAGGCATCGGGCGCCGGCCGCGCTTGCGCGGGGAAACCGGCGGCGTCGGGCGCGGCGGCGAGGCCGGACCACGGGGTTTCGCGGTGGTGGAAAACTCAAGCGGACCGCAGTTCGGCAAGCGACGCTCACGGATGCAGGTTGCGCACCAGCATGTACACCGCCACCACCGCGACGGCCAGCGCGAACACGCGGTTGAGCGCGCCCCGCGTGCGCGCCAGCCGCCACGCGAGGCGCGCGCCCAGCCAGCCGCCGCCCACGCCGCCGGCCACGAACAGCGCCGCGGCGCGCCAGTCGACCAGGCCCGAGGCGGCGTAGTTGATCGCGGTGGTGGTCGCGAACGCCCCCACCGCGACCAGCGAACTGCCGATCGCGGCGATGATCTCCATGCCGCTGGCGAACATCAGCCCCGGCACGATCAGGAAGCCGCCGCCGATGCCGAAGAAACCCGACAGCGCGCCGGCGCCGAACCCGGCGGCGCCCAATCGCGGATACAGCCGCGGCTTCGGATAGCGGCTCTCCACCCCGCCATGCCGGCCGCGCAGCATCAGCGCCGCCACCACCAGCATCAGCAACGCGAACAGCGCGAGCAGATGGTGGCCATCCACGCGCTTGCCCAGCGTGGAGCCGGCAAATGCGCCCAGCACGCCGGCCGCCGCGAACGCCAGCGCGGCGGGCCAGCGCACGTGACCGGCGCGCGCGTGCGGCACCAGGTTGGCGAATGCATTGGCGCCCACCGCCACGGCACTGGTGCCGATCGCCAGGTGCGGGTCGGGCAGGCCCACCACGTAGAGCAGCATCGGAACCGCGAGGATGGAGCCACCGCCGCCGATCAGCGCCAGCGAGAAACCCACCAGCGCACCACAGGCCAGCGCCAGCAGATCCGCAGCCGGCATCAGGATGCCCCGCGGCGGCGCAGGGCCGCGGCGTCGAGCGGGTAACCCGCGTCGGCGGCGAGGCGCACGATGCTCCCCGCCTCCAGCGAGTCCGCCATCGCCAGCGCCCACAGGTGGATCGAGCGCGTGCCGCTGCGGCAGAACGCCAGCAGCGGCGCGGGCAGCGTGCGCAGCGCCTCGGCGAACGCAGCCACGTCGGCGTCGCGCCATTGTCCGGAGACGACGGGCAGGTGGCGCCACGCGAGCCCGTGTGCCGCGGCGACCCGGGCGAGTTCGGCGCTGGCGGGTTGATCCGCCGCCTCGCCGTCGGGGCGGTTGCAGACCAGGCTGCGCCAGCCCTGCGCGGCCAGCGCGGCAATGTCGTCCGCCTGCAGCTGCGCGGCCACGCCGAATGCGGGAGTGACGCGGTGTACCGCCGCGCTCATTTCGCCGGCTCGCTGCCGAGCAGGTGGCCGTTCACCGTGGTGCCGTACAGCGACATCGGCGTGTCGTGGTACTTCGCGCGGGTGGCGGCGACGTCGCTGGCATAGCGGGGGTCCTGCGGGCGCTCGTGGGCATCCATGTACATCGCCACGTCCCAGGCGTCCTGGTCGCCGAGCGTACCGCCGCGGCTGAACGGCATGTTGGCCTTGATGAAGGCGGCGGCATTGTCGAGCTGGTGCATGCCTGCGCCCCAGTTGAAGGACTGCGCGCCCCACAGCGGCGGGAACACGTTGCGGCCGTCGACCTGCTGGCCCCGGCCGTCGGCACCGTGGCACAGCGCGCAGTTCTTCGCGTAGACCGCGGCGCCACGCGCGTAGTCGGGCGGCTGCGGCGGCTTGAAGCCCTGCTTGGGATAACCCGCGCCGGCCAGCTTCACGCCCGTCGGCGCGCCCTTCGACAGCCACCACGCGTAGGTTTCCAGCGCCACGATCACGTCGCTGTCCAGCGGCGGCGCCGTGCCGTTCATGCTGAAGCGGAAGCAGCCCTGCAGGCGCTCGCCGAAGCTGTTCACGCGGTTGTTCTTCTTGCGGTATTGCGGATACACGCCCCACGCGCCCCACAGCGGCGCGGAATTCGCCAGGCGGCCCGCGTCGAGGTGGCAGTTGCTGCAGTTCAGGCCGTTGCCCACGTAGGCGCGGGCGTGCCGCGGCGTATCGGTGAAGATCGCGCGGCCCAGCCGGATCTCGTCGCCCAGCGGACCGGCGGGGATCGCCGATTCGGGCGGCGGCGTGAACGCGGGTTCCGCGGCCGGCGTCGGCACGGCCTTGGCGGCTTGCGCCACGCTGGCCGCGGCAGCCGGCGGATTTCTCGTTGCGGCCGGCGCCCCGGGCGTCTGCGCCGAGCAGGCGGCGAGCGTCAGTGCGCCGAGCAGCGCGATGGTCGACGACTTCATGGCGCGCCCTTCCTGGCCGGCAAGGGTTGCGCGGCAAACCAGCCCGCCACGGCATCGACCTCTTGCGGTGTGAGTCGCTTGGCGACGTGCTGCATCAGTTGCAGCGGGTCGTTGCGGCGCGTGCCCTGCTGCCATGCCCGCAACTGCGACGCGATGTAGGCGGCGCCCTGGCCGGCCAGCGGCGGGAAGTTCACGCCCACGCCCACGCCACCGGGGCCGTGGCATTGCACGCAGGCGGGAAGGCCGCGGCTCCAGTCGCCGCTCGTCGCCAGCTTCGCGCCGTCGCCGTCGATGGGCGGCGCAACGGCAGCGTGCGCGGGCAGCGGCAGCGCGCCGTAATACTTCGCCAGGGCCGCGCGCTCGTCCTCGTCGAGCGCGCTCGCGTTCGGCTGCATCACCGGGTTCGCGCGCGTGCCGTTCGCGAAGTCGTCGAGCTGTCGCTGGATGTAGGCGGCATCGAGACCGGCGAGCCGGGGATAGCCGTTGACCGCCATGCCACCGCCAGCGACGCCGTGGCAGGCCATGCAGGGCGCGGCGCCCTTGCCGTTGCCCTGGCGCACGATGGTTGCCGCGTCGATGGCGCCCGCGACGGACGGTGCCACGGCCAGCGGCAGCAGTGCGATCGCGACGTGCAGCGGGCGCATCGTCAGGCGCTCACTTCGGCGGCTGGAAGCCGTACTTGCGGTAGATCGCCTGCGCGGCCGGGCTCTGCATGAAGGCGAGGAAGTCCTTCGCCGCCTGCGGATGGGGCGCGGCTTTCATGCGCGCGGCGGTGTACGTGGCGGTGACGTTCTGGCTGGCGGGAATCGCCACCGTCTCGACCGGGTGATGCAGGATCTGCTGCTGGAAGTAGGCCTCGGTGGACCACACCGGCGCTGCGTCCGACTCGCCCTGCAGCACGCGCAGCGGCGACTGCCGGTGGTGGATGTGGGTGAGGAAGGTGCTGCCGTCCTGCACCTTGCTCACCATGACCGCGTGGTCCAGCGCCTCGCCGCCCGCCTTGCGGTAGCCGGCCTCGATCTGCTTCGCGATGCCTTCCCACGCGGGGTTCGGCATGCTCACGCGCACGTCGGGGCGGCCGAGGTCGCGCAGCCCCTCGATGTGCTTCGGATTGCCCTTGGCCACCAGGATCGCCAGCGGATTGCGCGCGTAGTCGGCGGTGGCGGCGAACCAGCCGTGCTGCTTCTGCAGGCGTTCGATGGAACCCTTGCCCGCGGTGAAGATGTCCGGCTTCAGCGCCAGGCGCAGGTTGCCCATCACCAGCGTGCCGCCCTCGATCTGCTTCGCCAGGATGCCGGGCGGCAGCGTTTCCACGAACACGCGCCTGCACTCGGGGTGCGCCTGCTTGAAAGCGGCGACCAGGTCGTGCACCACCATGAACTGGTTGCCGGCGAAGAACACGGTGAGCTGCGGATCGACCACGTCGCCGTGCAGGTCGGCGATGGCGTCGAACGGCGGCACGCTGAACTGCATGCCTTCCGGCGGCGGGTTCCAGGGGGGCAGGTAGCCGGGTTTGGTCTGGGCGGCGACGTGGGCGGTGGCGCAGAGTGCGCCCAGCGCGATGGCGGCCAGCCACGGTTTTGTTTGCTTCATCGATGTTCCCCAGCGCAACAGCAAAAGCAGGGCAAGAGCGCTTGCCGGATGCTTGAAATGCGCGTCCTGCGCATTTCAAGTTCGCCGAATCCGGCTTGGCAGGACTCGGCTCCGTTCGACCAGGCGCGCGCCGCGCCTGGTCGACGTCGGGCCATCCATGGCCCGGCTGATGCCTCTTACAGGGGCATCAGCGCATAGCCCTGCTGCTGCAGTTCGGTGATCGTGGTGAGCGCGGACAGCGCCACCTGCACGTCCTTCGCCACCCAGGCGTTCTCGAAATGGTTCTCGACCACCGCCTGCCCGCACACCGCCACCGTGACGCCCGCCTTGTGCAGCTGCGCGATCGCGGCCAGGTTGGGATTCGCCACGCCGAACTTCGCACGGTAGTGCGCGTCATCCAGCACCAGCGCGGTGGCCGGGCCGTAGGCGATGGCGACGAACTTCAGGTGGTCGAGCGGCACGCCCGAGGCGGCGTACAGGTTCACCGTGCGCGCCACCCGCTCCAGCGCAGGGTTGACCTGATCGGGCTTGCCGCTGGGTTTGGTCATGGCGAAGACCACCTTGTAGGTGGCGTTGCGGTCGGGCAGGAACGTGGCGTGCGGCACCGGGTGGAACGCGCCGGTGGCGGTGATGACAGGCGCTTGGTTGTCGGCCGCCATCGCGGTGGCGGGCAGCAGGCCGAGCACGAGCAGACCGGAAAGCAGCGGACGGAACATGGCGACCTCGACTGGTGGCGGCGCGGATCGGCGTCGGCGCATGCTAGGCCCGCGCGCGGCGATAAGCCAAGACGTTTTTGATGATGGAGACGATAAACGCCGCTTATGCGCCGGCCAGCTCGGCCTCCGCTTCGCCGGGGCGCCGCAGGCGGTGCGCGATGCGCGCGAAGCTGGCCGCGGTCGCCGCGTCCTCCGGCACGAAGAAGAACGCGGTGGCGCCGCTGGCGGTGCCGTCGGCGTCGCGCAGCGGGAAACGATTGGAGTGCACGCGCACCTCGCCGAACTCCGGGTGGCGGAAATGCGCGATCCACGCCGTCAGCGGCGCGACGTGGTGGCGTTGCCACAGGGAGCGGAAAAGGGGGCTGGCCGCGGCAAGCGCGTCGATCAGCGCGTCGAAGCGCGGGTCGTCCGGGTGCGCCGCCTGGTTCACGCGGAAGATGCCGAGCAGGTTGAGCAGGCCCGGCTCGTAGCAGGGCTCGTACAGGCTCCGCCGCGCCGGGTTCATGAACGCGTTCCACAGGTGGTTGGCGGCGAAGCGGCCGCGAAATTCGCCGAACCGGTACAGCCGGTCGGCCATCGCGTTGTACGCCAGCAGGTCGAACACCGGGTCGAGCACGAAGGCCGGCGCCTGGTACAGGTCCAGCACGCCCTGCACCGTGGGCGGCAGCACGACGTGATTGCGCACCGGCTCCGCACGGGCCAGCCCCGCCAGCGCGAACAGGTAGGCCTCGTCGGTGGCATCCAGCCGCAGCGCCCGCGCGATGCGCGCCAGCGCCGCGGCGGAGACGTTGATCGCGCGCCCCTGCTCCAGCCACGTGTACCAGGTGACGCCCACCTCGGCCAGCGCGGCCACCTCCTCGCGGCGCAGGCCAGGGGTGAGCCGGCGCCCGCCGCGCGGCAACCCCACCGCCTCCGGTGCGAGCGCAGCGCGCCGGGCGCGCAGGAAAGCCTTCAACTCGTTGCGTTGCCGGGAATGCTGCATGCGTGCGATGTCGGGTGGTAGTGGGAATACCAGCAGCCGGAGCTGTCTCCCCATGGCGCCGGCCATGGCTTTATGGTGACGCTACCCCACAGATCCAACGGATGTCCCGGCCCGTCCGTCATGGACGGCCCCTGTCGGGCCGGGACATCCCGCGGCTGCGTGCAACGCGCAGCCCTGCCTCGCCCCCGTTCCCCGCAATTCCCGGATGGAAGCTCCGCGCGCCGCCGGTAACGTCGAGGCCACGTTCCACGTCCCTGCTGCTATGGAAGGAGATCGACATGTCCTTGCTGACCACCGACAGCGAAGCCGCCAGCCGCGAACTGGCGGAATCCGATGCGCTGACCGATTTCGTGGTCAACGCCCAACTGATGCTCGACCCGGCGACGCCCGAGCCGGTGCGGCGCGAGGCCGAGCCGCGGCTGCTCGCCGTGCTGCCCACGTTGCAGGCGCTGGGCGTGTTCGACCTGTTCGCCATCCGCGACCCGGCACTCGCCGCGATGGTGCGCGACGAACTGCTGGAGCGCCGCCGCTGAGCGAGCCGGGTTCAGGCGGAAGCCGGCGCGCGCTCGAAGTAGCGCGCCGGCGACTGGCCGCAGGCGCGGCGGAACATCGCGATGAACGCACTGGTACTGGCGTAGCCGGTGGCCTCGGCCACCTGCGCCACCGGCATGCCTTCGGCGAGGTGTTCCAGCGCCCGGCTCAGCCTTGCCTGCTGGCGCCACTGCGCGAAGCTCAGCGCGGTCTCGCTGCGGAACAGCCGGCTGAGGCTGCGCACCGACAGGCCGGCGTGCCCGGCCCAGTGCTCCAGGCCGCGGTTGTCGTGCGGCGCCTTCAGCACCGCGTGGGCGATGCGCAGCAGGCGACGGTCGACCGGCATCGGCAGGTGCAGCGGTTCCTGCGGGGCGCGGCGCAACTCGTCCAGCAGCACCGCGCACACGCGCTCCTGATCCGGCTGCAGGCATTCGGCGAGCGTCCACTCGCTGGCGCGACGCACCAGCGCGCGCAGCAGCTCGCTGACCCCGATCACGCACGGGCGCCCGGGCAGGCCCGCGCAGGCGGCCGGCGCGAGGAACAGGCCCCAGCCGCTCATCGGTCCGCTCAGGCTCACCGTATGCAGCTCGCCCGGCGGCATCCAGCCCGCACGGTGCGGCGGCAGCAGCCAGGAGCCGTAGCGGGTGCGCGCATGCACCAGGCCGCTCTCGATGCAGTACAGCTGGCCGCGCAGGTGGCGGTGCCAGTCGTGCGTGCGCGTTTCCCCGTCCTGTTCGCTCGCCGCCGAACCCTCGTCCCAATATGCGATGACGGGCGGACCATCGGCGCACTCGATGCGGCTCCACAACTGCTCGTGCCACGCCCCCATGTCCGGTTCTCGATATTTGTTGACCAAATGACGTTATCAGCTTGCCAGCCGGCATGCGTAAGCTGGCCCGCGTCCGGCAACGACTGCCGGATCGCGCCGCTGCCAGCGGCGGCTCCCTGTCTCCCCGTCCGCTGCCCCGGCGCCCCCACCGGAGAGCCCTCATGTCTTCGTCCAAGCTGTCCGTTGCCGCCCCGCTCCGCTCGCCGCTGGAAACCTTCATTGCCTGCGCCCGCGAGATGCTCGACCCGGCCACGCCCGAGGCGGCCCGTCGCCGCACCGAGCCCCGCCTGCTCGGCGCGTTGCCCGCGCTGCAGGCACTGGGCATGTTCGAGTTGTTCGCGATCCGCGACCCGGCCCTGGCGGCGCTGGTGCGGGACGAACTGGAGGCGGGCCGATCGCGCCGCGGCTGATCTTGCCAAATCAAAATTCGCCGTCTACATATTTGCATTGACAAATATTCTTTTGGCAATAGAATGCGCGGCCATGAACACCGAATCGATGGCCTTTTCCAGCTCCCGCGAAAGCCTCGGCGTCCTGCTGGGCCTGGTGCGCGCCGAGATCGTGCGCGCGATGGAGGCGGAGATCGCGGCGAAGGGCCTGGAGCTGAAATTCACCCAGTTCCTGATACTGAAGCGGCTGGCCCGGTTGGGTCCGATGTCGGCCACGGAGCTCGCCCGTTCGGTGGAGCTGGACGGCGGCGCGATGACCCGCCAGCTCGACCAGCTGGAGCGTCGCGGGTACCTGCGCCGTCGCCCGCACGCGCAGGACCGGCGCGCGCTGCGCATCGAGCTGACGGCCGAGGGCGACGCGCTGTGGCAGCAACTCACCGACTGCAACGACCGTGTGCTGGCCGCGGCGCAAGCCTCGCTGGACGCCGACGAGCGCGGCCGCCTGCACGACTATCTGGAGCGCGTACTGCACACGCTCCGCAGCAAAGACTGATTCCCCCACTCCTGCTTCGAGACTGAAAGCCCATGCGTCTGCATCTCCTTGCGGCAGCAGTCGGACTGACCTTCGCCCTGGCCGGTTGCGCCAGCAGCGGCGGCCTGCATCCGGACGGCACGCCGATCGATCCGTCCTCGCTGCAGGCCGCGCACAGCCTGGCGAACGTCCCGGCCAGCGCGGCCTGGCCCGCCGCCGACTGGTGGACCGGCCTCGGCGATCCCCAGCTCGACACGCTGATCGGCGAAGCGCTGGCCGACAATCCGACGCTCGCCGTGGCCGACGCCCGCGCGCGCCAGGCGCAGGCCGCCGCCGGCATCGCCGACGCGGCGCGGCAGCCCAGCCTCAACGTAGGCGGCAGCCTGGCCGAGGCGCGCATTCCCACCACCGTGCCCAGCCTGGGTCGCGGCCACGTGGCGCCGGCCAAGTACGTCTACGGCAGCTTCAGGTGGGACATCGATCTGTGGGGCGGCAAGCGCGCCGCCTGGGAGGCGGCGCTTGGCCAGGCCCGCGCCGCCGAGGTCGACGCCCGCGCCGCACGCATCGAACTGTCCGCCAACGTGGCGCGCGCCTACGTGCAGCTCGGTTACGCGTACACGCAGCAGGATCTGGCCAAGGCCGAGCTGCAGCGCGCCCAGACCGCGCGCGAGCTCACCGCGCAGCGCGTGGCCGCCGGCATCGACAACCAGCTGCAGCTGAAGCGCGGCGACGCCGAAGTCGCCAGCGCCGAGGAGCAGCTGGCGGTGGCCAGCCGCGCGATCGACGCCGCGCAGTCGGCACTGTCGGTGCTGCTGGGCAAGGGCCCCGACCGCGGCCGCGAGATCGGCCGTCCGCAGCTGCTGTCACCCGCCGAACTCGCCGTGCCGGACGACCTGCCGGTGGATCTGGTCGGCCATCGCGCCGACGTGGTCGCCGCGCGCTGGCACGTGAACGCCGCAGGCAAGGACATCAAGGCCGCGAAGACCGCATTCCTGCCCAACCTCAGCCTCGGCGTGATGGCGGGCCTGATCGCGGTGGGCGGCGAGAACCTATTCCAGCTGCCCGCGCGCTTCTACAGCGTGGCGCCGTCGGTGAGCCTGCCGATCTTCGACGGCGGCCGGCTGCGCGCGAACCTGTCCGGCAAGGACGCGCAGTACGACCTCGCGGTGGCGCAGTACAACCAGACGCTGGTGCGCGCGATCAACGAGGTCGCCGACGACGTCGACGCGCTGCAGTCGCTGCAGCAGCAGGCCGAAGCGCAGCAGCGCGCGCTGACCGCCGCGCAGGACGCCTGGAAGCTCGCCGAGCAGCGCTACCGAGCCGGCGTGGGCAGCTACCTCGAAGCGCTCAGCGTGCGCCAGCAGCTGCTGGTGGCCGAACAGCGCATGGCCGCGCTCAAGGCGCAGCAGTCCGACCAGTCGGTGCAGCTGATCCAGGCCCTGGGCGGTGGATACCGCCCCGGCGCCGGCCAGCAGCTGCCGGCGCCGACCGCATCCGTTTCCCCCGCATCCGCACACCATTCCTGAGGCAGCCCCATGTCCAGCCAGAATCCCACCGCGGCCGCCAATCCGGCCGTCCAGCCGCCGCAGAACAACAAGCGCCGCGGCTTCCTGTTGCGCGCGCTCGGCGCGGTCGTGGTGCTTGCCACGATCGCCTGGGCGCTGTGGTACTTCCTCGACGGCCGCTGGTACGAGGGCACCGACGACGCCTACGTGGGCGGCAACGTGGTGCAGCTCACGCCGCAGATCCCCGGCACCGTGGTCAGCATCGGCGCCGACGACGGCGACCTGGTGAAGCAGGGCGACGTGCTGGTGAAGCTGGACAAGTCCAACGCCGACGTGGCGCTGGCCGAGGCCAGGGCCAACCTTGCCGCCACCGTGCGCAAGGTGCGCGGCCTGTATTCCAGCGTCAGCGGCCAGCAGGCGATCGTGGCGGCGCGCCAGACCGCGGTGGCCAAGGCCAAGGCCGACTACGACCGCCGCGTGGGCCTGGCGAAGTCCGGCGCGATCTCCGCCGAGGAACTGTCGCACGCCCGCGACGAGCTGACCGCCGCGCAGAGCGCGCTGGTCACCGCCGAGCAGCAGTACCAGACCAGCAAGGTGCTGGTGGACGACACCGTGGTGGCCTCGCACCCCGATGTGCAGGCCGCCGCCGCGAAGTTCCGCGCGGCATACCTCGACGACGAGCGCACCACCCTGGTGGCGCCGGTCACCGGCTACGTGGCGATGCGTTCGGTGCAGCTCGGCCAGCGCGTGGCGCCGGGTGCGCCGCTGATGGCGGTGGTGCCGCTGCACCAGGTGTGGATCGACGCGAACTTCAAGGAGACCCAGCTCACCCACATGCGCATCGGCCAGCCGGTGACGATCGAATCCGACGTCTACGGCGGTGCGGTGAAGTACCAGGGCAAGGTGCAGAGCCTGGGCATCGGCACCGGCAGCGCGTTCTCGCTGCTGCCGGCGCAGAACGCCACCGGCAACTGGATCAAGATCGTGCAGCGCATCCCGGTGCGCGTGGTGTTCACCGACCCCGCCCAGCTCGACCGGCACCCGCTGCGCATCGGCATGTCGCTCGCGGTGGAGGTGAACCTGCACGACCAGAGCGGCCCGATGCTCGCACAGCAGCCGCCGACCCAGCCGGCCTTCAGCACCGACGTGTACGAGCGGCAGTCGGCCAAGGCCGACGCGCTGATCGCGCAGATCATCCACGCCAACATGGCGGGCAATTCCAGGTAGCACAACGCGGCACCCTCCCCTGCGCGCAGGGGAGGGTCGGGGTGGGGTGCTGCTGACCGCAGGGCTTCACCCCGCCAGCCTCCCCTTGCCCGCAGGGGGAGGGGTTAACCCATCGCATCGACCGACCCCATGAGCACCCACTTCCGTCCACCGAATCTCGCGCTGACCACGATCGGCCTGTCGCTGGCCACCTTCATGCAGGTGCTGGACACGACCATCGCGAACGTCTCGCTGCCGACCATCGCCGGCAACCTCGGCGTGAGCAACGACCAGAGCACCTGGGTGATCACCTCGTTCGCGGTGAGCATGGCGATCTCGCTGCCGCTGACCGGCTTCCTCACCCGCCGCTTCGGCGAGGTGAAGCTGTTCGTATGGTGCACGCTGCTGTTCTCGCTCACCTCGTTCATGTGCGGCGTGTCGCAGAGCATGGGCATGCTGCTGCTGTTCCGCGCGCTGCAGGGCGCGGTGGCCGGGCCGATGTATCCGGTGACGCAGAGCCTGCTGATCGGCACCTATCCGCCGGAAAAGCGCGGCATGGCGCTGGCCCTGCTGTCGATGGTGACGGTGGTGGCGCCGATCGCCGGCCCGATCCTCGGCGGCTGGATCACCGACAACTATTCCTGGCCGTGGATCTTCTTCATCAATGTGCCGATCGGCATCTTCGCCAGCGTGGTGGTGGCGAACCAGCTGCGCGCGAAGCTTGAACAGCTGGAACGGCCGCGCGTCGACTACGTGGGCCTGATCACCCTGATCATCGGCGTGGGCGCGCTGCAGATCGTGCTGGACAAGGGCAACGACGAGGACTGGTTCAACTCGCAGTTCATCATCATCGCCAGCATCGTCTCCGCGGTCGCACTGGCGGTGTTCCTGATCTGGGAGCTCACCGACAAGGATCCGATCGTCGATCTCAAGCTGTTCCGCCACCGCAACTTCACCACCGGCACGCTGGCGATGGTGCTCGGCTACGCGGCGTTCTTCTCCATCGCGCTGCTGGTGCCGCTGTGGCTGCAGCAGAACCTGGGCTACACCTCCACCTGGGCCGGCTTCGCCACCGCGCCGCTGGGCGTGATCCCGGTGCTGCTCACGTTCTTCGTGGGCAAATACGCCACGCGCATGGACCTGCGCCTGCTCGCCGCGGCGTCCTTCCTGGTGATGGGCGGCACCTGCTTCATGCGGGCGGATTTCTACCTGCAGATCGACTTCTACCACGTGGCGATGGTGCAGCTGTGGCAGGGCCTGGGCGTGGCGCTGTTCTTCATGCCGACGCTGACCATCCTGCTGTCCGACCTGCAGACCAACGAGATTGCCTCCGGCTCGGGCCTGGCCACCTTCCTGCGCACGCTGGGTGGCAGCTTCTCCGCCTCGATCACCACGCTGATGTGGACGCGCCGCGCGGTGACCCACCACGAGCAGCTGACCGAGCACATCACTCCCTACAACCCGGCCGCGCAGCATGCGCTCGAGCAGCTCAGCCACGGCAACCCGCAGCGTGGCGCCACCGTGCTCAACGGCATGATCACCCAGCAGAGCTTCCAGATCTCGTTCAACGAGGTGTTCCACGTGCTGGGCTGGATCTTCATCGCGCTGATCGTGGTGATCTTCCTCGCCAAGCCGCCGTTCACGCCCAAGGCCAGACCGGTGGGCGGCGGACACTGACTGGCGATGCCCCACACGACAACGGCCCCGCTCGGGGCCGTTGTCGTGTGGGGCGCGGCAGTCGACGATCGCCTACAGATCGAAGCCCATGCCCACCAGCGCCATCGTCTCGCCACGATTCGGCTCATGCAGCTTGCCGTTGGAAATGTGGCGGACCTGCAGGCTGAAATGGCGCCACTGCCAGCCCGCGGTGCTGACGAATTCGTAGGCGCTGCTGAGCGCCTGGGTGCGGCCGCTGTGCAGGGCAACCTGGAAGCTGTAGAAGAAGTGGTGGTACCAGTCGTCCGGGCCGCCCAGGTTGAGGCGCACGCCGCCGGCGGCCAGCCAGATCGCGTCGCGGGTGCCATAGCGGGCGTGGCGGTAGCGGCCGATGTCGCGGCCGTTGATCCAGCCCAGCGAGAGGTCGGGCGCCCAGTTGATGCCGGTGTTGCCGAGCGGGCGGGCGGCGAACACGCTTTCGACGAACACGGTATTGGCGGCGCGGTTGTCCATGTAGCTGCGGCCTGCCTGCAGCTCGACATGGGCGGCGGCGGCCGGCAGGGCGGCGAAGGCCAGCGCTGCGGCCGCGAGGGGGCGGAGGAGACGGGAGGAGGTGAGCATGGCGGATACCTGTGGGGAGCAGGAAATATTTGTGAACTATACCGCCCGGTATTGTAAATGAACTGTCGCCGAGCGATGTACGCGATGCCGGGAAACACTGTGTTGCGCTGGCGTCGACTATGCGACGCCGGCTCGTGCACGGCCCATGAAAAAACCCCGGCCTGGGCCGGGGTTTCGGATGCCGCGCGAAAATCCTTCAGTGTCTGGCGATCGCCGGTTGCAGGCTGGGACTGTCCAGGTCCAGCTGGCCGGCCTCCAGCAGTTCGGCCCTCGGCCAGTCCTTGCGCAGCGCGGGGGCGAACTGGGCGGCGTCGCCCACCACCACCACGCGGGCGTGCTTCGCATCGAGATGCCGGCGGGCATAGGCCTCGACCTGCTTGGGCGTGACCGCCTGCACCCTGGCGATGTACTGGCCGATGTCGCCCAGCGGCAGGCCATAGACCGCGAGCTCGGCCGCCTGCCCGGCGAGGCCTGCGGTGGTCTCCAGGCTGCGGCCATAGCTGCCGACCAGGGTGGCCTTGCGCGCGGCCAGTTCCGCTGCGGGCACCTCCTCCTTGCCGAGTCGGGCGAACTGCTGCCGCATCAGCGCCGCCACCTGCGGCGCGGAAGGATTCTTGGTCTGCGCCGCAGCCAGCCACAGGCCGGCGTTGGCCATCGGTTGCAGACGGCTGCTGGCACCGTAGGAGAGTCCGCGCTTGATGCGGATCTCCTCGTTGAGGCGCGCCGAGTACGAGCCGCCCAGCACCGCGTTCGCCACCACGCCCACGTAGTAGCCGGCATCGCTGCGCGATGGCGCGGCATGCGCGGCGACCACGCCGGCCTGCCCGGCGCCGTGCTGGTCGATCAGCAGCAGCGCGGGCAGCTCGCTGTCGGCGCTGCCCTTCGGCTTGGCCGGCAGCGGCACGGCGGGTTTCCGCCAGTCGCCGAAGCTGGCCTGCGCCAGCTGCAGCGCCTGCGCCGGCGCGATGTCGCCGGCCAGCACCAGGATCGCGTTGTCTGGCCGGTACAGCTCGGCGTGCAGGCGCTCGACGTCGGCGCGGGTGATCCGCGCGATCGAGGCCGGGGTGCCGGTGCGCGAATGGCCGTAGGCGCCGTCGCCGAACACCGCGCGGCCGGCGGCCAGCGACGCCAGCGCGGTCGGCCGGCTGAGCGTGAGGCGCAGGTCGTCCACCGCCTGCGCGCGCGCACGCTCGAGTTCCGCCGGCGCGAAATCGGGATGGCGCACCACCGTGGCCAGCAGGTCCAGCGCCGCAGGCAGCCTCGGCGTGGTGACGGTGATCCCCACCGCACTCTCGTCCCAGCCCGCGGCGGCCTGCAGCGAGCCGCCCAACGCCTCGGCGGCAGCGGCGATCTGCGGCGCGCTCCTGCCGCCGGCGCCCCTGGTCAGCAGGTTGGCGGTGAGATCGGCCAGGCCGGCTTCGTTGGCCGGGTCCATCTCGCCGCCGCTGCGCAGCACCAGCTGCGCGGTGACCAGCGGCAGCCCGGCGCGGCGCACGCTGACCACCTCCAGCCCGTTCGGCAGCGTCTGCGTGGCGGGCGTGGGTACGTCGAGTTGCGGCGCGGGGCCGGGCGCGGGTGGCGTGGCGGGGAAGTCGGCAGGCGCATCGGCGGCGGCGGCAGTCGCTGCGAGCAAGCCGAAGATGGCCGTAAAGACGGCCGGACGCAGGAAGCCGGGGAAACGCTGGCGGCGGATCATTTCGCATCTCCCTGTTTGCCGGCGGCCTGCGGCAGGTAATCGATGGTGACGTTGCGCGCGCCGGTGACGTAGTCGCGCAGCGCACGGTGCACGTCCGCGGCGGAAACGTTCTGCAAGGCGTCGAGATCGCTGTTGACACGGGCGGGACTGCCCTCGATGAGCGCGGCCTGGCCCAGCGCGAAGGCGACGCCCTGCGCGGTCTGGCGCTGCTTGAGCTCGCCGGTGAGCAACTGGGTCTTCACCTTGTCCAGTTCGGCCGCGGGAATCGGCTGGGTGGCGAGCCAGACGATCTCCTCGTGCAGCAGCTTCTCCGCCTCCGCGGCAGTGTGGCCGCTGGCGAGGATGGCGTACACCGTGAACAGCCCCGGCCCCATCCTGCCGTCGGCGTCCGCACCCACCTGCTGCGCCACCCGGTGGCGGTAGACCAGCGACTGGTACAGCCGCGAGGAATCACCCTGCGCCAGCAGCGCCGCGGCCACCTGCAGCGGGACCAGGTCCTTGCCGTCGGATGCCGGCGGGATCAGCCAGGTCAGCGCCACCGCGGGCAGCGGCGCGGTGGCGCTGGTGACGGTGTAGCGCTCGTCCTTCCTGCGCCTGGGCTCCTTCGCGGCCACCTGCGGGATGCGCGTGGCGGGCTTCTGGATCCAGCCGAAGTACTGGTCGACCCAGGCGTCCAGCTGCTTCGGATCGAAGTCGCCGGCCACGATCAGGGTGGCGTTGTCGGGGCGGTAGTAGGTGTCGTGGAAAGCGATCACGTCCCTGAGCGAGGCCGCCTCCAGGTCGGGGATGCTGCCGATCGTGGGCCGCCGGTACGGATGCACCTTGTACGAGTACTGGTCGATCGCGTTGAACAGCTTGCCGTAGGGCTGCGCCAGCACGCTCTGGCGGTATTCCTCCTCCACCACCGCGCGCTCGGACTTGAAATTGGCCTCGTCCACGTTGAGGCTGGAGAGGCGGTCGGCCTCGGCCCACAGCAGGGTCTGCAGGTGGTTGGCCGGCACCACCTCGTAGTAGTTGGTGATGTCGTCGCCGGTGGAGGCGTTGTTCGCGCCGCCCACGTCCTCGGTGAGCCGGTCCATCTCCTCGGCGCGCATGTGCCGGGTGCTCTTGAACATCAGGTGCTCGAACAGGTGCGCGAAGCCCGAGCGCCCCCTGGGGTCGTCCTTGGAGCCCACGTGGTACCACATCTGCACCGCCACGTCGGGGCTGGCATGGTCCTCCACGCTGAGCACCTGCAGGCCGTTCGGCAACGTGCGCTCGCGGTACTGGATCGGCGGGACGTCCAGCGTATCCGCAGCCGCGGCGGGCGGCGGCGCCAGCGTGGCCGCGAGGAGGGCGAGGGTGGCCAGCAAGGCGGCCGGGCGCAGGCGCATGGGCTTGGGTCCGTTCGGCGGAAAGTCCGAACCATAGCAAGCCCGGCTGAACCGTGCGCACCATCCGCGTGCGGCGCGGCCGCGGACGGGTGGGCGCCGCGACGGCGCGCTACTGCGGCAGTGCCGGCACCTGCCGGGCCAGCAGGCGCTGGCGGCGGATCTCCTCGCGCAGCGCCTTGCGTTTCGCCTTGCGCTCGCGGCGGTCGTGCTGCCACAGGTAGATCGCCGGCGTGCTGAGCAGGGTCAGCAGCTGCGATACGAACAGGCCGCCCAGGATCGCGATGCCCAGCGGCTGGCGCATCTCCGAACCCACGCCGAAGCCGATCGCCAGCGGCAGCGCCGCACCCATCGCCACCAGAGTGGTCATGGTGATCGGGCGGAAGCGCACCAGCGCCGCCTCGCGGATCGCCGCGGGCGCATCCATGCCGTGCTCGCGCTCGGCGACCAGCGCGAAGTCCACCATCAGGATCGCGTTCTTCTTCACGATGCCGATCAGCATCAGCACCGCGATCACGCTCATCACGGTGAGCTGGGTGTGGGTGATCAGCATCGCCAGGAACGCGCCCATGCCGGCGGCAGGCAGCGTGGAGATGATGGTGAGCGGATGCACCAGGCTCTCGTACAGGATGCCGAGCACCACGTACATCGCGCCGATCACCGCCACCAGCAACAGCAGCGAGTTGACCAGCGCGTCGAGCAGGTCCTTGTTCTGGCCGGTGTACTTCTTCTGCACGCCGGGCGGCAGGTGCGCGGCGAAGATCGCCTGGTCCACCAGCTTCAAGGCGTCGATCTGGGTCACGCCCTTGGCGAGGTTGTAGCTGACCGACGACGACTCGACCTGGTCGAAGTGGCGGATGGAGATCGGCGCGATGTGCGGGCGGATGCGCGCCACCGCCGACAGCGGGATCATCCGGCCCTGCGTGTTGCGCACGTAGGTGTTGAGCAGGGCGTCCGGGCTCAGCGTGTCGGCCTTGTTCGAGGTGAGGATCACCTTGTACTGGTTGATGTCCGAGTATATCGTCGACACCGGCGCCTGGCCGAACGCGTCGTTCAGCGCATCGTCGATCTGGCCCATGCCGAGGTGCAGCCGCGCGGCGGCGGCGCGGTCCACCTCCAGCAGCTGCTGCTTGCCGATGCTGTCGAAGCTGGTGGTGACGTCGCGGAACTGCTTCATGCCGCGCATCACCCGCGCCACGTCCAGCGTGGGCTGCTGCAGCGGCGCGCCGGTGGTGCTGGTGAGCTGGAACGAGAACATCGGGCCGCTGCTGCCGCCGCCACCGCCGCCGCCGAGGAACTGCACCGGGGTCAGCGATACCCTGAGGTCGGGCAGGTCCTTGAACCGCGCGGTCAGGCGCTCGACGACCTGCTGCGCGCTGTCGCGGCGGTCGCCCGGCTTGTTGCCGCGCTGCCTGAGGTCGATGAACAGGGTGGACTGGTTGCCGACGGCGCCGTTGTTGTTGTTGCCGCCCAGGATCGTGGTGATGTCGAACACGTCCGGGTCGGCCTGGATCGCCGCGGCGACGTCCTGGGTGCGCTTCGCCATCAGCGTGGGCGAGACGTTCGCCTCGGCAGTGATCTGCGCCGCCAGCAAGCCGATGTCCTCCTTCGGCATCAGGCCGCCGCCCGCGGTCTTGCCCACCAGCACCGCCAGCGCGACGGTCAGCACCAGCAGGATCGGCGGCTGCCAGCGCATCAGCCGGCGGTGGCGCATCGCCCAGTCCAGCGCCCGCTCGTAGATGCCGAGCATCCAGCGGTCGAAACCTTCCGCCCAGCGTTCCAGCCGTCCCGGCGGCCGCGCGGGCGCCGCATCGTCACGCGCCAGCCAGCTGCCGCACAGCGCCGGCGTCAGCGTCAGCGACACCAGCGCCGAGATCACGATGGTGGCGATCAGCGTCACCGAGAACTCGCGCATCAGCAGCGTGAACATGTTGTTGCCGAACACCATCGGGCCGAACACCGCGATCAGCGACAGCGTGATCGAGATCACCGTGAAGCCGATCTCGCGCACCCCCGTCAACGCGGCCTCCAGCGCCGGCTTGCCCTGCTCCATGTGCCGCACGATGTTCTCGATCACCACGATCGCGTCGTCCACCACGAAGCCCACGCACAGCACCAGCGCCACCAGCGACAGGATGTTGAGCGTGAAGCCCAGCGCCCACATCAGCACGAAGGCGCCGGCCAGCGAGAGCGGCACGCTGAACATCGCGATCACGGTGGGCCGCACGCGGCGCAGGAACACCAGCATCACCAGCGCCACCATCACCACGCCCATCAGCAGCGCCACCTCCACCTCGTGCAACGCCGAGCGGGTGGTGGTGGTGAGGTCGAACACCGGGTGGATCTGCACGTCGGCGGGCAGCAGCCCGCGCAGCTCGGGCAGGCGGGCGAGGATCGCCTGTACCGTGGCCACCGAATTGGCGTCCGCCCGCTTGTTGATCTGCATCAGCACCGCGCGCTGGCCGTTGAACCAGGCCGCGGCGTACTTGTCCTCCTGCCCGCCGCTGATGGTGGCCACGTCGACCAGCCGGATCGGCACGCCGTCGTGCACGGCGACGACCAGCCTGGCGAAGTCCCGCGCGGTGTGCAGCGCATCGTTCGCGGTCACCGTCATCTGCGTGGTGCCGTCGCCGATCGCGCCCTGCGGCGAGGTGACGTTGGCCGCGCGCAGCGCGTTCGCCACGTCGTTCGCGGTGATGCCGGCATGGGCCAGTGCCGCGCTGTTCAGCGCCACCCGCACCGCGTGCGGCGTGCCGCCGCCCACGCCCACCTGCGCCACGCCGGGGATCTGCGCCACCGCCGGTTTCAGCAGCGTGTCGGTGAGGTCGTAGAGCTTGTCCGGCGGCAGGCTGGTCGAGGTCAGCGTGACCAGCAGGATCGGGATCTGCGAGGTGTCGAACTTGAAATACTGCGGCGGCAGCATGCCGGTGGGCAGGTCGGGCTGTGCGGCGTTGATCGCCTGCTGCACGTCGCGGGCCGCCTGGTCCGCGCTGCGGCTCATGTCGAACATGATCTGGATCTGCACCGCGCCTTCGCTGGCATCGCCGAACATCATCTTGACGCCGGGGATGCGGCCGAGGTGGCGCTCCAGCGGCGACAGCACGGTATTGGCCATCACCTGCGCGCTGGCGCCGGGCACCTGCGCCACCACCCCCATGCCGGGGAACTCGATCGACGGCAACGCCGCCACGCCCAGCAGCAGGTAGGCGCAGAAGCCGGCGATGGCGAGACCGATCGCCAGCAGCGAGGTGCCGACGGGTCGGCGGATCATGGGGGCGAAGATGTTCACGTGTCCTCCGTGGCGCGCCAGCATAGCCGGACAACACGACGCGACCGGCGTCGGCATGCGGCGGTTCCCGACCATGCGCCCTTTATGCCCGGCGCGGCGCCGCCGCGTATGTGCCTGAAGGCGGCCCCTGCCGGAAGGCAGGGGGCTCGAACGGCAGCGCCGTGGCGTGGCGCGACGGCTACTTCGGCAGCGCCGGCACCTGCTGGGCCAGCAGGCGCCGGCGGCGGATCTCCTCGCGCAGCGCCTTGCGTTTCGCCTTGCGCTCGCGGCGGTCGTGCTGCCACAGGTAGATCGCCGGCGTGCTGAGCAGGGTCAGCAGCTGCGACACGAACAGGCCGCCCAGGATCGCGATGCCCAGCGGCTGGCGCATCTCCGAGCCCGCGCCGAAGCCCACCGCCAGCGGCAGCGCCGCACCCATCGCCACCAGCGTGGTCATGGTGATCGGGCGGAAACGCACCAGCGCCGCCTCGCGGATCGCCGCGACCGGGTCCAGCCCGTGCTCGCGCTCGGCGACCAGCGCGAAGTCCACCATCAGGATCGCGTTCTTCTTCACGATGCCGATCAGCATCAGCACCGCGATCACCGACATCGTGGTGAGCTGGGTGTGGGTGATGAGCATCGCCAGGAACGCGCCCATGCCGGCGGCAGGCAGCGTGGAGATGATGGTGAGCGGATGCACCAGGCTCTCGTACAGGATGCCGAGCACCACGTACATCGCGCCGATCACCGCGAGCAGGAGCAGCAGCGAGTTGCTGAGCGCGTCGAGCAGGTCCTGGTTCTCGCCGGTGTACTTCTTCTGCACGCCGGGCGGCAGGTGCGCGGCGAAGATCGCCTGGCTCACCGCCTGGATGCCCTCGGCCTGGGTCACGCCCTTGGCCAGGTTGTAGCTGACCGACGACGACTCCACCTGGTCGTAGTGCTCCACGCTGATCGGCGCGATGTGCGGGCGGATGCGCGCCACCGCCGACAGCGGGATCATCCGGCCCTGCGTGTTGCGCACGTAGGTGTTGAGCAGGGTGTCGGGACTCAGCGTGTCGGCGCGGTCGGAGGTGAGCACCACGTAGTACTGGTTGATGTCCGAGTAGATCGTCGACACCGGGGTCTGGCCGAAGGACTTGTTCAGCGCGTCGTCGATCTGGCCCATGCCGAGGTGCAGCCGCGCCGCGGCGGCGCGATCCACCTCCAGCATCTGCTGCTTGCCGATGCTGTCGAAGCTGGTGCTGACGTCGCGGAACTGCTTCATGCCGCGCATCGCCTTGGCCAGCTCCAGCGTGGGCTGCTGCAGTGGCGCGCCGCTGGTGCTGATCAGGTTGAACGTGTACTGGCCCTGGCCGCTGCCGCCGGAGCCCATGTTGATGAACTGCACCGTGGTCAGCGTCACATCCAGGTCGGCCAGCGGCTTGAAGCGCCTGTTCAGCCGGTCCACCACCTGCTGCGCGCTGTCGCGGCGCTCGCCCGGCCCGGTGCCGAGCGGCTTGAGGTCGATGAACATGCGCGACTCGTTGCCGGTCGCACCGTTGCCGCCGCTGCCGAAGAAGGCGGTCACGTCGAGCACGGCGGGGTCGGCGTGGATCTGCGCCACGATCTGCTGGGTGCGCTTCATCATCAGCGTGGGCGAGATGTTCGCGTCGGCGGTGATGTGCGCGCGGATCAGCCCGGTGTCTTCCTTCGGCATGATGCCGCCGCCGGCGGTCTTGCCCACCAGCACCGCCAGCGCGATCGTCAGCACCAGCAGGATCGCCGGCTGCCAGCGCATCAGCCGGCGGTGGCGCATCGCCCAGTCCAGCCCGCGCTCGTACAGCCGCAGGAAGCCGCGGTCGAAGCCCTCGGCCCAGCGTTCCAGCCGCCCCGGCGTGCGCGCGGCCGCCGCGTCGGCGTGCGCCAGCCAGCGGCCGCACAGCGCCGGCGTCAGCGTCAGCGACACCAGCGCCGAGATCACGATGGTGGCGATCAGCGTCACCGAGAACTCGCGCATCAGCAGCGTGAACATGTTGTTGCCGAACACCATCGGGCCGAACACCGCGATCAGCGACAGCGTGATCGAGATCACCGTGAAGCCGATCTCGCGCACCCCCGTCAGCGCGGCCTCCAGCGCCGGCTTGCCCTGCTCCATGTGCCGCACGATGTTCTCGATCACCACGATCGCGTCGTCCACCACGAAGCCCACGCACAGCACCAGCGCCACCAGCGAGAAGATGTTGAGCGTGAAGCCCAGCATCCACATCACCACCAGCGCACCGGCCAGCGACAGCGGCACGCTGAACATCGCGATCACGGTGGGCCGCGCCCGGCGCAGGAACACCAGCATCACCAGCGCCACCATCACCACGCCCATCAGCAGCGCCACCTCCACTTCGTGCAACGCCGACATCGTGGTGGGCGTGAGGTCGAAGATCGGGGCGATCCGCACATCGGCCGGCAACAGCCCGCGCAGCTCGGGCAGGCGCGCGCGGACTGCCGCCACCGTGGCCACCGCGTTGGCGTCGGCACGCTTGGTGATCCGCAGCACCACCGCGCGGTGGTTGTTGAACCAGGCCGCGGTGTACTGGTTCTGCTGGCCGTTGCTGATGGTGGCCACGTCGGCCAGCCGGATCGGCACGCCGCCGTGGCTGGCGATCACCAGGTTGGCGAAGTCCTGCGCGGTGTGCAGCGCGTCGTTCGCGGTCACCGTGAGCTGGGTGGCGTCGTTGCCGATCACGCCCTGCGGCGAGGTGACGTTGGCCGCGCGCAGCGCGTTCGCCACGTCGTTCGCGGTGATGCCGGCATGGGCCAGCGCGGCCGTGTTCAGCGCCACCCGCACCGCGTGTGGCGTGCCGCCGCCCACGCTCACCTCGGCCACGCCGGGGATCTGCGCCACCGCCGGTTTCAGCACCGTGTCGATGAGGTCGTAGAGCTTGTCCGGCGGCAGGCTGGTCGAAGTCAATGCCACCAGCAGGATCGGGATCTGCGAACTGTTGGCCTTGAAGTAGCTCGGCGGGCTGGGCATGCCGGGCGGCAGGTCCGGGATCGCCGCATTGATCGCCGCCTGCACGTCGTGCGCAACCTGGTCGGGATTGCGGCCGAAGTCCAGCTCCAGGCCAATCTGCGCCCCGCCTTCGGTGGCGGTCGAGCTGATGTGCTGCACGCCCGGGATGCGGCCCAGGTGGCGCTCCAGCGGCGCCACCACGGTGGCGGCCATCACCTGCGCGCTGGCGCCGGGCAGCTGCGCGTTCACCCCCATGAACGGGAATTCCATCGCCGGGAACGCGGCCACGCCCAGCAGCAGGTAGGACCACGCGCCGGCCAGCGCCAGCCCGAAAGCCAGCAGCACGGTGCCGACGGGTCGGCGGATCATGGGGGCGAAGATGTTCACGTGTCCTCCGTGGCGCGCCAGCATAGCGGGGGAACGCGCGCGACAGGCGGCGACTTGGGCATGCTCCCGGTCATGCACCCTTTATGCCCGGCGCGGCACCGCCGCGTATGTGCCTGAAGGCGGCCCCTGCCGGAAGGCAGGGGTGGACGTCCCTGTCCGCGCCTGCTCCCGCGTCCCTGCACGACGCCGGCCGCATGCGCCGTTCCGCGGCTCAGCGCGTGGCGGGGCTGTAGCGCAGCGTCAGCGACCAGGTGCGGCCGGGCTGGTTGTAGTACCAGACCGTCTCGTAGCGGTGGTCGAGCGCGTTGGCGAGGCGCCCCTCGACCTGCCAGTCCGGCGCGAACCGCCAGCTCGCGCGCAGCGCCAGCGTGCCGTAGCCGCCCAGCGGATGCAGGTTGGCCACGTCGTCGTAGCTGCGGCCGGCCACGTACCAGGTGCTGCCCACGCCGAATGCGCCGAAGCGACGGTCGAGATCGATGCGCGCGGTGCGCTCGGGCCGGCGCGGCAGCACGTTGCCGTTGGCGGCGCCGCCGTCGTCGTTCTTCGGCTGCTGCAGGGTGAGGTAGCCCTGCAGCTGCCAGCCCGCCAGCGTGGTGCCGAGCTGGCCTTCCACGCCGCGGATGCGCGCGCGGCTGAGGTTGAACGGCACGTAGTTGCGCGCCGGGTCGAGCACGATCATCTGGTTGATGCGCGTCTCGTAGGCGTTCACCGCCCAGCGCCAGTCGTCGCGCTGCTGCTGCAGGCCCAGTTCGGTGCTGTGCGAGGTCTCCGGCCTGAGCTGCGGGTTGGCCGACGGCGTGCCGAAGAACGGCGGGAAGTACAGGTCGTTGAAGGTCGGCGCGTGGAACGCGGTGCCGTAGCTGGCGCTGACGCGCAGGCCGTGGTCGAACGCGTAGCCCCAGGCCAGCGCGCCGGTGTCGTGGTTGCCGAACTGGCTGTTGTGGTCGCGCCGCGCCGACGCCTGCAGCTCGTTGCGGCCGAACGTGCCCTGGTACTGCGCGAAGCCGCCGGTGTCGGTGCGGCGGGTGGCGAGGTAGGCGGTGCTGCTGTCCACGTGCTCCTGCTGCCAGTCCACGCCCACGGTGAGCAGCTGGTCCGCGGCCAGCGCGATGTCGTTCTGCCACGAAGCCTGGTTGCGGCGCGAATCCGCATGGCCGGTCTGCTGCAGCGGGTAGTACGCACCGTAGTAGCTGCCCTGGTAATACGTGGTGGAAAGATCCCTGCTCTGGCCCGCGGTCAGCGTGAGCTTCCATGCTTCCAGCGGCGAGAAGCTCAGCCGCGCGCCGGCCACGCGCTGTTCGTCGACCGCGCGATTGCTGCCGTAGGGGCTGCCCGCGTATTCCACGAAGCTCTTGCTGCGCAGCCAGTCGCCCGCCAGCTCGGTGCCGTTGTCCCAGCGGTAGCCGGCATTGAACGCGCCGTTCCAGTCGCGGAAGGCGTCGTCGCGCGGATCGTCCGCGAAGCAGCCGGCCATCGCCTCGGCCGCGCCCATCCGGCAGGCGGGGAAACCGCTGGTGTACTGGCCGCCGACGCTGAGGTTGTACCAGGCGTGCGCGTCGCCGCCGGACAGCCCCGCGCTGGCGCCGGCAAGGCCATGGCTGCCCGCGGTGAGGCTGAGCGAGGGCGCGATGCCGCCGTTCGGCTGCCCGTGCCGGGTGAAGATCTGGATCACGCCGCCGATGGCGTCGGCGCCGTACAGGCTGGAACGCGGGCCGCGCACGATCTCGATGCGCTCGATCTGCTCCACCGGGATCTGCTCCAGCCGCGCGAAGCCGGCGGTGGCCGAGCCGACGCGGATGCCGTCCACCAGCACCAGGGTGTGGGTGGAGTTGGTGCCGCGCAGGAACAGCGTGGTGAGCTGGCCAAGGCCGCCGCTCTGGGCGAAGCTGACACCCGGCAGGCCGGTGAGCAGGTCCTGCACCGAGAGCGGCTGCAGGCGCTCGATGTCGGCGCGGGTGATCACGCTGACCGAGGACAGCGCATCGTCGGCGGTGATCGGCGTGCGGGTGGCGGTGACGACCACCGGATTCAGCGTGCTCGCGTCGTTCTGGTCGGCAGCATGGGCCGTGGGCAGGCAGCACAGCAGGGTCGCGGCCAGCAGGGTCTTCTTCACGTCTCGGTCCTCGGCCGCGCATCCGCGCGGCGCCTAGTGTCCAACGGACCGGCCAGCGGGAGCGGGAGCACGGAAACAGGCAGGTACGGCGGCGCCGGACGCGTCTGTCCGGCCTCGCCCACCGCGAGCCAGCAGTCATGTCCGGGCCGGTCTCCGGGCTTGCGAGTGACGCTGCATGCGTCGGTGGCGGCGCCTTCCCGTGCCATCGGGCACAGTGGCGACAGGCCGCACCTTGACTCGCTTACCGTTGCGGGGGCAGCGCCGGCCTTGCGGTGTGGAACACCACGCACCGGCTTCCCGTTTCATCCCTCGGGCGACGGCCGTCGGGACACCTGAACGGCGCGCAGTCTAGCAGGTTGTCCGAACGGACCGCCGGCCCTGCGGCAATCGGCGGCGATTCGACTGAAGGCCCGCGTCAGCCGGCCCTGCCGCCGATCCAGCTGCACCGCACGCGGCAGTCGGCATCCATCGCCACCAGGTCGGCGCGGCACCCCACCGCGATGCGGCCGTGGCTGGCACCCAGGCCGAGGAAGTCGGCGGGGTAGCTGCTGGCCATGCGCACGGCTTCGTCCAGCGGCAGGCCGAGCATCGCCACGCTGTTGCGCACCGCGCTCGCCATGTCCAGCGCGGAGCCGGCGAGCACGCCGTCCGCGGTCTGGCAGATGCCGTCCTTCGCGACGATGGTTTCGCCGTTCAGCACGTACTCGGGCGAATCCGCGCCCACCGGCGGCATCGCGTCGGTGACCAGCAGCATCCTGCCGCGCGGCTTCGCCGCGATCGCCGCGCGCAGGCTGGCCGGGTGCACGTGGTGGCCGTCGACGATGAGGCCGCACCAGCTGCCGGGATCGTCCAGCGCCGCACCCACCACGCCGGGCTCGCGGCTGCCGAGCGGCGTCATCGCGTTGAACAGGTGGGTGAAGCCGCGCACGCCCGCGGCCAGCGCGGCGCGGACGGTGGCGTGGTCGGCGGCGGTGTGGCCCGCGTTGACGAGCACGCCCGCCGCGGCAAGCCGCGCGATCATCGCATGCGGCACGCGCTCGGGCGCCAGCGTCACCAGCCGCACGCCGCGGTGCGGCGCGCACAGCAGGGCGAGCTCTTCCTCGCCCGGCACGTGGAACCACTTCGGATCGTGCACGCCCTTGCGCTCGGTCGCGAGGTAGGGGCCTTCGAGGTGGATGCCGAGCAGGCCCGGCACGCCCTCGTCGAACGCCTGCTCCACCGCGGCCAACGCGGCGCGCATGGTGTCCACACTGTCGCTGATCAGCGTGGGCAGGAAGCCGGTGGTGCCGAACTTGCGGTGCGCGGCGCCGATCGTGCGGATCGTCGCCACCGTGGGCGCGGCGTTGAACAGCGCGCCGCCGCCGCCGTTCACCTGCGTGTCGATGAAGCCCGGCACCAGCAGCGCGCCATCGAGATCCTCGGCCGACGCCGCGCGCACGGCGGCGTGGTCGTGCGGCAGCAGCGCGGCGACGCGTTCGCCCTCGACCAGCACGGCGAGATCGTCGCGCCAGCCGTGGGCGGTGAGGACACGGGCGTGGGTGAGGGCGATGGTCATGGCCGTCACACCGTTTCCGTGACCTTGTTGAGATGCGGCGGCACGTCGGGGTTGTAGCCGCGGCGCAGCGCCAGCGCGCTGGCGGCACGGTAGAAACTCTGGATGGTCAGCAGCGGCGTGCACAGCGCCGGCAGGCCGCCGGCGAGCGGCAGGAAGCCTTCGCCCGTCCGGCCCGGCGCGGCCACCAGCACCCTGGCGCCGCGGCCGCGGAAATCCCTGGCCACCGCCAGCGTGCTTTCCAGCGTGTCGTCGTCCTGGGCGAAGCACAGCACCGGGAAGTGCGGGCCGACCAGCGCCATCGGGCCGTGCTTCACCTCGGCGGCGCTGAACGCCTCAGCATGCAGGCCGCAGGTTTCCTTGAACTTCAGCGCCGCCTCCAGCGCCGCGGCGAAGCCGAAGCCGCGCCCCACCACGAACAGGTTGTGCGCATCGGCGAGGCCGTCGACCAGCGCCGACCAGTCCGCATCCCAACCCTGGCGCAGCGCACCGGGCAGCGCTTCCAGCGCGGCGCCCAGCGTCGCGTCGCCGTGCCAGCGTGCGCACAGGTGCAGCACCGCGGCCAGCGCGGCGAGGTAGCTCTTGGTGGCGGCCACGCTGCGCTCGGGGCCGGCGTGCAGCGGGATCACCGTGTCGGCGACCGCCGCCAGCGGCGAATCCTCCACGTTGACCATCGCCACCACGCGCGCGCCGGCGGTCCTGGCGGCCTGCGCGTTGCGCACCAGGTCGGGGCTCTTGCCCGACTGCGAGATCGCGATGAACAGCGCGCCTGCCCACTGCTGCGGCGCCGCATACACCGAGGTGACCGAGGGCGAGGCCGAGGCGGTGGCGATGCCGAGCTGGGTCTCGAACACGTACTTGGCGTAGGCGGCGGCGTGGTCGGAGCTGCCGCGCGCACAGGTGACGATGAAGCGCGGCGGCTGCGCGCGCAGCACCGCGGCGAGCTCGCCCACCACGCGCTCGTTGGCGGCGAACTGGCGCGCCACCACCTCGGCGGACTCGTGCGCTTCGCGGTACATCAGGGTGTCGCTGGCGTGCATGGCTTCCTCGTGTCGGGGAAAACGTCGCGCCGTGCGCGACGGGGGATCAGTCGGCGTGCAGCTCGGCCACGAAGTCGTAGATGTCGCCGCGGTACCAGGAGCAGGTGAACTCGACCACCCGGCCGTCGTCGAGGAAGCTGCGCCGCTCGATGTTGAGCCCCGCGCTGCCCGCGGCCACGTGCAGCAGTCGCGCATGCTGGGCGCCCAGCGACACCGCGCGCAGGCGCTGCAGCGCACGCTTCGGGCGGCAGCCCAGCGACTCCAGCACCTCGTACAGCGAGTCGTGTACCAGCGTCGGGTCGGGCAGCACGCTGGCCGGCACCACGCTGCGCTCGATCGCCAGCGGCTCGTCCTGGCCGTAGCGCACGCGGTGCAGGCGCGCCACCAGCGAGCCGGGCGACAGGTTCATCGCCATCGCCTCCTCCGGCGTCACCTCGCCCACGCTGCGCTCGAAGAACTCCGAGCGCGGATGCAGGCCACGGTCGCGCAGGTCCTCGGTGAAGCTGGACAGCCGCGACATCGGCTTGACGATGCGCTCGGCGATGAAGGTGCCGGCGCCGTGGCGCTGGGTGAGCAGGCCCTCCTCGACCAGGCCGGCGATCGCCTTGCGCACGGTGACGCGCGACAGCTTCAGCGCCTGCGACAGGTCGCGCTCGCTGGGCAGTGCCTGGCCCGGCTCGATCGCGCGCCGCTCGACCACGTTGCGGATCGCGCTGCGCAGGCGCAGGTAGGCCAGCGGCTGGTGGCTGGCCGGGTCGCGGCAGATGCGGCGGTATTCGCGGGCCAATGCGGTTTCCATACGCAGAAGATACCAATAGCAAACCATTGACCGCAAGCCGTCTGGCCATCCATTTCGCCCGCCCCGGTGAAAACCCGCTCCGATGGCGGCGTGCCGAGCCGCGATGAATTCGTATGCATGAGCGTACTTGCTCTGGTATTCCACTGGTACTATCGTCACCGCCTGGGCCGAAACCCCTCCGGCCCACCCGTCCCCCGTATCGAGGTGATTGCGTGACGGCTACTTTCCAGAAGGTCGACAGCTTCGACCTGGTGATCTTCGGCGGCACCGGCGACCTCGCCCTGCGCAAGCTGCTGCCCGCGCTGTTCCACCGCTATGCCGACGACCAGATCCCGGCCGGCAGCCGCATCGTCGGCGTGGCCCGCGAGCCGCTGGACGACGCCGGCTACCGCGCCCAGCTGCGCGAGTCGCTGGCCGGCAAGGGCGCCGATGCCGCCAGGGTCGACGCGTTCCTGCAGCAGGTGTTCTATCGCCCGCTGGACGCGCGCAAGGACGAGGGCTGGGAAGCGTTCGCCGCGCTGATCGGCGAACAGCCCGAACACATCCGCGTGTTCTACCTCTCCACCTCGCCCGAGCTGTTCGAGGACATCTGCCGCCGGCTCGGCCAGTGCGGCCTGAACGGCGAGCGTTCGCGCGTGGTGCTGGAAAAACCCATCGGCCGCGACCTCGCCAGCGCCGACCGCATCAACGACGCGGTGGGCAAGGTGTTCGCCGAGTCGCAGACCTATCGCATCGACCATTACCTCGGCAAGGAAACGGTGCAGAACCTGCTGGCGCTGCGCTTCGGCAACGCGCTGTTCGAGCCGCTGTGGAACGCCAGCCACGTCGACCACGTGCAGATCACCGTGGCCGAGACACTGGGCCTGGGCCGCCGTGCCGGCTACTACGACCGCGCCGGCGCGCTGCGCGACATGGTGCAGAACCACCTGCTGCAGCTGCTGTGCATGGTGGCGATGGAACCGCCCTCCTCGCTGACACCCGACGCGGTGCGCGACGAGAAGCTCAAGGTGCTGCGCTCGCTCAAGCCCATCGATGCCGGCAACGCGGCGCAGCTCACCGTACGCGGCCAGTACCGCGCGGGCGTGGCCGAGGGCCAGGCGGTGCCGGGCTACCTCGACGAGCTGGAAGGCGCGAAGTCGGACACCGAGACCTTCGTGGCGATCAAGGCCGAGATCGAGAACTGGCGCTGGGCCGGCGTGCCGTTCTACCTGCGCACCGGCAAGCGCCTGCCCGAGCGCGTGTCCGAGATCGTGGTGGCGTTCAAGCCGGTGCCGCATTCGATCTTCGGCGCCGGCGCGGGCACGCTGGCGCAGAACCGCCTGGTGCTGCGCCTGCAGCCCGACGAAGGCGTGAAGCTGTGGCTCACCATCAAGGATCCCGGCCCCGGCGGCCTGCGCCTGCGCTACGTGTCGCTGGACATGAGCTTCGCCGAAGCCTTCGGCGTGGCGCAGCCCGACGCCTACGAACGCCTGCTGCTCGACGTGGTGCGCGGCAACCCCACCCTGTTCATGCGCCGCGACGAGGTAGAGGCGGCGTGGCGCTGGGCCGACCCCATCCTCGCGGCATGGGCCGAAGGCAACGAGGCGCCGCGCCCCTACGCCGCCGGCAGCTGGGGCCCCAGCGCCGCGGTGGCGCTGATCGAGCGCGACGGCCGCACCTGGCACGAAGACAGCGAATGAACGGATAAGCGGAACGACGCGATGTCGAACGTCACCACGCACAGCTTCACGAATTGCGGCGCCCAGGCCGTGGCGCTGGCCGAACGCGTCGCCGCGCAGCTGCGCGAGGCGATCGCGGCGCGCGGCCAGGCCGTGATCGCGGTCTCCGGCGGCAGCACGCCGAAGGATTTCTTCGCGCGGCTGTCGCGCGAGGCGCTGGACTGGGCGGCCGTCACCGTCACCCTGGTCGACGAACGCTGGGTGCCGGACAGCGACCCGCGTTCCAACGCGCGGCTGGTGGAAGCCACCCTGCTGCAGGGCGCCGCCTGCGCTGCCCGCTTCGTGCCGCTGTACACCGGCGCACCCACGCCGGAAGCGGGGCTCGCCGAGGCCGCGGCGCGCATCGCCGCGCTGCCCGCGCCGTTCGACGTGGCGGTGCTGGGCATGGGCGAGGACGGCCACACCGCCTCGTTCTTCCCCGGCGGCGACCGCCTGGCCGAGGCACTGGATCCACACGGCACGGCGAGGGTGCTGCCGATGCGGGCGCCGGGCGCCGGCGAGCCGCGCATCACGCTCACCCTGCCCGTGCTGCTCGCCGCCCGCGCGCTGTACCTGCTGGTGAGCGGCGAGAAGAAGCGCGACCTGCTGGCGGACGTACGGCTGGGCCTGGCCGATGCAAAGAATTACCCGGTGCGTTCGGTGGTGCAGCAGGATCGCGTGCCGCTGGCCGTTTACTGGTGCCCTTGAACGGAGCCACCGCGGCCCAGGGATGGGCCACACGTCGGGCAACGGCTTCATCGTTGCCCGACGGAGGCCAGACCGGCGCAGCCGGGCTGGCCGGGCCTTTCGAGTGCAGGATGGCACTCGCAAGGCATAGGTAAAGGTTTTTGCGTTTTCGCAGGCATTGGCGTCAGAGCCAGAGCGCCGTGCCTGGTGGTCAAAAAAGGGCTCCTGCCCTTTTTTGACTCGCCGGTACCGGGCGCAGCCCGGCACCGGCTCCGCCGAAGCAGGCGCTGTGCGCCTGCTTCGCGGCGGGCCGTCCATGGCCCGCTGCTCCGCTCCGCTTGTTGATTCCCGGAACCGTGTCATGAACCTGCACCCCATCCTCGCCGAAGTCACCGCCCGCATCGCTGCGCGCAGCCGCGCCAGCCGCACCGCCTACCTCGCACGGATCGATGCCGCGCGTGGCGAGGGCCCGCATCGCCGCCAGCTGTCCTGCGGCAACCTCGCGCACGGCTTCGCCGCCTGCGGCACGGATGACAAGGCGATGCTGCGCGCCGGCGCCGTGCCCAATCTCGGCGTCGTCACCGCGTACAACGACATGCTCTCGGCGCACCAGCCCTACGAGCGCTATCCCGAGCTGATCCGCCGCGCGGCACGCGAGGCCGGCGTCACCGCGCAGGTGGCAGGCGGCGTGCCGGCGATGTGCGACGGCATCACGCAGGGGCGCGCCGGCATGGAGCTCTCGCTGTTCTCGCGCGAGGTGATCGCGATGGCCACCGCGGTGGCGCTGTCGCACGACATGTTCGACGCCGCGCTGTTCCTCGGCATCTGCGACAAGATCGTGCCAGGCCTGATGATCGGCGCGCTGAGCTTCGGCCACCTGCCCGCGGTGTTCGTGCCGGCCGGGCCGATGCCCAGTGGCATCAGCAACGACGCGAAGACCGCGGTGCGCCAACGCCATGCCGAGGGCAAGGCCACGCGCGAGGAACTGCTGGAGGCCGAGGCGGCCTCCTACCACGCGCCCGGCACCTGCACCTTCTACGGCACCGCCAACTCCAACCAGATGCTGATGGAGATCATGGGCCTGCACCTGCCGGGCGCCAGCTTCGTCAACCCGAACACGCCGCTGCGCGACGCGCTCACCGAAGCCGCGGTGCGCCGCGCCGCGGAGCTCACCGCGCTGGGCGACGACTACACCCCGCTGGGCCGCATGTTCGACGAGCGCAGCGTGGTCAACGGCGTGATCGGCCTGCACGCCACCGGCGGCTCCACCAACCACCTGCTGCACCTGGTGGCGATGGCGCACGCCGCCGGCATCGTGCTGACGCTGGAGGATTTCGACGCGCTGTCCGGCGTGGTGCCGCTGATGGCGCGCGTGTACCCGAACGGTTCCGCCGACGTGAACCACTTCCACCAGGCCGGCGGCATGCCGTTCCTGATCGGCTCGCTGATCGACGCGGGCCTGCTGCACGGCGACGCGCACACGGTGTGGGGCAAGGGCCTCGACGCCTACCGCAGGATGCCGGCGCTGGACGCGAATGGCCAGCTGGCGTGGCACGAGGTGACCGCCAGCGGCAACCTCGACGTGCTGCGCCCGGCCACGGAGCCGTTCCGCGCCGACGGCGGCCTGCGGGTGCTCAAGGGCAACCTCGGCCGCGCCGTGATCAAGGCATCCTCGGTGCCGGGCGACCGCCTGGTGATCGAGGCGCCGGCGGTGATCTTCCACGACCAGGACGAGGTGAAGCAGGCCTTCGACCGCGGCGAGCTCAACCGCGATTTCGTCGCCGTGGTGCGTTTCCAGGGACCGAAGGCGATCGGCATGCCCGAGCTGCACAAGCTCACCCCCACGCTGGGCGTGCTGCAGGCGCGCGGGCACCGCGTGGCGCTGGTCACCGACGGGCGCATGTCCGGCGCTTCCGGCAAGATCCCGGCGGCGATACACGTCACCCCCGAGGCGATCGACGCGGGCCCGCTGGGCAAGCTGCGCGACGGCGACCTCGTCCGACTCGACGTCATCGCCGGCACGCTGGAGGCGAAAGTGGACGCCGCCGAGTGGGCCGCGCGCGAACAGGTGCACGCCGACCTTTCCGCGCACCACGTCGGCATGGGCCGCGAGCTGTTCGCGTCCCTGCGCAACGCGGTGGGCGCGGCCGACGCCGGCGCCACCATCTTCGCCAGGCGCGACCGCCACCACGCCGCCGACGCCTGAATCATCCCCTAGGAGCGCCTCAGCCGCGACCAGCCACGGAATCGCGGCTGAAGCCGCTCCTACCGCGCCAAACCCTTTCCCGCGAGCCTCCCATGACCCCACAAGACCACAAGCAGACCGTCCTCGCCGAGATCCTCGCCCTCGCCCCGGTGGTGCCGGTGGTGATCATCGACGAGCTGGCCCACGCGGTGCCGATGGCGCGCGCGCTGGTCGCCGGCGGCATCCGCAGCATCGAGGTGACGCTGCGCACGCCGGTGGCGCTGGAGGCGATCCGCGCCATCGCCGCCGAGGTGGAAGGCGCCGTGGTGGGCGTGGGCACCGTGCTCGACGGCGAGCAGCTTGAAGCGGCCCGCCAGGCCGGCGCGCGCTTCGCGGTGTCGCCGGGCGTCTCGCCGAAGCTGCTCGAGGCCGCCGACGCCAGTGCGCTGCCGCTGCTGCCCGGCGTGGCCACCGCGGGCGAGGCGATGACCCTGCTCGAACGCGGCTACCGGCACCTCAAACTGTTCCCCGCCGTGCCCGTGGGCGGCGCCAAGCTGCTCGGCGCCTGGGCCAGCCCGCTGCCGCAGATCCGCTTCTGCCCCACCGGCGGCATCAGCCTCGCCAGCGCGCCGGACTTCCTCGCCCTGCCCAACGTGGCCTGCGTGGGCGGCTCCTGGCTCACGCCGAAGGACAAGCTGCAGGCCGGCGACTGGGCCGGCATCGAGCAGCTGGCGCGCGAGGCGGCGGCGCTGCCACGGCGCCACGGCTGATTCAGTCCGCGGCCAGCGGCAGGACGTAGCGGCGCTTGCGCCGCTCGATCGCGCCGAGTCGGCGATAGAAACGCGCAGCATCCACGTTCCACGCCGGCGTCTGCCATTGCATCGTCGCGCAGCCCTGCCGCTCGCCGTAATCGCGGGCGGCCTGCCACAGCCGCAGGCCCACGCCCTGGCCGCGCCAGGCCTCGCGCACGTAGAGGCAATCCAGGTGCAGGAAGTGCGCCGCATCCAGCGTGGCGAAGTCCAGCGTGGCGGTGGCGTAACCCACGGCCTGCGCGCCGGCCTCGGCCACCCAGGCATGCAGTTTCGGCGGCACCGCATCCAGCGCCGCGACCAGCGTGTCACCCCGTCCGGGTGCGGCGCAGGGCAGGCGTTCGAAATCGGCATGCTCCACGCACAGCGGCAGCAGCAGGGCGAGATCCGCGCCGGCGGCGCGGCGCACGCGAAGGGGCGGTGTCATGGCCGGCGCTCAGCCGCGCTCCAGGCCGAAGCCCTCGTCGATCCAGCCGGTCAGGCCGCCGATCATCTCCTTCACCGGGCGATTCAGCCTGGCCAGCTTCACCGCGGCCTTGTTGGCGCCGTTGCAGTGCGGGCCGGCGCAATAGACCACGAACAAGGTGTCGGCCGGATAGTCGGCCAGGCGCTGCTCGGCGATCGTGCGCACCGGCATGTTGATCGCGCCGGGCACGTGGCCGGCGGCGTAGAGGGTCGGCGTGCGCACGTCGAGCAGCACGAAGTCCCTGGCCTCGTGCTGGCTGGCGTACCACACGTCGGCGCAGTCGGTCTCGAAGCCCAGGCGGGCCTGGAAGTGCGCCAGCGCCTCGGTGCTGGCAGCGGCGGGGGTATGGCTGACGACGCTCATCGCTCGACTCCTGGTGGGGTGGAAGACCGGACCAGTGTCCCGTTTTGCGAACGGCGCCGACATTGGCGAGAATGCCACTTACCATGAAAAAGCCGCCAAGCAGCGCCGCGCGCACCGAAGGGCCATCCAACCGCAGGGTGGCGGTGCTGGTCTACGACGGCCTGTGCAGCTTCGAGTTCGGCGTCGCGGTGGAGATGTTCGGCCTGGCGCGGCCGGAACTGCCGGCGTGGTATGGCTTCGAGCTGTGCGCGGTCGAGCGCGGCCCGCTGCGTGCGACGGGCGGGCTGCAGGTGCGCGCGGAGCAGGGGCTGGAAGCACTGGCCCGGGCCGGCACGGTGATCGTGCCGGGCTGGCGCGGCGTGGACGCGCCGGTGCCGCCGGCGCTGGTCGACGCCCTGCACCGGGCGCATGCGCGCGGGGCGCGGCTGGTGTCGTTCTGTTCGGGCGTGTTCGTGCTGGCGGCCACCGGACTGCTCGACGGCCGCCGCGCCACCACGCACTGGCGCTATGCCGGGGCGCTCGCCGCGCGGCACCCGCGCATCCGGGTGGAGCCGGACGTGCTGTACGTGGACGAGGGTTCCCTGCTCACCTCGGCCGGCAGCGCGGCGGCGCTGGATCTCTCCCTGCACCTGATCCGCCGCGACTGGGGCCCGCACGCGGCCAATCGCGTGGCGCAGCGTGCCGTGGTGCCGGCGCACCGCGATGGCGGCCAGGCGCAGTTCATCCCCTCGCCGCTGCCCGCACACGGCGAGCCGTTCGGCAAGCTGCTGGAGTGGATGCGTCGCCATCTGGACCGGCCGCTGCCGCTGGCCGAACTGGCCGCGCGCGCCAAGGCCAGCGAGCGCACGCTGCTGCGCCGCTTTGCCGAGGCCACCGGCAGCACGCCCCGCCAATGGCTGATCGAGGAACGACTGGGCCGCGCCCGCGAGCTGCTCGAGGGCAGTTCGCTGTCGGTGGAGCAGATCGCCGACCGCTGCGGCTACGCCAGCGCCGATACGCTCCGCCACCATTTCCGGCGTGCGCTGAAGCTCAGCCCGGCGCGCTATCGCGAACGCTTCAGCCGCCAACAGGCGGGTTGAGCGTGCCCCGACCGCGGCCGGCACGCGCAGCGACGAGGCGGCGTCGCGCGGCACCCGTCGCGCTCAGGAGCAGCGGAAGCGGCCCTCGACCACCGTGACGCAAGCGCCGCCGATCCAGATGCGGCCGTCGCTGTCGTGCTCGATCGCCACGCGGCCGTCGCGCTGCAGCGCCGTGCCCTGGCGCACCGTGTAGCCCGCCGCGGGACGTTTTCCCTGCGCCTCCAGCAGGCCGGCCAGCGCGGCATTGGCGCTGCCGGTGACCGGATCCTCGCCGAAGCCGAAGTCGCCGCCGGTCATCAGGCAGCGCATCTCGAAGTCGGCCGGGCCATCGGCGCCGTGCGGCCCGTAGATGGCCACGCCGCCGGTTCCCGCCGCGCGGGTCACCGCGGCCAGCGCGGCATCGTCGGGCCGCACGGCGAGGCAGTCGGCGGCCGTCTTCATGCGCACCAGCAACCACGGGGCGCCGTTGTCGACCGTGCACGGGGCGGTATCGTGGTCGATGGCGCCGCTGCCCAGCGCACGCCCCAGCAAGCCCCGCTGTTCCGCCGGCAGCGGCACGATGCGCGCCGGCGGCGCGGCAAAAGCCCAGCGACCGGGCGCGCGCTCGGTCAGCTCCACCAGGCCTACGCCGCATTGCTGGATCAGCCGTCCTGGCCGGCGCGGCCGGTAGCCGCTTTCGCGCAGGGCATGCGCGGTGCCCAGGGTCGGGTGCCCGGCAAACGGCAATTCGCCGGCGGTGGTGAAGATGCGCACGCGGTAGTCCGCGTCCGGATGGTCCGGCGCCAGCAGGAAGGTGGTCTCGGACAGGTTGGTCCAGCGCGCGATGGCCTGCATCTGTGCGGTGTCGAGGCCGTCGGCATCGAACACCACCGCCAGCGGGTTGCCCTTGAACGGTGCGGCGCTGAACACGTCGACCTGACGGAAGCGGACGGTGTGCATGGCATTCATCGGGCGGTGGGTCTCCTGGAACGCGTGTCTGCGGCACGGGGCCGGCTGCATGCTCGCACGAATCCGGCACCCGTCCCGTTGCAGTCAGCCTTCGGCCGGCGCGCGCAGCGGCGTGCCGATGCTGCGCAGCGCCGGGCTGACCATGCAGCCCAGCGCGACCGTCGTCAACGCCAGCCCCGCGCCCGCGAACAGCGCCGGCAGCGGGATCAGCTTCAGCAGGCTGCCGGCCACCGCCGCCGACAGCGGCCCCAGCCCCATGAAGGTGAACATCAGCAGGCTCATCGTGCGCCCCATCATCTCCGGCGCCACGCGATGCTGGATCCAGCTGACGACGGTGACTTGCGCGATGCCGCCCAGCAGGCCGGTGGTGGCGAGCAGCACGGCGCCGCCGAGCGTGGAGTGGTCGAAAGCCAGCGCCGCCAGCGCGAGGCCGGCGAGGCCGTCGATGCCCAGCACCATCGGGCCCAGCCGGTTGCGCACCAGTTTCGCGGCGAGGCCGGACAGCAGGCTGCCCACCAGCATGCCGCCGCCATTCGCGGTCATCAGGATGCCGAGCGAAGCGGCGCCGAGATCCAGCCGCGTGTCGGCCAGCACCGGCAGGCCGACCTGGATCGGGCCGCCCACGAACACCGAGACCACCGCTGCGTACATCACGAACGCACGCAACGGCAGGTCGGCCCACGCCGCACGGATGCCCGCACCGACGTTGGCCAGCACGCCGCCACCGGGCACGCACGGATGGCGATCGCCGTGGATGCGGATCAGCGCCAGCGAGGCCAGGGAGAACGCGAAGCTCAGCGCGTCGACCGCGAAGGCCAAGCCGAGCCCGGTGGCGTCGGCCATGCCCCGGTTACCGCCGTGCGCGCCCACGCTGATCAGCAGGCCGGCCAACGCCGGCCCCACCAGCATGCTCAGCTGGCGCATCGCCATGAACAGCGCGTTGGCCGCGCGCAGCTGCGGCGGCGCCACCAGCTGCGGCAGGATCGCCGACGCGGCCGGGTAGGCGAACGCGGTGGCGAGGCCGATGCCCAGCGCCAGCGCGTACACCAACCCCATGTGGATGGCGCCGCCCAGCACCAGCGCCGCCAGCAGGCTCACCAGCAGTGCGTTCACCGCGCGCGCCGCCAGCAGCACGCGGCGCGGCGACAGGCGGTCCACCACCGCGCCGCCGATCAGCATGAAGGCGGCGCGCGGCAGCGCCATCGTCGCCAGCACCAGGCCCAGTGCGGCAGGGCTGCCGGTGAGCTTGAGCACCAGCCAGGGCAGAGCGACCAGGGTGAACTGGTCGCCGATCGCGGACACGGTGCTGCCGCCGAACAGCAGGCGGAAATCGCGCCGCGCGAGCGACGAGGTGCCGGGAGCGGAAGGCATGGGAAATTCCTTTTGCAGATGGGGTCCGTGTCGTGCGGGTGCGCCGGCTCAGCCGGCTTCGGCCTGGGCGTCGCGGGCGATCGCGGCAAGGCGGCGGGCATGCTCGCGCACGTCCTTCGGCCAGCCGCGGGTGTGGCGGTTGAAGGCGTCGCGGTCGCCGCGCCACAGTGCGCGCGACGCCTCCTCGTAACCCGCGAGGTCGCCTCCGACCACGCGCATGAAGCGGTCGGCCGCCTCGCCGGCGAGCCGCGCGCGGTCCTTCGCGCTGCCGTTGCGGCGTGCGTCCTCCACCAGCTTGCGCAGCGTGGCCGAGGCGCCGCCCGGCTGGCTGTTCAGCCAGTACCAGTGGCGCGGCAGCAGGGTCACCTCGCGCGCCACCACGCCCAGCCGGGGACGCCCCGCCCCGCGCGGTGCGTCCCCGCCGGCGGCCGGCTGCAGGCGGGCCAGCACCTCGTCGGCGCGGCCGCGGAAATCCACCTCCATCATCTGGCCGGTGGCGTCGTCGAGGATCAGCGGCGTGTGCGTGGGGTGCCGGTCGAGCACGCGCTTCACCGCCAGCACCACCTCGGCAAGCGTGCCGGAGGCGATCAGCACGTGGCCGTCGAAGGCGGTGCAACTGGGGCTGTCGTGCGGGGTCATGGTTTGATCCGGGCCAAATGTTCTGGCTATTTTGCCCGGATCAAATTTGTTGTCAATAATACCCGGGCGAAATGACTGCCCACGGCCGGCATCGCGCGCGCCGCCCGACGCCATCGTTCCGCCGCGCAGGCCTGTCCGGCGCTTCCGCCTGGCCCGCGCCGGCCTGGCCGCCACGCGATGGCGGCGCGGGCGGCATGCGGATGCCGAACGGGCGTTCAGTGCGCGCCGACGTCCCGCCGCTGGCGGTAGAAGTTGTACATCGCGGCGCCCGGTTTCAGCGGGTCGGGACAGCCGTCACGCGCAGCCGTGGCGGCCCCCGGCTCGGCGTCGACGTGCCGCGCGATGCGCTCCCGCGTCGTCATCCCGCCCCTGCGATCGAGCTCGAGGCAGTGCGGATCGATGGCGCCGGTGCCCCTGCCGACGACCCGCATCACGCCGGCCAGGCCCTGCAGGCGCGGATCGGCCATGCGGAACACCGGCATGCCGCGTACCGGAGCGCCGCTGCCCGGCACGCGGACGTTCTGCCGCCCGTAGTCCGCGCCGGACAGTCGCCCGCCACCGGCGACATAGCCCGGCGGCGAGGTGGCGATCAGGCCGTCGATGGCATGCGCCGGGGCCGGCGGCGCCGCCGGGGTCGCCGGCCGGGTGGACAGCGCCACGGGTGGCGGCCGTCGCGCCGGCGGTGCGGCGTGCACCCGGCGCAGCGGCCGCGGTCGCGGTGCCGCGAGCGGCCTGGGCCGTGCCGGCAGCAGGCGGACGAGCAACGCGTGCGGCAATGCGGGGAGCGCTTGCGGAACCGGCGAATGCCATCGCGGCGGCGCGAGCAGGAAGGCGAGGAGGCCTACATGGATCAACAGCACTGCCGCCATCGTGGCGACGCGCGCCCAGCGCAGGCGTGTGCGAAGGTCATCCGGATTGCGCGTTGCCGTTGCCTTCCGTCCGCTCACGCTGCAAGTTCCATCCGGATCGTGTGGCGCCGCACGGCGCGCAGTCCCGGGAAGGACCGGCCTCGCGCCGGTTGGTTCCACTTCGGTGGCGGCGGCGCATCGGCAGCGCATCGGGAGGAATCCCGCGTGCGCGATCAGCGCCGTGTCGCGGGAGCTCCGCGCAGTCGCGACAGAACGTGCACTCACGGGAACAGGTCATCGCCGCGGTCGACTCCGGCGGCAGGGGCCGGTCACGGCGTTCGCGGGCGGGGCGCCGCTCGAACGTGCGGATACCGCCGGCGGAGCGTCAGTCGTCGAGGCGCAGCCACAGGTGTTCCTCGTCGTGGAACTCCCCGTCGATCCGCAGCGCCCGCGGCTGCACGCCCCAGCTCACGAAGCCCGCCGAGCGGTAGAGCGCCTTCGCCGCCACGTTCGACGCGCCGACACCGAGCCCGAGCTGGCGCACGCCCTCGATGGCGCGTGCATGCGCGATCGCCGCCTGCAGCAGGGCGCCGCCGAAGCCGCGGCGACGCTGCACCGGCGCCACGTACATGCCCGCCAGCTCGGCGCCGTGGCGCAGCTTCGGCCGTTGCGGATGGATCACCGCCACGAAACCGGCCAGCACGCCGCCGTCGAACACGCCGAGCATGCGCACGGAGCCGTCCGCGGCCGGCACGATGCGCGCCGCCACTTCGTCGAGGCTGCGGCCCGCCTCGTCCTCGGGGCTGGCGCTGAATGCGTGCGGGCTGTCGCGCAGCGCCTGCAAGCGCAGCGCCTGGTAGGCGGGGGCATCGTGGCGGTCGAGCAGCCGGATTTCCATGGAAGTCGCCTGCCGTTGCGTGGCGGAAAGTGGCGGACGGCCATGCTTTCATGCCGCGCGGCGCGCGGCAATCGACGGCACTGGCGTTAAGCTCGCCGTCCCTCCGGACCGGGAACCTCTCGATGATCTACGTACTGGCCAGCGCCGTCTGCAGCGTGCTGGTGTCGGTGTTGCTGAAGCTGGCGCGCCGCGTCGGGCTGGACATCGGCCAGGCGGTGGCATGGAACTACGTGGCGGCGCTCGCGCTCGCCGCGCTGCTGCTGCACCCGTCGATGCAGCCATGGCGACAGCCGGGCGCACCGTGGTTCGCGCTGGCCGGGCTGGGCGTGCTGCTGCCCACGATCTTCCTGGCGCTGGGCGCCTCGGTGCGGCATGCGGGCATCGTGCGCTCGGACGCGGCGCAGCGGCTGTCGCTGCTGCTCTCGCTGCTGGCGGCGTTCGTGCTGTTCGGCGAGAAGCTGGACGCCGCCAAGGCACTCGGCTGCGCACTGGGCCTCGTCGCGTTGTTCGGCATGGTGTGGCGGACCGGGCAGGGCCGCGGCGAAGGCGGTGCGGCGTCGTGGTGCTGGCCGCTGCTGGTGTTCGCCGGCTTCGGCACGATCGACGTGCTGTTCAAGCGCGTGGCCGCGGCGGGCGTGCCGCTGGGGACCTCGCTTGCGGCGATGTTCGCGCTGGCGTTGCCGGTGGCGTTCGCGCTGGCGGCCTGGCGTGCCGCGCGCGGCGGCACGCGCTTCACCCTGCGCAGCGCCTTGGGTGGCCTGCTGCTCGGTCTCTGCAACTTCGGCAACATCCTGTTCTACCTGCACGCACACCGCGCCCTGCCACGGCATCCGGCGCTGGTGTTCGCCAGCATGAACCTCGGCGTGGTGGTGCTGGGGGCGCTCACCGGCGTGCTGCTGTTCCACGAGCGGCTGAGCCGCATCAACCTCGCCGCCCTGCTGCTTGCGCTGCCGGCGGTCGCCCTGCTGGCCTGGGCCTGAGGCGAAAACAGGCTGGTGCGGGAGGGCAGTGACTTCCGGGGCATGCGGCGGCACGAGGGCGGTTCCTATGCTGCCTGCTTCCCGGGGCGCCGCGCGCCCCTGCCACATCGAGGATCCCGCCCATGCGCAAACTGCCCCTTGCCGCGGCCGTTGCCGCCCTGCTGCTCAGCACGGCCGTCGCCGCCGACACCGGTGGAAAGCACGAGAAGGAACAACCGGCAGATGCGCCCGACGCGGCCCTGGCGAAGCCGCAGTCGTCCACCAGCGAGGGCTCGGTGTCGGTGGAAGGCCACAGCATCAGCTACAAGGCGGTGGCGGGCACCCTGGTGCTGCACGGCACGGGCGACAAGGAACACGAGCCCACGGTGAGCATGTTCTACACCGCCTATTTCAAGAAGGGCGTGCCGGCGAAGCAGCGCCCGGTCACCTTCATCTACAACGGCGGCCCCGGCTCGGCCACGGTGTGGCTGCACATGGGCGCATTCGGGCCGAAGCGCGTGGTGACCGCCGACGACACCCATACGCCGGCCGCGCCGTACCAGCTGGTGAACAACGACTACAGCCTGCTCGACGCCTCCGACCTGGTGTTCATCGACGCGCCGGGCGCGGGCTTCAGCCGGCTGATCGCCGACGACAAGGATCCGGCCAAGCGTGCCAAGCAGATGAAGGAGCGCGAGAAGGCGATCTACGGCGTGGACGGCGACGGCCACGCGTTCGCCCAGTTCATCACCCAGTTCCTGTCGAAGTACGGCCGCTGGAATTCGCCGAAATACCTGTTCGGCGAGAGCTACGGCACCACCCGCTCGGCGGTGGTGGCCAACATCCTCACCAACGAGGACAGCGTGGACCTCAACGGCGTGATCCTGCTGTCGCAGATCCTCAGCTTCGACAACAGCATCGACGGCCCGGACACCAACCCCGGCGTGGACCAGCCCTACGAGCTGGCGCTGCCCACCTACGCAGCCACCGCGTGGTACCACCACCGTCTGCCCGCGCCACCGGCCGATCTGCAGACCCTGCTGGGCGAGGTGGAGCAGTTCGCCACCGGCGAATACGCACAGGCGTTGATGGCCGGCGACACGCTGGACGCCGCGCGCAAGCAGGCGGTCGCCGGGAAGCTGCACCAGTACACCGGCCTGCCGACGGCCTACTGGATCAAGGCCGACCTGCGCGTCTCGGGCGGCATGTTCGAGCACGAACTGCAGGCGAACGACGACACCACCACTGGCCGCCTCGACACCCGCTTCTCCGGTCCCTCGCTGGACCCGCTGGGCAAGGAATCGGAATACGACCCGCAGTCCTCGGCGATCAGCTCGGCCTACATCGCCGCGTTCAACGACTACGTGCGCAAGGACCTGAAGTTCGGCGACGGCCAGCGCTACCGCGAATACGCCGACATCCACCACTGGGACATGTCGCACAAGGCGCCGGGCAGCCACGAGGCGCTGCAGCAGTCCACCAACGTGATGCCGGACCTCGCGATGGCGATGAAGACCGATCCTAACCTCAAGGTCTTCCTCAACGGCGGCTACTACGACCTCGCCACGCCGTTCTACGCGGCGATCTACGAGATGAATCACCTGCCGATCCCGGATTCGCTGCGCAAGAACATCTCCTACGCGTGGTATCCCTCGGGCCACATGGTCTACGCGCACGAACCCTCGCTGAAGCAACTGCACGACAACGTGGCGCGCTTCATCGAGGGCACCGACAACGTCAGGCAATGAGGCTGACAGGTTCGGCCGGTGCGTGCTGAAATGCACGCCCCGCCAGCCGGATTCACCCCATGCGCGCCCTGGTCGACCGCTATATCGATGCCTACAACCGCATGGACGTAGCCGCCATGCTGGCAACGATGCAGGACGAGGTGGTGTTCGAGAACTACACCGCCGGCGTGCTCAGCATGCGCACGCTCGGCATCGCGGAGCTGCGCCACCTCGCCGAAAGCTCGCGCCACCTGTTCGCCATGCGCCGGCAGACCATCACCGCCTGGCGCGAGGACGGCGACCACGCCTATGCGGGTATCCATTTCGAGGGCGTCTTCGCGGTCGACCTGCCGAACGGCGTGCGCGCGGGGCAGTCGATCGCGCTGGAGGGGCGCAGCGAGTTTCGCCAGCATGACGGAAGGCTGATCTATATCGCTGACTACAGCGAGTGAGGGTGGGCGCGCACTTTCTCCCTCTCCCCACTTGGGCACGCGGGGAGGCGCCATGGATGGCGCCGGCTCTGAGGAGCGAGGAGAGGGTTAGGAGGGGTGGGTGCTCGCGCTGGACTGCCTATCTTGCTTTTCCCGCAAGCAACAAAGCAGTTTCGAGCGCCTGCCGGCGCCCGAGTTACTTCTCCTTTGCTTGTCCAAAGGAGAAGTAACCAAGAGGAAACGACACCCCGATGGCGCGCCCTCCAGGCATCCTGCCTTGCGGGTGCGCGGGTGGGCTGCGGGGTTTTTCGACGGCACTTCCTGTGCCGGCGAAAAACTGGCCGGCATCCCTGCCGGCCATCCTGCGGACTTTCCTCCACCCACCCGCCGCGCCATAGGGGCCCCGGGTAAAGCAGCGCGCTCCATGCGCGCACTCGGACGCAGCCGGTGTGCGGCTGCGAAAGCAGGAAGATTAATTGCCCCCGTCCCATTTACGTCGCTGGAGCGCAGGGTTAGGTCTTGGCCTGCCCATATTGCTTGCCCATTGCTGCCTCGAATCTCTTGCTGTGCGCGACCAGTTGGTCGAAGTGCTCTTGAGCCCCGAAAAGTTTCGCTGCGAATGCGTGCGAGCAGAGGCCGCGGTACATATAGTTCCAGAGGTCGTTCGCGTATTCAGTGATGCGCGGCGTGTTTAGCATCCCGCGCGTGTGGAAGTGCAGTGGCATTCCGCCGTACGTTTCCATGATGTGCGCAGAAGCACCGTGGATGAAACCCGAATAGGTCTGGCTAAGAACCTTCGTGACCTGTACCGCTCTGCTCGGGTCTAGGTCTTTGCCCTCAATCTTTGCGAGATAAGCGCGAATTTTCTGACGAGGGACCATATCTCGGCTTTGATGCGTGCCGGTGGGGTCGTTCGCGTCTCCAAACTCCTCGGCCCAAAAAGCGTCGAGATACCGCTGGTGTAACGGAGTAACTGTGTCGTGTGTCACCGCGTACACCAAAAAGAGGATGTCCTCGTTCGCTTCATCAATGACGCGCTGAAGCATCGCTTGCTGAGGGGTGTGGCCGTGTTCTAGGAGGACTAGCGCTGCGCGAAGCGTGCTTTGAACAAGCGCCAATTTGAGGACGACTGCATGGTGGATGTCCCGATCCTTGAAGCGGAACACCCAGCCGGGACCGTGTTTCACTCGAACCGGTTTCGGTAGGGCCGCAGCGAAATCTTGAAATGCTGCGTCCATGACCTCCAACATCTCGACGTACAACTGGTACATGCCAAGACCTAACTACATGTAGACCCCGGAATCGGGGTGTTGCACGTCATGCTGCGATGGGGCATCTACGGCGTCAAGCCGTTTTCTTTGTTGCTTCAAATGCCCGTGTCACAGAGTGGCCTGTGACTGGGCCGCACTTGCCGCGCTACACCCCGCAAATGAGTGCGTAACCGGTTACCGGGATGAATGTGAGGGCGTAACGGGTAGTCGTGCGGCGAACGCGCATGGGTTTGCAGAGGCGCCGTCGGGTGCAGTGGGCCATGCTCTTGATCCGGCTCTTCGAGCAGTGCGCGCAGGATGCGCGCCGCTTTTCCGGGGCCCCTGGGCGGCGGTGAGGCGGGGACGACCAGGCCGCGCAGCGGGCATCGCCAAGGATGGCGATGCCTTTTCGACCGGGCAGGAGCCCGGCCGAAAAGCCCGGCACCGGCTCACGGACTTTCCGTCCATGGATGGACGGAAAGCGCCAACCGGGGTGGCCTTCTCTTTTGGTTACTTTTCTCTTGGCCACGCAAGAGAAAAGTAACTCGGGCGCCGGCAGGCGCACGAAACTGCTTTGAAACTGGTGAATACGCGAGAGCAAAAGCCCCTCTCCCCACCCCTCTCCCACAAGTGGGAGAGGGGAAAAACAGCGAGCGTGTCAGCGCTTCGCCGGCGCGCCGCGCAGCGGCGCCGTGGAACCGCGCACCACCAGTTCCGGGCTGAAGCCTTCGTTGCCTTCCAGCGGCGGCTCGCCGTTGGCTGCGCGCTGCAGGTTGCCGATCAGCCGCTGCGCGGCGTGGCGGGCGATCTCCTCGGTGGCTTGGCGCGCGGTGGTGAGCGCGGGCCAGGACTGCTTGGAGAACGGGCTGTCCTCGAAACCGGCGATGGAGAGCTCCCACGGCACGCTGATGCCGCTGGAATGCGCGGCGGCGAGCACGCCGGCGGCGATCTCGTCGTTGGAGCCGAAGATCGCGGTAGGCCGGTCCTTCAGCGCCAGCAGCTTACGTGCGCCGCGGAAACCGTCGTCGAAGGAGTAGTCGCCGGGCAGGATCAGCTTGCGGTCCAGCGGTATGCCGTAGTCCTTCAGCGCATCCTCGTAACCCTGGTAGCGCTCGGGACTGGAACGGTGGTCGCGACCGCCCCACAGGAAACCGATGCGGGTGTGGCCGAGCTGGATCAGGTGTTCGGTGATCGCGTACGCGGCGTCGCGGTCGTCCACGTAGACGCAGGGGTAACCGTCCTGCGGGTCCTGTCGCGCGGAGATGATGCGCATGAACGGGACTTTCGCCGCCGCCAGCTTGCGGATCAGTTCCGGCTGCTCGGACATCGGCGGCGCCAGCACCAGGCCAGCCAGCCGCGCATGCGCGGCCAGCGCGACCAGCTCCTCGGCCAGTCGCGGCGAGGTGGAGTCGCAGGGATGGATCTGCAGGCCGTAACCGTTGGCGCGGCACGCCGCCAGCACACCGCTCTGCATGCTGATGATGTAGTGCGGGTTGGGGTTGTCGTAGACCAGCCCCACCGCGTAGGCGCGCGTGCTGCGCAGGCTGCGCGCGGAAGGGTCGGGCCGGTAGCCCAGCGCATCGATCGCCCGCTGCACCTTCTCCCGCGTGCGCGCATGCACCGAGGGTTCGTTGTTGATGACCCGCGAGACCGTCTTCAGCGAGACGCCGGCCTGCTCGGCTACATCCTTGATGGTGGCGCTGCGCAAGCTGTGGAACCTCGGATTCCGATGGATGGGGCGGCGGCGGGCCACCGTGGCGTGCAGTCTAGCCGACGCCGCCGCGATGGCCGCATGGCGTTCAGCCCGCCACGTGCTGGCCTACGCGGTGGCCGCGCAAGCCGTAGTAGAGGATGTACAGGTAGCACGGCACCATCAGCAGCACGAAGGCGAGCTGGAAGTCGATGACCTCTTTCAGGTGCACGAAGGCCTGCGGCACCAGCGCGCCGCCCACGATGCCCATGATCAGGTAGGCCGAGCCCACCTCGGTGTGGCTGCCCAGGCCCTTGATCGCCAGCGGGAAGATCGCCGGCCACATCATCGCGTTGGCGAAGCCGAGCGCCGCGACGAACGTCACCGACGCATAGCCGGTGGTCGCGTAGGCACCGATCGCGAACAGCACGCCGAGCATCGCCGACACCGCGAGATAGCGCTGCTGCGAGACGAAGCGCGGGATCAGCACCAGGCCCACCAGGTAGCCGGTCAGCATCGCGAACATGGTGTACGCCGTGAAGTGCTTGGTGGCGTCCAGCGGCAGGCCCAGGCCCTGGCCGTAGATGCCGATCGCGTCGCCCGCCATCACCTCCACGCCCACGTACAGGAACAGGCACAGCACGCCCAGCCACAGGTGCGGAAAGCTGAAGACGCTGCGGCCGGTATGGCCGATCGCGTGCTCGTCGTTCGCCCCGGCGGGCTTGATCTCCGGCAGCGAGGAACGCACCACCCACACCGCCAGAAGCACCAGCAGCGCGGCCATGGTCAGGTACGGCCAGTACACCCGGGCCGCGAAGCTGTTGAGCAGGGCATCGTGCGCCGCCTGGCTGGGTGCCGCCTTCACCTGCTGCGCGAAGGTGTCGAGGCCGCTGAGCACCAGCCAGCCGAACACGAACGGCGCCGCCGCGCCCGCCAGCTTGTTGCAGATGCCCATGGCGGCGATGCGCTGCGCCGCGCTTTCGATTGGCCCCAGGATGCTGATGTAGGGATTCGACGCCGTCTGCAGCAGCGACAGTCCCGCGCCGATCACGAACAGGCCCACCAGCGCGCCGGGATAGACGCGCAGGTCGATGAACTCGGCGAACAGCACCGCGCCGATGGCCATCACGAACAGGCCCAGCCCCATGCCGCGCTTCATGCCGGTGCGCTTGAGGATCGCCGCCGAAGGCAGCGCCAGCACGAAGTAGGACAGGTAGAACGCTACCGGGATCAGGAATGCGCTGACATCGTCGAGCTTGAAGGCGAGCTTCACGAAGATCGTCAGCGGCCCGTTGAGCCACGTGAAGAAACCCATGATGAAGAACAACACGCCGATGGTGATCATCGGCCCGATGTAGGAACGTTCGGACGGCGCCGCCGCCACAGTGCTTGCCATGAAGACTCTCCCCGGGTGACGCCGCAGACGACCGCGAGCATAGCGGCACGGGCGGCCGCCGAAGCACCTTTATTGGCCGCAAAGTACAACGTTGTCAACCAGGAATCGCGCCAACTCCGCCTGAAGCCACCGGCCGGCCCTCGGGACCACCCCACGTGCCCCGGGATTTTGGCCCCGGTCCAGGCGCGGGACAGGCCCGCCGGCGTAGCTATTCCGCGCACGTTTTCCCTTCCCCGTGCCGGCTGCAAGGCCAACCTGCCGGACATCGCGCGCCGGCGGACCTTTGAATCGATCCAGTGCCGAGGCCCCTGCCAACGGTCATGTTGCCAGGCTTCGCGTCCCTTGGTGAAAATTCCGGGACAGTCACTTGACAACGTTGTCATGACGCTTACAGACTCCACCGCCATCGCCTGCCGGCAACTGCGCGCGGACCGCGCCAGCCACCGGCTGACCGCAGCGGACAAGGGGAAAATCCACGTGGGAGAGTTCGCCAGCCAGCGTCATGCCGCCCAGCCGTCGCCGCGTCCCTCGGCACCGGACGGCGCGTTCGGCCCGGGCGAGCCCTTCCTCGCCGCCGACGTCGGCGGCACCCACGCGCGCGTCGCCCTGGTACTCGGCACACCCGACCGCCAGCGGCCGGTCAGCGTGCTCCATTACCACCGTTACGCCTGCGCCGACTGGCCCGATCTCGGCAGCCTGCTGCGCGACTTCGTGGCACAGCTGGCGCCGGCCGGCCATGCGCCGCTGCGGGGGCGCATTCATCGCTGCGTGGTGGCCAGCGCCGGCGTGGTGCTGGACGACGCCATCGTCAACGAGAACCTGCCCTGGTCGGTATCGATCGGCGCGCTGCGCGAGCAGCTCGGGCTGAGCCAGTTGGAGGTGATCAACGATTTCGAGGCGGTGGCCTGGGCCACACAGTTCCTGGGCGTGGACGAGACACTGCCGGTGATCGAGACCGCGCAGCCGGCGCCGCGCGGCCCGGTGCTGGTGATGGGGCCGGGCACCGGCCTGGGCTCGGCGGTGCTGTTGCCGCGTGCCGGCCACGCCCAGGTACTGCCCACCGAGGCCGGCCAGATCTCGCTGGCGCCCGGCAACGAACGCGAGATCGAGATCCTGCGCGTGCTGGCGCGCGGCCGCAGCCATGTCTCGTATGAGGAGGCGCTGTCCGGCCCCGGCCTGCTCAATCTCTACCATGCGCTGTGCGAACTGCGCGGCTGCGCGGTGACGCTGATGACGCCGGCGGAAATCACCGGCACGGCGCTGGCCGGCCACGACGACACCGCGCTGGAAGCGCTGCAGGTGTTCTGCGGCCTGCTCGGCAGCTTCGCGGGCGACCTGGCGATGCTCTACGGCGCGAGCGGCGGCGTGTTCCTCGCCGGCGGGATCCTGCCGCAGGTCCACGGCTTCCTGCGCGCCAGCAGCTTCGCCCGGCGCTTTCTCGACAAGGGCGTGATGCGCGCCTTCCTGCAAAAGATTCCCGTACGACTGATCGAGCACGGCCAGCTGGGTGTCATCGGCGCCGCTGGCTGGTTCCTGGATGAGCGGCAGGGAGATCGCGCCATGCCACTGCTTTAGCGACGCGGCGCCGAACGGCGTCAACCAAGCACCACCACCACGGTCCCAGACCGATCCAGCCTCTGAGGGGAGGACATCATGAACCACCGCAAGACACTGCTTGCCGCGAGCATCGTCGCCGGCCTGTGCCTTTCCGTCGGCGCGTACGCGCAGGACGGCGGCCAGAATCCGCAAAGCACCCAGGACAGCAGCGCTCCAAGCAAGAAGGAGGCGAAAACGCTTTCGACGGTGACCGTCACCGGTATCCGCGGTTCCACCGAGAAGGCGCTCGACATCAAGCGCGACGCGAACTCCAACGTGGAAGTGGTCACCGCCGAAGACGTGGGCAAGCTGCCGGCGCACAACGTGGCCGACACCCTGCGCAATCTGCCCGGTGTGGACATCCAGTCCTCCAGCGCCCAGGAAGGCGGCTTCGACGAAGCCGACCGCGTCAGCCTGCGCGGCACCAGCCCGAGCCTCACCCAGACGCTCATCAACGGCCACGGCGTAGGCTCCGCCGACTGGTTCGTGCTGAGCCAGGGCAACACCGTCGGCCGCAGCGTGAGCTACACCCTGCTGCCGTCCGAGATCGTCAGCCGCGTGGAAGTGCACAAATCCTCCGAAGCCCGCTTCCAGGACGGCGGCACCACCGGCAACGTCGACATCATCACCCGCAAGCCGCTGGACTTCGACAAGCAGGTCACCGCGGACGCCAGCATCGGCGGCGTGTATTCCAGCACGGCTTCCAAGACAGACGGCCAGTTCTCCGGCCTGTTCAACTGGAAGAACGCCGACAGCACGTTCGGCATCCTGGCCCAGGTGTTCGACGAGAAGCGCCATCTGGAGCGTGAAGCCCAGGAACTCCCCGGTGGTTTCCAGCAGATCGCCGCGACCGATCCGGTGGCTGCCACGAACCCGGATCTCGTCGGCGTGTACATCCCTTCGCTGCTCGGCTCCACCCTGTTCACGCAGACCCGCACCCGCAAGGGTGGCCTGCTCGAGGCGCAGTTCCGCCCGAACAACGACCTGACCCTGGGCCTCAGCGGCTTCTACTCCAAGCTCGACGCCGACAACTACAACCGCAACTACATGTTGTGGGGTGGCCACTTCGCCACCACGCAGGCGCCGAACCCGGGCTACACCGTGCAGAACGGCGTGCTCACCAACGCCACCTACGCGGGTCAGCCGGGCATGGACTACACCGTGTACGACATGATCTACCGCAAGGCCTCGGCGAAGACCTACTACTACACCGCGGATGCCGACTGGAACGTGTCGGACAACGTGACGGCCACGTTCCAAGCCGGCACCACCAAGGGCACCGGCACCACGCCGAAGCAGTTCATCGCGGAAGTCACCGGCAACAATGGTGGCGGCGCCAGCTGGGCGACGCATGGCAACGGTTCGCCGGTGGACTGGAGCGTTGGCGGCAACAGCGGCCCGTCCGGCGTAACCAGCTTCGGCACCTGGGGCAACCAGCTCGTCGAGGCCACCGACAAGGAGAACTGGTTCACGGCCGATTTCACCCAGTACTTCAACGCCGGCGTGCTGAGCTCGTTCAACTACGGCATCCGCTACGCCAAGCACGACCGCGCCGCGCTGTCCCCGGAAGGCGCTTCGCCGGGGAACATCTGGGCCGCGCTGCAGAACGGTGCCACTGCCAACTACCCGGGCAACTTCGCCGAAGGCATCGGCGGCCAGTTCCCGCGTGATGTGTGGTACTTCACCCCGGCGGCGCTGCAGAGCGCGATCAACGCCAACTCCACCTGGCTCGCCAACAACGACGGCCCGACCGGTCGCCACAATTACGGCGCCGAGTGGCGCGTGGACGAGAAGAACGCCGCGGCGTACTTCCAGGCCAACTTCCAGGGCGACAACTGGAGCGGCAACGCCGGCCTGCGCTACGTCAACATCAACCAAGGCATCGATACCTATGCCGCCACCACGGTCAATCCGGACGTGAGCAGCCTGTTCGGCATGTGGGATCGCAAGCACTACAGCAACCACTACGGCCGCTTCCTGCCGAGCTTCAACCTGAAGTTCAACATGGCCGAGGATCTGATTGCCCGCTTCGCGGTGTCGCAGACCCAGACCCTGCCGGACTACTCCGCGCTGGGCGCGTCCTCGTGGGGTTCGGACCTGGACAAGACCGGCGGCGGCGGCAACCCGCGCCTGAAGCCGGTGCTGTCGACCAACTTCGACGCCGGCCTGGAGTGGTACTTCATGCCGCGCGGCCTGCTGTCGGCGACCGCGTTCTCCATGAACATGAAGAACTACGTGGCCTTCGGCACCGAGAATCAGCAGCTCTTCAGCGAACTGACTCACCAGCTGGAGACCTACAAGGTCGCCGTGCCGCTGAATGCCGATGCCCGCCTGTCTGGCCTGGAGCTGACCTACAACCAGCCGATCGGCGAGTTCTTCGGCGTCAATGCCAACTACACCTACGTCGATGGCTCCTCGTCCTTCACTTGGGCGGACGGCACGCACAACCTGCTCGGTACGTCGAAGAACACCTACAACCTGGGGGCCTACTTCGAAAACGACAGGTTCGGCGCACGCGTCGGCTACAGCTGGCGCTCGGCGTTCCTGATCGGCCTGCAGGGTGCGGTGCCGTACTACCAGGACAACTACGGCACGCTCAATGCGTCCTTCAGCTACAAGGCAACGGATTGGCTGAGCTTCAGCCTGGATGCGCTGAACCTCAACAACCCGACCACCAAGTACTACCAGAGCACGTACATCCCGACTGCTTTCTACGAGAACGGGCGCCAGTACTACCTCAATGCACACCTGAAGTTCTGATCCACCGCTTCACCGCGACACCCGCGGGCCACGGACGGCCCGCACTCTCCCCGAGCGGGCCCGGCATCGGTTTGCGGGCCCGTCTTTTTGTCTGGAATGGCCACGGAGATGGCATGCTGGGCCATCCGCGCAGGAGATGCCGATGATTCGTCTTGCCTTGCTGTCCCGCTGCGGCTGCCTGCTGCTCGCGCTCGCGCTGCTGCCGCCGGCCGCGGCCCGCGCCGCTGGCGCGCCACCGCCTTCCCTGATTCCGCAGCCGGCGCAGCTCCGGCTGCAGCACGGCAGCTTCACGGTGGACGCGCACACCCCCGTGGTGCTCGCCAGCGACGACGCCGCGACGAGACAGACCGCGGACTATCTGGTCGGCCTCGTCGCGCGCACGCGCGGCCTGCACCTTCGTGTCGCCGCCGGCACGCACGCGCATGCGATCGAGCTGCGGCGCGATCCGCAGGCGCCGGTGGCGCAGGCCGAGGGCTACGCGCTGGACGTCACGCCCGACGGCATCCGCGTCACGGCGCGCGACGATGCCGGCCTGTTCCACGGCGCGGTGACGCTGTGGCAGCTGCTCACGCCCGATGCGCGGCAGGGCGCCGTGGACGTGCCTGCGCTTGCCATCCGCGACTGGCCGCGCTTCGCCTGGCGCGGGCTGATGCTGGATTCCGCGCGCCACTTCCAGAGCGTGGCCGACGTCGAGAAGCTGATCGACCAGATGGCCCAGCACAAGCTCGACGTGCTGCACTGGCACCTCACCGACGACCAGGGCTGGCGCATCGAGATCAAGCGCTATCCCGAACTCACCCGGATCGGTGCGTGGCGCACGCCGCCCGACGCCGGCCGCGACGGCGAGCCGCAGCGCTACGGCGGCTACTACACGCAGGCGCAGATCCGCGCCGTGGTGGCCTACGCCGCAGCGCGCCACGTCACCATCGTGCCGGAGCTGGACATGCCCGGCCACGCGCAGGCTGCGGTGGCCTCGTACCCGCGGATCGGCGTCACCGGCAAGCGTCCGGCCGTCTCTGCCGACTGGGGCGTGAATCCCTGGCTCTACAACGTCGACGACGGCAGCTTCGCCTTCATCGACCACGTGCTCGACGAAGTGATGGCGCTGTTCCCCTCGAAGTACATCCACGTCGGCGGCGACGAGGCGATCAAGGACCAGTGGAAGGCCTCGCCCGCCGTGCAGGCAAAGATGCGCGCGCTGGGCATCACCAGCGAAGACGCCTTGCAGGGCTGGTTCATCGGCCGCATCGGCCAGTACCTCGACAGGCACGGCCGCAAGCTGATCGGCTGGGACGAGATCCTCGAAGGCGACAACCTGCCCGCCGACGCTACCGTGATGTCGTGGCGCGGCATCGACGGAGCGATCAAGGCGGCGCTCACCGGCCACGACGTGGTGATGTCGCCCGCGCCCGATCTCTACTTCGACCATGTGCAGGGCGATCGCGCCGACGAATATGCCGGTCGCCTCGGCGTGGAGTCGCTCAAGGCCGTCTACGGCTTCCACGCCGTGCCTGACGTGCTCAACGCCACGCAGGCGAAGCATGTGCTGGGCGTGCAGGCCAACGTGTGGACCGAGCACATGCCGACGATGGCGCACGTGGAGCACGCGGTGTTCCCGCGGCTGGACGCACTCAGCGAAGTGGCCTGGTCGCCGGCCGCCACGCGCGACTTGCCGGGCTTCCTGGCCCGCCTGCCGGCGCAGCTCGAACGCTACCGCGCGCAGCACGTCGGCTACGCCGACAGCGCCTTCGCGGTGAACATCCAGGTGGACCGCAACGTGGCGCTGGCCACCGGCAAGGCCACAGTCACCCTGTCCGACCAGGCCGGCTTCGGCGACATCCGCTACACGCTGGACGGCAGCGTGCCCACGCTGGCCGCGCCACGCTATGAGGCACCGTTGAACCTGGCGCTGCCGGCCACCGTGCGCGCCGCCAGCTTCGCCGCCGACGGCAGCGCGCTGGCCGCGCCGCGCGCACGCGTGCTTGACCGCGCCGCGCTGCTGAGCCTGCCCGGCACGGAGCTGGCGAACTGCCCCGGCAGCGATTTCCGCCTGCGCCTGCAGCCCACGCCGGACGCAGTGAGCACACAGCCGGTGTACGCGGTGAACGTGTTCGACGCCTGCCAGCTGTTCCCGCCCACGCTGATGGACGGCATCGCGGCGATCCGCGTCGACGCCGTGCGGCTGCCGCGTAATTTCGCCCTCGCGGGCGACGCCAAGCTGGTGGTGTCGCGCCCGCACGCCACGCCGTTCGGCGAACTGGTGGTGCACGCCGACCGCTGCGACGGCCCGGCGCTGGCCACGATGCCGCTGCCCGACCCCGGCCACGGTCCACGCGCATTCAGCCTGCACGCGACGCTGCCCGCGCAGACCGGCGAGCACGCCTTGTGCCTGATCTACACCGCGCCCGTCGACGGGCCGCTGTATGCGTCGGGCCGCGTGTCGCTCGAAGCCAGACCCTGAAGCGGCAGCAGGAGCGTGCCCGTGCGGGGCCGGTACCGGGCCGCCGCTTCGGCGTCAACGCGATCGCCGCCTATGCCGGCTCCGGATGCATGCAGGTGGCGTTGCCTGCACCGGGCTGACGGCAACCGGTCTACCAGCGGGGATTCGCGCGCCGGATTGCGCCCCGGGGTGGCGACAGGCTCGCCTCGCTGGCTTTCGCCATCGCATTCGTGGCGCTCTGGTGGCCATCGGGTGGTGGATGGACCGACGGCGCATCTACCTCAAGCTCTGAGCCGCAGCAACGAACCGGACTGCAGTGCCTGCCGCGCCACCAGTGCCTCGGCGGCGGACAGCTCCATCAGCGGCACGATCTTCCCGGCCACCGACGCCGCCAGCGGCACGCCGTCGCGATAGAGCACGCGCGAGCCCGGCACCGCGGGCACCTTGTCGCCGGCCAGCACGCCGCCGACCAGGTTCAGCGGATCGCAACCGCCCACCACGGCCAGCTCGCCGTCGTCCGCGCGCTGGCGGATCGCGCGCAGCGGCGCGATCGCCTCGGGCAGGGCGAACTGCTCGCCCACCAGGCCTTCCACGAAACGGCCGCCGCGGATCTCGCCGCGCGCCTCCAGCCGGCGATACACGCGCAGCAGTTCGCGCCACGGCGGCAGCCACGGCGCCTCGCGTTCCAGCAGCTGCCAGAACACCACGCCGTAGCGGGCGAGCAGGGCACGCGCCACGTGCTCCGTTTCAATCGAATCGCCTCGGCGCGAGGCGCCACGTTCGCCTCCTCTCCCCTGCGGGGCACGCGGGGAGGCGCCATGGATGGCGCCGGCTTTGGGGAGCGAGGAGAGGATTGAAGCGAGGGGGTGTTCTTGCCGCGAGCCTTCATCTGGCTTTTCCGCGAGCACCCGCCCCTCATCCGCCCTGCCGGGCACCTGCACTCGGGCCATCCCTGGCCCTCGCCCTTCGGGCGGCTCGCGCCGTGCAAATCGGCTGTCCTGCCGATTTGTCTCCTCTTGAGGGAGAAGGGAACGAGCCACCAGCGACCAGCGTCCCGCGTCCTCGATGCCGCCGAACACATGCCGGCGCATGCGCCGGTGCCGCGGTGCCTCGCGCTTCGCGGCCGGCAGCAGCAGGGCACGCAGGCCGGCGAAGCTGTCCGCGCTGGCGCGGCCGGCGGCGACCAGCTCGCCCAGCGCATCCTCCAGCTCGGTGCGCAGCAGGTGCGCGACGGACTGCAGTTCGTCGAAGAACAGCGCGCCGTGCTCGCGCAACGCGTCGGCCACCGCCTGCGCGCGCGAGGACAGCAGGCTTTCCTGCGGCGACGACTCTTGTGCGATGGCCGTCCAGACGGCCATTTGCCGCCGCGGCAGCAGCACGATCGGTGTGGCGCGCACCGGCCCGCTACCGCCGCCCGCGCGCAGGCGGCTCCAGCCGATGCGGCCGGCGCGGCAGAGTTCGTCCAGCCAGCTTGCCGAATAGTCGGCGATGCGCGCGGGCAGGATCTCCGCCTCCCACGCCGCGGCCGCCGCCTCGTAGCCCTCCAGCTGGGCGAGTACCGCGGGCAGCGCGTCGGGGCCGCGCAACTGCGTGGCGGGGCTCACGTGCTGCCAGTCGAGCAGGAAGCGCATCAGCGCGCGCCGGCTCACCGGCTCGATCTCGCGCCGCAGCCGGCCCAGCGTGTAGCGGTGGATGCGCGCCAGCAGGTGACGTTCGCACCATTGCGTTGCGGCGATCGCGGGATCGAAATGGCCCTGGATCACGTAGCCTTCGGTCTGCAGGCGCAGCAGCGCGGCTTCCGTGTCGGCCGCCGAAACACCCAGCGGCGCCGCCAGCGTTTCGACCGCGACCGGGCCAAGGCCGAGCAGGCGGCCGCGTACCAGTTCGCGCAGGGCGTCCTCGCGCGTCCAGCCTTGCACGGCGTATTCGGCGGGCGCGGCGATGGCGGGATGCATCGGCACGCCGGGATGCACGGCCTGCCACAGCGGCAGCTTCTCGGCGCTGACCCACACGCTGTTGTCTCCTTCTCCCCCTCGGGGAGAAGGTCGGGATGAGGGGTGGGTGCTCGCGGTGGCGTCCCCCAGAGCGTGCTTCGACGAAAGCTGCGGCGAGGTTGGCCCCTCACCCCGGCCCTCTCCTCGCTCCTCGGGGCCGGCGCCATCCATGGCGCCTCCCTGCGTGCCCCAGAGGGGAGAGGGAGCAAGACAGGTGGCGCGCTGGTCCTTCGCCAGCGCGCGCAGCCTGTCGTCCCAGCCCAGGTTCGCCGCCGCCTCGGCCGCGGTAATGCCGCCCAGCGCATCGAGCGCTTCGTGCATCTCGTCCACGCTGCGCACCTCGGGCCACGCTTCGGCGCGTACCGCGGCGATGGCGTCGGGATCGAGCCGGCCGAGGTCGCCGGCGCTGGCCGGGCTGTCCTGGCGCACGGCGCGGGTGCGGCGCTCCTCCAGCGGCGCGTCGTCGAGGAAGGCGTAGGGCGCCGCGTTGAGCACGGCGCCGGCGAGCGGACTGGGCGCGGCGAGGTCGCGCGCGACGAGGCGGATCGTGCCGCTCTCCAGCTCGCGCAGCAGGCGCAGCAGGCCGTCGACGTCCATCGCCTCGCGCAGGCAGTCGTGCAGAGTCTGCGCCACCAGCGGGTGGTCGGGAATCTGCCGCTCGCCCACGATGTTCTCCAGGCAGGCCACCTGGTCGGGGAACACCGCGGCGAGCAGATCCTCGCTCTTCATGCGTTGCAGTTGCGGCGGCACCTTCTTGCCGCCGGCGAAGCGCGGCAGCGCCAGCGCGGTGACTGCGTTCCAGCGCCAGCGCGCGGGGAACAGCGGCGCGTCGAGCAGGGCCTGGATCAAGACATGCTCGGCGCTGTTCGAATGCAGGTAGCGCGCCACTTCCTCCAGCGGAAAGCTGTGGCTGGTGGAAAGCGACAGCACGATCGCATCCTCGGTGGCCGCGGCCTGCAGCTCGAAGTTGAACTGACGGCAGAAGCGCTTGCGCAACGCCAGGCCCCAGGCGCGGTTGATGCGGCTGCCGAACGGCGCGTGGATCACCAGCTGGGTGCCGCCGGATTCGTCGAAGAAGCGCTCGAACACCAGGGTGGTTTGCGTGGGCAGCACGCCGAGCGCAGCCTTCGCGCTGGCGAGGTGGTCGAACAGTTGCTGCGCGGCCGCTGCGCCAAGGCCGAGCTCGTCGCGCAGCCACGCCAGCGCGCCCGCTGGGTCATCCTCGCCCAGCCGCGCATCCATTTCCCCGCGCAGGCGCGACACCGCGAACGAGAGTTCGTCGGTGCGCCCCGGCGCCTCGCCCAGCCAGAACGGGATGCTGGGCGGCACGCCGTGCGCGTCCTCCACGCGCAGGCGGTCGCGCTCCACGCGCAGGATGCGGTAGCTGGTGTTGCCGAGCTGGAAGACGTCGCCGGCGAGGCTTTCCACCGCGAAGTCCTCGTGCACCGAGCCGATCACCGTGGCCTGCGGTTCCAGCACCACGAGGTAGTCGGCGGTGTCGGGAATCGCGCCGCCGGAGGTGAGCGCGACCAGCCGCGCGCCGCGCCGCGCGCGCAGCCGGCGGTGCACGGCGTCGCGGTGCAGGTAGGCCGCGCGCGCGCCGCGGCGCGTGGTGAAGCCTTCGGCCAGCATGCGCACCACCGCGTCGAAGTCCGTACGCGCCAGCGCGCGGTAGGGATAGGCGCCGCGCACCAGCGCATACAGCGCGTCTTCGTCCCACTCGCGACAGGCCACCTCGGCGACGATCTGCTGCGCCAGCACGTCCAGCGGCTGCGGCGGCTGCACCAGCGCGTCGAGCTCGCCGCGGCGCACGGCGTCGAGCAACGCGGCGCACTCGACCAGGTCGTCGCGCGTAGTGGGGAACAGCCGCGCCTTGGGCGTGCCGCCGATGTGGTGGCCGGAACGGCCCGCGCGCTGCAGGAAGGCGGCGATGGAACGCGGCGAGCCGAGCTGGCAGACCAGGTCCACGTCGCCGATGTCGATGCCCAGCTCCAGCGAGGCCGTGGCCACCAGCACCGAAAGTTCGCCGCGCTTCAGGCGCTGCTCGGCGTCGAGGCGCTGCTCCTTCGCCAGACTGCCGTGGTGTGCGGCGACGGCCTCCTTGCCCAGCCGCTCGGAGAGATGCCGCGCCGCGCGCTCGGCCAGCCGCCGCGTGTTGACGAACACCAGGGTGGTGCGGTGCGCCTGCACCAGTTGCGCGATGCGGTTGTAAACCAGCTCCCAGCAGTCGTTGGACATCACCGCTTCCAGCGGCAGCGGCGGGAGTTCGAGCGCGAGGTCGCGCTTGCGGGTGTACCCCGTGTCGATGATGGTCACGCTATCCCTTTCCCCCTTGGGGAGAGGGCAGGGTGAGGGGCGGGTGCTTGCGGGGACATCTCCCGAGGCGTGCTCTGATGAAAGCTGCGGCGAACTTGCTCCCTCACCCCCACCCTCTCCTCGCTCCTCGATGCCGCGGCCATCCATGGCCGCTTCCCGCGCGCCACGGAGGGGAGAGGGAGGAGACGCCGCACCTGCCAGGAATCGCGCCACCTCCTCGATCGGCTTCTGCGTCGCCGACAGGCCGATGCGCTGCAAACGCCGCTGGCACAGCGCCTCCAGCCGTTCCAGCGTCAGCGCCAGGTGCGCGCCACGCTTGCTGCCGGCGACGGCGTGGATTTCGTCGACGATCACGCTGCGCGTGCTCTGCAGCATCTCGCGACCGGAGGCGGAACCGAGCAGGATGTACAGCGACTCCGGCGTGGTGACCAGGATGTGCGGCGGCGTCTTGCGCATCCATGCGCGTTCGGCCTGCGGCGTGTCGCCGGTGCGCACCGCGGTGCGGATCGTCACCTCGGGCAGGTCGAGCTTGCCCAGTTCGGCGCGGATGCCTTCCAGCGGCTCTTCCAGGTTGACGTGGATGTCGTTGGAGAGCGCCTTCAGCGGCGACACGTAGACCACCCGCGTCTCGTCCGGCAGCGCACCGCCGTTCGCCAGGCCCTCGCGCACCAGCGCGTCGATCGCGGCGAGGAAGGCGGTAAGCGTCTTGCCCGAACCGGTGGGCGCGGCCACCAGCACGTGGCCACCGGTGCGGATCGCCGGCCACGCCTGCGCCTGCGCCGCGGTAGGCGCGACAAAGCGGCCGGCGAACCAGGCGGCGACGGCGGGGTGGAAACCTGGCAGCTTGAGAGAGTCCGCGGGCATGGGTACGTCACATCATGGGGGCGGCCCCGTGAAATTCTACGCGGACGCCCATGCCGGGCTGGCGGTTCGCCACGCGCTGCGTATGCTTGCCGCCATCGACTCCGCGACACAACCGGAACCCGCAGGACGGCAAGCCCATGCAGGTGGCGTCATCGAATTCCGTTTCCGCGCAGCCGGCGGCGCGAGCCTCCCTTCGTCGCCTGCCGATGCCGGACGGCCAGCCGCTGTGCGTGCACGACTGGCCGCTGCCGCAGGCGCGCGGCGGCGTACTGATCGTGCACGGCCTGGGCGAGCATGCCGGCCGCTACGACCGCCTCGCACGCTGGTTCAACGCACGCGGCTGCGCAGTGCGCGCCTACGACCAGCGCGGCCACGGCCAGAGCCCCGGACCGCGCGGCGTGCTCGGGCACCCGGACGATCTGCCGGCCGACCTGTCCGTGGTGTACGCCGACTACGCACGCACGCTGGGCACCGCGCCGCTGCTGCTCGGTCACAGCATGGGCGGACTCGTCGCCTTGCGCGCCGTGCTGGACGAACGCATCACGCCGAAGGCACTGGTGCTTTCTTCGCCCGCATTGCGCAGCCATGCCTCCCGGGGGCTGCAGCGGCTGGCCGCGACACTCGCCCATCTGCTGCCGAACCTGCCGCTGCGCAACGGGCTCGATCTGGAGCGCCTGAGTCACGACCCGCATGTCGCGGCCGCGTACCGCGCCGACCCGCTGTGCCACGACCGCGTCAGCCCGCGCCTTGCCGACTTCATCTTCCGTGCCGGCGCCGCCTGCATCGCCGAGGCCGCCCGGCTCGACGTGCCCACCCTGCTGCTGGTAGCCGGCGACGACGCGCTGGTCGACGCCGCTGGCAGCCGCGATTTCTCCGCCGCCGCCGCACGCACGAAGCAACTCACCACGCGCTACTTCGCGGCGCTCTACCACGAGTTGTTCAACGAAGCCGAGCCCGGCCGCAGCCAGGTGCTGCAGCAGTTGGAGGGGTGGCTGGAACGGCTGGTGGGCCCACCAGGATTCGAACCTGGAACCAAGGGATTATGAGTCCCCTGCTCTAACCGTTGAGCTATAGGCCCGGCGACGGCGAAGTATAGGGGAAGGAGCTGCGCGATCTTGCAAAGATTGGCCGCAGACGTCTTGCATAATTTGGCCAACACCAAGAGGTACGCCCCCGCTTTCGTAGACGGTTAGGCGCTGCTTTTTGAGTTGATCTCCTCAAACATCATGGGCACAAGGCCGCCCATGTGTCCATGCCGTCGCTGACGGTTGTAGAACACCTCGATGTAGTCGAACACATCGCTGCGGGCCTCTTCACGACTGGCGTACACCCGACTGCGTACACGTTCCTTCTTCAGGCTGCTGAAGAAGGACTCGGCCACCGAGTTGTCCCAGCAGTTGCCGCGCCGGCTCATGCTTACCGCCAAGCCGTGTTCCCGGCAGAAGCGCCGCCAGTCGTCGCTGTCGTACTGCGCGCCCTGATCGGAGTGAATGACGACCTCCGACGTTGGGCGGCGACGCCAGTTCGCCATGAGCAAGGCATCCAGGGCCAGTTCGCGCGCCAGGCTGGATTTCATCGACCTACCGATCACCGAGCCGGCGAACATGAGTCTGCGCAAGCCGGCCAAACGCCGCTTCGCCTTCCCCAGCGGCGAAGCGCCAATGAAGCCGCCCCACCTGGCCTTGCGCGACATCAGCAAAAAGCGGGCGCCGCCGATCCGTGATCGGAAGACGGCGCTCAAGCGCTTTGCGATCGAGCCCAGGGGGCGACTCCCTCCGCTTTAGCCCGAATCCCGGTTACGCAAAATTCTGTACACGCCTCCGCCTGGCGCCTGGCGACGGGCGAAACGCCGGTGTTGCCTCAGAAGCCAAGCTCTCGTCGCGCAATGGCCCCGAACCAGCGGGCAAACTGCCCGGCCATGCTCTGCGCCCCGCCATGGACGATCGCCTGGCCCGGCAGCTCGCGTGGCAGCGCGCCAGCGGCGTCGCACGCATCGAAGCGCAGGCGGAAGGTCGAGTCCAGCGGAGCGAGGCTACCGTCGGGGCGGCGCACGCTGGGCACCTCGCCACCGTAGATGCTGGCCACGTAGGGTTCGTCCAGAGCGGCCAGATTCAGGCGATCCACGTCGGCGACACGGCAATGCAGGGTCGGCTGCTCCGGCAGTGTGGCGATGAAATCCACCGCCTGGCCGGCACGCACCCGTGCGAGCGCGGCCTCTCCGACGAACGCGTCGCCCTTGGCGCCACCGGCGCCGACCACGCCCAGCAAGGGCTCGCCACCCTTGAGCCATTCGCCGGCATGCAGTCCCGCTGCCACGTCGACCACCCGGCCAGCGAAGGGCGCGCGCAGCGTGAGTCGGGCGCGTTCGGCGCGGTAGCCGGCGACCGCCTCGCGCGCGGCGTCCCAGCGCTTGCGCAATGCCGGACCGAGGGCGCGCAGATCCTCGTCGAACGGCTGCTGCCGGACCTGCCATCGCAGTTGTGCGGCCTGCTGCTCGGCGCTTGCCAGCCGGTAGTCCAGCTCTGGCGCCTGCAGTTGTGCCAGCACCGCGCCGGCCTCGACCTGCTGGCCCTCGTGTACCGCCAGCTGCACCAGCTGCGCCGGCCGCGGCACGTAGACGACCTGCGCCTGCGCCTGGCCCAGCACGGCCGGCGCACGCACGTCGCGCTGCCACGGCAGCAGCAGCGCCAGCGCCAGCATCGTGGCCAGCACGCCCGTGCGGATCGTCTGCCTGTTCCGGCGCAGCTCGGCGCGCCGGCGCCACCACACGACCAGTTCGCGGGCGATCGGCAGTGCCAGGAAGAAGCCGATCTCCACCCCCATCAGCACGAAGCCCAACGCACGGAAGAACACGTGGAACACCAGCAGTGCGATCGACAGGAACAGCACGAACCGGTAGATCCAGGTGACCCAGGCAAAGCCGATCAGGAAACGGTGCAGCCGCGGCGGCAGCGCTTCGGGCGGTGCCTCGCCGAAGCCGAACAGCTTCTCGCGCAGCCACCAGCGGCCGAGGGCAAAGGTGCGCTCGTGCAGATTGGGTACGTTGAGCCAGTCGCCCAGCAGGTAGTAGCCGTCGAAGCGGGTGAACGGGCTGGCGTTGATCGCCACGGTGACCAGCCAGGTGCTGGTGGCGAGCATGAACACGCCGGCGCGCAGCGGGCCGTCCGGCAGGAAGCTCCACAGCAGCGTCGCCCACGCGGCCAGCATCAGCTCGGCCAGCACCCCGGCCGCGCCGATCTGCAACCGGGCGCGGCGCGACTTCAGCTTCCACGCCTCGTTGGTATCGGTGAACAGCACCGGCCACATCACCAGCAGCGCGATGCCCATGCTGGGAACGCGGCAGCCGTGGCGATACGCGGTGAACGCGTGCCCGAGTTCGTGCAGCACCTTGGCGAAGGACAGCGCCAGCGCCAGGCCGAGCAGGCCCTGCCAGGTGCCGTACGCGTGGAAGGTATGCACGAAGCTGTCCCACTGCCGCGACACCAGGTACAGCCCCAGCAGCAGCGCGGCCAGCGTCAGCCACCAGAAGCCGCGGCGATAGACGAAGGCGATCCACGGATAGGCGCGACGCAGGAACGGCATCGGCCGCACCAGCGGTACGCGCAGGAACAGGTAGTTCTTCAACAGCCACATCGCCACACCGGGACGATGCCGCGCGGCGGAGGCGGCCAGCCACGCCGTGTCGCCTGCGCCCACTGCCAGGGTCAGGTGATGGCCCGCGAGGAAATACGACAGGGCGGTAACGTCCTCGAGCTCGACCGGCACCGTGGTCTGCGCGTTGACCGCCTCGACCACCGCCTCAGCCGTTCCCAGCGACCAGCGCGAAAGTATCTCGAACGCGGCCCAGCCAAGCTGGTAGAACTGGTTGGTGGCCGGATCGTGCAGGGTCCAGCAGGGCGACCCGTCCGGCGCCGCCGGCGCGGGGTTGAGCGTCAGTTCCTGCCGCAGCGGCGGCAACGGCGTCCTGGTGGGATCCGGTTGCATGCGTTCAGCCCAACCACTGGCGCAACGTCGCCAGCGGCCGCCGCAGCAGCAGGTACGCCAGTGGCACGTGGCCGCCATACAGGCGCGCGGTACCCATCAGGCCCAGCCGCGGCGGCACGCCAGAGCCGACGAAATGCGCCTTGATGCGATAGGCGAGGATGCCTTCGTCCGTGGGCGCCGCCTTGTAGGCCACGCTGTCCACCCTGGCGTGATAGGCGGTGAACGGCGAGGCCTTGGGGTAGAAGGTCACGTCCGCGCCGGGCTTGAGCGCGAGCTGGTCGCCCACCGGCAGGTAACCGGTCAGCTCGACCTTCGCCGGGTCGGCCAGCACCAGCACCTTCTCGCCCACGGATACCGCCCTGCCGGTCCAGTCGTTGACGTCTGCAAACACCGCCACGCCGGCGCGCTCGGCCTTCACCTGCACGCGCGCGAGCTGGTCGGCGGTGTAGTCGAGGTCGACCTGCTTCTGCTTCAGGTCGCCCAGGCGCTCGGCCATCTGCAGCTTGCTCTTGTCGTCGGTGACCGCCAGCTGGGCGCTCTGCCGGTATTCCTCCAGCGCCGTCTCGTAGGCCTTGCGGGCGCTGGCGTACCGGCCGCGCAGGGTGGTCGCGTCCAGGTCGAACAGCGGCGCGCCCCTGGCCACCGCCTGGTTGGGCACCACCGCCAGGCGGTCGATCACGCCATCAAGCGGTGATCGCACCACGAACGGATCGGTCGGGGTCACTTCTGCCGGCGCCAGCGCGGACAGCCGCACGGGAATCGCGGCGGCAACCAGCACGCCCAGCGCGATCTTCCACCACAGCCGACGTGTTCGAAGGAGGGTCACCAGGGCACGCCACCAGCGCTCGCGCGGGCGCAGCGCAAACAGGGCATGGCCGAAGAGCGCGCCAAGCTCGCCCGTCAGCGTCAGCTCGTCCTCGCCCCAGGCTTCGTCGCGCGCCAGCAGCAGCACACCTTGCCGGCCGCTCCCGGCGTGCGGCAGCGGGACGGCCAGCGCATGCGCCGGCAGCCAGCTGCCCCATTCCTCGGCCAGCAACGGCGGCAGCGCGTGGACGTCTACCGCGCGTGGCGCCGGCAGTGGCGCCAGTTCGCGGAACAGCCGCGCCAGCCACTGCACGTAGGGTGTGCCCGGGTCCACATGCGGCACACCCGACAGCGCGGCCACCCGGCGCGCGTCGCCATCGAGCCACAGCGCCGCCTGGCGATAGGCCAGCACCACGCGGGTCTCGTTCACGGCGATGAAGCCCAGTTCCTCCACGCCTGCGGCAGCGCGCGTGCGCTGGCCCAGCTGGAGCAGGCCGAGCAGGCCCTGGATGGAGGCGCTGACGGTGGTCACCCCGGCACCCCGGCAGTCGTGCTCCCCCACCGCACCCTGCAGATGGAACCGCGGCTGGCCGTGCTTGGGCGGATCGGGCGCCGCGGGGTCATTTCCGTCCCGGGAAGCTCGCCCAGCCGCTCATGCCGGGCAGCAGCTCGGTATGCGCATCGAGGATGCGCCCGCTCACGCCGACGGTCTGGCTGACCGGGTCGATGCTGGCGCCAAGGCGCGTCACCTGCGCGGGGTAATCGGTGCCAAGGTCGTCCACGTGCACGGTGAACTTCACGCCGGGCTTGAGCCAGGCCAGCCACTTCGACGGTACGATCAGCTTCACTTCCAGCGCGTCGGCATCCAGGATCTCCAGCAGCGGCTTGCCTGGCGTGACGTATTCGAACGGCGCCACATCGCGCTTGGCAACGCGGCCCGCGAACGGTGCGTGGATGGCACACTTGCCCACCATGGTGCGCATGTAGGAGGCATCGGCAGCGGCTTCCTTGGCGCGGGCTTGCGCCTGTGCCACATCGAGTGCGCCGGCCGAGTGCAGCGCGGCGAGCTTGCCGGTGATTTCCTGTTCGCGCCGGGCCGCATCCGCGGTGGCCTCGGCCTTGGCCAGCTGCGCCTGGTAGAGGCCGCAGTCGAAGGCGACCAGCAGGTCGCCCCTGGCAAACGCATCGCCTTCCTTCAGCGGCAGCCGGGCGATCTTGGCCGCCACCTCGCTGGAGATTTCCACGTCGTGCTGCGCGACCAGCTGCGCGCGGATGCGCCCGGCGGCATCGGCCGGGCCGGCATCCTGGGCCCGGGCGGCGCTCAGACCGGACAGTGCGAACAGCAGCGTGACCGCGGCGGCAGGAGCGTGCCTGCGGACGATGCTCCGTTGTTGCTGCCCGCCCTGGAGCGTCGCCCGCGAACAGGCTCTCATCGGAATGCTCACTGCGCGGCGCCCTCGCTCCACTGCTGCTCCGTCTCGTGGATGGCCTTTTCCAGCGAGGGCAGGTCGTGGCCGGCGACGGTTGCCGGCACCGGGTCCAGGCCCAGCGTGGCGACCATCTGGCCATACGCGCCCTGGTAGGCGGCGTAGCTCTGGTAGAGCCGCAGCGCGGCCATCAGCGCGCTGGTGGCCGCGCGGATCTCGCTCAGCTTGCCCTGCGCGTCGGCCGCGGTGGCGTTGCGCGTGTGCTCCAGGATGCGCTGCTCGACATCGTTGAGCTGCTGCGTCCATTCGAACTGCTGCTTGCGGCTGGCGTAGTCGATGTAAGCCACGTGTACCTGGGTCAGCACCGCCATGTTCAGCGCCAGGCGCTGCTCGCGCGCGAGGTCGTACTGCGCCTTGGCCGCGGCCTTGATGTGTTTGGCGTTGAGCAGGTTGAGCAGGTTCCAGCTGACCTGCAGGCCGGCGTCGCGCCATTCGTTGTTGACCAGGAAATTGTTGCTGTCGTAGTGCGCACCGGCCGACAGCTCGATGCCGGGCAGCAGCTTGGCCATTGCCTTGTGCGTCTCGTTGAGGCCGATGCGCTCGTTGTAGCTGGCCTCGATCAGCTCGGGACGGTTGAGCAGCGCGGTCTCCTCCATCTTCTCCGGGGCGATCCCGAGCTTCGGCTCGGCGAAACCCTCCGGCGGCGCCAGCTCAAACGGTTTGCCGGGCTCCAGGTTCATGATCGAGGCGAGCTTGGGCTTGGCCTGCGCCAGTTCGTCGCGGATCGACTCCAGTTGCAGCACCAGGCCGAGCAGCTCGCGCTGGTAGGCCAGCGACTGCAGCGGGTCCTTCAGACCCTGTTTCTCGATCGCTTGCGAATCGCCCAGCGCCTGCTGCGCCTGCGCGAGCAGCGGCTCGATCTGCGCCTGCAGCTTCTGCGCCCCGGCGGCCTGCCAGTAGGCCTCGCGTGTCTGCTGCATCAGCAGCTGCACCACCTTGCGCCGGCGTTGCTGCGCGGCGAGCACGCGGTCGGCCTGCTGGCGGGCACCGTAATAGCTCACGCCGAAGTCCAGCACGTTCCAGGACAGGCCCAGGTCTGCGCGCCGCGCATTCTGCTCGCTCGAGGTCGAGGGCACCAGCGACTGCTGGCCGGTGACGATGTCCTGCGAGGAGGAGGCCAGCACGTTGTCGCGCGTGGTGTAGCCGGCCGCGGCGGTGAGCTGCGGCAGCAGGTCGAAGTTGGACAGGTCCAGCTGCCGCTGCGCCAGCGCCTCTTCCATCATCTTCACGCGATGGTCCAGGTTGTACTTGAGCGCGCGCGCCATCGCCTCGTCCAGCGTGATCGGACCGCTCACCGGTGCCTGCTCGGCGAACATCGCCCGGCTGTCGGCGGCCAGCGCGGCCTGGCGCTGCTCGAGCGTAAGCGGCCGTGGATGGATCGCGCATCCGGCGAGGATCAGGGTACCGAGCGCGGCGGCGAGCGCTTTCTTGGGAAACACCAGGGGCAAGGACAAGACGTGACTCTCCTTAACGGGAGGAACAGGGGCGATTTCGTACGTACGGGTCGGCATCACGGATGCGCCTGCACGGAAGCGGCCTGGCGCCTGGCGACTGCAAGCTGGCGCAGCAATGCCGCGCGGTCGACGCCATGGCGCTGCGTACCGAACTGCTGGGCCAGCGGGGGCTTGGCCGTGACCGCCGGTCGGCTTTCGTGCGATTCCCGGGCGGCCTTGGCGGCAAGCAGCTGCAGCGGCACGTCATGGACCTGGCCGTGGCTGTCGCGGACCGTGAGGACCAGCGCCAGCGCGCCGCTGAAATCACGTGGCGGCGTGCCTGTCAGCGTGCCGGCCACCGGGTCGAACACGAGCCAGGGGGGCAGCGGACGGCCATCGGCCGCGCTCACCTGCAGGATGTCCAGGCCCGGCAGCGGGAGGCTGAAGGCCGTGTTTGCCTCGATCGCCAGCAGACCGGGCCAGCCGGGGGCGGCCCACCCGGCACGCCCCGGCATGTCCTGCGGCCGGGACGCCAGGATGGCCAGCCCGTCGAGCACCCCGCCAGCGGCCTGGAGCGGCAACTCGACGCCGCGAGGCGGCGCCGCCTCGCCGAAGTAGATCGTCGGCAGCTCCGCCGCGGATACCGTCGTCAGCAGCGAGACGGCCGGATCGTGCGCAAAAGCGGTTGCCGTCGGCATGGGCGCCACCGGCGGCAGCACCATCGGGCTGACGCCGCCGACCACGTAGGCCTGTCCCTGTGTGCCGGCGGCCAGCCCGTTGCCGGCCGCATCCGCGATCCCGCTGCCGTCGGCGACCAGGTCCAGCCGGAGGTTGCCGGTGCCGCCCACGTTGTCCAGGTGCACGGTATAGGTATGACCGTCGACGCGGGTGACGCCGGCGATGGCGGCATGGGCGCTGCCAGTCGTGGCAAGCGTGAAGTCCGCGGCGTCCACGCCGCTGACGGCTTCGTCGAACGTCACCGTGTAGTCCAGGCCCTGCCGGCCGCTGTTGGGGCTGGCATCGCTGCGATCAATCGCCACGACGCGCGGTGCATGCGTATCGATGGCATAGCTGTTCGATGCCGTGGTGCCGCGGCCCGCATTGCCGGATGCATCGGCCACGCGGCTCATGTCCAGCGTGATCGCGTTGCTCGTGGCGGTGACGTCGGCGTTCGGCGTGAAAATCGCCGTCCAGGTGATCCCGCCGTCGCCGGAGGCCAGGCCGCCCAGGCTGCCGTTGGCGACGGTGAAGTCATCGGTGGCCAGACCGTGGACCGCCTCGCTGAAGGTGATCGTGACCCGGCTCGTCTCGCCGGCCTTCAGCGCGGTGTCGGCCACCGTGATGCTGGCCGTGGGCGCCAGGGCGTCGACGCGCACGCCCGTGGTGGAAGCCACGCCGTGGAGCGTGTCGACCTCGGCATTGCCCACCGCATCGTGGATGCCGCCGCCGTTGACCTGGATCGCGCCCGCCAGGGTGACGCCATCCGGATCGGCCTGGCCGTCGGCCACGGTGTAGCGGAACAGCAGCGCGGTAGTGCCGCTGCCCGAGACGTAGTCCGCGTACACCGTTCCGCCGGTGGCCAGGGTCACGGCGATGCGCGGCGTGCCGCCGCTGGTATCCACCGTCACCGCCTCGCTGTAGTTGACCGTGAAATCAAGCGCCTGGCCGGCGACGTACATGCCGTCGGCCGGAGCGCCCACGGAAACGACGACAGGCGCGACGCCGTCCACCACGATGGCGTGCTGCCCGGCGATGGAGGCGCCGCTGCCGGTGGCCGGCAGGGTCAGCACCGCGTCGACACCCTGCGCGCTGCGGATGGTGCCGCCATCGAGCGAGAGCGCCGCGGTCGAGGCATAGTCCAGATCGGCGCTGACATCGCCTGCCTGCACGACGTAGGCGAAGGTCAGCGTAGTGCCGCCTGAACCGGAGACGTAGACCGCGTCGTGGTCGACGCCGCCGGTTTCCATCTGCAGCATCGGCGAGCCGCCGGACGTGTCCACCGTGACCGCCTGGTCGAAGGAGACCGTAAGGTAGATCGTGTCGCCGGCCTTGTAGCTGCCATCAGGCGTCGTGCTGCTGACGTTCGTGACCTTTGGCAGCCCCAGCAGGTCGACCGTGTCGGTGGCCGCCGCGCTGGTCTTCGTGCCGTCGCTCGTGGCGAAGGCGATCGTGCGGTTGCCGTAGCTGGTGCTGGTGCTGGAGAACGCCACCGCCGACAGCGCGTCGGACCACTGCGCATCCGTCGCCGTCGCGCCGGCCGAGGTCAGCGTCAGCACGCCCGTCGCCGCGTTGTACGAACCGACGATGTTGCCGAACGTGGCCGAGCTCGTGTTGACGAACGTCAGCGTATCGCCGCTGTGGAAGCCGCCCGCGATCGATACCGTCCCGCTCGACTGCGTCGTGTTGTCGAGGTCGGTGACGGAGATGCCGCCGTCGATCGTCACCGCCGGCGTGCCGCCGACGTAGTTGGTCGCACCGCCGGTCGTCGTCACGACCGGTGTTTGATCCGTGTCGGCCACCGTCACCGTGCGCGTGGCCGTATTGCTCGTCACGGCCGCCGTATCCACCACCGCAAAGCTGACCGTGCGCGTCGCCGCATTCGGCGTCACCGCCGTGTCGGTGTACGTCACCGCGTCCAGCGCCGCCTGCCATTGCGCCAGCGTCGCCGTGTTGCCCGTTGACGAAAGCGTCAGCACGCCCGTGGCCGCGTTGTACGACGCGGCGATATTGCCGTACGTCGCCGAACTCGTGTTCGTGAAGCCGAGCACATCCTCGCCCGAGTGGAAGTTGCCGGTGATCGCCACCGTCGCCGAGGACAGCGTCGATGCGGCGCCGTCCGTCACCGTCAGGCCGGAATCGATCGTGACCGGGGTCGAGGCGGTGTTGTCGCCCGCAACGAATGCGGCCGAGCCCGAATCGGTCACGATCGTGGGCGGACCGAGCACCGAAACGGTGTCGGTCGCCACGGCGCTCGTCTTCGTGCCGTCGCTCGTCGCAAACGCAATCGTGCGGTTGCCCGGCGTCGCGCTCGATCCCGCCGAGAACGTTACTGCGGACAGCGCGCTCGACCACTGCGCATCGGTGGCCGTCGCACCGGAGGACGTCAGCGTCAGCACGCCCGTCGCCGCGTTGTACGAACCGACGATGTTGCCGAACGTGGCCGAGTTCGTGTTGACGAACGTCAGCGTATCGCCGCTGTGGAAGCCGCCCGCGATGGATACCGTCCCACTCGACTGTGTCGTGTTGTCGAGGTCGGTGACGGAGATGCCGCCGTCGATCGTCACTGCCGACGTGCCGCCGACGTAGTTGGCCGCACCGCCGGTCGTCGTCACGACCGGTGTTTGATCCGTGTCGGTCACCGTCACCGTGCGGGTCGCCGTCGCGCTCGTGTTGCTTGCGATGTCCACCGCCGTGAAGCTGACCGTGCGCGTCGTGTTGTTCGGCGTGATGGCCGTGTCGGTGTACGTGATCGACTGTAGTGCGCTCTGCCACTGCGCCAGCGTGGCCGTCGTGCCGGCCGAGGTCAGCGTCAGCACGCCCGTGGCCGCGTTGTACGAAGCCGCGATGTTGCCCATCGTCGCGCCGTCGTTGGCGAACGCCAGCACGTCTTCGCCCGAGTGGAAACCGCCCGTGATCGCAACGGTCGTGCTTGCCAGCGTGGCCGCGCTGCCGTCGGTCACCGTCACCCCTGCGTCGATCGTCACCGGCGTCGAGGTCGTGTTGTCCCCTGCCACGAATGCGGCAGAGCCCGAATCGGTCGTGACCTTCGGCGGCGCCGTGATGTCGACCGTGTCCGCCGCCTGCGCACTGTTCTTGGTGCCGTCGTTTATCTGAAACCAGATCGTGCGGCTGCCGTAGGTCGTGCTCGTGCTCGAGAACGTGACCGACTTGAGCGCGCTCGCCCATTGGGCATTGGTGGCAGTCCCGCCTATCGACGTCAGCAACAGAACACCAGACCCGGCGCTATACGACGCCTGGATGTTGCCCATCGTCGAGCCGTCGTTGGTGAAGCTCAACGTGTCGCCGCTTTGGAAATTGCCCGTTACCGCCACGGTCGCCGACGTCTGCGTCGTGTTGTCGCGATCGGTGACGGTGATGCCGCCGTCGATAGTCACGCCCGCCGATGCGCCCACATAACTCGTCGTGCCGCCTGTCGTCGTCACGATCGGGGTTTGATCGGTGTCGGTCACCGTGACAGTGCGCGTTGCGGTGTTGCTTGCATTGCCCGCACCGTCCACCGTCGTGAAGCTGACCGTCCGCGTCGTGTTGTCGGGCGTGATGGCCGTGTCGGTGTACGTCACCGATTGCAGCGCGCTCTGCCACTGGGCCAGCGTGGCCGTCGTGCCGGCCGAGGTCAGCGTCAATACGCCCGTGGCCGAGTCGTACGAAGCCGCGATGTTGCCCATCGTTGTGCCGTCGTTCGTGAACGCGAGCACGTCTTGGCCGCTGTGGAAACCACCGGTGATCGCCACCGTCGTCGACCCGAGCGTCGTCGCGCTGCCGTCGGTCACCGTCAAGCCCGAGTCGATCGCCACCGGCGTCGACGTCGCGTTGTCGCCCGCGACGAATGCTGCCGACCCCGAGTCGGTCGCGATGACCGGCGGCGCCGTCATGTTCACCGTATCGGTCGCCGCTGTGCTCGTCTTCGTACCGTCGCTCGTGGCAAACGAGATCGTCCGGCTGCCGTACGTCGTACTCGTGCTGGAAAACGAAACGGCCTTGAGCGCGGCAGCCCACTGCGCCGTATCGGCCGTGGCCCCGGCGGACGTCAACGTCAGCACGCCCGTCGCCGCGTTGTACGAGGCCGTGATGTTGCCCATCGTCGAGCCGTCATTGGTGAAACTCAGCGTGTCGCCGCTGTGGAACCCGGCCGAGACCGACACCGTGCCCGACGATTGCGTCGTATTGTCCAAATCGCTGACCGAGATGCCGCCATCGATCCTCACGGCCGAGGACGCGCCCACGTAGCTCGTCGTACCTCCCGTCGTCGTCACGATCGGCGTTTGATCGGTCGCTGTCACGGTTACGTCGCGCGTGACCGTGCTGCTCGTGTTGCCGGCGCTGTCCACGGCCGAGAAGCTCACGGTGCGCGTGAGAGCATTAGGCGTCACCGCCACATCGGTGTATTGGATCGAATCGAGCGCGCTGCGCCATTGCGCAAGCGTTGCAGTCGAGCCGGCGGAAGTGAGCGTCAACGTACCGGTGATCTGATTGAACGAGCCGGCCGTGATGTTGCCCATCGTCGAACCGTCGTTCGTGAACTGCAGGAAATCTTCGCCGCTCGTAAAGTTGCCCGAAATGGCGACGGTCGCCGATGACAGCGTACCGACGGCCGTATCGGTCACCGTCAACCCCGGATCGACGGTCACCGGCGTCGACGCGGTGTTGTCGCCGGCCACGAACGCGGCCGAGCCCGAATCGGCCGTCAGTTGAAGCGGATTAACGACGTTGACCGTGTCGGTGGCCGCCGTACTCGTCTTCGTGCCGTCGCTCGTCGCGAAGGAAATCGTCCGGGCGCCAAGCGTCGTGCTCGAACTCGAGAAGGTGACCGCCGACAGTGCGTGCCCCCATTGAGCATCGGTGGCCGTCGCCCCGGCGGACGTCAGCGTCAGCACGCCCGTCGCCGCATTGTACGAGGCCGTGATGTTGCCCATCGTCGAGCCGTTGTTCGTGAACAAGAGCGCATCGCCGCTATGGAAGCCGCCGGAGATGGACACGGTGCCCGACGCTTGCGTCGTGTTGTCCAGATCGCTGACCGAGATGGTGCTGTCGATGGTGACCGCCGATGCTCCATCGGCGTAGGTGGTCGTGCCGCCCGTCGTCGTGACGATCGGCGTTTGGTCGGTAGCCGCGACGGTCACGTTTTTTGTGACCGTGTTACTGGACGACGAATACGCGTCACTCGTCAACGTGAAACTGACGGTACGTGTCGAAGTGTTCGGCGACACCGCCGTATCGGTGTAGGTGACCGCCCGGAAGGCGCTCTGCCATTGCGCGATAGATGCCGTGCCGCTTGCCGAGGTAAGCGTCAACACGCCGGTGCTGCTGTTGTAGCTGGCGGAAATGTCACCGTATGTCGCGGCACTGGTGTTGACGAACGCCAGCACATCCTGCCCGCTCGAAAAATTGCCCGTAATGCCGACCGTGCCTTGCTTTGCGGTGGTCGCATCGCCATCGGTCAACGTCAACCCGCTATCGACCGCGACGGGCGTAGACGCGGTGTTGTCCGCTTCGACGAAAGCGGTGCTGCCGCCGCTAGCCGTCACGACCGGCGGCGACGACAGGTCGACATAGGCAAAGTTGTTGAGTGTCGGCGTCAGGAAGAAGCCGTCCGTCTCGCGAAGTCGCAGGGAGGTAATGCCGGCAAATCCCGCGATGCTCGAAAGATCCACATGACTCGTGGAACCATTGATCGCCAATGATGCGACAACTGTACCGGACGAATTCAGCCCCTCGACGGTCACCGCTCCGCCGAACGTGTCGACATCGAAACTCTGGACAGCCATCTTGTCGCCGTTCGTCAACGCCATCGTCATCGACGTCAACTGCGTGCCTTGCACATTGCCGAACAGCACCCCATCGCTCGGACCCGTGGTCAACGGCGGCGTGCCGCCTTGATTGACGGTCGTACTGTCGACGGCAAACTCGACGGACTGATCCATCGTGTACGTGAAGGCGCCGAGCGAAAACGACGTGACGCCCGATGCGCCGCCTGGCGTCACGTAGCCGAGTTCGCTGTCATACGTTTCATTCGTCACCGCCAACAATGCGCCGTATCGCTGCTCAGCCGCCGTCGAAAAGATCACCGGCGTATGCACGGCGCCTGCGTCATATTCGAGCGTCCAGTCGCCGCCCAACGCGGCTGCGCCCGTCGCATCGGTCGATGCCGCCACGTTCAGCCCCGTCACCGACGCGATCTGCTGCACGAGCGCCTTGCCGTCCGCGTTTCCGGCGACGTCGCACCCATAGATCAAGAAGTCGCCACCCGCCTTCATCGCACCGCCGATCTGCGCGAAATCGGCGCTGTACGCCGAAAAGTCGGCCTCGTTGATCCACGTGCTGCCGACCTGGAACTCGCCCTTGGCGCCGTGCGACACGAGGTGGATGGCGCTCACGCCCGGGTGCTCCTGCAGATACTGCTCGATCTGCAGGAGCCCATCCTTCGTCGAGTCGAGCAAGACGTACTGCTCGCCAGCGCGCAAACCGGCGACGAGCGACTGGAGACCGGCGACGTTCGAATTGATGAAGACGACTTGCCTGTCCGCCGCTTGAGCGGCCGTATCGCGGGAACTGTCGATGGCGCGCGCCAGCGAGCCGGTGAAGCGGACCGGGCTTTCGCCCGTGGCATTCAGGTTCCAGTGATGGCCCACGCCGATGCGGGTGCCCGATGTGGCAGCGTCGCGCCCGGTGAGTTCGGCCAGCGAGCCGACAGGGACCAGACCCTTGCCGCCGGCGGCCGTGTCGCTGGCGTAGATCTGGATGTTTCCGCCGGCCTTGACGTCGGCACCTATTTGCCGGAGTTCGACGACATGCGTGCGGAGATTGGCGGCGGAAAGATAGGTGTTGCCCAGCCACAGGTCGCCGTCGTGGCCGTGGGCGAGGATCTGCACGGAATCGGCGCCAGGGTGTGCGCCGAGGTAATCGCGTATCTGCGCCAGGCCGTCGCGGCCCTGCTGCAGATAGACCACCTCGGTTCCGGGTTGGGTGCGGGCGAGCAGGGCGGCGTCCTGGATGCGCGCGTCGACGAACAGCACGCTGCGCGAGGCGGTGCCGCCGGCGGGTTCGTGGTCGACGAGCCTGGGGGCATGCGGCGCCACGTCGTCCGCCCACACCGCGGCGGGGCGATGCATCGCTGCGTGAGTCGCGTCGCCATGCGCGGCCGGAGCCGTATGCACGGCCGGCTCTGGCCGGAACGAGACCGCCGCGGCGACGGCTGCACCGTCGAACATGACGCGCGCCTCCAGGGCCATGACCAGCGGCCGGCGCGGCGGCAGGGCCGGGACGCTCGCGACGGGAGAGTGGGACTTGTCCCGATTGAACCACGCCATTTTTATTGTCCCCTGTCGCGTCCGAAAGCGACTCTCTAGGTCAGTCCGTTTGCGTCAACCGCGCCATGCCGGTGCGCCACGCCCAGCTTGTCGACGAGTCCGCCGACAAATACCGTGGAGCACGGCTGAACATGCACCCCTGGCCGCACGCGGCGCAGATCTTACACTCCCGACACCACATCGAACGCGGCGCGTCTTGGTCACGGGGCAAGAATCGTGCCCGAGCCACGATTCACCGGAGAAATCGTGGACTGGCCGCGGCACTCAGCCAGCCTCATGCCCGGCCACTGGCTTGCGTGCCAGGTTGGGACTCACGGCGCCGACCATGGGCGGTACGCCCCATCCCGCAGACACCTGGCCATGCCCGTTGAGGATCGGGGGCGCATGGCCAGGAAGCATTTTGCAGACGCGTCCGAAACCGGAGCAGTGAAGCAGGCTATCGCGCGGGGCTACCCGCTGGCCGAGGTGCCGGGCGATCGGGCGTTCGAGCCACCGCCTGTACGCCTGGCTTCGTGGGCGGAGTGTCGGCCGCGCTGCCGCAAGGCGCGGAAGGATGCCGGTCTCGCTGAAGAGTTGACCCGACCGCCTGCCTGGCGGCGCCGCGTCGGGGAGGAGCGCGACATCCCGGAGAAGGCCGCCGCGTACTTTGCCAGGAAGCAAGGGCATGGCGCGCCTTGACGCAGTTCCACAACCACCATTTCCAGGTTGTCGCGATGCACTGCGTGCCCGAGTCCGATACACCACGGCCTGGCCAGACTGGCCAAGCCATGGTGTAGCGCGCACAGGGACCCGTCATTGGGTACGCAGGGCAGGCCGGCATGGCAACGGGGGCGGCGCAGGCGTCGCGCGGCGAGGCTGCTGACAGCACGCTGTCAGCAAATCGGCCTAGTCTTGGTCTTCCCATCCCTGAGGAGGTCCGCACATGAACACCGAAGCCGTGGCGAAGCGACTGGCCGAGCTGTGCCGCAAGGGCGAGTACGAGCAGGCGCAGCGGGAGCTGTATGCGCAGGATGCGGTGAGCATCGAGATGCCGGGCGCGCCGGCGGGTGCGCTGGGCGACGCGAAGGGGCTGGACGCGATCTACGAGAAGGGTCGCCAGTTTGCCGCGATGGTGGAAGCGGTGCACGCGAACGATGTGAGCGAACCGGTGGTAGCGGGCAACTGGTTCAGCCTGGCGATGGCGATGGACGTCACCTTCAAGGGCCGCGGCCGCGTGCAGATGGCCGAGATCGGCGTGTACCAGGTGCGCGACGGCAAGGTGGTGCACGAGCAGTTCTTCTACGACATGGGCTGAGCGCCCACCCGCGTTCCGAGCCTGCCCCGCGCCGGATGTGGCGGCGGCCGCCTGTGCGGCCGCCGCCGCGTGGCGAACCCGCTATACGGCCTTGCCGATCAGCAAGCCGATGCCCGCGGTCAACGCCATCGCCAGGGCGCCCCACAGCACGACGCGCAGCGCCGGTTTCGCTGCCTTCGCGCCGCCAGTCCTGGCGCCGGCCACCCCGAGCAGGGCGAGGCACAGCATCGAACCCGTCGCCACCACCGGCACCAGCCAGGATTCCGGTGCCGCCAGCACCAGCAGCAGCGGCGCGGCGGCGCCGACGGAGAAGGTCGCCGCCGAGGTCAGCGCGGCCTGCACCGGCCGCGCCGCCGTGAGTTCGGAAATGCCCAGCTCGTCCCGCGCATGGGCGCTGAGGGCATCGTGGGCCATGAGCTGCTCCGCCACCTGCCGCGCCAGTTCCTTCGTGAGTCCGCGCGCAACATAGATCTGGGCGAGCTCCTTTGCTTCCGACTCCGGGTCTTCCGTGAGCTCGCGGCGCTCGCGCGCCAGGTCGGCATGCTCGGTGTCCGACTGCGAACTCACCGATACGTACTCGCCCGCCGCCATCGACATCGCGCCGGCGATCCAGCCCGCCACGCCGGCGAGCAGCACGGCGTTCCTGCCCGATGCGGCGGAAGCCATGCCCAGCACCAGGCTGGCGGTGGAGATGATGCCGTCGTTGGCGCCCAGCACGGCCGCGCGCAACCAGCCTGCCCGGCTCGCCCGGTGCGATTCCAGGTGCAGGCGGCTCATGGCGCGCTGCCGCCCAGCATTCGCTGCAGCACGCCGTCCTTGAGGACGTAGTGATGGACAAGCGCGACCGCCGCATGCAGGCCGGCCAGAATCACGATGGTCCAACCGACGACGTCGTGCAGATCGCCGAGGATGTCCGACAGCGGCCGGTTCCTGACGCTGGCGAAGCGCAGCGGGAACAGGCCGAAGAACTGGAAGGTTTCGGCCTGCGCCCAGCGCCAGGCGAAACCGAGCACCACCTGCATCACCAGCAGCAGGTAGAGCAGATAGTGCATCGCCTTGGCCGCCTTGCCCTGCAGCCCTTCGACGGCAAGCGGGAGCCGCCTGCCGCGCGTGGTGCGCCACGCCAGCCGCAGCACCAGCACCGCGGCGAGCACGATGCCCAGGGAGATGTGCAGGGACTGCATCTGCTTGCGCAGGTCGTGGGGCACGAAGTCCCACAGCATGGCCAGCGCGAAAAGCACGAGCACCAGCAGCGCGGTAAGCCAGTGCAGCACGATCGTGGTGCGGTCGTAACGGGTCGCGGCTGCTCGCGCGGCCATGGACGGTGGCGTTTCCATCATGGGTCTGTGCGCTCCTTGACGTGCTGGGGCAGAAGGTCTCGCGGCATCCGGCGTGGCCGGCCACGCCGGAGCGGTGATGCCGGCAGCCGCCGGAGGTCCGCGCGGCCTGGCCGGACGTGCATGCTAGCCGCTGAAACTGTGGCATTTCTGAGCCGCCGGCGCACGCCCCCCGGACCGCAACCGGCACCCGCATGCGACGACGGCCGCTTGCGCGGCCGTCATCATTGCCCTGCCTTGGCGCTGCCGGGTCAATCCACGTCGAGGAAGGAACGCAGCTGCTCGGAGCGGCTGGGATGGCGCAGCTTGCGCAGCGCCTTCGCCTCGATCTGGCGGATGCGCTCGCGGGTGACGTCGAACTGCTTGCCGACCTCTTCCAGCGTGTGGTCGGTGTTCATGTCGATGCCGAAGCGCATGCGCAGCACCTTCGCCTCCCGCGGGGTGAGGCCGGCGAGCACGTCGCGCACGGTCTCCATCAGGCCGGTCTCGGTGGCCGAGTCGATCGGCGAGGACGCGTTGGAGTCCTCGATGAAGTCGCCGAGGTGCGAGTCCTCGTCGTCGCCGATCGGGGTTTCCATCGAGATCGGTTCCTTGGCGATCTTCAGCACCTTGCGGATCTTGTCCTCGGGCATGTCCATCTCCTTGGCCAGCTCCTCCGGCGTGGCCTCGCGGCCGTACTGCTGGAGCATCTGGCGGGAGATGCGGTTGAGCTTGTTGATCGTCTCGATCATGTGCACCGGGATGCGGATGGTGCGCGCCTGGTCGGCGATCGAGCGGGTGATCGCCTGGCGGATCCACCAGGTGGCGTAGGTCGAGAACTTGTAGCCGCGGCGGTATTCGAACTTGTCCACCGCCTTCATCAGGCCGATGTTGCCTTCCTGGATCAGGTCGAGGAACTGCAGGCCGCGGTTGGTGTACTTCTTGGCGATCGAGATCACCAGGCGCAGGTTCGCCTCGACCATCTCCTTCTTGGCGCGGCGCGCCTTGGCCTCACCCGAGGCCATGGCACGGTTGATTTCCTTGATGTCGGTGAGCGGCAGGAACAGCTTCTGCTCGATCGCGGCCAGCTTCTCCTGCTCGGCGTCGATCGCCTCGCGATGGGTCTTGACGTTCGGCGACCACTTCTGGCGCTTGCGGGACAGCTCCGCGGCCCACTCGAGGTTGCCCTCGTTGCTGGGGAACGCCTTGAGGAACTCGGCCTTGGGCATCTTCACCTGCTTGACGAAGATGTCCATCAGCACGCGCTCGTGGTGGCGGATGTCGCCCACCACCTCGCGCAGCTTGCGCACGAAGCCGTCGATCAGCGCGCTGGGCAGCTTGAGCTTGAGGAACTCCTCGGCCATCTGGTCGCGCAGCTTGACGATCTTCTTGTCGGTGATGCCGGTGGCCTTGGCCGCGGCCTTCTGGAACTTCGCGTAGTGATCGCGCAGCAGCTCCATGCGGCGCTTGACCTCTTCGGGGTCGGGGCCGCTGGAGCCGGCTTCCTCGTCATCGGAGCTGCTGTCGTCCTCGTCCTCCTCGTCGCCCTCGCCGTCGCCGTCCTCGGCGGCGGCAGCGGCAGCCTCCTCGGCCTCCAGGCGCGCGGCGTCGGCCGCGGCCTCCAGGTCGAGGAAGCCCGCGAGGATCTCGGACAGGCGGCGCTTGCCGTCCAGGTGCTGGTCGTATTCCTCCAGCAGCAGCTCGATGGTGAGCGGGAAGCTGGCCAGCGCCTGCTGCACCTGGGAGAGGCCCTCCTCGATGCGCTTGGCGATGGCGATCTCGCCTTCGCGTGTGAGCAGCTCGACGGTGCCCATCTCGCGCATGTACATGCGCACCGGGTCGGTGGTGCGGCCCACCTCGGCGTCCACGGCGGAGAGCAGGGCGACGGCTTCCTCGGCCGCCGCCTCGTCGTCGGGACCGGCGCCGGGCGCATTGTCGGCCAGCGGGTCGGCGTCCGGTGCGGCGTCGTGCACCTCGATGCCCACGCCCTTGAGCACCGCCATGATGTCCTCGATCTGCTCCGCGTCGACGATGTCGTCGGGCAGGTGATCGTTGATTTCGGCGTAGGTCAGGTAACCCTGCTCGAGACCCTTGGCGATGAGCGCCTTGATTTCGGACTGTTGCTCGTGGACTTTGTTGTTCATTCACCGACCGCCGCAGGGTTCAAGAACCGGACATTATAGCGATGTGCTGCTTTTTTGACCAGTTTTCAAGGTGGAAATTTCGTCGCGACTGCACGCAAAAATCGCGCCAGAACGTGGGTTTGCGCGCGTCCTGACGCGCCGCGCGTTCAGCCGGTGTCGAGCCGGAACGTCACCGGCCCGTCGTTGACCAGGCTCACCACCATATGGGCACCGAAGCGTCCGGTTTCCACCTCGGGATGCGCGGCGCGGGCCAGTTCCAGCAGCCGCTCGAACCAGCGCCGACCATGCTCGGGCGCCGCCGCGGAGGTGAAGCTGGGGCGCATGCCGGAACGGGTATCGGCGGCCAGCGTGAACTGGCTCACCAGCAGCAGGCCGCCGCCGGTGTCGGCGAGCGAACGGTTCATCCTGCCGGCCGCGTCGGCGAACACCCGGTAGCCGAGCAGGCGTTCCAGCATGCGCCGCGCCTGCGGTTCGCCGTCGTGGGGCTCCACCGCCACCAGGGCCAGCAGGCCGGGACCGATCGCGCCCACGCTTTCGCCTTCGACCTCGACACGGGCGGAGAGCACACGCTGGATCAGGGCGATCATGGCGACTCGGCAACGGGCGAAGTGCGCAGCATAAGCGCGCCGCGCGGCCGGTGGAAGCGCAGCTATCCCGTACACTGGATGGATGCGTGCCGACATGTACCTCGCCTACCTCCTGCTGCGTCTGCTCGCCCTGCTGCCGCTGCGCACGCTGCAGGCCGGCGGCGCGCTGCTGGGCCACATCGCGCTGTGGCGGCGCACCCGCACCGCGCACCACGTGGCGGTGAACCTGGCGATCGCCCGGCCCGGGCTGGACGCGGCCGCACGCGCGACGCTGCTGCGCGAGGCACTGGCCGAGAGCGGCAAGTCGGCCACCGAGATCATCAAGATCTGGGGCTCGGGCGCCGGGCGCGCGCTGCGGCTGGTGCGCGAGGTGCGCGGCGAGGCGCTGTTCGACGCCGCGCTGGCCGCGGGCAGGGGCGTGATCATCGCCGCCCCCCACCTGGGCTGCTGGGAACTGCTGAACTACTGGCTGTGCCGCAAGACGCCGATGGCGATCCTGTACCGGCCGCCGCGCATCGCCGCGGTGGAGGGCCTGCTGCGCAAGGTGCGCGGCGCGCTGGCGCCGGAACAGGTGCGCGCCGAGGGCGCGGGCGTACGCACGCTGTACAAGCGGCTCGCCGCGGGCGGCACGGTGGGCATCCTGCCTGACCAGAAGCCGCGCGAAGGCGAGGGCGCATTCGCGCCGTTCTTCGGCCGCGAGGCGCTGACCATGGTGCTGCTGCCCCGCCTGGCCGCCCGCACCGGGGCCACCGTGCTGTTCGCGTTCGCGGAACGGCTGCCACGCGGCGCGGGCTACCGCATCCACTTCCTGCCTGCGCCGGACGGCCTGGCCGACGCCGACCTCGGCGTGGCCTGCGGCGCGCTCAACCGTGGCGTGGAAGCCTGCGTGAATCTGGCCTTCGCCCAGTACCAGTGGCAGTACAAGCGCTGGTCGGCGCACGACCGGCCCAGCCCCTACGACCGCAGGAACCCGGCGCAGCCGGGCTGATCCCGCTCAGCCCAGCTCCACGCGCACGCGGTGGCTGCCGCCATCGTCGGCCAGCGCGATGGGTTCACCCACGGGCAGCGGCCGGCCATCCAGCTCCAGTACGCGCACGCCGCGGCAGACGCCGTGCGGGTTCTCCACGCGGATCGCGTAGCGGGTGAGCTGCCGCGCGCCGCGGTGCCGGTAGTCGAGCTCGAAGCCGGGCCAGTGCCTCGGCACGCAGGGGTCGATGCGCAGCCGCCCGCCCTGCTTGCGGAAACCGAGCAGCGCCTCCAGCCCCGCGCGGTACAGCCACGCGGCCGAGCCGGTGTACCAGGTCCAGCCGCCGCGGCCGGCCAGCTCGCCCGCCGCGTAGACGTCGGCGCAGGAGACATAGGGTTCGACCCGGTAGCGCGCCGCCGCGTCGGCGCCGTCGCTGTGGCGGACCGGGTTGAGGAACCCGAACAGCTCGCCCGCGCGGTCGCCGTCGCCCAGCGCGGCCCAGGCGAAGATCGACCACACCGCGCCATGCGTGTACTGGCCGCCGTTCTCGCGCACGCCGGGCGGGTAGCCCCTGATGTAGCCGGGGTTTTCCTGTCCCTGGTCGAACGGCGGCGTGAACAGGCGCGCGAGCCGGTGTTCGCGATCGACCAGTTCGCGCTCGTTCGAGACCATCGCCTGCGCCGCGTGCGCCGCGTCGGCGGCGCCGGCCAGCACGCTCCACGACTGCGCAAGGGTGTCGATGCGGCAGGCGTCGTCCTGCGCCGAACCCAGCGGCGTGCCGTCGTCGTAATAGCCACGCCGGTACCAGGCGCCGTCCCAGGCCTGTTCCAGCGCGGCGCGCATGTCCCGGGCGTAGTCGTGCCAGCGCTGCGCCCGGGCGCGCTCGCCGCGCGCCTCGGCCAGCGGCGCGTAGGCTTCGATGGCGCGGATCAGGAACCAGCCCATCCAGCCGCTTTCGCCGCGGCCGCGCGCGCCCACCGCGTTCATGCCGTCGTTCCAGTCGCCGGTGCCCATCAGCGGCAGGCCGTGCGCGCCGCGGGTGAGCGCCGAATCCAGCGCGCGGGCGCAGTGCTCGTGCAGGCTGGCTTTTTCGTCCGAGGTGCCGGGCTGGAAATACGCGTCGGCGGCATCGTCGGGTATCGCCTCGCCGGTGAGGAAGGCCAAGGCTTCGTCCAGCACCGCGGCGTCGCCGCTGACCTCGACGTAGTGCGCGGCGACGAAGGCCAGCCACACGCGGTCGTCGCTGATGCGGGTGCGGATGCCCTGCCCGTCCGGCGGCAGCCACCAGTGCTGCACGTCGCCCGCGGCGAACTGGCGGCCCGCGGCGCGCAGCAGATGTTCGCGAGCCAGGTCGGGGCGGCTGACGCACAGCGCCATCACATCCTGCAGCTGGTCGCGGAAACCCCAGGCGCCGCTGGCCTGGTAGTAGGCGGTGCGTGCCCACAAGCGGCAGCTGGTCACCTGGTAGAGCAGCCAGCCGTTGAGCATCAGGTCCAGCGCGCGGTCGGGCGTGCGTACCTGCACCGCGTCGAGCAGCTCGTCCCACTGCGCGGCAACCGCGGCCAGCACCGCGTCGACGTCGATGGCGCGGTACTTCGCCACCAGTGCCTGCGCCTCGGCCTCGCCGGGCGCATCGCCGAGCAGCCAGCGCAACTCGAGCTCGGTGTGCGGCGGCAGTTCGAGGCGCAGCTGCAGCGCGCCGCAGGGGTCCAGCCCCGCGCCGAGGCGCCCGGACAGCGACGCATCGCCGCGCAACGCGGCGGGACGATCCACCGCGCCCAGCGGGCCCAGGAAGGCGGCGCGGTCGCCGCTCATGGCCTGCTGCGCACCGCCCAAGTCGGCGAAGGCCACGCGCCCGCCGAAATCCGGCCGCCAGCGGTTGCGCGCGAACAGTGCGCCGGTCTTGTCGTCGCGCACGGTCTGCACGAAGGGCGCGGACACGGAGCCGTTCGGCCCCAGCGCCCATTCCACGTAGGCGGTGAGGGAAAGGCGCCGCGGGCGCGGCGAGCGGTTGACCAGCCGCACGCGCGCCAGCTTCAGCGTGTCATCCACCGGCACGCACTGCAGGAGCTCCAGCGCGATGCCGTGGGCGTCCGTCTCGAAACGGCTCCAGCCCTTGCCGTGGGTGGCCGCGTAATGCGCGCCGGCGATGCGGATCGGCAGCGCGGTGGCGCTCCACAGCACGCCGTTGTCCTCGTCGCGCAGGTACAGCACCTCGTGCGGGCTGTCGCTCACCGGATCGTTCGGCCACGGCGTGAGCGGATTCTGCTGGCTGTTGAGCGACCACGCGTAGCCGCTGCCCTCGGCGGAAACCAGGAAACCGAACGCAGGATTGGCGATCACGTTCACCCAGGGCTGCGGCGTGCAGCTGCCCTCGGCCAGTTCGATGCGATAGGCGCGGCCGCCCTCCACGAAGCCGCCGCAGCCGTTGGGGAATTCCGGCGCCGCGGCGGCCGGCGCGGCATCGCGTGCCGGCGCGGTGGCGCGCAGCGGCGGCGCGGCTGGCGCGGGCGTGGCGGCCGGAGCGGCGGCCGGCGGCGCCGCTGCGCCATCCAGCACCAGCCGCGCCACGCAGGCCAGGCCGTCGCGCAGGTCCTCGCCGATCGCGCGCTCCTGCAGCGCGAACAGCTCCGCCTTGGGCAGGTCTCGCTCCTCCTTCAGCTGCGCCTGCTGCGTCTTCACCAGCGGCACTAGCGCCGACTGCACGGCGCCGTCGCCCGCATCGAGCAGCACCACGTCGATCGGGAAGCGCTGGGCGCACCACAGTCGCTGCGCGCGCAGCAGCTCCTGCACACGGGGCAGGTCGCCTTCGCCGTGCAGCCGCAGCAGCGCGATCGGGCGGTCGCCGGAGATGCCCGCGGCCCACAGCGTGGGCGCGCCGCCGCGGCCGCGCGCGATGGCTTCCGGCGGGGCGCGTTGCGCAGGGTCGCCGACCAGCAGCGCGTCCAGCCAGCGCGCGGCGCGGGCGGCTTGCACGTCGTCGATGCCGAGTTGTCGTAGCCGCGTCTGCGCCTGTTGCGCGGCGGCGTCGAACAGTCGCGCCGGGGCGTCCGCATCGGCCACCCGCGCGGCGAGCGCCAGGGCGTCGTCGCGGTGGTCGGCCAGCTTTGTCCACAGCAGCACGGCGACTTCGCCGTTCGGTGCCAGCGTGAATTGCCGGCGCTGCGCGAACACCGGGTCGAGCACGCAGCCGACACTGCCTTCCCATGCCGTGCCGGGCTGCAGCGCCCGTGCGTGGCGCAGCGTGCGGCCGCGACCGAGGAAGCGCATGCGGTCGGTCTCGAACTCCGGCACGCCGGACGCCGCACCCCCGATGCGCAGCGCCTGCGCCGCCCATATGGCCGCGTCGTCGTCCGATCGCCTGCGCCGCGTGGCCAGCAGCAGGCCGCGTGCGGCGTCCCACTCCGTCTGCACGAACATCTTGGAGAACGCGGGGTGTGCGTCGTCCGCGCCCGCCGGGCCCAGCACCAGTTCGGCGTAGCTGGCGATCGACAGATGGCGCACGCGGTCGCCGTGGTTGCCCAGCGTGAGCCGGCGCAGTTCCACGTCGGCGTCAGCGGCCACCGCCACCTGCAGCGTGCAGTGCAGGCTGTGGTGGCGGCGATGGAATGTGGCGAGGCCTGGCTCGAACCGCTCGGCGTCATCGGGCGCTTCGTGCGCGAACGGCTGCCGCGTGGGCGACCAGACCTCGCCGCTGTCCTCGTCGCACAGCAGCAGCCAGCTGCCCCAGCCGTCCACCGTGGAATCCTCGCGCCAGCGCGTCACCGCGAGATCGCGCCAGCGGCAGAAGCCGGCACCGTGGCGATCGATCATCACCGAGATGCGGCCATTGGAAAGCAGGCCATGCCGCGGCGTTGCAGGGGAAGCAATCATCGTCGGGATTTCGCGCGGGGAAGCATCGAGCATGCGGGGCCGCGCGCATTCACGGCGTCAATGCACGGCGGACGGCACGCTGGCCAGCGCTGATTCCGCCACGTTCCATCCATGTCCGCCGCCACCTCGCATCCCCCGCTCGAATCCGGCCCGCAGCTGCAGCACCTGCAGAACAAGGCCTGGGCCTACTTCCAGTACGAGACGAACCCGCACAACGGCCTGGTGGCGGACAAGACCGCGCCGGACTGGCCCGCCAGCATCGCCGCCACCGGGATGGCGCTCAGCGCATATCCGGTGGCGGTGGAACGCGGCCTGCTGGACGAACACGCCGCGATCGCGCGCACCCTGGCCACCCTGCGCTTCTTCCGCGACAGCGCGCAGGGCGAGGCGGCGGACGCCACCGGGTACCGCGGCTTCTACTACCACTTCCTCGACATGCGCACGGGCAGGCGCGCGTGGCAGTGCGAGCTGTCCACGGTGGACAGCGCCTTCCTGTTCGCCGGCATGCTCACGGCGGCGGCGTACTTCCGTGCCGACACGCCGCCGCAGCGCGAGATCCGCGAGCTGGCGGACATGCTCTATCGCCGCGCCGACTGGGCCTGGGCGCAGGCCGCGGACGGCACCATCGGCCACGGCTGGCGGCCCGAAAGCGGCTTCATCCCGCATCGCTGGCAGGGCTACGACGAAGGCCTGCTGCTGTACGTGCTGGCGCTCGGCTCGCCCACCCACGCACTGCCGCCCGCCGCATTCGCGGCCTGGGCTTCCACCTACGAGTGGAGGCACGCCTACGACATCGACTACCTCTACTGCGGGCCGCTGTTCACCCACCAGCTGTCGCACGTATGGATCGACTTCCGCGGCATCCAGGACGCCTTCATGCGCGGCAAGGGCATCGACTATTTCGAGAACAGCCGCCGCGCCAGCCTGGTGCAGCAGCGCTACGCGATCGACAATCCGCTGTGCCTCAAGGGGTACGGCGCGCAATGCTGGGGCATCACCGCCAGCGACGGCCCCGGCGAGACCACGCGCGTCATCGACGGCGTGCCGCGCCAGTTCCGTGGCTACGCAGGACGCGGCGCGCCCTGGAGCATCGACGACGGCACGCTGTCGCCGTGGGCGGTGGCGGCCTCGCTGCCATTCGCGCCGGAAATCGTGCTGCCCACGTTGCACCACTTCGTCCACACGCTGGCGCTGCACGACCGCCACCCTTACGGCTTCCAGGCCAGCTTCAACGCCACCTGGGGCGGCGACGCGGCCTGCGGCTGGACCTCGCCGTACTTCTTCGGCATCAACACCGGACCGATCCTGCTGATGATCGAGAACCAGCGCAGCGGCCTGTTATGGCAGCTGCTGCGCCGCTGCCGGTATATCGTGGACGGTCTGCGTGCCGCCGGCTTCACCGGCGGCTGGCTGGACGCGCAGGGCCGGCGGCCCTGACACTTTCGCGGTCGGCGCACATGGCGCCACCGACTTCTTTCAATCAAGCGGAGCAGGCGATGGAACTGGGCATGGTCGGGCTGGGCAAGATGGGCGCCAACATGGCGGAGCGGCTGGTGCAGGGCGGCCACCGGGTCACCGGCTTCGATCCCAGCGCGGACGCGCGCCGGGCGGTGGCGGCCAAGGGCGTGGCCGGCGCCGATTCGCTGGAAGCCCTGGTCAAGGCGCTGCCCGCGCCGCGCGTGCTGTGGCTGATGGTGCCCGCGGGCAAGATCACCGACGACACCGTCAACGCGCTGCTGCCGCTGCTCGCGCAGGGCGACACCGTGATCGACGGCGGCAACTCCAACTACAGGGACACGCTGCGCCGTGCCGCGCTGTATGCCGAACACGGCCTCGGCTACGTGGACTGCGGCACCAGCGGCGGCGTCTGGGGCCTCAAGGAGGGCTACAGCATGATGGTGGGCGGCGACGCGAAGGCCGTCGAGGCGCTGCGGCCCATCTTCCAGACGCTGGCGCCCGCCGCGGAGCAGGGCTGGGGCCGCGTCGGCCCGGTGGGCTCCGGCCACTTCACCAAGATGGTCCACAACGGCATCGAGTACGGCCTGATGCAGGCCTACGCCGAGGGCTTCTCCATCCTCGGCCACAAGAAGGAGTTCGGCCTGGACCTGCACCAGATCGGCGAGATCTGGCGCTACGGCAGCGTGGTGCGTTCCTGGCTGCTCGACCTCACCACCGACGCGCTGGGCAAGAACCCCGCGATGGACGGCATCGCGCCCTACGTGGCCGATTCCGGCGAAGGCCGCTGGACCGTGGACGAGGCGATCGAACTCGACGTGCCCGCCCCGATCATCACCGCCTCGCTGATCGAGCGCCTGCGCTCGCGCGACACCGATTCGTTCTCCGACAAGCTGCTCGCCGCGATGCGCAACGAGTTCGGCGGGCACGCGATCAAGGGCGAGGCGAAGTAGGAGCCTGTCCGGGCAACATCATCCCGGCCGCGCGGCTCAGCCGGGATGGAACGGCCAGAACCGCGGGATCAGCCACATCGACAGCGCGCAGAACAACGCGATCAGCGGGATGCCCACCTTCATGAAGTCGGTGAAGCGGTAGCCGCCGGCGTAGTACACCATGGTGTTGGTGGGATAGCCCACCGGCGTGGCGAACGAGGTGGCGGCGGCGAACGCCACCGCCACCACGAACGGGCGCGGGTCGGCATGCACGGCGTGCGCCACGCTGGCGGCGATGCCCACCATCAGCACCACCGAGGGGTTGTGGCCCATCAGCTCGGTGAGCAGGGCGGTGAGCAGGTACACCATCAGCAGTGCGGCTAGCGGGCCGTGGTTGCCGACCAGGCCCAGCCCGGCCTGCACCACCTCATGCGACAGGCCGGTCTTCTCGATCGCGCTGCCCAGCGGCAGGATCGCACCGAGCAGCACGATGATCTTCCAGTCCATGCCCTCGTAGACGTCCTTGCGGCCGTAGCAGCCAGTGAGTGCCATCGCCGCCGCGCCGCAGATTGCCGCCACCGGGATCGGCAGCCAGCGCAGGCCGGAGACGACCACCACGCCGGCCATGATCGCCGCCGCCACGATCGCCTTGCGCGACATGCGCCGCACGTCGTCACGCTCGCTGAGCACGATGAACGCGTCGTCGCCGCGCAGCTGCGGCATGCTGTCCTCGTCCACCAGCACCAGCAGCACGTCGCCCACCGCGAGGCTGACGTCGCTGAGCTTGTCGCGCAGCACCTGGCCGCGGCGGTGGATCGCCAGCGCCACCGCATCTGGGCGGCGGCCGAGGTCGGTCTCGACCAGCCGGCGGCCCTCGGCGAGGCTGGCCGGCGCGACCATGATCTCGGCAAGCACGCGCGGGTGGTCGGCGTCGCGCAGGTAGCGGCTCTCCGGCACGTTCTGCAGGTGCGCGCGGCGCTGGAACTCCTCGATCTTCTCCCAGTCGCCGCGCACCAGCAGCACGTCGCCGGCCTCCATCTGCTGCGAACGCGGCGACCACATGCGCCGCTCGCCGCGCAGCAGCTCCAGCGGGTACACGCCGTAGCGCTCGCCCAGCTGCGCCTCGCCGATGCTGCGCCCCACCAGCGGCGACTGCACGGTGAGCGCGAGCTCGGTGACGTACTTGCCGATCTCCACCTCCTCGACCTCGCCGGTGTCGACGTGGCGCGGCAGCAGCCAGCGCCCCACCAGCATCAGGTAGACCATGCCGGCCACCGCGAGCAGCACGCCCATGCCGGTGAACTCGAACACGCCGAACGCGGGCAGGCCGTGCTTCTGCGCCAGCGAATCGGCGAGCAGGTTGGACGAGGTGCCGATCAGGGTGCACACGCCGCCCATCTGCGCGGCGTAGGCCATCGGCATCAGCACCCGCGCCGGCGAGGTGCCGGTGCGCTGGCACACCCGCAGCGCCAGCGGCAGGAAGGTGGCGACCAGGGCGATGTTCTTCACGAACGCGCCCAGCGGCGCGATCGCCAGCATCAGCACGAGCGTGAGCAGCCACGGCCGGCGGATGCGCATCAGCAGCCGGCTGAGCGGCTCCAGCACGCCCGAGCGCTCGATGCCGAGGGAAAGCGCGAACATCGCCGCCACCGTTACCGTGGCCTCGTTGCTGAAGCCGGACAGCGCCTCCACCGGACTGACGATGCCCAGCACCACCAGGGTGGCGAGCACCAGCAGCGCCACCAGGTCGATGCGCAGCTTCTCGCTGGCGAACAGCGCCATCGCCACCGCAATCACGGCGACCACCGCCCAGGCCTGCCAGTTCATGCGCAGGCTCCGGCTGCTGTGCTCGGCGGCAACGCCCCGCGTGCTGTCTGCATCGATTTCACCCTGGCACCTGCGCGGCGATACAGCCCGCATGCTACGCGACGACGGCGCGTGCGCAAAACGCATGCATGCCGCGTTCACCGCGATCCGCGGCAGAATGCGCGGATGGACACACTGCCTTCCCCAGCATCCGCCGGCACGCGCCGCCAGCCCACCGTGGCGCTGGCGCTGGGCGCGGGCGGCGCGAAGGGACTGGCGCACATCGGCGTGATCGAGGAGCTGGAGGCGCAGGGCTACCGCATCAGCGCGATCGCCGGCAGCTCGATGGGCGCGGTGATCGGCGGCATCCACGCGATGGGCAAGCTCGACGTGTACCGTGACTGGGTCAGCGCGCTGGCGAAGCTCGACGTGCTGAGGCTGGTGGACTGGACGCTGTCCGGCGGCGGCCTGATCAAGGGCGAGAAGATCATCGGCACGCTGCGCGGGCTGATCGGCGACGCGCTGATCGAGGAGCTGCCGCTGGCATTCACCGCGGTGGCGGTGGACATCGACCGCGAGCGCGAGGTGTGGCTGTCGCGCGGGCCGCTGTTCGACGCGATCCGCGCCTCGATCGCCATTCCCACCGTGTTCCGCCCGCACCGCATCGAAGGCCGCCGGCTGGTGGACGGCGGCCTGCTCAACCCGGTGCCGGTGACGCCGCTGATCCGCGAGCCGGCCGACTACCTGATCGCGGTGAGCGTGGACGGCATGGCCAGCGAAACGTCCCCGGCACCGCCGGCGACCGGCGCGGAGACGGCCGACGCGCCCGGCTACCACCAGCGCATCGGCGCCTTCATCGGCCGGCTGGTGTCGCACGTCGGCAGCGGCGACGTGCCGCGCGAGCCCGGCGCGCTGGAACTGCTGACCCAGGTGATGGACCTGATGCAGGCGAACCTGGCGCGGCTGCGCCTCGCCGCCTACGAACCCGACCTGCTGATCCAGCTGCCGCGGAACATGGCCAGCGCCTACGAGTTCTATCGCGCCCGCGAACTGATCGAGCTGGGCCGGCAACAGGCGCGCGAAGCGCTGGCGCACTGGCCGCGCGCGGCCGCTTCACCGTAGGAGCGCACCCGGCACGCAAGCGGTCAACGCGGCCCGTGCGTGCGCAGCCAGTTTTCCAGGTAGGCCTTCATCACCACCGCGTTGTTGTGCTCCTCGTCGCGGGCGCCGTAGAGCAGGGTGACCGGGTGTTTCGCGGCACGCTCGGCCAGCGGCCGCCAGTGCTCGGCGCGCTTGTCCAGCTCGCCGGCGTAGCGCTGGCGGAAACCCTCCCAGCGCGCCGGATCGTGGCCGAACCACTGGCGCAGCGCGGTGGACGGCGCAAGTTCCTTGGCCCACAGGTCGAGCGGCACCTCGTCCTTCTTCAGCCCGCGCGGCCACAGGCGGTCGATCAGCACGCGGTAGCCGTCGGATTTCGCCGGCGGCTCGTAGACGCGTTTCACGGCAATGCTCATGCACGCAACTCCCGCAGGAAATGCGTTCCAGCATACGCCCGCGCGGTCGCGCAGGCGTGATTGAGGTCAGAGCTCCTCGACCCTCGTCACCTTGCCCCGGCGCATCAGCCAGGCCACGCCGCGCAGGTCGGCCAGGCCCACCCACAGGCGATCCAGCATGCCGTACTTGGACACGCCCGCGGTGCGCGGCCGGTGGCCCACCGGCACGCTGGTGCTCTGGAAGCCGGCGCGCTTCACCAGCGCGGGCAGGTAGCGGTGCATGTGGTCGAAGTAGGGCAGGCGCAGGAACACCTCGCGCTCGAACAGCTTGAGGCCGCAGCCGGTGTCCGGCGTGGCGTCCTTCAGCATGCGCGAGCGCACCGCGTTGGCGATCTTCGAGGAGATGCGCTTGTTGAAGCTGTCGCGCCGCGTGGTGCGCCAGCCGGCGAACAGCCTCACCTCGGGTGCGGCGACATCGCGGGCGGCGAGCAGCTTGGGGATGTCGGCCGGGTCGTTCTGGCCGTCGCCGTCCAGCGTGGCGATCCATGCGCCGCGTGCCGCGCGCACGCCGTTCCACACCGCCGTGCTCTGCCCGCTGCGGGTGACGTGGTGCAGCACGCGCAGCTCGGGATGCTGCGCCTTCTGCGCGTTCAGCACGGCGCGGCTGTCGTCGCTGGAGTCGTCGTCGACGTAGACCACCTCGTAGTCGATCTTGCCGCGCAGCGCGGCGGCAATCTCGGCGAGCAGCGGCGGGATGTTGTCGCGCTCGTTGAACACGGGGACGACCACGGAGAGTTGCGGCATGGGGCAGCCTTTCAACGGAAACGGGGCGCCGCGGCAGCGGCGAGCGCGCAGTTTACCGCCTGCGCCGGTGTTGCCGTGCGCAGCCCGCTGTAAGGAAATCCTGCCTGGGCGGGTCACCTGTGGCAGCCGGAATCCTCCGGCACCCACGGGAGAACCCCATGCAAGCCCAGACCATCCTCAGCTCCGCCCTGCTCAGCCTGATCGCCGCCGGCGCGCTCGGCGCCGCCACCAGCGCCCACGCCGCCGACAAGATGGCCGGCCACACGAACATGGAGAAGTGCTACGGCATCAACGCCGCGATGAAGAACGACTGCCAGACCCCGGGCCATTCCTGCGCGGGCCAGGACAGCAAGGCGCGCGATCCGCAGGGTTTCGTGGCGGTGCCCGCCGGCCTGTGCGCCAAGATCGCCGGCGGCTCGCTGCAGCCGATGGCCGCGATGTCGCACGACGCCATGAAAAAGAGCTGAGCCGTGGACTCTCCGCAAGCCCTGCTTGCGCAGCCGATCCCGACCGCGGTCGGGATCGGGCTGCGGCCGCCGCATGTCGCCCAGGTGCTGGAGCAGCGGCCGGCCGTGCCGTTCTTCGAGCTGCACAGCGAGAACTTCTTCCACCCCGGCGCGTCCTGGGAGCTGCTCGACGCGGTGCGCCGCGACTACCCGGTGAGCCTGCATGGCGTGGGCCTGTCGCTGGGCTCGGCCGAGGCCCTGGACAGCGGCCATCTGGCCGCGCTGCGTGCGCTGGTGCGCCACGCCGAACCCGCGCTGGTGTCCGAGCACGTGTGCTGGGGTGCGATCGGGGGGCGTCACTACAACGACCTGCTGCCGCTGCCCTACACCGAGGAGGCGCTGGACGCGATGGCGACGCACGTCGACCAGCTGCAGGAGGCGCTGGGCCGCCGCGTGCTGCTGGAGAACGTCTCCAGCTACCTGCAGTTCACCCACTCGACCATGCCCGAGTGGGTATTCCTCGCCGCGCTGGCCGCGCGCACCGGCTGCGGCCTGCTGCTGGACGTGAACAACGTCTACGTGAACAGCGTGAACCACGGCTTCGACGCGCACGCCTACCTCGCCGGCATCCCCGCCGCCGCGGTGGGCGAACTGCACCTGGCCGGCTTCACGCGGAAGGAAGGCCTGCGCCAGGACGGCACGGACGGGCCGCTGCTGATCGACTCGCACAACCGCCGCGTCGACCCCGCCGTGTGGGCGCTGTACGCGCACGCGCTGGCGCGGCTCGGCCCGCGTCCCACCCTGATCGAATGGGATCAGGACCTGCCCGACTTCGCCGTGCTGCAGGACGAGGCGCGGCTCGCCACGGAGCATCTCGATGCCTGCGCCGCCCTCGCTGCCTGAGCTGCAGCGCGCCTTCGCGCGTGCGCTCCAGGGCGGCGAAGCGCCCGCGCTGCACGCCTGGATCGCCGCGCGTGGCATCGATCCCGCCGCGCGGCTGCGCATCTACCGGCACGCCGGCTACGCCATCCACGTCGAGGTGCTGGCCACTGCCTTCCCTGCGCTGCGCCGTCTGCTCGGCGAGGACAGCTTCGACGGCCTCGCCACCCGCCATGCCGCCCGCCACGGCAACTGCAGCGGCAACCTGCAGGACTACGGCGCCGACTTCGCCGATTTCATCGCCGCGCAGGCCGAAACCGCCGCGTGGCCATGGCTGGACGCGGTGGCACGACTGGAATGGCTGCGCCAGCAGGCGGTGCTGGCCGCTGACGAGGCGCCCGCCGATGCCGGTGCCCTGCTCGCCGCGCTGGCCAACGCGCAGGGCACGCTGCGCCTGCGTCCGAGCGTGCGCGTGTTGCGCTCGGATTGGGCGGTGCTGGACCTGTGGCGCCATGCGCTGCTGCCGGACGTCGCCACGCCCGAGCCCGCCGTGCCGCAAGCCGTGCTGCTGTGGCGCGAGCACGCGCAGGTGGCGATGCGCGCCATCGCGCCCGCGCAAGCCGCCTTCGCCGAAGCGCTGTGCCGCCGTGCACCGCTGGCCGACGCACTGGCCGAGGCGCAGGCGGTCGACGCGGCCACCCCGCCCGAAGCCCTGCTGCAGCCCCTGCTGGAACACGCGCTGTTCGCCGCCTGACTTCTACCGACCCGCGAGGAAAACCCATGCACACCCTCATCGACCGCTGCTCGCGCCTCACCGCGCGGCTGACCGTGCTCACTCCGCTCGCCCTGCTGCTGTTCCGGGTGTTCGTGGCGCTGGCCTTCTGGCGCGCCGGCGTGGTGAAGTGGAGCGACCCCGGCGGCACCGCCTACCTGTTCGAAAACGAGTACCACGTGCCCCTGCTCGCCCCGGCCGTGGCCGCCGCGCTGGGCATGTGGACCGAACTGGTGCTGCCGTGGTTCCTCGCGCTCGGCCTGGGCACCCGCGCAGTCGCGGCGGTGCTGTTCGTCTACAACATCGTCGCCGTGATCTCCTATCCCGCGCTGTGGCCGAACGGCCTGTGGCACGGCCTGCTCGGCGCCGACTTCAACGACCACAAGGCGTGGGGCCTGATGCTGCTCGCGCTGGTGGCGCTGGGGGCGGGGCGGTTGTCGGTGGACGCCTTGCTCGGACGCGCGCCGGGGCGGCGCTGAGCCCGGCCGGCGTCAGGGCGCCTGCAAGCCGGATGCCCGCTCCGGCGCGCCCGCCGCCTGCGCGGTGCCCATGCCGTCGATGGCCACCCGCCAGCCCTGCGCGACCGCGTCGAACGGCCGCGCGCCCTGGCGGTCGGTAAGCATCACCAGGGTGCCGTGCTGCAGCGGCACGATGCGGCCCTGCCAGCCGTCGCGGTGGAAGTCGCGCGCCCTCGCCACCTGCTTGCCGGGCACGTAGAGCACGGCCACCGGCATGTTGTCCACGCGGCTGACCAGGTGCACGGTCTTGTAGGGACCGACCGGGCAGTCGTGCACGTAGGTGACGCCGGCGGGGAGGGGGCCGCGCAGCTGCACGCCGCGGTCGGCGAAGCCGGCTGCGACGGCCTGCGCGGTGACCGGCCGGACGAGGTCGAGCGAGTGGATCTCGCCGGGCATGTGCGCCACCGCCAGCGCGGGCAGCGAACGCGCGTCGTGCTGGCGCCAGGCGTAGCCGCCCACGCCCAGCGCGAGCAGCACGGAGGCCGCCAGCGCGTAGCCGAGGTGGCGGCGGCGCGCGGTCTGCTGCCGGCGCTCGCCGGTGGCCTGGGCCAGCAGTACGCGCTCGGCCAGGCCGTCGGGCACGGGCACGTCGAGCGCGGCCAGCAGTTCGTGCTCGAAGGCCTGCGCGCGCTCCCACGCGGCGGCGCAGGCCGGGCAATCGCGGCGGTGGGCCAGCAGTGCCGGGTCGCGCGATTGCGGCTCGGCGCCCAGCCGGCGGCGGAATTCAAGACAGTCCATGCTGTGCCTCCGGGCGGCCGCCCTGCAGGATGGACTTGAGTTTCTGCCGGGCGCGGAACAGCTGGGTCATCACCGCGCCGGGCTGCTGGCCCAGTTCGGCGGCGATCTCCTCGCAGCTCATGCCGCCCAGCACCTGCAGCAGCAACGGCTCGCGATATTTGTGCGGCAGTTTCGACATGGCCTCACGCAGCTCCGCGGCGTCACCGTGGCGCTCGGGGCTGGCCCAGGCGGCCTCCTCGGCGATGCCTTCGTCCAGTTCCACCGTGTCCAGCGGCTTGCGCTCGTGGATGCGCGCATGCTCGCGGCGCAGGATGGCGAGCAGCCAAGGCTTGGCCGACTCGGCCTCGCGCAGCGCATCGAGGCCCTTCCAGGCGCGCAGCAGGGTTTCCTGCACCAGGTCCTGCGCCAGCGCGTCCTGCCCGCACAGCCAGTAGGCGAAACGGTACAGGTCGCCGGCATGGGCGCGGGTCAAGGCTTCGAATTGCCGCTGTCGTGGACTCACGAACAAGGAGACCGGCCCGAGGCGCTTCATCTTTCAGTCCATGGCTCAACGCAGCTTGCCGAGGATGCCTTCGAGTTCGTCGTTGCTGTGGTAGTGGATCACCAGCTTGCCGCGGCCGTCGCGGGCGGCGGCCACTTCCACGCGGGTGGCGAAGCGCTCGGCCAGTTCGCGCTCCAGCGCGGCGATGTTGGGATCGCGCGGCGGCGCGGCTTTCGCCTTGCCCTTGGGCGCGGCCTGGGCGCGGCGCGCGGCGTCCTCCAGCTCGCGCACCGACCAGCCCAGCGTCACCGCCTGGCGGGCGAGCGGCACGGCGACGGCTTCGTCCAGCGTGAGCAGGCAGCGCGCGTGGCCCATCTCCAGCTTGCCCTCGTCGAGCAGCTTCTTGATGGCGTCGGGCATCTCGGTGAGGCGCAGCAGGTTGGACACCGCGGCGCGCGAGCGGCCCACCGCGTCGGCGGCCTGCTGGTGGGTAAGGTCGAAGTCCCCGATCAGGCGCTTGAGCGCATCGGCTTCTTCCAGCGGGGTGAGGTCCTGGCGCTGGATGTTCTCGATCAGCGCCATCGCGGGCACCGCGACCTCCGGCACCTCCTTCACCAGCGCGGGCACCTCGCTCAACTGGGCGCGCTGTGCGGCGCGCCAGCGGCGTTCGCCGGCGATCAGCTCATAGCGGTGCCGGCCGATCGCGCGTACCACCACCGGCTGGATCAGGCCCTGCGCCTTGATCGAGGCGGCCAGTTCGTCCAGTGCCTCGTCGTTCCAGTGGCGGCGGGGCTGGTACTTGCCGGGCTGGATCTGCTGGATCGGCAGCGTGCGCAGCTCGCCTTCCTGCTCCAGCACCGGCGCGGCGGCACCATCGCCGCCGAGCAGCACGTCCAGCCCCCGGCCCAGTCCACGTTTCTTTGCAGCAGCCATTCCTCAGCCTCAGTCCTGGTGGTTGGCGGCGGGCGCCTTCAGCACCACGCCATGCGCGCCCGCTGCGGGCGGTTCGGTCACGTCGGCCGGATCGTCCGCGGCGGGCGGCTCCACCGGCACCGGCGGCAGGCCGCGTTCGCGGCGGATGATCTCGCCGGCCAGGCCGATGTAGGCGATCGCGCCGCGCGAACTGCGGTCGTACAGGTGGATCGGCTGGCCGTGGCTGGGCGCCTCGGCGAGGCGCACGTTGCGCGGGATGATCGAGCGCAGCACCTTGTCGCCGAAATGCTGGGTGAGCTGGGCGGAGACCTCGTTGCCGAGGTTGTTGCGCACGTCGTACATGGTGCGCAGCAGGCCCTCGATCTCCAGCCGGGGATTCAGCCGCTGGCGCACCGCCTTGATCGTTTCCAGCAGGCTGGAGAGGCCTTCCAGCGCGAAGTACTCGCACTGCACCGGGATCAGCACGCCGTCGGCGGCGGTGAGCGCATTGAGCGTCAGCAGGTTCAGCGACGGCGGGCAGTCGACCAGCACGGTGTCGTAGCGGCCGCCCACCGTGGCCAGCTGTTCCTTCAGCCGGTGCTCGCGCGCCAGCGTGTCCATCAGCTTCAGCTCGGCAGCGGTAAGGTCGCCGTTGCCGGGCAGCAGGTCGTAATGGCCTTCGGTGGTGACCACGGCGTCGGCCACCGCGGCCTCCTCCAGCAGCACCGCGCAGCCGTTCGGGCGCGCCGCGTGCTTGTCCACGCCGGAGGCCATGGTGGCGTTGCCCTGCGGATCGAGATCGACGAGCAGCACGCGGCGCTTCGCCGCAGCCAGCGCCGCCGCGAGGTTCACTGCGGTGGTGGTCTTGCCGACGCCGCCCTTCTGGTTGGCGACAGCGATGATGCGTGCCATGTCGTCGATCGTGTGCGAAAGGGGGCCTAGATTAGCAGGCCCGGTTCAGTCGGCGCTGCGGCCGAGTACGACCACGCTGCGTTCGGCCTCCAGCCCCGGCACCGCGAGCGCGTGGACGCCGCGCACCGCGAAGCCGGGCGGCACGCCAGCCAGCTCCTCCTCGGGCGTCTTGCCCTTCATGGCTAGCCAGACGCCGCCGGGGGCCAGCAGGTGGCCGCCCCAGGCAAGCATGTCGGCGAGGCTGGCGAAGGCGCGCGCGGTGACGCAGTCGTACTGGCCCTCGACGTCCTCCACCCGCGACTGCAGGGCGCGCACGCCGTCGAGCTTCAGCGCGCGGATCGCCTCGCGCAGGAAGCGCACCTTCTTGCCGTTGGAGTCCACCAGCAGGATCTGCCGCCCTGGCGCGGCGATGGCGAGCGGAATACCCGGCAGGCCGGGGCCGGTGCCGAGATCGGCCAGGGTCTGGCCCTGCACGAACGGCAGGATCGCCAGCGAGTCGAGCAGGTGGCGGGTGACCATCTCGGCCGGGTCGCGGATGGCGGTGAGGTTGTAGGCAGCGTTCCAGCGCTCCAGCAGCGCTTGGTAGTCCAGCAGGCGCTCCACCGCATCGGCGGGCAGGGCGAGGCCGAGCGCGGCGATGCCCTGTTCCAGGCGTTGCTGCAGGGCGGCACGGGCGGTCATGCGGTATCCGGGACGAGGGTGGGCCGGCCAGTATCCGGCAGAACCGCCCTGGCGATCATCCCCGGTCGCGCGGCCCTGCATCCTTGTGATCTTCGATGATCGCGAAAAATCAGGCAGGCGGCCATCCATGGCCGCACTGCTTTGCTTCTGGCGATCCTCCATGATCGCGAAAATCAAATGGGCGGCCATCCATGGCCGCACTGCTTTGCTTCCTGCGATCTTCCATGATCGCGAAGATCAAACGGGCGGCCATCCATGGCCGCACTTCAAAAAAGGAAAACCCGCCGGATGGCGGGTTCAAGGCTTGCTTGCGGCCCCTGTGGCGCGGCGCTCTGGGGCGGCCTGCGCGAAGTACCCGGTGCCTCAGGCGAGATCCAGCTCCACCCGGGTCACCATCACGCCGCGCTCGCGCAACGTGCCGTTGAGATTCCGCTTGAGCTGCTGCCCCAGCACGCGCCGGTCGCCGGTCACCGCCTCGGGCTCGCCGCGCAGCGCTTCCAGCGCGCCGCGGCGGATCAGCTGGTCGGCCTGCTCGATCACCGCGTCCGCACGCTCGGGCTCCAGCACCTGCCAGTACACCGTGCCACGCACATCGCGGGCGTCGGCCAGCGGTTCCTCGAAACGCAGCACGCGGCCACCGAGGTCGATGCGATGACCCACCCGTTCCAGCAGCGGCAGGACCACGTGGGTACCCGGCTGCAGCAGGCGCACCGGTTTGCCATGGCGGTACAGGCTGTAGACCTGCCCGTCCGGAACGCGCTTCACCGCGATCGCGGCTAGTGCGAGCAGGCTGAAGGTGGCGGTGAGGATCAGGGCAAACATGGTCAGGAAAATCAGTGCGTTACCTGTTAATTGTTACGCTTCGACTACAGCTTGAGGATACAGCTACATGAACCTGCGAAGATTAATCTTTATTTAACGCCGATGCCTTGCGGCTTGCAAGCGCCGGTATCGCTGATCTGTGTCGGCATCGGCCGACCCTCCTGAAGGAAGGGCAAGCATCGGCCATACCAGTCGGCGGGGCCGGCGGCGCACGCAACCGGGCGCGCCGCATATCCGCGGGAGCGGTCACGTTGCGGGTGTCGACCCGATCCGCTTTCCGCCGCCCGCTCCCGTGCGCGCCAGCGTCGCGATGGCGACAGGACCAGGCCCCGGTCGGCGCGGCCGGGGCAGGTGTGGACGCGGCGCGTCAGAACTTGCCGGCGCGGAAGTCGGCGATCGCCTCGTGGATCTGCTCGGGCGTGTTCATGACGAACGGTCCGTAGCGCGCCACGGATTCGCCCAGCGGCCGGCCCGCGACCAGCAGCACGCGGGCCGGCGCCTCGCCGCCGCCGATGCGCACGCTGCCGCCGGGCGACAGCACCGCCAGCTCGCTGCGCGCAAGCTTGTCGTCGGCCACCCGGGCATCCGTGCCATCGAACACGTAGGCGAAGGCGTGGTGACCTTCCGGCAGCGGGATCTCCACCTGCGCACCCGCTGCCACCGCGATGTCCAGGTACACCGGTGCGGTGACGATGCCGGCCACCGGCCCGGTGGCGCCGGCCAGCTCGCCGGCGATCACCTTCACCGTGACGCCGTCGGCCGGATGCACCACGGGGATGCGCTCGGGGCCGATGTCCTGGTAGCGCGGCGCGGTCATCTTGTCGGCGGCAGGCAGGTTCACCCACAGCTGGAAGCCCCACATCAGGCCGTCTTCCTGCTGCGGCATCTCCGAATGGAGGATGCCGCGGCCGGCGGTCATCCACTGCACGCTGCCCGCGACCAGATCGCCGCGGTTGCCGTGGTTGTCGCCGTGCTGCATGTGGCCGGCCAGCATGTAGGTGACCGTTTCGAAGCCGCGGTGCGGATGCTCGGGAAAACCGGCGATGTAGTCGTCCGCGCTGTCGGAACGGAACTCGTCCAGCAGCAGGAACGGGTCGAGCATGTCCAGCCCGGGCTGGCCGATGATGCGCTTCAGCTTCACGCCCGCGCCGTCGGCGGTGTCGATGCCGCGGATGCGGCGGAGGATGCGGCGTTCGCCCATGACGATGCTCCGGTGGATGGAATGCCGCCAAGATGCGCGCGCGTGGCGCCTTATCCAAGCGCCGCGGCGGGAACGGATCGTTCCGCCGGCGCGACGGTCTCAGGCCAGCCAGCGAAATGCGCGGCGCAGCTCCGCCCCGGCGTTGTCCAGATAGCAGCGGCCGTGGGCGAGGATGACCCGCTGCGGCTGCCAGCCCATGATGCGCTGGAGGCAGGCACGCGCCGTGGCGCGGTCGCGGAACGTCAGGCGCATGTCCAGCGGGGCCTTGCCGTCGGGATCGAGCACGCCGCCCAGCCGCGCGATCCAGCGCATCGCCGTGCCGAGCCTGGCGGCCTCGAAGTTCTCGATCAGGTCGGCGAGGATCAGGGTGGCGCTGGCGCGGTGCAGGAACACCACCTCCTCGATCACGCGGCTGCCGCGGAAACGCAGCTGGTCGAGCTCCGCGGCCCACGCCGGTTCAGGCCGGTCGCCGAGGTCGGCGTCGAAGGAGACGTGGATCTTCTGGTGTGCTGCACGTTCGCGCACGCCGGGCGAGGCCCAGGCGACGGCGTCGGGATAGCGCCGCTTCCACGCGGCGACGTGCGCGTAGTGCAGCTTGTTGGGCGACACCAGGTGGCGCACCGGGCCCAGCGCGTCGATCGCGGCGAACAACGCCGCATCGGGGGCGACCGGCGAATGGCACCACAGGCCGCCGTCGGCCAGCCGTGCCACCGTCATGCGGGTGGGAAACGGCGCACTGCCGCCCAGCGCGGCCATGCGCACGATCGGGCCGTCAACGATCCACAGGCCCGGCGCGACCGGCTTCAAGGTATTGATGGGCTCGTAGAGCGGCGCCGCGACGTTCAAGCGTGGTCCCTCCCCGCGCGCGGCGGCCTCAGTGCACCCAGTGCCCGCTGCGGTGGCGCGGCGGCGTGCCATCGCCGCTTTCGGGCTCGGCATGCCGCTGCACCATCGCCTCGAGCTCCGCCTCGGTGACGGGCTTGGCCTGCCAGTACTGGCCGACCGCGTCGAGCACGGCGGGCACCTGCGACAGGCAGTCGTCGTATTCCTCGTCGCTGAGCTTCTCGAACTCGGCGTCGGCGCTGAGCACGCCGTCATCCACCGCCAGCGCCATCACCGGGCCGAGCAGTTCCATCAGCTGCGGATCCTCGGCGAGGCGGCCCTCCCACAGCGCGGCGCGCAGGTCGATGCCGCGGCTGAAGCCCTCGCACCAGCCGGCGGCCGACAGCGCGGGGCCGGTTTCGGTGTCGATCTCGCCGAGGATGGGCTCGTAGGCGTCCACGTCGAGCTCGGCGCTGATCGAGTCGTTGAGCTTGGCCAGCAGTTCCAGCACGCGGTTGCCCTCGGCCTCGTTGGCGAACGGCTCGTGCAGCACCTCGGGCAGCCATTCGTCGGGCAGCACCTGCAGTGGTCCCACCGCCAGCGCACTGAGCAGGCCATGCACGCCGTCCAGCAGCAGGCGGCCGTCGTCCCCGCTGGTGTGGGCGCGCAGGTAGCGGTCCAGTTCGTCGAGCTCGCTGTCGGTGAGCGAGCTGGGCCAGTCGGTCTTGCTTGTATTCATCGAATATCCAAATCCAGCGTCACCGGCGTGTGGTCGGAGGGGCGTTCCCAGCGCCGCGGTTCGCGATCGATCGCGGCGCCGACGGCGGCGGGTTTCAAGGCCTCGCCGAGCAGGATCAGGTCGATGCGCAGGCCCATGTTGCGCCGGAACGCCCCCTGCCGGTAGTCCCACCAGCTGTAGTGGCCACCCTCGGCCTCGAACAGCCGGAAACTGTCGTGCAGGCCGAGGTCGGTGATCGCCTTGAGCGCGGCGCGCTCGGGCGGCGAGCACAGGATGTCCTCGCCCCAGGCGGCCGGATCGTGCACGTCGCGGTCGTCGGGCGCGATGTTGAAATCGCCCAGCACCACCAGGCGCGGGTGGCGCTCGATCTCGCGGGCGAGGAACTCGCGCACGCGCTCCAGCCAGTGCAGCTTGTAGGCGTACTTCTCGTCACCCACCGCCTTGCCGTTGACCACGTACAGGTCCACCACGCGCACGTCGCCCACGGTGGCGGCGAGGATGCGCCTCTGCGGATCGTCCAGCCCGGGAATGTCGGTGACCACCTCGGCGAAGTCGCCCAGCGCGTCGCGGGCCAGGATCGCCACGCCGTTGTAGGTCTTCTGCCCCGAGTACACCGTGCGGTAGCCGGCGGCCGCCAGTTCGGCCGCGGGGAATTTCGTGTCCTCCAGCTTGGTTTCCTGCAGCGCCACCACGTCCGGCCGTGCGTCCGCCAGCCACTGCGTCAGCTGCGGCAGGCGCACCTTCAGCGAGTTCACGTTCCACGAGGCGATTTTCATGCGCACATTGTACGGGATGCCCGCGGGCGCACCCCCGGCGGCTGAACCGGTGACGGCAGTCGCCGCCGCCGGGGCGCTTTTCCATGTATGCTCGCGGCGGCAAGGGCCGGGAAGATCCGGATTTCCTGCGTCATCTGCGGCCGAGCACTCCTGCTTCCGGCCGCAAACCATTCATGTTTCAAAGGTATGTGTCATGTCGGAACGTCAGAGCGGTACGGTCAAGTGGTTCAACGATGCGAAGGGTTTTGGTTTCATCACGCCGGAAAGCGGTGAGGACCTGTTCGTGCACTTTCGCGCCATCCAGGGCACGGGCTTCAAGTCCCTGCAGGAAGGCGAGCGCGTCACCTTCATCGTGACCAAGGGCCAGAAGGGCCTGCAGGCCGAGGAAGTGCAGAAGGCCTGAGCCTTCGGCATTCCGCCGCCTGGAGAAGCCCGCCGCAAGGCGGGCTTTTTCTTTGCTGTTGCGATCATCCCTGATCGCAAACGTCAGACGGGCGGCCCTCCGTGGCCGCATCCTTCGACACGGCCTTGCGATCGCCCCTGGTCGCGGGAATCGAGCGGGCGGCCGTTCCTGGCCGCACCTTTCGCTTCAGTCCAGCAGCCCGTGGCTGCGCAGCAGCGCCTCGGGCTCCGGCTTGCGGCCGCGGAAGGCGACGAAGCTTTCCAGCGCGGGGCGACTGGCGCCTACCGCGAGCACCTCGCGGCGGAAGCGCGCGCCGGTGGCGGGATCGATCACGCTGCCGCCCTGCTTCGCCGCGTCCTCGAACGCGCCGAAGGCGTCGGCGCTCAGCAATTCAGCCCACAGGTAACTGTAGTAGCCCGCCGCGTAGCCGCCCGCGAAGACGTGGCTGAAGGCGTGCGGGAAGCGCTGCCACGCCGGCGGATGCAGCACCGCCACCTGCTTACGCACCTCGTCGAGCACCGCCAGCGCGCGCGCGCCCTCGGCGGGGTCGTAGCCCAGGTGCAGGGTGAAGTCGAACAGCGCGAATTCCAGCTGCCGCACCAGGAACAGGCCGGCATGGAAATGCCGCGCGGCCAGCATGCGCCGGAACAGCTCCTCCGGCAGCTTCTCGCCGGTCTGCCAGTGGCGCGCGAACAGGTCCAGCGCCTCGCGGTTCCAGCCGAAGTTCTCCATGAACTGGCTGGGCAGCTCCACCGCGTCCCACTCCACGCCGTCGATGCCGCCGATCGAGGGCAGCGCGATCTCGGTGAGCAGGTGGTGCAGGCCGTGGCCGAACTCGTGGAACAGGGTGAGCACGTCGTCGTGGGTGAGCAGCGCGGGGCGGCCCTCGGTGGGCGGTGCGAAGTTGCAGGTGAGGAAGGCCACCGGCAGCTGCTTCGCGTCGCCGTCGTCGAAGCGGGCGCGGCATACGTCCATCCAGGCGCCGCCGCGCTTGCCGTTGCGCGCGTACAGGTCGACGTAGGCGCCGGCGAACACGCGGCCGTCGGCGTCCTTGACGTCGTAGTAGCGCACGTCGGGATGCCACACGTCGACGCCGTCGCGGGCGGCGAGCGTGATGCCGTAGAGCTTGTGCACGATCGCCCACAGGCCGTCGATCACCGCGGGCAGCGCGAAGTAGGGCTTGAGCTGCTCCTCGTCGAGCTCGTAGTTCTTCTGGCGCAGCTTCTCGGACGCATAGCCCACGTCCCACGGCTCCAGCATGTCCAGTCCCAGCTCGGTGCGCGCGAACTCGCGCAGCACCGCCAGCTCGCGCTGCGCCACCGGCTTCGCGCGCGTGGCGAGGTCGTGCAGGAACTCCATCACCTCGGTGGGCGAGTCGGCCATCTTGGTGACCAGCGATTCCTCCGCCGCGTTGGCGTAGCCGAGCAACCGGGCGGCCTCGTGGCGCAACGCCATGATGCGCTCGATGCGCGCGGAGTTGTCGAACTTGCCCGCATGCGGGCCCTGGTCGGAGGCACGCGTCTGGTAGGCCCAGTACACACGCTCGCGCAGGCCGCGGTTGTCGGCGTAGGTGAGCACGGCCTGCACGCTGGGCTGCTTCAGCGTGACCAGATAGCCGTCCAGGTCCTGCTCCTTCGCGTACTGGCGCAGCACCGCGCGACCGGACTCCGGCACCCCGGCGAGGTCGCGCTCGTCGGTGACGTGCTCGTGCCAGGCATCGGTGGCGTCCAGCACTGCGTTGGAGAACTCGGTGGACAGCTTGCTGAGTTCCACGCCGATCTCGCGGAAGCGCGTGCGCGCCGGTTCCTCCAGCGCCACGCCGGAAAGCCGGAAGTCGCGCAGCGCGTGTTCCACCAGCGCGCGTTCGGGCCGGCCCAGCGCCGCGAACGCGGGCGCGTCGGCCACCGCCTGCACCGCGGCGTACAGGTCGCGGTTCTGGCCCTGTTCGAGGCCATAGTCGGTGAGCTTTTCCTCGGCGGGACCGTAGACCTCGCGCAGCGCCGCGCTGTCGGCCACCGAATGCAGGTGCGACACCGGCGCCCAGGCGCGCGACAGGCGCTGCGACAGCCGCTCCTGCGCCAGCATCACGTGCGTGAAATCGCGCGGCGCGCCGGGCGCGGCGAGTGCGTCGATGGCGGCGCGGTCGTCGGCGAGGATGGCGTCGACCGCCGGCGCCACGTGTTCGGGGCGGATGCGCGAAAACGCCGGCAGCGCGTCGTCGGCCAGCAGCGGATTGTCGTGGTTCATGCAGTACTCCTTGGCTGCCCGAAGCGTGGCGATGGCGCCAGGCGAAATCAAGCGCGGCCCGGCATGTCATGGCCGCGGCGCCGGCGCGGCAGCCGCCGCGCGCGGCCCGTCGACCAGACCGCGCCGGAATACGCCCCATTCGCTGCAAGGGAGGGCGGGCGCGGCGCGGCTAGAATGGCTGCATGAACCCCCTGCGCAGCTACAAGGGCATCACCCCCATCCTCGGCGACCGCGTCTACGTCGATCCCGCCGCCAGCGTGATCGGCGACGTGGTCCTGGCCGAAGACGTCTCGATCTGGCCCGGCGCGGTGTTGCGCGGCGACGTGAACCACATCCGCGTCGGCGCGCGCACGAACATCCAGGATGGCGCGGTCGTGCACGTGGCGCATGCGGGGCCGTACGGCCCGGGCTACCCCTGCCTGATCGGCGCCGACGTCACCATCGGCCACGGTGCGGTGGTGCACGCCTGCACCATCGGGGACGGCTGCCTGATCGGCATGCACGCGAGCGTGCTGGACGGCGCGGTGGTGGGGCGCCACGGCTTCGTGGGCGCCGGCGCGCTGGTGCCGCCGGGCAAGGTGGTGGGCGAGCGCGAGCTGTGGCTCGGCAATCCGGCGAGGTTCGTGCGCATGCTCGACGACGCCCAGGTCGAGCAGCTGCTGTACTCGGCCGCGCACTACGTGCGGCTGAAGGACGACTACCTCGCGGCCTGACCCGCCTACTGCGGCGGGGTGTCCGCCGCCTGCCGCGCGCGGATCGCCATCGCCTCGGCGGCATGCCGCCGGCTCAGCAGGATGCGCTGCGCATCGAGGTAGCCGCCGAGCAGGGCCAGCTGGTAGTTGCTTGCGTTGGTCTCGAAGTGCGCCGGATCGTACCTGTAGTTGCCGGCGTCGTAGGCACGCAGCAGCTGCAGCTCGCGTTGCGCCTCGTCGAGGTCGCCCGCGGCGATCGCCTTCTCGACGTCCTCGCAGGCCGGCTTGAACTCCGCCTGCAGCTTGTCCAGTGCGGTCCGGTTGTGCGGATCGAGCTGCAACACGCTGAAGTAGAACTCGTACGCGTTGCTGCCCACCGGCGCCACCAGCCGGCCGTCGTGCAATGCGGCGGATGCGAGGTCGAACAGGATGCCGGTGCCCTTGTCGTCCGGTGCCGGCACGGCATCGGCACGGGCATTCCAGTGCCACCAGCCGCCGCCGGCCGCCAGGATCAGCACCAGGAGTCCGCCCAGCCAGACGGGGCGGCGAGAGAGAAGCGCAACGAGACCTTGCATGACACCCTGCCTGAGCGGAACCGCGGTCGCGGCCGTCCACCGGGGACGACCGCGACCGTGGCGGCAAGCTAGCCGGGCATCATGTCAGGGCGATGACCAGCGGGCTCACCAGCCGGACAGCGCGTCGCCCTGGTCGGGCGAGCCGTCCGGATGGCTGAACCAGTACACGCCGTTCTGTCCGCCGGGGCAGCCCTGGCCGCTGCTCCAGCTGGTCACCGCGCCCGCCGCCGATCCCACGTCGGCGCGGTAGCAGCCGCCCAGCGTGTCGCGCCAGGCGAACGACTGCGTGCTGGCCTGGCCGCTGTGGCCGGTGAAGTGGCCGCCGGCGTCGAAATCCAGCGTGTCGGCGCTGTTCACCGTGTTGTCCACCTGGTCCGCATACAGCGTGAAACCGCCGAAGCGGCGGGCACGGCGCAACTGGTAGCCCTGCTGCACGATGGTGGCCGCAGTCATGCTGCCATCCGCGGCGGCCTGCTGGTTGTAGTCCAGGTGGAACGGATAGCGCAGCTGCTGGCGGTACTCGCGGGTGACGTGGTGCCCGACGCGGCTGCGGCTCACGCCGTCCATCGAGGTGAGCTGGTCGGTGACCTGGCGGTAGGTGGCCGCGTCGATCGTGAAGGACTGGGTGTCGGCGAAGCCGACGGTCTGCTCCACCGAGTTCCGCACGCGTCCGTGCGAGGTGTCGACGTAGCCCTCGATCACGAAATGGCGCGAAAGCGTGGTGGTGATGTCGCCGTTGCCGCTGCCGTCCAGCGTGCTGGCGACGGCGGGTACGGGCGGCTGGCCGGCCAGGGTGTTGCGGGTCACCTGGCCGGTGACCTGCCGCGCATGGTGGTCCTGGTAGACCAGCAGCGTCGCGGCGGCGGAGAAGTAGTTGTTCGCGCCCTGCACGCTCACCGCCACCGTGTGCGGCGCGCCGTCGCTGAGCACGCCCGCGAACGGGCTGAGGTCGACGCGGTAGGGCATGAAGTTCAACGTCTGCACGCCCGTGACCGGCCGCCACAGGTAGGGGTCGATGCCGCCGGTGTAGATCCACGGATACACCGGCGCCACGCCGGCCGGCTGGCCGTCGATGCTCACCTCGGCCTCGCGGAAGTTGCCGCCGCCGCACTCGTACACCTGCCCGGCGTACTGGTCGGGCACGCAGGTGTACCAGAACTCGTCGGCGTTCTGGCTCTGCGCGAACACGTCAAGGTAGGCGCGCTCCACGTTGCGCGGCAGGCTCAACGTCTTCGACAGCGTGCTGCCGGAGTTGTCCAGCTCGGTGGTGCTGCCCACCGCGTCGCTGCCCAGCGAAATCACGTCGTCGGGCACGTGCGGCGCGGGTGCACGCGCCGTGGCCGGGTAGAACAGCAGCCTGGCGCTGCCGTGGATCACGCCGGTGTAGGTGCCGTTGACCAGGTTCCACAGGATCGCCTGGCCTTGTCCGGCGGTGCGGAACAGCGCGCTGTAGTCGGTAAGGTCGCGTTCCACGTGCCAGCTCGGCGCCACCGTGGACGAGGGTTCCTCGGTGGTGCCGAAGTACAGGTTCACCCCGTTCAGCCACAGCGAGCCGGTGCGGTCGAACTGGCGGCCTGCGGTCACCGAGAAGTCCGCTTCCAGCACTACCTTGGCCCAGTGCGTGCCGCAGCCCGCGGGTGGCGCATAGCTGTAGGGCCGGGTGCCGAAATCGTCGAAGGTGTCGTCGGCGAACAGCTGCACCACGCACGGCTGGCCGGGCGGGCGCGGCACCGCCGGATCCGCGGTGGTCACGTTGGTCGAACCCACCGGACTGCCGCCGCTGTCGGCGGCGTAGGTGGTGCAGGCAAACCAGGTCAGCCCGGCGACGGCCAGGCAACGACTCAACATTCCCATGCGCAACATGCGATTTCCCCTCGCGAGGAGCCTGCCCGTGTGCGCGGCGGCATCGTGGGCAGGCCCGGGTCACCCCCTGCGCCGGGCATGCTGGCACGGGAGATTTTTAGACGGGGTCAAATGCCGGCGCGGAAAGGTGATGCGGTTGGCAGCGGCGCGCTCAGCCCGCCGCGCGCAGCGCCTGGTACACCGTCTCGGTGTCGGGACGGCGGCCGTGCCACAGCGCGAACGCATCGGCCGCGGTTTCCACCAGCATGCCGAGGCCGTCCCAGGCGTAGCGCGCGCCGGCCGCCTTCGCCCAGGCTAGGAAGCCGATCGCCGCGTTGCCATAGGCGAGGTCGTAGCAGAGCGCGCGCGCGCCCACCAGCGACGGCGGCAGCTGCAGGCCGCCACCGAGCACGCCGGCCGAGGTGGCGTTGATGATCAGGTCGTAGCTGCCGAGGGTGGCGAGATCGTCCCAGTAGCGGGTGTGCACGCGTGCCGGCTCGCCGATCGCGTCGGCCAGCGCGTCGGCGGTCTCCGGCGTGCGGTTGACGATGGTCAGCGTCTGCACGCCCGCCTCCAGCAGCGACCAGGCCACGCCACGGGCGGCGCCGCCCGCGCCCAGCATCAGCGCGTCGTGGCCGCGCAGGTCGGCGCGGTGGCGCTCGGTGAGGTCGCGCACCAGGCCATCGCCGTCGGTGTTGTGCGCGGCGAGCCGGCCGTCCGGCAGGCGGGTGAGCACGTTCGCGCTGCCGGCGCGCGTGGCCGCCGCGCTGCGCTCGTCCGCCAGCGCGAACGCGGCGCCCTTGTGCGGCAGGGTGACGTTGGCGCCGACGCCGCCCGCGGCGAAGAACGCACGCACCGCCGCGACGAACTCCGCCGGCGCGGCATCGATCGTGCGGTACTCCAGCGCGATGCCGAACTGCCGCGCGAACGCCTGGTGGATGCGCGGCGACAGCGAGTGCGCGATCGGGTGGCCGAACACGGCGAACTGGGCGGGCAGGCTCATGCGGTGCTCCTGGAAATGGACGGCCATTGTAGGGGGCGCGCGCCGCCCATCGCGCGGTCGCGTCGGCGGTCGCAGGTTCTGAGATGGCGGGCCGGCATGCTGCGTCCATCGCCCGCGAGGAAGCCGCCATGCGCACCACCGCCATCGACCACCGCCGCCACGACCGCCTGCTCGGCGTCGCCCTGCTATGGCTCGCCGCCGGCGCCGCGCTGCTCGCCACCACCCTGGTTCCCGCGCACACCGCGCTGCTGGGCTGGGCACCGCTGCTGTGGCTGCTGGCGGCGCCGCTGGCGCTGCTGCTGATCCTCGAGCCTGGCCTGCCGCGGCAACTGCTGGCGCTGCGGCACGGGCGGCGCAGGTACTGATTCCATCTGGCAGTGGAACGGCCGCAACGGGCAGGTCGCGGCTGGGGCCAGGGCGGCAGCAACCGTCCAGGCCCCCGGGGTAGTCGGGTACCGGGCCGGAGGCTGCGAACCCCGACGGCGTGAGGGAACACGCCTGGCGCCGGTCGCTGCAGGGAAGCGGCGGCCGGCGTGGCCCGCTTGGCTCAGTTGCCCATGCCCTGGCGCTTGCGCTCCATCCGGCGCAGGAATTCGCGCATCACGCGCAGGTACAGCTCGCTGCCGAGATGCTCGTCCTCGACACCGGCGTCGATCGAGGGGTTGTCGTTCACCTCGATCACCACCGGCTTGTCCCCCACTTGCTTGAGGTCCACGCCGTAGAAGCCGTTGCCGACCGCGCTGGTGGCCTTCAGCGCCAGCTTCACTACCTCGGGCGGTGCGCGGTCCACCGGCATCGTCTCGAACCCGCCCGACTTCGCATCACCCTTGGCCGCGTGGTTGTAGATCTGCCAGTGGCCGCGCGACATGTAGTACTTGCAGGCGTACAGCGGCTCGCGGTTGAGCACGCCGATGCGCCAGTCGAACCCGGTGTAGACGTATTCCTGCGCGAGCAGCAGCGCGCTGTGCTGGAACAGCTCGCCGCTGGCCTGGTCCAGCGCCGCCTCGCTCTCCACCTTGACCACGCCGCGCGAGAACGAGCCGTCGGGGATCTTCAGCACCAGCGGGTAGCCCAGCCGCGCGGCGACCTCCTTCATGCCCTTGCCGTCGTCGCGGTAGAGGATCTCGGTGCGCGGCACGGCGAGCTTGCGCGAGACCATCAGGTCGTTGAGGAAGATCTTGTTCGTGCAGCGCAGGATCGAGGCCGGGTCGTCGATCACCACCATGCCTTCCTTCTCCGCGCGGTGCGCGAAACGGTAGGTGTGGTTGTCCGAGGCGGTGGTCTCGCGGATGAACAGGCCGTCGTACTCAGCGAGGCGCTGGTAGTCGTTCTTGCCGATGGTGTCGACCTCGATGCCGAGCTCCTTGCCGGCGGCGACGAACTGCTTCAGCGCCTTCTTGTTCGACGGCGGCATCTGCTCGTTGGGGTCGACCAGCATCGCCAGGTCGTAGCGGTACAGCTTGCGCACACGCGGCTTGCGCCACAACTTGCGCGAGAAGCGGTCGAGCTCCTCGGCGAACGCATCCTCCTGCGCGTCGTCCAGCGTGTGCAGGCCCACCGGCTTGATCGAGCTGACCTGCCACACTCGGTCGCGCTCGAACTCGATGCGCAGCAGCGGACAGGGGAAGGATTCGAACACCTGCCGCGCCAGGTCCTGCAGCGCCGGGTAGGCGGTCTCGCCGAAGTAGACCAGGATGCCGAAGTCGGTGGTGTCGCGGCCGCCCGCAGGCAGGAAGTGGGTGAGCTTGGTGTTGAGATCCTCGATGTCCACGCCGTACAGCGAGCGCCGGCCCAGGTCGTTGATGGTGCGCACCGAGGGCATCACCTTGTGTCCGCGCGCTTCGGCCAGCAGCGACACGTAGTAGCCGGTGCCCAGGTACTTGTAGCTGCGGCACAGGTTGATGACGTGGGTGCGCTCGTCGTCGCTGCCCGCCGGCTCGCGCAGGTAGTCCATCGCGCTGACCACGTCCACGGACGGGTAGTAGGAACCCCAGTCGGAGGCTTTCTCGACCACGATGACCAGACGGGCCATGTCACTACTCAGGCTTGCGATTTGCGGGGACGCCCTGCGGGCAGGGCGGGGAGGCGAAGCAGGGCGGCAGTTTCGCACAGCGCAGGCGCGCCACGGGCCGTGGCACTGAACCTTTTCTGAGCGCCCGCGCCGCACCGCGATTGCCGCCCCACGGGTGGGGCACTACAGTCCGCCCGGTTTTCCGCCCGCCGGCATCCCCACGCACTGCCCGACTGGCCGCATCGTCCGATCCAGGGAATCCATTGCCATGCCACCGGCCAACGTGCGCGTCCGCTCCGCCGAACTCTCCGACCTCGACGACCTGGTGGCGCTGGAGCAGCACAGCTTCGACAGCGACCGGCTGAGCCGCGCGCAATTCCGCCGCCACCTCGACAGCGACAGCGCGAAGGTGCTGGTGGCCAGCACCGGCCCGCACCGCTTCCTCGGCACCGCGGTGCTGTTTTTCCGCAAACGCAGCGGCGTGGCGCGGCTGTATTCGATCGCCACCCGCCACGAGGCGCGCGGCCAGGGCGTGGGCAGCGCCCTGCTCGATGCCGCCGAACGGCTGGCACTGCGGCGCCGCTGCCGTGCGCTGCGGCTGGAAGTGCGTACCGACAATCCCGGCGCCGTGCGCCTGTACGAGCGGCTCGGCTACCGGCGCATCGGCCACGTCGTGGGGTACTACGAGGACGGCGCCGACGCCTGGCGCTACGAAAAGCGGCTGGCGGGCCAGGCGACCTGAGGCCCTGCGCGTCCGGTTCTTTTACCCGCCCAGCGGCGAACTGATACGCCGCTGCGTGGCGGCGTCCGGCCGCGCCACCAGCGCACCCGTGCGCGACAGGCTCACGCTGTAGTGGCCGCCATCGACCAGCGGCAGGAAGGCGCCGCTGCCGTAGACCGCGTCCACCATCGGCAGCGCGCGCGGGTACCGCCGGCGCAGGTCGAGCAGGTCGAAGCCGTCGGCGGGCCCGAAACCGATTACCGTGCGCGGCGCGCTCGCCTCCTGGACGGGGTCGTCGTAACGGCCGTCGACGCGGTCGAGCCGGTACAGCGGCGGCAGGCCGGCGAGCAGGGCGGGCAGCTTCCACTTCAGCACCACCGCCTCCACGCGCCAGTCATCGCCGGCCAGCTGCAGCTGCCGCGTGCTGCCGTCGGGCCAGGAGAGGGTGACGGCCCAGCGCTGCGGCGAGAGGATGTGCGCTTCGATGTCGACCACCGGAGCCTCCTCGCCCAGCAGGCGGTAGCCGCGCAGCGCCCAGCCGCCGATGCCGAATAGCATGGTCAATACCAGGCACGCCACGCAGAGCAGTGCGTGCCAGCCCGCGGCCAGCCGCGCACCGGCATCGAGGCGGCGACGCAGCATCACCAGCTGCAGCAGGCAGCACAGCAGCAGGATCGCCGCCAGCACCAGCAGCACGGTGGCGGGCAGGCGCAGCAGCTCGATCGGGTTCATCGGGGTTTCCGCGGGGAAGGCGCGCGCATGATAAGCCGCGCGGGCCGGATCGACGCGCTCGCTATACTGCAGCGTCCCACGTCACGCCCAGGTACCCGCCCATGCGCCGTCCGCTGCTGTTGCCGCTCTGCCTCGCCGCCACCGTGCTCGCCGGCTGCGGCAACAAGGGTCCGCTGTACCTGCCGGACAACCCCCATCCGCCGGTCCGGGTGCCGATGCAGCCCGCGCCGGCGGCGACCGCCTCGCAGGCGGCGCCGGCCGCCGCGGCGAGCAGCGCCATTCCCGCCACGCATTGAGCGCGCCGATGCTGCGTTTCTCCAAGATGCACGGCCTGGGCAACGACTTCGTCGTGCTCGACTGCCGCGGCACGCCGTTCGCGCTGGACACGGCGCGCATCCGCGCGCTGGCCGACCGCCGCACCGGCGTGGGCTTCGACCAGCTGCTCAGCGTGGAGCCGGCGCGCGATCCATCCTGCGCGTTCTACTACGGCATCTGGAACACCGACGGCTCGCCCTCGGGCCAGTGCGGCAACGGCGTGCGCTGCGTGGCGGCATGGCTGCATCGCGCGGGCGCGCTGGCGCTGGGCGAAGACGTGCGGCTGGAGAGCCCGTCCGGTCCGGTGACGGTGCGCCTGCTCGCCGCGCGCGAGATCACCGTGGACATGGGCGAACCGGTGTTCGCGCCGGCGCGGATCCCGTTCGCGGCACCGGCCGAAGCGGATCGCTACGCGATCGAGGTCGACGGCGCCACGCTGGAGATCGGCGCGGTGTCGATGGGCAATCCGCATGCAGTGGTGATGGCCGACACGCTGGCCGACGGCGCACCGGAACGGCTGGGCCCGGCACTCAGCACGCATCCGCGCTTCGCCGAGGGCGCGAATGCGGGTTTCCTGCGGCGTCTCGACCGGGGCCATCTCACGCTGCGCGTGCACGAGCGCGGCGCGGGCTGGACGCTGGCCTGCGGCACCGGCGCCTGCGCCGCGATGGCCGTGCTGCGCCGGCGTGGCGAGGTGGACGACAGCGTGCGCGTGGACCTGCCCGGCGGCGCCTTGCGCATCGACTGGCAAGGCCCCGGCCACACGCTGTGGATGACCGGCCCCGCCGCGTTCGTGTTCGAAGGCGAATGGCTGGATTGATCCCCGTGCCCGTCCATCGCACACTCCGGGCATGACCGGCCCGAGGAAAACGCGCATGAACGCCCCCCTGTCCGATGAGGCCACCGAGGCCGGCGCCGTCGCGGCCTACCTGCAGCGCCATCCTTCCTTCCTCAGCGAGTACCCCGAGCTGGCCGCCCAGCTCACCGTGCCGCGCGAGCAGGGCGCGGTGGCCTCGCTGGCCGCGTGGCAACTGCAGCAACTGCGCGAGAAGAACGCGGAGCTGGAACGGCGCCTCGCCGAACTCACCGCGATCGCCGCCGACAACGAGCGGCTGATGGAGCGCGTGCACGCGCTCACCGTGGCGCTGTTGCGCGCGAACACGCTGGAAGTGACCACGCGCACCGTGATGGCCCGGCTCAGCGAGGACTTCCACACCGAACAGGTGCGCCTGCTGCTGTTCGGCAACAACGCGGACCTGCCGCGTTCGGACTGGCTGCGCCAGGTGGGCGGCGGCGCCGCGGACCTGCCCGAGCTGGCCGAGCTGCTGCAGCGGCACGAGCCGGTCTCCGGTCGCCTGTCGGCCGACAAGCTGGCGCTGCTGTTCGGCGACGAGGCGCCCGCGATCCGCTCGGCCGCGCTGATGCCACTGGGCGATGCCGGCATCCTTGCGATCGGCAGCCATGACCCGGACCGCTTCCAGCCAGGCATGGGCACGCTGTTTCTGAAGATGATCGCCGCCACCGTCACCGCCGCACTGGCGCGGGCACACGACCTGTCGTGAGTTCCGCATGACGACGCCGGCGCAACAGGTGGAAACCTGGCTGGCGCGCCTCGCCGGCGAGCGGCAGGCCTCGCCGCACACCGTGGACGGCTACCGCCGCGATCTCGCCAAGCTCACCGGCTGGATGGAGACACAGGGCATCGGCGGATTCGCCACGCTGGAGCCGAACCGCATGCGCCAGTTCGTCGCCGCGCAGCACCGCGCGGGCCTGGCGCCGAAGAGCCTGCAGCGCCTGCTGTCGTCCTGCCGCAGCCTGTTCCGCCAGCTCAGCCGCGAAGGCGCGCTGGCGCACGACCCGCTGGCCGGCGTGCGCGGCCCCAAGGTGCATCGCAAGCTGCCCGTGGTGCTGGACGTGGACGAGGCCGCCAGCCTGGTGGAAGCGGGCGGTGACGGCGCGCTCGGCGTGCGCGACCGCGCGATGCTGGAGCTGTTCTATTCCTCCGGCTTGCGCCTGTCCGAACTGGTCGGGCTGCGCTGGAGCGATCTCGACCTCGACGGCGGCGAAGTGCGCGTGCTGGGCAAGGGCCGCAAGACGCGCATCGTGCCGGTGGGCCGCCACGCCGTGGCCGCGCTGCGCACGCTCGGCGAAGCCGAGGGCCGGACGCCGGAAACGCCCGTGTTCCGCGGCCGCGGCGATGCGGCCATCAGCCCGCGCACCGTACAGGCGCGGCTGCGAAAACTCGCGCTTGCGCACGGCTTCGCCAAGCACGTGCATCCGCACCTGCTGCGCCATACCTTCGCCAGCCACATGCTGGAATCCTCCGGCGACCTGCGCGCCGTGCAGGAACTGCTCGGCCACGCCGACATCGCCACCACCCAGATCTATACGCATCTGGATTTCCAGCATCTGGCGAGGGTGTACGACGCGGCGCACCCGCGGGCCAAGAAAAAGTAGACGCACTTCTCGCGTTTGCCCCTTCTCCCCTTTGGGGAGCGTGCGGGGAGACACCATGGATGGCGTCGGCGCTGAGTGCGAGGACGGTTGGGATGCGGGGCGGGCGCTTGTGGGGTACTTCATTGAAGCTCGCTTCGATGGCGGCTGTCGCCAGATTGGCCCCTCACCTCAATCCTCTCCCCGGCGGGGAGAGGAGGCGAAAGTGCCGGGCGGGTCTGCTCCGCATTGAAGGCACTGCCAGCCGGCCCCATGTCGTTCGCTCAACCTTGGAGCTCTCATGGAATCCTTCCACGCCACCACCATCGTCAGCGTGCGCCGCAACGGCAAGGTCGTGATCGGCGGCGACGGCCAGGTCACCTTCGGCAATACCGTGATGAAGGCGAACGCGCGCAAGATCCGCCGGCTGGGCAAGAACGCCGACGTGCTGGCGGGTTTCGCCGGCGCCACCGCCGACGCCTTCACCCTGTTCGAGCTGTTCGAGCAGAAGCTGGACAAGCACGGCGGCAACCTCACCCGCGCCGCAGTGGAGATGGCCAAGGAATGGCGCACCGACCGCCGCCTGGGCCGGCTGGAAGCGATGCTGGCGGTGGCCGACAAGGAGGCCTCGCTGCTGATCTCCGGCAACGGCGACGTGCTGGAACCCGAGCACGGCCTGATCGCGATCGGTTCCGGCGGCCCCTACGCGCAATCCGCCGCGCTGGCGCTGATGGAGAACAGCGACCTCGACGCGCGCACCATCGTGGCGAAGGCGCTGAAGATCGCCGGCGACATCTGCATCTACACCAACCACAACACCACGATCGAGGAGCTGTAGGCGCTCGCACAGCTTTTGCGATCGTCCCTGATCGCGAAGATCAAGCGGGCGGCATCCGTGGCCGCACTTCTCACCAAAAGCCGCATCCTGCCGTTGCAGCTTTTCCACACACTTGACGAAAGCCATGTCCGAACTGACCCCCCGCGAAATCGTCAACGAACTCGACCGCTACATCATCGGCCAGCACGACGCCAAGCGCGCCGTGGCGGTGGCGTTGCGCAGCCGCTGGCGGCGCATGCAGCTGGAGCCGGCGATGCGCAACGAGATCACGCCCAAGAACATCCTGATGATCGGCCCCACCGGCGTGGGCAAGACCGAGATCGCGCGCCGCCTCGCCACGCTGGCGAACGCGCCGTTCGTGAAGGTGGAGGCCACCAAGTTCACCGAGGTGGGCTACGTGGGCAAGGACGTGGAGTCCATCATCCGCGACCTCGCCGACGTGGCGTACAAGCTCACCCGCGAGCAGGCGATGAAGCGCGTGCGCAGCCAGGCCGAGGACCGCGCCGAGGACCGCCTCCTCGACGCCCTGCTGCCGCGCCGCCAGGCGCCCGCCGACTGGAGCCACGACGCGCCGGCCGCGCCCGCGGCCGACAGCGAGACCCGCCAGAAGCTGCGCAAGCAGCTGCGCGAGGGCGCGCTGGACGAACGCGAGATCGAGCTGGATTTCGCCATGAACGTGGGCGTGGAGATCATGTCGCCGCCCGGCATGGAGGAGATGGGCGCGCAGCTGCGCCAGATGTTCCAGAACCTGGGTGGCACCAAGACCCAGCACCGCAAGCTGGCGATCAAGCTGGCGCGCCCGCTGCTGGTCGAGGAGGAGGCCGCCAAGCTGCTCAACGACGAGGAGATCCGTGCGCAGGCGGTGGAGGCCGCCGAGCAGAACGGCATCGTCTTCCTCGACGAGATCGACAAGATCGCCCAGCGCTCCGAATGGGGCGGCGCCGGTGTCAGCCGCGAGGGCGTGCAGCGCGACCTGCTGCCGCTGGTGGAGGGTTCCACGGTGTCCACCAAGTACGGCCCGCTGAAGACCGACCACATGCTGTTCATCGCCTCCGGCGCGTTCTCGCTGGCGAAACCGTCGGACCTGATTCCGGAGCTGCAGGGCCGCCTGCCGATCCGCGTCGAACTGAGTGCGCTGTCGGTGGACGACTTCAAGCGCATCCTGCGCGAACCGCACAATGCGCTGACCAAGCAGTACGTGGCCCTGCTCGGCACCGAAGGCGTACGCCTGGAGTTCACCGACTCCGGCGTCGACCGGCTGGCCGAGGTGGCCTACCAGGTGAACGAGCGCACCGAGAACATCGGCGCTCGCCGCCTGCACACGGTGATGGAGCGGCTGCTGGAGCGGATCTCGTATGAGGCAGCAGACAAGTCCGGCGAAAAATATCTTATCGACGCCGAACAGGTAGACAAAAATCTGGGCAATCTGGTCCGCAACGAAGACCTGAGCCGCTACATCCTGTAAGCGCAGAAAACCCGGGGACGGCCAGCCGCGATGCCATAGGCTGTCGACAGCCGTCCTCGAAGTGCATATATCGCCGCTTTTGTCGCATATTAAGTGCATGTTCGACGAAATTATGCCGGAACATCCTCTGAACAAGCCGGGGAGGCCGCTCTGTTAAAATAGGTCCGCTATGGCAAAGATTCTCGAGTTCAAGACCAACGGCCTGCGCGCCCAGTTGCGCGAGGCCCAGCAGCAGCAGACGATGGTGCGGCTGTGGCGCGGCGAGCTGGAACACGGCAGCTTCTGCGGTTACGTGGGCGGCGTGGGCCGCGAGTTCGTCCTGCTGTGGGTGATCGGCGACGGCCTCACCGACGATGGCATCTACGTGATGCGGCACCGCGACATCACCGAACTCGAGTCGCCGGAGCGCCACCATGCCTTCATGGCCAGGGCGCTGGAACTCAAGGGCATCGCCCCGCGCCTGCCGCGCGGCTTCCCGCTGGACTCGATCCGTGACGCCGTGCAGGCCGCCGGCGCGATGTCGCCGGTGATCGGCGTGCACGTGGACACCGAGGAAGAGGAGGAGGTCTGCTACATCGGCCACCTCGTGCGCGTCGACGACGACGGCTTCTACCTGCAGGAACTCAGCCCCGACGCGGAATGGATGCGCCAGGCCTCGTTCTTCGCCTGGGACGAGGTCTCCACGCTCAGCATCGGTGACGGCTACGCCCAGGCGCTGCTCGCCGTGGCCGGCCCCGCACCCGCGCTGGAGCCCGGTGACGCCGGCATCGGCCACATGCACTGAGCCTGCGCCGCCTCGCGTCGCCGACCACGCCCGCCGGAGATCCGGCGGGCGTTTCGTTTCCGGGAGCGGCAACATTTACTCTGCACGCAATCACGCACCGGAAGACCGCATGCCCCGCATCGTCGTCGTTGGCAGCATCAACATGGACCTGGTCACGCTCGCGCCGCGCTTTCCCGGCCCTGGCGAGACCCTGCTCGGCAACCGCTTCTTCACCACGCCAGGCGGCAAGGGTGCGAACCAGGCGGTCGCCGCCGCACGGCTGGGCGCCGAGGTGGCGATGGTCGGCGCACTGGGTCGCGACGCGTTCGGCGACCAACTGCACGCGGGGCTGGCGCAGGAAGGTATCGACCTCGCCCACGTGATCCGGCTTGACGATGTGGGCAGCGGCAGTGCCTCCATCACGGTGGCCGAGGGCGACAACGAGATCATCGTGGTGCCCGCGGCCAATGCGCGTGTCACGCCTGCCCAGGTCGAAGCCGCTGACGCGGCCATTGCCCGCGCCGATGTGGTGCTGGTCCAGCTGGAAATTCCGCTCGATACCGTAGAGGCCACCTTGCGCCTCGGCCACAGGCTTGAGGTTCCCGTCATCCTCAACCCGGCCCCTGCGCAAAAGCTGCCAGGCGATTGGCTGAAGCTGGTCAGCTACATCACGCCCAACCAGCACGAGCTGGCCGCCGTGCTCGACCAGGATGTGCGCACGGACTTCCGCGAGCTGATGCGTCGCGCACCATGCCCCGTGGTGCTTACCCGAGGCGGCGAAGGCGCGTGGTACCGCGACCCCGCATATCCCGAGCCCGTGCACCAACCCGGATTCGCCGTCGACGCCGTCGACACCACCGGTGCCGGCGACACCTTCAACGGTGCGCTTGCCGTGTTCCTGCACGAAGGCTTGCCACAAGCCGTGCGCAAGGCCTGCGCCGCCGCTGCGCTGTCGGTGACCAAACTTGGAGCGCAGGGCGGCATGCCCACGGCAGGCGAGCTGGAAATGCTGCTTGCCCGATAAACGTATCGACCGCTTGCCGATGCAGGGAGGGGAAAGTGGCGCTGTTCAATCTCCCGCGGAAGACACGGGATCTGGCAAGCCTCTTCGCATGCTTGCAATCGAACCGCCGCCTGGCGCCATTGATATCTAGTGATGGGCGCCCAGGGCGTTGCGCAGCAGCGTGGCCGCGCGGGACGCACTGTCGAACACCATGTACGTCGAACTCACCCGGCCGGCGCGCACGGTATGCCACTCGCTCATCGCCATGGTGGCGCTGCCCTCGGTTGTGCGGACGTCGATCTCGTAGACGGTGCAGACGTCGTTGCCCTGCGTCCATTGGCGCAGGATGCGGAAGGCGTGGATGAAACGGGTCTTCCGCTCCGCCCCGGCGAAATAGGCCGCCTTGCTGCCCTCGCCTTGGTGCATCGGTGCCCGGAAGCAGAAATCGTCGCTCACCATGCCGGACGCCTTCTCGACGTCGCCAGACATGAAAGCCTGCAGGAACGCAGTGACGAGTTCGGAAGGCGTTGCTGACATGGCTCGGCTCGCCAGGGGTATGGGTCTCCAGCCTAAGCCGTGGACCCGGATCGAGAGTCAACCGCGGAGAACGATCGCCATGGCCAGGCGCGCGCTGGCAGAGCGCTGCGAACCGCGGTTGAGGCCCTTTGCCGAGACCTTGCCCCGGAAGAACCCGGACAGCCCATCACTTGCCGATGCAGAACGAGCCGAAGATCGCGCCGAGCAGGTCATCGCTGCTGTAAGCACCGGTGATTTCGCCCAGCGCGTGTTGGGCCTGGCGCAGTTCCTCGGCGGCAAGCTCGCCCGCACGGCTGATGACGAGTGCGTTGGCGGCATGATCCAGGCGTTCACGCACTTCCTGCAGCGCAAGCACATGGCGGCGGCGCGCACTGAAGTTGCCCTCGCCACTGCCGGCGCCGGCGAGTTCCTTGAGGCATTCGCGCAGGGCGTCGAGGCCTTCGCCGGTTTTCGCCGACGCCCACAGCCAGCGGACGCCGTCGCGGGTCTCGGCGTGCGGCACGACGTGAGCGAGGTCGATCTTGTTGATGAGCACCACGCGTTCGGCGCCCGCGGGCAGCGCATCGAACAGGGCGAGGTCGGCGGCGGCGTGTTCCACGTCGGTGACCAGCAGGGCGGCGTCGGCACGCTGCAGTTCGCCATGGGCGCGGCGCACGCCCTCGCGTTCGATTTCGTCGGCGGTGTCGCGCAGCCCGGCGGTGTCGGCAAGTTCCAGCGCCATGCCGTCGAGCGCCACGCTCTCGCGCAACACGTCGCGGGTGGTGCCGGCGACGGCGGTGACAATGGCACGCTCGCTGCCGGCCAGCGCGTTGAGCAGGCTGGACTTGCCGGCGTTGGGACGGCCCACGATGGCCACGCGCAGGCCGTCGTTGAGGCGCAGGCCGCGCTGCGCTTCACGCAGCAGCGAGGCGAGTTCCGCGCGCAGGTTCTCGAGCTGTTGCGCGATCGCAGGATCGGCGAGGAAGTCGATTTCTTCCTCGGGGAAGTCGATGGCGGCCTCGACGTGCACGCGCAGCGCGATCAGTTTTTGCAGCAGGGTTTCGACGCGCTGCGAGAACACGCCTTCCATCGAGCGCAGCGCCGCGCGTGCGCCGGCCTGCGAGCGGGCAGCGATCAGGTCGGCCACGGCCTCGGCCTGGGCGAGGTCGAGCTTGCCGTTGAGGAAGGCGCGCTCGGTGAACTCCCCGGGACGCGCGAGGCGCGCGCCGAGCTCGCAGACGCGGCGCAGCAGTGTGTCGAGCAGCACCGCGTTGCCGTGGCCCTGCAGTTCCAGCACGTGCTCGCCGGTGTAGGAAGCCGGTGCGGGGAAGTGCAGCAGCAGGCCGTGGTCGATCACCTCACCCTGCGCGTCGCGAAAGCTGGCGAAGTACGCATGGCGCGGCTGCGGCGTCCGGCCCAGCATGACCTGCGCGATCGCCGGCGCCCGCGGCCCCGACACGCGCAGCACGCCCACCCCGGCAGCGCCCGGTGCGCTGGCGATGGCGGCGATGGTGTCGACGGGCTGATTCATGTCGGGGAGCGTAAACGAAGACGGCCGCGCCGGTTGCCGGGCGCGGCCATCTGGTGGTTTCCGCGATCAGGGAGGATCGCCAGGACCAGCCATCAGGCGGCCTTGGCCACCGCTTCCTCGCGGTCCATGTGGTGGGTGATCCACCACTGCTGGCCCAGGCCCACCAGACCATTCACCGCGTAGTACAGGCACAGGCCCGCGGGGAAGAAGGCGAACATGACAGTGAACAGCAGCGGCATCACCTTCATCATCTTCGCCTGCGCCGGGTCCATGCCCGCCGCGGCCGGGTTCAGCCACTGCGTGCCCAGCATCACCAGCGCGTAGATCACCGGCAGGATGTAGTACGGATCGGGTGCACTGAGGTCCGGCATCCACAGGAAGGGCGCGTGGCGCAGTTCCAGCGAGTACTCCAGCACGTAGAACAGGCCGTAGAACACCGGCAGGGTGATCAGCACCGGGAAGCAGCCCGCCATCGGGTTGACCTTCTCCTTCTTGTACAGCTCCATCTGCGCCTGCTGCAGCTTCACCTTGTCGTCGCCGTAGCGCTCCTTGAGCGCCTGCACGCGGGGCATCAGCTTGCGCATCTTGGCGCTGGAGCGGTACTGGATGGCGGTGAGCTTCCAGGTGACGCCCTTGATCGCGAGCACCAGGAGGATGATCGCCAAGCCCCAGTTCTTCACGATGGCGTGGAAGAACGACAGGATGCCGTGCATCGGCACCGCGATCGCCTTGAACATGCCGTAGTCGATGGTGAGATCCAGCCCCGGCGCCACCGCGTCGAGCTTGCCCTGCAGGTTCGGTCCGACGTACAGGCGCGCCGTGGCGTCCACGCTCTGCCCCGGCGCCACGCTGAGCGTGGGGCCGATCGCGCGGATCAGGTAGCGCGGATGCCCGCTGCCCGGGTTCACCGTGTCGGTGGCGTAGTGCGCGGTCTCGCCCGCCGGCGGGATCCACGCGGCGAAGAAGTACAGCCTGAGCATCGCCGCCCAGCCGCCCTTGATGCTGGCGTCGAGCTTGTCCTTGGGCTCGGCGAAATCCTTGAACGGCAGCTTCTCGAATTTCTCGCCGGTGTACCACGCCGCGCCCTGGAAGCTGCGCGACTCGGGATTGGAGATGTTCTTCAGCCAGTTGCCGCTGTGCGGCGGCTCGGTGCGCAGCAGTTGGGTATAGGCATTGCCCTGCCACGGCACGCTGCTGCCGTTGGCGATCTTCTGGTCCAGCGCGACGACGTAGCTGCCGCGGGTGAAGCGGTAGGTCTTGGTGACCTTGAGGCCCTTGGCATCCTGCCAGGTCAGCGGCACGTCCAGTTCGTTCTGGCCGGGCGCCAGCGTGTAGTCGGCCTGCGTGGCCTGGAACAGGGCGAGGTGGTTGGGCTGGTCCGCTGCAGCCGGGTCGCTGCTGCTGACCAGGCCGTTCTGCGCCACGAAGTAGTGCGTATCGGTGTTGTCGAACAGGGTCACCGGTGCGGGGTTCGGATCCTTGTGCGTGCGCGGCGCCACCGGATAGTCGAGCAGTTGCGCCTTGACGAGGCTGCCACCGCGGGTGTCGATGGTCAGGCGCAGCACGTCGGTGGTGACGGTCACCAGCGACGACGCGGCGTTGCCGGCCGGGCCGCTGGCGTCGCTGATCGCCGGAGTGCCGCCCGGAGTGCTCGGCACGCCTGGAACGCTGGCCGCGTTCGCGACACTGCCGCTGGCGACAGGCGCCGGTGGCGGCGTCATGTAGTCCTTCTCCCAGGCCATGAACAGGAAGTAGGCCACGGCGAGCAGGGCGAACAGGAGGAAGTTGCGTGTTTGGTTCATCGGGTCACGGATCCGGACGACGCCACGCGGCACGCGGCCACTGGGGAAAAGGAAAGGTCAACACGCGATTGTGGCGGCGGCGTCCATCGGCATCAATGGTGCGGGATGCCTGGGGTGGCCGGCCGCATCGCCGCGAGGCGTCGCCACAGCGCGTCGGCCTCGGCCAGGAGTTCCGTGCCGGGCAGGCCGGCCGCCTGCTCGCGCGCCATCACCACCACGTCCACCGGCGGCAATTGGCCGCGGACGCGCCGGAACGACTCGCGCAGCAGGCGCTTCAGCCGGTTGCGCTCTACCGCGCGCTTGGAGACCCGCTTGGAGATCGCCAGGCCAAGCCGCGCATGCGTCAGTCCGTTGGGACGGTAGCGCAAATGAAAACAGCGGCCGCCGAGGCGGCCGCTGCTCGTGCGCAACGCGGCGAAGTCGCCGGCCAGACGCAGCCGCAGCTCGCGCGGCAGTCCGGCAGGGTGCATGACGGAGCCGCCGCTTACGGGATCAGGCGCTTGCGGCCCTTGGCACGGCGGGCGTTGAGGACTTTGCGACCGTCGGCGGTGGCCATGCGGGCACGGAAGCCGTGGGTGCGGGCGCGCTTGAGCTTGCTGGGCTGGAAGGTCCGCTTCATGGCGTTGCTCCGAAGGGAATGGTATGTGGATAAAAAGGCTGGAAATTATGCGGGGCGCGGCAACGCGATGTCAAATCGGCGCGGTTTGCCGGGCGCAGCACCGCGCGACGGCTTGTGGATATCCATGTGGACGATCCGGGGACGGCGAGCCGGAGCGTGCTGCTAGACTAGTCCGTCCACCCCGCGCACAAGCGCCCGAAGCCTGTGGACGAGAAACATTCATGAGTGAGCTGTGGCGGCGCTGCCTGGAGCGTCTGGAAGGCGAATTGAGCGCCGAGGATCTGCATACCTGGCTGATGCCGCTGCAGGCCCGCGAGGACGACACCGGGCTGGCGTTGTTCGCTCCCAACCCATACACGCTGGACACGGTGCGCGAGCGTTATCTGCCGCAGATCACCGCGCTGCTCGGCCAGCTGGCCGGCCGCGCGCTGCCGGTGCGGCTGGAAGTGGGTTCCAGTGCCCCGCGGGCGGCTGCCAGGCCTGCCGGGGCACTTCGTGCGGGCGCGCCGGTCGAGCCGGCAGCGGCAGCCGTGCCGGCCTTCAGCCACAACCTCGACCCGCACTACACCTTCGAAACCTTTGTCGAGGGCAAGTCGAACCAGCTGGGCAAGGCCGCCGCGATGCAGGTGGCGCAGAACCCGGGCCGCGCCTACAACCCGCTGCTGCTGTACGGCGGCACGGGACTCGGCAAAACCCACCTGATGCACGCGGCCGGCAACTTGATGCGGCAGAACAACCCTGCCTGCAAGGTGCTGTACCTGCGTTCGGAACAGTTCGTGGGCGCGATGATCGAGGCGCTGCGCACCAAGAGCATGGACCAGTTCAAGCTGCGCTTCCGCTCGGTGGACGCGCTGCTGATCGACGACATCCAGTTCTTCGCGGGCAAGGACACCACGCAGGAGGAGTTCTTCCACACCTTCAACGCACTGTTCGAGTCCAAGCAGCAGATCATCCTTACCTGCGACCGCTACCCGAAGGAAGTCGACAAGCTGGAGCCGCGACTGAAGTCGCGTCTCGGCTGGGGCCTCAGCGTGGCGATCGAGCCACCGGACTTCGAGACACGCGCAGCGATCCTGCTCTCCAAGGCGCACGACAAGGGGGTGGCCGTGGACGAGCACGTGGCGATGCTGCTGGCCAAGCGCATCCGCTCCAACGTGCGCGACCTCGAGGGTGCGCTGAACACGCTGGCGGCGCGCGCGAACTTCTACGGCAAGCCGATCACCACCGACTTCGCCGAGGAAACGCTGCGCGACCTGCTGGCCACCCACGCCCAGGCGGTGACGGTGCCGAACATCCAGAAGATCACCGCCGAATACTTCAACGTGCGCCTGCAGGACCTGCTGTCCAAGCGGCGGGTGCGTTCACTGGCGCGGCCGCGCCAGATTGCGATGGCGCTGTCCAAGGAACTCACCGACCACAGCCTCCCGGAGATCGGCGAGGCGTTCGGTGGACGCGACCACACCACGGTGCTGCATGCCTGCCGCACGATCAGGAAGCTGTGCGAGGCCGATGCGCGCATGCGCCAGGACTGGGAGCAGCTGATCCGTACCCTCACCGGTTGAGGTTCTCGCCCGGAGCGAGCACAACTTCTTGATAAGCTGGGCGGGAAGCTGTGGATAATGCGTGGATGGAAGATGCGGACGAGTTATCCACAAATGGCCCACGTTGGAAGCACTGCTTTCCGCACAACCCAAAGGCAGCGCAAGGCATTGATTTGAAACAAGTAAGCGGCGAAAAAAAGTTATCCACGCCGCCAACAGCAACCACCAACTTTCTTTCAAAGACAGAACAGCAGGCATAGGGGACGCGCAGACATGCAATTCAGCATCCAACGAGAAGCTCTGCTCAAGCCACTGCAACAGGTCGTAGGCGTGGTGGAACGGCGCCAGACGCTGCCCGTGCTCGCCAATCTGCTGGTGAAAGTCGCCGACGGCCAGCTGTCGTTGACCGGTACGGACCTGGAGGTGGAGATGATCGCCACCACGCCCGCGGACAAGCTGGACGACGGCGAGGTGACCATTCCCGCGCGCAAGTTCTTCGATATCGTTCGCGCGTTGCCGGATGGTGCCAAAATCGAGCTGAAGCTCAATGGCGACCGTGTCGCACTCACCGCCGGACGCAGCCGCTTCACCCTCACCACGCTGCCTGCCAGCGAATTCCCCACCATCGACTCGATCGAATTGGTGGAGAAAGTCAGTTTGCCTGAAGAAGCCCTGCGCGACCTCATGGAACGTACCGCTTTCGCGATGGCCAACCAGGACGTGCGTTACTACTTGAATGGCATGTTGCTGGATCTCCAGGAACACAGCCTGCGTTGCGTGGCCACCGACGGGCACCGCCTTGCGATGAAGGAAACCAGCCTTGCCACGTCGGTGAAGGCGCGTCGGCAGATCATCATCCCGCGCAAGGGCGTCAACGAGCTGATCGGCCTGCTGGAACCCGGCGAGGGTGAGGTGGAGTTGGAGTTCGGCCGCAACCATCTGCGCGTGCGCCGCGGGGGTGTCACCTTCACCTCCAAGCTGATCGACGGTCGTTTCCCCGATTACGAGGCAGTCATCCCGCTGGGGGCGGACAAGACCGCCACGCTGGATCGCGAGGTGCTGCGGGGCGCATTGCAGCGCGCCGCGATTCTCTCCAACGAGAAATATCGCGGCGTGAAGCTGGAGTTGTCGCCCGGCAAGCTGCGCATCGTGGCGCATAACCCCGAGCAGGAGGAAGCCGTGGAGGAGGTCGAGGCCGACACTCACGTCTCCGATCTCGCCGTGGGCTTCAACGTGGGCTACCTGCTGGATGCGCTCTCCGCGCTGCGTGGCGAACAGGCTCGGCTGAGCCTGCGCGATGCGCAGTCCAGCTGTCTGGTGCAGGAACACGACGGCGAACAGGCCCGTCACGTGATCATGCCCTTGCGCCTCTGACATATGCATCCTGGCAAGCGCCGCATGGCCGAGGAACGCCGGAGTCATCGTCAGATGCTCCGGCGTTCTTGCATCGGTAACCGCCGGTTATGAGGCTGGATCGCCTGCGCATCCAGGGTCTGCGCTGTCTGCACGACGTCGATCTGGCTCTCGCGCCAGGCGTCAATGTCTTCGTGGGCGCCAACGGTGCGGGCAAGACCAGCGTGCTGGAGGCGGCGTTCCTGCTGTCGCATGGCCGCTCGTTTCGGAGCGGCGCCCGGGAAGCCTTGCTCGAACGTGGTGCCTCCCGTTTGTCGGTGTTCACCGAATTGCGGCAGAGCGGCGATCGCCTGCTCCGTCTCGGCCTGGGTCGCGAGGCTTCGCGCTGGGAGGCACGCCTGGAAGGCAAGGACGCGACGCTGGGGGAGCTGATCGCCGAGTGCGCGGTGGTCTGTTTCGAGCCGGGTTCGCATGCGTTGATTGCCGGCGCCGCCGAGGAGCGCCGCCGCTTCCTCGACTGGGGTGTGTTCCACGTGGAACATGACTTCCTGGGCGTCTGGCGCCGTTATCAGCGCGCCCTGAAGCAGCGCAACGCGTTGTTGCGTGCAGGGGCGGATTCGAATACGCCGCTGTTTGATTCCTGGGAGGTCGAACTGGCGGGGCTTGCCGAATGGATCGACAACCAACGGCGCGAATACCTGGAGCGACTGCGAACGCGCGTGCGGGCTTGCCTGGGCACCTTGCTGCCCGAACTGGGCGAGGCGGAACTGCATTATCGCCGGGGGTGGGGTGAGGGGCAGGACCTGCGCGCGCAGTTGGCAACGCAGCGAGGTCGGGACTTGGCCCGTGGGCACACGAGCCTCGGCGCCCACCGCGCCGACTGGTCACTGGCATTCCCGCATGCCCCGCAACGGGAGCACCTTTCCCGGGGGCAGGAGAAGCTCACCGCGCTTGGGTGCATGCTGGCGCAAGCCCGCTTGTTCGCTGAGCAGCACGGCAATTGGCCCGTCATATGTCTCGACGACCTGGCGTCCGAGCTGGACGAGGTCCATCAGTCCGCGGTGATAGCCCAGTTTGCCGAATGCGGAGCGCAGGTGCTGGTCACTGGCACCAGTCCCCCTGAGTCCCTCCGTCGACTGCCGCACCATATGTTCCACGTGGAACAGGGGCGCGTGACGCCCCTGCTATAATGAGGGATTGCGTCGCAGCTCACCGGCTTGCACGCCACGTCTGCCGCACCACCAGCAACCGGAAGTCGCATGAACGAACCCATCACCGAATCGCATTACGACTCCAGCAACATCAAGGTGCTGAAGGGCCTGGAGGCGGTCCGCAAGCGCCCCGGCATGTACATCGGCGACACCGATGACGGTACCGGCCTGCACCACATGGTGTTCGAGGTGGTCGACAACGCGATCGATGAGGCGCTGGCGGGCTACTGCGATCACGTGGTCGTGACCATCCTGGAGGACGGTTCGGTCAGCGTCAGCGACAACGGGCGCGGCATCCCGGTGGACATCCACCCGGAGGAGGGTCGCTCGGCCGCCGAAGTGGTGATGACGGTGCTGCACGCCGGCGGCAAGTTCGACGCGAATTCGTACAAGGTCTCCGGCGGCCTGCACGGCGTGGGCGTATCGGTGGTGAACGCACTCAGCGACCATCTTTGGCTGACCATCTACAGCAACGGTCAGGAGCACCAGCAGGAGTACACGCTGGGCGAGCCGCTGTATCCGCTGAAGGTCATCGGCCCCACGGATCGGCGCGGCACCACGGTACGCTTCCTGCCCAGCCCGCAAACCTTCAGCCAGACCGAGTTCCATTACGAGATTCTCGCCAAGCGCCTGCGCGAGTTGGCCTTCCTCAATTCAGGCGTCACCATCGAGTTGCGGGACGAACGCGGGGAAGGGCGCGCCGACACCTTCGCCTACGAAGGCGGCATCCGCTCCTTCGTGCAGCACCTGGCACAGTTGAAGACCGCACTGCACCCGAACGTGATCAGCCTCAGCGCCCAGCAGGACGGCATCACCATCGAGCTGGCGATGCAATGGACCGACTCGTACAACGAGACGATGTTCTGCTTCACCAACAACATCCCGCAGCGCGACGGCGGCACCCACCTGACCGGCTTCCGCGCTGCGCTGACCCGCTCGCTGCAGGGCTACATCGAAAAGGAGGGCCTGGCCAGGAACGCCAAGGTCGCGCTTTCCGGCGATGACATGCGCGAGGGCCTGATTGCGGTGCTGTCGGTGAAGGTGCCCGATCCGAAGTTCTCCTCGCAGACCAAGGACAAGCTGGTTTCCTCCGAGGTCAAGACCGCAGTGGAGCAGGCGGTCAACGAGAAGCTGGGCGAATTCCTGCTGGAGCACCCCAACGAAGCCAAGGCGATCGCCTCCAAGGTGGTCGACGCGGCCCGGGCCCGCGAGGCCGCGCGCAAGGCCCGCGAAATGACTCGCCGCAAGGGCGCGCTGGATATCGCCGGCCTGCCGGGCAAGCTCGCGGACTGCCAGGAAAAGGATCCGGCGCTGTGCGAACTGTTCCTGGTCGAGGGTGATTCGGCCGGCGGCTCGGCCAAGCAGGGGCGCAACCGCAAGACCCAGGCGGTGCTGCCGCTGAAGGGCAAGATCCTCAACGTCGAGAAGGCGCGCTTCGACAAGATGCTGTCGTCGGCCGAGGTCGGTACCCTGATCACCGCGCTTGGCACCGGCATCGGCAAGGAGGACTACAACCCGGACAAGCTGCGCTACCACCACATCATCATCATGACCGATGCGGACGTGGACGGCTCGCACATCCGCACCCTGCTGCTGACCTTCTTCTACCGCCAGATGCCGGAACTGATCGAGCGCGGCCACGTCTACATCGGCCTGCCGCCGCTGTACAAGCTGAAGCAGGGCAAGCAGGAGCTGTACCTGAAGGACGATGCGGCACTCAACGCCTACCTGATCTCGAGCGCGGTGGACAATGCCGAGCTGGTGGCGGATCCGGTCGCGCCGGCGATCACCGGCGAGCGCCTGGAGAAGCTGCTGCGTGAGTACCAGACCGCGCTGGACCAGATCGAGCGCCTCGGCCATCGCTTCGACACCAGCGTGCTGTCGGCACTGCTGGAACACCCGCCGATCGCCCCGGAACTCTGGGCCGACCCGGTCGCGATGCAGGCCTGGCTGGACGGTATCACCCGGCGCCTCGCCGCCAGCGGGCTGGGCAAGCCGCGCTATCGGCTGTCGCTGCGTCCCGCACACGGCGAGCAGCCGGCGGCGATCGAAGTGGTGCGCGATCAGCACGGCCTCAGCCACACCTTGCTGCTGCCGCAGCCGTTCTTCGCCGGCGCCGAATTCCGCCCCATCCTGCACGTGAGCCAGCAACTGGCCGGGCTGGTCCAGGCCGAGGCGGTGGTTCGCCGCGGCAATGCCTCGCGTGGCGTCACCAGTTTCGCCGAGGTGCGCAGCTGGCTGCTGGACGAGGCGAAGAAGGGTCGCACCATCCAGCGCTTCAAGGGTCTGGGCGAAATGAACCCGGAGCAGCTCTGGGAAACCACGGTGAACCCGGAGACCCGCCGCATGCTGCAGGTCGGCATCGAGGACGCGTTCGCCGCCGACCAGATGTTCTCGATGCTGATGGGCGAGGCGGTGGAACCACGCCGCGACTTCATCGAGGCGAACGCACTGAAGGTCGCCAACCTCGACATCTGAGCCCAGCGCGGCGGGGCCGATGGCCGCGCCGCGAGATCCATGCCTTGTCACACATCAATGCGTTAATACATTGAAGCAGAGCATGGACCGCGGCGCGCCCAAAGCGGGTGCTGCACGGTTTGCCGCGACGGATAGCCCGAAACCGCGTCCAGTGCGGCCGCGTATGGAAACTCCCATGCAACCCATTGATCTGGCAGGGGCTTTCATGTCGCAATGCGACTTGTCATTCACACATTGCTCAGGGTAGTCTCAACGATCCCCTGCGCACGAAGCACCGCGTAAAACCCCGGACACCGAGGATCGCCATGAAGCACACGCCCCTGTTCACGATGCTGGCCGGCGCCGCGCTGGCGTTCACTCTTGCCGCCACGCCTGTTCGTGCGACCGACGCTTCCAAGAAGCAAGCCTCGGACTACCCCAACGCCACGCGCGCCGAACCGAAGCTGGATCTGAAGAGCGAAAAGGACCAGAAGGCACTGCAGCAGGCTGGCGAAGCGTTCAACGCTGGCGACACCGCCAAGGCCACCCAGTTGCTGCAGCCGGTCATCGACAAGAGCAACAGCAAATACGCCAAGGCGTATGCGCAGTATCTGATGGGCAACATCGCGTTCAAAAACGGCGACACGAAAGGAGCCATCGAGCAGTTCAAGAGTTCGCTGGACAACGGCGTGTTGCCGAACGATGTCTATTTCAACGAGATGCTCGCGCTCGCCCAGGTGTATGCCGCCAACCAGCAGTACCAAGTCTCGCTGGACACCATCGCCAAGTGGCATGACCAAGGCAAGAAGGAAAGTGCCGACGCTTATGGCTTGCAGGGTCTGGATGACTACAATCTGGAGAAGTACCCCGAGGCGATCGCCGCGATCCAGAAGGCCAAGTCACTCACCGACAAGCCGCAGGATTCCTGGAACCAGATCCTGATGGCCAGCTATGCCGCCTCAGGCCAGGGTGCCGACGCGGCCAAGATGGCCGAATCCGAATACGCGAAGAACCCAACCGACAGCAGCCTGCTGCACAATGCCGGCGCGATCCTGCTGCAGCAGCAGGACTATGCCGGCGCGATCAAGGTGCTTGAGCAGGGTCGTGCGAACGGCGCGCTGAAGGACGAGGGTGACTGGATTCTCCTCGTCAAGGCCTACCTGCTGCAGGCGCAGAACGGCGGCGATACCAAGAGCGGCAGCGCCAAGGCGCTGGCCGTTTTCGACGACGGCGTGAGCAAGGGTGCGATCAAGCCCAGTGCAGCAAATTACAAGCTGGCCGGCGATGCCTCCGTGATCGGCGAGAACGACGCCAAGGCAATCGGCTACTACCAGAAGGGCGCGGCGCTGGCCAGCGACGGCGAACTCGATGTCGCGCTGGGCCGCGTCTACTTCCAGGACCAGAAGTTCGCCGAGGCACGCAAGTACCTGAAGCAGGGTATCGCCAAGGGTGTGCAGCACAAGGGACAGGCCTACATGGTGCTGGCCGAGACGGATCGCCAGCTGAAGGACAAGCCCGCCGCGATCACCGCCGTGATGGAAGCCGCCAAGGATCCGGAGACCGCCGCCAAGGCCAATGAATGGCTGCGCAAGGCGCACGTGGGCAAGTGATTGCCCGGCAAGGAAACGCGCGGCGGATAGACGTCCATCTGTCTGCCCCGCGAGCGCTATACAAACGCCAGACGCTGTTGTACCGTTGAAACCTTCCCTGCGTAACCCCAGCGGCGTGTTTCGTCCATATGCCAGACGGAACATGCCGGGCCTGCGGCGACGCTTTCTCCGTCCCAGCTTCAGATAGTGACAGATGGCCTCTAGTACCGAAGACACAGAACGCGAAGAGGGGTTCAGTTGGAAACGAACCCTGGCGTTGGCATTCGCCATTGGTCTGCACGCCTTCGCGTTTCTCATCCTGCTCGCGCCGATGGCGCCCCCGGGCCAGAAGCACGAAAAGAAAGAGCAGATCGTGCAGGTGAATTTCATCGAGCCGCCGCCGCCGCCGCCGCCGCCGCCGCCGCCGCCGCCGGAACCGCCCAAGCAGCCGCCGCCGAAGATCATCAAGCAGGTGGTACCGCCGCCGACCCCGCCGCCGCCGGCACCGCCACCGCCGGTGGAAGAGGTGTCGCAGAATGCGGTCGCGGCCGCGCCGCCGGCGCCGCCTGCCCCGCCCGCCCCACCGGCGGACATCAGCGCTGGCCAGGATCTGAGCTACAACAGCCGGATACAGCCGCGCTATCCGCCACAGGCCATCCGCCAGCGCCATGAAGGCACGGTGGTCCTGCTGATCCTGGTGGGTGTCGACGGTTCGCCGAAGGACATCAAGGTCGACAAGTCCAGCGGATACCACGAGCTTGATCGCGCGGCGATCGAGGCGGCACAGAAGTGGCGCTTCAATCCCGAAATCAAGAACGGCAAGAAGGTGGAGGGCTACGCACGCGTACCGGTCACCTTCAACCTCAACAACCTGTAATCCTCGTTACAGCCTCTACAGTTCACGCTTGACTTCCCAAGGGTAGCGTTATGTTCCTACAGACTCCTGCACCGTCCGATGCCGCCCAGTCCCTGGGCGGCAATTCCAACGCCGAAGCCATGAAGCAGATGGGCTTCGCCAACCTCGCCCACGGCTTCGACTGGCTGGGCTGGGTGGTGTTCGTCACCCTGGTGGTGATGTCGTTCCTGTCCTGGTACTTCATCATTGCCAACACCATCCGCAATGGCCTGGTGAAGTCGCGCGCCGACGGCGTGATCAACGGCTTCTGGAACAACCCGTCCACCCAGGACGCGATCCGCGAGCTGGAAACCCAGCCCAAGGGCGAACCGTTCTCGAAGATCGCGCTGGACGCCGCATCGGCGGTGGCCCACCACCAGCAGGCCAACAAGGGTGGCCTGGCCGAGTCGCTGAGCCGCTCCGAGTTCGTCGACCGCGCGCTGCGCCAGGCCGTGGCCCGCGAGAGCCTGCGTCTCGAAGGCGGCCAGACCCTGCTCGCCACCGTGGGTTCGGCGGCTCCGTTCGTCGGTCTGCTCGGCACCGTGTGGGGCATCTACCACGCGCTGATCGGCATCGCCGCCAGCGGCAACGCCTCGATGAGCGCGGTGGCCGGCCCGGTGGGCGAGGCGCTGATCATGACCGCGATCGGTCTGTTCACCGCCATTCCGGCACTGCTCGCGTTCAACTTCTTCAACCGGTCGAACCGCGTCATCTTTGCCCGTTTCGACGAGTTCGCGCACGACCTGCACGACTTCTTCGCGACCGGCTCGCGCGTCGAGTGAGGGATTGACCCATGGCAATGAGCGTCGGAGGCAATACCGGCGGTCCGGTTTCGGAAATCAACGTCACGCCGCTGGCCGACGTGATGCTGGTGCTGCTGATCATCTTCATGATCACGGCGCCGCTGATGTCCCATCCGGTCACGATCACGGTGCCGACCGCGGCGCCGAAGACCAGCGAAGAGAAGATCGACGTGCCGCCGCTGGATCTCGCCATCAAGGAAGACGGTTCGATGTACTTCCAGGATCAGCCGGTCAGCGAGGCCGCGCTGAAGGCCCAGCTGGCGGTGGCCGCGCAGAAGTCGCCGCAGCCGGAGCTGCAGATCCGCGCCGACAAGGCGATCGAATGGAAGATCGTGCGCAAGGTCATCAGTGACGCCAAGGCCCAGGGCATGGTGCATGTCGGCTTCATGACGACGGCCCCGGCGAAGGAGTAAACAGAGATGGCCTTTTCCGTCAAATCCTCGTCGGGCCCGATGGCGGACATCAACATCACGCCGCTGATCGACGTGATGCTGGTGTTGCTGATCATCTTCATGGTGACGGCGCCGATTCCGCTGCTGAAGATCAAGATCGATCTCCCGCAGCCGAATCCGAACCAGCAGCAGCCGCAGAATCCGCCGGAGCCGATCAACCTCAAGATCGACCAGAGCGGCGCGTTCTACTGGAACGATACGCCGGTGGACGAACTGGGCCTCAAGGCGCAGTTCGCGGTGATCGCCCAGCAGACCAACCAGCCGGAAATCCAGATCAAGGCCGCGGATGCCACCGCCTACCAGTACGTCGCTACCGTGCTGGCAGACGCGAAGCAGTACAACCTGGTCAAGATCGGATTCACCGACAGCGAGGGGCAGTAGGCCCGCAGCTGGCGGACAACAGCGTTACCCGCGCCAACCCCCGCCCCGTGCGGGGGTTGGCGTTTCTGGCGGTGGCAAATTGCGGACGTCCGGACGGCTGGACGTCCCCGCTCGCAGGGGCGGGGGTCAACGCAGGATCTGCAGGTAGTTGCGTACCGTGGTGGCCAGGCCCTCGTACAGCGCCTCGCCGATCAGCGCGTGGCCGATCGACACCTCGGCCAGGCCCGGGATCGCAGCCTTGAAGGTGCCGAGATTCGCCTGGCTGAGATCATGCCCCGCATTCACCGCCAGCCCCGCCTGCTGCGCCTGTCGCGCGGTGGCGGCGCAGCTTGCCAGCGCCGCGTCGGGCTCGCCTTCGGCGAACGCCTCGGCGTAGGGGCCGGTGTAGATCTCGATGCGCTTCACGCCGATCGCCTTCGCCGCCGCGAAATCCTGGCTGCCGGCGTCCACGAACAGGCTGACCCGGCAGCCGATCGCGGCGAGTTCGTCCACCAGCGGCCGCAGGCGATCGAGGTCGCGCGACAGGTCGAAGCCGTGGTCGGAGGTGATCTGGCCATCGCTGTCCGGCACCAGGGTCACCTGGGTGGGGCGCACCTCGCGCGCCAGCGCAAGCAGGCCGGGATAGGCGCCGCGCGGTGCGGCGAACGGGTTGCCCTCAATGTTGTATTCCACCCGCCCGCGCAGCATCGCGGCCAGCGCGCGCACGTCGTCGGGACGGACATGGCGCAGGTCCGGCCGCGGGTGCACGGTGATGCCGCCGCAACCGCTCTCGATGCAGGTCTGCGCCGCGCGGCAGATGTCGGGTTCGTGGCCGCCGCGCGAATTGCGCAGCACGGCAATCTTGTTGAGGTTGACGCTGAGCAGGGTCATGGGAGCGATCCGTCACGAAGCCGGGAACGCAACACTGCCGCGATCAGGCGGCGCCGGCAAGCGTATAGCGACGGATGCGCCGTGGCGTACCACGCCAGGCCAGCGCCGCGAAGGCGTCCCCGCCCACCTCCAGCCGGTGCAGCTGCCACGCGTCGGGATCCTCGCCGTCCAGTCGCTGCAACACGAGTCCGCTGGCGTCGCGACGGAACGCCAGCCGGTCCAGCCCAAACGCGAGGCCGCGGCCCAGCGCCTTCAGCACCGCCTCGCGCGCCGTCCACAGTTCGAGGAAGGCGGCGCGTCGTGCGGCCTCGTCCAGGGTGCCCAGCCAGGCCGCTTCCTCGGCGGTGAAAAAGCGCTGTGCGATCTCCAGCGCATTCGCGCGCGTGCGGCGCTGCTCCAGGTCGATGCCGGGCGCGATGCCGCGGGCCAGCGCCACGAGCGCCTGCTCGCCGCTGTGCGACCAGTTGAAGTCCAGCGCATCGCCGAGGCAGGGATCCAGCGCCGGCCGGCCGTGCTCGCCCGTCACCAGCCGCACCTCGGCGGGCGCGATGCCGAGGTAGGCCGCGAGCAGGGCGAGCAGCGGCTCGCGCCGCCTGCCCGGCGGCCGGGGCAGCCGCCAGACGTGAATCTCGTCAGCATGCAGGGGCTCTGCTACTTTCGGAGACAAGGGTCCGTCGATGACTTGCATGCGCGCATGCTGACGGACGGGCGCCGCCGCGCACAAGCGGCGGATCGCATCGTCGAGGCACGTGGGGAGGATCATGATCGCCGGCTGGCTGCTGCTGCTCGTCGCGCTGCTCTACGTGGGCCTGCTGTACGGCGTGGCCTGGGCGGGCGACCGGCGTCCGCTGTATCCGCGCCAGCCACGCCTGCGGCCCATCGTCTACAGCCTCGCGCTGGCGGTGTACTGCTCGTCGTGGACGCTCTACGGCGCGGTGGGTACGGCCGCTCGCGAGGGCCTTGGCTACCTGCCGATCTACCTGGGGCCGGTGCTGCTGTTCGTGTTCGGCTTCGGCCTGCTGCGCCGGCTGGTGGAGGTGGCGCAGCAGCGCAACATCACCTCGATCGCCGACTTCATCGGCGCTCGCTACGGCAAGTCGCACGGGCTGGCCGCATTGGTCGCTGTGATCGCGGTGGTGGCGGTGCTGCCGTACATCGCGCTGCAGCTGAAGGCAGTGGCGATGTCGTTCGCGGTACTGGGCGGCAGCACGCCGGGCCTGCGCGCCACCATCGCGACCGATCCCGCACTGTGGTGCGCCGGCCTGCTGGCGGTGTTCGCGATCCTGTTCGGCACGCGCAGCATCGACGCTACCGAGCACCACCACGGCATGATGCTGGCGATCGCGCTGGAGTCGCTGATCAAGCTGCTCACCTTCGTGGTGCTGGCGCTGTATGCGCTGCACCACGGGCCTGGCCTGGCCGCCACCGCGAGCCTGCCGCTTCGGCATCCGGGCAACGGCCTGACGGCGGGCTTCCTGGCGCAGACGCTGCTGGCCTTCTTCGCGATGTTCTGCCTGCCGCGGCAGTTCCAGATCGGCGTGGTCGAATGCGAGGAACCGCACGACCTGCACCGCGCGCGCTGGATGTTCCCGCTCTACATGCTGGCGATCACCCTCGCGGTGCTGCCCATCGTGGCCACCGGCATGCAGCTGCCGGCGGTACGCGATGGCCTCGCCGACGCCTGGGTCCTCAACCTGCCGCTGGCGCTGGGCAGCGGCGGCATGGCGATGCTGGCGTTCGTGGGTGGCTTCTCCGCCGCGACCGGCATGGTGATCGTGGCGGCGGTGGCGCTGTCCACCATGATCAGCAACGACCTGGTGATGCCAGCGCTGCTGCGCGTGCGACGCCTGCGGCTGGAGCACCGCAGCGACCTGTCGCGGCTGGTGCTGCGCGTGCGCCGCGTGGCGATCGTGGCGCTGGTCGCGCTGGCCTACGGTTACTACCGCGTGGTGGCCGACACCGAGAACCTCGCCGCCACCGGCCTGCTCGCCTTCGCCGCGGTGGCGCAACTGGCGCCGGCGATCGTGGCGGCGCTGTACTGGCGCGGCGCCAGCCGGCGGGGCGTGGCGATCGGCCTGGTGGCGGGCTTCGTGGTGTGGGCCTACACGCTGCTGCTGCCGGCGATGCTGCACGCGGGCAGCTGGCAGCAGGACGGTCCGCTCGGGCTGGGTTGGCTGCGCCCGCAGGCGCTGTTCCATCTCGGCGACAGCGATCCGCTGCTGCACGGCACGCTGTGGTCGCTGCTGGTCAACCTGGCCTGCGTGGTGTTCGTCTCGCTGCGCTGGCGGCCGAACCTGGAGGAGCGCCTGCACGCGGCGCTGTTCGTCGCCCCCTACGCGGCCAGCCGCGGCGGTGCGGGCGACTGGCGCGGCCGCGTGGCGGTGGCCGACCTGCGCACCATCGCCACCCGCATCGTGGGCCGTCGCGGCACCGAGCGTGCCTTCGCCGAGTACGAGCAGCGCCGCGGCAAGCCCTTGCAGTCCGGCGAGTCCGCGGACCGCGCGCTGATCCAGCACACCGAGCGCCTGCTTGCCGGTGCGGTTGGCGCGGCCAGCGCACGGCGCATCCTGATGGGCATGCTGTCCGGCTCGGGTCTGGACATCACCGAGGCGATGGCGCTGATGGACGAGGCCTCGCAGGAGCTGCGCTTCAACCGGGAGCTGCTGTCCTCCACGCTGGAGAACGTCTCGCAGGGCATCAGCGTGGTCGACGCCGGGATGCGCGTGGTGGCATGGAACCGGCGCTATCTCGAGCTGTTCGGCTACCCCGACGGCATGGTCTACGTGGGCGTGCCGGTGGCCGACCTGATCCGCTGGAATGCCGAGCATGGCGAATGCGGCCCCGGCGAGGTGGCGGCGCACGTGGCCAAACGCCTCGGCCACCTGCGCGCCGGCACGCCGCACGTGTTCCAGCGCGTGCGCGCGGACGGCAGTACCATCGAGATGCGCGGTCGTGCGCTGCCCGGCGGCGGCTACGTCACCACCTACACCGACGTCACCGCATACAAGCGCGCCGAGCAGGCGCTGATCGAGGCGAACGAGACGCTGGAGCAGCGCGTGGACCAGCGCACCGCCGAACTCAGCGAGGCGCTCGCCGCGACCGCGCAGGCGCAACGCACCGCCGAGGCCGCCAACGCCTCGAAGACGCGTTTCCTCGCCGCCGCCAGCCACGACCTGCTGCAACCCCTGAATGCCGCGCGGCTGTTTACCTCCGCGCTGCGCCAGCAGCCGGCGCTGAATGCGGAGTCGCGGCAGCTGGCCGAACGCATCGACGCCGCGTTCCGCGCCGCCGAGGACCTGCTCGACGCCCTGCTCGACACCTCGCGCCTGGACACCGGCAGCTACCAGCCGGAGATCGCCAATTTCGCGCTGGCCGAACTGTTCGAGTCGCTGCAGAGCCAGTTCGCGGTGCTCGCCGAGCAGCGCGGCCTGCGCCTGCGTGTGGCGCCCACGCGGCTCGCCGTGCGCAGCGACCCGCAGCTGCTGCGCCGGGTGCTGCAGAACTTCCTCTCCAACGCCTTGCGCTACACCCAGCGCGGCGGCGTGCTGCTCGGCGCGCGCCGCGCCGGCGACACCGTGCGCATCGAGGTGTGGGACAGCGGCCCCGGCATCGCCGCCGAACAGCGCGCGCGCATCTTCGGCGAGTTCCAGCGGCTGGAGCAGCCCTCGCCGTGGGGCGAGAAGGGGCTGGGCCTGGGCCTGTCGATCTGCGACCGCATCGCGGCGATGCTCCACCACCGGCTCGACCTGCGCTCGCGCCCCGGCCACGGCAGCTGCTTCGCGGTGACGGTGCCGCGCGCCACCGCCGCGCCATCGCGCCGCCACGTGGTGCGCCGCGGCGGCAGCACCGAGGCGCTGCCGCTCACCGTGCTGTGCCTCGACGACGACGCAGCCATCCTCGACGGCATGCGCGCCCTGCTCGGCCGCTGGGGCGTGGACTGCCGCACCGCGCGCGACGCGGCCGCCGCGGCCGCCGAGCTGCGACGCGGCCCGGTCGACCTGATTCTCGCCGACTACCACCTCGCCAACGGCACCGACGGCCTCCAGGCCCTGCAGCAGCTGCGCGCCGCCCACCACTCGCTGCCGCCCGCCGCCCTGATCACCGCCGACGGCAGCAGCGAACTCAAGCAGCGTGCCCGCGCGCTCGGCTATCCGTTGCTGCACAAGCCGGTGAAGCCGGCGGCGCTGCGCGCGCTGCTGACGGCACTGGCGAGGAAGCAGGCGGAAGGGAGCGTCGGCGCCTGAGCGGGCTCGGGTCCGCCTGGACAGGTTTCAGCCGCCGCAGCCGTTCGCCGAGCCCGCTCTCCGCACGCGTGGACACTTGACGCTGCCATAGGAACAGACGACGCAGCAGTCGCCGGGCCAGGACTCGAGCAGAGCCTTGCACGACGCGCGTTCATGGAAATGGATGCACGCGTCGGCGGGCAGGATCTCGGCCCTGGAGAAGCTGCATACCGGGTGGCCGATCACGGAGGAAGGAGCGACGGCTTCTTGCGCGGCTGGAATGGAATTCGGCGGCTGGCGCTTGTCGATCCGTCGCCGCGCAAATTCGCGGACCCATGGTTCCTCACGCCCCCTCCTCATCCTCCGGCAGCGGCTGCATCGTGCCGGGTTCGACGGCAAGCTGGCTGGCGGCCAGCGCCACCTGGGTGCGGTTGTTGACGCCGAGCTTGCGCATGATCGCGGTCATGTGCGCCTTCACGGTGGCTTCGGAAACACCGAGCTCCCAGGCGATCTGCTTGTTGAGCAGGCCCTCGGCAATCATGGTGAGCACGCGGAACTGCTGCGGGGTGAGCGTGGCGACGCGGGCGGCGATGTCGGCTTCGTCGGGCTTGAGCTCGGCGCTGCCGCCGACGAGCTGCGGCGGCAGCCACACGTCGCCGTCGAGCACCGCGCGGATCGCGTGGACGATCTCCTCGCCGGCGGTGGACTTGGGGATGTAGGCGGCGGCGCCGTGGGCCAGCGCGCGGCGCGCGACCTGGGCCTCCTCGTGGCCGGACACCACGATGATCGGCAAACCGGGGTACTGGCCGCGGATGTGCGCGAGCGCGGAATAGCCGCGTGCGCCGGGCATGTGCAGGTCGAGCAGCAGCAGGTCGGCGTCGGGGTACTGCTCGATCAGCGTGTACAGGCCGTGCACGCTTTCGGCGCTGCGCACCTGCGCCTGCGGCAGCGCGGCGAGCACCGCGCGCTGCAGGGCGTCGCGGAACAGCGGATGGTCGTCGGCGATCAGGATGTCGGGCATGGCGGCTTGCTGCAGGAGCGCCCCCTGTGCGCGATGACCCCGGCGCTGATCGGGGCCGGAACATTCGCGCGCGGGGCGCTCCTACCGCGGCTTATTTGATCAGGCGCTCCTCGACGAGGTTCTTCACCACGCTGGGGTCGGCGAGCGTGGAGATGTCGCCGAGCTGGTCGGGCTGGTTTTCGCCGATCTTGCGCAGGATGCGGCGCATGATCTTGCCCGAGCGGGTCTTGGGCAGGCCGGGCGCCCACTGGATGTAGTCCGGCGTGGCGATCGCGCCGATCTCCCTGCGCACCCAGGCCACCAGTTCCTTCTTCAGCTCGTCGCTGCCGGCTTCGCCGGCCACCAGGGTGACGTAGGCGTAGATGCCCTGGCCCTTGATCTCGTGCGGGCAGCCCACCACGGCGGCCTCGGCCACCTTGGGGTGCGCCACCAGCGCGCTTTCCACCTCGGCGGTGCCGATGCGGTGGCCGCTGACGTTGATCACGTCGTCGACGCGGCCGGTGATCCAGTAGTAGCCGTCCGCGTCGCGCCGCGCGCCGTCGCCGGTGAAGTAGTTGCCGGGGTAGGCGCTGAAGTAGGTCTCGATGAAGCGCTGGTGGTCGCCGTACACCGTGCGCATCTGGCCGGGCCAGGAGTCGGTGAGCAGCAGGTTGCCCTCGGCCACGCCTTCCTGCACCTCGCCGTTGGCGTCGACGATGGCGGGCTTGATGCCGAAGAACGGCTTGGTGGCGGAGCCGGGCTTGGTGTCGATCGCGCCGGGCAGCGGGGTGATCAGGATGCCGCCGGTCTCGGTCTGCCACCAGGTGTCGACGATCGGCAGGCGGCTGTCGCCCACCACGCGGTGGTACCACTCCCACGCCTCGGGGTTGATCGGCTCGCCCACCGTGCCGAGCACGCGCAGCGAGGCGCGCGAGCACTTCTTCACCGGCGCCTCGCCCTCGCGCATCAGCGCGCGGATCGCGGTGGGTGCGGTGTAGAACAGCGTGACCTGGTGCTTGTCCACCACCTGCCAGAAGCGGCTGAAGTCGGGGTAGTTCGGCACGCCGTCGAACATCACCGTGGTGGCGCCGTTCGCCAGCGGGCCGTACACCACGTAGCTGTGGCCGGTGACCCAGCCCACGTCCGCGGTGCACCAGTAGACGTCGTCCTCGCGCAGGTCGAACACGCATTCGTGGGTGTAGCTGGTGAACACCAGGTAGCCCGCCGAGGTATGCAGCACGCCCTTCGGCTTGCCGGTGGAGCCGGAGGTGTAGAGGATGAACAGCGGGTGCTCGGCTTCCATCGGCTCGGCCGGGCAGTCGGCGGACTGGCCGTCCATCAGGTTGTGCCAGTAGCGGTCGCGCGGCGACTGCATCGGCACCGCGCTGCCGGTGCGGCGCACCACCACCACGGTTTCCACGCTGTTCGTGCCGGGGCGCTTGAGCGCCTCGTCCACGTTGGCCTTCAGCGGGATCTTCCTGCCGCCGCGCACGCCCTCGTCGGCGGTCACCACCAGCTTGCACTGCGAGTCGGCGATGCGCCCGGCCAGCGAGTCGGGCGAGAAGCCGCCGAACACCACCGAGTGGATCGCGCCGATGCGCGCGCAGGCCAGCATCGCCACCGCGGCCTCGGGGATCATCGGCAGGTAGATCGCCACGCGGTCGCCCTTGGCCACGCCGAGGTGCTTCAGCGTGTTGGCGAACTTGCACACCTCGGCGTGCAGCTCGCGGTAGGTGAGCTTGCGCGACTCGTTCGGGTCGTCGCCCTCGAAGATGATCGCCACCTTGTCGCCGCGCTCGGCGAGGTGGCGGTCGAGGCAGTTCGCGGCCACGTTGAGCGTGCCGTCCTCGTACCAGCGGATGTGCAGGTTCTTCGGGTCGTAGGAGACGTCCTTGATCTTGGACGGCTTGCGCGCCCAGTCCAGCCGTTCGCCCACCCTGGCCCAGAAGCCTTCGGGGTCCTTCACCGACTCGGCGTACAGGCGCTCGTAGTCGTCCTTGCGGATGCGTGCCCTGGCGGCGAACGCGGGGTCGACAGGATGGATCGTGGACATGCGGGTCTCCTGCTGGCGAGGGTGGGGCGTGGGCGCGGCGCCGTGCGCGAACGGCGCGGCAGGCTTTCGAGTGTAGCGGCGTCGCCGCTGCGGCGAGGAGCCCTGCGTATCGACTTTGGTCGAGGTAAGACCATCGGCGAATAGCCATGCGCGCGGACGCATGAGCATGCTCGTCGCACGATCACCTTGGGGAAACGCCACATGAGCCCGACACTAGTCCGTCGTTGCCGTACGCCGTTGGCGCTGGGCATCGCCTGCGTGCTGGCGATGCCGTGGGCGGCGCAGGCGCAGACCGCCGCGTCCGCCGGCGGCGCCAGCGCGCGCGAGCAGCAACTGGAGCAGCGCGTGGACCAGCTGGAGCAGGAGCTGGCCCAGCTGAAGGCGATGATCCAGGCGCAGAAGCAGCAGGCAGCCAGCGCACCCGCCCCGGCGGCACCCGCGCAGAACGTGGCCGCCGCGCCAGCCGCCGCCAAGCCGGTGTTCACCACCGCGCCGGGCGTGTCGGTGGCCCTGCACGGTTTCGTCAGCGCCACCGCGTTCAGCCAGACCAAGAGCTTCGTCTACGGCAACGGCACCAATGCCGAATATCCGGTGAGCGGTTCGAAGGGCTCGCTCAGCGGCGTGGACGTGCGCAACACGCGCTTCTGGCTCGACTTCAGCGGCGCGAAGCTCACCGGCGACTGGATCGGCGGCGGCCGCATCGAGATGGACTTCTTCGGCGGCTTCAACGGCACCGGCCCCTACAGCCAGCAGCAGCCCACGCCGCGCCTGCGTCAGGCCTACATGGACCTGAGCAACCCGGACACCGGCAGCACGATCCGCATCGGCCAGCAGTGGGAGCTGCTGTTCCCGCTCGACAACGTGCCCGCCTCGCTGGCGCACATTGCCTTCCCGCTGGGTTTCGGCAGCGGCATGGTCGGCTGGCGCTTCCCCGGCGTGGTGTGGATGCAGGACCTCAACCACGGCAGCGACGGCACGAAGTGGCGGCTGGACCTGGGCGCGTTCGAGGGCTCCTGGGACGGGCCGGACGGTGCGGCCACCAACACCAACTACCTGACCGCCGGCAACGCCGGCTTCCGCCCGCAGCTGGAAGCGCGCCTGCACGCTCAGGGCAAGGACTGGCTGGCCTACGTCGTGGCGCACTACAGCGAGGTGGACCTGCGGGGCGTGAACGGCGAGGCACCGACGCCGGTGCAGTCCAGCGTGAAGAGCGTCGGCTACGAGCTGGGCGGCCAGTGGAAGCCCGGCCCCTGGGTGTTCCGCGCCAATGCCTATACCGGCAAGGGCCTCGGCGAGGTGTTCGGCGACCTCTCGCAGTTCGGCGACATCAAGGACACCGGCGGCTACCTGCAGGCCGGCTACAGCTTCACGCCGAACTGGAGCCTCAACGCGCTCTATGCGACCAGCAAGCTCAACCGCAACGACGTGGTCCGCTGGATGGGCAACGGTGCCTCCGGCAAGCTGCGCAGCCGCCAGGCGGGACTGAACCTGGACTACGCGGCCGGCAGCTACGAGCTCGGCGTCGAGTGGCTGTACGGCTGGCTCGACAGCACCACCGACGGCACGAACACCAGGACCACCAGCGGCAACCAGGTCAGCGTGAGCGCGCTGTACCACTTCTGAGCGGCGGCAGGGGAGACGCCGCCCGAGTTCCGTTCCACGCCAGCGGGCGCGCCCGCGACGACACGAGCCGGTGCGCGGTGCGTGGATGGCCCGCCGCGCGCGCTGGACACGGCATCCGGCACCACCATCCGACCACCTGGGGAACACCACGATGAGCGACGCGACCACGCAAGCGAAGTTTTCCAATCCGGCGCCGCTGGGCCTGGCCGGTTTCGCGCTGACCACCTGGCTGCTCAGCATGATCAACGCCGGCTGGTTCGGCGGCGAGGCGATGGGCATGGTGCTGGCCTGCGCGCTGGCCTACGGCGGCACCGCGCAGGCCATCGCCGGCGTGATGGAACTGCCGCGCGGCAACACCTTCGGCGCCACCGCCTTCCTCAGCTACGGCGCATTCTGGTGGTCGTTCGCGCTGTTCGTGCTGTTCCTGCACGACAAGGTACCCGCCGCCTTCGTGGGCTGGTACCTGTTCCTGTGGGGCATGTTCACGTTCTACATGTGGCTGGGCACGTTCCGCGCGCCGCGCGCACTGCAGCTGATCTTCCTGGCGCTGTGGATCACCTTCTTCCTGCTTGCAGCCGGCGAATGGACGGGCATGGCCGGGCTGCACCAGGCCGGCGGCTACATGGGCCTGCTCACCGCCATCCTCGCGTTCTACCTGTCCGCGGCCGAGATCATCAACGACAGCCAGCAGCGCACCGTGCTGCCGATCGGCGCGCCCTGACCGGCGTTCCCGCTGGCCGCCCCGCGGGGCACGCTCCAGGGTGTCGGTGTCGCCCGCCATGAGACATGGCGGGCGCACACTGCGGCGATGGACTCCACCGTCACGCCGCCCGCGGCCATCAAGGGCCGCGGCGCCGCCTCCAACCCGGAGGGGCGCTTCGAAACCATCCGTCATCATGCCGAGGACGACGGCTGGCGGGGCGTGTTGCTGGACGAGGCCGCGCCGCGCCCGCCCACCTGCGTCACCGAGGAACGCGCGCGCAGCGTGATCACCCGCAACGACTCGCCGGACATCGCCTTCGAGCAGGCGATGAACCCGTATCGCGGCTGCGAGCACGGCTGCATCTACTGCTTCGCGCGGCCCAGCCACAGCTACCTCAACCTCTCCCCCGGGCTGGACTTCGAGACGAAGATCCGCGCCAAGGGCAACCTCGCCGAGGTGCTGCGCGCCGAACTGGCGAAGCCCGGCTACGTGCCGAAACCGATCAACATCGGCAGCAACACCGATCCCTACCAGCCGATCGAGAAGAAGTGGCGGCTCACCCGCGCCGCGCTGGAGGTGCTGGCCGAAAGCCATCACCCCTGCACCATCGTCACCAAGAATGCGCTGGTGGAACGCGACCTCGACCTGCTCGCCGCGATGGCGCACGAACGCCTGGTGCAGGTGTTCGTCTCGGTAAACTCGCTGGACAACCACCTCGCCGCGAAACTCGAACCGCGCGCCAGCGCGCCGCACCGCCGCCTCAAGGCCGTCGCCGCGCTGGCCGCGGCCGGCGTGCCGGTGGGCGTGCTGGTGGCGCCCATCATTCCCGCGCTCAACGACAAGGACATGGAGGCGGTGCTGGAACGCGCGCACGAGGCCGGCGCGCGCTGCGCCGGCTACACCGTGCTGCGCCTGCCGTGGGAATTGAAGGTCCTGTTCCGCGAATGGCTGGCGCTGCATGCGCCGCAGCGCGCCGAGCACGTGATGAGCCTGGTGCAGCAGATGAACGGCGGCCGCGACTACGACAGCGACTTCCGCAGCCGCATGCGCGGCCAGGGCGTGTTCGCCGAGCTGCTGCGCAAGCGCTTCGAAGTCGCCTGCCGCCGCCATGGCTTCGGCCGCGCCCGCGAACTGCAGTTGGATGCCTCGCGCTTCGTGCCGCCGCGCAAGCCGTCACCGCAGGGGGAGTTGTTCTGAGGATGCCGGCGCAGGCCGTTTCGATGCCGCGATAGAAGCGCCTGGGTGCCGGCGCCCGCGTCGTCGCGGCTGTCGCCGCAGCCCCGGCACGGAGTCACCGCCTCGCGGATGACCGCCGAAAGTTTCAGGCGCGGCGAGCGCGCCGTCGAAATCGAGCGGCGCGAGGTTCGTCGGCGGCCGTCCGTGACGGAGAGACCCCTCTCCCGTGCGGGAGAGGGGCACGGAGCCGCTTACCTTCCCGCCGGCAGGTACTTCGCGAACCAGTCCAGCGAACGCTGCAGCACGTCGTGCACGTGCTTGGGATCGTCGAAGTGGTGGCCCTCGTTGGGGTAGACCACCAGCTGGGTGGGCACGCCCAGGGTCTTCAGCGCGTGCCAGTACTCGAAGGACTGCGGCGCGGGGCATTCCTCGTCGCGATCGCCCACCACGATCAGCGTGGGGGTCTTCGCCCGCTTGACGAAGTTGATCGCCGAGCTCTTCGCGTAGGGGGCCGGATCGTCGTACAGCGAGGCGCCGAAGTAGGGGATCATCCACTGGTCGATGCGGTTCTCGCCGTAGTAGCTCTGCCAGTCGGACAGGCCGGCACCGGCGACCGCGGCGCGGAAGCGCCGCGTCTGCGTCGGCGCGAACATGCTCATGAAACCGCCGTAGCTCCAGCCGGTGAGGCCGAGGCGGTGGTCGTCCACCGGCGCCAGCTTCTCCACCGCATCCACGCCGGCGAGGATGTCGCGCAGGTCGCCGTAGCCGAAGTCCTTGCGGTTGGCCTGCACGAAGGCCTCACCCTGGCCGAAGCTGCCGCGCGGGTTGGGCATGAATTGGAAATAGCCGCTGGCCGCATACATCGCGCCCATGCCGGGCCAGTTGGAGAGCACGCCCCAGGCGGGGCCGCCGTGCACGCTGACGATCATCGGGTAGCGCTTGTGCGGGTCGTAGTTCGCCGGGTACAGCAGCCAGCCCTGCACGTCGCGGCCGTCGTTCTTCCACTCCACCGACACCGCCTTGCCCCAGTCCGGCTTCAGCGCGGCGTTGAGCGCGGTGACCGCGGGCGGCGGCACGTGGCCGAGCGCGCCTGCGTGCACTTCCGGCGCGTGCTGGTACGAGCTCTGCTGGAAGGCCACTGTCCGATGGTCGGCCGACAGCGACACCGAGAGCACGGCGCCGCCCGCGCCGATCATCGCCGGCAGGGTGAAGTACGGCGCCTGCATGCGGGCGCGGTTGCCGGCCACCGTGTAGGCGGCGAGCTGCACCTTGCCCCTGGCGTTCTGGCTCACCAGCAGCGCGTCGGATGCCGTCCAGGCAAACCACTGCGGCGTCACCGTGATGCCGGGCGTGAGGTCGCTCACCGCGCCGCCCGCGGCCGGCACGCCGTACAGGTCGCCGCCGGTGGCGCCCTGGTCGCTCATCAGGCCGCCGATGAAGGCGATGCGCGAACCGTCGGGCGACCAGCGCGGCAGCGCCATCTGCAGGCCGTGCAGCGAACCGGCCACGGTGGCCGGATCGACCGCCACGCGTGGCGCCGCGCCCGCATGCGCGTCCTGCACGTAGAGCTTGGCCACCCACCAGTTGTCGTCGCCCGGCGGCGGCGCGGCAGTGTAGGCGATGCGGCTGCCGTCCGGCGACCAGTCGAACTCGTAGGCATACAGCGCGTCGGGCGTCAGCGTGTGCACCGCGCCGCTGGCCACGTCGAGGCTGGCCACGTGCTGCAGTTCGACGCCGTCCTCGCCGATCACGCCGACCTGCGCCTTGCCCGCGGCGGTGGCGCTGGCGTGGCGGGTGGCACCGGGCACGTAGAGGAAGCCCAGTGACTTGCCGTCCTTCGTCCATGCCAGCGCGCGGGCGTAGCCGGAGAGTCTGGCCAGCACGCGCGGCGCGGCCTTGCCGGCGGCGTCGGCGAGATAGACGTCGTTGTGCATCGCCTGGGTGTTGGTGAGGTCCTTGCTGCAGTCGGCGATGAAGGCGAGCCCGTGCGAGTCGGGCGTCCAGGCGATGTCGCGCTTGCCGCAGGCGGCGAGCGCCGTGCCCACGTCCAGCGCATGCGCGTGCCGGCCGTCGGCGTCGGCCAGCTCGATCGTGGACTGCTTGCCTTCCAGCACCCAGGCCAGGCGCGCGCCGTCGGGCGAGATCGCCACCGGGCCGATGCGCTTGACCTGGTCGAGCCGGGCGAGCAGTTGGGTGACGTGCGAGCCCGTCCCTGGGCTGGTGCCGGCTGCCGTCGCGGCGAAGGCGGCGGGGGGAGCCAGCAGCGCCCCGGCAAGCAGCAGGTGGAAGGGCAGGGACGGGCGGGAAAACATGGCGCGACTCCGACATGGGGAAGCCGCGACGCTACAACGCCGCGGGCGGGGCGGCCAAGTGCGGGAAGGCAGGGCATCGCCGCACGATCATGCGAAGCGGAGCCGTCCTGCCGCGGGCGAATCGCCGCCGTGGCGGGAGCCAGGCGGCGGACTCAGGGCGTGGCGACGCGGACGCCCTCGCGCGCGGCGAGTCTGGCGCGGATGGCGGGAATCGCCGCCAGCGCTGCCTTCTCGCCGGCGAGGATGGCCAGGTCCTTCTGCTCGAAGTCGGTGGAGCCGATGCCGCCGAGGTCGGGCCGGATCACCACGTCGGCACGGGCGATCTCCTGCCTGGCCAGCTGCCGGCCCATGATGGTGATCGACTGGCCCACGATGTTCAGCATGCCCTGCGGGTTGCCGCCGTCGGGCTTGCTGGAGATGTCCACCGCGATCACGAAATCCGCGCCGAGCTGGCGCGCGGCATCCACCGGGATCGGGCTGACCACGCCGCCGTCGACATAGTGCTTGCCGCGGATCGCCACTGGCTCGAACACGCCGGGAACGCTGGAGGAGGCGCGCACCGCCTCGCCGGTGTTGCCGCGCACGAACACCGTGCGCTGCCCGGTTTCCAGCTCGGTGGCCACCGCGGCGAACGGCCGCTTCAGCCGTTCGATCGGCTGGTGGTCCACCCGCCGGTTCACGTAGTCCTCCAGCGCCTTGCCCCGCACCAGGCCGCCGGAGAACAGCCGCACGTCGCGGATCTTCGCCTCGTCCAGGCCGAACGCGACCTGCTGCATCTGGAACGCGTCCATGCCGCTGGCGTACAGCGCACCGACCACGCTGCCGGCGCTGGTGCCGGCCACCACGTCGGCATGGATGCCGCTGGCTTCCAGCATCTTGATCACGCCGATGTGCGCGAAGCCCTTCGCCGCGCCGCCGCCCAGCGCGAGGCCGATCTTCAGCTTCGGTGGCGGTGGCGGCGCGGCGGGTGGAGGCGCGGGCCTGGCCGCGTGCGTGCAGGCACCGAGCGCGAGCATGGCGAGCAGAAACAGGCGACGGAGGTGCATGAGGGACCGAAGAAGAAGAGGGGCAGACGGCCTGCGTTCCTCCTCCCCTGCGCACAGGGGAGGAGGACGGCATCAGCCCTGCGCGCCGTCCGCTTCGCGGTGGTAGTGCGTGGCCAGTTCGACTTCCTGCTTCGAGCCCAGGAACACCGGCACGCGCTGGTGCAGGCCGGTGGGCTGCAGCTCCATGATGCGCTCGCGGCCGGTGGTCGCCGCGCCGCCGGCCTGCTCGACGATGAAGGCCATCGGGTTGGCCTCGTACATCAGGCGCAGCTTGCCGCCCTTGTCCCGGATCTTGGCGTCCAGCGGATAGAAGAACACGCCGCCGCGGGTCACGATGCGGTGCACGTCGGCCACCATCGAGGCCACCCAGCGCATGTTGAAGTCGCGCCCGCGCGGGCCGTCACGGCCGGCCAGCAGCTCGCCGATGTAGCGCTGCATCGGCGCTTCCCAGTGGCGCTGGTTGGACATGTTGATCGCGAACTCGCCGGTCTCCTCCGGGATGCGGATGTCGCGGCGGCTGAGGATGAAGCTGCCGATCTCGCGGTCCAGCGTGAACTCGTGCGTGCCGTGGCCGAAGGTGAGCACCAGCAGGGTGCTCGGGCCATACACCACGTAGCCGGCGGCCAGCTGGGTGGTGCCCGGCTGCAGGAAATGCGCAGCCCTTGGCTCGGTGGCGCCGTCGGGGCAGCGCAGCACGGAGAAGATCGTGCCGACGGATATGTTCACGTCGATGTTCGAGCTGCCGTCCAGCGGATCGAACAGCAGCAGGTGGTTGCCCTTCGGATAACCGTCGGGGATCGGCTGCGGGTCTTCCATCTCCTCCGAGGCGCAGGCGGCGAGGTGGCCACCCCAGGCGTTCGCCTCCAGCAGGATCTCGTTGGAGATCACGTCGAGCTTCTTCTGTGCCTCGCCCTGCACGTTGTCGGTGCCGGCCGCGCCCAGCACGCCGCCCAGCGCACCCTTGCCGGTGGCCACCGCGATGCGCTTGCATGCGCGCGCCACCACCTCGATCAGCAGGGAAAGCTCGGCGTTGATGTGGCCGGCGCGGCGTTCCTCGATCAGGAACTGGATCAGCGAGACGGGCTTCATGGCGGGTCCGTGGTGGAAGGTGCCGCCATTTTCCCGGCTCCGCCTGAACCGCGCCAGCCCGACTGCTGACATCACGATGGCAGCAGGACCCGCGCAAACTGCATCTCCAACATGGAGGGAACGGCATGCGCGACACGGTTTATTTCCTGGTATTCGACGGCTACGCCGACTGGCAGGCCGCGCTGGCCCTGTGCGAGATCCGCCGCCCCGGCGACTGGCGGGTGCAGGTGGTGGGCTTTTCGCTGGCGCCGGTGGTGTCGATGGGCGGGCTCACGGTGCAGCCCGAGCTGAGCCTGGCCCAGCTCGATCTCGCCCGCGCGGCATTGCTGATCCTGCCCGGCGGCCACCTGTGGACGCGTGGCGAGGGTCTGGCCGCGGTGGCCGCCGCGCGCCGCGTGCATGCGGCCGGCGCGCCGGTGGCGGGCATCGACGGTGGCGTGCTGGCGCTGGCCCGTGCCGGCCTGCTCGACCACTGCCGGCACACCGGCAACCATGCCGGCCACATCGACGCCCATGTGCCCGATTATCGCGGCGCCGAGCAGTACGACGCCTCGGTGCTTGCGGTCAGCGACGGCGGCACGCTCACCGCCAGCGAGCTCGGCAGCGTGGAGTTCGCACGCGAGGTGATCCGCACGCTGGACCTCTACAACGCCAGCGACCGCGAACACTGGTTCCGTCTCTACAAGCACGCGTTGCCGCCGCCGTGGCTCGCGGGCGTCGCCGCGGTCGCGGCATGAATGCGCTCGTCCGTGAGCGCGGCTTCGATCAGGTTTTCATCGTGGGGAAGCCGTCCGATTCTGCGAGTCCAACCGCGGCCATCCGTGGCCGCACTTTCAAGTAGAGCTCACGCCATGACCAAGAAACTGCTGCTCGACCACGTGCTGATGGCCTACCGCCCGCTCTACCTGCGCGGCCTGATGCTGGACGGGCAATACCGCCCACTGGTGCCTGCCGCGCCCACGCCCGCCGTCAAACGCCGGCGCATGCTGCTGGCGGCGTTGACCGGCCTGCGCCACATCGTTTCGTTCGGGAGGAAAGCGCCATGAAGAAGACCTACCACGGCAGCTGCCACTGCGGCGCGGTGCGCTACGAGACCGACCTGGATCTCGCCGCGGGCACCGGCCGCTGCAACTGCTCGATCTGCACCAAGACGCGCTGGTGGGGCATCACCATCAAGCCGCAGGACTTCCGCCTGCTCGCAGGCGAGGATGCGCTGTCCGACTACCAGTTCGGCACGCTGAGCGCGCACCACCTGTTCTGCCGCCATTGCGGCGTGCGCGCGTTCGGACGCGGCCACGTGGAGGAGATCGGGGGCGACTACGTGTCGGTCAACGTCGCATGCCTCGACGACGTGGAGCCGCAGGAGCTGATCGACGCGCCGCTGCGCTGGTGCGACGGCCGCGCGAACAACTGGATGAACCCGCCCGCCGAGACGCGGCATCTCTGAGGAAGTGAACATGGCCAGACCCATCCTCAACATCGACGAGCTCGAGCCGATCCCGCTCGACGTGCTGAACAGGCAATACGGCGGTGGGCCGATGCCGGCGGCATTCGCCGGCGGCATGGCGCCGATCGGACATCGGCTGGGTGCGCAGAAGCTCGGCTACAACCTCACCGTGGTGCCGCCCGGCAAGCGTGCCTTCCCGTTCCACTCGCATCGCGTCAACGAGGAGATGTTCTTCGTGATCGAGGGTGCGGGCGAGGTGCGCATCGGCGCCGAGATCTGGCCGATCCGCGCAGGCGACGTGATCTGCTGCCCACCCGGCGGGCCGGAGACCGCGCACCAGATCGTCAACACCGGCGGGACGACGCTGCGCTACCTCGCCGTGTCGAGCAGCCAGACACCGGAACTCTGCGAGTACCCGGATTCGGGCAAGTTCGCCGTCATGCACGTCGGGGGCAAGGATGCGGACGGCAAGCCGCAGGGCTTCCGCCACGTCGGCAGACTGGCCGACGGCTGCGACTACTGGGACGGCGAGTAGCCGACATGCACTGGCGGTCGGCGCCCGGGCGAGCCACCATGAAACGATGCGACGCGCCGACCGCCTGTTCCTCATCATCCACGCCCTGCGCGGACGGCGCACTGCGCTTCCCGCGCGCAACCTCGCCGGGACGCTGGGCGTGTCGCTGCGCACGGTCTACCGCGACGTGGCCGACCTGCAGCTCTCGGGTGTGCCGATCGAAGGCGAGGCCGGCGTGGGTTACGTGCTGCGCAAGGGTTCGGACATCCCGCCGCTGATGTTCACCGCCGACGAACTCGAATCGCTGGTGGTCGGCACGCGTTTCGTGCGCGCGTTCGCCGGCGACCGGCTCGCCGCCGGCGCGCAGGCCGCGCTGCTCAAGATCGAAGCGGTGCTGCCGCCCGAGCTGCGCGAGCGCGCCGCGCGCACGCGCATCTACGCGCCAGTGTGGCGCGACCAGGGCCGTGCCGATTTCGCGATGCTGATCGACCGCCTGCACGCGGCCATCGAGCGGCGCCACGTGCTGCGGCTGGACTACCGCGACGAGGGCGGCCAGCCCAGCCTGCGCGAAGTGGAGCCGCTGTGCCTCGCGTTCTGGGGCGGCAAGTGGACGCTGGGCGCGTGGTGCCGGCTGCGCCGGGACTTCCGCAACTTCCGCCCCGACCGCATCCACGCCAGCGAAGCCACCGGCGAGACCTTCGCCGAGGTGCCGGGCCGCAGCCTCGACGACTACCTGCGCGCGGTAGGCGGCGACCGCGTAGGCATGAACTGAGAGGCGGCGGATCCCCCGCGGCGGCGGCATGACCTTCGCCGCATTGCATGTGCGGGCGCGACGTGGGACGGTGCCTCGGTTGCGCGCTCAGGCATGCGGCGCCGTTTGCCACGAAACCGCGAGGACTCCCCGTGAACAAGACCCTGCTGCTGGCCGCCGCGACGGCGTTGGCCTTCACCGCCGGCCTGCCGGCGGCGCAGGCTGCCGCCGCCGCCCCCACCGCCGTCGATGGCGCCGATGCGCGCTTCACCGCCATCTACACCGCCGAATGGGCCTGGCGCACCGGCCAGGCCGGCATCAGCGCGTCGGGCGAGCCGCAGCCGAACAACGGCCGCCTCGACGACGTGGGCGCCGCCAGCCAGCAGCAGCGTCTCGACTACTGGCGCAAGGTGATGCAGCAGCTCGACGCGGTCGACGTGCGGCAGCTGTCGCCGGAGAACCGGGTGAACTACGCGGTGTACCGCGAGCAGATCCGCAACTTCATCGCCGACCAGCAGTTCAAGCAGTGGCAGATGCCGTTCAACAGCGACTCGGCGTTCTGGAGCGACGTGGGCTACGAGCTGGGCGGCGACAAGCTGCGCACCGCGGCCGACTACCACGGGTACCTCGACCGCCTCGGCCAGATCCCGCATTACTTCGCGCAGCAGATCGCCAACATGCGGCTGGGCCTCGCGCGCGGCTTCAGCGTGCCGCGCGAGGTGCTCAAGGGCCGTGACCGCTCGATCGCCGCGGTGGCGGAGCTGAAGGACCCCACGGCGTCGAGCTTCTACGCGCCGTTCAAGCAGATGCCGGCCACCCTCTCCGCCGACCAGGCGCAGGCGTTGCGCGGCGAGGCGGTACAGCGCATCCGCGACCAGGTGATCCCCGCCTATGCGAAGCTGCTGAAGTTCTTCGACGACGAATACGTGCCGCAGGCGCGCAGCACGCTGGCCGCCGAGGCGCTGCCCGACGGCAAGGCGTATTACCGCCAGCAGATCCGTGAATACACCACGCTCGACCTCCCGCCCGACGAGATCCACCGGATCGGCCTGGAGCAGGTGGCGAAGATCCACGCCGAGATGCTGGACGTGGTGAGGCAGACCGGCTTCAGGGGCAGCTTCGCCGAGTTCCTGCACTACCTGCGCACCGACCCGCAGTTCTACGCGAAGACGCCGCAGGAGCTGCTGGACAAGACCGCCTGGGTGGCGAAGGAAGTGGATGGCAGGATGGGCCGGTTCTTCGGCCACCTGCCGCGCGAGCGCTTCACCATCGAGCCGGTGCCGGATGCCATCGCGCCGTACTACACCTCGGGCCGCGGCGGCCCGGACGTCTACCTGGTCAACACCTACGACCTGAAGTCGCGGCCGCTCTACAACATGCCTGCGCTGACCCTGCACGAGAGCTACCCCGGCCACGCCCTGCAGCTGGAACTGGCCGAGGAAGACCGCGGCCAGCCCGCGTTCCGCCGCCACGGCTACATCTCCGCCTACGGCGAAGGCTGGGGCCTGTACTCCGAATACCTCGGCAACGAGATGGGCATCTACCGGACGCCTTGGCAGAAGTTCGGCTACCTCACCTACCAGATGTGGCGCGCCTGCCGCCTGGTGGTCGACACCGGCATTCACCACCTCGGCTGGACGCGCCAGCAGGCCATCGACTACCTCACCGAAAACACCGCGCTCAGCCCGCTGGAGATCGCCAACGAGGTGGACCGCTACATCAGCTGGCCCGGCCAGGCCGACAGCTACGAGCTGGGTTACCTCAAGATTCTCGAACTGCGCGCCAGGGCCGAGCAGGCGCTGGGCGACAAGTTCGACATCCGTGCGTTCAACGACACGGTGCTTTCCACCGGCTCGGTACCGCTGCCGGTGCTGCAGGCGAGGATCGACCGCTTCATCGCCGAGGGCGGGCCGGAACCGCATTACGGCCGCGATGGCGCAAAGGACAAGGGCAAGCCGGACACACCCTGAAGCTCGCGCGGATCATTTTGGACGCAACTGCCGTTTTGCAGTAAACTTTTCACGTGCTTCACGTGGAGAGTTCCGATATGAACGCACATGCCGGCCGCCTCGCCACCTCCTCCTCAGGCTATGCGCCCACCGATGCAGCGCTGGCGGGACCCGCGTTGCGCAGCTTCTTCCGCCTCGCCGGGCAGTGGGACCTGCGCGTCGCCGAACAGCGCAAGCTGCTCGGCGACCCGCCCGAATCGACGTTCTACAAGTGGAAGCGCGAGCAGGCCGGCAGCCTGGGCCGCGACACGCTGGAGCGCATCAGCTACCTGCTCGGCATCTGGAAGGCGCTGCAGATCCTGTTCCCCGATCCCGCGCAGGCCGACGCGTGGCTGCGCAGGCCGAACGCGGCACCGCTGTTCGGCGGCCACTCGGCGCTGGAGCGCATGCTGTCGGGGAACGTGGCCGACCTGTTCGTGGTGCGCCAGTACCTGGACGCGCAACGCGGCTGAGGGCGCGGCGCGGCGCCGGTCGCGTTCCGCGAGACCGCTTGCCGCGAGGCTCGTTTCCCCGCCCCACAGCAACGACACGGACAACCGCGATGCCCGCCGATCTGCCGCCCGTACGCCGCGTCCGCTGGAGCCACGCGTACCGCATCGTGCCCAGCCGCTTCCCGCCGGTGGGCGTGTACGACCGCATCGCCGATCCGGCCGACCTCGACGCGGTGTTCGCGATCGAGGCGCTCACCAACCCGCGCCTGCGCGAGGAAGCCGGCGCGCTGAAGCTGGTGCCGAAAGAGCGCCGCATCAGTGGCCCGGGCGCGACGCCGGTGATGGCCGCCTTCACGCACCTGAATCCGGAAGGCAGCCGTTTCTCCGACGGCAGCTGGGGCGTGTTCTACGCCGCGCACAGCGTGGCCACGGCGGTGGAGGAAACCGTCTATCACCGCGAGCGTTTCCTCGCCGCCACCGCCGAGCCGGCCTGCGACATCCAGATGCGCTGTTATCGCACCCGCGTCGACAGCCGCCTGCACGACATCCGCGGCGGCTGGAAAAGGGAACACGGCGCGGACACCTATACGGCCAGCGTGAAGCTGGCACGCACCTTGCGCGACGCCGGCTCCAACGGCATCGTCTACGGCAGCGTGCGCGACCGCGGCGGCGAGTGCGTCGCCGCGTTCTATCCCGATGTGGTGGCGCCCTGCGTGCAGGCGCAGCACCTGATCTACCGCTGGGATGGCAGGCGCATCGTCAAGGTGCTCGCGGTAACCGAGCTCGCGCGCGGGCGCTGAGCGGCGGCACGTCCCTGTGCCGCGGGGTGCGATTCAGAAGCGGTAGCCGACGCTGACGCCGTATACCCAGGGGTTGACCTTGGCCGTGCCTACCTTGGTGCCGTTCACGTGCACGTCGCCCTCGATGCCGATCCAACGCACGTCGGCGGTGAAGATCCACTGCGGCGCGATGCTCACGTCTACGCCGGCGTGGGCGGCAGGGCCCCAGCTGTTGTCGATCCTCACCGCGGAGCTGGTGAGCGGGCCGGTGCCCCTGGTGCTGAAGAAGCGGGTGTAGTTCACGCCGGCACCGACGAAGGGCGAGACGGCGGCGTCGGGCATGAAGTGGTAGTTCACGCCGACGGTCGGCGGCAGCTGTCTGGTGGTGGCCGCCTTCTGGCCATCCAGCCGGATGTCGTGGTCGAACGGCAGCGCGGCCAGCACGTCCACGCCCCAGCTGGGCGTGAACAGGTACTCGAGGCTGACGGTGGGCCGGGTGTCACTGCCGATGCTGGCCCGCATGCCGGCCAGCTGGCCGTTGTCGGACTTGGGGTCCACGACGTGTGCGCCGATCCGCACCACCCAGGCGTCATCGGCCGCGCGGGCGGCGGGCAGGGCAGCGAAGCTGGCGGCGATCAGCAGGGGAAGCAGGATGTTTTTGCTCATGGCGACGATCCTCGTGAGGGGCGCCAGAATGTGCGGCCGGCGCGCCGCGCGCCTGTTGATCGTCGTCATATCCGGCGGGCCGCCATGCCGTTCTGCGGCGCTGCGCCGCACGGCATGCCACGGCCTTGCCGGAAAAAGCGACGGCCCGCAGGGCGGGCCGTCAGGAGACGTTCGCCGGGCCGATGGCGCTCAGGTGTCGCCGCCGGTGGCGAAGCCTTCGCGCGTACCGCGGTTGAACACGCGGTCGCTGTCCAGCACGTCGGCGGCGGCGTGCGCGGGCTCGGTCCTGAGCTTCGCGTAGATCGGCGTGAAGTCCGGTCGCGTGGCGTCGAACAGCTGCTCGAAGCTGTCGATCACGAAATAGGTCTGCTGGTAGGTGTCGATGCGGTAGCGCGTGCTCATCACGCGCTCCAGGCCGAAGCCGATGCGGTTCGGCGCAGGCGAGTCGAGGCAGTAGATCGACTCGCCCTTGGAGCTGACGATGCCGGCGCCGTAGATGCGCATGCCTTCGCCGGTGTGGATCAGGCCGAACTCCACCGTGTACCAGTACAGGCGCGTGAGGTTCATCAGCGCCTCCGGACCGATGCCGAACGCCTTCATGCCGCCGCGGCCGTAGGCCTGCATGTAGTCGGCGAACACCGGGTTGAGCAGGAGTGGCACGTGGCCGAACAGGTCGTGGAACAGGTCGGGCTCGCTGAGGTAATCGAGCTGTTCGGGCTTGCGGATCCACCAGCTCACCGGGAAGCGGCGGTTGGCGAGGTGGTCGAAGAACACCTCGTCCGGCAGCAGGCCCTCCACCGCCACCAGTTCCCAGCCGGTGGCCTTGGCCAGCACCTTGTTCAGCTCGGAAAACTTCGGGATGCCGCCGTCGCCCAGGCCGAAGCGTTCCACGCCGGCGAGGAACTCCTTGCAGGCGCGCCCGGGCAACAGCTCGCGCTGGCGCTGGTACAGGGTGTCCCATACCTCGTGGTCGGTGCGCGTGTAGCTGTCCCAGGGCTGCTCCACCACGCCGGTGGCGTAGACCGGGATGTAGCCGCGGTCGGTCTGCTGGTGTTCGACCTTGCGGGGCGTGGTGTTTTCCATGATGACGGCCGGGTGGGAGGGATACCGAAAGCATACGGCGAAGCGGCTGCACGAAACTTGCGATATTGCGCATGAGGCGCGTCTTGACGCAATATTCATGCGTCAAAAGATGCATATTGCCGGGTATCGTGCATGATCACACTGGATCGTACCGACCTGCGCCTGCTCGCCGTGCTGCAGACGGAAGGCCGCATCACCAATGCCGAGCTGGCCGAGCGGGTCAGCCTGTCGCCTTCGGCCTGCCTGCGCCGGTTGCAGCGGCTGGAGGCGGACCGGGTGATCACCGGCTACGCCGCCCAGGTCGACCCGCAGGCGGTGGGCCTGGGCCTGCAGGCCTTCGTGCGCGTGCAGCTGGTGAAGCACGAGGCGGCGGTGATCGAGCGCTTCGTCGAGCGTGTCGGCGGCTGGGACGAGGTGGTGGCCTGCCACGCGCTCACCGGCGACATGGACTACCTGTTGCACATCTACGTGGCCGACCTCGCGGACTTCTCGCGCTTCCTGCTCGACCACCTGCTCAACGCCGCCGGGGTGGCCGACGTCAATTCCAGCTTCGTGCTGCGCACGGTGAAGCGCTCGCCCTCGCTGCCGCTGTCGCGCGCCGAAAGGCCGGCACCGCCTTCGCACGATGTTGCAGGCAATAAACGCTAAACTTGCCGGCTGATGGATACCGCCGCCTGCCCTTTGCCTGCCCGCGACCGCCTGCGCCCGCTGCGCTACCTGTGGCGGGTGCCGCTGCTGCTGCTGCACATCGTGCTGGCGATCGCGCTCGCCGCGTTCGTGATGAGCTGGAACCGCCACAGCGTGATGCGGGACGGCCGCGAGCCGTTCGCGCACAAGCTGATCCGCTGGTGGTCGACCGCGCTGATGGGCATCTTCGGCCTGCGCGCGGTGCGCGTGGGTGAGCCGCTGGCCGATCCGGTGCTGTTCGTGGCCAACCACACCTCGTGGATCGACATCGTGCTGCTGCATTCGCAGCGCGCCGCCTGCTTCGTGGCCAAGGCGGAGATCGCGCACTGGCCGCTGGTGGGCTGGCTGGCGGCCAGCGGCGGCACCATCTTCCACCGTCGCGGCAACAACCACTCGCTGGCGTCGGTGATGCAGACCATGGTGGAGCGCCTGCGCGCCGGCCGCTCGGTGGCGGTGTTCCCCGAAGGCGGCACCGGCCACGGCGGCGTGCTCAAGGTGTTCCATGCGCGCATCTTCCAGGCGGCGCTGGACGCCGAGGTCGCCGTGCAGCCGGTGGCGCTGCGCTTCGCGCGCGACGGCCGGCGGCTGGTCGACGCCGGCTTCCGCGAGCACGAGAACTTCATGCAGAACTTCCTGCGCCTGCTCGGCGGCCCGCCGATGGACGCGGAGGTGCATTTCCTGCAGCCGGTGCCGGCCAGCCCCGAGGCGCGCCGTCGCATGGCCGAACTGTCGCGCGAACGCATCGCCGCGGCGCTGGAAGACCGCGCCGCATGAACCTGCCCCGCGGAAAGGATTTCCGTCCGCCTTGGCCGCTCACCAGCGGGCACATCCAGACCATGCTGTCGTCCAGCGGCGTGCGCCGCCTGCTGCTGCCGCGCGCCGCGCGCGCGGTGCTGGAAGGCGCCGAGCCGGTGCTGGTGGATGGCGGTGGCGGCGTGCGCCTCACTGGTGCGTTCACCGCGCAGAAATCCCGCCCGCGGCCGCACGGCCTCGCCGTGCTGTTCCACGGCTGGGAGGGCAGCGTCGACTCCACCTACGTGCTGCAGACCGGCAGCCGCCTGCTCGCCGACGGCTGGGACATCTTTCGCCTCAACTTCCGCGACCACGGCGACAGCCACGGCCTGAACGAGGCGCTGTTCCACTCCTGCCGGCTCGACGAGGTGGTGCACGCGCTGGGCGACATTGCCGCGCGCTGGCCGGCGCGGCCGCTGGCGCTGGCCGGCTTCTCGCTGGGCGGCAACTTCGCGCTGCGCGTGGCGCTGCAGACCCCGCGCCTGGGCATCCCGCTCAGCTACGCGCTGGCGGTGTGCCCGATCATCGACCCCACCGAGGGGCTGTTCTCGCTGGAGCAGGCGGCGCCCTGGTTCTACCAGGCCTACTTCATGCACAAGTGGCGGCAGTCGCTGCGCACGAAGCAGGCGGCCTTCCCGCAGCAGCGCTACTTCGAGATCACCGAGCTGAGGCAGAACCTGCGCGGGCTCACCGAGGCGCTGGTGCTCAGGCACACCGACTTCGGCTCGCTGCAGGCCTATCTGGACGGCTATTCGGTGGCTGCCGACGCGCTGATGGCGATGCAGGTGCCCGCCACCATCCTCACCGCGCGCGACGATCCGGTGATTCCGGTGGGCGCATTCGAGCAGCTGCGGCTGCCGCCGAACGTGGAGCTGGACATTGCCGAATACGGCGGCCATTGCGGCTTCATCCGCGGCCGCGACATGACCAGTTTCACCGACGACTACATCGCGGCGCGCTTCAACGCGGTGGCGGTGGCGGGCGAGCTGCCGGCAGGCGTCTGAGCGGGCATGCCGGTCGCGGCGGACGGGAGTAGGATCGGGCTTCCCCATCGACGGTGCAGGCCCATGCGTATCCGGCTGCTGTCCTTGTCCGCCCTGCTGATGCTGCTCGCCGCGCCCGCCTTCGGCGCGATCCACCTCGACCGGCTGGTGCTGCCGCAAGGCTTCCACATCGCGGTGTATTCCGACCAGGCGCCGAATGCGCGCGAGATCGCGCTGGGCGCGAAGGGCACGGTGTTCGTGGGCTCGATGGACGCAGGCAAGGTCTACGCACTCATCGACACGCGGCACAACGGCCACGCCGACAAGGTGCGCGTGCTCGCCAGCGGGCTGGAGATGCCGGTGGGCGTGGCGTTCCGCCACGGCGACCTCTACATCTCGGCGGTGAGCCGCATCTACGTGCTGCGCGACATCGAGGACCATCTCGACGATCCGCCGAAGCCGGAACTCGTCACCGACAAGTTGCCCGGCGACATGCACCACGGCTGGCGCTTCATCGCGTTCGGTCCCGACGGCAGGCTGTACGTGCCGATCGGCGCGCCGTGCAACATCTGCGACAAGGGCAAGGCGTACGCCAAGATCACCCGCATGAACGCCGACGGCAGCGGCCAGCAGGACGTGGCCTACGGCATCCGCAACACCGTGGGCTTCGACTGGCGCCCCGGCTCGCACCAGCTTTGGTTCACCGACAACGGCCGCGACCTGCTGGGCGACGACGTTCCCAGCGACGAGCTGAACCGGCTCTCGCGCCTGGGCGAGAACTTCGGCTACCCGTACTGCCACGAGGGCGACATCCTCGACCCCGAGTTCGGCAAGGGCCATTCCTGCAAGGACTACACACCGCCGGTGCTCAAGCTCGGCGCCCACGTGGCCTCGCTGGGCCTGCGCTTCTACACGGGCCGCATGCTCCCCGCCAGCTACCGGGGTGCGATCCTGATCGCCGAGCACGGCTCGTGGAACCGCACGAAGAAATCCGGCTACCGCGTGATGACGGTGCGCCTGGACGGCAACAAGGTGGCGAGCTACCAGCCGCTGATCACCGGCTTCGAACAGGACGAACAGGCCTGGGGCCGCCCGGTGGACGTGCAGCCCCTGCCCGACGGCAGCGTGCTGGTGAGCGACGATCTCGCCGGCGCGGTGTACCGGGTGATGTACGACGGTCGCAACTAGCGGGTGCGCCGGAGCATGCCGTGCGGCATGCTTCGCCCACCACGATCCCGGAGCCACCCATGCAACTGCGCAGCGACAACTTCGCCCATGGTCAGCCGATTCCGGCCGCCAATGCGTTCGGCAAGCCCGGCGCCCCGGTGGCGCTGTCGGACAACCGCAGCCCCCACCTGGCGTGGAAGGACGCGCCGGAAGGCACGCGCTCGTTCGTGCTCACCTGCATCGACACCGACGTGCCCAGCCGCGGCGACGACGTGAACCAGGCAGGCCGCATGGTGCCCGCCGACCTGCCGCGCGTGGAGTTCGTGCACTGGCTGATGGCGAACATCCCCGAGGAGTGCGGCGAACTCGACGAGGGTGCCTGCTGCGACGGCATCACGCCGCACGGCAAGCGCGATCCGATTGGCCCGCCGGGCAGCGTGCAGGGCCTGAACGACTACACCGGCTGGTTCGCGGGCGACGCCGAGATGGGCGGCGACTATCTCGGCTACGACGGTCCGTGCCCGCCGTGGAACGACAGCATCGTGCACCACTACCACTTCCGCATCCACGCGCTGGACGTGGCCCGGCTGGACCTGCCAGGCGGCTTCACGCTGGCCGAGTTGCGTGCGGCGATGCGCGGCCACGTGCTGGCGGAAGCGGAGCTGGTAGGCACCTATGCGATCCGCCCGGCGCGAGTCGGCTGAGCACGAATGTGGAGGTGACGTGCAGGTGCCGTGCGCCCTTCACGCGCAGATGGCAGCCACTGTGGGTGAATGTCGGCACGCGGCCCCACGTGCCGTGGTCGGCATTCGTTCAAGAGGGCAAGGCCATGCTTCACTACGCGCTGGTGTTCCTGATCGTCGCCATCATCGCCGCGGTGCTCGGCTTCGGCGGCATCGCGGGCGCGGCGGCGGGGATCGCGAAGATCCTGTTCGTCGTGTTCCTGGTCCTGGCGATCATCTCGTTCCTGCGCCGCGCGAAATGAACCTTGGCGCGGCGCCAGGCGAACCCGCATTCTTCCGCATGAGCCTCGTGGAGACAGCATGAACAAGCAGGCAGCAACGACCGAAAACGGCACGTCCAGCCGCATCGACGAAGGCGCCGAGCGCGTCAAGCACGCTACGTCCAGCGCGATCGCCGGCACCAAGGAGGCGGTGGAGCGCGCCGCCGACCGCGTGGAGGAAACCCTGCACCACGCCACCGACAAGGTCGCCGCCGGCGCGCACCGCGCCAGCGACAAGCTCGACGAGGCGGGCGAGCGCGGCCGTGCCGCCTACGACGCCACGATGGACCGCGCCGACGAGTGGCTGGAGCAGGTGCGCGACTACGTGCGCGAGAAGCCGGTGCAGTCGGTGGCGATCGCGCTGGGTGCGGGCTGGCTGCTCGGCCGCCTGCTCAGGCGCTGATCGCGCATGCAGGAGGATTCCGGGCGCGGGCAGGATCGCGCGACGGCGCCGGGTGCCCCGGCGCCGTCCTCGTCTGTGCTGGGCGAACTGGGCCGGTTGGCGCGTGCGGTGCGGCAGCTGTTCGGCGCGCAGCTGCAGCTGCTGGCCGCCGAGCTGGGGCTGGCGCGCAGCGCGGTGTCGTGGCTGCTGGCCGCCGCGCTGGCCGCCACGGTGGCGGGCGTCGCGCTGGGGCTCACCCTGCTGGGCCTGGTCGGCCTGCTGCTGGCCACCTGGTTCCACTCGTGGATCTGGGCGCTGATGGTGCTGGCGCTGTTGCAGGCGTTGCTGCTCGCGGGCGCGATCGCGCTGTTTCGCCGCTGCCTGCACTGGATGAGCCTGCCCGCCACGCGCAACGAATGGAGTGCGATGATGCGCGAGACGCTGCACCGCGCCGAGCACGGGGCGGACGGCGAGACCGCGGGGAAGGACCAGCCATGAGCCTGTTCGGACAGATCGACAAGGTGCGCGCGGCGCAGGCGCGGGTGGCCGCGCATCGCGCGGAGCTGGCGGTGCCGGCCGCGGCCCTGGTGGCGCGCGGCCAGCGCCATCCGCTGACCGTGCTGGGCGTGGCCGGCGGCGCGGGCTTCGTGCTCGGCAGCCTCGACGTGCATCCGCTGCGCGTGCCGGGGCTGGGCCCGTTGCTGCGCGGCGGCCTCGCCGAGCTGGTGGCGCAGGGCGTGCGCCTGTTCGCCGGGCTGGCCGCGGGCGCCGACGCCGACGGCAGCACGGCGGACGACGCCACCGCATGAACGATCCGCTGCCGCTGCCCGGCGCCGGCGGCGCGGACGGTAGCCCGCCGCCCGTGGTGCCGGTGCGCGCACCGTCGCCGGCGCGCGGCCGTTTCGCGCGGCGCAGCGCGCGCGGCATGCGGCGCCACCTGCGCGGCATCCGCGTGCTGCTCAACGCACTGCTGCTGCTGGCGCTGCTGTATACGGTGACGCTGTGCAAGGCGCTGCTGATCCCGCTGGTGCTTGCCGCCTTCATCGGCCTGGCGCTGAACCCGATCGTGGCCGGCGCCGCCCGCCACGGCCTGCCGCGCTGGCTGGGCGCGAGCGTGCTGATGCTGGCGCTGGTCGGCGGCATCGGCACCGGCATCGGCCTGCTCACGCCGCCGGCGCTGGACTGGTTCCACGAGGCGCCGCGCACCATCCGCAGCTTCGTGCCGAAGCTGGAGCACATCACCCAGCCGCTGGAGGCGGCCAACCGCGCCACGCAGACCCTGGTCACCGGCCATCCGGTGCGCGTGCGGCCGCAGCCGGCCGACGTGGCGGTGACCGCCTGGGACGTGGTGTCCACCGCGCCGAAGGTGCTCGCGGCGATCCTCACCGTGGTGCTGCTGGTGTTCTTCTTCCTGGTCTACGGCGACCTGCTGCTGCGCCGGCTGGTGGAGATCGCGCCCGGCTTCAGCTACAAGCGGCAGGCGGTGTCGGTGGTGCGCGGCATCCAGCAGGAGGTGTCGCGCTACATCCTCACCACGCTGCTGATCAATTTCGCGCTGGGCGCGCTCACCGCCGGTCTGCTGTGGCTGCTGCGCATGCCCGACCCGCTGCTGTGGGGCGCGGTGGCGATGTTCGCGAACTTCATCCCCTACGTGGGCGCCATCGTCACCACCACCGTGCTGCTGCTGGTGGGCCTCGCGCATTTCGACGACCTCGGCCACGGCTTGCTGCCCGCGCTGTGCTTCGCCGGGCTCACCGCGTTCGAGGGCAACGTGGTGACGCCGCTGATCCTGGGCCGGCGCATGCGGCTGTCGCCGATCGCGATCCTGATCTGGCTGCTGGTCTGGGGCTGGCTGTGGGGCATCCCCGGCGCGCTGCTCGCGGTGCCGATGCTGACCAGCGTGAAGCTGATCGCCGAGCAGGTGCGCGGCTGGTCGTGGTTTGCGCACATGGTGCAGCGGTAGCGGATCGCCCGCTCCGCGGGACAAGCGTCAATCGGCGCGAGGCGACCGCTCACCCGCGTCCGCGGCGTGGCCGTCGAGCATGCGCGCCACCAGCAGCGCGGCGGCGGTGCCGGCCAGCTGGGCCAGCACGAAGCCCGGCACGTCGCCGGGCCGGATGCCGGCGAACGAGCGGGTCAGCGCCCGCGCCACGGTCACCGCGGGGTTCGCGAACGACGTGCTCGCGGTGAACCAGTACGCGGCGAAGATGTAGCTGGCGACCAGCGCGGGGACTGCCCCGGGCCGGGCGCGCAGGCCCAGCAGGATCGTGAGCAGCAGGCCGGCGGTGGCCACGCCCTCGCTCAGCCATTGCGCGGCGCCGGTACGCACGTGCGTGCCGGGCTGCAGCAGCGGCTGGCCGAACATGGCATGGGCCAGCAGCACGCCGCCGACCGCGGCAGCGAGTTGCACCGCGATGTAGGCGACGGTCTCCCTCGTGTCCAGTTCGCCGCGCACCCGCATCGCCAGGCTCACCGCGGGGTTGAAATGCGCGCCGGAAACCGGGCCGAGCACGGCGATCAGCACGTACAGGATGGCGGCGGTCGCCGCCGCATTCGCCAGCAGCGCGATGCCGTCGTTGCCGCCGGACATCGCCACGCCCATGATCCCGGAACCCACCACCGTGGCGAGCAGCGCGCCCGTGCCGAGGAACTCGGCGGCCAGTTTTTGCATGAGTGCCATTACAGCTCCGCCAGCAACCGCTGCACGCGCGCGCCGATCTCGTCGCGTACCGCGCGGTAGCCGGCGTCGTCCATGTGCTTCGGGTCGGGCAGGTTCCAGTCCTCGCGCCGTTTCGCCGGCACCCACGGGCAGCGGTCGCCGCAGCCCATGGTGACCACGGCGTCGAAGGTGCCGTCGATGTCGTCGAGCGACTTCGAGGTATGAGTGGCCAGGTCGTAGCCGAGCTCGGCCATGAAGCGCACCGCTTTCGGATTGATCCGGCCGGACGGTGCCGAGCCGGCGCTGAGGGCTTCGACTGCGCCACCGCCGTGGATGCGCGCGAAGGCCTCGGCCATCTGGCTGCGGTTGGCGTTTTCCACACAGACGAACAGCACGCGTTTCATCGGGACAGGCTCAGGGCATCGGGAAGGTGTGGCGGCAGGGCGCAGGATGGCCGCTGGCGGCTCAGCAGCAGCCGGAATCCGGCGCGCAGCAGCGCGCGCCCTTGTCGACCTTCGGCTTCGCCGCGCGCACACCCGGCGTGCAGTTCGCCCCGTCGGTCGCGCAGGCCGTCCCGGCGGCGTGGTAGGTGGTGGCCTCGCCGACGGTGTGGAAGGTTTCCCAGCGTGTGCCCTGCGGGTCCTCGGTCCACAGCTTGTCCGAACGCGCGTAGCAGCAGATGGCGCCGTCCTCCGGCACCACCGTGCCGCCCGCGGCATCCAGGCGCGGGCCGAGCGCGGCGAGCTCGTCCGCGCTGTCGACCTGCAGGCCGAGGTGGTCGACACCCGGCGCGCGGCCGGTGCTGGAGATCGCGAAGTTGACGCGTGGATCTTCCAGCATCCACTTCGCGTAGTCGGGTTTGACCACTCTGGGCGGCGCGGCGAACAGCTGCGTGTAGAAGCGGATGCTGCGGTCGAGGTCGGCGACGTTGAGGTGCACGTGGAATCGGTTCATGGTTTGGCTCCGGATGTGCGCGGCTTGCAGGAGGCGGCCGGGCCGCAATCGGCGGCACCGGCGCAGCAGTTCTCGGTGAGGTAGGCCAGCAGTGCGTTCATCTGCCGGTAGCTGGCGCGGACGCGGATCACCCGCCCCTCGCGCTGGTCCTCGACCAGCCCGGCGGCGCGCAGCACGTTGAGATGTGCGCTCAGCGTCGCGGGCGGCAGGTCGAGGTGTTCGCGCAGCTCGCCGACCGGCAACCCTTCCGGGCCGACCTGCACCAGCCGGCGGAACGCGGCCAGGCGGGAATCGTGGCTGAGCGCGCTCAGCGCGGTGAGTGCCTCGGGCGTCTTCATGATTCCATGATTCCAGAATCATGGAATAAATGCAACGAGCACTCCGGAGCTTCAGGGTGCCCGGTTCGACGGCGGCCGCGCCGCGGCGCTACCGCGAGGCCGCGAGAGTCGCGTGCCGCCGCAGCCAGGGCTGCAGGTCGAGCTTCCAGATGCCGGTCTGCCCGGTGAAGTAGACGTTATGCCTGTCGGGCGCGATGTGCGAGCCCCAGGGCATGTCCTTGTTGACCACCGCGCCGAGGTCGATGGGGTGGCCCCAGTGGTCGCCTTCGCGGAACGCGAGGCACAGGCGACCCAGGCCGCCCTTGGTCTTGCCGTAGTCGAACACGATGAAGGACTGGTCCGGCGCCACCGCGGGGTCGTGGGTGGAGACGGCCGGATCGCCCAGTCCCGCGCGCACCGGCGGCAGGTAATGGCCGTCGCGCAGGGCCGAGCGCCAGGTGTGCATCACCCTCGCCTTGCGGTCGAAGCGGATGAAATACAGCGTGCCGTCGGCGGCGATGCTGGCGAAATCGACGAAGGCGTCGTCGTTGACCACCGCACCCAGCCAGACCGGCTTGCCCCAGCCCTTGCCCGCGCGCTCCACCCGCCAGATGTTCGAGCCCGGCGCGCGGCCGCCGACGAAGTAGTCCTGCGTCAGCGGCTGGCCGCCCGGTGCCGTGGGGCGGTCGGAATCGAACAGCAGGTAGCTGCCGTCGGGCGCGATCACCGGGTCCTGGTCGAACCAGTGCCCGGAGAAGCCCGCAACCTCCGGCTGCGACCAGCGCCCGTCAATCTTGTGCGACACCATGATGGTCTTGCGCTGGCCCGCGCTGCGGTCGAAGAACACCGTGTTGCCGTCGGGCGTGAAGGCCAGCGTGTCGTCGCTGTCGGGGTGGATGATGCCGCCCAGGGTGACCGGCTGCGGCGTGGCGGGCGGCGCGTCGGCGGCGCGCACTCCGGCGACGGCAAGCAGCAGGCCGGCGGCGAGCAGGCCACGGGCCAGGGTCGTGTGCGTCATCGTGCGTCCTCCACCGGCATCGCGTTGAGCAGGATGTACTGGCGTTCGGCGGCATCGACGCGGCCGAGCTGCGGGGAAACCAACGTCAGCGTCCGCGTGCTGACCAGCTCGTCGCTGAGCACGATGCCGTCGCGGAACGTGGTGTAGCCCTGCCAGTGCGTGCGGCCCGGTTGCCGCGTCATCTCATACGGGTGGCCGGCGCGGGTCAGCGTGACCTGCGGCTTCTCGTCGAGCCAGGCGCCCTCGCCGTTGCCTTCGCGTTCCAGCGTCACGGTGTGGCTGGCCGGGTCCAGCGCCACCACGGTCACCGTCTGTCGTCCGGCGGGGCCGAGTTCCCACGGTGCCGCGATCTCCACCGTCCAGTGCTGGCCGGGTTTCAGCGTGGCCGGCGGGGTACCCCACAGCCGCGGGTTGTAGGCCAGCCCGCTGGCGTCGGTGTTGGGCGCGCACTTGCCGTCGTAGCAGTTGCTGGCGCCGCCGTCGGGCAGGGCCACCGCGCCGCTGCCGGCAGGCCGGCCGTCGTAGCGGTAGTCGATGCGCAGGCGCACTGGCGCGGATGCCGCATCGACCACCCGATAGGTGGCGGTGCCGCTGATCCGGCGCACCGCTTCGTCAAAGCCCGGAGCCTGGACGTCGATCGTGCGCGAGAACACGTTGCCGAAGCTCGCGCCGGCACGAAAGGCCGGCGTCAGCGCGGGTGCCGTGGCAGGCGCCGCGGCGGCGGCGACAGGCAGCGAAAGCGCGGCCAGCAGGACGCAGGGCAAACGGATGGAGATCATGCAGCCTCCGGGTCAGGGTTCGATGCCGTGTGCGCGCAGCACGTCGGCAATGTCGAAGCGCCACAGGTTGCGCGAGCCGTTCAACGGCTGCTGCAGGCGCTGCTGCAGAGTGGCGGCGGTGTCGCGCGGCTTGGGGAAGGCCACCTCGTCGCGGCGGTTGCTGGAAACGAACAGCTCGCCGAAGTGCGGCCCCAGCGAGGGCGCGTTCTCCAGCGCCGTGCTGTTGACCTCGCCCGGCAGGTGCAGCGGCTTGCTCCAGCGGCCGTCCGGCTGGCGGAACGCGATGTAGAGATCGGCGCTGCCCAGCGAGTCGCCTTCGTTGCCGGCGTAGACCAGGAAGCGCTGCTGCGGGTCGATCGCCGGGTCCATGCGGTTGCGCGCGACGTCGCCGAGCTCCACGCGCTGGGGTGCCGCGTAGCCCTGCGTGGTGCGGCGCGCCACGTAGATCTGGTAAGCGGCGCCCGAATCCGGCCGGTGCGCGGAGAAGTAGATGTCGCCGTTGGCCGCCACCGACGGGTTGTAGATCATCGCGCCGTCGTTGAGCGCAGCGTCCACGTGCACCGGCGCGCCCCAGCGGCCGTCGGTCTGGCGCTCCACGTACCAGAGGTTGGTGCCGGCGAAGCGGTGGCCGTGCATTTCCGCCGTCAGCGGCGCGCTACCCGCCCGCAGCGGGCGGTTGGAGACGAAATACAGCCGCCGCCCGTCCGGCGACAGCGTGGGTTCGGAGTCGTGCCACTGGCCGGAGAACGCGGCCACCTGCGGCGCGCCCCAGCGCCCGCCCTCGCGATGCGCGACCAGGATGGTGTCGTCGCGCTCGGCGAAGTCCGAGCGCATGAAGTACAGCGTGTTGCCGTCCGGCGTCAGCGCGACCGAGGTTTCCTGCAGGCCGGTGGAGATCGTGCCGGAGCCGAGCAGTTCGCCGCGCGTCTGCGCGTGGGCGGCGAACGCGGCGACGAGGCAGGCGGCGAGGACGAAGTAGCGTGGGGACATGCTTGCTCCTGAGGGAGCCGCGAAGGCCGCGGCGAAATCAGCCGGCGTGATGCGCCGCCAGCCAGGGCGCCAGCGACAGGCGCCAGATGTGGTTGTTGCCGTTGTCCCAGGCCCGCATGCGTGCCAGGTCGGCCTGCGCCTGCGCGGGCGAGCGCGGGTAGTGCACCGGCAACGTGGCGTTGCTGGTGAAGTACAGCGTGCGTCCGTCGGGCCCGAGGTGTGAACCCCATGGCTGGTAACGGTCCACCGCGGCGCCGAGATCCACCGGCGCACCCCAGCCGTCGCCATCGCGGAAGGCGATGTAGAGATGCTGGGGCTGGTCCTTGCCGGCGTAGTCGGCGTCGAACACCAGGAAGGAGCCGTCCGGCGCGATCGCGGGGTCCTGCTCCTCCGCCGCCGGATCGCCCAGCGCGAGCCGCTGCGGCGGCTGGTAGCGGCCGTCGCGCCAGGCGCTGCGGTAGAGGTGGAAGCGATGCGCAGGTTCGTCCCGCCGCTGGTAGTACAGGTCGCCGTTCGCGGCCACGCTGGGGGCATAGATGGACGGGGCGTCGTTCACCACATCGGGCAGCCGCACCGGCGTGCCCCAGCCGTTGCCGCGGCGATCGACCCGCCACAGGTGGCCGCCATGCACCGGTGCGCCGCCGGGCGTGTCGGGGCGGTTCGAGGTGAACACCAGGTAGGAACCGTCGGGCGCCATCGCCGGATCGTGATCCAGCCACCGCCCGGAGAACGGCGCGATGCGCGGCGCTGACCAGCCCTTGCCCACGCGGTGCGCTTCCATGATGAAGCCGCTCGCGCCCGCCTGCTGATCGAAGTACACGGTGGCGCCGTCGGGCGCGAAGGTGAGGCAGTCCACGCCGGCGGGACCGGACAGCGCGCCGGGCGCGAAGATCTCCGGCTGTGCGGAAGCCGCCTCGGCGGCGCGCAGGCCGACGGCGGCGAACGCGCCGATCAGGGCGAGCGCAGCGGTCAGCAGCGCAAGCGGGCGATGAGGCATGCGGATTCCTCGGCAGGATGACGATGCCGTGGAATCTGCGCCGTGGCGCCGTCGCGCCGCTGCGGTTCTGTGATGAGCGGGGGCGGCTCGTGACCAGCGGTCGTCAGGGCGTGATGATCGGTTCGTCTTCGCGGGTGATCGGGCGCTTGAGGCGTTACGCGTTGCCAGCAACGCCCAGTAGGAGCGCACCCTGTGCGCGATGCTTGTTCCGCTGTTCGGCGTGCGAAGTGCAAGAGCTTTCGTCTGCCTGCGGCAGCCGAGTTACTTATCTCTTGTGTGGCCAAGAGATAAGTAACCAACAGAGAAGGCCACCCCGCTTGGCGCTTGCCGCCCGTCCGTGGGCGGCAAGTCCGTGAGCCGGGGTCGGGCTTTTCGACAGCACATCCGTGTACTGTCGAAAAGGAACCGACATCCTGTCGGTTCCCGCTGCGCGGCCTGTCGACCCCGCCTCACCGCCGCACAGGGGCCCCGGGTAGAGCAGCGGGCCATCCTGACCCGCACTCGGTGCGCAACCGCTGCGCGGTTGCGAAAAGTGGTGACCCTTTCGCGAAGTGGGTGCGCTAGATGCGATGAATGTCTTCTATCGGCCAGGAGCGGACGGTCGACGCCGAAGTTAGGCATCGGAGTTGTCATTCATTATCTTACCTGACGCTTGAGTTCAGCCGCCGGCAGACCGGGTGAAGGAGTGACTGTCTGCCGAAGAAAATTATTGACAACTAACTAGCCATACTTTGTCCAGTATTCTTTGCTTTCTATAGACCAATTGGTGAATTCCGCCAACCCATCTAGATCAGGAAACAAAGACAGTGCATTGACGCCGTAAAAAGAGAGTTCGGCTTTGAGACGAGCCCTCGCGGAGCTAGGGATAGTTATGATTTTCATCTCCGATATTGCTGACGACTTGGGCGTAAGTGGCCGCTCGGGGTTTGGATGAATTGAAAAAACACCACCCTGTCGCGTAATTCGCGGGACAACACGCTGCGGAAGATGAATCGCAACGTCTTTGAACTCAAACGGTTTCGCCTTTTCGGGCACGACTTTATGCTTGAATTTCACCGCTGTGATACTTGCATCTCGCTCTGCATTGTCGCGGACAGCAAAGAATGCGGCATACAGTGGGTTCATGCTCCAATCTAGAAGGCGAGTAGCTAGCCCGTGATGTTGCGCGATAGCTAGCCACTCCCAATCTGAGGCTGGCACACGGCTCACAAATTCAATTGCCTGCCTTTTCCAAGCTTCAAACACCAATGCGTCATCAACCTCAGAGTATTGCGGGCGTCCAGCCTTGGGTAGCAGGGGCCACTGCGCATCACTCTGCCCACGGAAGAGCCAGCGCTTGTCGCCACGAAATGGAACAAGTAGCGCGTGTAACTCTTCGAAGCTCGATGCTTGCACAAGGATTTCCCCGTAGTGACTAAGTAACAAATATGCGGAGCCATAGGTCCGGTTATACGCATACGATCGGACCAAGAGATTCTGACACCATCCAACGAGGCGTTACCCTTCGTCTCCTTCGCCGGACTCGGCAGAGGCTTCGTCGGGAGAGGCGTATCCGATCATTCTGTCACGGATGAAACGATTGACCACAGATTCAGGTACTAGCCTGTGCCTTTCGGTCACAGCCGGGTCGGAAGCGTGCCCACAGCGATCGGCTTTATCTCGCTCGCACTTAGCGCATACGTCTTCTTCATGGTGTTGGCCCGGCTGGATAAACGACGCTTGGTATGCGCGAACTTGACCCTTCGGAGCCCCCTCTCCCCGTCTCGGGCGGGGTTGCTAGGCTGGCTACTGCCAGGGATAGTCACCCCTTAGCAACCCTCGGGGCGGAGGTGTTCAGGCCTTAGGTCGATCAGGTGGCCATGCGCATCCAGGCAATAAGAAGCCTGTTTCCAATAAGGATGCATGACAGTGGGAGCAGGCCTTACCACGTGCCATCCCGTTTCTTGAATGTAAGCCAAAGCAACGACCAACAGTCCCGCTAATGCGCTGAGGAGATTCCGAACTGTTGCCTTCGCATAATAATCGTATCGCTGATGCTTAACTAAAGTATGATCGTCCCACCACGCTGGCTGCTTTTTTTCCGTCCAGCTCGCAAAAGGGGAGAGTCGCAACTGGAATCTAGGGATTGGTACGATCGCCTCTTTTATTATGGGATATCTATCTTCCAACGCGGCGCGGCAGTCTCCAATGTTAAGATTTTTCCTTTCCTTCGCAACATGAGGCGCCGCCAGCGTCTTCAACAACACGTCAACTTCGGAACATGTCGCAAGAAATATTCGCGTAGTTTCAATTGAAAAAACGTCCATATTTCTCTCTGAGAATTCAATATTTCGTGATAGCCGAATGATGTCCTCTTCAAGGGAAAGGAAATACATCCAGTGCCGGTCATTCTCCACCACTTTTAATGTAGTCACCGCCATCCTCCGTCTCTCGGCTCATCCGTTGTATGTCCGCTTCGGGTCGCAAGCGGCCATTCCCCGCTTTCGGAAATCCGATGATATGTACCAGCGTATCTGATCACCGCCGCTCGCCTGGCTGATACCTCCGCGCCGGCGGATCGGTGCCTGGACGTCAGGGCAACCCAAGCACGAGGCGCGCCCCGGCCCGGAACCGCCGGCTCAAATCCAGCCGGGTGCCGTCGCGCAGCACGATCTCGGCGTTGCCGTTGAACAGCGGGTGCACTTCGCGGATGCGGTCCACGTTGACGATCACGCCGCGGTGGATGCGCAGGAAGCGGGCGGGGTCGAGCGTGGCGAGCAGGTGGCTCAGGGTTTCGCGGTGCAGGTAGCGGCTGCCGTCGGCGTGGATCTGCACGTAGTTGCCATCGGCGCGGATCCAGTCGATGGCGTCGACCGCGACCACGCGGATGTGCTCGCCCACGCGCACGCTGATGCGCTGCAGGTGGGTGTTGGCATGCGCCGAGGTCGCCGCGGGCGACTGCAGGCCGTGCCAGTGCCGGCGCACGCGCTCCAGCGCCTGGTCGAAGCGGGCCTGGTCGATCGGCTTCAGCACGTAGTCCAGCGCGCCGGCGTCGAAGGCGCGCAGCGCGTGCTGGCCGTAGGCGGTGGTGAACACCACCATCGGCAGCGCCTGCGGCTTGAGCTGGTGCAGCAGCTTGAAGCCGTCCATGCCGGGCATGCGGATGTCGAGGAACAGCAGCTCCGGCGCCAGCGCCTGGATCGCCTGCTGCGCCTCGGCGGCGTTGCCGCATTCGCCGACGATCTCCACGTCGGCATGCGCGGCCAGCGCCTGGCGCAGTGCGAGGCGCGCCAGCACCTCGTCGTCCACCAGCAGGGCGCGGATGGGCGCGGTGTTCATGTGGCCAGCTCGCGGAACGGCAGGCGCAGTTCCACCCGCGTGCCACCGCCGTCGCGGGGTAGCAGTTCCATGCGTGCGTCGGCGCCGAACAGCATCGCCAGCCGGGCGCGGGTGTTGGTGAGGCCGATGCCTTCGCTGGCGCCGTCGGGCGGCAGGCCGAGGCCGTCGTCGTCCACGCGCAGCACCAGCTCGTCGCCGTCGCGGTGGCCGGCCACCCGCAGGTGGCCGGGCTCGGCCTTGGCCAGCAGGCCGTGGCGCAGCGCGTTCTCCACCAGCGGCTGCAGGATCAGGTTGGGTACCGCGGCGCGCAGCGTGTCCTCGGCCACGTCCAGCCGCGTGCCGAGCCGGTCCTGGAAGCGCACCTGCTGGATGTCGAGGTAGCAGCGCAGGAATTCCAGCTCGCGCGCCAGCGGCACCTGCGGCGCGTGGCGTTCCTCCAGCGTGAGGCGCAGGAAGTCGCTGAGGCGGGCGATCATCAGCCGCGCCTGCAGCGGATCGGCCAGCGCCAGCGCGGAGATCGCGTTGAGCGTGTTGAACAGGAAGTGCGGCTGCAGCTGCATGCGCAACGCCTGCAGCTGCGCCTGCGCCAGCTGCGACTCCAGCAGGGCGCTGCGCAGCTGTTCATCGCGCAGGCGGCGGCGCGACTCCAGTCCGCGCAGCGCCGCCAGCACGATCCAGTAGGTGAGCACCGCCAGGTGGTAGCTGTAGGCGAACTCCATGCGCAGGTACTGGCCCAGCGTGTGCACCGGCATGCGGCCGGGGCCGGACAGGAACCAGAACAGCACCAGGTGGCCGAGCATCTGCGCCAGCCCCACTGCCAGCGAGGCCGGTACGTGCACGGCGCAGAAGCGCCGCCAGCCGCGCCCCGCGGTCTGCCGCCCCAGCCAGCCCAGCAGCGGCACCAGCGCCATCCACAGCCAGAAGTTGCCGAGGTTCCAGGACAGGTTGCGCAGCCAGTTCGGCGGATCGCCCTCGCTGATCGAGGACAGCCCGCCGCTGAGCGCGTACGACAGCGCCAGCAGCGTCCAGAAGCCGAAGATCAGTCCCCAGGTTTTCAGTCGCTGCGTTGCGCTGCGGTCAGGCACGGGATCCTCGCTGGCGTACCACCCGATGGCGGACCAGTGTGCGCGGCGGCGGCGGCGCGCGAAAGTGCCTGAAGGCATTGCCGGCGCCTGGCCTAGGAGCGCGGGATCCGCGTGTCGCGCGTGCAGGACTGCTCGTCGCCCAGCTGCCATGCGCCGCTGCGGTTCCGGTAGGTGTAGGTGACGCGGTAGGCATCGTCGCCGTGGCGCCGGAACACGAAGCGGTCGAGGCAGCCGCCGGTCGCGGTGTTCTCCAGCGCCAGCGTGTCGCCCACCCAGCCGGGCGAGGCATAGCGCCGGTCGCCGCCGAAGTTGTCGAACACCGTCACGCGGAAATGCTTCGCGGCCTTGTCGTAGCCCCACCACGCGTCCGCGAGGTAGCGGTTCGGCGGATCGTCCGTGTGCCGCATGTGCAGCCATTGCCCCCCGAGTTCGATGGCGAACGTTTCGCGGGAAGCGATCGGCTTGCCGTTCGCGAACCGGCCCGCGCAGCGCCAGTGCCCGACGAACCAGGCCAGCGGTGCGAGTCCGTCCGCGACCTTGGCCTGCGTGACGCCGACCTGTGCCGACGCGGTCGTGGCGAGCAGCGCCAGGCCGGTGGCCATGAGCGGTGCGGCGACCACGCGGAAGAGGGGCGGTCTGCGGCGCGCGCAACGCAGTCGGTGCATGGGGTTCTCGTGGGAGGTGCGGGGGAAGGACGGCGGTGCTTGTCAGCGCGTGGCCGCTGCATGGCGCGCCAGCCAGGACGCCAGCGACACGCGGTGGATGCGGTGGTCGGGTGCGCTGTAGTACAGCGTGGCGTGGTCCGGGCCCAGGCGCGCCTCGTCGCCAGCGACACCGAGGTCGGTCGGCGCGCTCCAGCCGCCCGGCGTGGCGAAGGCGATGAACAGGTCGCCGCCGTTCGACGGCGCCGGCGGCCGGTCGGAGCTGAAGACGAGGAACGACTGGTCCGGCGCCACCGCCGGGTCGTAGTCCGAGCGGTCCCCGCCCGCGCCGAGCGCCAGCGGCTGCGCTGGCTGGCAGGTGGCCTGCTTGCAACGGCTGCGGTAGAGCCGGAACGCGCCGTTGCCGCGGTTCACCCGCACGAAGAAGAGGCTGCCGTCCTTGCCCACCGCGGGCGAGAAGGTGGAGTGGCTGGCGTTCACGCGGTCGGACAGGCGCACCGGCGTGCCCCAGCCGTCGCCGTGGCGGTCCACCCGCCACAGGTTGCCGCCGCGGCCCGGTTGCGGCTTGCCGCCCCAGTCGCCGTCCAATGCCTTGCCTTCGCCGTTCGCCGGGCGGTTGGAAACGAACACCAGGTAGCTGCCGTCCGGCGCCATCGCCGGCTCGAAATCCATCCAGCGGTCGGAGAACGGCGCGCGCACCGGCGCCGACCAGGTGCTGCCCTGGCGATGCGCCACGTACAGCCGACGTGCCGTGCCGACGCCGCGGGTGAACACCACGGTGTCGCCATCCGGCGCGAAGGCGGGCGAGGCGTCGTGCGCCTCCGTCCAGGGGCCCGCGGCGGGAGACGTCACGGCATCCGCCGCCGCCCGCGCCGGCGACGCGGAGACGGCGATGCCCAGGGCCACGGCGAGGGTCGGAACCAGGTGTCGGCAATGCATGAACAGCTCCTCGTGCAGGGAAGGAAGGGTGGCCGGGACCTCAGCGACTGCGCCCGCCGTGCGCGTCCAGCCACGGCGCCAGCGACACCTGCCAGATGTGGTCGTGGCCGTTGTTCCACGCCGCCTTCGCTTGCGCGCCAACGGCGCGGCGGTCGCTGTAGAAGTACAGCGTGCGGCGGTCGGGGCCGAGCTGGGCGCCCATGCTTTCCGTGCCGCGGTTGACGGTGTCGCCGAGATCCTGCGGCGCGCTCCAGCCGTCCGGGGTGCGGAACGCGATGGCGAGGCGATAGGGTTGCTGCGCAGCGTGCTTGATGCTGACCACGATGAACGAGCCGTCGGGTGCGATGGCGGGATCGCGGATCATGGCGTCCGCATCGCCCAGCGCGACCGCGCGGGGTGTTTCGTATTGGCCGTTGCGATACGCGGAGCGCAGCAGCGTGAAATCGCCATGCGGCCCGGCGCAACCGATGAAGTAGAGGCTGCCGTCGGCGGCGATGCTCGGCGCGCCGATCAGGGAACAGCGGTTGACGACAGCGGGCAGGCGTACCGGTGTGCTCCAGTGGTCGCCCTGCCGGTCCACCCGCCACAGGTTCATGCCGTGTCCGGGATAGCGCTTGCCGGCGTGCACCGCGTCGAGCGGCGGGCCGCCCGGCGTGGCCGGGCGGTTGGACGCGAACAGCAGGAACGAACCGTCCGGCGCCATCGCGGGGTCGAGGTCGCGCCAACGGCCGGAGAACGGTGCCGGCGCCGGCGTCGACCAGCGACCGTTGCGGCGATGCGATGCCATCAGCGTCGAACCGTCGCCGGTGCCGCGCATGAAATAGACCGTGGCGCCGTCCGGCGTGAATGCGGCCGCGCCGTCGTCGGCGCCGGTGGGGATCGCGTCCGGCGCGAAGATCGCGGGCGCGTCCGGCGCATGACCGGCCATGGCCGCAGCGGATGCAAGACTCATCCAGGCCGCGAAGGCTGTCGACAGGCGCATCGTCATCACTCCTCTCCGGTGGTGCGCCCGCGCGTGGACGCACCTCCCGGGGCAAACTGGCGCAGGCGTCGACGACTGTCGCGCGAGGCGTGACGGCCGGAGTGCTCGCCGTGACCAGCGGCAGGCGCAGGCGGATGGGTGGTTGCCGCCCCGCCGCCGGTGCGCCCGCGGCGACCGTTCGTCACCACCACGCCATCGCTCACCCCGGAGCCGAGGCGTGCGGCGCATGCGTCGTGCAGGCTGTTCCTGCGGCACTGTCGCCGCATCAACGGGACGACACCATGCCTTACCCCACTTGCCATCGTGCCCTTGCGCGCCTTGCGTGCGCGGGCTTGTCGCTGGGCGTCGCCGGGATCGGCGCGCAGGCCGTGGCCGCGCCACGGGACAGCACGGTCGCCGCGGACGAAACCGCGCACACCGCCGCCGCGGTGAAGGCGGTGGACCAGCACTGGCTGGAAGCCGAGGAGGGCGGCGATGCCGCCTGGCTGGACGGCATGCTGTTGCCGGGCTACCGCTCGGTGAACGTGGCCGGCACGTTCGCCACCAAGGCCGCGATCGTGGCGCATGCCGCGAAGAACGGCGGCTCGGACGAGATGAAGCGCAAGGTGGCCGCGTGGCAGCAGGCGCACCCGGTGGACCAGCAGGTGACGATCCAGGGCGACACCGCGATCCTCAGCTTCGTGAGCAGCGCGCCCGCGACGAAGGGCAAGCTGTATTCCTCGGACGTGTTCGTCTACGTGGGCGGCCGCTGGCGTGCGCTGTACTCGGCGCACACCGGACTCGACAAGTAGCGATTCAGCCTCCGGCCACGCGTACCACCAGCTTGCCCGCGTTGCGTCCTTCGAGCAGACCGATGAAGGCCTCGGGCGCGCGTTCCAGGCCGTCGACCACGTCCTCGCGCGCCTTCACCTGGCCGCTGGCGAGCCATTCGCCCATCTCGTGACGGAACTCGGCGTAGCGCGCAGCGTAGTGGTCGAGGATCACGAAGCCCTGCATGCGGATGCGCCGCTGCAGCACGGTGGAGAGCAGCTCGGGGCGGTGGTCGCGGCCGGTGGCCGGCGCGTCGTCGTTGTAGTGCGCGATCACGCCGCACACCGGTACGCGGGCGTGGTCGTTGAGCAGGGGCAGCACGGCATCCAGCACCACGCCACCCACGCTTTCGAAATACACATCGATGCCGCGCGGGCAGGCGGCGGCGAGGCGTGCGGCCAGTTGCGGCGCGTGGCGGTCGAGGCAGGCGTCGTAGCCGAGTTGCTCCACCGCGAGGCGGCACTTGTCCGCGCCGCCGGCGATGCCGACCACGCGCGCGCCTTTCAGCTTGGCGAGCTGGCCCACCACGGCACCCACCGCGCCGGTGGCGGCGCCCACCACCACGGTTTCGCCTGCTTGCGGCTGGCCGATGTCGAGCAGGCCGACATACGCGGTGAACGCGGTCATGCCCAGTGCGCTCAAGGCCAGCGAAGGCTGCGCCATGTCGCCCAGCGGGCTGAGGTCGCTGCCGTCGGACAGCGCGTAGTCCTGCCAGCCCGCGTTGCCCAGCACCAGTTCGTCCACGCGGAAATCCGGATGACGCGAAGTCAGCACGCGGCTCACCGTGCCGCCCACCATCGGCGCGCCCACGGCCACCGCGGGCGCGTAGCGCGCGCCTTCGGCGTTCATCAGGTTGCGCATGTAGGGATCGAGCGAGAGATACAACGTGCGCAGCAGCACCTGGCCTTCACCCGGCTCGGGCAAGGGTGCTTCGTCGAGGCGGAAGTCCTGCAGGCTCGGCAGGCCGTGCGGGCGGCTGGCGAGCAGCACGCGGCGATTGATGCGGTCGGTTTGCGGCATGGGATCGGTTTCTCCACCGAGGATGATGGCGCGCCTCACCACGCGATGCGCTGGCCGTCGCGCAGCAGTGCGCCGTTGACGCCAGGCTCGGGCTGGCAGGCGGCGGCGACCACGCTGGCGGCGCCGCGTTCCACCGGGCCGCCGCCGGGGCCGCCGAGACCGGTGGCGAGCCAGCCGGGGCATACCGCGTTGACCAGGATGCCGCTGCCGGCGAGTTCCGCGGCGAGCGCGCGGGTGTAGGCGTTGAGCGCGGCCTTGGAGACGCGGTAGGCGGGGTAGCCGACCGCGTCGGGCGCGGCGACGCCGGCACAGCCGCTGGTGACGTTGACGATGCGGCCGTAACGGTGCCGGCGCATCAGCGGCAGCAGCGCGCTGCTCAGTTGCCAGGCGCCGAGCAGGTTGGTCTCCAGCGCGGCGCGCACGTCGGCGGGTGCCGCGCTTTCGGCACGCGCGCCGCTGTCGGCGTGGCCGCCGGCGTTGTTCACCAGCACGTCGAGGCGGCCGTGTTCGCGCTCGATCCAGGCGGCAAGCTCGGCGATCTGCCGCGCGTCGGTGACGTCGAGCGGCACGGCGGTGACGTCGCCGTCGATCTGCTTCGCGGCCTGCCGTCCCTTGGCGAGGTCGCGCGCGCCCAGCAGCACGCTGTAGCCGCGTGCGGCGAGCTGGCGCGCCACCTCGAAGCCCAGCCCGCGGTTGGCGCCGCTGACCAGGGCCACGCGATGCAGCGGCACCGCCGCCGCATCCGCGGCCGCCCGCCTGCGCGACGCGCTCATGGCACGTCGGCCACCGCGGTGGCGACCGGCGCGCAGCGCGCGTCGTCGCCGCAGGCCTGCCAGCCGCCGCCCAGCGCCTTGTACAGCGCCACCGCACGGGTGTCGATGGCGGCCTGCGCCTGCGCCAGCGCGTCGTCCGCGGCGAGCTGCACGCGCTGTGCGTCGAGCAGCTCGAGGTAGCCGGTGGCGCCCTGTTCGTAGCGCACCTTGGCCAGTTCGGCGGCGCGGCGGCTCTGCTGCGATTGCGCGAGCAGCTTCTCGACACGTGCATGCTGCAGGTTGTAGCCCACCACGGCGTTGTCCACGTCCTCCACGGCTTCCAGCACGGTGCGCTGGTAGTTGGCCTGAGCGGCATCGGCACGCGCTTCCGCGGCGTGCAGTTCGCTGCGCACGCGCTGCACGTTGAGACCGTTCCAGCTGATGCTCGGCGCGATCGACCAGGCGCGGGTGGACGGACTGCCGAAGTCGTTGCTGCGTCCGGCGAGGAAGCCGAGGAAGCCGCCCAGCGAGAAGTGCGGGAAGAAGTCCGCCTTGGCCACGCCGATGCGCGCATTGGCGGCGGCGTATTCGCGTTCGGCGATGCGCACGTCGGGGCGGCGCGCCAGCACGTCGCCGGCGGCGCCGATCGGCAGCACGGCGTCGATCGGCTTGAACGTCCCCGGCGAGACGTCGACGTCCAGCGCGCCGGGCTGCTCGCCCAGCAGCACCGCGAGGCGGTAGGCGTCGGCGTGCGCCTGCATGTCGAGCAGGGGCAGCTGCGCCTCCACCGCGCTGAGCTGGGCCTCGGCGCTGGCCACGTCCTGGTCGGACGCCGTGCCCACCTCGGCGCGGGCGCGGATCAGCTTCAGCGTGTCCTGCTGGTTGGCGATGTCGCGCCTGGCGATGTCCTGCCGCTGCTGCACGCCACGCAGGTCAAAGTAGTTGCGCGCCACCTCGGCGAACAGGCTCACCTGCGCGTCGTGCAGGGCGGCCTCGCTGGCGCCGAGGTCGGCGCGCGCGGCCTCCACCGAACGGCGCACGCCGCCGAACACGTCGATCTCCCAGCTGGCGTCGAAGCCTGCCTGGTAGGCAGTCACCGTGCTGCGCCGGGTGCTGACGCCGGGCGTCTGCTCGCGGCTGCGGCTGTACGAGGCGACGGTCTGCACGTCGGGCAGGTACTGCGACTTCGCGCCGCCGAGCAGGGCACGCGATTCGGCGAGGCGCGCCACCGCGATGCGCAGGTCGAGGTTGTTCGCCGCCGCGCGCTGGATCAACGCGTCCAGGGTGGGATCGCCGAACTGCTTCCACCACCGGGCCTGGAACTGCGCGGCGCTTTCGCGCGCCGCGTCCAGGCCCTGCAGCTGTGGCGCCGGTGTGGCGGGCTTGCGGTAGTCCGGCCCCACGCTGACGCAGCCGGCCAGCACGAGTGCAGCGAACAGTGCGGTATTACTACGGAACAGGTGCTTCATCTCAATGGCCCTCCAGCGCCGGCCGTGCGTCCGCCTGCGCGTGCTTGCGCGCTTCGCGGCGCTCCACCAGGGCGCGGATCACGACGTAGAACAGCGGGGTGTAGAGCAGGCCGAACAGGGTCACGCCGAGCATGCCGGAGAACACCGCCACGCCCATCGCGTGACGCATCTCGGCGCCCGCGCCGTGCGAGGTGACCAGCGGCACCACGCCCATGATGAAGGCGATCGAGGTCATCAGGATCGGACGCAACCGCAGTCGTGCCGCCTCCAGCACCGCCTCGTGGCGGCTCATGCCTTCGAGCTGGCGTTCGCGGGCGAACTCCACGATCAGGATCGCGTTCTTGCAGGCCAGGCCCACCAGCACGATCAGTCCGATCTGGGTGAAGATGTTGTTGTCGCCGCCACTCAGCCACACGCCGGCGATCGCGGACAGCAGCACCATCGGCACGATCAGGATCACCGCCAGCGGCAGCGACCAGCTCTCGTACAGCGAGGACAGCACCAGGAACACCAGCAGCACGCACAGCGGGAACACCAGCACCGCGGTGTTGCCGGCGAGGATCTGCTGGTAGGTGAGGTCGGTCCACTCGAAGCTCATGCCGTTCGGCAGCACCTGGCGCGCCAGCTTCTCGATCTCCGTCTGTGCCTGGCCCGAGCTGTAGCCCGGCGCCGGGCCGCCGTTGATCTCGGCGGTGGGGTAGCCGTTGTAGTGCATCACGCGGTCCGGGCCGGCGCCGTGCCGCACGGTGACGAAGGAGCCCAGCGGCACCATCTCGCCCTTGGCATTGCGCGTCTTCAGCTGGCTGATGTCCTCGAGGTCGCTGCGGAACTGCGGCTCGGCGGACAGGTTCACCTGGTAGGTGCGGCCGAAGCGGTTGAAGTCGTTGACGTAGAGCGAGCCGAGGTAGGCCTGCATGGTCTGGTAGACGTCGCCCAGGTTCACGCCCTCGGCCTTCGCCTTGGCCCGGTCCACGTTCACCTCCACCTGGGGCACGTTCACCTGGAAGCTGGAGAACAGCCCGGCCAGCATGGGGTCCTTGCGGCCCGCCGCGATCAGGTTCTGCGTCTGCTTGTACAGCTCGTCGAAGCCGACCTGGCCGCGGTCCTCCACCTGCAGGCGGAAGCCGCCGATCGTGCCCAGGCCCATCACCGGCGGCGGCGGGAACACCGCGATGTAGGCGTCCTGGATCGCGGCGAACTTCGCGTTCAGCGCGCCGGCGATCGCGCCAGCGGAGAGGTCCGCGCTGCGGCGTTCGTCGAACGGCTTCAGCGTGACGAACACGATGCCGGCGTTGCTGGAGTTGGTGAAGCCGTTCACCGACAGGCCGGGGAAGGCCACCGCGCTCTGCACGCCCGGCTGCTTCAGCGCGATTGCGCTCATCCGCTTGATCACGTCCTCGGTGCGGTCCAGCGAGGCGGCGTCGGGCAGCTGCGCGAACGACACCAGGTACTGCTTGTCCTGGGTGGGCACGAAGCCGGTGGGTACGTGCCAGAAGCCGAACGCGGCGAGCGCGATCAGCCCGGCGTACAGCACCAGCGCGGCCGCGCCCTTGCCCTGCATGCGGCGGGTGCCTGCCACGTAGCGTTCGGCGCCGCGCTGGAACAGCCGGTTGAACGGACGGAACAGCCAGCCGAACAGGCGGTCGATGGCACGGGTGAGGCGGTCCTTCGGCGCGCCGTGCGGCAGCAGCAGGATCGCCGCCAGCGCCGGGCTGAGGGTCAGCGAGTTGAACGCCGAGATCACCGTGGAAATCGCGATGGTCAGCGCGAACTGGCGGTAGAACTCGCCGGTGAGGCCGCTGATGAAGGCGGTGGGGATGAACACCGCGCACAGCACCAGCGCGGTCGCCACGATCGGCCCGGTGACCTCGTGCATCGCCTTGCGCGTCGCCTCCTTGGGCGACTGCCCCAGCTCGATGTGGCGCTCCACGTTCTCGACCACCACGATCGCGTCGTCCACCACGATGCCGATGGCCAACACCATGCCGAACAGGCTCAGTGCGTTGAGCGAGAAGCCCACCAGGTACATCACCGCGAAGGTGCCGATCAGCGACACCGGCACCGCGATCAGCGGGATGACGGACGCGCGCCAGGTCTGCAGGAACAGGATCACCACCAGCACCACCAGCAGGATCGCCTCCAGCAGGGTGTGCGCCACCGCCTCGATCGAGCCGCGCACGAACACGGTGGGGTCGTAGACGATGTGGTAGTCGATGCCCTGCGGGAACTCCTTCTTCAGCCGCGCCATGGTGGCGCGCACCTCGTCGGAGATCTGGATCGCGTTGGAGCCGGGCCGGGCGAAGATCGGGATCGCCACCGCCGGCTGGTTGTCCAGCAGGCTGCGCAGCGCGTACTGGTTCGAGCCCAGCTCCACCCGCGCCACGTCGCCCAGGTGCACGGTGGCGCCGTCGGCGTCGGTGCGCAGCACGATGTTGCGGAAATCATCCACCGTGCTGAGCCGGCCCTGCGTGTTGATGTTGAGCTGGAAGTCGGCGTTGCCACGTACCGGCGGCGCGTTCAGTGCGCCGGCCGCCACCTGCACGTTCTGCTCGCGGATCGCGTTCGCCACATCGCCGGTGGTAAGGCCGCGCTGGGCCAGCTTGTCCGGGTTCAGCCACACGCGCATGGAGTATTCGCCGGCGCCGAAGATCTGCACGTCGCCCACGCCGTTCAGGCGACCCAGCACGTCCTTGACGTGCAGCCGCGCGAAGTTCGACAGGTACAGCATGTCGTAGCGTTTGTCGGGCGAGGTGAGGTGTACCACCATGGTGAGGTCGGGCGAGCTCTTCTGCGTGGTGACGCCGAGCCGCTGCACTTCCTCGGGCAGGCGCGGCAGCGCCTGCGCCACGCGGTTCTGCACTTCCACCTGGGCGTCGTTGAGGTTGGTGCCCAGCGCGAAGGTCACGGTGAGCGTCATCACGCCGTCGCTGGTGGCCTGCGAGGAGGTGTAGAGCATGCCCTCCACGCCGTTGATCTGCGTTTCCAGCGGCGTGGCGACGGTCTCGGCGATCACCTTGGGGTTGGCGCCGGGGTAGTTGGCGCGCACCACCACGGTGGGCGGCACCACTTCGGGGTATTCGCTGATCGGCAGCTGGAACACCGCGATGGAGCCGGTGATCACGAACAGCAGCGACAGCACGGCGGCCATGATCGGCCGGTCGACGAAAAACTGGGCAATGTTTTTCATGGTTTGTCTCGATGACTCCAGGGTGCCGACCCCCTCTCCCCTCCGGGGAGAGGGCTGGGGTGAGGGGTCGGGGCTTGCCTATGCGCTCGGGCTTCGGCAATGCGCTTTTCGGGTGTCGATAGGTAGGGAGAGCTTTCGCAAGATCGGCCCCTCACCTCGGTCCTCTCCCCGAGGGGAGAGGAAGAGAAGCGACCGGCTCAGCCTTGCGGTTCGCGCCTGGGCGCCGTGGCCATCGCGGTGCGCGAATCGCCGTGGCCGTCTGCCTGCACCACTGCCTTGTCGCGGGCGTCGAGGCGGTAGTCCATCGCCACCTGCTGCGGGTTCACCTCGGCGCCGGGGCGCACGCGCTGCAGGCCGTTCACCACCACCACGTCGCCGGGTGCGAGGCCGCTGTCGACCACGCGCAGGCCGTGGTAGAGCGCGCCGGTGGTGACCTTGCGGTACTGCACCTTGTGCTGGGCGTCCACCACGTAGACGAACTGGTTGCCGAGGTCGGTGCCCACGGCGCGGTCGTCGATCAGCAGGCGCGGCTGCGGCTGGCCGCTCTGCAGGCGGATGCGCGCGTACAGGCCGGGGGTGAACAGGCTGTCCTTGTTGTCGAATACCGCGCGCAGCCGCATCGTGCCGGAGTCGGTGTGCAACTGGTTGTCGACGAAGTCGATGCGGCCCGTATGCGGGTAGCCGCTCTCGTCGGCCAGCTCCATCGAAGCCTCGATGTGCGGGCTGCCGCCATCCCTCGTCGCCTTGGCGCGCAGGTGGTCAAGCTTCAGCCAGGTGTGCTCGTCCACGTCGAAGTACACGTAGACCGGGTTCACCGAGACCACGCTGGTCAGCACGTCGGCGCTGGTGACCAGGTTGCCGGGGGTGATGTGCACGTTGCTGACGCGCCCATCGATCGGCGCGCGCACCTCGGTGAAGCCGAGGTTGAGCTTCGCGGTGGCCAGCGCGGCGTCGGCCGCGGCGAGCGCCGCACGCGCGCTCTGCGCGGCGGTGTCGAGGCGGTCGGCCTCCTCCTGCGCGATCGCGTGCTGCTCGAGCAGGCGCCGGCCGCGCTGGGCATTGGCCTGCGCCAGGCCCAGTTCGGCCTGTGCCTGGCTGCGGTTGGCGGCCAGCCGGTCCACCTCGGCCTGGAACGGGCGCGGGTCGATGCGGAACAGCACGTCGCCCTTGTGCACCAGCGCGCCCTCCTTGAACGACACCGACTCCACGTAGCCGCCCACGCGCGGACGCACCTGCACGCTGTCCACCGCCTGCACGCGGCCGGTGAAATCGGCGCTGCTGCTCACTGGACGAAGCAGTGCGGGGGCCACGGTCACTTCCGGCAGGGCGCCGCCGGCGCCGGCGGCCTGGGCGTGGCTGCCGCCATGCTCGCCCAGCAGGGCCCAGCTGCCGGCAACCGCCACCACGACGAGGCCGGCCAGGATCAGTTTCTTCTTCATCTTCGCGCTCCCTGGGATGAGATCGTGCGGCAATGCAGCACGATTGGGGGAGGCGAATAATAGGTATACCGACGGGTACAGAAAAACCCCAATTTGTGAACTCCACTAGTGACGGTCAGTCACGAATGGCGGCACAATGACAGGTATGGAAGATTTCTCGGCAATAACGAGCTTCGTCCGCGTGGTCGAGGCCCGCAGTTTCGCCGCCGCCGCCGTGCAGCTGGGCATGACGCCGTCCGGGGTGAGCCGCGCGGTGTCGCGGTTGGAAGAGCAGATCGGCGTGCGCCTGCTGTTCCGCAGCACGCGGGCGCTGCGACTCACCGACGACGGCGAGTCGTTCTACCAGCGCTGCAAGGCGATCCTGGCCGACCTGGGCGAGGCGGTGGAGGCGTTGAATTACGCGCGCACCAAGCCCAGCGGCAAGCTGCGCGTGGCGGTCAACGTGTCGGTGGGCCGTGCGGCCCTGATTCCCAACCTGGCCGACTTCGAGGCCCGTTACCCCGACATCCGGCTGGAGCTGTCGATGAGCGACCGCAACATCGGCCTGATCGAGGAGGGCATCGATTGCGCGATCCGCATGGGCGAGCTGGAGGATTCCAACCTGATCGCGCGCAAGCTGGGCTACTTCAGCAACGTGCTGTGCGCCGCGCCGGCCTACCTGGAACGCCACGGCACGCCGGCCACCATCGAGGATCTCAAGCGCCACCGTTGCATCAATTACGTCTATCCCACCAGCGGCCGCGCTTACCAGTGGCAGTTCGACACGCCGGACGGCCGCATCGCCCTGGACGTGGACGCGCACCTCCTGATCAATGACGGCGAATCAGTGATCCAGGCAGCGATGGCGGGGCTGGGCATCATCCAGATCCCGCACTGGCTGGCTGCCAGTGCGATCGGTTACGGCAAGCTCAAGGTGATCATGGAGGACACCATCTCCACCGGTTCGCCGGTGTGGCTGGTCTATCCGCAGAAGAAGCACCTCTCCGCGCGCGTGCAGGCCTTCCTGGAATGGGTGCACGAACTGTTCGAGCGCAGCAACCTGCCGGCCTGCCGGATGCTGACATGCGCAAGGCCGCCCGACGGCACTCAGGCGCCCGGCAACAGCAGCAGCAAGGCCACGCCCAGCGCGATGCGGTAGACCGCGAAGACGGTATAGCGGTGCGTGCGGATGTAGCCGAGCAGCCACTTCACCGCGATGAAGGCGACGATCAACGAGACTACGAAGCCGACGATCAGCGCGCTCCAGTCCTCGTGCGCGGCGCCGCCGTCCTTCCATACCCTCAGCAGCTCGTAGCCGGTGGCCGCGTACATGGTGGGGATACCCACCAGGAACGCGAACTCCGTGGCCGCCGCGCGGTTGCTGGTACCGAACAGCATCGCGGCGAAGATCGTCGCGCCGGAACGCGAGGTGCCGGGGAACACGCCCGCCACCATCTGTGCGATGCCCACCAGGATCGCCACCAGCCACGTCACCTCGGTGCGGTCCGCCTGCTTCGCCGCCAGCGCCTCTGCGCCGATCATCCAGAAGCCGCAGATCACCAGCGCCCAGGCGACCGGCGTCACCGTCTCGGGCAGCTTGAAGCCGAAGTGCGTGACGACCAGGCCCAGCGCGCAGGTGATCAGGAAGGCCGCCGTCAGCTTGAACAGGTAGTCGCGCGTGGCCGGTTCGCGCCACTGTGTCAGCAGCTCCCAGATGCGCTTCCAGTACACCAGGGTGATTGCCAGGATCGCGCCGGCCTGGATGCCCACGTTGAACAGGTCCGAGCGCGCGCCCAGCCAGTGCTCGGCGATCAGCAGGTGGCCGGTGGAGGAAATCGGCAGGAACTCGGTGATGCCCTCGATAATGCCAAGCAAGATGACGTTGATGAGATCGGTCACGGGTGCACTCGTCGGTATGGGGCGAGCGCCACCATAGCGACCGCGCAGCGGTACAGCTTACGCATTCCGGATGGCGATTCGAAGGCGATTCCTTTGCTCAAGGACAAAAGGATTGTCGTGTCCCGCATTGGTGCAACAAAGGGAATGAATGCACCAATTTGGCGCGTATCATGTGGTGAACAAGGTGCGCCGGCTTGCCAAGCCCATGAATTCACGCGGAATGCACGGCTTGGCATCGACCTTGCTCAGTCCAGCGCATCCTTTCCATCCGTTCCCGCCCACGCTCGCCGAGGTTCCGCCATGACCGCCCAGAAAGTGCTCGACCTGATCGTTGAACACGAGGTCGAGTTCGTCGACTTCCGCTTTGCCGACATGCTCGGCAAGCACCACCACGTCACCTTCCCGGCGCACGCCATCGACGAGTCGACCTTCGAGGACGGCAAGATGTTCGACGGCTCCTCGATCACCGGCTGGAAGGGCATCAACGAGTCGGACATGATCCTGATGCCCGATCCCGACACTGCCTACCTCGACCCGTTCAGCCAGCACACCCAGCTGGTGCTGCATTGCGACGTGCTGGAACCCAGCACCCTGCAGGCCTACGGTCGCGATCCGCGTTCGATCGCCAAGCGCGGCGAGGCCTACCTGAAGTCCACCGGCATCGCCGATTCCGCCTTCTTCGGGCCGGAGCCGGAGTTCTTCATCTTCGACTCGATCCGCTGGCAGAACGACATGGGCCGCGTGTTCTACGAGATCGAGTCGAACGAGGCAGCGTGGAGCTCGCGCTTCAAGTACGAGGACGGCAACATGGGTCACCGTCCGGGCGTGAAGGGCGGCTACTTCCCGGTCAGCCCGGTCGACTCGCTGGGCGACCTGCGCGCCGACATGTGCAAGGTGCTGGAGTCGCTGGGCCAGAAGGTCGAGGTGCACCACCACGAGGTGGCCAACGCCGGCCAGTGCGAGATCGGCGTGAAGTTCAACACGCTGGTGAAGAAGGCCGACGAACTGCTGACGATGAAGTACGTCATCAAGAACGTGGCCCACCAGAACGGCAAGACCGTCACCTTCATGCCCAAGCCCATCGTGGGCGACAACGGCTCGGGCATGCACGTGCACCAGTCGCTGTCGAAGAACGGCGAGAACCTGTTTGCCGGCGACCTGTACGGCGGCCTCAGCCAGACCGCGCTGTGGTACATCGGCGGTATCTTCAAGCACGCCAAGGCGATCAACGCGTTCGCCAATTCCACCACCAACAGCTACAAGCGCCTGGTGCCGGGCTTCGAGGCGCCGGTGATGCTGGCCTACTCGGCGCGCAACCGCTCGGCGAGCTGCCGCATCCCGTACGTGGCCAGCCCGAAGGGCCGCCGCATCGAGGTGCGCTTCCCCGACCCGATGAACTCCGGCTACCTGGTGTTCACCGCGCTGATGATGGCGGGCCTCGACGGCATCCTGAACAAGATCGACCCGGGCGCCCCGGCCGACAAGGATCTCTACGACCTGCCGCCGGAAGAGGAGAAGAACATCCCGCAGGTGTGTTCCAGCCTCGACCAGGCGCTGGAAGCGCTGGACAAGGACCGCGACTTCCTCAAGGCCGGCGGCGTGTTCACCGACGACTTCATCGACGCCTACATCGGCGTGAAGATGCAGGAGGTCACCCGTTACCGCGCCAGCACGCACCCGCTGGAATTCCAGATGTACTACGCGCTGTAAGCGGGCTTCCGGTCATGGACCGCGTGGCAAGGGGGAGGGCGCGGCCTTCCCCCTTGTCGTTTGGGCGATCGGCAGGCGAAGGGCGTGTTGCACCACGATGGGGCAACCACCATGATGGTGCAATGAACGGGCAGCCGTGGCAGGCATGGGCGGAGCAGCTGGCGACCGGGGTGGCCCTGGTCGATGCGGACCTGCGCGTGCGCTGGCTCAACCCCGCACTGGCCGAGCTGCTGGGCAGCGGCACGCGCAGCACGGTGGGCCAGCCGCTGGCACTGTGGTTGCCCGCGCCGGAGGATCTGGCGCAAGCACGCCGCGCGCTGGACGAGGCGCGTTTCGTGCAGCTCCGGGAGGCCGTGCTGTCCGCCTTCGACGAACGCACGCTCGAGGTCGACCTCGGCATGCAGCCAGATGGCGAGGGCGGCCTGCTGCTGGAAGTGCATGCGCTGGCTGCGCGGTCGCAGGCGGCTTCGCCGCTGTCGGCCACGCTGCGCGGTTTCGCGCATGAGGTGAAGAATCCGCTGGCCGGCCTGCGCGGCGCGGCGCAACTGCTGCAGCGCCGCGTCGACGGCACGGAATTGCAGGCGCTGGCCGGCCTGATCATCGACGAGGCCGACCGCCTCGCCGCACTGGCGAACCGGCTGCTGCACCGCGACCACGCCGCGCAGCCGGGCGCGGTGAACATCCACCAGTTGCTCGATCGCCTGAGCGAGCTGCTGCAGGCCGCGCCTTCGCCGCCGCGCCTGCGCCACGACTACGATCCCAGTCTGCCCGACGTGCGCGGTGACGCGGATCGCCTGCAGCAGGTGCTGCTGAACCTCGCGCGCAACGCGGTCGAGGCCGGCGCCCGCACGCTCACCCTGCGCACGCGCGCCGAGCATGGCGTGCGCGCCGGCGCGCGCATGCTGCGTAGCGCGCTGCGCGTCGACGTGATCGACGACGGCCCGGGCGTGCCCGCGGAACTGCACGACACGCTGTTCGAGCCGCTGGTGTCCGGCCGCGCCGACGGCACCGGCCTGGGCCTGGCGTTGTCGCGCGAGATCGCCCACGAGCACGGCGGCGAACTGCGCTGCAGCGGTCGTGCGGGCGAGACGGTGTTTTCCCTGTACCTGCCGCTGGAGCGCGGGCATGAATGAGGAGATCTGGATCGTCGACGACGACCGCGGCGTGCGCTTCGTGCTGGCCGCGGCGCTGCGCGATGCCGGCCTCGCCGTGCGCGAGTTCGACGCCGCCGGCGCGGTGCGCGAGGCGCTGCGCACGCGGCGCCCCGCGCTGCTGCTCACCGATGTGCGGATGCCGGGCACCAGCGGGCTGCAGCTGCTGGAGGAACTGCAGCGGCAGGGCATCGGACCGGTGATCGTGATGAGCGCGTTCACCGACGTGGCCACCACCGCGGCGGCCTACCGCGCGGGCGCGGCGGACTATCTCGCCAAGCCGTTCGACCTCGACCAGGCCGTGGCCACGGTGCGCCGCGTGCTCGCCGACGGCGTTCCGGCCGAGGCGGCGGCCGCGCCCCTGCCGGCGCCCGCGCACGCGCTGCTGGGCGAAAGCGCGGCCATGCGCGAGGTGTTCCGCCTGATCGGTCGCGTGGCGGCCAGCGATCTCAACGTGCTGGTCACCGGCGAAACCGGCACCGGCAAGGAACTGGTGGCGCGCGCGCTGCACGAGGAAAGCGCCAGGCGCGACCAGCCCTTCGTGGCGCTCAACACCGCGGCGATTCCCTCCGAGCTCCTGGAAAGCGAACTGTTCGGCCACGAGGCCGGCGCCTTCACCGGCGCGCAGCGGCGCGTGGCCGGCCGCTTTGAGCAGGCTGAGGGTGGCACGCTGTTCCTCGACGAGATCGGCGACATGCCGCTGGCGCTGCAGACGCGCCTGCTGCGCGTGCTGGCCGGCGGCGAGTTCTACCGCGTGGGCGGGCGCGAGCTGATCCGCTGCAACGTGCGCGTCGTCGCCGCCACCCACCAGGACCTCGACGCGCGCGTGGCCGCCGGCCAGTTCCGCGCCGACCTCAAGCACCGCCTCGACGTGGTGCGTATCGGGCTGCCGGCGCTGCGCGAGCGCCGCGCCGACATCCCGCTGCTGGCGCAGCATTTCCTCGCCGCCGCCGCGCAGGAGCTGAAGCTGCCGCCCAAGCGCTTCGCCAAGGCCGCGCTGAAGGCGCTGGCGCAGCGCGATTTTCCCGGCAACGTGCGCGAGCTGGAAAACCTCTGCCGCCGCCTCGCGGTAATCGCGCCTGGTGCGGAGATCCTGCCCACCGACCTCGGCGCGCAGTCGCCGGCAAGCGGCAGCGGCGACTGGACCGAAGCCCTGCGCACCTGGGCCGCGCAGGCGCTGGCCGATGGCGAGGCGGACATCCACGCGCGGGCGCGCGAGGCGCTGGATCGCGTGCTGCTGGAGGCGGCGCTGGCCGCGCGCGGGGGGCATCGCCAGCACGCGGCCGCCGCGCTCGGGGTGGGGCGCAACACGTTGACGCGGAAACTGGGGGCGTCGCGGACGCGGAAGCGCTGAGCGCCGTTTCCGCGGGGCTGGTACAGGCGCGAGTCCGCTGCCGGAGACCAAGCGGTCTCATTCACCGGCCGGTGGCCGAGCCACGTCCCCTTCTGCCTGTCCCGCGCCTGCAGGAGTGGCGCCCTGGCTTCGGTTCGTCTCGGGCGCGCGCCGGGAACGCGTTGCTTTGTCCGGCCCCGCCACACGCCGTCGCGCGGGGATCAGCCGCGGTCTGTGCGCTCCAGCCGCCGCAGGAACACCGTCATCTCCTTCTCCGCCTGCTTGTCGCCGCGCTCCAGTGCCACGGCGATGCCCTGCCGCCAGGCTTCGGCGGCGCCCGCGCGGTCGTCCGCGGCAAGGCAGGCCTTGCCCAGCAGTTTCCAGGCTGCCGAGTAGCGTGGGTCGAAGCGCAGCGCGTGGCGCAGTTCGTCGGCGGCCGCCGCGGCATCGCCCGCATCCAGCAGTGCATTGCCCAGCGCATAGCGCAGCAGGGCGCCGTCGCGCGGACCGCCGCACTGGCTGCGCAGGCTGGCGATCAGCGTGTCCTTGCTCACCGCTGCGGGCGCGCGCGCGCGCCGTCGGCGGTGTAGACCTGCGGCGGCTGGACCGGCTCGGGCGGCGTGGTGCCGCTGCGCAGGTCGGCAATCGTGGCCGCAGGCCAGACCACCAGCCACGTCGAGCGGAACGGCTGTACCAGCAGTGCGTAGCGCAAGGCCTGCGGATCGACCTTCGAGGGATGTTCCACCACCAGGCCGTCGGGATGCGCCGTGGCGAACGCGGCCAGCTGCGCGTCGCTGCGCAGCTCCGCGATCGGGCGGAGCAACCGCCCCTGGAAATGGAACTGGCCTTCGTAGTTGCCCAGGTAGCCGACCTCGTGGCCGGCCTGTTGTGCCGCGCCCAGCAGCAGCGAAGTCGGGCGCAGGTCGTAGTGCGGCCACAGGGTGAGGGTGAACAGGGCGTTGAGCGCCAGCGTGGCGACCAGTCCCGCCACCGCCAGCCGGCGCAGCTCGCCGCGCCCGCGCAGCAGCAGCAGCAGGCCCAGGAGCAGGAACACCACGGCGAAGTAGCGGCTGTACGGCGCGCAGGCGTCGGGCCATTCGCCGTGCAGGTGGTTGCCGGCCACCAGGTTGGGCAGCACGAACAGCAGCGTGGCGAAGGCGAGGCTGCCCACGCCCAGCGGCCAGGTGCCCAGCCAGGCGGTGCCGGCGAGTTTCGGCCGGCGTTCGCGCAGCGTGGCAATCGCCGCGCACAGCAGCAGCATCGTGCCGGCGAGTTCCGGCAGCAGGTAGTAGAGCTGCTTGCCGCGGACGAGCGAGAACACGAGGAAGGTCGGCACCACCCAGGTGAGCGCGAAGCGCAGGCCAGGCTCCAGCGGCCTGCGCAGCGCGGCCAGGGCCACCCAGGCGCGCGGCCAGCCGATGAACGGGAACAGCAGCGCCGGCAGCATCAGCACGTACCACAGCACCGGGCGGGCGTGGCTCTGCAGCGGTTCGGCGGTCTGCACGCCGTGGATCACGCGCGCCGCGGTCTGGCTGAAGAACAGGCGATGCATGTACGCCTCGCCGCCCGCGAAGCCCGCTGGCAGCGCCCAGGCCAGCAGCATCGCCAGGCCCAGCAGCACGGCCAGCGCGCCGCGGCCGTACCAGCGCGCGCGATGACCGCGCGCGAAGTCACTCCACAGCGGGCCGAGCAACCAGGGGAACGCCACGTGCAGCAGCATCACCGGTCCCTTGGTGAGCAGGCCGAAGCCGATGCACAGGCCGAACCCCCACCAGCGCGGCTCGTCGCGGCGCGAGGTGGGCGCCAGGCACAGCAGCGCGCCCAGCGCCCACGCCGCCAGCAGCACGTCGTACATGATCTGCAGGCCGAACAGGAACGCGTAGGACAGCGCCAGCAGGGTCCACGGCGCGGCCTTGGCCATCCACGGGCGGGCGGGGAACAGGCGCCGCGCCAGCATCGAGACCAGCACCAGTTCGACACCGCCGAAGCCCACCTCAAGCACGCGCGGCCACACGTCGCTGACGCCGAACACGAACCAGCCGGCATGGATCAGCCAGAACAGCAGCGGCGCCTTTTCGCTGTAGGGCTCGCCGTTGATGTGGGGCACCAGCCAGTGGTGCTGGTTCCACATCTCCCATGCCACCGCCAGCGTGCGCGTGGAGTACAGCGGCATCGGGCCGTGCGCGAAGATCGCCAGCAGCGCCGCCGCCGCCCACAGCGGCAGCCAGGGCCAGAGCGAGCGCAGGTGTTCGGAGCGACTGTAGGAGTTCAGGGTCACGGGAAGGCTCGACGCGGGTGGCGCGGGGATTCTAGCCGCTGCCGGCGTCGCGGACCCGCATGCGCGCTCAGCGGGGCCAGCGCGCGGGCCCCCAGTAGCCGATGCGGCGGCGGATCTTCAGCTTGCGCCACAGGTTCCACGGCTTGGCGCGGCGGTTCCTGCCGCCGCGGGCGACGAAGGTGTCGATGGCGTCCAGCACCCGTTCGCTGGAGCGGCCGTCGCGGTAGGGGTGGATGGCGTCGGCGTACGCGCGGATGGCCTGCATCAGCTCGGGCGGGCGGCTCAGCGCGCGTTCGATCGCCGGCTCGAAATCCTTGGCGTCGTGGATGTCGATCAGCTGCGGGCCGGGGCGGCGGTTGTCGAAGGTCACCACCGGCTTGCCGGTGAGCAGGAACTCGTTGAGCGCGGAGCTGGTGTCCGAGCACATCATGTCCACCTGGCCGAACAGCTCCAGGATGTTGTCGTTCTCGGCGAACGTGAGGTGCTCGTTCTGCAGCGCCTTGAACTTCGCCACCGTCTCCGGGTTCATCTTCGGGTGGAAGCTGACGATCCAGCGCCAGCGGCCGTCGCGCGACAGACGCTTCACTTCCTCGTACAGCTTTTCTGCCGCGCTCCACGAGGGCGAGAAGGTGGAGTGGTAGAGGATCACCGGCGGCGTGCGCACCGGTGGGATGGCGCCGCCCAGCTCGCGCATGAACGGGTCGATCTTCGGGAAGCCCGTCTCGATCACGCTGAAGTGGCCGAGCTGGTCGGCCAGCGCCTGGAACTGCGCGGTGTCGCGCGGGCCGGTGGTGCAGTACAGGTCGAAGAAGCCGCGCACGTAGATGTGCCGCGGCTTGCCCGCGTCGAAGCCGTGGAAGGTTTCCACCTTCACGCCGGGAAAGAAGTGCGGCACCGCGTTGGACGAGGTGATCACCGCCAGCGGCTTCCACGTGCGCACTTCGGCCACCGAGAGCAGGCGCTCGTCGGCGTGCAGGTCCTCGGCGCCCGGGCCGTCGAAGAACCACGCCGCCTCGTCGCCGCGCGCGCGGATCGCCGCCTGGATCGGCCGCAGGATGGCCAGCGCGTAGCGCTCGGAACCGTAGAGGAGGTAGTGCTTGGGCATGGGGGGTGTTCGAGGAGAGAAGGGCCTAGCTTACTTTTCCCCCTCCCCCCTTTGGGGAGAGGAAGCAAACGTGCCATGCGGATTCGCCAGCCTGAGCTTGGTGGTCACGTACAGGTCAACGCTCGATGTGGTGCTTGTTCAAAGCGTCGGCCGCCTCCGCGACCGACGCGGGGTTGTTCACCATCTCGTAGTAGCGCATGCGCTTGTACAGCGCGTAGCTGGCTGCGGTCTGGGCGATCAGGAAGCCGCGCCAGCCGTCGAGGCAGGCCAGCCGGAACACGTAGTCCTTGAGGAAGGCCAGCAGGTACACGAACGGCGCCTGCCACATCCGCTCGGGCTTGCCCTTGTCCAGCCAGTCGCGGCACTTCAGTTCCGAGTAGCGCAGCACCTTGAGCTGCTTGTGCACCAGCGTGGGGTTGTTGGCGTGCTCGAACGGCGCCCTGAACACCGGCGCGCGGCCGTCCAGGCGCAGCGACTCGTGCACGCGCGCGTCGGTCCAGCGCCCGCGGCCGCGGTGGTAGATGCGCGCCAGCTTCTCGCCCACGCTGGGCCGGTACCAGTGCAGCGGCCGGCCCATGTAGATGGTGCGCCGGCGCAGGACGGCGCCCGCCGCGGCGCTGGCCATCAGCGCGGGCAATTCGCGTTCCAGCTCGGCGGCGAGTTCCGGCGACAGCCATTCGTCGGCGTCCAGCACCAGGATCCAGTCGTGGCTGCACTGCGTGGTGGCGAAGTTGCGCTGCGGACCAAAGCCCAGCCAGTCCTGCCGCACCACGCGCGCGCCGTGCGCCTGCGCCACCCCCACGGTGTCGTCGTCGCTGCCGGAATCCACCACCAGCTTCTCCGCCGCGAACGGCACGCTGTCCAGGCAGCGCGCGATCGTCGCGGCCTCGTTGCGGGCGATGACGGCGAGGGTGAGGGGCAGGGTGGGCATGGCGGCATTCTAGCGGCCCGCCCGCCTTTCCCTCGACGTGACGCGGCGCCCTGACGTTCCGTCACGTCAACGCCTGCCCGGTGGGCTGCGTTTCAGGTGGTCGCGGGCATGATGGCGCTGTCATCACGCCGCGACGCGCATTTGCCCCGGATTGACCCCGCCGGACGCGGCATGTGGTTATGCTGCGCGTTTGGCAAGGGAATGCGGTGGCGATTGGCCACATCCGAAGGCTCCATGGGTCACGAGAAACACAACATTCCATTGATGCAGGGCGCGTCGACCGTGTCCCGGCCGGTCGCCGGGATGGATGCGGATGCCGAGCCGCCGTTCATTCGCCGTCGTGCGTTCTGGCAGGCCGTGCTGGGCATCGGCCTGGTGTGGATGATGCTCGGCCTGGTCGCCATGCCGTCGGGCGTGTCGTTCAATCCGGGCAGGCTGTACCAGGGCAGCCTGATCGCGCTGTTGTACCTGCCGGCCTGGTGCCTTGCGCTTACCCGGCGGGCCGGAACCTGGAAGGAGCTGCTGCCGTTGCCGGCGTTCAGGATCTTCCTGCTGCTGCTCGGCTGGGCTGCGCTGTCCCTGCTGTGGGCGCAAGCGCGGCATCTCGGTGACGAGTTCGGCCGCCTGTTGAGCGTGCTGGCCTTCGTGCTGGCCTGGCCGGTCTGGCTGGGCGACGACGAACGGCGCGGCCATCGCCTGCTGCTGCTGGCCGGCCTGGGCATCGCCCTGTTCGCCGGCTTCTACTGCGTGCACTACCTGCGGCAGCCGCCGGCGGGGGGACGCATCGCGGGCGAAGGCGTGATCGCGACCGCGAATTACGCCGCGGCGGTGATGGGCGCGGCCTGCCTCTGGCTGGTGCTGCTGCCGGTAGCTGGCCACGGCGGCCGGGCGTGGCGCTGCCTGGCGTTGTTCGTGCTGCTGACCTTCATCGCACTGACCGGCTCGCGCAGCGTATGGCTGGCGCTGGCCCTGTGCGCGGTGGCGGCGCCGTTGTGGTGTGACGGCCGCGCCGCCCGCTGGCTGGCCGGCGTGGCGCTGGCCGCGATGCTGGCCTGCAGCATCTGGCCGCTGCAGGCACTGCTGGAACGTGGCGCGTCACTGCGGCCGCAACTGTTCGTGCAGTCCCTGCACCTGATCGCGCAGCATCCGTGGCTGGGCCTGGGCCAGAACGCGCCGTTCAAGCTGACCGTGGCCGGGGCGGATTACACGCACAGCCACAACGTGCTGACCCAGACCCTGATCGAGCTGGGCGTGCCCGGTCTGCTGCTGCTGCTCGCGCTGTGGCTGACGACGGCGTGGCTGGGCTGGCGACATCGCCAGTCGCCGACGGGACGCCTGGTGCTGGCGTTGTGGCTGTACGCCAGCGTGGTGTTGCAGTTCGACATGCCGCAGCTGCTGGACAGCCCGCGTCCCGGCTGGCTGCTGGTGTGGCTGCCGCTGGCGCTGGCGCTGTGGCTGGAAGTCGACGCGCGCCGCCGTGCGGCGGGCGCGGCTCGCTTACACTAGCCGCCTCGCGTTGCGGAACGACGACTGATGCGCAAGGTACTGGTGACCGGCGGCGCCGGCTTCCTCGGCTCGCACCTGTGCGACCGCCTGCTGGCCGACGGCCACGACGTGCTGTGCGTGGACAACTTCTTCACCGGCAGCAAGCGCAACGTGGCGCATCTGCTGGACCACCCGTACTTCGAGCTGATGCGCCACGACGTCACCTTCCCGCTGTACGTGGAGGTGGAGCGCATCTTCAACCTGGCCTGCCCGGCCTCGCCGGTGCACTACCAGCACGACCCGGTGCAGACCACCAAGACCTCGGTGCACGGCGCGATCAACATGCTGGGCCTGGCCAAGCGCGTGAAGGCGCGCATCCTGCAGGCCTCCACCAGCGAGGTGTACGGCGACCCCGAGGTGCACCCGCAGCGCGAGGAGTACTGGGGCCGGGTCAACCCGATCGGCTTCCGCTCCTGCTACGACGAGGGCAAGCGCTGCGCCGAGACGCTGTTCTTCGACTACCACCGCCAGCACGACCTGGACATCAAGGTGGTGCGCATCTTCAACACCTACGGCCCGCGCATGCATCCGAACGACGGCCGCGTGGTGAGCAACTTCATCGTGCAGGCGCTGAAGGGCGAGGACATCACCATCTACGGCGACGGCAGCCAGACGCGCAGCTTCTGCTACGTCGACGACCTGATCGAGGCCTTCGTGCGCATGATGGAATCGCCGCACGGCTTCACCGGCCCGGTGAACATCGGCAACCCTGGCGAGTTCACCATGCTGGCGCTGGCGGAGAAGGTGCTGGCGCTGGCGGGCGGCAAGTCGAAGCTGGTGTTCCGCCCGCTGCCTGCCGACGACCCGCGCCAGCGCCAGCCCGACATCGCGCTGGCACAGGCGCAGCTCGGCTGGCAGCCGAAGGTGGCGCTGGAGGACGGCCTGAAGGAAACCATCGCCTACTTCCGCCGGCTGCTGGAGGCCTGAGGTGGACGCCGCGCCCGCGTTCTCGGTCGTCGTCACCAACTACAACTACCGCGACTTCGTGGCCGAGGCGGTGGACGGCGCGCTGGCGCAGGGCCACGCGCCGCTGGAAGTGATCGTGGTGGACGACGGTTCCACCGACGGTTCGCCCGACTACCTGCGCGAACGCTATGGCCACGACGCACGGGTGAAGCTGCTCTGCGGCGAGAACGGCGGCCAGCTCGCCGCGTTCCAGCGCGGCCTCGCCGCCGCCCGCGGCGAGGTGGTGTGTTTCCTCGACGCCGACGACCGCTGGGGGCCGGACTACCTGCGCCAGCTTGCCGAGGTGTTCGCCGCGCGCAGGGACGTCGACTTCGTGTTCTCTGACGTGCGCCTGGTCGGCAACGAGTCGGGCACGCTGGGCTACGCGAAGGAAGCGATGGACCTCGGCTGCACCGTGCTCGGTACCTGGGTATACGCGCGCTGGTACGGCGCGCCCACCTCGGCGCTGGCGCTGCGCCGCGGGCTGGCTGCACGCGTGCTGGACCTGCCGTCGGAGTTCGCCACGAACTGGCGCATCAGCGCCGACAACTGCCTGGTGTTCGGCGCCAGCATCCTCGGCGCACGCAAGTACTACCTGCCCACCGGCAACGTGGACTACCGCATCCACGGCCGCAACGGCTGGTGGCACGAGCAGGCGCGCATGCGCGAGTTCGCGCCACAGTTTCGCTCGCGCTGCCTGATCAACTTCTACGCGCAGCGCATGCACCTCGATGCGCATGCGCTCGACCTGGCGCGCGCCGAATTCAAGACCCGCGAGCGCCCCGACTGGGCCGAGGCGCGCCGCTACGCCGGCATCGCGCTGCGCGGGCCCTCGCCGTGGTGGAAACGCATCGAGCGCGCGTTGTCCATCCTCCGCCGCGGCCTGCGCGGAAGCTGAGCCCGCCATGCAGGTCAGCGTCGTCGTGCTCACCTACAACTGGCCGGAGGCGCTCGGGCGCGTGCTGGCCAGCCTCGCCGCGCAGACACGCCTGCCCGACGAAGTGATCGTGGCCGACGACGGTTCGGGCGCGGAGACGCGCGAACTCGTCGAACGCATGGCGCGCGACTTCCCGGTGCCGCTGCGCCACGTGTGGCAGGAGGACCGCGGCTTCCGTGCCGCGCGCGCGCGCAACCGCGGCATCGCCGCCAGCCGCGGCGACTACGTGATCCTGCTCGACGGCGACATGCTGCTGCATCCGCGGTTCGTGGCCGATCACCTGATGCTCGCCGAGCGCGGTTTCTTCCTGCAGGGCGGACGCATCAAGGCCACGCGCGAGGAGACGGCCCGCCTGCTGGCGGGCGCGCGGCCGGTGTTCGCGCCGTGGGCGCGCGCGGACTTCCACGAATTCGACGGCACCAGGCGCCTGTACGCGTTCCGCCAGCCGCGGCTGGCGCGCTGGAAGTCCCGTTCGAAGCACGGTGGCCGGGTGATGAGCTGCAACATGAGCTTCTGGCGCGACGACCTGCTGCGCGTGAACGGCTTCGACGAGCGCATGGAAGGCTACGGCGCGGAGGATCGCGAACTGGTGGCGCGACTGGAGAACGCCGGCCTGCGCCGCCGCGCGCTCAAGTGGGCCGCGCTGGCGGTGCACCTGTGGCACGACTCGCGCGCCCAGCCCGACGTGGACGACCTCAGCCTGCCGAACAACCGCCTGTTCCACGCCACCCGCACCGAAGGCATCGTGCGCTGCGGGCGCGGCATCGACGGCCACCTCGCCGAATTCGCGGAGCCCGGGCGTTCGGACGACTAGCTAGACAGCGTCGAGTGCAGCACGCAGGCGGGCGGGAAACGCGGCGCGCTCGGCCTCGTACCAGGCGCGGGCGGCTCCACCCAGCATGCCGGCTTCGTCTTCGGGCATCGCCACGCAGCGTTCGATCGCGCGCGCCATGTCCTCGGCGCGGAAGCCGTACAGCGTGGCCAGGTCCTGCGTGCCGGTGGCCTGCGCCGGCACCGGCACGCCGCGTTCGGCGGTCACCAGCTCGTTCATCGGCTCGGCGTCCAGTGTCACCACCACGGCGCCGCAGCTCATCGCCTCGACCAGGTAGTGACCGTAGCCTTCCGTCTGCGAGGGGCACAGGTGGAAGCGGTGCTCGTTCTGCAGGCGGCGGTAGGCATCGTCGTCGAGGTGCTCGCGGATCAGCCGCACGTTGGCCGGCAGTGGGTCCAGCGCCACCCGCTTGCGTCGCCATGCCACGGTGAGCATGGGCCATTCCGGATGCGCGGCCCACAGCTGCAGCAGTGCCGCCGTGCCCTTGTTGTTGCTGCGGCCGGGGCCGTGGAAGAACGCGTGCCGGCGCGGCACCGCAGGATCGAGACGGTCCGGGCTGGTGAAGCCGATGTGGCGCACGGGCTTGCCCAGCGCCTCGAACAGTCGCCCGGCATGGCGGGTCTTGGTCCACACCGTGTCGATGCGATCCAGCGCCGCATGATCCTGTGCGCGGAAGTACTCGGGGTTGGGCACCAGCACGTTGTGACGCGCGGCACGGGCGAATTCGGGACGCACCCGTTCCAGCATCAGGTTGATGTCGAATGCGGGTTGGCTCCAGGCCAGCCGCAGGCGTGTCAGCCATTCGGCAAAGCGGCCGCGATGCGGCAGCCCGGTTACCCGCACCGATGCGCCAGCCTCGTTCAGGGCAGCGGCGAGCAGGACCATGTCGCGGCTCAGACCCGCGCTGTTGTCGCGTGCCAGCAGCTGGATGCGCGGTGCCGTCGTCACCGCCCCGCGTCCGGGTCGCCGTCCGGCAATTCATCCACCTTGGCACCGGGCAGGCAGCCCGGCACCACCGCGCCGGCCTTGAACATCCACCAGTCGCGCTGGTTGGCGTGGCCGAGGTAGATCGCGTTGGCGCGGTCCACGCAGTCGTCCATCGCCGGCTGCTGCACGAACAGCCAGCGCGTGGCCGGCGCCTCGGCCTGCCACTGCACCGCGCGGGCGAACTGCAGGTGGTAGGGCTGCTTGAAGCCGAAGTCGACGGCGGGGCGATCGAGCATCAGCAGGTTCTGCTCGGTCCACGCCACCAGGCCGAGCTGGTCGCCCGGGGCGAGATGGCCGCGCACCTCGGCCATCAGGGCGGAGGCGGAGCTGGAGGGATTGAGCAGAGGCACTGCCCAGCAGCCCCACGCCAGCCACAGCGCGGCCATGCCACCGCACACCGCCCACACCGCGCGCCGCACGCGCAGCGCGGCGACCAGGGCCAGCTGCGCCGTACCCAGCACCACGCACATCCACCACAGCGCGGCACCGCCATCGGCGAGGTCGTGCTTGGCGGCAAACTGCGCCACCTTGGGTGCATGCGACAGCAGTGCGTAGCCGCCCAGCGCCAGCATCGCTCCGCCCAGCACGGCGATGAACGCGAGACCCGCCACGCGCAGCCAGCGTTTCGGCAGCAGTTCCTCCGCGAACGGCGCGCAGGCCAGCGCCAGCATCGGCAGCGCCGGCAGGATGTACACGTCGCGCTTGCCCGGCGACGCGCTGAAGAACAGCAGCACCAGCACCACCCAGCCCAGCAGCAGCAGCACGCGCGCATCGCGCTGCTTCAGCGCCTGCCGCCAGCGCGGCAGGCAGCCGGGGTAGAGCAGCGACAGCGGCAGCCAGCTGAACAGCAGTATCGGGATGTAGTACCACCACGCGTGGATGTGGTGCCAGGCGTCGGCGTAGCGCTTCGCGGTCTGCTTGAACAGGATGTCGTGGACGTAGGCCGCATAGGCGGGATCGCCGGCGCGCGCATGCGCGGCGAGCAGCATCGGCACCAGCCACAGCGCGATCGCCGCCAGCGCCGCCGCCAGCCCCAGCCACCAGCGCCACCAGGCGCCGCGGCCCGGACGCACCACGCCGTCCCAGCCGCGCCACGCGGCCCAGGCGTAGGGAAGCAGCATCAGCAGCGCCAGAAAACCCACGCCCTTGGTGATCACGCCCAGCCCCGCGCAGAAGCAGCCCAGCCAGTACAGCGGCCAGTGCGTGGTAGCCGCGCCGCCGGCATCGGGCGGGGCGAGCAGGTGCCGCAGCAGGCCCCAGTTCGCCGCGGTGATGAAGAACATCACCAGCGGGTCGATCTGCGCGCGCTGGCTCTGATAGACGAACTGGAACGCCAGCAGCAGGCCGCCCGCGGCGTACAGGCCGGTGCGCCGGTTCCACAGCCGCCGGCCGAGGTCGTAGACCAGCAGCAGCGTGCCCAGCCCCGCCAGCAGCGATGGCAGCATGAACGCCAGCCGCCACCAGCGCACCAGCTCGAAGCTGGCGGCCTCCATCCACATCAGCATCGGCGGCTTGTCCGCGTACAGTTCGCTGCCGCGGTGCGGGAACAGCCAGTCGCCGCTCTCCACCATCTGCTTCGCCACCAGCGTGAAGCGCGGCTCGTCGGAGGGCCATGGGTCGCGCAGGCCGATGCCCGCGCCGAGGATCACCAGCGCGATCAGCAGCAGCAGCCAGAAACGGCGGCGTTCCTGCGGCGTGGCTTGGGAGACAGCGGACATGGGAAGTTTCCTGCGCAGCGCGATGCGAGCGGATCAGCGCTTTTCGAGCACCGCATAGTACAGGCAAAAAGTCATGGCCTTAGAGGCCTTGCGGCACAAGGGCTCCCGCGAGACTAAGAGGCGGCGGGGACATCACGGTGCCAATTTCCGTTTCTGCGCAAGGCCTCCGCATATCACTGCGGGCGACTTGCCCGCTCTACGCAGGAAAGGTCGATGGCATCCTTCACACAGCGCAAGTCGGGTAGGTGGCAAGTCAGGGTGAGGCGAGCCGATGGGCCGCCAATGTCACGCACATTCGCGAGCAAGCAGGACGCGGTGCGTTGGGCGCGCAAAAAGGAAAGCGAGATCGAACGCGGCGTCTGGAGGGACTCATCTGAAGCGGAGCGCACCACGATGGCGCAATGCATTGATCGCTACATACGGGAGTGTCTTCCGCGCCTGTCGGATCCCGAGAACGAACGCTGGCACGTCAACGTGATCCGTCGTGAGCCACTGGCAAAGCTAGCCATGGCCCGAGTGCGTGGAGCGGACGTGGCGATGGTGCGGGATGCGTGGTTGAAGGTGGGGCTCGCTCCAGCAACCGTGGTGCGGCGCCTGATGGTCATCTCGCGCGTTTTCAACGTTGCCCGTACCGACTGGGGAATGGAATCGCTCGCAAACCCAATCAAGGCTGTCACGCTGCCGCGTGTCGACAATGCCCGCGAGCGCCGCGTGAGCGATGATGAGATTGCTGCAATCTGCTCAACCACCCGCTCGCGCGAGCTAGGGGTCTTTGTCCGGCTAGCCGTCGAAACGGCGATGCGACGGGGTGAGCTGGTGGATTTGCGCTGGAAGCATGTCGACCTAGACAAGCAAACGGCGCATCTGCCGAAGACAAAGAACGGCTTTCCGCGCACGGTGCCGTTGTCTTCACGCGCGGTGGACACGCTGCGTACCTTGCCGCGTCGGATAGATGGCCGAGTGTTCGGTCTGCACCGGGGAAGCGTGTCGGAAGCCTTTCAGCGCGCCGCACGTCGTGCCGGCCTTGAAAATCTACGCTTCCACGACTTGCGCCACGAAGCGACGTCACGCCTCGCGGATCGACTGCAGGCACACGAACTGGCTAAGGTAACTGGCCACCGCGATATGCGCATGGTGCTGCGCTACTACCATCCACGTGCAGAAGACTTAGCGAAAAAGCTGGGTTGATCGCGCGCGCGGTCGTATTGCCTGCGAACTGACCATGCGTTGTCGATATAGTTGAAGAAGGCTCGCACAGAACTTGACCGGCATCGCCAACGAGTTGACCAGCGGCTGAGGGGGCGGCCGGGCGTAACCGACCGGCAGCAACCGGCCCAAAGCCGCCGGTCCAAGGCCGCGCCTCTCTGTCCGGTTTTGCGTGCGGTTGTTAGCCGGACGTGGCAGAGCTAAGCTTCAGCAACAACAATGAGTTGCGCAGGGATCTCGTTGCGCCGCCGGGGATGTATAACCGGACAAGCGCGTCCGTATATTCATTAGTTAGGCCTCTGATGAACATCCCACTGGAAGTCACTGGATCGATCGCCAACAGCGACAAGCCTTCGCATAAAGTCAAGGTTTCCAGCGACTCCGCCAACACCGGTAGCTTCCTAATCTACGAATGGTGGGACGGCTCAGATGGCCCAAACGGTAACTTCGCTTTCGACGACTGGGTGCCAAATGAAGCTGCGCTTCAAAGCTACTTCCAAGAGGCAGGCTGGCGAGTACTCTGGCCAGCCTAACACCTCATCCAAGCGGACGCGCGTACCGCGCGCCGCTTGACTCCAGCGTTATGCGCCACGGCGTGCGAGCTGATTGCAAGAGGAGGGTCAAATGCCTGACGAACGTGGGAGTTTGAGGATCATCGGGGAGCGCGGCGGCACCATTAGCGAGATCACGGAATTCCTTTCAGATCTCGAGAAAGCATATGTCGCTATATATACGTTCGATCAAAGTTGGCTGCCCAAGCGCTTATCGCGTCTGCTCCCTCCTGAGATTTGGATAGAGCTGGGTTATCCGCTCTGGGCGACAAGCGACGCAAGACAAGCACCTATGCCCGCCGACGCTGTACCTCCCTACGCGAGGCTTGTCCTCGAACACGTCCGCATCGAGTCTCCTGGCTTCTGGGAGGTTGTCGCTTCATTCAATCCGCTCCAGCAAATTCGGGAGTACCTCAATGACCGGCATCGGCGCAGACAGGACCGCGAATTTCGTGAAGCTGCGGAAAGAGAGCGATTGATGCTTGAGAATGAACTAATCCGAAAACAAATCGCCGAAAAAGACAACGCCATTCTACGAGACCGGATCGCGGTCCTGCGGGATCTCGGCTATAGCGACAAGGAGATCGATCGGCTCATTTGGTCTTCAATTGGTGGTCCGATGGCTCGCCTTGGGCGGCATCAAGACACAGGCCTTATCGGGGGCGCAGAGTGATCTCGAGGGAGTCGCATAACAAATCAAAGCGGACGCGCGTACCGCGCGCCGCTTAACTCAAGCGTTAGCGCTCAAGTCTGGATGCTTCTAGGGAGAGAAAGATGAAGGACGGTACCTCGAGTGAATCACGACGCCTGAAGGCGAGGGTTGCGGGCATCTTTTATGCAGTCACCATCATGACAGGGGCCTATGGCCTCTTTGCTGGCCATTCAAATCCTTGGGGCCACCTCGCGAACCTCGTGGCCGGCGCTGCCTACCTTGCGGTAACCGCTCTTCTGTACGACCTGCTCAGGCCCATCAACAATAGCCTTTCACTACTTGCAGCGTTCTTCAGCGTCGTGGGCGTTGCAAGTGGAGATGACGGCTTCTTTTTCTTTGGGTTCTACTGCCTCTTGGTTGGGTTCCTCATTTATCGGTCGTCTTTTTTTCCGCGAATCATTGGCGCGCTTATGGCCGTCGCCGGTCTAGCGCTGCTAACCAACGCCACAACATCGTTGGTGTCTCCCGAGCTAGCCAATTCGCTATCTCGCATCACTACCGCATTCGATGGCCTCGGTGAAATTTCGCTGACGCTTTGGCTTCTGGTCTTCGGGGTAAATGTCTCACGTTGGCAGGAGCACACCAACGCATCGAGCGCACCGCAAACGTTGCCGTACAACGCAGCGCGCTAACAGGTCGTTCAAGGCGGACGGCTACGCCGCCGCTTAACTCCAGCGTTGGCACAAGGAGGTTGATATGCGCTTCTTCGTTTCTATGGGGCGGGCACTCGTAGGTGCTTTAGTTGCCGTACTTTTGGCCATGCTCCTCTCACATGTGCTTGGTGTTAGCTTTCAACCATGGGTTTCTATTTGCCTCGCAGTTGGTTGTGCTCTGGGTATCGGTCTCAAAACCCAATGGCAGCTATCTCGTGGTGGTGGCGCCGCGCTGGTTGGCGTGCTTGCAGGGGTGGGCATTGTTGTTGGCATGTTGCTGTCGGCGCATGCCTAACTCGTTCAAGGCGGACGCAGTACCGACGCCGCTTAACTCGTTGACCGACCACTCTTGGCCGCAGGCAGCCCTTGCGCCCATGGCCGCGACCGAGGATGCTCCGAAGGGCCGAGTCCGACCCAATGCCGCCGTTCCAACGTGTGGCTTCTCGCTCGGCTTTGCGTTCGGTTGTTAGCCGGACGTGGCAGAGATAAGCTTCGGCAAGAACAATGATTTGTGCAGGGATCTCGTTGCGCCACCCGGGATGTATAACCGAACGAGCGCATCCGTATATTCAATAGTTAGGCCTATGAATTGGAAGGAAGCAACCGACCAAGAACTTGTTCGCTATTTTGAGGGCGAGAACGTCTGGACTAAGGAATGGTGCCGAGTTGAAGGCCCAGACGCCCGGCTTACAGATGCGCATCACGGCATTGAGCTACAGCTACCTATATATGAGGCAACGTTCGGCGGCGAGCTCAAGTGTTTCGCTGCAGGAGAAGCAAGTAATGGTATTCACGTGTTCGCGCTCCCGTCGCCCTAACATCCCGCTCGAGGCGGACGGCTACGCCGCCGATCAACTCCAGCGTTGACTGTCCGCTTTTGGCCGCAGGCAGCCTTTACAGTCCCGGCCGTGACCGAGGGTGTTCCGAATGGCCGAGTCCGACCCATAGCAATGAGATGGGCTCCTCCCCGTCGATAGCGAACACAGAAACGGCACCAAATCGATGCCGTTTCGAGTTTGTAGCACATACCACCAGGTCACCAAGATGCGCCGACGCCCGCTCCGAGCTGGTGCTCTTCGCCGGCGATGGCACCATGTACCGAGAACGAAACGCCGCCTGCGGTGACGTGGCGGTAGCCCACAGCCAGCGCGTTGTGGCCTCCTTGGAAACCGACGCCAGCGGCGACCGAGTTGTCGCCGACGAAATTGGACGCCATCGACGTGGATGCTGCCTGCGTGGCCCCCAGACGATCCAGCCGATTATTGATCTGGGCGAAACGCATGTCGGTGTAGTTCTTGGCCGTCTGTAAAGCCTCGCCTACAGCCTGGTCGACGTAACCGCGCGTCCAATCCTCTGCCTGCGTAAGCGTGCGGACGTCGCCTTGGCCGGCGTAGGCGTTGGCCTGTGCGAGGGTTGAAGCGTCACCGGCAGCGGCGTTGGCATCTGCTTTTGCAAGCGTTGTCGCATCGCCTTGGTCGGCATAGGCCTTGGCCTTCGCGAGGGTGTCGGCATCGTCGCCTGTGCCCGCCGGGCCGGCTGGGCCTTGTGCGCCAGTGTCACCCTTTTCCCCTTGCGGGCCTTGCGGCCCGGCTACGCCCTGCGGCCCCTGTGGGCCGGCGGCCCCGCTGCCGCTGGACGATGCCAGCGTGGTCAGGGAGTTATCGACGGCCGCGAACGCCGAGCCGATGTCGTGGTAGGACGCGCCCTGGATCGTGTACGTAGGAGAAACCAGGTTGCCACTGGCGTCGATGCCGGCACCAATCAAGTTCATGGCGCTGGCGAACTGGGTGATGTTCACCGCATCCGTGCCGGTGATGCCGGGCGCAATGTTGATGAGTCGGCGGGTGAGTGTCGCGCTGCCGAAGGAAACCACGTTCGACACGCCGCTGGTCACCGTCGAACTTGCGCCGATAGCAACGGATGACGCCGTGCCACTGGCCACGCTCGCACCTTCGCCGATGGCGACGCCGTAATCGGCAGCAGATGCCAGATAGCCCAGCGCCGTGCCGTACTGGCCTGTCACCGCGCTGGCACCGATGGCGATGCCGCCGGTGTTGCCGCCGGCGACGGTAGCTTGATAGCCCATCGCCAAGCTGTATTGCGCACTGGCCTTTGCGCCGTAACCAAACGCGCCGCTCTCGTCGCCGGAGGTCGAGAAGCCGCCAAGTGACGTGCTGAACAACGTGGCTGTCGTGCCGTTGCCGATGGCAACGCTGGAATCTCCCGTGACCGTATTCGCGCCCAGCGCAACACCACCCGTCGTGGCATTCGCGCCGTGGCCGATGGCGATGGCGTTACCGTTCGCGGTTTGCGCGCCGTAGCCGAGCGAGACGCTGTAGGTGCTCGAAAGCGTACCTTCGCCCAGCGACACGCTGCCCGTGTTCGCGCCGGAGCCGTTGCCGATGGCAATAGCGCTATCGTTCTGCGCGTTCGCGGTCGGGCCGATGGCAATGGCACCATCCGCGTAGCCCACCGCGCCTGGGCCGATGGCCAGCGCGTTACCGCTCATGGAGTCGGCACCGGCACCGATGGCGATGCCGCCGTTACCTGCGGCCTGTGTCGATCCGGTGTTCGTGCAGGTGTTCGGGGTAATGGTGTTCTGGCAAATGGCGATGAGGCCGCCGGCGTCGGTTTGGGCGGCGGTCTGCGCTTGTGCGCCGGTGGAGAGGATGAGTGCGGCTGCGAGAGCCACGGCGAAGAAGCTGCGTGCGTACATGGTGGATTCCTTGGTTCAGAGAGGGAGCGAAAGCTGCGCGGCAACGAAACCGCTGCGGCGGCCGGGCGCATTGGGGACGACGGAGAGGTCGAGCGACCAGCCACGCGGTGCGACCACGCGCACCAGGCCGGCGCCCATGAGCGGTCGCGAAGTGACCTCGCTACGGCGATAGCCGGTAACGAGGCCTGCCTCGCCGCCAGCGTCGAGGTGCCATGCGCCCAACGGGGTGTGCAGTGGTGTCCACGCGGCCAGCGCGTAAGCGCTAGTGCGGCGGTAGCTGTTGCGATACCAGCCGGTGGACAACGACCACGACGAGCTGAGCCGGGCGGTCACGCCAAGCCCTTCATTGCGTTGGTTGAGCGAGTCGCGCGCCCAGCGCTCGGTGTGAACGCTGGCGAGGTTGAGGTCGAGCGTGAATGCGGTTGCGTGCGCCGATGGCGCCGCGATGGCGGTGGCGAGGCATGCCGCAAGCATCAGCGACCGGCTCACGGCGTAGATCCCAGCGGGATCACGCGAGACGACTCGCCGTAATAGGCGCCGCTGATAAGTTGCACGCGTTCGCCGACAGTGAGCGCGACGTCGGCGGCTTGCGTGAGGCTCACCACATGGCCGTCGTCGAGCTTGACGCTGATTTCAAGGCCGGGCTGCTGGTAGGCGTGTTGCCCAACGAGGTTGCCAGCTACGGCGCCGCCAAGGGCACCGGCTACCGTGGCGATGGTGCGGCCGTCGCCGTCGCCTACCTGATGACCAAGTAGCCCCCCGAGCGCGGCGCCGATGACGGAACCGCCAGCCGTCTGCGTCGGCGTGGCCGCGATGCTCACATGGCGCACGGACAACACCACGCCAAGCCGCACGTTTTGTACCTGCTGCGCCTGCGTGGGCGTGTAGACGTCCGCGCTGTTGTGGTACTGGCCTGAGAGGCCGGGGGGAAGGTTTGCGCATCCGGCCAGGAGCGCACCGGCGATCAGGCCGAAAAGGAGGGAGGTGCTACGCATGGAACTGCTCCGTCAGAAGCGGGCACGTTGCCCGCACATGGATGCAGTTGGCTTGCGCAGTTTTTGACGATTTAGACAGTCGTAGCCAGCCCCGCCGGCGAAGCGTGTCGCAGCATTTCGGTTGTTGAGCAGACGACGGCCTTGATGCCGTCTTCTAGTTTGCTGAGGGCGATGAAGACGCGGATTGATGCTGGTACGCCGGAGAGCGTAACCAGGGCAGTACCGTTGCCTTCGGCGTCGCGGGCTTCGATGGCGCCGAACACGGCACGCAAGGTGCATTTCCAGTGGTGCGTTTCGTCGCCATCGGCCATGAGGTAGTCAAGCACAGCCGAGCTGACGATTAGATTGACGTTGAGGCCGTCCCGGCGCGCGAGGGAAGTGAGGTCGTAAGTCATTGCAGGGGTTTCCTTTCGAGTAGATTTTTCGGCTTTCGCCCTTCGCGCCGCCCGCATCGCGGGCGGCGCGCGTTCTGTTCTGGTCGCCTCAATCAGGCAAAGGAGTTGCTGCAGCACGGGCTTGTAAAATCCGAGTGCGCCGCTCGGCCATTGCTTGCAGCACCTGCGCGCGGGTGTGGGTGCGTTGCGCGGCGCGGGCCTGTCCGTTGAAGCCGACAAACATGACGGTCGTCTTCCCGACGGCCAATCCGATTTCCGCGGGGCCGGTGAACCGGCCGATGTTGCTGATGGGGCGGGCGGCAACCCGGCCGCCCGCGACGTGGGTCACCTGGTAAGAGCACTCGCCACCACCGACAAAGGCCAAAACATCAAGCACGGCGAGCGCAGGCGTCCCGTCCTCTTTCGCCCGCGCGGCAGCTTCGTGAGCCGCACGGGCGGCGGCGCGCTCGTCGGGGACTTCTGCCTGCGAACGGGCACACTGGTGGTGGTGGGCGATTTCTAGCGCAAGAGCTTCGCGGATGCTTGTGGTCATGTTGGCAACCTCACTGGCGGGGATAAGGGCAGCGGCACAGCCGTGTACCTTTTTCTTCCGGCCAACGAAGGGAGGAGCCTGTTGCAAGTGGTACGTGGAATAAATGGGGGATCCGCCCGCGTAGCGGGTGGGGGAACCGTTTATGCCGCGAAAGCCGCTTGCAACGGGCGCCTCCCTTGTTAGGGGTTGCTCTGGCTTGTGGTCTGACAGAAAAACGCCGGCGAGCGAGGCTGGCCGGCGTTGGTGGTAAAGCTTGGCGTGAGTCTCTGGCTAGCTGTTGCCTACTGCCTCGTAGCCGTCAAAAAAGACGTCAGTTACTTCCAGCTCGCGCCACCGTGCGATGGTGTCCTCCATCGGAGGCATCATCGATGCGAAGGTGGCATCAGCCGCTAGCGCCGCGAACTCGTCAAGCTCCATCCACGACGTGAGAAGTCGCTCGCCCTTGTCGGTTTCACATAGGCACTGTAGGTCACGCTCTACTTTGGATGCCCAGCCCGTTTCGACAAGCCAATCCAAAAAGTGGCATTGCCCATCGTGTGGCGGTGAAATTTCGAGAACTTCACCGGCCACCGCTTGAGTTAATTGAGAGGGCAGCCAACTGGGCATGCCATCGGGGGGCTTGTCTGTAGTGGTGTGGGGAGTGAAGGTAACCGCTCGTGTGCGGTCGATGTTAGTCAGGGTCGCCATAGTCAGTTCTCGGTTGGGGCGGGCTCATGCTCGCCTTCGTATGCGGTAATCTTGCGCAGATTCGGCGTTACCAACGGCGCCGGCTGCGCCAGCCGAACAGGCGGCGGGTGATGACGTGGGCGACGGCCATGCCGAGAATGCCCACGACGACGAAGGCGAGGACGCCATGTAGGCCCAAGCCGAGCATGCACGCCGACAGCGCGCGATAAATGAGGCCGTGGATCAGCGAGGATTCGATCAAATGCCACATGGCTGCACCCTCACAGGATCACCAGCGCGCCGACGAATACGCCGGCAAGCGTGACCGCACCAGCAGCGAACGCAAGCACGCGTTCGTGCTCCAAGGGCCAGACGATGGCCTGCCGCGTGACCAGCAGTGCGATGGCGACCGCACCGCAGGCACACGCCACCGCCAGTGGATCGACTGGCGCGCAGACCAACGCCTGCATCAATGCGTACACCGGCACCGCGGCGGCGGCTACGACGGCCCACAAGCGTGCCGTGTCCTTGCCGCTACCGTGGCCGGCGGCCATGACACCGCCGGCACTGGCGATGGCCGCCGCGATGGCGATGCGGGCTGGGCGATCCGTGAGGCCGGCAACGCCGAGCGCCCACGCAGCAATGGGCCACGTGATGAGCGTGGCGCCGAGTCGCACAAACAGGCGCAAGCCGCCACCAACGTTGCCAGCGCCGCTGCGCGCGATAGCCGGTGCGGCCAGTTCGGCGAGTGCGAGGACGATAGCGACCACGCAGGCCGCCGGCACCGGTAACACTTCGCGGAACAACGCCCAGCCGAAAGCAAAAATCAGCGAAGCAAGAAACAGGCGGAGTAGGAAGCGCATGGGTAACTCCTGGTGTTTGGACGGGAGAAGGGAGGCGGATCAGGCTCAATCCCACTCGAAGGGTTCGTCGGCGTCGTCGCTGGCATCGCTGCCGCTCGTTTCATCGGCCGTGGTGGACGTGAGTTGCAGCAGTTCGTCGATGAGCGGGTCGTTGTCGTAGGGAGCGGCTGTTGTGTCCGGCGTGCTTGGCTCTGGCGTGAGCTGCGCCGGCGGTAGCCCGGCGCGCCACGCCTCGCAAGGCACGAATGCCTCTGCGCGCTTCGGTGCGCGTGCGCCGCTATTGGCGAGCAGCTTGCCGATGGTGCCCTCGATGGCGACCACGACCTCAATGTCTGCCGTGCCGTCGTTACGGCGAATCAGGCGCAGCCCGGTGAGGTCGGAAGTGGTAAGCACCGGCACGCGCTCGTAATTCATCTGCTTACCCTGCACCGCGCCACCGGTCGCGGTGTTCGTGATCCGCTTGATTTCGCGATCGCCGACGGTCTTGACGACCTGCTCGGCCGCGGTCGGTGCGGAACGAAGGTAAAACCGTGTGGCTTGCATGGACAGCATGGGGCCGGCCTTCTCCCGGCCAACAGCCGCCTCAAGCTGCTGCGCGTCTTGTAAGCCCAACACTACGCGTACACCACGCGAGCGCCCGACTTCTTCGATGGTCTGGACGCGCTCCAGCGCGCCGCCGCCCAACTGCCGTGCCTCGTCGAGAATCATCCAGAGGCCCGCCTCATCGGCGGAACGCTCGGGCAGGGTCGCCACGATGGTCGCGCTGGCGGTGGCCAGCATGCTCCCCCAAATAGCCTCGCAGGCCTGCGCATACAGGGCGCTGGAATTGAGTATCACCAAGCGAATGTCGGTGTGAGCGGTGCCTGTGAGCCACCCACGCATCGAGAAGCGTTGGGCATCCGGGCGCGCGGCATCCACCGTGCCCAGTTGCAGAAGCATGCGGCAGCGGTTAGCAAGCGTACTGAGCACATTCCGTTCGGTAGGGATAAGTTCGCCTTTACCCGGCGTGAAAAGGCTCGCCATAGCCTTTTTGACATTCGCATCGCCTTCGGCGGCGCGTAGGATCATTGGCACGGGGTCACCAAGCAACGCGTCGGCGAGATGTGCCCAAGTCCAGCGCTTGCCTTCGCGCAGTGCTGACTTGATGAGTCCGCCAAGAATCCAGGCGGCACCCTCGTAGAAGTAGCTGTTCGGGCCAGTATTCGCCGCCACACCACAGACGGCCGCCGCGAACTCGTCCACGAGCGCCGGTGAATCCATGTCGCCTGCACCGTCCCAGATATGCGACCGCTCATCCCACGGGCCAAGCAGCACAGTGTTAGCCGGATCGAAGTGCGTTGTAGCGAAGTCGCCCTTGGGGTCGTGCAGCAGCACGCGGTCGCCACGAGCGAGTACCTGGTCGAGCAGCGGGCGCAGTACCCCCGCGGTTTTGCCGCCACCCGGCAAGCCCAGCACCAGCGCGTGTTCGGTTTCGCGGCTGCGCGAAAACTCCACGCCACCGATGGTCACGCCGCGGACGGTGTGTGCACGTTGCTGCTCTGACATGCGTGGGGACTCGATGGCCCGTAGCGCCCTCACCGCCTGGCTGGGATCAGAGACGTACCGAGTACCGCGCAGGTGCTGCTCTTCCTCCTGCTCGGCAGCAAACCAGCCGCCAACTACGACGCCGCTGAGGCCGCCCAGACTGACCAGTGCGAGAGGTAGACGTGCCCAGCGGTCGGGGGCTTCGGCCAGCAAAGCGACCGGCCAAACAAAGTCGAGCAGCGAAGGCATGGGGATATGGGTGAGCAGGATCAGTGGCGACGACACGGCCAAGGCCGTCCCCAGACCGAGCAGCGCGCCGATGATGACTTCTTCGTATTGCAGCTTGAGATGGCGCATGACGATCACTCCACGCCCGTGACGACGACACGCTCGCCATCCACGGCAACGGCCGCGGAGTGGTAGCCGCGGTCGCGCACATCGAGCAGGCCATCGACGACGGCACCCTCGACGAGGCGGACGACTTCGCGTACGCCGTAACCAGCCACCTGCTCGCGCCGCTGCACGAGGTCGATCAGCAGAGCCGCATCGACGCACTGCAATTCGATCCCTACGTCGGCAGCAAAGGTGAGCAGGTAGAGGCCAACGATTTCGGCGACGGCACTGCGAGGCAGGTCACCGAACGGCAGCACGGCATCCACACGCGCTAGGATTTCCGGCCGGAATCCGGCCGCCTTGAGTTCGTCCTTCACGCGGCCGATGCGCTCCGCCCCGTCCTCCGTGGCGGCAACGACCTGGGCAATGCTGCTGCATGCGGCGTTGCTGGTCATCACGATGACAAAGCCGGTCGCGCTGTAAGTCGTTCCGGTGGCTTGCTCGGTGAGGCGCGCTTCGTCGAGCAAAGCCATCAGGGTCGTGAGCACGTCCGGGTGCGCCTTCTCGATCTCATCCAGAAGGATCACTCCCGTGCGACAGCGGCCAATCTCACGACACAGCCAGCCGCCGGCATCGCTGCCGATGTACCCCGGCGGTGCACCGATGAGGCGCTGTGTGCTTTGTGGCTGCGACAGCTCGGCACAATCGACGCGAATCAGGTTCCGCCGGAACATCACATCGGCGATGGCCTTGGACAATTCGGTCTTGCCGGCGCCCGTGGCGCCGACGAAAAGCAGCGTGGCAACGGGCTTGTTCGGGCGGCGAAGCCGCGCACGACGGAAGATCAGCGATATGGCCGTGTCGACGGCCGCATCCTGTCCGACGACGCGATGACGGATCGCTTCGGTGACCTGAGCGGGGTCGAGACCCGACAGGTCGGCGACTGCGCCACCAGCGGCAGCAGTAGGGTCGCTCCCGGAAAGAAAGGAATCCAGCTGGTCGCGCTGGCCAGCCGGGACAAGTTCAAGGATGGAACGCATGATGTGGCCCTCGATGGTGAGGTAAGCAAGGGAGGCGGCGGTGATCGCGGCGGTGCCCAGCGCGAGCGCGGTGCCGGCTTCGCCGGCACGTGCGTCGGCGAGTGCCCACCAGCCTGCGGAGCCGGTGACGGCGAGCAGCACTGCCAGCCATGCACCACGTGAGCGCAGGAAGTGATGCAGCGGCAATCCGTGCTTGTGCATCGCCCATGCGATGCCCGCGGCGGCGACCGGCAACGCCGGGAGCAGCGCGGGCAACATGGAGAGCAACGCGAGCAAGAGCAGCAGGCCCAAGCCCAGCGCGTAGACTGGGCTGGCCGCATTGGCTCGCTGGAAGAGCTGGGCGATCATGGCGACACCTGCGACGCCATTGACTTGGCCGCCGGTGCGAACGGAACGACAGCGATAGGCATTGAGTCGCTGGGGCCGCGTACGTAGAGGTCGGCGGCAGTAGCTGCATCGGTCGCCTTCTGGATGACCTGCACGGTGACTTGGTGCCACCCCGCTGCCAGCGTGGCCGTGGCCATCGTCGTGGTAGCTTGGCCGCAATCGCCCGAGCAACCGTTGCGCGTTGCGGTGATGGCGGGCGATGCGCCCGAGTCGATGGTTACCGTGGTGCTACGTGTCGGCCCCTGGTTCAGTCGCAGCACAAGGGTGTGTGCGCCGGCATTTGCCACCCGAATCCACGCCGTCCATGTATTGCTCACGAAGCCGTTGCTCGGATCGAGTGCCTGCAGGGCTTTGCCGGGTGCGGTTGACCAACTGGCCGTCGGTGTTTGCTCGGTCACCGTCGCCACGGATGTCCAATCCGTAGGCAAAGCCTCCGTGAAGTTCGCACTCGCTGGGGCAGCCGACAGCATGCGCGTGCTGGTACCACGCACCAGGTTGGCAGGCTCGGCCTGGGCGGGAAGCATCAGGGATGCCGGCGTGACCGTCGTCATGGCGGCGGCAGGGCTGGACGCGGAAGCGGCCGTTGGTGTCGGTGCCGCCATGGCCGGTGCGACCGGCGCCTTGATCGGGGCGATGGGGTGAGCCACCGCCGGGGCGATCACCGGCGCGGGTTGCACAGCCACGCGCGGGGACGGTGCCGGATGTGACAACTTCGTGCCGGCGGGGCCGCTGCCGGGGGCGAACAGCAACAACACGAGCAGCAGCACGATGAAGCCGCCGGCGCCGAAGCGCAGCGGCAGCGGGATAGCGCGCAGGTGGGTTTTGATCTGGTCGATGGTAAACATGGGTAGTCCTCGATGGAATGAGTTCGGGTGGCGCGCTGCTATGCGGCGGCCTTGCGCAGCTTTTTCAGCACGCGGGGGAGATCAGCCCCACGCGGGGCCGTCATCGTGCGAGGGTTCATGTCCCGGCTCGGGAGCGGGCGCCGGCGAGTCGGTGACTTCCGGTTGTGGTTCGGGCGTCGCCGGCACGGGCTCTGGCGTGGGTGTTGGGGAGCCAGCGATTTCCGGCAGGGGTTCCGGCGCCACCGACACCGACTCTGGTGTTGGCGCGGTCGAAGGTTCCGGCGGGGTTGGCGCGGGCCCCTGCGGCTCGCGGTATTCGGCGAGCTTGCCCAGTTCGTACGGTGCGGTGACGGTTTGCTCGTTCGGCCGTACCAGCGCAGTGGCCTTCTGGCCGGTGTTGCGCTCCAGCGTGGCGGCCAGCGCGTCGCGGTTGTCGGTCACGACCGTGAATTTTTCGCGGGCGCGACTTAGCGCGACGTACATCGATTTCAGAGAGGAAAGATTTTCGCGGCGGCTTTCGAGGTGCCCGATGGCCTTTGCGTAATCTTGCCCCTGGGCCTGGTGAACGGTCTGGGCGTAGCCGTAGTCGAGCTGTTGCGGGGTGTTCCGGGCGATGGCCATTTCGACGCCGCCGGCATCGCGCACGATGATTTCGCGGTCTTTAACCGCAACGACATCGAGGGGTGTTCCGGTTTTGATTACAGCGTCACCGCCGCCGTGGATCTTTTCTGCGTCGAGCGATGCTTTGGCAACCAGTTTGTCACCTTCGGCGACAGCCAGTTCGCGTTTGCCCGAGTAGACCTGAAAGCTCGATGTCTTGCGCGGGTCAAACTTCCACTCATACTCGCCGCGGCCGCGCTGCAGCTTCACCACCACCATGCCATTTTCGATGCGCGCGACCTCGCCGCGTTCTCCACGCATCGGCCCGAACTCGTATCTGCGGTCGGCTTCGAGAATCCATCCCGGCTGGTACCGCGCGGCTTGTCTGAGCGCAGCGGGGGTGAGTTCGGATTTTTCCAGCACCGTGATGGTGACTTCCTCGCGGCCCAGCTCGCCGCGTTCGCGGCGTGCGGCGCGGATCGCGTCGTTGATCTGTTCGCGGTCGTCCTTGCCGGGCGCGATGACAAGCGTTTCTTCCCGCTCCTTCGAGGACTGGCTCATGTATTGCCGCGTGATTTCTGCAACCCGCTCAACCCGGGTTTTTGCCTCAATCACTGGGACTTTCGACAGCGCCGCCTGCACCTCGCCGCGAAGCGAGTCATAAACCGCTTCGCGGAGCTGTGGGTCTTGCTGACGCTTGATGTCGGTGAGGTCAGCACTTCCGAGCTTCGAGCGCAACTGCTCGAAGGCCTCGCCGGCCTCTACAGAGCCGAGCTGTTTAGTGTCGCCGACGAGAACGACGCTGGCGTGCTCGCGCTCAGCTTTGGACAGCAGGCGCTGCATGTCGCGTGCGGACACCATGCCAGCTTCGTCGACGATCCAAAGCTCACGCTTGCTGCCGGAGGTGGGCGGGGCGCGGTCAGAATCGAATGGTGAGCGCAGCGCGTCCCTGTGCAGGTGGCTGGCAACCGTGGAATGCCCGGTGGCTTGGATGGAGTCACCAAGTTTTTGGGCCGCAGCATTTGTTGGCGCCATGGCTCGGACGGAGTAGCCCTCACGCTCGGCCGCGTCCCGCACGCACGCGAGCACGGAGGACGTTTTCGCCGTCCCGGCATGGCCGTGGAGTACGTGGATGCTTTTCGCTTCGGTCAGGATGGACGTTGTGGCGGTGCGCTGTTCGTCGCCGAACTCCCGGCCATTGGTGATTTCAGTCCGCCGGATCGCCTCAGCCGCAGCGCGATGGAGTTGGCCAGCCGTCGCGGTTTCCGGCCCGCCGATGGTTGCCGCGCGGCTTCGTAGCACTTCGGCCGAGCGAAGCATCTTCGTCTCGGTTTCGATGCCGGCGCGCGTGGTGAAGCCAGCAGTTAGCGTGCGACGGCCGCCGGTCGCGCGTTCCTGCACGTCGCGGTGCTGCAACTCGCCTTTCTTGGCGAGGTCGCCGATGGCCTCCCGGATCTGCTCACTATTCGCACGGCCCTCTGCGAAAAGCCGGGCCGCGTGTTCCAGTGCGCGCACAGAAAAGCGGGCATCGCGCTCGCCCAGATGCTCGGCAGCCTGCCGCACTGCCACGACCGCAGCCGCAGCCTTGGTGGGATCGCGCACGGGCGGCAGGGGAAGTGGTCGCTGGGTGGGTTCGTAGCCGATGGCCCGCGCCTGCTTGAGCCACTGTGCCCGAAGCTCGGTGTGGTCGGCCGGTTCTTTGTCGCGGCGGGTTTGTAACGCGGCCTCTTGCTTCTGCGCCGCCGTTGCGGTTTCGCGCGTCAAGCCGTGGGCGATGAGCCACGCGTCGGTTTGCGCCCGCCGCGAGGAAAACTGGTCACGGATGGCTTGTGGGACACTGCCAAGTTCCATTTCTGGGTGTCCCTTGTCGTTGATTCGCCATTCGACGGCATACCCGAGCTGTCGTGCTTCAGCAGCCAACTCGCCGGCATAGATCGCGCCGGCCTCCGCCTGCGCGCGGTACAGCTCGCGGCTGTCCAGGGCTCGCCATTCGCCAGTGAGTGGGTCGCGGGTGGTGTTAGAGATGACTACGTGTGTATGCAACTGTGGCTCTTGCTCGCGGCTGGTCGAGTGGCGGAAGGTCGCCGCCACCATGCCGGCGCCGTGGCGCCACTCGTACCCCTCGCCGCCTGCACCGCGCTGGCGTGTCACGATGGCATGCTTCTCAATCCACTCTAGTGCCCGCGCGACAGCGCGCTCGTGCGCCGCAATCAAACGCTCATTGCCACCCATCAGAGCGGCCACGCTGACGGATTTAGGCGCACTGAACGTCACGTCCCAGCCAGGGGTGTGCCGGCCCGCCTTGCCCCCGCCGTTGGCCAGAACGTCCGCAAAAACCCGTGCCTGGCGCTGGCTGGTCATCGGGCCAGCCAAGTTGAGTTCGGCTGCGCCGTGCCCATAGAAGGCGGCGGGAGCGCCTCCGCCTTCGAGGTAGTAGTCGTCTTTCTCGCTGTAATAGCTCAGCGCTGCGCCGGCGTTGGCGATCTTTTTCAGCGTAATCATGGCGCCACCGTGGCGCCGTTCGAGGGCACGCCACTCGTGGTCGATTTACCGCGGACGTGCTCAAGGAAGGACGAAAGTTGCGCCTTGGTTGGGCGCTCTTCGAGCGCCGTGGCCAGGTTCGCAATATTGGACGACAGCGCGGCGAGGTCAGTAGCCAGCCGGTCGCCCAGTTGGCCGATAGCTGCACTGATGGCGACCTCGACCACGCTCTGTAGCTGCCGCTCGATCTGGATGGCCAACGCATCGACATCACGCTGCTGGCGTACCAGGTTGAGGAAATATGCTGCTGGGGAGGTGGCACCAGCCGACTTTGTGGCCTGCTGGATCTCGGCCACCTCGCGCGCGGCGAGCCGCAGGTGCAAACGTCCGCGCGGGGACTTGGTTCGGGTCGTGGATGGGCTCATGTCGGCTCCAAATCCGTGCTGGAAAGGGCACGGTTCGGAACCTATGCAGCGGCCTTGCGCAGTTTTCTGGCTGGCGCCTGTTTCGCTCTAGCGAGTGGCGTCACTTGCAATCCGTGCGGAAACGTGGCGCCACGTTCTGTGGACAGGCGTTGTCTAGAAGGCTTGTTGCAACAAGATGTGCTGGCGTCGCTTGTGGCGCCAGATCGTCCGCGTGATGCACCGGAGTCCGGGCAAAGTGCCACCGGTGATGGCGCCACGGTAAACCGCCTCGCGGTGCGGGTTTGCGGGCTTTTGCTTCGGCTTTTGGTGCCGCAGGCGTGCATGGTGTGTGAGCTTCAAGGGGCGGAGCCACTTGGAGCGCATGAGGGCGCTTGCGCCCGGTCAAACTGGGTGCCCACCAAAGGTGGGCGATTGTGCCCAGCCAACGATGGGTCGGTGATCAGAGGTCACGGCGCGGCGGACATTCGTGACGTGGGTAAACGGATCGACTGCGCCCTGTCGGTGATGGGAACCGCGACCGGTGGGAGCCAGGGGGGGAAATCGCTGTTTCGTACGATCCAGTGACAGGCCGACATGTCGATCCATCATCGACATGCTGACGCGCGTTGACTCGGTCGCATCGAGGATCACTTCCCCGCAGCTCGGGCAGAAGTCACCGGTGACGTCAGGGATGTGGGTGGATTCGCCCTTGTAGGTATAGGGCATGTCGCGAGTGTCGCGTACGAGTTCTGCGCCTGCACGATGGACATTTCGTGTTCAAAGCTCCTCAAAGAAATCGATTATTCCGGCGCCAAATTGGCGCCGTCATAATGAGGGCTGCTTATAGTACATAGTATGTAGTACATACCACATACTATATGCCATGCAGTATGTACTACATGGTCTGGCACATAGTGCGGAGTTGACGTGGTGCTCTTTGGTTGCCGCCTCGCGCAATGCGCAGGTCAACTTTCGTTACACATCAACAGGAATTGAATGTGCTCAATCCTTCGATACCGCTCATCTCTTGTTGAATGAGTGTCATCATCGAATTGTCTTGAAAATATCCATATTCGTTGAATGCGTGCTAAAAAAACTTCACGGAAGATTGAAAATATCTGCGAATTTTTGTTGCATTTGAGACGCTGAAAAATATAATGAAGACATGCTTGCGTCGCGCAACGAAATCAGAATGGCCGCACTTGCAGCTTCGGGTGCGGCATCCGTGCGCGTGAGGGTTGGCGGCGGCGTTTGCGTTCCACGGCCCGGGAAATTGGCGCCATCGGCGTCGCGTGCTTGGCGACGGTGATTTGCGCCAAGTTTTTGCCGCACGTCGCCGATCTGGTCGGTGCGGTTGCACTAGCGGTGGTTGGGTTTTGTTGGGTGCCCCCAGTGACTCGACTCCACGCCCTCGCCGCGATGGGCCAATGGCTATGCGCTCTACTGGGCCTAGACGCGCCGTCGATGGCCCGCGCTCGTCGCTCGCAGACACCGAGCGCGCGCGCGCGTAGCGCGCACGAGGCTTGTGCCGCTTTTGCACTCGCCTTGGCCGACGACTTGGCGCGGCGCCTCGCCGCGCAGCGGCTTGCAACTCTCGGGGCCATTGCCGCCACCGCCCAACCTCGCCTCGCCACCTCGCTGGTGGCCGGTTTCGCTGCGACCAGCGCAGCGTAAACCAGTAGATCTCTAGATCCCTATCTCTGGCCGCTGCGCGTTGAGCGCGGCGGCTTTTTTGCGCGCTGGCGTTCCGCGCGGCGGTTTTGCCTAGCGAGGCCAAAACCATGCAATCCACTTCAGCGCCCTCAGAGCGTCGTCTGGTCACCCCGGCGCAAGCTCTGTACTCACCTGAATTCCTTGCACTACCACTGCCCGCCAAGCCCGACCAGGCTGCCGGGCTTTTGATCGCCCGCCATCGCTTTCCGCTGCCCACTGTGCTGGTTATGGGGCGTCGGATGGTGCTGGTTTCCGACATTCATGCCTTCGTGGACGCGCTTCGGCCACAACCGCCCACGGTTCATGTGCAGCCTTGTCGCAGGCGTGGACGTCCAACCAATGCTGAGGCGGCTACTCGTAGAGCTGCTGCGCTTGTAGGGGAGGTAGGCCAGAAGCCACGCCGGCTACCACGCCGGCTAGACAGTGGGTGGCCCGACGGTGTGGTAGGGGAGGACATCCACCGCTTCATTGACTCGCTGAGTTCGGTTGAACCTATGCCGGATCATGAGCCACGCCGACAACGTGGGCGGATGAGCAAGGCAGAAATAGAGGCACGACAGGCTGCTGCACGCGCTGGGGAGGTGGGTCATGACTGACCACAGCTACCCCATTGCCGTCCAGCGTGCGTTGGATGAGCTGCTGCCTGCGGCGCGGGCTGCCGCGCTGGCTCAGTTGCCATTTGCCCGTGGGTTGGATGACCAGCTCACGGTGGTAGCCGACGCTTGGCTGCGTTGCGCGGCGGGCAGCGACGCCACCGGTGCGACGAGATGGATCGCCAGTGGACGCCAGCGCGAGGCGCTGGACAACCGCCGTGCGGGTCGCGCGATGGAATTCACAGATGACAGTCTGCCTTTTGGCCTGGGCGAGCCGACGTTGGCCGAGCAAGATCCGATGGCCGCCCTGCTCGCGATGGAGGCGGCGGAGGTGTACCAAGGCGAATTGCGTGCAGTTGGAATTGCCGTGGATGCTGCACCAGCGACTATCGAGCTGCTGCCGAGCTTACCGGTGGAAGAGACTGCGCGGCGGTGCCGCCGAAGCCTGCGCGCTGTGCAGTCGCACATGCGTTGGTTGCTAGTGTGTGAATTGGCAGGGCAGCTCACATTGCCCCGCGTGCCGCGCGCCATGGAAGTTTTCCGTGCTCGTGGGCTGGGGGTATATGTTGGCAAACTTGAACCGCCTAGCTTGGCGGCCATCTATGAGCCGTTCCACATTCGCATGCTAGGGGACGTGGCATGACGACACTGTATGTCCGCGCCCGTTCCGGCGTACATGTTCTCATGACACCCTCAGCTACGGTTCGCGACGCCCGTTTGAGCTACCGCGCGGCGGGAGTGTTATCACGCATGTTGGACAATGCGGAGGGGTTTGGGATGACTGCGGAGGATCTGGCCGCAGAGCGGCCAGAGAAAGAGGGGCGCGATGCAATCCGCACTGCGCTGCGTGAACTTCGCGCAGCGGGGTACATCCAGCAGCGCGCCAAGATGGGGGCAGGTGGTCGCTTTTCCGGGAAGGTGACGCTGGTCTATGACACCCCCCAACGCCTCGATGACGACGGAAGGCCTGAAAATCCGCCCGCTGGATTTCCGCCCGCTGGAAAGCCGTCATACAAAAGCAGTAAGGGCACAAACGAAGTAAAAACATCAAAAGCAGCAGCATCGCGCGCGCGCGACCCTGCTAGTGCTGCTGCTGGCGAATCGCAGCAGCAGCAAAAGTCGAGTCCGACGAGCAAGGTTCGGCACGTGCGACCCAGCGGCATCGTCTGCTGGGTAGACCTCGCTCGGGGTCTGGACGACCTCCCAGAAGCGGAAATAATCGAAGCCAATGCCACGCCCGCCGAGATACAGGATGCAGTGACCGAAGTGGAGGCAACCGGCAAGAGTCCAGTACCTGGCTTGGTCTGGGCGTCGATATTGCGGCGGCGCGCCGCGCTGGAAATAGCGGCGCGCGTCAAGGCCCGCGAGGCAGTGGGGCCGCTGGCTGAAGCCAAGCGGCGGCAAGCAGAGAGGGAGCGGCGCGAGGCAGACCCAGCGGCGCGTCAGGCTGGCCTTGATGCTGCTCGCAAGGCAGCCGCGGAGCTGGGCTTTAGGGCGCCGGCTGCGGGTCTGGAAGCGTAAGGCGTCCGCAGCCCACAGCCGGTGATCTCCATGTCGCAAGAAGAAGACACAGACGCATGCCCCATGTGCGGTGGTGAAGGGGGCTGGCCCCATCCATTGAGACCAGGCGGCCGGGAAACCTGCAAACCATGCCGTGGAACAGGCAGGTGCCCGCCACCTAGCGACGACACGGCTAAGGGTTCGCCCTCGGGGTCAACCCTTCACTAAAAGGCTGCTCAGTGGCGGCACATGAGTGAGTTTGACCGCGCATGCGAGCTACGGATCAGATCGAAAACCATGGTCGCGATGAGCAGCATGCCAAGCAGGGCAGCTGCCATTGCAGCAGCCCTCGGTAGGCACGATGTGGGAAGAAGGCCGACAGCCCACAAGATCAACAGTCCGGTAGCGACCATCGGCACGATGAATGTGCATAGCTCTTTGGACTTGCTCATAAGTGCCTCACACGATGAAGGTGAGGAGTATTCTAATCCCACTTTGTGAGTGTAATACGTTGAAATGTGTGCATTTTGTTGTGCGTCTTTCTTGGCCGATTTCGGCGCATCCGATTTAGACAGAAAAACTTTGCAGGGATGATAATAAGAGTTATCAACCCTCATGGGTCTCTGGTCTGCCGGGTGTTCCGGATCGGAACACCCGGTAGGAGAAGCCTTCACATGTCAAACACCTACGACGATTCAATCAGGATCACCGCGCGTGCGCGTGAAGCACTGGTCGAGCTAGGGCGCTACTTCGGCGGCTCCGAAGAAAGGGCTTTTGAGGTGGCTATCAACCGTCTGCATGTTCAGCTCATCCCCCGGGAGGAAGGGGAGCTGACGGATGTGGACTTTTGCCAGTCGCTGCCTGATAAGCCAGAAGGCCTTGTGGAGTCGGTGCATAGACTTCCTGGCTGCAACTGACTGGATTTCAGTGAGCGGTGTGAGGTGTTCCGGGCCGGAACACCTCGTTGGCCTATCGATGGATGCTTGAGCTAAACCGGGTGTTCCAGCCCGGAACATCCGGCAAATACCAGCCGGCATGCACCAAAAAGCTTGGAGGGGTTAAATCATCATGATGCGGCGAGCATCCGTTATTTTGTTTTGTTTTACTTTGGTTTTCGGGGTCTTGGTGCCGACTGGAATTTTGATCTGGCAGTCATTCGCACCAACTGTTGCCATTTCGTCTAGTGACATTGGTGAATTTGTTTCAGCAAATTCAACCCCTGGTGGCCTGTTTTCACAGAATTTCTCAAGTGTCCAGTCGACGTCTGGTACCGTCACCATTGAAGGCGCGATATCGGTTGCCAAAGGGCAAAAGTTGGTATTAAGAACGATTAACAAGCAAGGCGTGCAGCTCTGTGTAGGAGACGACCTGGGTTCATGCGTTCAACTTGCCAGCCCATGGTTTGGCCCAATGAAGCCCGCACCTCAGAGTGGAGATGCCTACGATTTTCAGCGTTATGGCTTAACGACGCCGAATGTTCAATCTTGGCTCAAGACAGGGTTTTTAGTTTTGTTCGCTCTCTCTTTGCTCTTAGTGGAATCTATTGTTTTTCCTGCTAGCAAGTTGAGTAAAAAGAAGAGGTCGAAGAGACGGAGGTATTGACGATGAGTAAAAACCTGCAAGCCGCTTTGCAAGGTGCCTTGGCTGGGATCATGGAAACTCCCCGCGGGTTCTTCGCGCCCGGCATTGTCTTTTTCAGATGGGCGATGGGAGTCACGGATTCTGTTCTTGGTGAAGCCGCGGCGCAACCCGAAAGTAAAGAGCCACCGACAGAAGCCGATGGCTTCTAAACTGGAAGGTGTCCCGGCCCGGAACACCCTTGGTGAAGATACGCGCCCCGGTCGTCGGCCTGCGCCTGACTCTATGCGTCGGCTTCTGCCTGACACTCGCCGGATAGGGCCAGACTCGCGGGGCAACGATAAGTTTGCGCGCAAACTGCGCAGACGGTGGAAGCGTGCGACGCGTCTACGTGTAGGTGCTGGACGACGGCAATGCCTGGGTCGCCGAGATGGATCTCACGCCACCCCAGTCGCTCGGCCTGGTACAGGCGGAATTGCATGATCGACTCCACGACGTGCCGCAATTCGGGATGCTTGCGGGCTTCCTCGGCGGTGATGGTCAGAGAGCCATAGTCGGTGTCGATGGTAAAGCCGTTCGCCATCGCAGGGATGTGACGATTCAACGCATAGCTGGCGGCGAAAGCAGCATCTTGTGCAACGGTGTTCATGGTGAACCCCTTCTGTTGTGGTGTGCACATGTATGCAGCGACGTTGCGCAGGTTTTGCATTGGCGGCCTTTGGGATGGGTCAAGGCGCCGATTGACCCGGGATGCATGTCGTATTCGTGCCATCCGTCTTGAGCCAGGCGCACGACTTAGATGCCGGCGCGTAGGTGGCTTCCGATTGCGGGTGACTAAACTCGTGGATCACGGCGCGCTGCTCTTCTTGGTGCTGCATAACCACGTGTAACAGGTGGTTGCCACCGACGAATAACACGGCAACCAACAACGCCAGACACAGCTCGCGTGCGTAGTAGTGGACGAAATCGAAGGCGCCGGAAAAGAAATCGATGATGGTGTTCATGGAAAGCTCCTGTGAGGTGGGCAGCGCTATGCAACGGGCTTGCGCAGTTCGCGCAAGCCACGAGGGAGCTGATCAGCCGTAGGCCGTCCAATGGTCGACGGGCCAGACACGCAGGCCATCGACCACGGCCAGTGGTTCGATCTTGCTGGCACGCTGGAAGCTCGACAGGCGCACGGTGTTGCTCGAACCATCAACCTTGCAGCGCATTGGCTCGCCCGTGAACTTGCCTGGCACCGGCGTGCAGTCGCCCACCATCGAGCCGGTAGCCTGTCGGTGTGCGGCGATGGGGCGCAGCGTGACTTGCGTGCGACCGTGGCACGCGGTGACCTCGTAGTAGTCCACGTTGATGGTGCCGGTGAATTGCGTGCGGCGTGCCTGGTCGCGCTGCTCAGTCGTCATGCTGGCGGGATGCATCGTGGTGGTCATGGCTGTGCCTCTTGGTCGTGAGTGCCGGAGCGTCTGCGGCCGGATGGCCGCGGATGCTTCGGTACGGAGACCGAAGCGGCTGGAGCGGGCGGCGATGTCAAGGAGGGCGAGCGAAGCGAGCAACGGAGGCTGGCGCGGCGCCGTTGGAGGCGAGCGACGCGCAGCGGCGGGAGGCGCCTACGGCGAGGGAGCAGCGTGCAAGCCGTAGGCGCGGCAGGCTGCCCCAGATGGAGGGCGCAATGGCGCGGGAGCGAAGCGACACGGGCGCCCGACTGACACGGGCCGTAGTGGCCCTTGACGGCGACGAACGTGGAAGCCAAGGGGAACCGCCCGGCGTAGCCGGGTGGGGAGTAGGCCGCACTGGCGGCCGAATCCCCGCAGGCCCGCACACGGGCGCCGTTACCGGCGAGCGTCGCGTAGCGGCGGGAGGCGGTGTATCGGCGCAGGAGCACTGCGCGGAGCGCGGTGCCCTGTCTGCGGTATCACGAACCGGTGATTCGGATAGGTGCGCACCTGGTGCGGCACTAGGTGCAGAGGTGAAACAGTGGCCTGTTAGCGACGATGATCGGCTTCGATCAATGCGGATACGCGGCGCTCGATGTCCATCCGGTTGTGCTCTGGAGCGATTGCTGCACCATTGGGCAACACCACTAAGGGGCGCTGGCTGTCGAACATATTTGCAGGGGGGAGCGTCCCGATGGTCGCACCTCGGGTTTGGAGTTCAGTTCCCAACCTCTCAAACTCGGCGAACACCGTATCGTGCAGGTGCTCACGGTTGGGTACGGCGAACGCTTTGACAACATCGCGCAAGAGATAGAACTCCACAGCAAGCCGCCTGATTTCTTGCGTCTCTTCCGAGGTGGTCATGTGCCGTAATCCGTGAACCTTCGAGCAGATTGACATGGTGCTCATCACGGTGGGGTTCAAGAGCTGGAAGGGCGGGATTTGGCGGGGTGGATGTTTTCAACATCTGCAAAGAGGTGGTGCGGTTGTCCGTGCTGCGCACACAGGCGAAACTTGTCCCGTCGAACCTAATCCGGTGGGTGCGTATGAAGAAGTCAGAAACGGAGTTGATCGATAAAGAGGCCGACAAGCTGGCGGCGTCTGGAAAGTACGCCAACGCGCTCGGCGTTGAGCAGGCGCTCACGCGGGCGGGCCGCAAAAATGTCCGGTCGGCGCTGGGGGACTTTCGGCGGCGGGAGTTGGACGAAATCTGTCGGCAGGCACAAGAGCAGAACAAGGGCGAGGCGTAAGGAGTTTCCGCTTCAATCACAAGGCGTCCCGTCCGGTCGGAGGCGGGTCGATGCCGAGGATGTCGTCGCAACTCACCGTTGCGCCGCCGATCTCGCGGCTGTCGTCCTTGTGGTGCCAGCAGTACGCCCGCCCCGAAAGGCGCTGTGCGAGAGAAGTCGGTGATCGGCCTGTGGCGTCAGACACCGTTGTCCAAGCGCGCCATGGCCACTATCCGCAGCGGCGACATCGCGCAGCAGCGCGACACATGGTTGTCCGCTGGGCTGGCGCCCGCGACCGTGCTGCGCCGTTTGGCACGGCTTTCTCACCTGTTCAACACGGCACGCAAGGAATGGGGCATGGAAAGCCTCTCAAACCCGGTCGAGCTGGTGCGCAAGCCCGCACCCAACAATGCGCGTACACGCCGTGTTGTTGCGCTTCCGTCTGCAGCCAAGGGGCGCAGCAAAGGCCGCATGGAGGACGAGCTTGCGCGCATCGTCACGGCAAGCGGTTCGCGAGTGCTGCCGGCGATCATTACGCTGGCCGTTGAGACGGCGATGCGACGCGGCGAAATCGCCGCGCTGCACTGGGAGAACATCGACCTCGGGCGCCGCGTGGTGCACCTCCCAGAGACGAAAAACGGCAATGCGCGCGATGTGGCATTGTCTACGGTGGCGGTGGACGTGCTGGCGGGATTGTTGCCTGCGAGTGCTCGCACTGCCGGCCGGAGCGATTCGCCGACTGTGCCACCCACGCTGCGTGGCCCTGTCTTCGCGATGCATCCCGACGGTATTACGCAGGCCTTTGAGCGGGCGCTGCAGCGCGCCCGCGCCGTGTACCTGGAAGAATGCGCGGAGCACGACCGGACTCCGGATCCGGCGTTCCTGCGAGATCTCCGATTCCATGATCTGAGCCACGAGGCGACCAGCCGCCTTGCCTCGCGGTTCCAGCTCCACGAGCTGGTAAAGATAACGGGGCACAGGGATACACGGATGCTGCTCCGCTACTACCACCCGGATGCAGCCGTCCTTGCCAAACGACTGCGCTGATTCGCGTCGGTGGTCAGGAAAAGATTGCACCGCGGCCGCTCTGGGGCCTCTAATTCCCCGGGGCTGCCGCGGCGCTTGCCCACGATGGTCACCGCAAGAGCTAGTCGAAGTGAGCGAAGGACTGAACTGGTCGGCTCTGATTGATTCGGCCGAATTACGCGTATTACGGGCAGCCGCCGGTGAACCTCTGCTTGTGGGTGCTACACTCATCCCAGAGCCCTTCTGGTAGCTACTGTCTGCGCACGGAAAGGCGACGCATAGCATTACCGGATCCCAAATCGTGAGCGAAGAACTTCTCCAGACCACTCCGCAGTCGATTGGCAAGTACGAGTATTTCAAGCTCGGTGCCACGACGCTTGGGCAGTTGGTCGCCCATGGAAAAATCAAGAAGACGGCTGCCGTCGCTAAACTCTTGGCCAAGAAGCCGGACGGAATCCTGACTCATCTCGGACGAGTCATTGCGGTCATTGAATACAAGCAGCCTTCAACGCTGAGGACTGCTGACCAAATCCGCAAGGCTATTGAGCAAGAAATTGATGTTGCGAAAGCGCTGTGCAACGTGCTTATTGTGACAGATGGTTCGAAGACCATTTGGGTTAACGCGCAGCGTGCCGAACGCATCCAAGACCGGTCAGGCAATGAATTGGCAGCCGTGTTCCATCCGCAGAACATCGGAAACGTCAATCAGCTTGAATTTATTCTTGATCAAATCCGTTCTTCGATCGACAAAAAGAACAGCAAGCTGGCCAGCACGACTGTAATTGACCCTACGCCTCTCGCCAGTCGGCTATGGCAGACCATTTGGGTGGCTACTGGGAAATCGCCTGTAAAGTGTCTTTACAACGTCGTTGAGCTTTTCATCTTCAAGTTCTTGAGTGACCTGAAGGTTCTGGACGCTGACTATGCCTTTGCGAAGGTCTATGAGCGCTCAAAGGTGAGTGAGGAAAAGGCGCTCGAGTTCTACGCTCGTAACACACGGCGCGAGATATTGAAGCTGTTTCCGAAATCAAAGACCGACGAGACCACCATCATCAATGGCACTATCTTTGTCACCGAGACCGGCGCTCCAAATCTGACGCAGGCGAAACTGTTTGCGCGTTCTCTAGAGCATCTAAATCGTTACGGCGACGAGTTCGGGAGCCTTACGAAAATCGATAAGCAGTTCAAGACAAAGCTGTATGAGAGCTTCTTGAACCAAGAAGTTGAAGCGATGGGGCAATACTTCACCCCGCGTGCCATCGTGCAATCTGTGCTTAGAATGGGCGCGTTCGACGACCCTGGCTACTCGTTCGCTGGCAAGCGATTTTGCGACCCATTTTGCGGCGTGGGTGGCTTTCCGCTGGAACTCCTCAACATCAATGAGGGGATGCAAAATGCCCTCAAGCCCAAGGAATCCGGCAAAATAGAGCCAAACTTTACCTTGCATGGATTTGACAAGGGTTTTGAGCGTGACGATGAGCGCACGATCATCCTGGCCAAAGCCAATATGCTCATCTATATCGCAGAGATTCTCTTTGCGCATCCACAATGCACGCAATCATTCGCCGATTTGTTCAATTCAACGTTTCGTCTGTTCAAGGATAACCTCGGGACGTTCGGGCACATCATCAAGGATGAGAGTGAGAAGTATGATGTGATTCTGAGCAATCCGCCTTATGTGACCAGTGGTTCAAGCATCATCAAGGAAGAGTTGCAGAGTAAAGCCGAGACCAAGGAGGCATACAAGATTAACGCCCTTGGCTTGGAAGGCCTTTCAATGGAATGGATTGTTAATTCGCTCAAAGCGGGCGGCAGGGCCTTTGTGGTCATACCGGACGGTATTCTTGGTCGAGCCAAAGGTGACAAGTTGCGCGAGTTCATGCTCGAGCGTTGTTTCCTGGATGGGATTGTTGCGCTTCCGCCACGCACGTTCTTCTCGAACGCTGAGTTAACCTATATCTTGGCTCTGACGCGGAAGCCCGAGCCCGTGGATGGCCATTGGATAAGGCAAACCGCACCCGTGTTCACCTATTTGGTCACGAACATCGGCGAACGACTGACCAGCGTTAGGCGAGAAGCAATTGATGAGAACGACCTCCCCGAAATGGAGAAGTTGTTCAAGGTATTCATGGGCTCCAAGACCTCGTCCAAGGCGATGCTGGAGCGAGAAAGCCCTCGGTGCAAAATCCAGCCTTTCGATAAATTTAAGAAACCCAATCACTGGGTGGTTGACCGCTGGTGGAACAAGGAGGAACGGGTCAAACTTGGCCTTGCCGAGGAAATGAAGGCGGTCTCTGCAGAAGAAATCACCAAGGACATGCTTGACCTTCAAGTAAAATTGCGTGCCGTCAAGGCGCTCTACGACAAAAATACGCAGGTCGGTGCATCCAAAGAGGTTCTTCTCGGCGATGCCGCGCTGTTTGACATGTCGATTGGGGAGCGCGTTCTTCGTAAGGATTTGTCGCAGGATGCTCAGGATGAGAGCCTTGTTCCTGTCTTCAGTTCGAACGTGTCGCAGCCGTTCGGTTACGTCGTGCATAAAAGTTTCGACAGCTACAGCGAGCCGACCATTATCTGGGGAATCGACGGAAACTTTGATTTTGCCTTGAAGCTTGAGGGTTATAAATTTTCTATCACGGACCATTGTGGCGCGTTGCGTCTTAAGAGCAGAAATATATCTGCGGAATTCCTTCTCTATGCGCTGCGGCATCAGGCGGTGATCGAGTCTTTCGACCGCTCTTTCCGCGCTTCGCTAACGAACATGAAGAAATTCGCGGTGAAAATTCCTGTTCGCGAGGATGGGAGTTTTGACCTGACGGCGCAGAAGAAGATGGCAAAGCAGTTTGCGGCGGTCGATAAAGCGCTTCTGGAACTATTGGAAGCAAAGCGGGAGTTCGACCAGAAGTTCAAACGCTTCACCGCACCCATGGCTTTCCTCGCGTAGAAGATAGGTTTGGAAGCGTCATTGCTAAGTGCGTAAGCGTGGTCGTAGCGCGGTCGGTGGCTTGCTGGAGGCGAAATGAATCATTTGGTGCCGCACCATTGCTTCACTATGTGCACGATGCACAGTTGCACCGTCGTCTGCGGGAACACCGCCTCGATCGCGGAGATGGCGGGCCGTGCCAAAACGGGGACGCAGCCGCAGATATATCGCGGATAACTGCCGGACATATTGGAGATATATCCGTGCCAAAACAGGGACGCTTTGCCGCAAAAACCTCTGTTTTTGCGGCTTGGCGAAATTTATAACTTATTGATTTTTAAGCTCTAAGATGTGCCGCCCTTGACGAGCACCGCATAGTACATGCCGTCGAGATCGCCATCGCCGGGCAGGATCTGCCAGCCGACGGCGGCGGGCTGCCCCGCGGGCAGGGTGAACGACACGGCCCGAGCGTCGGCGTGCGCGGCGAGGAACGGCGCCACCACGGCCTCGTTCTCCGCGCGCAGCAGCGAGCAGGTGATGTAGACCAGGCGTCCGCCCGTCGCCAGCAACGGCCACAGCGCGGCGAGGATGCGCCGTTGCTGCGCCGCCAGCGCGGGGATGTCGTCCGCGAGCCGGTGCAGGCGCACGTCGGGGCGGCGGCGCAGCACGCCAGTGGCGGAGCAGGGTGCGTCGACCAGGATACGGTCGAACGGTTGGCCGTCCCACCACGCGGAGGGATTACCGGCATCGCCCACGGTCACCCCGGCGTGGAGGTGCAGGCGGGCGAGGTTTTCGCGGATGCGTTCGGCGCGCTTCGGCTCGAATTCCAGCGCGGTCAGTGCGACGTCGGCGCGTTCCAGCAGGTGGCAGGCCTTGCCGCCGGGTGCGGCGCAGGCATCCAGCACGCGCTGGCCGTCACGCACGTCGGCGAGGTCGGCGGCGGCCTGCGCCGCGCCGTCCTGTACCGCGAACAGGCCGTCGACGAAGCCGGGCAGGCGGGTCACGTCGGTGCTGTGCGGCAGCACGATGGCGTCGGCCAGCCAGTCGTGCGGTTCGGCCGTCTGGCCGTCCAGGCGCAGGCGCCCGATCAAGGCATCGCGGTCGGTGCGGCGGCGGTTCGCGCGCAGCATCAACGGCGGCTCGCGGTTGTCCGCCGCCATCACCGCCTCGGCCTGTGCGGGCCAGTCGTGCGCGATGGCCTCGGCCAGCCAGCGCGGATGGGCGTGACGCGTCTCCGGCTTCGCATCGAGCGCGGCGAGGTGCATGGCGCGCTCGCGTTGCCACCGGCGCAGCACCGCGTTGACGAGGCCCGCGAGCTGCGGCCGCTTCAGCGCGCGCACCGCCTCCACCGTGGCCGCCACCGCCGCGTAGTCGGCCAGCTCCAGCACCTCCAGCTGTACCAGCCCCAGTACCAGCAGTGCGTGTACGGCCGGTTCCTTCCTGCGCAGCGGGCGGTCCAGCAGGCGATCCAGCGCGGCGTCGTAGCGCGGCCACCAGCGCGCGCCGTCGCTGACCAGCGCCATCAGCAGGGCGCGGTCGCGGGCGTCGGGAATCTTCGGCGCATGACGCTCCATCGCCTCGCGCAGCGAGGTGCCGTGCAGGGCGACGTCGGCGAGGGCGCGGGCGGCTGCGGCGCGGGTGTCGGTCATGGGGCGGGTTTAACACTCTCCCCTGCATGCAGGGGAGGGTTGCGTGGGGTTGGCTTTGTGGCTTGTCGCCGGCCACGGAGCGGTTTCGAGCGCCTGTCGGCGCCCGAGTTACTTTTCTCTGGGTGGCCAGAGAAAAGTAACCAAAAGAGAGGCCACCCCGATGGCGTGCCCTCCGGGCGTCCTGCCCTGCGGGTGCGCGGGTGGGCTACGGGGTTTTTCGACGGCACTTCCTGTGCCGGCCATCCTGCGGACTTTCCTTCGCCCACCCGCCGCGCCATAGGGGCCCCGGGTAGAGCAGCGCGCTCCCGGCGCACAGAAGCAACAGCCAGAGCAAAGCGAAGCGCTGCAAGCTCGCCGTGCTTTGGCTTCTGGCGCGCACGATGCGCGCCTGCTCTTGTGGGCCCCCTGGGCGGTGGTAAGGCGGGGACGACAAGGCCGCGCAGCGGGCGAGGCCACGGATGGCCTCGCCTTTTCGCGCGGGCAGGATGCCCGCTCGAAAAGCCCGGCCCCGTCTCACGCACTTGCCAGGCAGGGCGCCCGGCAAGCGCCGCCCCGGGGCGTTTCCTCTTGGTTACTTCTCCTTGACTCCGGGCATCCTGCCCTCCGCCCTTGCGGGCCGGCTTCGCCGTTCGCACGCGCTCCTGCGCGTGCGTGGATAAGCAAAGGAGAAGTAACTCGGGCGCCCAAAGGGCGCTCGAAACTGCTCTGTCGATACGATGAAAGAAAGAACAGGTCGGGTTCACCGCAAGCATGGCCTCAACCCAGCGGGGAGAGCGCAGAGGCCTGCCGCAACTCCGGACGCGCATTGAGGTAATCGACGGCGCTGATGCGCCGCCCGCCCGCGCGCTGCAGCGCGGTGATGCGCAGCGCGCCGTTGCCGCAGGCGACGTCGATGCCTTCGCGGCCGGTGCCGAGCACGCTGCCCGGCGTTGCGGCATGGGCGAGGTCGAGTGCGCGGGCGGCCCAGATGCGCAGCGGTTCGCCGGCGATTTCGGCGTCGCTGCCGGGCCAGGGGTCGAAGGCGCGCACCTGGCGTTCCAGTTCGATGGCGGGACGGCTGAAGTCGAGGCGGGCTTCGGCCTTGTCCAGCTTGTGCGCATAGGTGACGCCCTCGGCGGCCTGCGCCGTGGCGGCCAGCGTTTCGCCGGCCAGCACGCGTGCGAGGCCTTCGGCCAAGGCCTCGGCGCCGAGCGTGGCGAGGCGGTCGTGCAGTGAGCCGCCGGTGTCTTCGCGGCCGATCGGCGTGCGCTTCTCCAAGAGCACCGGGCCGGTGTCGAGGCCGGCCTCCATCTGCATCAGGTCGATGCCGGTCTCGGCGTCGCCGGCAAGGATCGCGCGCTGGATCGGCGCGGCGCCGCGCCAGCGCGGCAGCAGGCTGGCATGCACGTTCCAGCACCCCAGCCGCGGGATCGCCAGCACCTTGCGCGGCAGGATCAGGCCGTAGGCCACCACCACCATCAGGTCGGGGCGGTACGCGGCGAGCGTGGCCTGCGCCTCGGCGGTCCTGAGCGTTTCCGGTTGCTCGACCACGAGGCCGGCGGCCAGTGCGGCCTGCTTCACCGGGCTGGGCGCGAGCTTGCGGCCGCGGCCGGCGGGGCGGTCGGGCTGGGTGTAGACGGCCACCACGTCGGCACCGGTGGCGCGGCAGGCTTCGAGGCAGGGGACGGCGAACTCCGGGGTGCCGGCGAAGACCAGCTTCAGCGGTGCGCTCAAGCGCTGGCCGCCTGCTTGCGCTGCTTCTCCAGGCGCTTGAGCAGCAGCGAACGCTTCAGCGGCGAGAGATGGTCCACGAACACCTTGCCGGCGAGGTGGTCCATCTCGTGCTGCACGGCCACGGCCAGCGGGCCCTCGGCCTCGTAGACGAACTCCTGGCCGTCCACGTCACGGGCCTTCACCTTCACCTTCAGCGCGCGGGTCACGTCGGCGTAGACGCCCGGGAAGGACAGGCAGCCCTCCTGGTATACCTGGGCGCCTTCCTTCTCCACGATCTCCGCATTGATCAGCACCAGCGGCTGGTTGCGCTCATCGCTCATGTCGATCACCAGCACCTGCTGGTGCACGTTGACCTGGGTGGCGGCCAGGCCCACACCGTTGGCGGCGTACATGGTCTCGAACATGTCGGCCACGAACTGCTTCAGCCGGGCGTCGAACACGGTGACCGGCGCGGCCCTGGTGCGCAGCCGGGGATCGGGGAATTCAAGGATGGCGAGTGTGGACATGCGCACATTGTAGTACGCCACCCGCGCCGGGGCCGATCGGGCCGCCTCGCGCGGCGGCCGCGGAATCTGCGAACCGTTCCCGATTGCGCCGCTTAATGCTTCGGTTACACTCGCCTCCACTGCGGGGAGGGGGATTCCCACCAATGCTCAAGAAAGCCTTCACAGTGCTGGCCGGCACCATGGTCGCCGCGGCGGTGTGTGCCGCCGGCGCCGCGCAGCTGCGCAGCAGCCACCCCGATTCCTACACCGTGCGCCGCGGCGACACGCTGTGGGGGATCTCGGCGAAATTCCTGGTCAAGCCCTGGCTGTGGCCGGAGATCTGGCAGGCCAACCCGCAGGTGCGCAACCCGCACCTGATCTACCCGGGCGATGTGCTCAACCTCTCCTTCATCAACGGTCCGGTGCTGAAGCTGGAGCCGGCCGTGCATCGCGAGGGCGAGGCGGTGCCGGCGATCCCGCTGGATGCGCTGAAGACCTTCCTGAAGGACCTGCGCGTGATGGATTCCAGCGTGGTCAGCAAGGCCCCCTACGTGGTGGGCCTGGAAGAGAACCAGTTGCGCGGCACGGTGGGCCAGAACATCTACGTGCGCGGCCTCGACAGCCAGCCCGGCCAGCGCTGGGCGATCGTGCGGCCCGAGCACGTGTTCCGCGGTTTCGACGACGGTTCCGGCGGCACCGCGCTGTTCGGCGACGAGCTCTACGCGAACGCGGCGATGGTGAAGTCGCCGTGGGAAGAGGACTTCAACAACGGCTCCGGCCACTATCGCCGCGGCCACGACATGGGCGTCGAGGTGAAGGTGATCGGCACCGCCGAGGTGCTGCGCACGGGCGACCCGGCCACCCTGCTGCTGCTCGATTCCACCCAGGAAGTGCGCAGCGGCGACCGCCTGATGCCGGTGGACGACAACCCGTACGACCCGTACTTCTACCCGCATGCGCCGAAGAGCCTGCCCAAGGACGGCCGCGTGATCGCGTTCACCGACGCGATGGACGCGGTGGGGCCGCACCAGGTGGTGGCGCTGTCGGTGGGCTCGAAGGACGGCGTGGACAACGGCACCACCTTCGCGATCTGGCAGCCTGGCGAGAACATCCACGACGACGTGGCCAGCAACAGCTGGGACCGCAGCGTGGGCAAGCGGGTGACGCTGCCGGAGGAGTACATCGGCCACGTGATGGTGTTCCGCAGCTTCGACCACGTCAGCTACGGCCTGGTGATGGACGGCCTGCGCCCGGTGAAGAAGGGCGACCGGCTGCGCCTGCCCGAATAAGCCTGGTGCAGGTTTCTCCCGACACGACGGCGCGGCTCACCCCGCGCCGTTTTCGTGGCGGGCACCCTGCCGGCGTGCAAAACGGCCGTCCTGCCGTTTTGTCGCTGCCGGCGACTGCGTACACTGCCGGCATGGATGACATGCACGACACGGACGAACTGCGCGCCTGGCTCATCGCCATGCGCACGCCGGGGCTGGGCCAGGGCGGGCTGCGCGAGGCGCTGGCCGCGGCTGGCGGCCGGATCGACGCCGTGCTGGCACGGCTGTACCGGCAGGCCGCCACGCTGGGCGAGGGCGCCGCCGCGTGGCTGGACGCCCCCGACGAAGCGCGCCTTGCCGCCGACCTCGCGTGGCTGGCCGAGCCAGGCCATCGCCTGCTGCGCTGCACCGAGGCAGACTTCCCGCCGCTGCTGGAGGCGATCCCGCAGCCGCCGGCCGCGCTGTTCGTGGCGGGCGACTCCGGCCTGCTGCTGCATCCGCAGGTGGCGATCGTGGGCGCCCGTGGTGCCAGTCCTGCGGGGCTGGGGCATGCGCGCAGCTTCGCCCGCGCGCTGGCGCTGGCCGGCTACACCGTCACCAGCGGCATGGCCGACGGCATCGACGGCGCCGCCCACGAAGCGGCGCTGGAAGTCGGCGCCGCCACCATCGCGGTGGTCGGCACCGGGCCGGACCGGGTCTATCCGCGCAAGCACCACGCGCTGGCGCAGCGCATCGCCGCACAGGGCGCGCTGGTCAGCGAGTTCCCGCCCGGCACCGCGGCGCGCCCCGACCATTTCCCGCGCCGCAACCGCATCATCTCCGGCCTGGCGCTGGGCACCGTGGTGGTGGAGGCCGATCTCAGATCCGGTTCGCTGATTACGGCACGGCTGGCCGCCGAGCAGGGCCGCGAGGTGTTCGCGCTGCCTGGCTCCATCGCCAATCCGCTGGCGCGCGGTTGCCACCGGCTGATCCGCGACGGCGCGCGGCTGGTGGAGGAACCGGTCGAAGTGGCCGAGGCGCTGGCCCCGGCGGCGCGTGCCCTGGGCGTGGAACTGGCCGAACGGCTGGCCCGGCCCGACGCCCCGGCGCCGACCCGCGGCGGCGGCTGGCGCGACGACCCCGACTACCGACGCCTGCTCGACGCGCTGGGCCACGACCCGGCCACGCTGGACGAGCTGGCGCAACGCAGCGGGCTGGCCACCGCGGCGCTGTCCTCGATGCTGCTGATGCTGGAGCTGGAAGGCGGGGTGGCCGGTCTGCCCGGCAACCGCTACCAGCGTTTGCCGGGGTAGCCCGGCAGGCCGAAACCCGCGCTGCAGCGCGCTTTCACGCCGCCCGGCTTGACAGCCGTCGCGGCGTCTGGCCTCACTAGATATATAGGCATGTCGCAGTGCGGCATGGTGTGCCACACCCACCTGCAAGAGATTCATGGCCAAGAACCTGCTCATCGTCGAGTCGCCCGCCAAGGCCAAGACGATCAACAAATACCTCGGCAAGGACTTCCAGGTCCTCGCTTCCTACGGCCATGTGCGCGACCTCAAGCCCAAGGAGGGCGCGGTCGACCCGGACCACGGCTTCGCGATGAAGTACGAGGTGATCGAGCGCAACGAGAAGCACGTCGACGCGATCGCCAAGGCGGCCAGGGCGGCCGATGACATCTACCTCGCCACCGACTTGGACCGCGAAGGCGAGGCGATCAGCTGGCATATCAGCGAGATCCTCAAGGACCGCGGCCTCACCAAGGGCAAGCAACTGCACCGCGTGGTGTTCTCCGAGATCACGCCGAAGGCGATCAAGGCCGCAGTGGCCGCGCCGCGCCAGCTCTCGCACGACCTGGTGGACGCCCAGCAGGCGCGTCGCGCGCTGGACTACCTGGTGGGCTTCAACCTCTCGCCGGTGCTGTGGCGCAAGGTGCAGCGTGGCCTGTCCGCCGGCCGCGTGCAGAGCCCGGCGCTGCGCATGATCGTGGAGCGCGAGGAGGAGATCGAGGCGTTCAAGGCGCGCGAGTACTGGACGGTGGAGGCGCAGCTGCGCCACGCCGACGGCGAGTTCGGCGCCAAGCTCACCAAGCTCAACGGCAAGAAGTTCGAGCAGTTCGACCTCACCAACGAGCACGACGCGATGGCCGCGCGCGCCGCGCTGAAGGAAGCCGCACACGGCCGCCTCACGGTGAGCGAGGTGGGCAGCAAGGAGCGCAAGCGCCGTCCCGCGCCGCCGTTCACCACCTCCACCCTGCAGCAGGAGGCCGCGCGCAAGCTCGGCTTCACCACCAGTCGCACGATGAAGGTGGCGCAGGGCCTGTACGAGGGCGTCAGCCTCGGCAGCGAAGGCAACGTCGGCCTGATCACCTACATGCGTACCGACTCGGTGGCGCTGGCCGACGACGCGCTGGCCGAGCTGCGCGCGCTGATCGCGCGCGACTACGGCCACAAGGCGCTGCCCGACGGCCCGCAGTTCTACAAGGCCAAGAGCAAGAACGCGCAGGAGGCGCACGAGGCGATCCGTCCCACCTCCGCCATGCGCACCCCACGCGAGGTGGCCGCCTTCCTCAATGACGAGCAGCGCAAGCTGTACGAGCTGATCTGGAAGCGCACCGTGGCCTGCCAGATGATCCACGCCACGCTGAACACCGTGTCGGTGGATTTCGAGCTGCCGCACGCCGCCGGCGGTCCCGCCGCGTTCCGCGCCACCGGCACCACCGTGGTCGATCCCGGCTTCCTCGCCGTGTACGAGGAAGGCCGCGACCAGAAGAACTCGGACGACGACGACGAGGGCCGCCGCCTGCCGCGGCTGGAGAAGGGCGAGCAGGTGCCGCTGCACGACATCGCCGCCGACCAGCACTTCACCGAACCGCCGCCGCGCTATTCGGAAGCCTCGCTGGTGAAGGCGCTGGAGGAGTACGGCATCGGCCGCCCGTCCACCTATGCCAGCATCATCCAGGTGCTGCTCAATCGCGAGTACGTGCTGCTCGACAACCGCCGCTTCAAGCCCACCGACATCGGCCGCGCGGTGGGCAAGTTCCTCACCCAGCACTTCAGCCGCTACGTGGATTACGACTTCACCGCCAGGCTGGAGGACGAACTCGACGCGGTCAGCCGCGGCGAGGAAGCCTGGGTGCCGCTGATGGAGCGCTTCTGGCAGCCGTTCAAGCAGCAGGTGGAGGAGAAGACCGAATCGGTGGACCGCAGCGAGGCCACCGGCGCGCGCGAGCTGGGCACCGACCCCAAGAGCGGCAAGCCGGTGTTCGTGCGGCTGGGGCGCTTCGGGCCGTACGCGGCGATCGGCGACAAGGACTCGGACGAGAAGCTGCAGTTCGCCTCGCTGCGCCCCGGCCAGAGCATGCACACCATCACGCTCGCCGAGGCGCTGGAGCTGTTCAAGCTGCCGCGCAAGCTGGGCCAGGCGCCGAACGGCGACGAGGTCAGCGTGGGCGTCGGCCGCTTCGGCCCGTTCGTGAAGCAGGGCTCGACCTACGCCTCGCTCAAGCCCGAGGACGACCCCTACACCATCGAGCTGCCGCGCGCGCTGCAGCTGGTCGAGGAAAAGCTCACCCTGCTCGCCAACCGCGTGATCGCGGATTTCGGCAACGGCGTGCAGGTGCTCAACGGCCGCTACGGTCCCTACATCACCGACGGCGAGAAGAACGCGCGCATCCCCAAGGACACCGAGCCGAAGGACCTCACCGAGGCGCAGTGCCTGGAGCTGCTGGCGGCCGCGCCGGCGAAGAAGGGCGGTCGCTTCGGCCGCAAGACCGCCACCGCGAAGAAGGCGGCGGAGAAGACCCCGCCCGCGAAGAAGGCTGCCGCGAAGAAGGCGCCGGCCAAGAAGGCCGCGGGCAAGAAGACGGCCGCGAAGAAGACCGCGACGAAAAAGGCCGCGGCGAAGAAGACCCCGGCCTGATGTCGCAGACCTACACCCTCGACCGGCTGGACGCCGCCGCCGCGCTGCTGCGTGCGGGCGGCGTGCTGGCCTATCCCACCGAGGCGGTGTACGGCCTCGGCTGCGATCCGCATGACCGCGCCGCGTTCGAGAGGATCTTCGTGCTGAAGCAGCGCCCGGCCACCCAGGGCGTGCTGCTGATCGGCGCCGATTTCGCCCAGGTCGAGCGCTACATCGACCTCGCCAGGGTGCCCGACGCGGTGCTGGACCAGGTGCGCGCCAGCTGGCCCGGCCCGCACACCTGGATTTTCCCGCGCAGCGCCGCCGTGCCTGCCTGGGTGGCCGGCGCGCACGCAGGCATCGCGCTGCGCGTCACCGCCCACGCGCCGGCCGCCGCGCTGTGCCGCGCGTTCGGCGGCGCGCTGGTCTCCACCAGCGCGAACCCGCACGGCGCGCCGCCGGCGAAGAGCGCGCAGACCGTGCGCGACTACTTCGGCGACGCGCTGGACGGCGTGCTCGACGCCCCGCTGGGCACGCAGGATCGCCCCACCACCATACGCGACGCGCTCTCCGGCGCTATCATCCGGGCCTGACTCGACGGTGAACCGCGGCTGCCACGGCCGTGCGCGGTTCAGCGGCGCGAGCAAGGGAACCCCCTAGCATCCGACGGCGCCCCGCACGGGCGGGGCGCGGCGCGGCCGCTCGCGGCCGCCAACCTGGGAGAGCAGCAACACTTGGCCATCGTCCACGACAGCCTGGAGCGTGAATCGGCGCAAGCCATGCTGCCCCTGCTGGGCGCGCGCGATCCGCAGCGCACGGTGGCCTGGCGGCACGGCACGGCGGTGAGCGCGGCGCAGTTCCTCGCCCATGTCGAACAGGTCGCCGCGCTGCTGCCCGAAGCGCCCGCCGCGGTGAACCTGTGCGAGGACCGCTACGCCTTCCTGGTCGCGTTCTGCGCCATCGCGCGCCGCGGCCAGGCCAACCTGCTGCCGCCCTCGCGCGCGCCGCAGGCGGTGGAAGAGGTGATGGCCGCGCATCCGGGCAGTTACGCGCTGGGCGAGCTGGCGCTGGCGCCCGCGCCGCACGGTTACCGCAAGCTGCCCGCGCTGGAGACCGCCCCCGACGTCGGGTCGCTGGCGGTACCGGCGATCCCCGCCGAACAGGTGGTGGCGATCGGCTACACCTCCGGCTCCACCGGCACGCCGCGCGCCAACGCCAAGAGCTGGCGCAACCTCACCGCCAGCAGCGCCGGCACGCGGGAGATGCTCGCCAGCGTGGCCGGCGAAGGTTTCCACGTGGTCGCCACCGTACCGCCGCAGCACATCTACGGCATCGAGATGAGCGTGCTGCTGCCGCTGCTGGGCGAGGTGGGCGTGCATGCGGGCCGGCCGTTCTTCCCCGCCGACGTGGCCGCCGCACTGGCCGAGGTGCCCGCGCCGCGCGTGCTGGTGACCACGCCGGTGCACCTGCGTGCGCTGGTCGCTGCCGGCGCGCCGCTGCCGCCGCTGGCGGCGATGCTCTCGGCCACCGCGCCGCTGCCGGCCGAGCTGGCGCAGGCCGCCGAGCAGGCCTTCGGCGCGCCGCTGCTGGAAGTGTTCGGTTCCACCGAGACCTGCGCCTTCGCCGGTCGCCGCGTCACCACGGGCGCGGACTGGACGCTGTACGACGGCGTGCGCCTGCACCCGCAGCCCGACGGCACCCTGGTCGAGGCGCCTCAGCTCGACGCCCCGGTGGTGCTGGCCGACATCGTGAGCTTGCACGACGCCGGCCGCCGCTTCTGCCTCTGCGGCCGCAACACCGACCTGCTGGAAATCGCCGGCAAGCGCGCCTCGCTGGGCGACCTCACGCGACGCCTGCTGGCCATCCCGGGCGTGCAGGACGGCATCGTGTTCCAGCTCGACGAAGCCGACGCCGCCGGCGTGCGCCGCATCGCCGCGCTGGCGGTGGCGCCCGCGCTGGACGAGGCGGGCATCCTCGATGCGCTGCGCCGCGCGGTCGATCCGGTATTCCTGCCCCGCCGGCTGCGCCTGGTGGATGCGCTGCCGCGCAACGAGACGGGCAAGCTGCCGCGCGGGGCGCTGCTGACCCTGCTGGGCTGAACCCTCCGCGGCCTTGCGCGTGGCGACAGGGCGGTTTCGTGCGCCCGCCGATGCCCGGGTTCCTTTCTCTTTGCGGGAAAGAATGACCCGCGAGCCGGCAGTCGCCGGACACCGCTCCCGAAGCGACGACATCGTTGCCCGGATGGGCGGGGTGCGGCGCCCGCTACAATAGCCGGCCACCCCCATCCTGCAGCGCCCCCTCGGAGTCATCGGCATGAAAGTCCTGGTCATCGGCAACGGCGGGCGCGAGCACGCGCTGGCGTGGAAGCTCAAGCAGTCGGCGCGGGTGGACGAGGTGATCGTGGCGCCAGGCAACGCCGGCACCGCGCGCGAGCGCGGCGTGCGCAACGCGGACGTGGCGGTGACCGACCTCGACGGCCTGCTGGCGCTGGCGCAGCGCGAGAAGGTGGAGCTCACCGTGGTCGGCCCCGAGGTGCCGCTGGTGGCCGGCGTGGTGGACAAGTTCCGCAACGCAGGGCTGCGCATCTTCGGGCCGCGCGCGATCGCCGCGCAGCTGGAAGGCTCCAAGGCCTTCGCCAAGGATTTCCTCCTGCGCCACAACATCCCCACCGCGCGCTACGCGGTGTTCACCGAGCTCAACCGCGCGCTGGCTTACGTGCGCGAACACGGCGCGCCGATCGTGATCAAGGCCGACGGTCTCGCCGCCGGCAAGGGCGTGGTGGTGGCGCTCACCCTGGCCGACGCCGAGCTGGCGCTGCACGACATGCTGGGCGCGCACGCGTTCGGCGACGCCTCCGCGCGCGTGGTGATCGAGGAGTTCCTCGCCGGCGAGGAAGCCAGCTACATCGTGATGAGCGACGGCCAGCATGCGCTGCCGATGGCGTCGAGCCAGGACCACAAGCGCCGCGACGAGGGCGACCTCGGCCCCAACACCGGTGGCATGGGCGCCTACTCGCCGGCGCCGGTGGTCACGCCCGAGGTGGAGCAGCGCATCCTCAGGGAAGTGATCGAGCCCACCCTGCACGGCATGGCCGCCGAGGGTGCGCCGTTCATCGGCTTCCTGTACGCGGGCCTGATGATCGACAAGTCGGGCGCGCCGAAGGTGATCGAGTTCAACGTGCGCTTCGGCGACCCGGAGACGCAGCCGATCATGCTGCGCCTGAAGTCCGACCTGGTGGAGCTGATCGAGGCCGCGCTGGACGGCGAGCTGCACCACACCCGCGTGCAGTGGGACGCGCGCCCGTCGCTGGGCGTGGTGATGGCCGCGGCCGGCTACCCTGGCAAGGTGCGCAGCGGCGACGTGATCGAAGGGCTGGATGCGGAGTTCGGCAGCGAGGCCAAGGTGTTCCACGCCGGCACCAAGCTGGACGCGCAAGGCCGCGCCGTCACCGCCGGCGGCCGCGTGCTCACCGTCTGCGCGCTGGGCCGCGACATCGCCGCCGCGCGCGCGCATGCCTACGACGCGGTGGCGAAGATCCATTTCGACGGCGCGTTCTGCCGGCGCGACATCGCACACCGGGCGTTGCACCGCTGACTGCTGCTCTGCCTTCCCTGCGTGCAGGGGGCGGCCCCTCCCACAGGTTTCAGAGGGGTTGCGGTCGCTGCTCGCAACGGTAGTTCTCCCTCCCCCCGTTGGAGAAAGGGTTGGGGCGAGGGGCGGGTGCTCGCGATGACCTTCGGTTTCGCGCCTTGGCTCGCCTGCAGCAAGGAACAGAGCGGTTTCGGCCACCTGCCGGTGGCCGAGCCTCCTTTCCTCGCCGGCCCAAGGCAAGGTGGCTCAAGGAAATGGCCGGCTTCAGTCCACCGCCACTGCAAGCCAGCGGTGTCGAGGATCCTGGAACCACTTCCACCTGCGCGATCGGCGGCACGGCCGCGCAGCGCCGCAACTGGAAACCGAGCCGGCAGCTTCTGCGCGCAGGGAGGGATTGCATCCCACGGTGCGGCTGCGCCGCGTCCCTCCCCCGCAAGCGAGGGAAGGGGCGGTTCTTACCCCAGCGCCGCGTCCACCACCGATTGCGCCTCTGCCAGCAGGCTCGTGAGGTGCGCCTCGTCCTTGAAGCTCTCCGCGTAGATCTTGTAGATCGCCTCGGTGCCGGAGGGGCGCGCGGCAAACCAGCCGCTTTCGCTGACCACCTTGATGCCGCCGATCGGGGCGCCGTTGCCCGGGGCCTTGTCGATCACCTGCACGATCTTCTCGCCGGCGAGCGAGTCGGTCTTCAGCTGGTCGGGCGAGAGCTTCGCCAGCTTCGCCTTCTGCGCGGGCGTGGCGGCGGCCTCGACGCGGTTGGCGTAGGGCCGGCCCAGCTCGCGGGCGAGCGCGTCGAACAGCTCGCCCGGGTCCCTGCCCATGCGCGCGGTCATTTCGGCGGCGAGCAGGGCTGGCACCAGGCCATCCTTGTCGGTGACCCATACCGAGCCGTCGTGGCGCAGCAGCGAGGCGCCGGCGCTCTCCTCGCAGCCGAAGCCGAGCTGGCCGTCGAACAGGCCCTCGGCGAACCACTTGAAGCCCACCGGCACCTCGTACAGCGTGCGGCCGAGGCGCCTGACCACGCGATCGATCAGCGCGGTGGTGACCACGGTCTTGCCCACCGCCACCTTGTCGCTCCAGCGCGGGCGGTGGCGGAACAGGTAATCCACCAGCACCGACAGGTAGTGGTTCGGTTCCATCAGACCGGCCGAGCGCGATACCACGCCGTGGCGGTCGTGGTCGGTGTCGCAGGCGAACGCCACGTCGTACTGGTCCTTCAGCCCGATCAGCCGCTGCATCGCGTACTTCGAGGAAGGGTCCATGCGGATCTTGCCGTCCCAGTCCACCGTCATGAAGGCGAACTGCGGATCGACCTCGCGGCTCACCACGCTGAGGTCAAGCTTGTAGCGCTCGGCGATCGGCGCCCAGTAGTGCACGCCCGCGCCGCCCAGCGGGTCCACGCCCATGCGCACGCCCGCGCCGCGGATCGCGTCGAAGTCGACGATGTTGGCGAGGTCGGCGACATAGCCCGAAAGGTAGTCGTGCTCGTGCGTGGTGGTGGCCCGGCGTGCCTGCGCGAACGGCACCCGCTGTACCTCCTTCAGTCCGGCTTCGAGGATCGCGTTGGCGCGGTTCTCCACCCACTTGGTGATGTCGGTGTCGGCGGGGCCGCCGTTGGTCGGGTTGTACTTGAAGCCGCCGTTGTCGGGCGGGTTGTGCGAGGGCGTGATGACGATGCCGTCGGCCAGGCCCGTCCTGCGGCCCCTGTTGTGGACCAGGATCGCGTGCGACACCGCGGGCGTGGGCGTGAACTCGCCGCCGGCGGAGATCATCGTCGCCACGCCGTTCGCGGCCAGCACCTCCAGTGCGCTCTCGAACGCGGGCTGCGACAGCGCGTGGGTGTCGGCGCCGACGAACAGCGGGCCGTCGATGCCTTTCGAACTGCGGTAGTCGCAGATCGCCTGGCTGATCGCGAGGATGTGGTGCTCGTTGAAGCTGCCGTCGAACGAGCAGCCGCGATGGCCCGAGGTGCCGAAGGCCACGCGCTGCGCGGGCACGGACGGATCGGGCTTCACCGCCGCGTAGGCGGCGAGCAGCTTGCCGATATCGACGAGGATGGACTTCGGCGCCGGCTTGCCGGCGAGCGGGCTGATCCGCTGGCTCATGCGCTGGCACCCGTGGGCTTGCCGTCGCGCAGCGTGCGGTAGCGCCGGATCAAGGCGTTGGTCGAGCTGTCGTGCGCGAGCTTCGGCTCGGTGGGCGCGACGAGCTCGGCGATGGCGGTCTTCGCCAGCTGCTTGCCCAGCTCCACGCCCCACTGGTCGAAGGAGTCGATGCCCCAGATCGTGCCCTGCACGAACACGCTGTGCTCGTACAGCGCCACCAGGCTGCCGAGTGCAAAAGGGGTAAGGCGTTCGGCGAGGATGGTGGTGCTGGGCCGGTTGCCCTCGAACGTGCGGTGCGGCACCAGCGCTTCCGGCGTGCCTTCGGCGCGCACTTCCTCGGCGGTCTTGCCGAACGCCAGCGCCTCGCCCTGCGCGATCAGGTTCGCGATCAAGAGGTCGTGCTGGTCGCCCCCGCCCTGGGCCGGTACCGGATTCAGCGTCTGGCCGAAGCCGATGAAGTCGCACGGCACCAGGCGCGTGCCCTGGTGGATCAGCTGGTAGAAGGAATGCTGGCCGTTGGTGCCCGGTTCGCCCCAGTAGATCGGGCCGGTGGCGTAGTCCACGTGGGCGCCGCCCAGCGTGACGTGCTTGCCGTTCGACTCCATCGTGAGCTGCTGCAGGTAGGCCGGGAAGCGCTTGAGGTACTGCTCATAGGGCAGCACCGCCACCGTGGCGGCATCGAGGAAGTTGGCGTTCCACAGGCCGATCAGGCCCATCAGCACCGGCAGGTTCGATTCGAACGGCGCGCTGCGGAAATGCTCGTCCATGGCGTGGAAGCCGGCGAGCATGGCGCGGAAGTGGTCCGGGCCGATCGCGATCATGGTGGACAGGCCGATCGCCGAATCCATCGAATAGCGGCCGCCCACCCAGTCCCAGAAGCCGAACATCTGCTTCGTGTCGATGCCGAACTTCTCGACTTCCGCGGCCGCGGTGGACACCGCCACGAAATGCTTCGCCACCGCCTGCTCGTCGCCCAGCGCCTCGACGCACCAGGCCCGCGCCGCGTGCGCGTTGCTGAGCGTCTCCAGCGTGGTGAAGGTCTTGGAGCAGACGATGAACAGCGTTTCGGCGGCGTCGAGATCCTGCACCGCCTCCGCGAAGTCGCTGCCGTCCACGTTGGAGACGAAGCGGAACGTCATGTCGCGGCGGCTGTAGCCGCGCAGCGCCTCGTACGCCATCACCGGGCCGAGGTCGGAGCCGCCGATGCCGATCGAGACCACGTTGCGCACAGGCTTGCCGCTGTGGCCCTTCCAGGCGCCGCTGCGCACGGCGCCCGCGAACGCGGCCATGCGGTCGAGCACTTCGTGCACCTCGGACACCACGTCCTGGCCGTCCACCTGGATCTTCTCGCCGCGCGGCGCGCGCAGCGCCACGTGCAGCACGGCGCGGTTCTCGGTGGCGTTGATGCGCTCGCCGCGGAACATCGCCGCGATGCGCCCCCCGAGGTCGCGCGCCGCGGCCAGCGCGCGCAGCAGGCGCAGCGTGTCGTCGGTGACGCGCTGCTTGGAGTAGTCGAAGTACAGGCCCGCCGCCTCGGCCACCAGGCGCTCGCCGCGCGTCGGATCGGCGGCGAACAGCTCGCGCAGGTGGCGCGTTTCCAGCTGGTTGCAGTGCTGCTGCAGGGCCTGCCACTCGGGCAGCAGGGTGAGGTCGGCGAGGCTCATCGGGCGATCGGCTCCCCGGCCTTGGCCGCCAGCGCGGCCTGCTTGTCGGCAATGCGCTGCAGCAGCTGCTTCCACGACTTCACGAACGCCTCGGCACCGTCCTGCTGCAGCTTCAGCGCCAGCGCGTCGAGGTCCACGCCGGCCTTGGCGATGGTTGCCAGTACCGTGTCGGCGTCGCCGCCGTCCGCCGGCAGCACCGCGCCGGGCTTGCCGTGGTCGGCGACGGCGTGCAGGGTCTTCTCCGGGACGGTGTCCACGGTGTCGGGCGCGGCCAGCGCATCGACGTAGAGCGTGTCGGGGGCGTTCGGGTCCTTGGTGCCGGTGCTCGCCCACAAGAGGCGCTGCGGGCGTGCGCCGGCGGCGGCCAGCGTCAGCCAGCGTGGCGAGGCCAGCAGCTGGCGGTAGGCGCGGTAGGTCTGCTTGCCCACCGCGATGCCCAGCTTGTTGTGCAGTTCCGTGGGCAGCTGCGCGTTGGCGGCCACATCCCAGCGGCTGATGAACAGCGAGGCCACCGAGGCCACCTGCGGGTCCTTGCCCGCGGCCACGCGGCGCTCGATGCCGCGCAGGTACGCTCCCGCCGCGGCCAGGTACTGCTCGCAGGAGAACAGCAGCGTGACGTTGATCGGGATGCCGCGGAAGATCGCCTCCTCGATCGCGGGAATGCCCTCGGGCGTGCCGGGGATCTTCACGTACAGGTTCGGTCGCTGCGCCTGCGCGTGGATCGCCTCGGCGGCGGCGATGGTGCCGGCGGTGTCGGCGGCCAGCAGCGGCGAGACCTCCATCGACACCCAGCCGTCCACCTGGTGGGTGGCGTCGAACACCGGCTTGAACAGGTCGGCGGCGCGGCGCAGGTCTTCCAGCGCCAGCTCCATGAACAGTTCCTCGCCCTTCAGCCCGGCCAGCGACTTGGCGTGGATGCCGGCGTCGTAGGCGTCGCCGCCGCCGATCGCGGCGTCGAAGATGCTGGGGTTGGAGGTGAGGCCGGTGACCGAGTCCTCGGCGATGTAGCGCGCCAGCGTGCCGTCGTCGAGCAGGGTGCGGGTGATGTTGTCCAGCCACAGGCTTTGGCCGAGTTCGTGCAACTGCTGGGTGGCTTTCATGCGGGCTCCGGGGAAGGTTCGTCGGGGGGATTCGGTCAGGCCGTGGCGGCGTTCGCCGCGTCCGGCAGGAAGTCTTCAAGCTTACGCTGTTGCAGCGCGCGGATGTGCGGGATCGCGAGGTCCGGCGCGGGCTCGATGCGCTGCTCCGCCGCGGTCGCGGCGTAATGGCCCTGGCGCACCCACACGGTGGTGAGGCGCGCGCCCAGCTGGCGCTTCATCGCGGCCAGCAGGTCGGGCTTGTCGTCCACCATCACGTAGTGGGCGGCGGGATAGCGCGCCTGCATGGCGTCCAGCATGTGCTGCTTGTGCAGGTAGACCAGCACGTCGCCCTGCAGCGCCTGCCACAGGCCGGCGCGACGGATCTTGCGCGGCTGGAACACCACGTCGCCGTCGGAGAGGATCACCGGCCGGCCCAGCGTGCGCAGATGGGCGACGGTTTCCAGCGCCTCGGGAAACAGCCGCAGCTCGAACGGGTAGTCCAGCACGAAGCCCGACATCGCGAGCAGCGCGGGGTGGTTGTCCAGTCCGCGGCGGAAGCGCTGCAGCGCGTCGAGGTAGTCGGCGTAGCCCCGCTCGTCGCGCAGCTCGGCGTAGATCGCCCAGTAGCGGTCGCGCTCGGCGGCGCCGAAGTTGCGCTCCAGCTCGGCGCCTAGGTCGGCGGCGAAGCGGTCGTTGTCGAGCAGGGTATCGTCCACGTCCAGCAGGAACACCAGCGGCTCGGGGGCGACGGTGTCGATCAGCATGGCTGCGTGGCCTCCGGCTGCGGGTCGTGCCAGCCTTCGTCACCGGCCAGCGCGGCCGCCTCGGGCGGACCCCAGCTGCCGGGCTCGTACAGGTGCACCGCGTCCTTGTGGTCGAGTACGTGGTCCACCACGCGCCACGCCGCCTCCATGCAGGCGTCGCTGGTGAACAGCGAATTGTCGCCGCGCAGCGCGTCGCCCAGCAGGCGTTCGTAGGGCGACATCTCCACGCCGCTGTGGTGATGGACGATCAGCTCCACCGGCTCGCCCTGCATCGCCTCGCCGGCACGCTTCACCCGCATGCCCTCGGCGAGCACCACCTGCGGGCTGAGCCGGAAGCGGAAGTAGTTCGATTGCGGCGCGCCGATCGCGTCGAACACCGACAGCGGCGGCGCCTTCATGTCCACCATCACCTGGGTGGTGGTGAGCGGCAGCTTCTTGCCGGCACGGATCAGGAACGGCACGCCCGACCAGCGCCAGGTGTCGATGGCCAGGCGCAGCGCCACGAACGTCTCCACGTCGGAATCCGCGGCCACGCCGGATACCTCGCGGTAGCCCCTGAACTGGCCGCGCACCACGTCCGCCGGCGCCAGCGGGCGCATCGCGCGGAACAGCCGCAGCTTCTCGGCGTTGAGCGCGGCGGGGTCGCTGCCGATCGGCGCGTCCATCGCCAGCAGCGAGGTCACCTGCAGCAGGTGGTTCTGCAGCACGTCGCGGATCGCGCCCACGCCCTCGTAGAAGCTGCCGCGGCCATCGACGCCGAACTGCTCGGCCATGGTGATCTGCACGCGGTCGACGTAGCGGTTGTTCCACACCGGCTCCAGCACGCTGTTCGCGAAGCGGAAGTACAGCAGGTTCTGCACCGCCTCCTTGCCGAGGTAGTGGTCGATGCGGAAGACCGACGACTCGGGGAACACCGCATGCAGCGTGCGGTTCAGCGCCTGCGCCGAGGCGAGGTCGCGGCCGAACGGTTTCTCCACCACCACGCGCGCGCCGTCCGCGCAGCCGGCCGCCTTGAGGCCGTTCACCACCGTGCCGAACAGCGAGGGCGGGATCGCGAGGTAGTGCAGCGGCGCCTGCGCGCCGCCCAGCGCCTGTCTCAGCTGCGCGAAGGTGGCGGCGTCGTTGTAGTCGCCGTCCACGTACTGCAGCAGCGCGGACAGCTTCGCGAAGGCTCCCTCGTCCACGCCCTTGCCGGCCTTCTGCGCCGCCTCCGCCACGCTGTCGCGCGCGCGCTGGCGCAGTTGCTCCAGCGACCAGCCGGCATGCGCCACGCCGATCACTGGCATGTCCAGCCCGTCGCGCGCCACCATCGCCAGCAGGGCGGGGAAGATCTGCTTGTAGGCCAGGTCGCCGGTGGCGCCGAAAAACACCAGGGCGTCGGAAGCGGGGGTCGTCATGAGCCGGGGTCTGCTCCGTGTCGGATGGATGCGTCGCAGGCGACGCGCGGTGGAGGCGCTGCGCCCGCACGATGTTGCGGACGCGTGTCGATGCACCGCCCAGCTTGCCGGGCCGGGGGTGAAGCTCGCGCATAATCCATGCTACGGGAACATGCCGCTAGGCACCGAGCAGGAAGGAGCCGGCGAGCACCGCGATCGCCAGCAGCAACAGCACGGACAGCCGGCGCAGCCAGCGCCAGTAGGCGGCCGGCTCGCGCGAGCGCAGGACGCGGCCCTGGTTCGTCGGCATCGCGCCGGAGAGCAGCGCGTAGGCAAGCAGCGTCGCCAGCACGAGCACCGCCGCGGCGAGCGGCCAGTCGTGCCGCAGGTGGAGAAGAAAGCGGGTTGGCACCGGATCACTCCTTGCGTGCATGGGCGCGACGGCGTTGAACGGCGTGCCCGGAACCGGGCCCGGCGGCATCGTGCGAGGTGTCCGCCCACACCGGGCGGAGTGCGCCGGAGCGTCCGTCCGTACGAAGGATCGGCCGCACAACGATCACCGGCCGCGACGGCGCGGCGCGGCCGCCTTGCGGGGCCGGGGAACCGGCATGAGCTCGGCCGTCGCCAGCACGAGCCGGCGGATCGTGTCCGAGTCGTCCAGCAGTTCGTCGGCGACCGGATAATCCCTGGCGCCGGGATAGGGCGGACGCTGCGGCAGCCCGGGCGCGAGGCTGGCCGCCGCGTCGGACGGCTTGACGAACAGGCTGTTGTCGCAGGCGAAGGCGACCACCTTGCCGTCGACGTACAGCGCGTACTCGCCGAACATCTTCTTGTGGGTGAGCCGCTCGCCCAGCGCGACCTGTTCCGCCACGTAATCGATGAAGTCCTGGTCGGTAGCCATGGGTTCGCCCGCCATCCGGTGTCCAGCGGCATTCTCACTGCGCGCGGCGCCACCGCCAAGCGGCCAGCGCGACCGCGCCGGCCATGAGCGGCGGCGCCAGTGCGACCTCCAGCGCGCCGAGCTGCCACGTCCAGTTCGCGAGCCAGCTGTCGTTGGACGCGAACGGATGCGGGCGCTGCAGCGCATACGGCAGCGCGGCAGACAGCGCGGACGCGAGCAGCAGGGGGCGGGCGAGCCTGGCCGCGGCGAACCGCGACGCAAGCGCGGACGGCAGCGCCGCCAGCGCGGCGGCGGCGACGAGCGACAGGTGTTCGATCCCCAATGCGCCATGCTCCGCGGCGAGGCCCCAGCACGGCAGCGGGTTGAACGGGCTGGACGACCACCCGAGGACCGTCAGCAGGAGCGGATAGCCCGCCGCGCAGGCGAGGGCGGCCGTGGTCGACGCCGACTTGCCGCTGCGCATCGCGTCTGGCATCGGCCACCGCGTGCGGGCGTTTCCGCCCGCCGCCTGCACGGCGCTGGCGTGCGCGATGCGCGGGGGCGTGCCGGTGTCCGGCCCGCCGCCACCGCGCTACGCATACGGACTCGTCGCCGGCTCGCCCGCGCCGTTTGTCCAGATGTCGTCCGGCAGCGAACGGTCGCGGTGGCAGATGCGGTCGTGGTCCGGGTAGGTGATCCGGTCGACCGCTGCCCGTGTGCCGACGACCAGGCAGCGCGTCACGCCGCGGCTGCGGTTTTCCAGGCAATGGCCGACCGGCTCGCCGGCGCGAAACGTCGCGGCGTCTCCCGGTCGCAACAGCGTCTGCGTGTCGCCTTCGAGCAGGGTGATCTCGCCTTCCAGGACGTAGACCATCTCGTCCTCGGCGCTGTGCCAGTGCTTGATCGACGAGCGCGAGCCCGGCTGCAGGATCTCGATGAAGGCGCCGAACTGCGTAAGGCCGCCCGCCTCGCTTATCCAGAGCGTGCGGTCCGGCTCGCCCGTGCCGTCGACCGGGCCCTGCTCGGCGAAGAAACGGTCGGGAGTCATTGCGGTCATGGTGCTGCCTCGCGGAATGTCATGGTCATCGCTGCCGGCCTCATGGTGTGTGTTCGACCTCGTCCGGCATGCGGACCCAGGAGTGCATGCGTTCCTCGTACACCGAGACGGTGGGGGCGGGGAACGCCGGGTCCGCGAAGGCGCCGACGGGTATCGCGATGGTGTCGGCGCTGTCGCCGGTGTAGTACACGGTGGCGCCGCATGCCGGACAAAAACCGAACGTGGTCCGGCCGCCCTCGTCGCCGACCCGGACGTACTCCGCGCGGTTGCCGACGATGGCGACCGCCGCGCGCGGAAAGCGCGCCTGCATCCCGAAGACGCTGCCCGTGCGGCGCTGGCACGCCAGACAATGGCAGACGCTTGTGCGCACGGGCTCGCCGGACACGCGCGCCCGCAGCTGGCCGCAGCTGCAGGAAGCCAGGCGTGGAGCGGGGGAATCCGCGGCACTCATGTCGGCGGCACCTGACGCCTGGGCCGGTCGGCGGCGAGGCCGCCCGTGTTGAACGAAGCCTCGTGCGGAACCATCAGCGCGCACCGCCGCTGGTTTTCGATGCCACCCAGTTGAGCACCATGAGCGCCGGCGCCACGAACGGAAAGATGCCGTACAGCGTATCGCTCACCGAGTGCGAATGGCGATCCACGGCAAGGAACACGTTCACGCAAAAGGCGGCGGCGAGGAGAACCAGGCCGTTGCCCTGCCACGAAACGGGACGGTACACCCAGCCCCAGGAAGCAAACCAGCGACGTTGCATGTTTCCTCCGGACACTGCGGGGTGGTGGTCAGCGGCATGGCATCTGGATGCAGCGGCGCGCATCCGGCTCCTTCGGCCCGCGGCGCCGGGCAGGTTCGCGACCGAACCCGTCACCCGAGGGGCTACGTCTTTCCGGCGCAGGTCGACCGAGCCGGGCCGACGACTCTTCCAGCCTGCGAGGCCGCTGCGAACGATGGCCTCGCGATCCGCGGGCGCCACGCGCCCACCCCGAGGCCGACTACGCGACCGCAACCAGTTCACCCGCCCGGCTGCAACCGCCACGACACCTCGGGCCGGTCGTACGAGGTGTCCACACATGAATGGTCAGGCCGCACCCGCAGCCCGCGCCTGCATGAGCTGCTGGGCAGCGGCCTCCCAGTTTTGTCCGTCAAACGGGTGAATCTTGAGACTGGACAGGTCGATGTCCTCGACGCACCGCAGATTCACGACCCATCTGGCCGGTGCGATTCGAGGGTGGCTGAAGGGGCTGACACCGCAACTTCGGCAGAAGTAGTGCTTGGCCGTCATGGTGCCGAACTGGTACAGGCCGAGATCGGCCTCACCGGACAGGATGCGGAAGTGCGCATCGTCGGTTCCGTGCCAGAGCGCGCCTTTCATGCGGCAGATGGAACAATTGCACTCGATGGCAGCGCTCACGTCGCCGTCAAACTCGAAGGTGACACGTCCACAGTGACACGAACCTTTGTGCTTTTGCATGGCAAGCGTCCTCACGTGCGGCTTGACGCTGGAGGCAAGCGACGCGCGTCAGCGCGTCCGCCTGGACGAAGGGTTCTACCACGTTTCCGGTGCACTCATCGGAACGGACGAAGCCACCGGGACGCCGTGCCCTCGGCCACCCGCACGCAGGCCTCGGGGCCCGGCGTGCACGGCGAGGCTTGATCAGCCGAGCCTCTCGCTGCACCGGTAAGCCATTCGAAAGTGTCGCCCTCGAATTACTCGCTTTTTCTCGCACGCCGGGAAGCCTAGGATCGGCAGGCAAGGGGCTTCATTGCCAGGGTCGCCACGGACGGAAGCCTCCCCATGCCGGCCGGGCACGCGTCAATCGTGCCGCGTGAAGCGACCTCCCTCCCCAGCTCAGGATGACGAGAAGCCATGCCGCACTTCGTGGTCGATTGCTCGCAGGGGATACTGCGCCAGCGCAGCGAGGAAGAGATCCTCCTGCGCCTGCACCGCGCCGTGAACGCCACGGGGCTGTTCAAGGAGCCCGACATCAAGGTACGGGTGCACCCGTTCGGGGTCTACGCCGTCGGCGGTGGAAAGGACGACTTCATCCACGTGTTCTCGCACATCATGGGAGGGCGAACCGTCGAACAGCGGGCCGATCTCTCCAGGCGGATCGTCAGCGAGCTGGCGGACATGTTTCCTGGCGTTGGCCGGATCGCCGCGAACGTCGCGGAGTTCGAGAAGGCGACATACTGCAACCGGGACATGTTGTAGGCCCAAATCGCCCTCGCCGATGCCTGCCTGCAGGTGGCCTGCCGTGCTCGTCTGGGCATCGCGGTCCTGCGGCAGCAGGGTCGACTACGGCGATCCAGCCACGAGAAGTCTCAAGGCATGCCGGCGTTCACCCCACGCAGGAAGCCGATGACCCGCTCTCCGGTAAGCCGCTTCTTCACGTCCAATCTCCCTCGGTTGGGAATTGACCTCCAAACCAACGTGCTACTCAAAAGTTGGGGCGTCAGGTCGGCAGCATCGGCCCCACAAGACCGTTTACGGAAATGCAGTCTGGCGTCCGTTGAAACCGCATCGCATTGACAGCTTCACGCGCAATCGGAAGACAACACGATAACCGGCAATGGCCCGAAAGCCCGGGGCAAAAGCATCATGCGCCCGGGGTTGATCGGAAGTCTCTTACGGAGTGGTTAGGACTCTCACGCGAATAGCTTAGATGCGGAATCGTCCCAGTCATGGCCCTGCCAGCCGCTACTCGCAGACGGCGGTGGGAAGCCCGTGCGGCAGTACCCGCGCTTGGCGGAGAAATCAAAGATGGCGTGGGCGTAGTCATTGATGAGCAGCACTGCCTTTTGGTTGTCGGAAGACCAGCCGAGCTCAACAATGGATGGAAGATGCTTGTCGGTGACGTTTGCAACGTTGTAGATATGCATGGCGTCTTGGATGGGGTGGCCAGATTGAGACCGATCAAGCGCATAAAAGTAGCCTGTGTCTCCGTCGTCTTCGAAGACAACTACAAAGGGGCCATCTAGGGCGGCGCCCTCAACAAACTGATCTGTGCCGACGGTGATCTCTTGCTTCGCTACGACGTTAACCGGCATGAGAGTCCTAACGCTTGAGTTGAGCGGCGGCGTAGCCGTCCGCCTCGAACGAGTGGTTAGGGCGCAGGCTACTCAAGGGTGGAGCCAACATCAACGACCACATTGGATACTATCACTTTATTCATGTAAGTCGATCCGTAGATTCGAAATGTCTTGGGGAATGGACCGACTTTGTTCTCTCCGACAACCGCCTCAAAACAGGATGGTAGCTTTAAACTCGACTTTGGACAGTCTATGGCCCTGGTTGAGGCAACTTTATCCAACTTTAGCCATTTGAGATCACCGCGACTTTTTGAACAAAGCCCAGTGCAGCTATAGCCGAAGCTCTGCTTGGCAAATGGTCCGTTGCCTGAGATGGCATCGACATACCAAGCAATTTCTAGTGCCGACTGCGAATCTGGGGCAGGAAAGTACTTCCTCGTCGAGGTTACAGAGGCGCATATTTTTCCTGACTCGTCGTAGCTCCATTTCCCCGGGGGCCGATAGATATCACCCGCCACCCCATATCGCCTTTGAGCCGATACGGTTTCAACGTCGCCTTTCTCGTCAAACCCGATGGTGACCCAATCTGCACCACACATGCCAAATTGCGAGCCAGTCACCGTTGCGTGGCTGTAGAAACGAACTGGCTCCAAAATTCCTTCAAAGCGTGGACGATCAACATCTATCATCGCTGAGCCAGACTCGCCGAGAAGTTTTTGAGCAAGCTGCCGCATGGGCATAGTTCGCGCCTGCTCTGCGGTTGTTCTAGCCGCGGAAATTGACGGCAGGAATACAAAAACAGCGAGGAACAAGAATCTCGAACTAGCCATCACCTTTCACCTGCTCCCTAACGCCGGAGTTAAGCGGCGCGCGTTACGCGCGTCCGCTTGAATGAGTGGTTAGGCGCGCCCACTGCGACGCCTGCCAATACGCACGATGCGATAGAGCTTGAGCAGGCTAGCCTCGAGCACGAGAACCATTGTGAAGGCTGCAAGGAGGCACGCCAACCACAGCGTGCCCATAAGAAGCTGGTACGACCACGTTTGGGCATACAAGTCTCCGTAAGGTGGGCCAGCAAGGAATGCAGCCGTGCGTAGGTAGCACCACGGCAGAAACCAGGCGAGCAAAGCACCTAGCTGCAGCACGCATGCCTTTTTGAACCATCCTTTGCCAGGAAACATACCTTGCGCCTAACGCTCAAGCTAAGAGGCCTGCGCGGCCGAAGTGTGTGATCGCGCGAGCAGCTTACACCGCGCAGGTCCGCTTGAGTGCATAGTTAGGCGCTTGTGGCCGCGAACTTTGAAGCAAGCAAAACGGGAACGTTGTAACCCCAGGTTGGAATTGTGAGCGAATCCGCGCGCAATGGAAGGTTGCCAAATTGCAACGAAGCTTTGCCGAGCACGCTGCCACCTGAACAAGTGATGGCCTTGATATGTGCGAACCCAAGGGAATAGATGCCGAGCCCGGATAGTTGAGGAGCAAGTGGCGGCTTATCGCCATGCCATGCGACTACGCCTGCAATGAAGGACCTTGATTGCACTTTGCCGCGCCGAATGCATTGGCCGACGACGCAACCTGCGCCAAATGTCCCGTCGGGTAACGATATTGACCAAAAATGGCCGCGCTCTAAGAAGCTCGTTGACCTCGGAACGAATGGTGCTTCCGGCTTTGGTGGCATAAGCCTAACGCTTGAGTTAAGCGGCGGCGGAGCCGTCCGCCTTGAACGAATGGTTAGGGCGCCGTGCGACGAGCCAAAAAGCGGTAGCAGAAGCCGCACCGCAAGCACCGAAGAACGCTACCGATTCTAGGTATTGCAGCCATCCCGCAAAAGTAGGTGTGCCGTTGACCAGGGTGGCGATGCCATCAAAGCTTGCGGACGCACCCTTGGGATACTGAAGCGGCCAAGTAAATATGGCAATTGGAGCCGCACCCAAGACGAAACCACTAGCGATAGTGGACCACCAGCGAACTGCGTTGCGCCAACGAAGCAAAAGGTAGGCCGGGATGCCTAGCGCTAGTACGAAGGCAGCCGAGATTAGCGCGCAAAGAATCAAGAAGTGTCCGGTGCGGATCCAAATGTATGGATCGTCCGGTTTGAATATTGCGAATTGCCCCCATAGATACCAACCGGCCATGAGACCGACGGGCACTAAGATCGCAGTGAGGAATGCGACGGTAAGCTTCATGAGCCCTAACGCTGGAGTTAAGCGGCGCGCGTCAGCGTGTCCGCCTTGAACAAGTTGTTAGGCAGCATCGGCGCATCGCGCGAGCTTGCCGGCTTTGTGTGACCAAAAGACTATGGAGAGAATTGCCGCGGTAGAGGCGAGTAACACGGCTAATTTTACCAAGTGAGATGTGCCGAGGGAGTCGCGAAAAAGAAGAGCCGCAATGGCGACACCTAAACCCACAATGGCCGGCCAATATTTGAGGGTGGGCAGCGCGCTTACAGCAGCACAATTCGGACAGCTAACCTCGCCGCGAGGATGTGCAGGAGTCGCGCGCAACTGGTGGTCGGGAATGTGGGAGCGACAACTCGGGCAGATGAGTTTCATGTTTGGTGCCTAACGCTGGAGTTAAGCGGCGGCGAAGCCGTCCGCCTTGAACGAACTGTTAGCTGCATACAAGTTTGATATATGGCAACGTAAGTATGCGTAGAACACCAGTCAGAAGATATAGCGCCAGGAGAAAGAGCGCCGTTGCAAATGCGACAAGAAGAAATGGTGGATGTGGATGATATGGGATAACGAAGTTACATGCGACGCCCAGCATAGATATGGCTACCAGGACAGTGACACATTCCCATGTTCGCGGAGCAAATACCTCATCCCCACAACGAAAGCAACGAGTTGACCACCTTGGAATTTTATACATTCTTGGGAGTACGCATAGACTCAGAAAGGAGATTGGAATCTTTGCCTTGCAGAACGGGCAGGCTTTCAATGTGACGGCCTCTTTCACAGCTAACTACATTTCTGCCCCACATCGGGGGCGGTAACAGGATCGTGGCGGGCTGCCTCGGCACTGTCAATCGGCGAATCCCTACGCTGCATCAATCACTTGCCTGCTGGTTTGGTGCCGCGGCCGGACGCAGCCTCGCGGTGTTATCCGGCATCCCGGGGGCGGTATGCGTTATCAGGGACAAAGTGGTGTGGTAATCGGACAGAAGGGGCCCGCGACGTCAGCGCCGCCGCGTCTGCTGGATCAGGTGCGGGCCTGCTGCCGGGTGCGGCATTACAGCCAGCGTACCGAGCGGGCCTACGTGGGCTGGATCCGGCGTTACATCCTGGCCAACGGCAAGCGGCATCCGCGCGACATGGGCGGTATCGAGGTGACGGCGTTCCTCACCGCGCTGGCCACCGAGGGGGAGGTGGCGGCCAGCACGCAGAATCAGGCGCTGGCGGCGTTGTTGTTCCTGTATCGCGTGGTGCTGGAGGTGGAATTGCCATGGCTGGACGACGTGGTGCGCGCCAAGCGCCCGCGCCGGGTGCCGGTGGTATTGGCACCCGACGAGGTGCGCCAGTTGCTGTGCATGCTGCAAGGCACGCATTGGCTGATGGGCGCCTTGCTGTACGGCACCGGCATGCGGCTGATGGAATGCCTGCGATTGCGCGCGAAGGACGTGGATTTCGTGCGCAACGAGATCGTGGTGCGCGACGGCAAGGGCGGCAAGGATCGCCATGTGCCGCTGCCGCAGACGCTGCGCGAGGCCTTGCAGCGGCAGCTGGAGCATGCCCGCCTGCTGCACGGGCGCGACCTGGCCGCGGGCCATGGCGAGGCGCGCTTGCCGCATGCGCTTGCCTGCAAGTATCCGCAGGCGGGGCGCGAATGGGGCTGGCAGTTCGTGTTTCCTTCGGCCGCGTTGTCGCGCGATCCGCTGGACGGCACCTTGCGCAGGCACCATCTGGACGAGGCCGGCCTGCAGCGCGCGATCAAGCGGGCGCGGCACGCGGCGGGCATCGTGAAACCGGCCACCTGCCACACCTTGCGCCACAGTTTTGCCACGCATCTCCTGGAGGCAGGGCATGACTTGCGGACCATCCAGGAACTGTTGGGCCACAAGGACGTGGCGACCACGCAGATTTACACGCACGTGCTCAACCGCGGCAGGCACGGCGTACTGAGTCCGCTGGATCGTTGAGCGTCCGCAATGGTTACCCCAACCGCGGACGCTCGACCTCGGCCCGATGCTCCACGCCGTCGTCATGCAGCGGAATGCCGCCGTCCGCCTGCGGCACACCGTCCAGCCGCACGCTGCCTTCCATGCCGGCATCGCATTGCCGCACATGGATGCGGTAGAGCGTGCCGCGATGGCGGTAGTCCAGTTCGAAGCCGTCCCATTCCGGCGGCAGCAGCGGCGCGAGGCGCAGCGTGCCCGCTTCGAGGCGCAGGCCGAGCAGCGATTCGACCAGCAGCCGGTACAGCCAGCCGGCGGAGCCGGTGTACCAGCTCCAGCCGCCGCGGCCGGTGTGCGGCGGCACCGCGTAGATATCGGCGCAGACCACGTAGGGTTCCACCTTGTAGGTCTCGATCGCGGCGGCATCCTCGCCGCGGCGGGTGGGCGCGATCATGCGCGCCAGTTCCCAGGCGCGCGCGGCGTCGCCCAGCCTGGCGAAGGCCATCGCCGCCCAGACCGCGGCGTGGGTGTACTGGCCGCCGTTCTCGCGCACGCCGGGCAGGTAGCCCTTGATGTAGCCGGGGTCGAGCGCCGACTTGTCGAACGGTGGGTCGAGCAGTTGCACCAGGCCGGCCTCGCGGCGCACCAGGTGCCGGTCCAGCGCCTCCATCGCCTGGCGCTGGCGTGCGGGTTCGCCGGCGCCGCTCAGCACCGACCAGCTCTGCGCGATGGAGTCGATGCGGCACTCCGCGTTGGCGGCGGAGCCCAGCGGCGTGCCGTCGTCGAACCAGGCGCGGCGGTACCAGGCGCCGTCCCAGGCGTGGCGTTCCAGCGCCGCGCGCAGCGTGGCGATTTCGCTGCTGCAGCGCTCGGCGAAATCGGCGTCGCCGCGCAGCGCGGCGACTTCGGCGAAGTCCGCCAGCACCGCGCATTCGAACCAGCCCAGCCACACGCTTTCGCCGATGCCGCGCTCGCCCACGCGGTTCATGCCGTCGTTCCAGTCGCCGCTGCCGATCAGCGGCAGGCCGCGCGGGCCGCGCTGGGCGAGGCCGTGCTCGATCGCGCGCACGCAGTGCCGGTACAGCGGCTCGGCCAGCGGCGAGTGCTGCGGCAGGTCGTACCAGGACTCCTCGTCGGCGTGCAGCGCGCGGCCCTCGATGTAGCCGACGGTTTCGTCGAGCACCGCGTGGTCGCCGGTGGCCAGCGCGTAGCGCGCGGCGGCCAGCGGCAGCCAGAGGAAATCGTCGGAGCAGCGCGTGCGCACGCCGCGGTCCTGCGGCGGATGCCACCAGTGCTGCACGTCGCCCTCGGGGAACTGGTGCGCGGCGCACAGCAGCAGCTGGGCGCGTGCCAGTTCCGGCGCGGCGTGCAGCAGCGCCATCGAATCCTGCAGCTGGTCGCGGAAGCCGAACGCGCCGCCGCTCTGGTAGTAGCCGCTGCGCGCCCACAGCCGGCAGGCCAGCGCCTGGTAGGGCAGCCAGCCGTTGGCGAGCACGTCGAGCATGGGCTCGGGCGTGCGCACCTGCACCGCGCCGAGGATGCGTTCCCATTGCGCGTGCACCCGTTCCAGCGCCTCCAGCGCCGCCGCGCTGCCGCGGAAGCGTTGCGCCAGCGCGGCGGCGTCCGCGGCGTCGTGACCGGCGCCGAGGCGCACCGCGAGCGTGCGCTCCTCGCCGTCGCCCAGCGCCAGCCTGCCCTGCAGCGCGCCGCAGGGGTCCAGCCCCGCGCCCAGCCGGCCGGAGAGCTGCGCGCGGCCCAGCGCAGCAGGCGCGGCGAGGCTGCCGTTGCGGCCGATGAACTCGCCGCGGTCGCCGCTGCAGCTGCGCTCGGCGGCGTCCATGTCGAGGAACGCCGCCCGGCCGGGGAACTCGGCGTTGTACGCGTTGCGCGCGAGCAGCGCGCCGCTGCGCGGTTCCGGCTCGGTAACCACGTGCATCGCGCACTTCTCGCGCAGGTCGCCGAGCAGCCATTCCACGCAGGCGGTGAGCGACAGCCGGCGCGCGCGGCCGGAGTCGTTGCGCAGCCTGAGCAGGAAGAACTTCACCGGCGCGTCCACCGCCACGTACACGGTGAGCTCCGAGCGGATGCCGTCCTCCGCGTGCTCGAACACGCTGTAGCCGAAGCCGTGGCGCGTGACGTAGCGGCCGCTGCCGCGGCACGGCAGCGGGGTGGGCGACCAGTAGCGGCCGCTGTCCTCGTCGCGCAGGTACAGCGCCTCGCCGCCGCCGTCGCCCACCGGGTCGTTGTGCCAGGGCGTGAGGCGGAACTCGTGCGCGTTCTCGCTCCAGGTGCAGGCGCTGCCGCTCTCGGAGATGACCGTGCCGAAGCGCGGGTTTGCCAGCACGTTCGCCCACGGCGCGGGCGTGGGCTGGCCGGGGTCGAGCACGATGAGGTACTCGCGGCCGTCCGCGGCGAAACGGCCCGGGGGCGCCGGCGGCGCGGCGGCCGCGGGTGGCGTGGCCGGTGCGCCGCGCCGCACCCACTCCGGCACCGGCGGCGGCAGCGTGGGTTCCACCCGGCGGCGCTGCACCTGCTCGGCGAGGTTGCCGCGGTGGTCGGCCAGCACGATGCGCGCGGCGGCCAGCATCACCAGCCGGTCTTCGCCGGACAGCGGCTGCGCGGCGCGCACGACGATGCCGCCGGGGCGGTCGAGCAGGGCCGCCTCGCTGCCCGAGGAGATCAGGCCCAGGATCGCGTCGTGCAGCTCCTGGCGGTAGCCGGCGCGGTCCTCGTTCCAGATCACCAGGTCCACCGCCAGCCCCTTCAGCCGCCAGTACGCGTGCGCCTGCAGCAGCTGGCGCACCAGCTCGATGCGCGCGATGTCGGCGATGCCGAGCAGCACGATCGGCAGGTCGCCGGACACGCCCTGGCCCCACAGCCCGGGCTGGCCGCGGCGGTTCGCCGCCAGCGTGCCGCTGTCCGCGCGCAGCGCGGCGTTGGGGTAGAGCAGCGCGGTGGCCATGTGCTCGTACAGCTGCGCCTCGGCGAGGCTGGCGTTGAGCTGGCGCAGCAGCACCTGGCTGTGCGTCCAGGCCAGGTCGAACACGCGGTCGGCAAGGTGGCGGTCGCGGTACTTGCCGATCAGCCGCAGGCAGGCCTCGCGGCTGTCGGCGAGGCCGGTGACCACGTCCAGCGTGGCCGACTGCTCGGGCTCCAGCGCGATGCGCACGCGGATCGCGACGACCGGGTCGAGCACCGCGCCGGCGCTGCCGGAGAGCGCCTCCTGCTCCATCGCCAGCGGTCGCGCCGGTTCGCGGCCGCGGCCGAGGAAGCGCGCGCGGTCGGTCTCGTAGGAGATCGCCGCCACGTCGGCGCCGTGCACCGCCAGCAGGTGGCACAGCCACGGCACCGCCTCGGCGGTGGCGCGCGGCCGGCGGCTGCACACGATGGCCTGCAGCTCGGGCAGCAGTTCGGTCTGCACGAACAGCTTGCCGAATGCGGGGTGCAGCGCGTCGGCCACGGGCGGCGCCAGCACCACCTCGGCGTAGGTGGTCAGCTCGATCGTGCGGCGCGTGCGGCCACGGTTGGTGAGGCGGGTGCGGCGCAGCTCGATGTCGTCCTCGGGCGACACCACGATCTCGGTGTGCGCGTCGAAGTCGCGCTCGCGCACGCGGAACTCGGCACGGGCGTCGGAGAAGATCGCCTCGTACAGCTCGGTCTTGCGGCACACCGGCTGGTGCGCCACCGACCAGTACGCGCCGCTGGCCACGTCGCGCAGGTAGCCGAACATGCCCCAGTGGTCGCGGACGGCGTCCTCGCGCCAGCGCGTCACCGCCAGCTCGCGGCAGCGGCTGTAGCCGCCGCCCGCGCCGGACACCATCACGTGGTAGCGGCCGTTGGACAGCAGCTGCACCGGCGGACGCGGGCGGTCGGGGTCGATGAACACGCGCAGCCGCGCCTCGGTGGTGCGCTGGCCCTCGGCCAGCTCGGGGAAGCCGGTGGCGTGCAGGTATTCCGCCGCGGTGCGCGGCACGCGCTCCTGCAGCAGCAGGCTGGTGGCGCGGAACTGCGGGTCGGCCAGGAAGCGGCGCTGCATCGGCTGGCCGAGCAGCGCGTGGTCCAGCGCCAGCAGGCCCATGCCTTGGTGGTGCGCCATGAACGAGCGCACCACCACGCTGTCCGCGCCGCGCGGCAACCGCGCCGGCGTGCAGTCCAGCGCCTCGTACAGGCCGTAGCGGCCGGCCAGGCCGCGCGCGGCGAGCTGCTGCAGGTTCCGCGCGGCGGCGGCGGGCGCCACCATCGCCGCCAGCATGCTGGCGTAGGGCGCGATCACCACGTCGTCGCCCAGCCCGCGCTTCAGCCCCAGCCCCGGCACACCGAACGCGCGGTACTGGTAGTTGAGGTGGGCGTCGAACGCGTTGTAGCCGGACTCGGACACGCCCCACGGCAGGTCGAGCCGGCGGCCGTAGTCGATCTGCCGCGCCACCGCGGCGCGGCAGCTCTGGTCGAGCAGGCTGCCCTCGTAGCCGGGCATCACCAGCGCGGGCATCAGGTACTCGAACATCGAGCCGGTCCACGACAGCAGCACCGGCTCGCCGTCGCTGGTGGCGAGCAGGCGGCCCAGCGCGAACCAGTTGTCCTGCGGCAGCTGGCCCTGCGCGATCGCCACGAAGCTGGCCAGTCGCGCCTCGGAAGCGAGCAGGTCGTAGTAGCCGCCGTCGAGCCGGCGTTCGTCCACGTTGTAGCCGATCGCCAGCAGGTCGCGCGCGCCGTCGTACAGGAAGCGCCAGTCCATCTGCGCCAGCGCGGCGGCCTGCTGCGCCAGCTGCTCGATGTACGCGATGCGCTCGCGCGCCTGCTCGCGGCGCTGCTCGGCGCGAGCCGTGCCCGGCCAGCACAGCGGCTCGATGCGGGCGAGCTGGCGCAGGCTGGGGATGCCGCGGAAGCCGCCGTCGTCGTCCGCCGGCGGGTCGAGGTGGAACGCCTGCGTCTCGTCGCGCAGCTCGCGGCACTGCGCCTGCAGCCGGGCGAGCCAGAACGCGGCCTCGTCGTCCCCGGGCGGCGCCAGCGCCAGCGCGTGGCCGAGCTGGCGTTCGAGCACGGCCAGCGCGGCGCCGGTGGTGGCGGGCGGCGCGGCCAGCGCGGCGTCCAGCTCGCGCAGCGGCGCGGCGGCGACGTCGCCCTGCGGCCACGCCGCCTGCAGCACGCGCCAGCCGTCGCGCAGGCCGCGCAGCGCGGCGTCGCGGAACACCGGCTCGTTGACCAGTTCGAGCAGGCCGGGGCGCAGGGTGAGCAGGTGGCCGGCGAGGTTGCCGCTGTCCACCGCCGACACGTACAGCGGCGGCAGCGGCTGCAGGCTGCGCGTGTCGTACCAGTTGTACCAGTGGCCGCGGTGGCGCGGCAGCGACTGCAGCGTGTCCAGCGTGCGCGCACTGCGCTCCAGCAGGCGTCCGGTGCCCAGCCAGCCGAAATCGTGCGCGGCGAGGTTCGCCAGCAGCGCCAGCCCGATGTTGGTGGGTGAGGTGCGATCGGCGACCGCCGCCACCGGCTGCTCCTGCACGTTGTCCGGCGGCAGCCAGTGGTGCCCGGCGTCCGCCTCGGCCTCGAAGAACGCCCAGGTCCTGCGCGCGAGCTGGCGCAGGAACTGCCGCTGCGCGGCGTTCGGCGCGGCGGTGCGCGCGCGTCGCGGCAGGCCGATCCACCAGGCGAGCGAGGGCGCGGCCAGCCACAGCAGCAGCAGCGGCGCGGCGGCCGGCAGGGCGGCGGGCCGTTCCGCGAGCAGCAGCGCGCCCAGCGCCACCGCGAGGTACGGCGCGATCCACAGCAGCCGCCACAGCGCTCCCGGCGTGTGGCGGCTGGCGCGCGCCACTTCCGCGGAGCTGCGCCACTGCAGCAGGTGGCGACGGCTCACCGCCATGCGCCACAGCGTGCGCAGGACCGCGTCCAGGCTGTACAGCGCCTCGTGCGGCAGCCAAGCGAGATGCAGCGCGATGCGGCCGAGGTGCTGGCCGGCGGCGACGGACGCCGCGCGCAGGTGCTGGTCGAGCTGCACGTCGCGCGGCTTCTGCACCAGTTCCAGCAGCGCCGACAGCAGCGGCGGCACCAGCACCATCGCCAGCACCGCCAGCGTCCACGACAGCACCGGCGCCAGCGCCAGCCAGCCCAGCGCGAGCAGCGCCAGCAGCGCGGCGGGCACCAGGCTGCGGCGCAGGTTGTCGAGGATCTTCCAGCGCGACAGGGCGCTGAGCGCGTTGCGCCGCCAGCGTCCGTTCGCGGCAGGCGCCCACGGCAGCAGCCAGGGCAGCAGTTGCCAGTCGCCGCGGATCCAGCGGTGCCGACGCTGCACGTCGTCCTGGTAGCGTGCGGGATGCTCCTCGTACAGCTGCACGTCGCTGAGCAGGGCGGAGCGCGCGTGGCAGCCCTCGATCAGGTCGTGGCTGAGGATGCGGCTGTCGGGGAAGCGCTCGTCCAGCGCGGCCTCGAACGCGTCGATGTCGTAGATGCCCTTGCCGATGAACGAGCCTTCGCCGAACACGTCCTGGTACACGTCCGAGACCATGCGCGTGTACGGGTCGATGCCGGCGTCGCTGCCGAACAGCCGCGCGTAGCGCGAACGCGCGGTGCTGGGCAGGCTGATCCCCACGCGCGGCTGCAGGATGCCGTGGCCGCGGGTGACGCAGCCCTTGCGCGGGTCGTAGTGCGGGCGGTTGAGCGGGTGGTCCAGCGTGCCCACGAACTGCGCGGCGGCGTCGCGCGGCAGCTGGGTGTCGGTGTCCAGCGTGATCACGTAGCGCACCGGCGGCAGCGCGGCGAGGTCGCCGACGACCAGCCGGAAGCGCCCCGCACCCTGGCCGCGCAGGATCGCGTTGAGGTCGGCAAGCTTGCCGCGCTTGCGTTCGCGGCCCATCCAGCGGCGCTCGCCCGCGTTCCAGCGGCGCGGCCGGTGCAGCAGGAAGAAACGGTCGTCGCCGGCCTCGGCGTGGCGCTCATTGAGCGCCTCGATGCGCAGCCGCGCCAGTCGCAGCAGCGCGTCGTCGCCGGGCAGGGTCTCCGTGTCGGCGTCGGCGAAATCGGTGAGCAGGGCGAAGTGCAGGCGCTCGTCGCGGTTGCCGAGGAAGCGCACCTCGAGCGCCTCGACCAGCGCCTCCACGTCGTGCGCGTCGCCGATCAGGCAGGGAATCGCCACCAGCGTGCGCGCCTCGGCGGGAATGCCGTCGGCGTAGTCCATCCGCGGCAGGCGCTTCGGACGCAGGCTCAGCGTGGCCAGCCAGTTGAGCAGGCTCAGCGCCAGCTGGCTGGCCACCAGCACGGCGGGCAGGGCGACCACGAGCAGTGCCCACAGCGGAAAGCCGTCGTGCGCCACCGCGACCAGCAGCGGCTGCACGAACGCTGCCGTGAGTACGGCCAGCAATCCCAGGTAGATCGGCAGCGGCGCGCGGTCGAACTGCCGGCGCAGCCGTTCGCCGAGCGGCGCGCGCACGCCCAGCGCCCGTTCCAGCGCGGGCCGGCCCGCGGCGATCAGCCAGTGGCCGGCATGGCGCTGCAGCGCCGGCGCGTCGTCGTCGACGGCGCGGCGGCACAGCGCGATCGCGGCTGCCGCCACCGCGCGTTCGTCCAGCCGGTGCCGGCGCGCCAGCTGTTCCACCGCGTGGCGGTAGTCGTCGCGGGTGGCGAAGTCCATCGCCGCGTAGACGCCCGCGGGATCCTGCCGCAGCGTGCGCTCGACCAGGCTGGTGTGCTCGACGAAGGCGCGCCAGTCGATCGCCGACAGCGCGCGCAGGCTGCCGATGCTGTTGCCGATCGACACCTGGTTCGCCGCCTGCTGCTGCGCCTCCAGCTGCACCAGGTGCTCCACGCTGAGGCCGGACTGCGCGAGGCGCTGCTCGATCCAGCCCAGCGGCAGCGCCAGCGCCGGGCCCTGGCCCTGCAGCCGGCGCGACAGCTCGGCCACGAATGGCCCGCTCATCGGCGGCCTGGCGCGCGCCATGTCGGCCACCACCAGCACCACGTCGGCGGGGTCGCGCTCGGCGGCGGCGGTGAGGCGGTCGGCCCAGCCCGCGGCCGTGCCGCGGTCGCGCCAGTCGGCGATCACCCTCGCGGCGACGCGGCGCAGGTTCTCGATCAGCGCCAGCCGCAGCATGATCGGGATCGCCCACAGCTCGCCCAGCTGCAGCGGCGCCACCGTCTGGTAGGCGTTGACGAAGCGGCGCAGGCCCGCGATGTCGACGCGGCCGTCGCCGTGCGCGATCACCTCCTGCGCGATGTCGTACACGCGCGGCAGCCCGGCCGACGGCCCGTGCGCGAGGCGCGGCAGTTCGCGGCTGTAGCCCTTGGGCAGGTGGCGGCGGGCGAGGCGCACCTGTTCCTCGACCAGGTAGAAGTTGTCCAGCAGCCATTCGCCCGCGGGCGTGACGCCGCGGCCCTGGCGCGTGGCGGGGGTTAGCCGCTCGCAGGCGTGGATCAGCACCGCCTCGTTGTCGGCCAGCCGCGCCAGCAGCAGGTCGGCGTGGCGGCGCGGGCTGAGCCGGTGCTGCGCGGCCAGCGTGCGGCCGTGGCGCTCCATCTGCTCGGTGCTGAGCAGCTCCGCGCGCAGCGCCGGCTCCGGCTCGCGCCGCGCACGCCGCGCGGCGCGCCAGCGGCGGAACGCGCGCAGGCGGCGCAGCCGCAGCAGGTCGGGAAGTTTGCCGATGTTCAAGGCCGGTTTTCCTGCAGCTCGGTGCGATGGGGCCGTCGCGGCCGGATCGCCGGGATCGCATCGACGCGCGTCGATGCCCGATCGACCTTACCCGGCCGGACGTGAAGGCGGCGCGCGCTACGATGGGCGCCCCACTCCTGCCGGAAGCACCGAACATGACGCTGTCGATCCGTCCCGCCACCGGGGCCGACGTCCCCGCGCTGTGCGCCTGGAACCTGGCGATGGCGCGTGAGACTGAAGGCCTGGAGCTCGACCCGGCGACGCTGGAGCGCGGCGTGCGCGGCGTGTTCGAGCAGCCGCAGCGCGGCCTCTATCTCGTTGCCGAACGCGAGGGCGCGGCGGTGGGCGGGCTGCTGGTCACCTACGAGTGGAGCGACTGGCGCAACGGCGACTACTGGTGGATCCAGAGCGTGTACGTGGTGCCGGAAGCGCGCCGCGGCGGCGTGTTCCGCGCGCTCTACGACGAGGTGGCGCGGCGTGCCCGCGCCGCGCACGCGGCGAGCCTGCGGCTGTACGTGGAGGCGGACAACCGGCGCGCGCAGCAGACCTACGCCGGGCTGGGCATGCGTCCCAGCCACTACGCGATGTACGAGCAGGTGCTCTGATCAGGCCGCCGGCGCGCCCAGCCGCTGTTCGAGTTCCGCCGCGGGCATCGCTGCGCCGTAGTGGAAGCCCTGCAGCAGGGTGCAGCCGGCATCGCGCAGGAAGTCGGCCTGCGCGGCGGTCTCCACGCCCTCGGCGATCACCGTCTTGCCGAGGCTGCGCGCCATCGCGACGATCGCGCGGGTGATCGCCGCGGTGTCGGCGTCGGTGACCACGTCGTGCACGAAGCTGCGGTCGATCTTCAGCGTGTCGACCGGGAAGTGCTTGAGGTAGGACAGGCTGCAGTAGCCGGTGCCGAAGTCGTCCAGCGACAGCCGCACGCCGCGCTGGCGGATGCGCTGCAGCAACCGGGTGGTGGCGTCGCCGCCGGCCATCATCGTGCGTTCGGTGAGCTCCAGCTCAAGCTCGCCGTGGCCGACGCCGTGGGCACCCATCAGCGCATCGAGCCGGGCGAAGAAATGCTCGTGGCGGAACTGCAGTGGCGACACGTTCACCGAGATCGGTATCGCCTGCCGGCGCTGCCGCCACCGCCGCGACTGCATGCAGGCCTGGCGCAGCACCCACTCGCCGAGCTCGGCGATCAGGCCGCTGTCCTCGGCCACCGGGATGAACTGGTCCGGCACGAACACGTCGTGGCCGTCGACCTGCCAGCGCAGCAGCGCCTCGACGCCGACGACGCGGCCGCTGTGCGCGTCCACCATCGGCTGGTAGTGCAGCGCCAGCGCCTCGTGCGCCAGCGCGTCGCGCAGCGACTGCTCGATGTTGCGCAGCGTGGCGGCGCGCTCGCTCATCGCGGCGGTGTAGCGGCGCCAGCCGCCGCGGCCGGCCACCTTCGCCTCGTACATCGCGGTGCCCGCGTGGCGCAGCAGCGCGTCGGCGCCGCTCGCGTCGTCGGGGAACACGCTGATGCCGATGCTGGCGCCCACCTGCAGCGACGGCGCGCCGGGCAGCGCGATGCGCGCGCACCGGCGCAGCAGCCGCTCGGCCAGCACGGTGGCTTCGCAGGGTTCGTCCAGGCGCGGCAGCAGCAGCACGAACTCGTCGCCGTTGTAGCGGTACAGCGTGTCGTCCTCGCGCAGCGTCTCGCGCAGGCCCTGCGCCACTGCCTGCATCACCTGGTCGCCGCCCTCGTAGCCGAGCGCCTCGTTGATGCGGCGGAAATGGTCCATGTCCAGGTACAGCAGCGCGCAGCGGCGGTCGTGCAGGGCGGCCCGGTGCACGGCCTGCTCGATGCGCACCGGCAGCAGGCTGCGGTTGGGCAGGCCGGTCAGCGTGTCGTGCTGGGTGAGGTGGATCATCTTCAGCGCCAGCGTGCGGTTCTCGCTGACGTCGTGGCAGACCAGCACCCCGCCGATCACATTGCCGGCCAGGTCGTGGATCGGCGCGGCGGAGTCCTCGATCGGGGTCTCGAAGCCGTTGCGGTGGGCCAGCACCACCCTGCCGGAGAGGTTCACGATCGCGTTGCGGCGGATCGCCTCGCGCAGCGGGTTCTCCACCTCCGCGCCGCTGTCGGCGTCGCGCAGCCGGAACACCTCGTCCATGCGCCGGCCCTTCGCCTCGCTGGCGCTCCAGCCGGTCATTGCCTCGGCGATCGGGTTGAGCGAGGTCACGTGCAGGCCGGGATCGGTGGTGAGCACGGCGTCGCCGATCGAGCTGAGCGTGGCTTCGGCGAGCTGGCGTTCGCGCAGCAGCGTGTCCTCGAAGTGCCGCCGCTGGCTGATGTCCTGCACCTGGGTGACCACGTAGCGCAGCCGGCCGGCCTCGTTGCGCACCTGCGACACGCTGAGCTGCACGTGCACGGCGTGGCCGTCGCGATGCAGGTAGCGCTTCTCGGTGCGGTAGGCCTCGCGGCTGCCGTCGACCAGCTGGCGCGCCAGCGCCTCGCTGGCGGCGAGGTCGTCCGGGTGGGTGATGTCGCGCCAGTTGCGTGCGAGCAGCTCCGCGTCGGCGTAGCCGAGCATCGCGCACAGCGCGTCGTTGACGCGCATGAACTGGCCGTCCGGGTGGATCAGCGCCATGCCGATCGCGGCGTGCTGGAACGCCTGGAAGAAGCGCTGCTCGCTCTCGCGCAGCTGCAGTTCCAGCGCGTGCCGCTCGGTGATGTCGGTGAACACGGCGATGACGCCGCGCACGCCGCCGGCGGCATCGTGATCCGGCTGGAAATGCCCGTGCACGTAGCGGTGCGACTTGCCGCAGGCCAGCTCGCCCTCGTAATGCGTCGGCTGGCCGCCCAGCGCCTGGAGCAGCGCGGCGCGGGCGCCGAGGTAGCTCTGCACGTCCAGCGCCTCGCCCACGCGCCGGCCGACGAGTTGCGCGGGGTCGACGCCGAACCAGCGGCGATGGGTGTCGTTGACGAAGCGGAAGCACAGCTCGCCGTCGATGTAGGCGATCAGCGCCGGCGCGCCCTGCAGCACGTGGCCGGCCAGCTCCAGCGAAGCTGCGGAAGCGGGTCGATCGCTATCGGTGGACTGCACTGCCGTGGACATCGTTGCCGCCTGCACAGACCGGTTGCCGACCCGTCCAGCGCATCATGCGCCCGCCGGCCACCGGTTTGCACGGGCCGCTGTGTGAACGATTCGTGCAAGCGGCCTTTCGCGCCGAGGGATGCGGGCTGCCTAGTGCAGCGGCACCGCGGGTGCGGCGAGCCGGCCGTGCTCGTCCAGCACGATGCGGCCCGGCGCCTGCAGTTCGGCGGCGCTGCCGTAGCGCGTGGCGAGCGCGGCCAGCAGCGGCCCCAGCCCCTGCGGTTGCAGCGGATAGCCGTGGGCGAGCACGCGCGCACGGCCGCCCTCGCCGCGCTGCGCCACGGTGACCGCCACCACGCCGAGGCCGGGTGCCTCGTGCGCGTAGAGCTGCGGCGTATCGCCGGCCGGGTCGGCCGTGGCCAGCGGCTCCAGCAGCCAGCCGGCCTCGCCCTCGTCGTCCGGCGCCGACTGCAGGCGCAGCGGCAGCGCGTGCGCGTCCAGCAGCGCAGCGTACTGGCGCAGCTCGAACACGATGCCGGCGAAGCCGTGCGCGCGTTCCGTCGCGTCGCTCCCCTGGGCGGCCAGCCACGCGGCGGGCGACTGCGCCAGCACCCGGCCGCCTTCGTAGCGCAGTGCGAGACCGCGGGTGCTGAGCACCTCCTCGCTGCGGTACGGCGTGAGCAGGGCGGTTTCCAGCAGGCTCCACAGCGGTGCGAGGTTGACGTGCTCGTACTGCACGCAGGTGAGCGCCATCATGTCGTTGCGGCTGAGGTAGCGTGCGTGCTCCAGCTGCACGTCCAGCGTGCGCATCAGCCAGTCGGCGGTGCGCGCGCCGGCCTCGCCGCGGCCGACCAGCTGCACCTCGACCTGTTCGGCGAGCTCTTCCGCCAGCGTTTCCGGCGCCAGCAGCGACATCGGCAGCAGGCGCATCGGGCCGCCGGCGAACTGCGGCGCGGGCTCCAGCGGCTGTGCCGGCATGCGGCCCTCGTGGCTGCCGAGCGCCACCACCTGCTCCACGCTGGCGCGCGGCACGCGGCGGCCCAGCTCGTCCAGCGTGGCCCATACCGGGAAGCCGGGGCGCAGCAGCTCGACGGGGTCGAACAGCGCGCCCGCCAGCGCCAGCCGCGCCTGCGCCACCTGCGGCAGTAGCGTGTGCAGGTCGGCGGCGACCAGCGCGGCCAGTTCGTCCGCCTCGTCGCGGCTGAAGGTGGCACGCGGCGCGGCACCGGCCACCGGTTCCAGCGCGAGCACGATGGGCAGGGCGATCAGCGGGGAGGCTTCCACGACGGGCGATCCGGGAGGGGGAACCGCCATTCTAGCAAGCGCCGTCCAAGGCGCCCGGTGAACGAAGCGTCACCTGCGCGTGCCGCTGCGCTTTCGCGCCGTGGCGGGGCGGGTTAGCCTTGCACGCAGTGCAAGCGGCACAGGAATGTGCTGCACGCGACCGGGCAGGCAGGTGCCCGGTCGACGGAAGCGGGTCCGGACATGCGCCGGGTTCGCTGACTCGAAGCACCGCCCGGAGGACGGTGCTTCGAGGTTTCCTCCACATTGGATCGTCGCGGACATGGAACAGATGCAACGGCGCGTGGGCGTGATCGGCGGTGTGCGGATTCCGTTCTGTCGCAACAACACCACCTACGCGGACGTAGGCAATTTCGGCATGTCGGTGAAGGTGCTGGGTGCGCTGGTCGAGCGCTACGGCCTGCACGGCGTGGAGCTGGGCGAGGTGGCGCTGGGCGCGGTGATCAAGCACGCCGCGGACTGGAACCTGGCGCGCGAGGCGCTGCTTTCCTCGGGCCTGGCGCCCACCACGCCGGGCATCACCACCGCGCGCGCCTGCGGCACCTCGCTGGACAACGCGATCCTCGTGGCGAACAAGATCGCCTGCGGCCAGATCGAGGCCGGCATCGCCGCCGGTTCGGACACCACCAGCGACGTGCCGATCGTCTACGGCACCCGCCTGCGCAAGCGCCTGCTGGCGATCAACCGCGCGAAGACCCTGCAGGACAAGCTGAAGATCGCGCTGCACCGCTTCTCGCTGAAGGAGCTCCGGCCCTCCTTTCCCGGCGTGGCCGAGCCGCGCACCGGCAAGTCGATGGGCGACCACTGCGAGTTGATGGCGAAGCAGTGGCACATCGGCCGCGAGGCGCAGGACGAACTGGCGCTGGCCAGCCACCGCAAGCTCGCCGCCGCCTACGAGGCCGGCTTCTTCGAGGACCTGGTGGTGCCGTTCCGCGGCATCAAGCGCGACGGCTTCCTGCGCCCCGACACCAGCATGGAGAAACTCGCCACGCTGAAGCCCGCGTTCGACAAGAGCTCGGGCAAGGGCACGCTCACCGCGGGCAATTCCACCGGGCTCTCCGACGGCGCCGCCGCCGTGCTGCTGGCCAGCGGGGACTGGGCCGCGCGGCATGGCCTCAAGGTGCAGGCCTGGTTCCGCGACGCGGAGGTGGCCGCGGTGGACTTCGTGCACGGCGAGGGCCTGCTGATGGCGCCCACCGTGGCGGTGCCGCGCCTGCTGAAGCGCAACGGCCTCACCCTGCAGGACTTCGACTACTACGAGATCCACGAGGCCTTCGCCGCCCAGGTGCTGTGCACGCTGCGCGCCTGGGAATCGGCCGACTACTGCCGGAACCGGCTGGGCCTGGACGCGCCGCTGGGCGCGATCGACCCGGCGAAACTCAACGTGCACGGCTCCAGCCTCGCCGTCGGCCACCCGTTCGCCGCCACCGGTGCGCGCATCGTCGCCACGCTGGCGAAGCTGCTGGAGCAGAAGGGCTCGGGCCGCGGCCTGATCTCGATCTGCACCGCCGGCGGCATGGGCGTCACCGCGATCCTGGAGCGGTGAGCGGCCCGCCGCTTCAGCCGCGATTCGCCCGTGCGGGTGCATAAAGGACGCCATGTTCCGCCTGCGCACCACCACTACCCTGAGCCTGCTTGCGCTGGCCGTCGGCATTGCCGGCACGCAGTGGCTCAGCGGCTTCAACACCGGCTGGGCCGGCCCCAGCGAGCGCGTGGCGGGTTTCGTGCCGGCCGCGCGCCACGCCGGCGCACGGCCGCACGGACGCGTGGCCGTGCGCCGGCTGCTCTCCGATCCCGTCGTGGTGCATCGCGCGCTGCCGCCCGTGATGGCCAACGCCCGGGCCGACGAAGCCGCCCCGCCGCCCGAGCTGGTGCCGGTGGCCATGCCGGCGGCGCCGGTGTCGTGGTCGCGGATGGAAGGCCACCTGCGCGGCCGCGTGCTGCTGCACCTCGCCATCGACGGCGGCGGCCGCGTCATCGATGCCGCGCTGGCCGAGTCCAGCGGCGACCCGGTGCTCGATGCGCACGCGCTGGCTACCGTGCGCGGCTGGCGCTTCGCGGTGCCGGCCGACCATCCCGACGGCTTCAGCGGGGACCTGCCGATGCGCTTCACCAGCGGCGACGGCCGGGTGGCGCAGGCGCCGTGACGGCGGCTTGAACCCCCGGCGGGAGCCGGGGCGCGCGATCACAGGATGCCCTTCACTCCCGCCCCGAACGCGGTGATCAGCCGCGTGTAGATCAGCTTCGGCGAGATCGCCACGTCGGGGAAGTCGCCCACCGGGACGTAGCACTCGTGGAACTTCGGGTCGTCGGGCGCGAGCGGCGCGCAGCCGGGCCTGATCTCGTAGCTGGTGGCGTAGCGGAACGGCCACAGGTCGAACAGCGGCAGGTGCGAGGAGACGTTGCCGATCGCCTGGCTGATGGCGCCGAGGACGGGAATGGTGGGTTCGCGCCGGGCAATGGTCCACGCGTTCTGCGGCAGCGTGTCCTCGAGGATCGACGCGCGCACCTCGCCGGCGAAGCGCGGGTCGTAGACGATCACGCCGGCCTCGGTGTTGTAGTGGTCGGAGCGCGGGTCGAAGTTGTGCGAGCCGACCATGGCGAAGCGGTCGTCCACCACCATCGACTTGGCGTGCAGGCTGTAGCGGCGGCCGGTGCTGCGCAGCGGCGCGGGGCGGTAGCGGTCGCCGTGGCTGCCGAATACGCCGGGGCGACGTTCGTTGCCGGGAAAGCGTCGCCCTTTCCCGCCCGCCTGCGCGACGGAGCGGCCCGCGGGGCGGTCGTCCTGCGCCTCGTTCGCCTCCTCGAACGCCTCGGCGGCGCTGTCGGCGTGCGGCTTCAGCTCGTGGATCTGGAAACCGTATTCGGTGAGGTAGCGGCGGCGGTGCTTGTAGGACAGCCCGTACACCGCGAACGCGTCGGTGGCGGCGAGCGAGTTGGTGGAGACGACGATGCGCGGCGGCGGAGTCTCCTTGTGCAGGCGCTTGAAGATGTCCTGCGCACGCTTGCTCAGCACCAGGTAGGGCGTCTGCAGCACCACCTCGTGTTTCGCGTCGGCGACCATGCGCATCAGGTGCGCGGTGAGTTCGCGGGCGCTGCGCTTGGTCGGCTCGTCGGTCTTGGCCGGCAGGTCGCTGAAGTAGTTCACCTGGCTCACGCGCAGGGTGTCGTCGCCGATCCACGCGGCGAGCCAGTCGGGGTCCTCCGCCTCGGCCTGGGCGCGCGCCACCCGTGCCGGGTCGGTGTAGTGCGGCGCGGGCCAGCCGGGCGGGGTCTTGTCGCTGCGGATGCGCCGGTTGACGTCGCGCAGGCGGATCAGCGGCACCGAGCGCTTGTGGTTCCAGAACAGCGCGAAGCTGTCGGCCATCTCGCGCCCCACCGGGCCGCCGGCCATCACGTCGCGGTCGAGGTAGTCGAAGTCGGGGTCCCAGTTGAAGTAGCGGTTCTGATAGTTGCGCCCGCCGGTGATGCCGATGGTGTCGTCCACCAGCAGCAGCTTGTTGTGCATGCGCTGGTTGAACTTCATGAAACAGCACAGGATGCCGGCGGCGAATTCCAGCGGCGGCGTCTGCGCGTCGCGGAAGGTGGGGTTGTACAGCTTCACCTGGAGGTTGGGGCTGACCCGCGCGAGGCGGTCGAGCAGGCCGAGGTCGCCGAAGGAGAACAGCTGGTCGGCCAGGATGTGCACCTGCACCCCGCGCCGCGCGGCCTGCACCAGCTCGTTGAGCACCAGCTGGCCGATGTCGTCCTCGTCCCAGATGTAGGTCTGCACGTCGATGCTGTGCTGCGCGGCGCGGATCAGGCTGATGCGTGCCGCCAGCGCGGCCTCGCTGTCGTCGAGCAGGGTCACGGTGTTGATCGGGTGGCCGGGCGTGGAATCGGCCAGCGCCTGCTGCGCGGCGGCCAGCAGGGGCGAGGGTGCGGCGCAGCGGTCGGCCTGCTGGCAGGTGTCCGCACGGCCGGGGCTGGCGGCGACGATGGCGCCGGCTTCGCGGATCTGGGCGCGGCTCAGCGTGCAGCCTTGCAGCAGTGCGGTGAGCAGCAGGACGGGGAGCAATAGCCGGCGGGACGACATGAACGATGCAGTGGGCGAGGCTTCGTGCCCCGGGGCGCGTTGAGACAGGACCCGGGGAGTTTTGTTCGATCGCCGCGGTGCGGCGATCGCGGTGCGGATCAGGGCGACCAGAACGCGTCCAGCCGCGCGCTGGCCGGTTCCAGCGGGCCGCCGAGGTGCAGCACCGCGAGCCCCGCCGGCGGCATGCCGCGGAACTCGTCGGAGCGGCCTTCCACCAGCAGCGCCACCAGCCGTTCGATGCCGGGGTTGTGGCCCACCAGCAGCACGGTGCCGGCGTCGGCGTGCTGGTCGAGCAGTGCGAGCAGTTCGCCGGGCGTCGCGTCGTAGATCTCGCCGGCCTGCTGCAGCGGCGGCGGATCGGCAAGCGCGGCCAGCGCCAGCTGTGCGGTTTCCTCGGCGCGGCGCGCGGGCGAGCACAGCGCGCGCAGCGGCCGCGCGCCGTGCCGGGCCAGCCACGCACCGGCGTCTTGCGCCTCGCGCCGGCCGTGTTCGCTGAGCGGGCGCTGGTGGTCGTCGCCGCTGTCGTCGGCGGGCAGGGCTTCGGCGTGGCGCAGCAGGATCAGTTCGTGCATGGAGGGCTCCGGTGAAGGGTGGGCGGCAGGCTCAGGCGGCCTGCCGCTTGATCCAGCGCAGCAGCGGCTTCCAGTCCTGCTGGTGGCTGCGCACCTGCTCGGACTGGTAGTCGAAGATGCCCTTGCCCAGTGCGGCGAGCAGCACGTAGGCCTGGCTGTCGCGCAGCTGGGCGACGACGGGAAACTGCGAGGTGGCGGCGAGCTGTTCCACCGCATCCTGGCTGGCGCGGGTCCAGGGCTTGAGCCGGTTCGCCACCAGCGCCACCGGCAGCTTGCCGCTCCTGATGCGCCGGATCGCCTGCAGCTCGCCGAGGAAGTGCATCGTGGCGTCGAGGTCGAAGCTGGACGGCAGCACCGGCACCAGCAGCACGTCGGCCTGCTCGATGAAGGGTTCGAGCTCGCGTTCGCCGGAACCGGCCGCGGTATCGATCAGCAGTTGCTGCGTGTCCGGCGGCACCCGCTGCAGCGCCTTGCGGCCGCCTTCCAGCCCCAGCACGCCGGGCACATGCTCGGGGCGGCGGCTGGCCCAGCGATAGCTGGAGCCCTGGTGATCGGCGTCCACGATCGCGGTGTGCTGCCCCGCCTGGGCCCAGTGCGAGGCCAGTTGCGTCGCCAGCGTGCTCTTGCCGCAGCCGCCCTTGCTGCTCGCCACCAGTGTCGTGACCATGGGTGCACCCTTGCCGCGAAAGGTGGCCCAAGCCTAACCGGTGCGGGCGGTCATGGGGAGTGCGCCGGCGCCGGGGCGGATTGGCCGCCGTCCGCCGGCGGCGGCTGCCAGCTGCCGGGCGCGGTGGTCGAGATCCCGCTGGCGCGCAGCACCGCGATCATCTGGCTCATCTCGGTACCGCCCTGCTTCGCGGCCGCCAGCAGCTGCTGCGCCAGCGTGGCGTCGTCCTGCGCGCGCAACGCCAGCTGCGAGTAGTTCTGCACCTGCCAGACCAGGTCGCGGCGTTGCTGGCGCGCGTCCGCCTGTGCGGCGGCGTCGCCGAGGACTTCGCGCAGGTGCAGGCCAAGCGAGCGCGCCAGCGGGCTGGAGCCCCATTCGAGCAGCTTGCCGAGCTTGAGGCAGTCGGCCTTGATCGCGGCGTCGTCGCCCGCGTTCTCGCACAGCCTGGCCACTCCCGGCAGCGCGGGCCGCGGCTGCATCCGGGCGTTGCCCAGCACGATCAGCGCCTGCACGCCGAGCGGGCCGGCCGCGCCCTGCGTGGCCGGCGGCGGGGGCAACGCATCGACCACGCCGGCCAGCGCGGCGAGGCTGCTGCCGGTGTAGTCGTCGTACGATTTGGCGGCGGCGGCCTTGGCCAGGTCCGCGCGCGCTGGGTCGGATTTCATGTCGCGGGTGTCCAGGCCCAGCTGGAGCAGCCATACCGCGGCGTTGTCCGGCGCCTGCTGCTCCAGCTTGCGCAGCGCACCGGCGTTGGGACAGGCGTCGGCCCTGGTGTCGCAGTCGGCGAGGCGCAGCCACTGCACGGCGGGGCCGGCGTCGGCCGCCGCGGCGGCGCGGCTGATCAGCGCGTGGAAACTGCCGGTCTTCGGCTGGCGCGGCAGCGGGCGGGCCAGCAGCGCCGCGCCCAGCAGCGGCTGCGCGGTGGCGCGCAGCGCCAGCACGCTGACCAGGTCGCGCTGGAACGACTGCAGTGCCTGCTCGCGGGTGTTGCTGTCGGCGACGGGCGGCGTAATGGCGGCCGAGTGCTTCGTGACGGCCGCCGCGGGCAGGGCGAGCAGCGACAGGGCGCCGGCGAGGGCGAGACGGTGCCATCCACGCATGAGGTGCTCCAGCGATCACGGAGTCGCCAGCTTAGCGGCCACCCCTTGAGGATGCTCTGAACGATGTCTGAGCCGGATGCCGCCGCAGCGGGTGCGTGTGCGGGCGGGTTGCTAGGATGGCCGGACGCTCGCGCGCCCGGCGCGCTGCACACCACAGGGGCGGGAGGGTATGCCGTGAATCATTTTTCGAGCTTTGCCGACGGCGCGCCGTGGTTCGCCGGCTGGGGCACGCTGGCGCTGATCAACGCGGGCCTGGCCCAGGGCAAGAACCGCAGCGGCTTGCTCTGGTTCCTGCTGTCGCTGCTGTTCGGGCCGCTGGTGACGCTGGCCCTGGTGCTGCTGCCCAAGGTGCGGGCGAAGATGTTCTGAGGGGCGGAACTGCTGGCCCGAGGTGAACCTGGGGCACCACCAGAGCGCGCTTGCTCCAAATCACGCTTTGGCGATCCGTACCATGTCCGTTTGAAGCTTTTGGCTTATTCGCCAAAAGCTTCGCGCATGAATTCCGGCTGGGCCAGTGCGGCCTTGTGGATCTCGGCGTTGTAGTACTTCGTGGGGAAGTTCTTGGCGGACGCGCCGCGCTCGCGGAAGCCCGAGAGGTCGCCACCCTTGCGCGCCATGGTGCAGCTCCACCAGCCGGTGGGGTAGCAGGGCTGCGGGAACGGCAGCGTCTTCACCGCGCTGAAGCCCGCCGTGCGCATGGCCGAACGCATCGACTTGATGAGTTCGAGATGCGCCAGCGGCGATTCGCTCTGCTGCACCAGCAGGCCGCCGTGGCGCAGCGCCTTGTGGCAGCTGGCGTAGAACGCGGCGTTGAACAGGCCTTCGGCGGGGCCGACCGGATCGGTGGAATCCACGATGATCAGGTCCAGCGAGTCCGGCTCGGCCTCGGCCATGTACTTGATGCCGTCGATGAACAGCAGCTCCGCGCGCGGGTCGTGGTTGGACTCGCACAGCTCGGGGAAGTACTGTTCGGCGAGGCGCGTCACGCGCTCGTCGATCTCCACCTGCACCGCGTGCTCGACTTCCTCGTGCTTGAGCACCTCGCGCAGCGTGCCGCAGTCGCCCCCGCCGATGATCACCACGCGCTTGGCGCGCGCGTGGGTGAACAGCGCCGGGTGCGTCATCATCTCGTGGTAGAGGAAGTTGTCGCGGCTGGTCAGCATCACGCAGCCGTCGATCACCATCAGCTTGCCCCAGTCGGTGGTCTGGTGGATCTCGATGGTCTGGAACGGGGTCTTCTCCGCATGCAGCAGCTGCTCGGTGCGGAAGCCGATGGAGGAGCCGGAGGCCTGGTGGGCCTCGGTGAACCAGCTGATCTGCTGCGACATGGGTGTTCCTGGGGGCAAGCGGAATGTTCGGCCGGCCATTGTAGCCGACCGGTGACGGGTGGGGTTTGGGCCGGCGGCCGGGGCCGTTACAATGGCGGTTCCGGCCGCTGGGCCGGCTGGTGCGAACGGCCCCGCGGCGTGCGAGGCTTCCGGCCCTTCGTGCTTTTCCGCGTCAAGGCTCCGCCGCTGCGACGACAGGCTTTCCGCAAGGGAGACGCTTCATGTCGAAGCCCTGGACCGTGGCCGATGCGCGCCACACCTACGCCGTGGCCCACTGGGGCGACGGCTACGTCGACGTCGACGAGAGCGGCGGGATCACGATACGCCCGCATGGCGCGCGCGGCCCGGCGCTGTCGCTGCCGGGCATCGTCGAGCGCGCCCGCGCCGAGGGCCTGCGGCTGCCGCTGCTGGTGCGCTTCCCGGACATCCTCGCCGATCGCCTGGCGCGGCTGCAGGCCGCGTTCGCGAAAGCCATCGGCGAATGGAACTATGCGGCCGGCTATACGGCCATCTACCCGATCAAGGTGAACCAGCAGCGCGGCGTGGCCGGCGAGCTGGTGGCCGCCGGCGCGGAAGGTTTCGGCCTGGAAGCCGGTTCGAAACCGGAACTGATGGCGGTGCTGGCGATGGCGCGGCCCGGCTCGATCGTGATCTGCAACGGCTACAAGGACCGCGAATACATCCGCCTCGCGCTGATCGGGCGCAAGCTCGGCCTGCGCGTGCATATCGTGATCGAGAAGCTGTCCGAGCTGGACCACGTGGTCGCCGAGGCCAAGGCGCTGGGCGTGGAGCCGCTGCTCGGCGTGCGCGTGCGCCTCGCCTCGATCGGCGCCGGCAAGTGGCAGAACACCGGCGGCGACAAGGGCAAGTTCGGGCTGTCGCCGGCGCAGGTGCTCGTCCTGGTCGAGCGGCTGGAGCAGGCCGGCCTCAAGCACACGCTGAAGCTGCAGCACTTCCACATGGGCTCGCAGATCTCCAACGTGCGCGACATCGCCAACGGCATGCGCGAGGCCACGCGCTACTTCGTCGAGCTCAGCCGCATGGGCGTGCCGCTGGAAACCGTGGACGTGGGCGGCGGCCTCGGCGTGGACTACGAGGGCTCGCGCTCGCGCAGCCACAACTCGATCAACTATTCGATCGAGCAGTACGCCGCCACCATCGTGCAGTCGCTGGCCGAGGCGGTGGAGGCGGAGGGCCTGAAGGCGCCGCACATCCTGACCGAGGCCGGCCGTGCGATGACCGCGCACCACGCGGTGCTGGTGGTCAACGTGAGCGAGGTGGAAGAGGTGCCGCAGGGCGCGATTCCCGCGCCGGACGCCGACGAGCCGGCGGTGCTGCGCCGCCTGCGCGAGGTGCACGCGGAACTCGACCAGCGCCCCGCGCTGGAGCTGTTCCACGAGGCCCAGCACCACCTCGCCGAAGGCCAGGCGCTGTACGCGCTGGGCCAGCTGGCGCTGGCCGACCGCGCGCGACTGGACGAGATGTACTACGCGATCGCCAACGCGGTGCGTGCGCGCCTGCTGCCGGGCGAGCGCTCGCATCGCGCCGCGCTGGACGAACTGGACGAGAAGCTGGTGGACAAGTACTTCGTCAACTTCTCGGTGTTCGAGTCGGTGCCGGACATCTGGGCGATCGACCAGATCTTCCCGATCGCGCCGATCGCGCGGCTGCACGAGGAACCCACACGTCGCGGCGTGATCGTCGACCTCACCTGCGATTCCGACGGTCGCATCGACGATTACGTCGACGCCGAGGGCGTCGACGTGAGCCTGCCGCTGCACGCGCTGCGCGAGGGCGAGAGCTACCGGCTCGGCATCTTCATGGTCGGCGCCTACCAGGAAACGCTGGGCGACATCCACAACCTGTTCGGCGACACCGACGCGGTGAACGTGCGCGTGGACGGCGGCGGCTACGTGTTCGCGCACAAGCGCCGTGGCGACACCACCGACCTGATGCTCGACTACGTGGGCTACGACCTCGCCGCGCTGCGCGCCAGCTACCGCGAGCGCATCGCCGCCGCGGGCGTCACCGGCGAGGCGGCGGAGTCCCTGTACCGGGCGCTCGATGGTGGCCTGACCGCCTACACCTACCTCGCCGAAGAGGGCTGACGCCTGCTGCTTCCTCTCTGGGCGGGGAGAGGAAGCGAGCCGCCTTGCACCAAGGCCTGATGGTGCCGTCACACGCGTTGCCTACAATGCGTGCGGTCCTTCCCCCTCACGGAGTACCCGCATGAGCAGTCTCGACGGCAAGGTGGCCCTGATCACCGGCGCGGCCAGCGGCATCGGCAAGGCCATCGCGGAGCTGTACGCGCAGCACGGCGCAAAGGTCGCGATCTGCGACATCAACCAGCAGGCTGCCGACGCGGCGGCGGCCGGGATCAACGCCGCGGGCGGCCGGGCCATCGGCGTCGCGATGGACGTCACCGACGAGGCCGCGGTGGACGCGGGCACCGACAAGGTGGTCGCCGCGTTCGGTGCGCTGGACATCCTGATCTCCAACGCCGGCGTGCAGATCATCAATCCGATCGACCAGTTCAGCTACGCCGACTGGAAGAAGATGCTGGCGATCCATCTCGATGGCGGCTTCCTCACCACCCGCGCCGCGCTGCGCCACATGTACCGGGGCGACCGCGGCGGCATCGTGATCTACATGGGTTCGGTGCACTCGCACGAGGCGTCGAAGCTCAAGGCGCCCTACGTGGCGGCCAAGCACGGTCTGCTCGGCCTGGCCCGTACGCTGGCGAAGGAGGGCGCGCCGCACAATGTGCGCTCGCACGTGATCTGCCCCGGCTTCGTGCGCACGCCCCTGGTGGAGAAGCAGATCCCCGAGCAGGCCAAGGAGCTCGGCATCAGCGAGGCGGACGTGATCAAGAACGTGATGCTGAAGGACACCGTGGACGGCGTGTTCACCACGGTCGAGGACATCGCGCAGACGGCGCTGTACCTCGCCACCTTCCCGTCCGCCGCGCTGACCGGGCAGAGCTTCGTGGTCAGCCACGGCTGGTACATGCAGTAAGCCGATGGCCGAACCTACGCAGGCGCCGTCGCTGGCCGGGCAGGTGGCGCGCGACTACCGCAGCGTGGCCCTGGTGCTGCAGGGCGGCGGCGCGCTGGGTGCGTACCAGGCCGGCGTGGTCGAGGCGCTGGCCGGGGCCGGGCTGTGGCCGAGCTGGGTGGCCGGCATCTCGATCGGCGCGCTCAACGCGGCGATCGTCGCCGGCAACCCGCCGGAGCGGCGGGTGGAACGCCTGCACACGTTCTGGCGCACGATCTGTCAGTCGCCGCTGTGGCCGTCCGTGCCCACGCCGCCGTGGTTCGACGAGACGGCCTGGCCGATGGCGGTGCGCAGCGGCCTCAGCGGGTTGGCGGCGTGGCGCACGCTGGTCGAGGGGCAGTCGGGCTTCTTCCGTCCGCGCGTGCCGGCGCCGGTGCTGCAGGCGCATGCCGGGCCCGCCAGCACCAGCTGGTACGACACGGCACCGCTGCGCGCCACGCTGGAGCGCCTGGCGGACTTCGATCGCATCAACGATCCGCGCGGCATGCGCGTGTCGGTGGGCGCGGTGAACGTGCGCACCGGCAACTTCGTCTACTTCGACAACAGCAGGGAGCGGCTGCGGCCCGAGCACTTCATGGCGTCCGGCGCCTTGCCGCCCGGGTTTCCCGCGGTGGAGGTCGACGGCGAGTTCTACTGGGACGGCGGCATGGTTTCCAACACGCCGCTGTACCAGGTGCTCACCGAACGGCCGCACCGCGACATGCTGGTGCTGCAGGTTGACCTGTGGAGCGCGCGCGGCGAACTGCCGCGCGACATGGCGGGCGTGGCCGAGCGGGTGAAGGACATCCAGTACTCCAGCCGCACCCGGCTGGTGACCGAGTACATGCGCCAGAGCCGCGAGCAGCAGCGCCTGCTGCATGCGCTGATGGCGCTGGTGCCGCCGGAGCGGCGCGACGGGCCGGCCTGGCGCTGCGCCGAGGCGGCGGCCAACGGCTCGCGCACCAACCTGATCCACCTGATCTACCAGGACAAGCCCTACGAGGGGCACTTCAAGGACTACGAGTTCAGCCTGTCCAGCATGAAGAGCCACTGGCGCAGCGGCCTGGACGACATGCGGCACACCCTGGCGCATCCGCAATGGTTCGCCGCGCCGCCGGCCGAGCAGCCGTTCGTCACCCACGACGTGCACCGCGGCTGACGCCCCGGCGGTAGTGCGGGATCAGCCGCGGTGCACCTGCAGCCCGGCCGCCGACTGGCTCACCGGCATGATTTCCAGGCGCGTGACGTCGAGGTGCGGCGGCAGGTTGGCGATCCACCAGATCGTGTCGGCGATGTCGCCGGCGGCGATCGGTTGGGCGCCGGCATAGAGCTGGTCCGACGCGGCCTGGTCGCCGCCGGTGCGCACCAGGGTGAACTCGGTCTCGGCCATGCCCGGCTCGATGGACGTGACGCGCACGCCGGTGCCGTGCAGGTCCACGCGCAGGTTCTGCGAGAACTGGGTGACGAAGGCCTTGGTGCCGCCATAGACGTTGCCGCCGCGGTACGGGTAGCTGCCGGAGATCGAGCTGATGTTGACGATGGCGCCGCGCCGCTCGATCAGCTTCGGCAGGAGCGCGTGGGTCATCGTCGCCAGCGCGGTGACGTTGGTGTCGATCATCTGCTTCCACTGCGCCAGGTCGGCCTGCTGCGCGGGCGCGGTGCCCAGCGCGAGGCCGGCGTTGTTCACCAGCAGGTCGACACCCGCGAAGGCGGGCGGCAGCGCGTCGACGGCGGCGTGCAGCGCGGCCTCGTCGCGGATGTCGAAGGCGGTCGCGTGCACCTTGTCGGCACCGTGCCGGTCCACCAGCTGCTGCAGGCGCTCGGCGCGGCGTCCGCTGGCGACCACCCGCCAGCCGCCGGCCACGAACCGTTCCACGGTGGCGGCGCCGAAGCCGGCGGTGGCGCCGGTGATCCAGGCGGTCTTGGTCGTCATGCGCGTGCGGCCTCGGCGGGATGGGTCACTTGCCTTCCTTCAGCGCGATCGAGTTGATCCCGGCATTGGCGAGGCGCTGCTTGGTCGCCTCCAGCGCGCTGGCGGTGGGGAACGGCCCCAGCCGGACGCGGTGGAAGGTCTGGCCGTTGACGTCGACGGACTGCACGTTCGCCACGAAGCCCTGCATGGCGAGCTTCGCCTTCATGGTTTCCGCGTCGGCAGGGTTGGGGAAGGCGCCGACCTGCAGCAGGTAGCCGCTGCCCGCCGCGGGCTTCGGCACCGCGGCGGCGGGCGCGGCCACCACGTTCTGGGTGGCCACCGGCGCGTTGCCGGGCGCCGCCGGCGGTGCGGCGGGCGCCGGCATCGCATTCGCCGGGGCATTCGCGGCGGCCTGCTGCTTTTGCTGCTCGGCTCTGGCCTGCGCGCTGATCTCGGCATCCGGGATGCGCACTTCCTTCTCCGAGAGCACGGAGTAGAAGTCGAACTGGGGCTTCTTCGGCGCGCTCTCGGCGCTGCCCGGCGCCACCGCGCCGGTTTCGCTCGGGGTTTCGGCGGTGGCCTGCGGGTTGGCCTGCGGCCCGGTCTTCGCCGACATCGGCAGCTGCGAGCGGTGCATCAGGTAGGCCACCGCCACCGCGCCGATCAGCACGCCGACCAGGATCGCGGCCCAGGCCGGAAACCCGCCGTTCCTGTTGCGTACCGCCTGCCGACCCTTGCCTTTGCGTGCTGCCATCACATGCTCTCCGGGGCGCCGAGGCCCAGCAAGTCGAGACCGTTGCGCAACACCTGCCGGGTGGCCACCACGAGGGCGAGGCGGGCGTCGCGCAGGTCCCTGTCCTCGACCAGGAACTGGTGCGAGTTGTAGTAGGTGTGGAACGCGTTGGCCAGTTCGCGCAGCCAGACGGCCAGCAGGTGCGGCTCCAGGTTCGCTGCCGCCGCCTCCACCACCTCGGGGTAGCGCGACAGCTCGGTGAGCAGGGCCTGCTCGTGTTCGTTGTCCAGCCGCGCAAGTTGCCTGAGCCCATTGTCCTGATCGAACGTGAACCCTTTCTCGCCGGCCTGGCGCAGCACCGAGCACACGCGGGCGTGGGCGTACTGGATGTAGTACACCGGGTTGTCGTTGGTTTGCGAGCGCGCGAGGTCGATGTCGAACACCAGCTGCGAATCGCCCTTGCGCGAAATCAGGAAATAGCGCGTGGCGTCGCGGCCCACCTCGTCGATCAGGTCGCGCAGGGTGACGTAGCTGCCGGCGCGCTTGGAGATCTTCACCTCCTCGCCGCCGCGCATCACGGTGACCATCTGGTACAGCAGGTAGTCGGGGTAGCCCTTGGGGATGCCCGCGTCCAGCGCCTGCAGGCCGGCCTTCACGCGGGCCAGCGAGCCGTGGTGGTCGGAACCCAGCACGGTGATCGCCTTGCCGTAGCCGCGCTGCCATTTGCTGAGGTGATAAGCCACGTCCGGCACGAAATACGTGTAGGTGCCGTCCGACTTGCGCATCACGCGGTCCTTGTCGTCGCCGAAGTCGGTGGTCTTCAGCCACAGCGCGCCACCTTCCTCGTAGGTGTGGCCGTGGGCGATCAGCTCGCGCACGGTTTCCTCCACCTTGCCGTCGGTGTACAGCGAGGATTCGAGGAAGTACACGTCGAAGCCCACGCCGAAGGCCTGCAGGTCGAGGTTCTGCTCGCGGCGCAGGTAGGCCACGGCAAAGGCACGGATCGCATCGAGGTTCTCCGCGTCCTTCGCGCCGGTGACGGTGTGGCCTTCCACGGTGACGCTGTCGCCGGCGAGATAGGCCCTGGCCACGTCGGCGATGTAGTCGCCGCGGTAGCCATCCTCGGGCCAGCCGGCATCGCCGGGAGCGATGCCCCTGGCGCGCGCCTGGGTGGAGGTCGCGAGGTTGGCGATCTGCACGCCGGCGTCGTTGTAGTAGAACTCGCGCTTCACGTTCCAGCCGCAAGCTTCCAGCAGGCGTGCCACGCAGTCGCCCAGCGCCGCATTGCGGCCGTGGCCCACGTGCAGCGGGCCGGTGGGATTGGCCGAGACGAACTCCACGCCCACCGTGCGGCCCGCGCCCTGCGCGTTGCGGCCGTAGTCCGCGCCGTGCTCGAGGATGCGGCGCACCTGCGACTGGCTGGCGCCGGCAGTGAGGAAGAAGTTGATGAAGCCGGGCCCGGCGATCTCCACCCCCGCCAGCAGATCGCTGGCCGGCAGTGCGGCCACCAGCTTCTCGGCTAGCTCGCGCGGCTTGGCGCGTGCGGGTTTGGCCAGCAGCATGGCGGCGTTGCAGGCGAAGTCGCCATGTTCGCGGCTGCGCGTGCGCTCGATCACGAAGCCGGGCACCACGAGATCGACGGGTAGGGCAGCCTGGGTTTGCAGGGCGTGGATGGCCTCGAGGACCAGTTCGTGCAGCTGGGCTTTCACGGGCGCGACGATTCCGGGATGGAACCGGCAATCCTAGCAGACCGGCCGGCGCGGGCGGCTCCTTGGCCGGCCGGGCAACAGCATGCTGCGGCGCCGCGCGCCGCCTGTGGATAAGTCTGTGGGGAAAGCCGGGCCCGATATGGCCAGCCAGGTTCCGGCTGCGGGGTCATGCCGCTTTCATCAGGAAAAAATATTTCACATCAGGCACATATAAGTCATGCTTGAAGTCATGGTTGCGTTGGGCGATGCAAGTGCTGGCCACTGGCTTTTGTGCATAAGTAATGGCCGCCTGGCGGTCATCGTCGTCGCACGGGATCGTCATGGCCCTGTCATGCGGCGGCGCCACACTGGCTGCGTGCCGGTGGCGACTCCCCTCCACTTCCGGCGCCCGGAGACGCCGCTCTCTCCGCTCCCCAGAATCGGCAACCACGGCGCGGCTCATCCCGCGCCGCTTTTTTTGTGCGTTCGTCCTTGAACGCGAAGATCAAACGGGCGGCCACCCATGGCCGCACTCTTCACGAAAATCCACAAATCGCTCCGACGTTTTTGTCTCGCGGGCTCAGATCAGGCCGCGTGCGGCCATCGATACCGGCTCGCCGCTGCCGATCACCAGGTGGTCCAGCACGCGCACGCCCACCAGTTGCAGCGCCTCGCGCAGCTCACGGGTGATCGCGCGGTCGGCCGCGCTGGGCTCGGCCACCCCGCTCGGGTGGTTGTGGGCGAAGATCACCGCGCAGGCGTTGTGCCGCAGGCAGGCGCGCACCACTTCGCGCGGATGCACGCTGGCGCCGTCCACGGTGCCGCGGAACAGCTCCTCGAAGGCCAGCACGCGATGCCGGTTGTCCAGGTACAGGCAGCCAAACACCTCGTAGGGCAGGTGGCGCAGGCGGGCGCTGAGGAAGTCGCCGCTGTCGCGCGGGTTGCCCAGTGCGGGCTGCTCGTGCAACTGCTCGGCGAGGCTGCGCCGGGCCAGTTCCAGCGCGGCGGCGATGCGGGCCCGCTTGGCGGGGCCGAGGCCCGCGGCACGCACCGACTGATCGGGCCGACCGAGCAGAGCGCCGAGGCTGCCCGCGCCCACCAGCAGCTCGCGGCCCAGCGCGATGGCATCCTTGCCACGCACGCCGCTGCCCAGCAGCACGGCCAGCAATTCGGCGTCGGACAGCGCACCGCTGCCGCGGGCCAGCAGCTTCTCGCGGGGACGTTCGCCTTCGGGCCAGTCGCGGATGCTCATGCCGCCAGCGTGCCGGCGCGGATGCGATGCGGGCAGCAGTCGCGCGGCACGATTCCGGTAAGCTAAACGTCTGCCCGCACGTCAGGCCCTGCCTACATGAGCCTCGCCCAACGCCGCATCCTGCTGGGAGTGTCCGGCGGCATCGCCGCCTACAAGTCCTGCGAACTGGTCCGCCGCCTGCGCGAGCAGGGTGCGGAGGTGCGTGTGGTGATGACCGCAGGCGCCACGCACTTCGTGGGACCGGCCACCTTCCAGGCCTTGTCCGGCCAGCCGGTGCGCACTTCGCTGTGGGACGAGAGCGCCGAGGCGGCGATGGGCCACATCGAGATGGCGCGCTGGGCCGAGCGCATCGTGATCGCGCCGGCGAGCGCGGACGTCCTCGCGAAACTGGCCCACGGCCACGCCGACGACCTGCTCACCACGCTGTGCCTGGCCAGCGCCGCGCCACTGGCGGTGGCGCCGGCGATGAACCAGCAGATGTGGGCACACCCGGCGGTGCAGGCCAACATCGCCGTGCTGCGCCAGCGCGGCGTGCAGGTGCTGGGTCCGGCCGCGGGCGAACAGGCCTGCGGCGACGTGGGTACGGGCCGCATGCTGGAGCCGCTGGAACTGCGCGACGCGCTGGCCGCCTCGTTCGGCGGCGGTGCGCTGGCCGGGCTGGAGGTGGTGGTCAGCGCCGGCCCCACGTTCGAGGACATCGACCCGGTGCGTTTCATCGGCAACCGCAGCTCCGGCAAGATGGGTTTCGCGGTGGCGCAGGCCGCGGCCGAGGCGGGCGCGCGGGTCACCCTGGTGGCGGGACCGGTGAGCCTCGCCACGCCGCCCGGCGTGGCACGCCGCATCGACGTGCGCAGCGCGGCGCAGATGCAGGCCGCGGTGCTCGATGCCTGCGCGCAGGCGTCGATCTACATCGGCGCGGCCGCGGTGGGCGACTACCGGCCGGCCGAAGTGGCCGAGCGCAAGCTGAAGAAGCAGGCCGGTGCCGACCTGGTGCTGCAGCTGGCGGAGAATCCCGACATCCTCGGCAGCCTGGCCGTACGCCCCGCCCATCCGTTCCTGGTGGGCTTCGCCGCCGAGACGCACGACGTGGCGCGCTACGCGCAGGACAAGCTGCAACGCAAAGGGCTCGACATGATCGCCGCCAACCGTGTCGGCGACGGCCTGGGTTTCGAAACCGCCGACAACGCGCTGGACGTGTACTGGGCCGACGGCATGCTGGCGCTGGCGCGCGCCGGCAAGAGCGAGCTGGCGCGGCAACTGGTGGGCTGCGTGGCCGAACGCTATCGCGCGGTGCGCGGGTGAGCACGACGATGCTGGAAGTGGAACTGAAGATCCTCGATCCGCGGCTGGGCGACACGATTCCGCTGCCCGAAGCGGCTACCGCCGGCAGCGCGGGCATGGACCTGCGTGCCGCGCTGGAGTCGCCGCTCACGCTGGCCCCCGGCGACAGCGCGCTGGTGCCCAGCGGCATCGCCATCCACATCGGTGACCAGGGCTGGTGTGCGCTGATCGTGCCGCGCTCCGGGCTGGGCCACAAACAGGGCCTGGTGATGGGCAACCTGGTCGGGGTGATCGACGCCGACTATCAGGGCCCGCTGATGATCTCCTGCTGGAACCGCGGCCGCGAGCCGGTCACCATCGGCGTGGGCGACCGCATCGCCCAGCTGCTGCTGGTGCCGGTGGCACAGGCGCGGCTGAACGTCGTGGACGAGTTCGCGCCCAGCGTGCGCGGCACGGGCGGCTTCGGTTCGACGGGCATCAAGTGATTCCGGTTCGGCGCGGGGACGAGCCGGTGGTGACGGGCACCTGCAGGTACAGGGGATGGCGATGAGTGACGCAAACGGATCGCGCTGGCGCACACAGCCGGACTGGCGCCGCCTGTGGCCGCTGGCGCTGGGCACGCTGCTGCTGCTGCTGGGCGCGTTCTGTGCCTGGCAGACCTGGCTGATCGCGGACGAAGGCAGCGCGGCGGTACGCGTGCAGCAGGCACGGGACGAAGCGGTGCGGAAGCTGGCGCAGGTGGTCGCCGCGCAGCGCGCCACGGTGGAGCAGGCGGTGGCTTCGCTGGATCCCGCCGCGCTGCAGGGCGACCGTGCCCAGCTGGTGACGGCGCTGCACGCGAAGTTGCCGCAGGCGCGCCAGCTGGACATCTACAGCGGCAGCCTCGAGGAGGTGGTGCACGCGAATTTCCGCGAATTCGGCTACGCCAAGGCGGCGCAGCTGATGGCGGCGCAGACCGCCGACGGCCTGCCGCCGGTCGCGAGCGTGTCGTATGGCGTGGGCGACCGCCGGCTGAGCGTGGTGCTGCCGCTCGGCTCGCCACAGCAGGCGCAGGCCTGGCTGTGGGTGGAGCTGCCGTTCGCGCCAGTGCAGCAGGCCTTCGAGGCGACACCGCCCGCAGGCGGCCGGCTGGACCTGCGCCAGGGCGATGTCAGCACCGACATGCGTATCCTTTCGCACGGCAGTTCCGCCGCCGAGGTGGAGCCGGTCGCCAAGCCGGTGCCGGGCAGCGCGTTCAGCGTCGCCGCGGCACTGCCGATGGCCTTCATCGTGCTGCCACGCACCTGGCCGCTGACGGCGCTGCTGGCGCTGGCCGGCCTCGGCGCGGGGCTGTATCTGTTGTGGTGGAGGCTGCGTCGACGCGAGTTGCCGGTCGCCGAGCAAGACATCGACATCGAGGAGTTCAAGTTGTCCAGGGAAGCCGCCCGCAAGACCGCACCGCCCGTACCGGTACTCGCCAAGCTCGCCGCTACGCCGGCGCCCGCGCCGGTGCCGAAATCCCCAGCGAACATCGCGGTCGACCCGTCGATCTTCCGCGCCTACGACATCCGCGGCGTGGTGGGCCGGACGCTGAACGCCGGCGTGGCGCGCCTGCTCGGCCAATCCATCGGCACCTTGATGCGTGAGCAGGCCCTCACCGAGATCGTGGTGGGCCGCGATGGCCGCCTGTCCGGCCCGGAGCTGGCCGGCGCGCTGGCCGACGGCCTGCGCGAGGCGGGCATCGATGTGATCGACCTCGGCGCGGTGCCCACGCCGGTGGTGTATTTCGCCACCTACCACTACAACACCGGCTGCGGCGTGGCGGTGACCGGCAGCCACAACCCGCCCGACTACAACGGCTTCAAGATCGTGATCGGCGGGCAGACCCTGTCCGAGGGCTCGATCCAGGACCTCTACCGGCGCATCGCCGAGAACACGCTGGAAACGGGCAACGAGGGCAGCCTGCGCCAGGTCGACGTGCTGCCCGACTACCTTGAGCGCATCGTCTCCGACGTGCAGGCCGAACGCCGGCTCAAGGTGGTGGTGGACTGTGGCAACGGGATCCCCGGCGCGCTGGCCCCGCAGGTGCTTTCCGGTATCGGCTGCGAGGTGGTGCCGCTGTACTGCGAGGTGGACGGCACGTTTCCGAACCATCACCCCGATCCCTCCGATCCGCACAACCTCGAGGACCTGATCCTCGCGGTGAAGCAGACCGGCGCCGACCTCGGCGTGGCCTTCGACGGCGACGGCGACCGCCTCGGCGTGGTGACCAGGGCGGGCGAGATCGTCTTCCCCGACCGCCTGCTGATGCTGTTCGCGCGTGACGTGCTGGCGCGCCAGCCGGGCGCCACCATCATCTACGACGTGAAGTGCACCGGGCACCTGAAGGGCCAGATTCTCGAGGCTGGCGGCAGTCCGCTGATGTGGCGCACCGGCCACTCGCTGATCAAGGGCAAGATGCGCGAGACGGGCGCGGAGCTGGCCGGCGAGATGAGCGGGCACTTCTTCTTCAAGGAACGCTGGTACGGCTTCGACGACGGCATCTACGCCGGCGCGCGGCTGATGGAGATCCTCGCCGGCGATCTGGAGGACCGCACGCCGGAGGAGATCTTCGCCACCCTGCCCAAGGGCGTTTCCACGCCGGAGCTGAAGATCGAGCTGGCCGAGGGCGAGCACTACCGCTTCATGGAGAAGTTCCGCGCCAAGGCGGGCTTCGCCGACGCCACGCTCATCACGATCGACGGCGTGCGCGCCGACTGGCCGGACGGCTGGGGCCTGGTGCGGGCATCGAACACCACGCCGGTGCTGGTGCTGCGCTTCGACGCCGACAACCCGGCCGCGCTCAAGCGCATCCAGCAGGTGTTCCGCGCGCAGCTGCTGGCGGTCGATCCGGCGCTGAAGCTGCCGTTCTGATCGAGCGCCGAAGGCCCGGCATGGCCGGGCCTTCGCTTCGCGCCATCCGTGCCGCACGGCGGCATGGGGCCGGTTCGGCATCTCCACGCCGCATGCGTTGCACTCGCGGGGCGCCACCCGGAGGCCATGCGAGGGCAACCCATGCGGGCATGGGGAGATTCCGAACGTCTCTCAGGGCTGTCCTTGCTGTGCGGCCTGCAGGGCGCGGTAGTGCGCGAGCTGCTGCGGCTGTTCCTGGGCGGCCTGCGCGCGCTGCGCCTGCTGGCGCTGCAGCAGCGCCTGCAGGCCGCTGACCACGCCGCGCTGCTTGGCGATGCCGTCCTGCAGGGACTTCGGCAGTGGCTGCTTGTTGTGCTCGAACTCGGCGCCGCGGCCCAGCAGTTCGGTCAGCGCCTGCTCCTGGCTGCGCAGGTTGAGCTTGCTGGTGTGGATCTGCTGGTCCAGGTTCGCCAGCGACTGCTGCAGGGCGGCCTTGTACGCGGCCTCGTCGGGATAGGCGGCCAGCATCTGCTCATCCGCGCGGGCCTGGTCCTGGGCGGCGCGCCGGGCGGCGGCCTGCTGCGCGGCGAGCTTCTGCGCGGCGGCGCGCTCCTCCGGGCTGAGCTGGCGCTGCACGCGCTGCACCACCATGCCCTGGTCGTTGACCACGTCATAGCCGTACTTGAGCGCGTCCTGCGTGAGGCTGTCGCTGAAATGCGGCAAGCCCTTGCCGTCCACCCACTTGTAGCGCACACCGTTGGCGTTCGCGCCCTGCTGCTGGGCGAAGACCGGCACGCTGGCAAGCAGCGCGGCGATGGTCAGGATGGACAGTGACTTGCGCATGAGTACCCCTTCGCGGGAAGTATAGACGCCGTTGTGCTGCTGCACCGCCGCCGCGCCGGCCTGTCGTCGCGAGCCGTGAACGGGCTCTCAGCCGTCCACGCCGTAGCGCGCCCGATAGGCGAGCAGGCGCGCATGCTCGGCCGCCAGTTCGGGTCGCTCACCCGCGTAGGCCAGCACGTCGGCGAGGCTGGTGATCGCGATCACCGGGATGCCGTAGTCGCGCGTCACTTCCTGTGCGGCGGAAAGCTCGCCCTGGCCGCGCTCCTGCCGGTCCAGCGCGATCAGTACGCCGGCGGGCTCGGCGCCGTGGGCGCGGATCAGCGCCAGCGACTCGCGCACCGCGGTGCCGGCGGTCATCACGTCGTCCACGATCAGCACGCGGCCCTTCAGCGGTGCACCCACCAGCACGCCGCCCTCGCCGTGATCCTTGGCCTCCTTGCGGTTGTAGGCCCACGGCAGGTCGCGGCCGTGCTGGTCGGCCAGCGCGATCGCGGTGGCGGCGGCCAGCGCAATGCCCTTGTAGGCGGGGCCGAACAGCATGTCCACGTCGATCCCCGCGTTCGCCACCGCGGCGGCGTAGGCGCGGCCCAGCCGGCTCAGCGCCGCGCCGGAATCGATGCGTCCCATGTTGAAGAAGTACGGGCTCTGCCGCCCGGACTTCAGCGTGAATTCGCCGAAGCGCAGCACCTCGCGCTGCAGGGTGAGTTCGATGAAGTCGCGCTGGTAGTCGTGCATGGAAACTCTCGTCAGGGTAGGGCGCGCCACAGCAGATGCTGCGGCCCGGAACGGCCGCCATGGTACAGCGCGCCGCTGTTCGCGAAGCCCGCACGCCGGTAGAGCTCCAGCGCCGTGGTGTTGTCGCAGCCCACCGTCAGCATGATGCGCCGCGCCTGCGGATGGCGTTGCGCCAGGTCGGCCAGCAGCGCTGCCATCGCGGCCGAGCCGAGGCCGCGCCCCTGCCATGCCGCGTCGAGCTGGAACGAGCGCAGGCCCAGCGCGTCGGCATCGTCGTCGCGGCCGGTGAGGCTGCGCGCGCTGCGCTCGATGCGGTAGTAGCCGATCGGCACGCCGTCGAGCAGGATCGCCATCGGTTCGCTGCCGGAACAGTGTTCGGCGTCGGGCAGGGTGCGCGCGGGCGGGCTCACGAAGCCCTCCTGCTCCGGCTGCACGCGCAGGCGCAGCACGGCGTCGCGCAAGGCGGGCGTGACTGGCCGCACATCGATGGCGGGCGGTACCGGCATGGTTGCTATGATGCCCGCATCGCCCCGGGAGTCACGCATGCGCATCATCAGCCTGAACGCCAACGGTATCCGCTCGGCCGCGACCAAGGGCGTGTTCGAGTGGTTGCGGAAGCAGAAGGCCGACGTGGTCTGCCTGCAGGAAACCAAGGCGCAGGAAGACCAGCTCGCCGATCCGATGTTCCGCCCCGACGGCCACCACTGCTTCTACCGTGACGCCAGCAGCAAGAAAGGCTATTCGGGCGTGGCGATCTACACGAAGCGCGAGCCCGACGAGGTACGCACCGCGCTGGGCTGGAACCCGTTCGACGAGGAAGGCCGCTACGTGGAGGCGCGCTTCGGCAAGCTCAGCGTCGTCTCGCTGTACGTGCCGTCCGGCTCCTCCGGCGAGGAGCGCCAGCAGTTCAAGTTCAAGGCGATGGACTGGCTGGCGCCGATCCTCGACGAGTGGCTGAAGAGCGACCGCGACTACGTGCTGTGCGGCGACTGGAACATCGTGCGCAGCGAGAAGGACATCAGGAACTGGAAGTCCAACCAGAAGAACTCCGGCTGCCTGCCGCAGGAGCGCGCCTGGCTCAACGGCCTGGTCGAGCGCGGCTGGGTGGACAGCTACCGCACGCTGCATCCAGAGGGCGAGGACTACACCTGGTGGTCGAACCGCGGCCGCGCCCGCGAGAACGACGTGGGTTGGCGCATCGACTACCAGTTCGTCACGCCTGCGCTGGCCAGGCGCCTGAAGCGTTGCGCGATCTACCGCGACGAGCGCTTCTCCGACCACGCGCCGTATACCGTCGACTATGCCGACTGAGGGCGCGGCCAGCGTACCGGGGCGCAACTGGCGCGTATTCAGCGTCGGTCTGCTGGGCTTTTCCTCCGGCCTGCCGCTGGCGCTTTCCAACCCGACGCTGCAGGCGTGGTTCACCACCGCCGGCCTGAGCCTGAGGACGATCGGCTGGGTCACCCTGATCGGCCAGGCCTACGTGTTCAAGTTCCTGTGGGCGCCGTTGCTGGACCGCCTGCCGCTGCCGTTCCTCGGCCGCCGCCGCGGCTGGATCATGCTGATGCAGCTGCTCTGCGGCGCGGCGCTGATCAGCATGAGTTTCTACACGCCGCAGGGCGCGGCAAGCACGATCGCGTTCTTCGGCGTGCTGCTGGCGTTTGCCTCCGCCACCCAGGACATCGCGTTCGATGCGCACCGCACGGACCTGTTGCGTCCGGAGGAGCGCGGCTGGGGCACCGCATTGACGCAAGGCGGCTACCGCACCGCGATGCTGGTGTCCGGCGCCCTCGCGCTGATTCTTGCCGATCACGTGGGTTGGGCCTGGACCTACCGCCTGATGGGTGCGCTGATGCTGGTGGCGATCCTGGTCACCATCGCTTCGCCCGACGCGCCGGACGAGCGCCCGGCGCGCAGCTTTGCCGAGGCAGTGGTGCAGCCGTTCGCCGATTTCTTCCAGCGCTACGGCGCGCTGGCGCTGGCGTGGCTGGCGCTGATGGTGCTGTACAAGCTGTGCGACGCGTTCGCGCTGTCGCTGTCGACCACCTTCCTGTTGCGCGTGCCGCAGTTCTCGCTGACCCAGCTCGGCGCGATCAACAAGACCTTCGGCCTCGCCGCCGGCCTGTGCGGCGCGCTCGCGGGCGGCTGGGTAGTGACGCGGATGCGTCTGTTCCCCGCGCTGCTGGTGCTGGGCGTGCTGCAGGCGCTGGTGAATCTGGGCTACATCTGGCTGGTGCACAGCGGCCCCGACTTGCTGGCGCTGGCGATCGTGGTGGGCGCGGAGAACTTTTTCAGCGGCCTGGGCAGCACCGCTTTCGTGGTGCTGGTGACGGCGTTGTGCAACGTGCGCTACTCGGCCACGCAATATGCGCTGCTGTCCTCGCTGTCGGCGGTGGGGCGGGTGTTCCTGGGGCCGCTGGCGGCGTGGCTGGTTCCGCAGGTGGGTTGGTCCAATTTCTTCACGATCACCGCGCTGTCGGCGTTGCCCGGCCTGCTGCTGGTCCTCGCGCTGCGCCGCGCGATCGACCGCGCCGAGCTGGCGCGCCCGCACTGAGTACGGGTTCACGTCGCAGATGCGGCGCAGGCCACGGATCGGCGGCGCGCCGCTTGCCGGCCGCCGCCATGCTGGCATCATCGGCGACGCAGGGGGCGCCGCGTGCAAGGAGCCGACGAATGCCCGATCTCGTGATACGCCATGTCGACCATCTGCTGGCCGAACGCATCCAGGCGTTCGCCAAGAACCGCCAGTGGAGCCTCAACGAGGTGCTGCTGCACGCATTGCGGCGTGGCCTTGGCGTGGCCGAAAGCGGCCAGCAGGCCGAGGCCCTGGTCGACGCCGACGAACTCGCCATGCCTGCCGGCTCGTGGAACGCGACCGAGCAGGCGGTGTTCCGGGAAACCGTGCAGGCGTTGTCGAGTGCGCGCGGCGACCAGCTGGTGCCGGTCGCGCGCGAGACTGCCCTGTTCGAGTGAGCCGGCTCAGCGCGGCGCGGGATGGATGGCGCCGAGCAGGCGCGGCCCCCGCGCACCGGTGACTGCGGGCAGGTTGCCGGGCAGGCCGAGCAGGCGCTGCCGGGCCAGCCAGGCGAACGCGCTGGCCTCGAGGAAATCCGGATCGATGCCGAACGCCGCCGTGCTCGACACGGTGCGTGGCGCCAGCCGTTCGCCGAGCCGGCGCATCAACGCGCGGTTGTGTACGCCGCCACCGCAGGCCAGCACGTCTCCCGCTGCCGGCGCATGGCGTTCGATCGCTTCGGCCACGCTGCGCACGGTGAACTCCAGCAGCGTGGCCTGCACGTCGGCCGGTGCCAGTGCGCCCACGCGCGGATGTGCGGCGAGCCAGTCGAGATGGAAGTATTCGCGACCGGTGCTCTTGGGCGGCGCCAGCGCGAAATAGGGATCGGCCAGCAGCGCCTCGAGCAGCGCGTCGTCGATCTTGCCGCTGGCGGCGAACGCGCCGTCGCGGTCGAACGCCTCGCCGCGGTGGCGCAGGTGCCAGGCGTCGAGCAACCCGTTCGCCGGGCCGGTATCGAAGCCGATCACGCTGCCGTCGGCGCCCAGCACGGTGATGTTCGCGATGCCGCCGAGGTTGAGCACCACACGGGCATGGCCGGGATGCGCCAGCAACATCGCATGCACGGCCGGCAGCAGCGGTGCGCCCTGGCCGCCGGCGGCCAGGTCGGCACGGCGGAAGTCCGCTACCACGTCGATGCCGCAGCGTTCGGCGATCGTCGTCGGGTCGCCCAACTGCAGGGTGAATGGGAATTCGCCGAAGGGGCGATGGCGCACCGTCTGGCCATGCGAGCCGATTGCGCGCACCGCGGCGGCCGGCGTGCCGCTCTCGCGCAGCAGCGCCAGCGCGGCATCGGCGAAACCGTGGCCCAGCGCCACGTCCAGCTGTCCGAAGGCATCGAGATCGAGGGCCGTTTCACCCTGCGCCACCGCTAGGATCCGTGCGCGCAGCGCGTCGGGCCACGGGTGTGTGCGTGCGGCCAGCAGGCGTGGCCGGTCGTGTTCGAACGACACCAGCGCAGCGTCGATGCCGTCGGCGCTGGTGCCGGAGATCAGGCCGAGGTAGAGCGACGCGGCATCACTCACGTGGGCGCGGCGCTCAGTTGTCGGTGTTCGGGGTGTTGTTCCGGGCCAGCTGGATGCGCTGGTCGATCCGTTCCAGTCGCGCCAGCTCGGGCTTGACCACGGTGGCCTTGAACTTCGCCAGCTGGGCCGCGGGCAGCGGCTCGGGCTTGGGCAGCGTCACCGTCTGCGGGTTGCGCTGTACGCCGTCCACGCGGAATTCGTAGTGCAGGTGCGGACCGGTGGCGAGGCCGGTCATGCCCACGTAACCGATGATCTGGCCCTGCTTCACGTGCGAACCGACGTGTTCGCCGGGAGCGAAGCGCGACATGTGGCCGTAGGCGGTGCTGATGTCCTTGTTGTGCTGGATCAGCACGAAGTTGCCGTAGCCGTTTTCCCAGCCGCGGTACTTGATCACGCCGTCGCCGGCAGCGTGGATCGGCGTGCCTGTCGGTGCGGCGTAGTCCACACCCTTGTGCGCGCGCATGCGGCCGAGTATCGGATGCATGCGTGCCGCGCTGAACGGCGAGGAGATGCGGGTGAAATCCACCGGGATGCGCAGGAAGGCCTTCTGGATCGGACGGCCGTCCTCGCTGAACCAGCCGTAGCTGCCGTCGGCCTTCCTGAAGCGGTAGGCGGTGTAGCGCTTGCCCTGGTTCACGAACTCCGCGGCCACGATGTCGCCTTCGCCGTAGCGCACGCCATCGCGGTAGATGTCGTCATAGATCACGGTGAAGCTGTCGCCTTCGCGCAGGTCCTGCACGAAGTCGACGTCGTACTTGAACAGGTCGGCCAGCTTGCCCACCATCGCCGCGCTGAGGCCGGCCTGGTCGCCGGCGGCATACAGGCTGCTGCGGATCACGCCGTGAGCCACTTCCTCTCGCACGTCCATGTCGCGCGGCTGCAGGGTGAGCGCGGGTTGCGGGCCGTCGAGACGCACGATGGCGCGGTTGGCCTGGTCCTTGTCGAAACGGAAGCCGCGCAGGCTGCCGCCGGGGCCGAGCAGGAAGTCGAATTCCTCGCCGGGGCGGATGTTGTGCAATGCGGACTTCGCGTTGCCCGCCGCGTCCATCACTTTCTGCAGGTCGGTGAGGCTCAGGCCGCGACCGCTGAAGATGTCGGACAGCGTCTGGCCCGGTTGCACGCGCACTACCTGCCAGTCGTCCACCGTGGATGCCGTCTGGCGGACGGGGTCCGGCTTCGGCAGGGCCAGTGGCAGCAGGGTGTGCGCCTCGACCGTCGGCGCCGGTTTCATCGCGGTGGCCCAAGCCGGCATGAGGAAGCCGGAGAGCAGGGTCGCCATCAGCGCGGTGCCGGCCAGCACCCAGCGTTCGCGGTGCCAGTGGATCGGCGTGGTGGATTCCGAACGGTCGAACGACCAGTGCGCGCAGCGCTCGTAGAAGCTGACGTGCCGACGCTGCGCCTTGCGGCAGATGGCCTGCTTGCGTGCGTGGCGCGCCCCCCGATTTTCCTCACCCATGCTGCGCGAGCCTCGTCGTACAAAGTAACAAACCCGCGTACCATAGTCGTCGCGTGACAAGTGCGTCAATGCCTTTCCCATCAAGGGTTTGCGCTGGGTTTTCGGTTAACGCACAATTAACGCCGAAACGTGATTGCCATCCCGCGAATGGCTGTCATGGCAACCACAACCCCGAGGGATGCATGAACGAACCCGAGCAGGCGCTGGCCGCGATCGCGCGCGGCGCCGACGAAATCATCAAGCGCGAGGACTTGCTGGAGCGGCTGAAGAGCGGCCGCCCGCTGCGCATCAAGGCCGGCTTCGATCCCACCGCCCCGGACCTGCACCTCGGCCATACCGTGCTGCTCAACAAGATGCGCCAGTTCCAGGATCTGGGGCACCAGGTGATCTTCCTGATCGGCGACTTCACCGGCATGATCGGCGATCCCACCGGCAAGAACGCCACGCGCAAGCCGCTCACCCGCGAGGACGTGCTGAAGAACGCCGAGACCTACGCCGCGCAGGTCTACAAGGTGCTCGACCGCGAGCGCACGGAGGTGCGCTTCAATTCCGAGTGGTTCGGCAAGATGGGCGCGGCCGACATGATCAAGCTCGCCGCCCAGCACACCGTGGCGCGCATGCTGGAGCGCGACGATTTCGCCAAGCGCTATGCCGCGCAGCAATCGATCGCCATCCACGAATTCCTCTATCCGCTGGTGCAGGGGTACGACTCGGTCGCGCTCGAGGCCGATGTCGAGCTCGGCGGCACTGACCAGAAGTTCAACCTGCTGATGGGCCGCGGCCTGCAGGAACACTTCGGGCAGAAGCCGCAGATCGTGCTCACCATGCCGCTGCTCGAGGGCCTTGATGGCGTCAACAAGATGTCCAAGTCGCTGGGCAACTACATCGGCATCGACGAACCCGCGATCGACATCGTCACCAAGACGATGAAGATCGACGACGCACTGATGTGGCGCTGGTTCGAGCTGCTCAGCTTCGACGTGTCGCTGGACGAACTGGCGCGCATGAAGCGGGAAGTGGAAAGCGGCGCGCTGAATCCGCGCGACGCCAAGTTGCGCCTCGCGCGCGAACTGGCCGCACGCTTCCACGACACGGCTGCCGCCGAGCAGGCCATCGCCGGCTGGCATGCGGTGGTGCGCGGCGAGGGCGACACGTCGCTGCTCCCGCTCAGCGAGGTCGCTGCGCCCGCCGAGGGTCTGCGCCTGCCTGCGCTGCTCACGGCGGCGGGGCTCACCGCGAGCAACTCCGAAGCGAACCGCAAGCTCAAGGAGCGTGCGGTGCGCATCGACGCGGAGGTGGTGGAGGACGCGCAGCGCGTGTTCACCGCCGGCTTCGAGGGCGTGCTGCAGGTGGGCAAGCGCAACTTCGCCAGGGTGCGGCTGGTCGGCAGCTGAGCACCCGTGGTTTCGAGAAAAATGTTTTGCGCAAGATCAGAGGCTTGCGCGAAAGAGTGAAAATTTTTCGAAGAATCCGCTTGCCAAGGTTCGGGTGCCTCCCTAGTATTCGCCGCCCTGCTGCTGCATCGGCACGGCATTCACCGGCTCGTTGAAACAAATCTTCATCGAGACTGTTGACGGCCTGAAAGAACGATGTAGAATGGGCGGCTCACCCGGGACGAAAGGTCACGGGGCGAATCTGGAAGGGTTCGTGGCGAGATTGATCTTTGACAGTGTGCACAGGTGAATTGTGTGGACGCCTTGCGCTGGCGGGTTGTTGACCTGTCCAAGCAATGCAAAGCGTCCCACCCAAAGAAAGTCAGTAATG